>NZ_JBGDZO010000002.1:0-581235 GCF_046548235.1 Salmonella sp. SAL4457
GTGCTGATGGCGAAGCTGCTGAACCTGTGCAGTAAGAACAAAATCAACCCGCTTATCGGTTCGGCGGGGGTGTCGGCGGTGCCGATGGCGGCCCGCGTATCGAACAAAGTGGGCCTGGAGTCGGACGCACAGAACTTCCTGCTGATGCACGCGATGGGCCCGAACGTGGCGGGGGTTATCGGTTCGGCCATTGCCGCGGGCGTGATGCTCAAGTACGTGCTGGCAATGTAATCCAATCTAATCGGGAGCAGTGATTCTGTTCCCGCAAAATGAGGACACAGTAATGAGTGAAATGGTTGCGTTTCGGCAAGGTACATCCATGCCATCCAGAGAAACCATCTTGCGCTATGTTGTTGAGACGGTGAATCAGATAACTGAGCTTGAGCCAGCGCTGCATTTGCTGCCGTGGTCCGGCGTCAACTCAGCAATACATGAGCAACGTTTTGCACAGTGTTACGACGAGGGGCTTTGTGCCGCACAGACGTCGGCACCGAATGTTCCGCAGGGGATTCTGCCATCAACCGATTGGGCTCAGGGTATCGGGTTACTCTGTTTTGCCGCAGGGTATATGAGCGCAGGCGAGCGGCCATTAACACACAATCAGTTATGCGATTTCGTCAAACAGGCGGCTGTTGGTTTATCGCCGATTGAGGGGGAGGCGGCGAGCGGTTTCTCGACGGTACGTAGTATTGCATTACCCGTATTCAGGCGATTGCAACGCGATGGTCACGCGTCTCGGGTCCTGCTGTTACAAACGTTGCTGCATCTGGTCGCCTGGAAAAGCGCATCGCAGTATGCGCGTCAACAGGCGCAACGACTGCTCTGGATGGGCGGCATTTTGGGGGAAGGGGGGGAGCATAGCCTGCTTGTACTGGATAAGGCGCTGCGTGAAGAAGCCGTCGGGGAGAAAAGTCTCCCCGCTCTGCTGATCTTCACGAGTTTCCTGGCACATTTTCCGGCAGGGCCAGTCTTTATTGACTAGTCGTCGAACGACGCGGGCAAAAGCCGCGTCGTTTTAGTCCGACGCCGGGTATTCCTGCACCGTCACCTGGAACGTGAGTTGCTTATCATCCCGCATTACCACGACCGGAATGACGGAGCCCGGGCGGATTTCCGCCACCTGATCCATCGTCTCCAGCGCGGACACGGCGGGTTTATTATTGACCGAAATAATCAAATCATTAACCTGAATACCGGCAAGCGCGGCGGGGCCGTTTGGCGTCACTTCATTAACGACAATGCCCTGAATCGGGTCCATGCCGCTACCCTGCTGCGCGTGCAGCGGCGCGATTTCTCGTCCGCCAATACCGATATAGCCGCGAATCACGCGACCGTCGCGGATAAGCTTATCCATAATTTTCGTGGCTAGCTGGAAGGGAATCGCAAAACCAAGGCCTTCCGGCGTTTCGCCATCGTTACTCTTATCAAAAGAGAGGGTGTTGATCCCCATCAGTTCGCCTAACGAGTTGACCAGCGCGCCGCCGGAATTACCGTGGTTAATCGAGGCGTCGGTCTGGAGAAAATTCTGTCGCCCCGTCGGGTTCAGGCCGATACGACCCGTTGCGCTGATGATCCCCTGGGTGATGGTCTGTCCCAGATTATATGGGTTGCCGATAGCCAGTACGACGTCGCCAATATGCGGTGTACGCTTTGTATTAATCGGGATGGTAGGCAGCCCGCCAGTGGCGTTGATCTTCAGCACCGCCAGATCGGTAAGCGAATCGGAGCCAACCAGTAGCGCTTCAAAGACGCGGCCATCCTGTAGCGCGACGATAATCTGATCGGCATCGTTAATCACGTGTTTGTTGGTAATAATATAACCGCGTTGATCCATGATCACGCCGGAACCCAGCGTGCGGATCTCCAGTTGATTATGCGCGGTACTGTTCATACTGCGGTTATAGACGTTGACGACGGCAGGCGCGGCGCGGCGAACCGCAAAATTATAACTGGCTGGCGTCTCATCGGTACTGTCGAATTGCGGGACGGCGATAGGATTAATTTTGCGCAAAGAAGGCATGACGGCCAACAGAATAGCGCCGACAATTAAACCTATTGCGACCGAACGTAAGAGCTTCACAAACATGATGGAGGCGTCGTTAAAAAAGGGAACGGCAGCAGCATACCATGAGTTAACCGGACATCACATCGCAGGCTGATGCCCGGTTTAAGACAGGATTAGCGCAGCAATAGATAAATGTTCTCGTTGCCGCGTACTACCTGAAGAGCAATGATGGACGGTTTTGCCGCCATCACTTTGCGCATTTCGGCGATAGAACTGATGCGATCGCGATTAACGCCGATGATAACATCATCTTTTTGCAAACCGGCCTGCGCGGCAGGACTGCTTTTTTCGACGCTATCAACCTTAACGCCTTTCGTCCCGTCTTTCAGTTGGCCGTCGCTCAACGTCGCGCCTTGCAACGCCGGGGCGATCATTTCGGCGCTGGCGGAAGAAGAGGTATTGGAATCCAGCGTGACTTCCACCTCCAGCGGCTTACCATCGCGCAGCAGGCCCAGCTTCACTTTCGTGCCCGGTTCGGTGGTGGCGATACGTGAACGCAGTTCGGCAAAGCTATTCAGCGGCTTACCGTTAAGACTGATAATCACGTCTCCGGATTTCACCCCGGCCTTCGCCGAACCTGAATTGGGTAAAACCTCGCTGACAAAAGCGCCACGCTGAACGTTCAGTTTGAATGCCTTAGCGATATCAGCGGTCATTTCAGTGCCTTTAATTCCCAGCAATCCGCGTTTGATTTCGCCGAACTGAATCAACTGCTGCGCCAGCGTCTGCGCCATATTGGAAGGAATAGCAAAGCCAATGCCGATGCTCCCGCCCCCTGGCGCGAGGATCGCGGTATTAATCCCGATAAGCTCGCCGTTCAGGTTAAGCAGCGCGCCGCCGGAGTTGCCGCGGTTAATAGAGGCATCGGTTTGAATAAAGTTCTCAAGCCCTTCCAGATTAAGCCCGCTGCGTCCCAGCGCTGAAATAATCCCGGAGGTGGCGGTTTGCCCAAGGCCAAACGGATTACCGACCGCCACGGCGAAATCGCCGACGCGGAGTTTGTCGGAATCGGCGATGGCAATTTGCGTTAACTTGCTGGGATTCTGAATTTGTAACAGAGCGATATCGCTCTGGTCGTCGCCGCCGATCAGCTTCGCGTCGAATTCGCGTCCGTCATTCAGTTGAATGCTGATCTTCTGTGCCTGATTAATCACATGATTATTGGTTAATACATAGCCTTTCGCGGCATCGATAATCACCCCCGAACCGAGTCCTTCAAACGGCTGGGACGGCTGGTCTGGCAGATCCTCGCCAAAGAATTTTTTAAACTCCTCCGGCACTTTTTGGCTCTGGGCGGCGGTTCCCTCGACTTTTACGCTGACGACAGCAGGCAGCACTTTCTCCAGCATAGGGGCAAGGCTTGGCAGCGTCGCCTGGCCTGGCACCTGGCCTGGTATCGATGCAAGGGCTGGAAACGGCGCCGAAAGAGTTAACCCGACACTTAACGCTAATGCACTTAACAGCTGGGTGTGTTTTTTCATGGATGCTGCTCTCGTACCTTGAATGAACGGATAGACAATTCAAAACAGATTGATGTTATTGAATTTTCAGCCTGGTAACAATGATAATAGCTGGGACAGGAAAGATAGAGAGAGGGCGCAAGCGATGCGCCCGATAAATTTCTTAACGGCGTGCGATTAATCGCGCTTTGCGCCGCTACGTAACAGGCCAGACGCGCCTTCAGAATAATCACGTGGCATTTGTACTGGCGCCTGATCGTTGCTCGCCTCAGACTCCGCCAGACGGTTACGGAACGGATTCGACTCCGCAGACATTTCCGGCAGCAGGCTGCTGGAGCTTTTCGCCATATGCTGGTACAGCTGGCGGTAATCATGCGCCATGGTATCCAGCAGTTCCGCGCTGCGAGCAAAGTGGCTAACCAGCTCTTCACGGTACTCTTCCAGCTCAGCTTTGTTTTTTTCCAGTTCGTACTGCAATGCCTGCTGTTGACGTAACTTACGATTACCAAAACGCATGGCCACGGCACCAATGATGATACCGACGACTAATCCAATTAGCGCATATTCCCAGGTCATGAACATCTCCCGTTGTCTTATGTTTCCGTAGGGTGTTGGCTCCAGGCTCCATGCCCGCGCCTGATTATGCCACTATAACCGCTAATTCCGTAGAAGTGGAATCCCGACAGCATATCGCGTAGTGTAGAACGGCCTTTTTTTCGTCAGCCGTGAACGACGGCACATCGATTTTCAAGGAATAACAATAACATTATGCAAAGCCTTTCCCCTACATCGCGTTATCTCCAGGCACTCAACGAAGGCACCCATCAGCCTGACGACGTACAGAAAGAGGCGGTCGACCGTCTGGAAACCCTTTATCAGGCGCTCACCGCGAAAAAATCGTCGGCTACGCCACCCGGCGGACTGATAGCGCGACTGGGGAAATTATTAGGCAAAAACGAACCGGACGCGCAAATACCGGTTCGCGGGCTGTATATGTGGGGGGGCGTGGGTCGCGGCAAAACCTGGCTCATGGATCTCTTCTACCACAGCCTGCCGGGTGAGCGAAAATTACGCCTGCATTTTCATCGGTTTATGCTGCGCGTGCATGAAGAACTTACCGCGCTACAGGGACAGATCGATCCGTTAGACATTATTGCCGATCGGTTTAAAACCGAGACGGACGTACTGTGTTTCGATGAGTTTTTCGTCACCGATATTACCGACGCCATGCTGCTGGGCGGTTTAATGAAAGCGCTGTTTGCACGCGGCATTACGCTGGTCGCGACCTCCAATATTCCGCCGGATGAACTCTACCGCAACGGTTTGCAACGCGCCCGCTTCCTGCCGGCTATCGATGCCATTAAACAGCACTGCGACATTATGAATGTGGACGCCGGCGTCGATTACCGGCTGCGGACGCTGACGCAGGCCCATTTATGGCTAACGCCGCTTAATAATGAAACCCGGCGGCAAATGGATAAACTGTGGCTGGCGTTAGCGGGGGCCGCACGAGAACACGCTCCGACGCTGGAAATCAATCATCGCCCTTTATCCACCCTGGGCGTTGAAAACCAAACGTTAGCGGTCTCTTTCGCTACGCTGTGCGTCGAGGCCCGCAGCCAGCATGATTACATTGCGCTCTCAAGGTTATTTCACTCGGTTCTGCTGTTTGACGTGCCGGTCATGACGCCGCTGATGGAGAACGAAGCGCGCCGCTTTATTGCGCTGGTGGATGAGTTTTACGAGCGCCACGTTAAGCTGGTGGTCAGCGCCGCCGCACCGTTATATGAAATTTATCAGGGGGAACGGCTCAAGTTTGAATTTCAGCGCTGTCTGTCACGCCTGCAAGAGATGCAGAGTGCGGAGTACCTCAAGCGGGAGCATATGCCGTAAGCCGGACAAGCGCAGCGCCCCGGCATTATGCGGTATTATATCTGTGCAACTTCCCCGACCGAGGGTGAACCAGGCCTGAACAAAACCCGCGGCAAATCGCAAAAAGGGGTCGATCTTTGACCTAGACTTCTCTATAATCCTGCGACCCCACGTTACAAGAGAGTTTTTTCCCAAACTTTCTCTGTGCCGGCCAAACATATCCGAGGGGGTAGGTTTACCGGACTTTGTCGTGTGAACCTCAACTATTTAAAACGTTTGGGTGTTCACCAACGTGTAACTTATTTATTTGGGTAAGCTTTTAATGAAAACTTTTACAGCTAAACCAGAAACCGTAAAACGCGACTGGTATGTTGTTGACGCGACCGGTAAAACTCTGGGCCGTCTGGCTACTGAACTGGCTCGTCGCCTGCGCGGTAAGCACAAAGCGGAATACACTCCGCACGTAGATACTGGTGATTACATCATCGTTCTGAACGCTGACAAAGTTGCTGTAACCGGCAACAAGCGTACTGACAAAGTGTACTATCACCACACCGGCCACATCGGTGGTATCAAACAAGCGACCTTTGAAGAGATGATTGCCCGCCGTCCTGAGCGTGTGATTGAAATCGCGGTTAAAGGCATGCTGCCAAAAGGCCCGCTGGGTCGTGCTATGTTCCGTAAACTGAAAGTTTACGCGGGCAACGAGCACAACCACGCGGCACAGCAACCGCAAGTTCTTGACATCTAATCGGGATTATAGGCAATGGCTGAAAATCAATACTACGGCACTGGTCGCCGCAAAAGTTCCGCAGCTCGCGTTTTCATCAAACCGGGCAACGGTAAAATCGTTATCAACCAACGTTCTCTGGAACAGTACTTCGGTCGTGAAACTGCCCGCATGGTAGTTCGTCAGCCGCTGGAACTGGTCGACATGGTTGAGAAACTGGATCTGTACATCACTGTTAAAGGTGGTGGTATCTCTGGTCAGGCTGGTGCGATCCGTCACGGTATCACCCGCGCTCTGATGGAGTACGACGAGTCCCTGCGTGGCGAACTGCGTAAAGCTGGCTTCGTTACTCGTGACGCTCGTCAGGTTGAACGTAAGAAAGTCGGCCTGCGTAAAGCACGTCGTCGTCCGCAGTTCTCCAAACGTTAATGGGGTTCTGCTTCGGCAGACAACTGTTAGCGAAAAAACCCGCTTCGGCGGGTTTTTTTATGGGCAATGCATTTCTGTCACGATGAAATGCGGATTGTTGTCTCTTTTTCCCCATTTCCAGAATCGACTCACCACAAAGGTCACAAAATCTGGTAAACTATCATCCAATTTTCTGCCCAAATAGCGGGGAATGTTCATTTTTTGTCTCGTTTCTGAGCAATGATGGCTTTTTTCGCCCTGGGTGACATAACATCTGGCTGGTCACATTGTGGCTGGTAGCAGTAAAAATTCTGAATATACCTGGAGGTTTTCATGGCTGTCGCTGCCAACAAACGTTCGGTAATGACGCTGTTTTCTGGTCCTACTGACATCTATAGCCATCAGGTCCGCATTGTGTTGGCTGAAAAGGGTGTTAGTTTTGAGATCGAACATGTGGAAAAGGACAATCCACCTCAGGATCTGATTGACCTCAACCCGAATCAAAGCGTTCCGACACTGGTGGATCGTGAGCTGACCCTGTGGGAATCTCGCATCATTATGGAATATCTGGATGAGCGTTTCCCTCATCCGCCGCTGATGCCGGTTTATCCGGTCGCGCGCGGTGAAAGCCGTCTGTACATGCACCGTATTGAAAAAGACTGGTATACGCTGATGAACGTCATCGTAAACGGGTCTGCTTCCGAGGCCGACTCTGCGCGTAAACAACTGCGTGAAGAGCTGCTGGCGATTGCGCCGGTATTTGGTCAGAAACCGTATTTCCTGAGCGACGAATTCAGCCTGGTTGATTGCTACCTGGCGCCTCTCCTGTGGCGTTTACCGCAGTTGGGTATTGAATTCAGCGGCGCAGGGGCGAAAGAGCTGAAAGGCTATATGACCCGCGTCTTTGAACGTGATTCTTTCCTGGCTTCTTTAACCGAAGCTGAACGTGAAATGCGCCTCGGTCGGGGTTAACCTGTATGGATTTGTCACAGTTGACGCCGCGTCGTCCTTATCTGTTGCGTGCTTTCTACGAGTGGTTGCTGGATAACCAGTTGACCCCGCATCTGGTGGTGGATGTGATGCTGCCTGGCGTGCATGTCCCTATGGAATATGCGCGCGATGGGCAAATCGTCCTCAATATTGCGCCGCGGGCGGTAGGTAATCTGGAGCTGTCTAATGATGAAGTGCGTTTTAATGCGCGCTTCGGCGGCGTTCCCCGTCAGGTTTCTGTGCCTTTGGCTGCGGTGCTGGCGATTTACGCCCGTGAAAACGGCGCAGGCACCATGTTTGAGCCTGAAGCCGCCTATGATGAAGACGTTGTCAGCTTAAATGATGATGACAATACCGCAGGCGCGGAAAGCGAGACCGTGATGTCCGTCATTGATGGCGATAAGCCCGACCACGATGACGACAGTAGCCCTGATGACGAGCCGCCTCCGCCGCGTGGCGGACGTCCGGCGCTGCGCGTAGTAAAATAATCAACAGGCCCTGAAGGGCCTGTTTTGTTTGGTCTCCTCGCGGGTTCACCCTGCTTTTGAAGCTGTGTTACGATAAGCTTGCTATTATTTGCCACCGACCACTCATGAATGGACGTTATGAACGCATTTGATTCGCAAGCAGAAGATTCACCGACATCCCTCGGGCGTAGTTTGCGCCGCCGCCCGCTGGCGCGTAAAAAACTGTCTGAAATGGTTGAGGAAGAGCTGGAGCAGATGATCCGCCGTCATGAGTTTGGCGAGGGAGAACAGCTACCGTCTGAACGTGAATTAATGGCCTTCTTCAATGTAGGTCGTCCCTCCGTGCGTGAAGCGTTAGCTGCGCTGAAGCGTAAAGGTCTGGTGCAAATCAATAACGGCGAACGCGCCCGCGTCTCGCGCCCCTCCGCTGATACCATCATCAGTGAACTGTCGGGTATGGCGAAAGATTTTCTTACTCATCCTGGCGGCATCGCTCACTTTGAACAGCTACGGCTTTTCTTTGAATCCAGCCTGGTACGCTATGCGGCGGAACATGCTACCGACGAGCAGATCGTGTTGTTAACGAAAGCGCTGGAAATTAATAGCCAGTCGCTGGATGACAACGCGCTGTTTATTCGTTCAGATGTCGAGTTTCACCGGGTGCTGGCTGAAATTCCCGGCAATCCGATCTTTATGGCTATTCATGTTGCTCTGCTGGACTGGCTAATCGCCGCTCGCCCAAGCGTTCCCGATCGTGAGCTGCATGAACATAATAACTTGAGTTATCAACAGCATATTGTGATTGTTGATGCCATTCGCCAGCGAGATCCCGATAAAGCGGATCGCGCTCTGCAAACCCACCTCAATAGCGTTTCCGCTACCTGGCACGCGCTCGGTAAAAAAAGTCAAAAAATGCGGTAGCGATCGCACCTCCGATCCCGGTTTAGTGAAGCAGATCGCACTATAAGCGTTCTGTATTATTTGCTGCTTATTTGATCTGGTATAACAGGTATAAAGGTAGGTAGTTAATATATTCATCATCCGTAGAGGTAGGTATGGCAAAAGCATTGCAAGGCGTAATGGCGGCGTTGTTGACCCCATTTGATCATCAGCAGCAACTGGATAGCGAAAGCCTGCGCCGTCTGGTGCGTTTTAACATCGGGCAGGGTATCGACGGGCTGTACGTTGGCGGTTCCACCGGGGAAGCATTCGTACAGAGCCTTGCTGAAAGAGAGCAGGTGCTGGAGATTGTCGCCGAAGAGGCGAAGGGAAAAATCACGTTGATCGCCCATGTCGGGACAGTAAGCACCGCAGAAAGCCAGCAGCTTGCCAGCGCCGCAAAGCGTTACGGTTTTGATGCGGTCTCTGCGGTGACGCCTTTTTATTACCCTTTCAGTTTTGAAGAGCACTGTGACCACTATCGGGCAATCATTGATTCCGCAGATGGATTGCCGATGGTGGTATACAACATTCCGGCGTTAAGCGGCGTAAAACTTACCCTCGATCAGATCAATACGCTGGTGACATTACCGGGCGTGAGCGCGCTGAAGCAAACCTCCGGCGATCTCTTCCAGATGGAGCAGATCCGCCGCGCGCATCCGGATCTGGTGCTGTACAACGGTTATGACGAAATCTTCGCTTCCGGTCTGCTGGCGGGCGCGGACGGCGGTATCGGCAGCACATACAACATTATGGGTTGGCGTTATCAGGGGATTGTTCAGGCATTACGTGAGGGCGATGTGGCGAAAGCGCAGCGCCTGCAAACCGAGTGCAATAAGGTTATTGATTTACTGATTAAAACCGGCGTATTCCGTGGCCTGAAAACGGTCCTGCATTATATGGACGTGGTATCGGTGCCGCTATGTCGTAAACCGTTTGCGCCTGTTGATGAAAAATATCTGCCGGCGCTCAAGGCGCTGGCTCAACAACTGATGGAAGAAAAGGCGTAACAGCATAATGCCGGGGGCGCTACGCTTGCCCGGCCTACAACAGTGCGAACAGTAGGCCGGATAAGGCGGAGCCGCCATTCGGCATAACGACAACAAAAATCGTCGGGAGAGTAAAATGAGTACTTCTACCCAGAACATCCCGTGGTATCGCCATCTCAACCGGGCGCAGTGGCGGGCATTTTCCGCTGCCTGGCTGGGATATCTGCTTGATGGTTTTGATTTTGTGTTAATTGCTCTTGTACTGACTGAGGTACAAAGCGAATTTGGGCTGACGACGGTACAGGCGGCAAGCCTGATTTCTGCGGCTTTTATCTCTCGCTGGTTCGGCGGGTTATTACTGGGCGCGATGGGCGATCGCTATGGGCGTCGTCTGGCGATGGTCAGCAGCATCATTCTGTTTTCGGTGGGAACCCTGGCATGCGGGTTTGCGCCCGGTTACACCACCATGTTCATCGCCCGACTGGTGATTGGTATGGGCATGGCGGGCGAATATGGTTCCAGCGCGACCTATGTGATTGAAAGCTGGCCAAAACATTTACGCAATAAGGCCAGTGGTTTTCTGATTTCCGGCTTCTCCGTCGGCGCGGTCGTTGCCGCGCAGGTGTACAGCCTGGTGGTGCCTGTCTGGGGCTGGCGCGCGCTGTTTTTCATTGGCATTTTGCCAATTATCTTCGCTCTCTGGCTGCGGAAAAACATTCCGGAAGCGGAAGACTGGAAAGAGAAACACGCGGGTAAAGCGCCGGTACGCACGATGGTCGACATTCTTTATCGGGGCGAGCATCGCATCATCAACATTTTAATGACTTTCGCCGCCGCCGCTGCGCTGTGGTTCTGTTTTGCCGGTAACCTACAAAATGCTGCGATTGTGGCGGGGCTGGGACTACTGTGCGCGGTTATCTTTATCAGCTTTATGGTGCAGAGCAGCGGTAAACGCTGGCCCACTGGCGTCATGCTGATGCTGGTGGTACTGTTTGCTTTCCTCTATTCCTGGCCGATTCAGGCGCTATTACCCACTTATCTGAAAACCGAACTGGCCTACGATCCGCATACGGTGGCGAATGTCCTGTTCTTTAGCGGATTTGGCGCGGCGGTTGGTTGCTGCGTAGGCGGTTTTCTTGGCGACTGGCTGGGAACGCGTAAAGCATATGTCTGTAGCCTGCTGGCCTCGCAAATCCTCATTATTCCGGTCTTTGCGATTGGCGGCACAAACGTCTGGGTTCTGGGTCTGCTACTGTTTTTCCAACAGATGTTGGGGCAGGGGATTGCCGGGATTCTGCCGAAACTGATCGGCGGTTACTTCGATACCGATCAGCGCGCGGCGGGGCTGGGCTTTACTTATAACGTCGGCGCGCTCGGCGGCGCGCTGGCGCCGATCCTGGGAGCGCTGATCGCTCAACGTCTGGATCTGGGCACTGCGCTGGCATCGCTCTCTTTCAGCCTGACGTTTGTCGTGATCCTGCTTATTGGGCTTGATATGCCGTCTCGCGTACAGCGTTGGCTACGTCCGGAAGCGTTACGCACCCACGATGCTATCGACGACAAACCGTTCAGCGGAGCCGTACCGCTTGGCAGTGGTAAAGGTGCCTTTGTAAAAACGAAAAGTTAATCCGCTTGCCCGGTTTTAAACCGGGCAATATTTGTAAGGGAGTAGTATGTCGTTACTTGAACAACTGGATAAAAATATTGCCGCTTCTGGCGGCCTGATTGTCTCCTGCCAGCCCGTTCCGGGCAGTCCGCTGGATAAGCCGGAGATTGTAGCGGCAATGGCGTTGGCGGCGGAACAGGCGGGCGCGGTTGCGGTGCGTATTGAAGGCATAGACAACCTGCGCGTGGCCCGCTCGCTCGTTTCGGTACCCATTATCGGCATTATCAAACGCGATCTGGACGACTCTCCAGTGCGCATTACCCCTTTTCTCGACGATGTAGATGCGCTGGCACAGGCCGGCGCAGCTATTATCGCCGTTGATGGAACCGCTCGGCAACGGCCGGTAGCCGTTGAGGCGTTGTTGGCGCGCATTCATCACCACCATCTACTGGCGATGGCCGACTGCTCATCCGTGGACGATGGTCTCGCCTGCCAACGGTTGGGCGCGGACATTATCGGCACGACAATGTCCGGCTACACCACCCCCGATACGCCGGAGGAACCCGATCTGCCCTTAGTCAAAGCGTTGCATGACGCCGGATGCCGGGTAATAGCCGAAGGGCGCTATAACTCGCCAGCACTGGCGGCGGAGGCGATCCGCTATGGCGCATGGGCGGTGACGGTGGGGTCCGCCATTACACGTCTGGAACATATCTGTGGATGGTATAACGACGCATTAAAAAAGGCGGCGTCATGACTACGTTAGCAATCGATATTGGCGGTACTAAACTTGCCGCCGCGCTCATCGACAACAACTTGCGCATTAGCCAGCGTCGCGAGCTACCGACCCCCGCGAGCAAAACGCTGGATGCGTTACGTGAAGCATTAAAGGCGCTGGTTGAACCACTACGGGCAGAGGCGCGTCAGGTAGCGATAGCTTCTACCGGGATCATTCAGGAAGGGATGCTGCTGGCGCTAAACCCCCATAATCTGGGCGGCTTGCTACACTTTCCGTTAGTACAAACACTGGAAGCGATCGCTGGCCTGCCGACGCTGGCGGTGAACGACGCGCAGGCGGCGGCCTGGGCGGAGTATCACGCGCTCCCTGATGATATCCGCGATATGGTATTTATCACCGTTTCAACCGGCGTTGGCGGCGGCGTTGTCTGCGACGGCAAGCTCCTTACCGGAAAAGGCGGTCTGGCCGGGCACCTGGGACACACCCTGGCGGACCCACACGGGCCCGTATGCGGCTGTGGACGCGTTGGCTGCGTAGAGGCCATCGCCTCCGGACGAGGGATGGCCGCGGCGGCGCGGGACGATCTGGCGGGATGCGACGCCAAAACCCTATTTATTCGCGCTGGCGAAGGTCATCAGCAGGCGCGACATCTGGTAAGCCAATCCGCGCAGGTAATAGCGCGAATGATCGCCGATGTGAAAGCGATTACCGACTGCCAGTGTGTGGTCATTGGCGGCAGCGTAGGGTTAGCTGAGGGATACCTGGAGCAGGTTCGCGCGTTTTTGATGCAAGAGCCTGCGCCTTATCACGTGGCGCTGAGCGCCGCTCGATATCGGCATGACGCAGGATTATTAGGCGCTGCGTTGTTAGCTCAAGGAGACACATTATGATGATGGGGGAAGTACAGTCGTTGCCTTCTTGCGGGTTGCATCCGCGACTGCTGGATGCCTTGACTCTCGCGCTGGCGGCAAGGCCGCAGGAGAAAGCGCCGGGGCGCTATGAATTGCAGGGCGACAATATCTTTATGAATGTAATGCAGTTAACGACGCAAATGCCGGCCGAGAAGAAAGCGGAATTGCATGAACAATACATTGATATTCAGCTACTACTAACCGGCGTCGAGCGTATTGCGTTTGGGATGTCCGGTGCCGCTCGCCAGTGCGAGGAGATGCATGTTGAAGAGGATTACCAGCTTTGTAGTCAAATTGCCGACGAGCAGACTATTACGCTGCAAGCGGGGATGTTTGCTGTGTTTATGCCGGGAGAACCGCATAAACCGGGATGTGCAGTGGGTGAGCCAGATGACATCAAAAAAGTGGTAGTGAAAGTACGCGCCAGTCTGCTGGCGGCCTGAATCTCTTGCCGGAGCAGTCTTCCGAACGCAGCCCCTTACGGGGCTGCGTGGTGAATGTGCCGGAGAGCGCGGGTATGACGGGTTAACGCTTAAACGTCACGGCTTCCGGCTGGGTCAGGTGCAGCGTCGTCTGGCTCGGCACCGTCTCGGCAATCACCCGCCCGTGGCGAATCGAGTAACGGGCAGGCGTCTGGCGACGTACCGCATCGAATCCATTCTCAGCGGGTAAGATAACCAGATTCGCGGCATTGCCGACGCTCAGACCGTAGTCCTGTAAATGCAGGGTTTTTGCGCTGTGGGTAGTGATCAGATTTAACCCGTCGTTGATTTGCCCATACCCCATCAACTGGCAAACGTGTAACCCCATATGCAGCACCTGCAGCATATTGGCGGTGCCTAATGGATACCACGGGTCGAAGACGTCATCATGGCCAAAGCAGACGTTGATCCCCGCTTCCAGCATCTCTTTCACCCGCGTGACGCCACGACGTTTCGGGTAAGTGTCAAACCGTCCTTGCAGATGAATATTCACCAGCGGGTTGGCGACGAAGTTAATCCCCGACATTTTCAACAGGCGGAACAAGCGTGACGCATACGCGCCGTTGTACGAGTGCATAGCCGTGGTATGGCTGGCGGTCACGCGCGCCCCCATGCCATCACGATGCGCCAGCGCCGCGACCGTTTCGACAAAGCGAGACTGCTCGTCATCAATTTCGTCGCAGTGCACATCGATCAAGCGATCGTATTTCTGCGCCAGGGCGAAGGTTTTGTGCAGCGATTCAACGCCATATTCCCGCGTGAACTCAAAGTGCGGAATGGCGCCAATAACGTCAGCGCCCAAACGCACGGCTTCCTCTAACAGCGCTTCACCGTTAGGATAAGACAGAATACCTTCTTGCGGAAAGGCGACAATTTGCAGGTCTACCCACGGCGCAACCTCTTGCTTCACTTCCAGCATGGCTTTCAGCGCGGTGAGCGTAGGATCTGAAACGTCAACGTGAGTACGAACGTACTGGATGCCGTTAGCCATCTGCCATTTCAGGGTCTGCATCGCGCGCGCTTTCACATCTTCATGCGTGAGCATTGCTTTACGTTCTGCCCAGCGCTCAATCCCTTCAAACAGTGTGCCGGACTGGTTCCAGCTCGGTTCACCCGCCGTTTGCGTGGTATCCAGGTGGATATGTGGCTCAACAAACGGTGGAATAGCCAGACCGCCTTCGGCATCAAGCACTTCGCCCTGCGGTAACGATGCGGCTTCCTGAGGCTCAATCCGGCTAAAGCGCCCGTTTTCAATCGTAATCTGCCATAATCCTTCGTGTCCCTGCAGACGCGCCTGACGAATGGTGATGTTATTGTTCTGCATGGCTGACCTCTGGTGATTTAGCAAGGCTGCGGTTGAAAAGTGGATTCAGCAGGATATAGCTGAAGACGCCGCCGAGTACGGCGTTGACGGGCACAATACCAGGAACATAATGTCCGGCGGCGATGCCCAGCGCGACGGAAAGAATAGCAATCCAGTTAACGGGAATAAAGCGCACGGTGTTGAAGTCGGCATAGCGGCGACGGTTCAACAGATAGTCGGCAATAATCACTCCGCCAATCGGTGGGATGGCAGATGACAGGAACGTCAGCCAGCCGACAAAATTATTGTAAAGCCACAGCGCGCACACGGTACCGATAATCCCGTTCACCACCGACAGCGTACGGCTGGAAAGACCGGTAATATTGGCGAAGCCCAGACCCGATGCGTACAGCGCGTTATCGTTGGTGGTCCAGATATTCAGGCCAAGCACCACAATCGCGGGCAGCAGCAGCCCCTGCGCTATCATCACGTCAGAGATATCCGCCTGACCGACGGCGGCTGCGCCTGCCGCGCCAAAGATAAACATCAGCGAGTTGCCGAGGAAAAAAGCGACCATCGCAATCAGTACGGCGCTTTTGGCATGACGCCCGAAGCGGACGAAGTCGGCGGTCAATGTACCGGCGCTGACAAACGATCCCACCACCAGCGCCAGCGCGCTGGAAAAATCCAGCGGCGTCTGCGGCACTATCGTTTTTAAATGCTCCAGCCCACCCACGCCGCTGATCGCCAGCCAGACGGAGTAGCTGCCCAGAATAACGATCGCGGGTACGGCAATGATAGACAAAATGGTCAACGCCGAGATGCCGAAAAAAATGGTCAGGGTCATCAGTAGACCCGAAACGGCAATCAGAATATTGGCATCAATGCCCGTCGCTTTACTGACCGGAATAGCGAACATCGCTACGCCAACGCCAAACCAGCCTACCTGTGTGCCGCCTAGCAGCAGCGAGGGAAGCCATGATCCTTTAACGCCAAAGGAGTAACGTGCAAGGAGGTGGGTGGAGAGTCCGGTTTTTGCGCCGATGTAGCCAAGAAATGCAGTGTAGATACCGAGGAGGAGATTACCGAAGAGAACTGCGAGGAAGAAATCATTATAAGAAAGACCGGTGCCGAGTGTCCCTCCGGTCCACATACTGGCGGAAAAAAACGTTAAACCCAACATGACAAACGTCAGTGGAATCACGCCCTTCCGCGCCGCCAGAGGGACGGGGCCCTGGCTATAATTGTTGTCCTGCGACACAACGCCTCCATGAATTTTGCCCAAAAAATCCGCCGCATAATATACAGTTCTCAGAATAAAGCAAACGTTTTCGTGTGATATTTTTTTTGATAATCATTCATGGCATTAATGGTTTGTTAGTTTTTCTCCGTTGTCAGTGAACCACCGCGTGTGAGTTGAGTTTCCAGCATGGTTTGCGAACGAATAAGTTCGTCTGTGAGTAATTTTTCGTCGGGCAACTGCACTTTGTACTCGCTCGCCATGATGGTGTTTGGCAGGCCAGCCAGCGCGTAATGCGCTTCCCCCGCGCCTTTCCCTGCGCACAAAACCAGGCCGACTGGCGGGTTTTCTCCGGGCATTGTCCAGTGCTCTTTGGCATAGTTCAGGTACATATTCATCTGCCCGGCATCCGCATAACCGAATTTGCCTACCTTCAGGTCAACGAGCAACAGGCAGCGCAAGCGACGATGGAAGAACAGCAGGTCGACGCGGAACCAGCTATCGTCTATACGTAGTCGGCGTTGGCGGCCAACAAAAGCAAAATCGTCACCGAGCTCCAGCATAAAGTCCATTAGGTGGCTGAGCAGCGCGTCTTCGAGATCTGATTCGGAATACTCGTCCTTCAGGTTAAGAAATTCCAGAATGAACGGGTCGCGTATGGCTTGCTCCGGCAAAACGTTTGGCTCGGCGGGTGCAGGCTGCTGCAACATGGCGGATTTGTCGTGGGACAGTAGCGTTCGTTCGTAAAATTGAGTGGCAATTTGCCTGTCGAGCTGCCTAACTGACCAGCCGTTACGTAGCGTCTCTTTCTCGTAAAAAGTGCGGGCATCGGGATTTTTTACCGACAAGAGGCGGACATACGCCGACCAGGGAAGAGGGAATGTTTTGGCGAGCGGTATGAGATTTGAAGATTCCGCAGACAGTGTCTGCGGAATTTCAATATGTTGAAAACAAAGATAAAATGTACGAATTTGCCATAGGTTTCTGGTGGAAAAACCGCGCTTATAGCGCTGACTTAAATCTACCGATAATCGTTCGATAAGCTGAGTACCATAGGCCGCTCGCGCTTCTCCTCCCTGTTCAAATTCGACAATGCGTCGGCCAATTTCCCAGTAGGTGGCAGTCATAATGGCATTGATGCTGCGCACGGTCTCGGTACGTGCCGTATCGACCAGACGAATAATACCGTCATGAATTTGCTGATATTCATCAGACTGTGGCACTAAAGTTGGATTCGTCATGTCATCCCTTACGTGATAGTTTTATTGTGAAATTAGAACGCTATCAATACGCTTCAGGCGTAAACGGATCAATCTATGAACGGATTTTACATGGCATTACATCTCGATTTACGAGCGGGTTTCCAGAATCGGCAGGAGAGATATTGAGGAGAGGAATATCGGCTCCCCAGCCATCAGCACAAGGCATCAACCGGGGAGCCGGAAGGGTTACACTTCGAGGTAGTTCATAATCCCGTCAGCCGCCTTACGGCCTTCGGCAATCGCCGTCACCACCAGATCGGAACCGCGCACGATGTCGCCACCGGCGAAGATTTTCGGGTTGCTGGTCTGGAAAGCATTATCGCTGCGTTCCGGCGCGATAATTCGTCCCTGCGAGTCCAGTTCCACGCTGTGTTTCGCCAGCCATTCCATGCTGTGTGGACGAAAACCAAACGCCATCACCACCGCATCAGCCGGAACCACATGCTCGGAACCGGCGACGATCTCCGCCCGCCGACGGCCTTGGGCATCCGGTTCGCCCATTTCAGTGCGCACCATTTTTACGCCGCTCACTTTGCCGTTGGCATTGACTTCAATGCCCAGCGGTTGAACGTTAAACTGAAATTCGACACCTTCCTCGCGCGCGTTTTTCACTTCGCGTCTGGAACCCGGCATGTTCTCTTCATCACGACGATAAGCACAGGTTACGTGCGTTGCGCCCTGGCGTATGGAAGTGCGTACGCAGTCCATTGCGGTATCGCCGCCGCCCAGCACCACTACGCGCTTTCCTTCCATACTGACATATGGTTCGTCGCTGGTTTCGCCAAACCCCATGATCTGCTTCGTATTGGCGATCAGGAACGGCAGAGCGTCGAAAACCCCGTCCGCATTTTCATTTTCCAGCCCGCCGCGCATTGACTGATAGGTGCCGACGCCAAGGAACACCGCGTCGTACTCTTTCAACAGCTCGTCAAGTTCGACGTCGCGACCCACTTCGGTATTAAGTTTGAACTCAATACCCATGCCGGTGAAGATCTCGCGACGACGGGTCATCACCTCTTTTTCCAGTTTGAAAGCTGGAATACCGAAGGTCAGCAGGCCGCCGATTTCCGGATGGCGATCAAAGACCACCGCCTTCACGCCGTTGCGGGTCAGCACGTCGGCGCACGCCAGCCCTGCCGGACCTGCGCCGATTATCGCTACCCGTTTGTCCGTCTGGCGTACGCCGGTCATATCCGGGCGCCAGCCCATCTCAAACGCTTTATCGTTGATATAGCGCTCAATGTTACCGATGGTCACTGCGCCGAACTCATCGTGCAGCGTACAGGAGCCTTCGCACAGGCGATCCTGCGGGCAGACGCGGCCACACACTTCCGGCAGGGTGTTGGTCTGGTGCGATAGCTCAGCCGCCTCAAAAATACGCCCTTCGTTAGCCAGTTTCAGCCAGTTCGGGATGTAGTTATGTACCGGACATTTCCACTCGCAGTAGGGGTTACCGCAGGACAAACAGCGATCCGCCTGGGCTTTCGCCTGACCTTCAGAAAACGGTTCGTAGATTTCAACAAACTCGATCTTACGGATCTTCAGCGGTTTCTTCGGCGGATCAACGCGCTGCAGGTCGATAAATTGATAAACATTCTGGCTCATTTCAATTCCTTACTGCGCCTGCACGCGCAATTCTGCCGCACTACGACTACGGTGGCCCAACAGGGCTTTGACATCGCTGGACTTGGGCTTAACTAACGCGAATTGGGTTGAGAAGCTTGACCACCTGGACAGGATCTCTTCGCCGCGTTGCGAACCAGTATGTTGCACGTGCTCGGTGATCAGGCCGCGCAGATGCTCTTCGTGGATAGCCAGCGAATCAACGTCCAGTACTTCTACCAGTTCCGGGTTCACGCGTTTACGGAATTCGCCATCTTCGTCCAGCACATAGGCGAAGCCGCCGGTCATCCCCGCGCCGAAGTTAACGCCGGTTTTACCCAGCACGCAGACGATGCCGCCGGTCATGTATTCACAGCCGTTGTCGCCGATGCCCTCTACTACGGTAATCGCCCCGGAGTTACGCACGCCGAAACGTTCGCCCGCGCGCCCCGCCGCGTACAGACGGCCACCGGTCGCTCCATACAGGCAGGTGTTGCCGATGATGCTGGCTTTATGACTGAGGAAGGCGGAACCTACCGGCGGTCTGATGGCGATCAAACCGCCTGCCATACCTTTACCGACATAGTCGTTGGCATCGCCAGTCAGATATAACTCTACGCCGCCCGCGTTCCACACGCCAAAGCTCTGGCCTGCGGTACCGCTGAAGTGTGCTTTAATCGGATCGGAAGCCAGCCCCTGATCGCCGTGGGTCTGTGCGATGTAGCCGGAAAGCGACGCGCCGACGGAACGATCGGTGTTGCGGATGTCGAACCAGAAGGTTTTGCTCTGGCGCGCATCGACAAACGGTTTCGCCTGCTGCAACAGTTGCGCATTCAGCACGCCGTTATCAAACGGCGGGTTATTCTCGGTGCAGTACAGCGCTTTACCCGGATGAGGTTCAGCGGTTTCCAGTAGACGAGACAGCGCCAGCTTCTGCTGTTTAGCGGTGAAACCCTCCAGCTCTTTCAGCAGGTCGGTGCGGCCAATCAAATCCACCAGGCGGGTCACGCCAAGCGAAGCCATCAGCTCGCGCACTTCGCGGGCGATAAATTCAAAGTAGTTGGTCACTTTGAACGGCAGGCCGTGATAGTGGTTCTTACGCAGTTTTTCATCCTGCGTCGCCACGCCGGTTGCGCAGTTGTTCAGATGGCAAATGCGCAGGTATTTACAGCCCAGCGCCACCATCGGACCGGTGCCGAAGCCGAAACTTTCTGCACCGAGAATCGCCGCTTTGATGATATCGACGCCGGTTTTCAGACCGCCGTCCACCTGCAGACGAATCTTGTGACGCAGACCGTTGGCGACCAGCGCCTGCTGGGTTTCAACAAGTCCTAGTTCCCACGGGCAGCCAGCGTATTTCACCGAAGAGAGCGGGCTTGCGCCGGTACCGCCGTCGTAACCGGCGATAGTAATCAGATCCGCATAGGCTTTCGCCACGCCGGTCGCGATGGTGCCGACGCCCGGTTCGGACACCAGCTTCACGGAGATCATCGCCTTCGGGTTGACCTGTTTGAGGTCGAAAATGAGCTGCGCTAAGTCCTCGATAGAGTAAATATCGTGGTGCGGCGGCGGGGAGATCAGCGTCACGCCCGGCACTGAATAGCGCAGTTTAGCGATATACGGAGTGACTTTATCCCCCGGCAACTGACCGCCTTCGCCCGGTTTCGCGCCCTGCGCGACTTTAATCTGAATCACATCGGCATTGACCAGGTAGGCCGGCGTCACGCCAAAGCGACCGGAGGCCACCTGTTTGATACGCGACACTTTATTGGTGCCGTAGCGCGCCGGGTCTTCACCGCCTTCGCCGGAGTTGGAGTTACCGCCGAGGCTGTTCATCGCTTCGGCCAGCGCTTCGTGCGCTTCCGGACTTAATGCGCCGATAGACATGGCTGCGGTATCAAAGCGTTTAAACAGCTCACTGGCGGGCTCAACCTCGTCGATAGTCACCGCCTCGCCGTCTGGATGTATCGCCAGCAGATCGCGCAGCGTTGCCGCCGGACGCTCATTGACCAGTTTGGCGTATTCCTGATAATCGCTGTACTCGCCGCTCTGTACCGCCTGTTGCAGGGTACGCACGACATCCGGGTTATAGGCGTGATATTCGCCGCCGTGGACGTACTTCAGCAGGCCACCCGGGCTAATGGGTTTGCGCGCCAGCCAGGCGCGTTTGGAGAGATTCAGCAGATCCTGCTGGAAGTCATCAAAGCTCGCGCCGCCGATACGGCTGACCACGCCCTGGAAGCACAGGTTTACCACATCATCGTGCAGTCCGACCGCTTCAAACAGTTTGGAGCAGCGGTAAGAGGCAATGGTCGAAATGCCCATTTTGGACATAATCTTGTACAGCCCCTTGTTGATGCCGTTACGGTAGTTCTGCATCACGGTACGGTAGTTTTTGGCGATGGCCTGGGTATCAATCAGACGCCCCAGCGTTTCGTAGGCCAGGTACGGATAGATGGCCGTTGCGCCAAAGCCGAGCAGTACCGCAAAGTGATGCGGATCGCGGGCGCTTCCGGTTTCTACGATGATGTTGGCGTCGCAGCGCAGGCTTTGTTCTACCAGACGAGTCTGTACCGCGCCCACCGCCATCGGCGCGGGGACCGGCAGGCGATTCTTACCGATATTGCGATCCGAGAGGACCAGCAGCACGGTGCCGTTACGCACCATCTGTTCCGCTTTATCGCACAGCGCTTTAACCGTCGCGTCCAGTGTGGTTTCGGTGACATCAAAGGTAATATCAAGCCAGTCGGCGCGGTAGTGATGCTCGCTCATGGTGGTGAGCTGTTTGAAATCGGAGTACAGCAGAATTGGCGATTTAAAACTCAGGCGATGGGCCTGACCTTCCGCTTCGCAGAAGACGTTCATTTCGCGACCGATGCTGGTGGCGAGCGACATGACGTGCGCTTCACGCAGCGGGTCGATAGGCGGGTTAGTGACCTGCGCGAACTGCTGGCGGAAGTAGTCGTAAATAATACGCGGCTGGCTGGAGAGCACGGCAAAGGGGGTATCGTCGCCCATTGAACCGACGGCTTCCTGGCCGTTTTCGCCCAACACGCGGATAACCGAGTCCAGCTCTTCGGCGCTGTAGTTAAACTGTTTTTGATAGCTGGCGAGCAGGTCATCGTCCAGTTCGCGGCTACCGACTTCTTCATCAGGCAGCTCTTCAAACGGCACCAGGCGGCGGACGTTTTTCTCCATCCACTCTTTATATGGATGGCGGCTTTTCAGGTCGTCATCGGTTTCCGCGGAATGCAGAATACGTCCGCCGCGGGTGTCGATCACCATCAGCTCGCCTGGGCCGACGCGGCCTTTCTCGACCACTTCATCCGGCTGATAGTCCCAGATACCGACTTCGGAGGCGCAGGTGATCAGCTTATCTTTGGTAATGACGTAGCGCGCCGGGCGCAGGCCGTTACGGTCAAGGTTACAGGCGGCGAAGCGCCCGTCGGACATCACGATGCCTGCCGGACCGTCCCACGGCTCCATATGCATGGAGTTAAAGTCAAAGAAGGCGCGCAGATCCTGGTCCATATCCGGGTTGTTCTGCCAGGCGGGCGGCACCAACAGGCGCATGGCGCGGATGATGTCCATCCCGCCTGCCAGCAGCAGTTCCAGCATGTTGTCCAGCGAGCTGGAATCCGAACCGGTTTCGTTAACAAACGGCGCAGCGGACTGTAAATCCGGGATCAGCGGCGTCTGGAATTTATAGGTACGGGCGCGCGCCCACTGGCGGTTGCCGGTGATGGTGTTAATCTCGCCGTTATGCGCCAGGTAGCGGAACGGCTGCGCCAGCGGCCAACGCGGCACGGTGTTAGTGGAAAAGCGCTGGTGGAACAGACAGATGGCCGATTCCAGACGCAGATCCGCAAGATCCAGGTAGAAGCGCGGCAGATCCGCCGGCATACACAGACCTTTATAAATGTTGACCAGGTTCGACAGGCTGCATACGTAGAAATCTTTGTCGTCCTGCAGGCGTTTTTCAATGCGTCGGCGGGCGATAAACAGACGGCGCTCCATATCACGCGGACGCCAGCCTGCCGGAGCGTTGACAAAAATCTGCTCAATACGCGGCAGAGAGGAGAGGGCGATTTCACCGAGCACGCCTTCATTGGTTGGCACATCGCGCCAGCCGACAATCGACAGGGTTTCCTGCTGTAATTCTTCTTCGACAATATGGCGTGACGCGGCGGCCAGTTCAGGATCTTTATTCAAAAATATCATCCCGACGGCGTAGTTTTTGGCTAAGCGCCAGCCGCGCTCTTCGGCCACGATGCGAAAGAAACGGTCAGGTTTTTGTAACAGCAAGCCGCAACCGTCGCCGGTTTTACCGTCGGCAAGGATCGCGCCACGGTGCTGCATCCGGGCCAGCGCGTGTATGGCGGTACGCACTACCTTGTGGCTAGGTTCGCCTTCTATGTGGGCGATCAGGCCGAAACCACAGTTATCCTTCTCAAGGGATTTATCGTACAACATATCAGTGAACCTCCCCAGGCTCTACGGGACGCTCTCCCAACCGACGGCGCGCGGGCACAGCAAGAGCATGGCGACGGGGCTGGCGCATCATACGCTTACCTCGCATTCGCCCTCTTTGTGTCCTTTGCGCATTGGTAAATACGGTTAAGAGGGAATCTCAATTACTGCATAAATATGATGAGCAGACGGCTCATCCAGAAAGCTTCCAGCGGATCCCCAACTTATCGGGAATCCACACCCAGGTCAAATGGCAAACTGATTTATGCAAAAGTGTGCTGTAGCACAGATAACTTTTTGAATCTGTTGAAATTAAAAGGTTTTTTATAGAAGGGCTGCTAATACGGAGCGGCAGAAAGCCTGTGATCTGTCTCACTATAAGAGCCGCTCGCCAGACGTTATCTGACCTTGCTTTTTCAAAAATCTTGGCATTTTATGCTGTTTTAAGAGTGAGCAGTATTGAATGCTACTGTTTTTATCGATGACCCAGCAAACGCTGAAAAAAGAGGGGAATATCAGGAAAAATCATCAGCGGGATTATGAATGAAATATCGTTTATTTTGCTTGATTATGCAATGGGTAAAAGCCTTCCGGGACGATTGATCCAGGTCATCGCCAAAGGAGACTAAAAATGGCAGGCTTTGGCCTCTTTTTAAGAGGCGGTCTATCAGATTATGCAGTTACAGAAATTAGTCAATATGTTTGGTGGGGATCTTTTACGTCGGTATGGGCAAAAGGTTCATAAGCTGACGCTTCATGGCGGTTTTAGCTGCCCTAATCGCGACGGCACCATCGGGCGTGGCGGTTGCACCTTCTGTAATGTCGCCTCTTTTGCCGATGAGGCGCAGCAGCATCATTCGATTGCCGAGCAGCTTGCGCATCAGGCGCATCTGGTGAACCGCGCTAAACGCTATCTGGCCTATTTCCAGGCCTACACCAGCACCTTTGCAGAAGTGCAGGTGCTGCGTTCCATGTATCAACAGGCGGTCAGCCAGGCCAGTATCGTCGGGTTATGCGTCGGTACGCGTCCGGATTGCGTCCCGCAGGCAGTAGTAGATTTACTGTGTGAATATAAAGATCAAGGCTACGAGGTGTGGCTGGAACTGGGATTGCAAACCGCACACGATAAAACCCTGCGCCGAATTAACCGCGGGCATGACTTCGCCTGCTATCAGCGTACCACCCGGATTGCCCGGGAGCGCGGGCTGAAAGTGTGTGCGCATCTGATTGTGGGGCTGCCGGGCGAAGGGCAGGCAGAATGCCTGCAAACCATGGAGCGTGTGGTGGAGACGGGCGTTGATGGTATTAAACTGCATCCGCTGCATATTGTGAAAGGCAGTACGATGGCCAAAGCCTGGGAAGCGGGGCGGCTGAACGGCATCGAACTGGACGACTACACGCTAACGGCAGGTGAGATGATTCGTCATACGCCGCCGGAGGTAATTTATCACCGAATTTCAGCCAGCGCTCGCCGTCCGACGCTGCTTGCCCCGCTGTGGTGCGAGAATCGCTGGACGGGGATGGTTGAGCTGGACAAATACCTGAATGAGCATGGCGTACAGGGCTCTGCGCTGGCCCGTCCCTGGATACCACCTGTAGCGTAGCGTGATGAGGGGCGCTACGCATATTTCGCACAATATTCAACGCGGTTCCCATAATTGGGTATTATGTGCGAAGTTGTGGTGAAGGAATCCTCTATGAAGCAAATTCGTATGCTGGCGCAATACTATGTCGACCTGATGATGAAATTGGGTCTGGTGCGCTTTTCCATGCTCCTGGCGTTGGCATTGGTGGTGCTGGCGATTGTCGTGCAGATGGCGGTGACCATGGTGCTGCATGGTCAGGTTGAAAGTATCGACGTTATTCGTTCCATCTTTTTTGGCCTGTTAATTACGCCCTGGGCGGTCTATTTCTTATCCGTTGTTGTTGAACAACTGGAAGAGTCAAGGCAGCGACTGTCGCGTCTGGTGCAAAAGCTGGAGGAGATGCGCGAGCGCGATCTCAAGCTTAACGTACAGTTGAAGGACAATATTGCCCAGCTTAATCAGGAAATTGCCGATCGCGAAAAAGCGGAAGCGGAGCTGCAAGAGACATTTGAACAGCTAAAAGTAGAAATTAAAGAGCGTGAAGAAGCGCAAATCCAGCTAGAACAGCAATCCTCTTTTCTGCGCTCCTTTCTGGACGCCTCGCCGGATTTGGTTTTTTATCGTAATGAGGATAAAGAGTTTTCCGGCTGTAACCGCGCAATGGAATTGCTAACCGGCAAGAGCGAAAAACAGCTGGTGCATTTGAAGCCGGAAGATGTGTACTCTCCCGAAGCGGCGGAGAAAGTCATTGAAACCGATGAAAAAGTATTCCGCCATAACGTCTCCCTGACCTACGAACAGTGGCTGGATTACCCGGACGGACGAAAGGCCTGCTTTGAAATTCGTAAAGTTCCTTATTACGACCGTGTCGGTAAACGTCATGGCCTGATGGGATTTGGTCGTGATATTACCGAACGTAAGCGCTATCAGGATGCGCTGGAACGCGCCAGCCGCGACAAGACCACATTTATCTCTACCATCAGTCATGAGCTGCGCACCCCGCTTAACGGCATCGTCGGTTTAAGCCGCATCCTGCTGGATACCGATCTCACCGCCGAACAGGAAAAATACCTTAAGACAATCCATGTCTCCGCCGTGACGTTAGGCAATATTTTCAATGATATCATTGATATGGATAAGATGGAGCGGCGTAAGGTTCAGCTTGATAACCAACCCATTGATTTCACCAGCTTTATGGCCGATCTGGAAAACCTTTCCGGTTTGCAGGCGCAGCAAAAAGGGCTACGTTTTGTGCTTGAGCCGACGCTGCCGTTGCCGCACAAAGTCATTACCGACGGAACGCGTCTGCGCCAGATTTTATGGAATTTGATCAGCAATGCGGTGAAGTTTACTCAGCAGGGCCAGGTGACGGTGCGGGCGCGCTATGATGAAGGCGACATGCTGCACTTTGAAGTGGAAGATTCCGGGATCGGCATTCCGCAGGATGAGCAGGATAAAATTTTCGCCATGTATTATCAGGTGAAAGACAGTAACGGCGGCAAACCGGCAACGGGTACCGGTATCGGGCTGGCGGTCTCCCGTCGGCTGGCGAAAAATATGGGCGGCGATATTACCGTTTCCAGTCTGCCGGGCAAAGGATCGACCTTTACGCTAACGGTTCATGCGCCAGCGGTGGCGGAAGAGGTGGAGGACGCCTTTGATGAAGACGACATGCCGCTGCCCGCGCTGCATGTTCTGCTGGTCGAAGATATTGAACTGAACGTGATCGTGGCGCGTTCGGTACTGGAAAAACTGGGGAACAGCGTGGATGTCGCGATGACCGGCAAGGCGGCGCTGGAGATGTTCGCGCCGGGAGAATACGACCTGGTCTTACTGGATATTCAGCTACCGGATATGACGGGTCTGGATATTGCCAGAGAACTGACCCGTCGCCACACGCGGGAAGATTTACCGCCGCTGGTAGCGCTTACGGCTAACGTTCTGAAAGATAAAAAAGAGTATCTGGACGCTGGTATGGACGATGTGCTGAGTAAGCCGCTGTCGGTGCCGGCCTTAACCGCGATGATTAAAAAATTCTGGGATGCCACCGATAAAGAGGAGAGTACCGTGACGCCTGAAGAGAGCGATAAAGCGCAAGCGCTGCTGGATATCCCGATGCTGGAACAATACATCGAGTTGGTTGGGCCTAAATTGATCACCGATGGCCTCGCGGTGTTTGAAAAAATGATGCCTGGCTATTTAAGCGTGCTGGAGTCCAATCTGACGGCGCGTGACAAAAAAGGCGTCGTTGAGGAAGGGCATAAGATTAAAGGCGCCGCCGGTTCGGTAGGGCTGCGTCATCTGCAACAGCTTGGTCAGCAAATCCAGTCGCCGGATCTTCCCGCCTGGGAAGATAATGTCGCGGAATGGATTGAAGAGATGAAGCAGGAGTGGCAGCACGATGTCGCGGTGCTGAAAGCCTGGGTGGCAAACGCGGAAAAAAAATGACCCCGGTTTGACCGGGGTGCGCGAATACTGCGCCAACACCAGGGAAATCGTGGCTGCGCCGTGCTTATTATGATGATGTCAAAGGCGCAGTCCTGTTTTCAGGCCGCACGCAGTTAAGATAGCAAATCCTAAATGATTTGTTACATGAATCATTTAAATGTGTGAAGCGTAGCATTTTAATCAAAATTATTAATGGGCTTGAGTCGGTTGCAGGAGGATGTTCACCATGAAAAAAATTGGCGTAGTGCTCAGCGGATGCGGCGTCTATGACGGCGCCGAAATTCATGAGGCCGTTCTGACGCTGTTGGCCATTGCCCGCAGCGGCGCGCAGGCTGTCTGCTTTGCGCCGGATAAACCACAAGCGGATGTGATTAATCACCTGACCGGCGAAACGATGGCGGAAACGCGTAACGTCCTGATTGAGGCGGCGCGTATTACGCGGGGCGATATTCGTCCCCTGTCCCAGGCTCAGCCAGAGGAGCTGGATGCGCTCATTGTGCCTGGCGGTTTCG
The DNA here is from genome assembly GCF_046548235.1 of Salmonella sp. SAL4457. Lineage (NCBI taxonomy): Bacteria > Pseudomonadati > Pseudomonadota > Gammaproteobacteria > Enterobacterales > Enterobacteriaceae > Salmonella > Salmonella sp. SAL4457. The sequence goes on from NZ_JBGDZO010000002.1 coordinate 28,082, forward strand.
GCGCGGCGAAGAACCTGAGTAATTTCGCCAGCCAGGGGAGCGAATGCCGGGTGGATAGCGATGTCGTCGCGCTGGCGAAGGCTATGCACCAGACCGGCAAGCCGCTGGGATTCATCTGTATCGCGCCCGCAATGTTGCCGAAAATCTTTGACTTCCCGCTACGTCTGACAATAGGGACGGATATTGATACCGCTGAAGTACTTGAAGAGATGGGCGCCGAACACGTACCTTGCCCGGTTGATGATATCGTTGTGGACGAGGATAACAAGGTCGTGACCACCCCTGCCTATATGCTGGCGCAGGATATCGCTCAGGCGGCAAGCGGCATTGATAAATTAGTGTCGCGCGTGCTGGTTCTGGCGGAATGAGCAAACGACGCATCGCGCCGTTAACGTTTTTGCGCCGTCTACTTTTACGTATCCTTGCTGCGCTCGCCGTCTTTTGGGGCGGCGGCATTGCGCTGTTTAGCGTGGTTCCGGTGCCTTTTTCGGCGGTGATGGCGGAACGGCAGATTAGCGCCTGGCTCGGCGGAGAGTTCGGTTATGTGGCGCATTCTGACTGGGTCAGTATGGCGGATATCTCGCCGTGGATGGGGCTGGCGGTAATTGCGGCGGAAGACCAGAAGTTCCCTGAGCACTGGGGCTTTGATGTTCCGGCGATTGAAAAAGCGCTGGCGCATAATGAGCGGAATGAGAGCCGTATTCGCGGCGCCTCTACGCTTTCGCAGCAAACGGCGAAAAATCTCTTTTTATGGGATGGACGCAGTTGGGTGCGCAAAGGTCTGGAGGCCGGGCTAACGCTGGGCATTGAAACTGTCTGGAGCAAAAAGCGCATTCTCACGGTTTATCTGAATATCGCGGAGTTTGGCGATGGTATTTTCGGCGTGGAGGCTGCGGCACAACGGTATTTTCATAAACCTGCCAGTCGCTTGAGTGTGTCTGAAGCCGCGTTGCTGGCGGCGGTATTGCCAAATCCGTTACGCTATAAGGCGAATGCGCCGTCTGGCTATGTGCGTAGCCGGCAGGCGTGGATTATGCGCCAGATGCGACAACTGGGCGGGGAATCTTTTATGACGCGCAACCAGCTTAATTAATTTTGCCGATTGGCGGCGCGAACGCCTTATCCGGCCTGCGATCTGTGTCGTCCAGGCCTGATAAGCACAGGCCATTAAGCTTCGTGAGAAGTAAGCGCCAGCCGTTTCTTGTCTTTTGGCTGCGCGTCCCTCTCCAGGGCAACGGCCAGCGCAGGCTGGGCGATAAACCGCTGCCACACTCTCTCCAGTTTGCGTTCACAGCACCATGTTGACCAGGTCGCCAGCGGGATAAAGGTACTTTCCCCCAGATTGTCGCAAACCACCGGAACCACTTCTGACTCGCTGATACGCTGGCACAGGATATTTTGCGGCTTCAGCGACATCGTCACAATATGGTTATCCAGCAGGTAACGTTTCAGTTTTTTCAGTAGCCGCCGCAGGACAGCGACATCCTCTTCATAACGACATTGCGCGGCGAACTCGGTCAGGGTAATAGAGGGCGCGCCGTTGAAATCGGTAATCATGTCGTAGACATAGCCGGTGCCGCAATCGGTTTCTACCGTGCCGTAATAACGGGGGATAGCGCTCCAGTCCGTCAGGTAGCGGGACAGATGTGCATAGTAGCTCAGTTCACGCCGAATCTCTTTATCACCGCCGTGGTCACGGTTGTAAATAACTTTTATGCAACGCCGGGCATTATCCGGATGCGTATAGCATTTACGATGTCGACCAGCGCCCAGCGGAGTCTGTTTCGATAAGAGGATCATGGCAAGTCCTGGAAAAATTTATTCACATAAATTTAGTATGGACAAAGAACTTAAACAAAACCTAAACGAAATTTTTTAAGGTTTTCTTAATGTTTTTATGCATAGGTAAAGCGCACGAAATGTACAAATCTTACGAAAGGGCGGGGCTGCGGGACAAGAGGCAGGCAGGCGTAACACGCCCGGTTTTGGGGTGACTGTCATCAAATACCGGGACGGCGTTGGGGGAAATAGGGTATAGAGGGGGAGGTTTAGTCTTCGTCAAAGCCGGAATTGAACAGCGCGATAACCGCCGCCAGCGCTTCAACTTCTTGCGGGCCGGTGGCTTCAATTTCGATCTGACGCCCCTTGGCGGAGTCGAGCATTAACAGCGCGATGACGCTGTTCGCTTCCGCTTCAGTGCCTTCGTCATTGCGTAATAGCACCTCGGCGTCAAACCCCTGCATCAGTTCGAAAAGCTTCATGGCAGGCCGGGCATGCATGCCCAGCTTATTGGTGACTTCAACAGTTTGCTTTACGGTCATGTTTTGCGTTTTTCCAGCGTGCGATGGCGAGACTGGACATTTTTACCGCGCGAGCGGAAGTAGTCTGCCAGCTGTTCTGCAATATACACCGAACGGTGTTTCCCGCCGGTACAACCGATAGCGACGGTAAGGTAGCTGCGGTTGTTGGTCTCCAGCATCGGTAACCATAGCTCAAGATAGCTGCGAGTCTGATAGATAAAATTGTGAACTTCTGTGTGTCGGTCAAGAAACGCGGCTACCGGCTTATCAAGCCCGGTCATGGGGCGCAGTTTTGGGTCCCAGTGCGGGTTGGGCAGAAAGCGGACATCGAACACATAGTCCGCATCAATCGGGATACCATGTTTAAAGCCGAAGGACTCAAATACCATCGTCAGTTCACGCTCGCGTTTGCCCAACAGCCGGGTACGCAGCATCTCCGCCAGCTCATGGACGGACATTTCTGAAGTGTCGACGATCAGATCCGCACGTGAGCGTAACGGCTCCAGCAAGTCACTCTCTTTATCGATCGCACTCTCTAAAGAAAGATTTTTGCTGGAAAGCGGATGCAAACGGCGCGTGTCGCTGTAGCGGCGAATCAAGGTATTGCGGTCGGCATCAAGAAACAGCAATTGCGGCGAGAAAGCGCCAGGCAGATTATTCATCGCCTGTTCAAAAATCTCAGGTGATTCAGGCATATTGCGCACATCAATGCTGACGGCGGCGGAAATCTGGCGATCGGCCAGCGTTCGCGCCAGATCGGGCAACAGCACGACGGGGAGGTTATCCACGCAGTAAAATCCCATATCTTCCAGCGCGCGCAGAGCGACAGATTTACCTGATCCGGAACGCCCGCTGACGATCATCAGTACCATGTACCGTTTCTCCTCACAACGACAGAAATAAATGCCATTGAGTTGTTATGCCTCATTCTGCTCACCTTCGGTGTCAGTAATGATTTGATACAGCTCTTCATCATTCAGCGCCGCGCGCAGGCGGCGGCAGATCGTTTTATCCGCCAGACGTTTCGCCACCAGCGACAGCGTGTGCAGATGCGTTTTAGTTTGATCGGCGGGCACCAGCAGGGCGAAGAGGAGATCGACCGGCTGGTTATCGATGGCGTCGAACGCGATCGGCGTTTCGAGCTGAACGAACACACCGACGGCGCGTAAGGTATCTTCTTCCAGTTTCCCGTGCGGGATGGCGATACCATTACCAATACCGGTACTGCCCATTTTTTCGCGTGTCAGAATGGCTTCAAACACGACCTGAGGAGGTAAACTGAGCTGTTTTGCCGCCAGTTCGCTGATGATTTCCAGCGCGCGTTTCTTACTCTGACAATGAACGCCGCTACGCGTACACTCCTGGTTAAGTACACTGCTCAGTTGTAGAGTCGTATCGTTATTTATCATAATTTCACCTGAGAACCTGTCCTGTCAGGTTGATGGCCAGGTTCGGAGCGCTAACTGTACAAATGGCCCGTTGTGTCACACAACAGGCCGTCCTGCACTGGCTAACTGCCCGGACAATTAGTGTTGTTTCAGTTTATCTTTATGCCTGGTTAACTGCCTTGCCAGTTTATCAATCAAGCCGTCAATGGCGGCATACATATCCTGGCCTTCCGCGCTGGCGTGAATTTCGCCGCCATTAACGTGTAGCGTCGCATCCGAGATGTGCGTGACCTTCTCCACTTTCAACACCACGTATACCTGATTAATCCGCTCAAAATACTGTTCAAGTTTGGCGAATTTTGTCGTCACAAATTCACGCAGGGCTTCAGTAATTTCGACATTATGTCCGGTGATATTGAGCTGCATAGTGTCTTCCTTATCGGTTGGGTCAAACCAGCTGTTTGCGTTGGTTTGACGGCGGAATGGATAAAGACTCTCGGTACTTCGCAACAGTGCGGCGCGCCACCATGATACCTTGTTCTGACAGCAGAGAGGTTAACTTGCTGTCGCTCAGTGGTTTCGCGGGGTTTTCCGCCGCAATTAACTTCTTCACCAGCGCGCGAATCGCGGTGGAAGAGGCTTCGCCTCCGCCTTCGGTATTGACGTGGCTGGAAAAGAAATATTTGAGTTCAAAAATACCGCGCGGGCTGTGCAAATACTTCTGCGTGGTCACGCGGGATATAGTGGATTCGTGCATCTCGACGGCCTGGGCGATATCCGCCAGTACCATCGGTTTCATATATTCTTCGCCCTGTTCAAAAAAGGCTTGCTGTTGCTCGACGATGCAGCGACTGACGCGCAGCAGCGTGTCGTTACGGCTTTCAAGGCTTTTTATCAGCCATTTCGCATCCTGTAAATTACTGCGGATGAACTGGCTGTCGGCATCGTTGCGCGCGCTATTGCACATGGCGGCATAGTGCTGGTTAATCTGTAAACGGGGAATACTGTCGCTATTAAGCTCCACCGTCCAGCGACCGTTATGCTTGCGTACCAGCACATCCGGGATAACGTACTCCGGCTCGCCGGTCTGGATCGATTGACCGGGTCTGGGATCGAGCGACTGAATCAAGTTTACCGCCTCTTTCAGCACCTCTTCTTTCAGTCGGGTAACGCGCATCAACGTGCGGAAATCGTGGTTGGCCAGCAGATCAAGGTGATCGCAGATAATAAGCCGCGCCTCTTCCAGCCACGGCGTGGATTTGTCGAATTGTGAAAGCTGGATCAGCAGACAGTCGCGAAGATCTTTTGCCGCGACGCCCACCGGATCAAAACGCTGAATGCGCTTCAGAACGGCTTCGACCTCATCGAGATCCACCTCTACATCGCCCATGCTTTCGCGAATTTCGTCCAGGGATACGGTGAGATAGCCGGTATCATCTACCGCATCGACAATGGATGTCGCAATAGCGCGATCGGTGTCCGAGAATGGCGTTAGCTCAACCTGCCACATCAGATAATCCTGCAACGACTGCGTCGTTTCGCCCTGATAGACGGGCAGCTCATCGTCGATATAATCGCCGCTGGAGCCGGACGGCGTCCCGGCGGTGTAAATTTCATCCCAACTGGCGTCAAGCGGCAGCTCTTCCGGCATCTCTTTTTGTTCGAGCGCGTCGGCGGTATCGAGAGGATCGTTATCCTGAGGTTGCTGAGTGTCGATTTCGTCATGAAGATCGGTTTGCTCAAGCAGCGGGTTATTTTCCAGCGCTTGCTGGAGTTCCTGCTGAAGTTCCAGCGTAGACAACTGCAACAGACGGATGGCCTGTTGTAGCTGAGGCGTCATCGCCAGTTGTTGGCTAAGCCTGAGTTGCAAACCTTGCTTCATATTCAGAGTCGTTTTCTCCCGCTAGAGCAGCATAGCCCTCTACCCTATCAGAGTCTGAAGTCTTCCCCAAGATATACACGCTTAACGTGTTCGTCTTGCAGGATTTCTGTCGGCGTACCGTGGGCAATAAGGTGGCCCTGGCTCACGATATAGGCACGTTCACAGACTGCCAGCGTCTCACGGACGTTATGGTCGGTGATCAGCACGCCGAGCCCGCTATCGCGCAGATGCTCGATAATGCGTTTGATGTCGATAACGGAAATCGGGTCAACGCCGGCAAAGGGTTCATCCAGCAGGATAAATTTGGGATTAGCGGCCAACGCGCGGGCAATTTCTACACGACGGCGTTCACCACCGGACAACGCCTGTCCCATGCTGTCGCGCAGATGCTCAATATGAAACTCTTCCATCAGCTCGTTGGCGCGGTCTTCTCGCTGTTCTGCGGTCAAATCGTCACGAATTTGCAGTACCGCCATCAGGTTATCAAATACGCTGAGACGGCGGAAAATAGAGGCTTCCTGCGGCAAATAGCCGATACCGCGGCGCGCGCGCGCGTGCAGCGGCAGCAGACTGATATCTTCATCATCGATGATGATATTGCCCGCGTCACGCGGCACGATACCGACGACCATATAAAAGGTGGTGGTTTTACCCGCGCCGTTTGGACCGAGCAGCCCGACAATCTCCCCGGAGTTAACGGTCAGACTGACATCTTCCACTACGCGACGGCCTTTATAGGCCTTCGCCAGATTCTTTGCAGTTAATGTTGCCATAACGAATTAGTTACTCTTCTTTTGCGCCGGAGTCTGGCCTTTGTTTTTGTCTTGCAACTGCGATGGCACCAGAACGGTGGTGACGCGTTTGCCTTTCTCGCTGAAGGCCTGCATTTTCTGCTCTTTCACCAGGTAGGTGATTTTGTCGCCGGTAATGTTGCTGTCAAGCTGCTCCAGATAAGCGTTGCCGGTCAGCACCACAAAATCTTTCGCCAGCTCGTAGTGCATATGGGAAGCGTGGCCTTTCACCGGCTTACCGTTGTCCTGCATCTGGTAGAAGGTGGCCGGATTGCCGTAACCGTCGATCACCTCTTTCCCCTGTTCGCCGCCAGGGCGGGTAACCACGACTTTATCGGCGTTGATCTTAATCGTGCCCTGGGTCATCACCACGTTGCCCGTAAAGGTCACGACGTTGCCTTGCATATCCAGCGACTGTTGATCCGAGTCAATATGAATAGGCTGTTCGGTATCGCCCGTGACGGCGAAGGCCGGAATGCTGGCGGCCAGCAGCGAGCCGGCAAGCATAAGATTAAGGCTGAGTTTGTTTGTTTTGAATTTCATAAGAGGTTCTAACCTTTTCAATCAGCTCGGCGTTCTTGCTGCGTAAGTTACCGCGCATTTTCAGTCCGCTGGAGTTAAATGTTGTGCCGTATAACGTCACCAGATCGTTCGAGGTAACATCCTGCGTCACCAGATTAATCTGCGCGTTATCGGTGGTAATTCTGCGTAATTGAGCGTCAGGCACCAGGGCGTTGACTTCAACATGGCCATACAGATAGAGCATCCGATCGTTAGTCAATTTGGCTTTATCGGCCTTGATCGACCATGTCGGCACTTTATCCTTATCAAAGGTGGTTAATACTGGTTGCGTAAACCATGAGACCGCCTGATCGGAAAAATATTCAACGTGCTGCGCGATCAGACGATAGCTCAACGCGCCTTCCGGACTGTACACGACGGTATCCGTATGCTCGCTTTTATACGTGGGATCGTTGCTGTTGACCATCACGGCAGCAGGATCGTCTTTATCCGCCAGATTGATACCAATCAGTACCAGAATGGCCAGCGACAGTAGAATGATAACCCAACGTCTGGTTTTACTCATATCGATTGCCCTTTGGCCTCATCCAGCTTGCCCTGCGCCAGCAGCAGCAAATCGCACACCTCACGTACCGCGCCGCGCCCGCCGGCAATGTGCGTCACATAGTCAGCGCGGGGGATCAGCAGCGGATGCGCATCCGCAACGGCAACGCTTAACCCCACTTTTTCCATCACTGGCCAGTCAATCAGATCATCGCCGACATAGGCAACGTTTTCCGGCGCAATGGCCAGTTTTTCCAGCAGATCGCTAAAGGCGATCAGCTTATTCGACTGTCCCTGATAAAGATGGACAATCCCCAGCGTGGCGCAGCGATCTTCTACAAGTTTAGCCTTTCGTCCGGTAATAATGGCAACCTCGATATTGGAGGTCAAAGCACAGCGAATACCATAGCCGTCACGAACGTTGAAAGCCTTCAGCTCTTCGCCGTTATTGCCCATATAAATCAGGCCGTCAGACAATACGCCATCCACGTCCAGGATGAGCAGGCGGATATTCTCCGCTTTGGTCATGACATGGGTGCTGACGGGGCCATAACAGGTCGCAAGCGACGCACCTGCTTTACTCATCGTTAATTATCCTTGAGTTTCTACACGACGCCTGCACGCAGGAGATCATGCATATGTAACACACCGAGTAACTGGTCGCCATCAGCAACCAGTACGGAGGTGATATGGCGGGACTGCATTAAATTCAGCGCATCGACAGCGAGAATACCGGGACGCACGCGAATGCCCCCTGGCGTCATCACCTCGGCGATCCCCAACTGGCGCATATCGCCGCCCATATCGAACACGCGACGTAAATCGCCGTCGGTGAAGATACCGTCGATCTTCATGGATTCATCGCAAATGACGGTCATACCGAGATTTTTACGCGTAATTTCTAACAGCGCATCACGCAGGGTGGCATGTTTATTAACATGCGGGATCTCATCGCCAGTATGCATAATATCGCTTACGCGCAGCAGTAGCTTACGTCCCAGCGCGCCGCCAGGATGCGACAGAGCGAAATCCTCGGCGGTAAAGCCGCGCGCTTTTAACAACGCCACGGCGAGCGCGTCGCCCATCACCAGCGTTGCGGTGGTACTACTGGTAGGCGCCAGTCCTAACGGACACGCTTCTTTGGGCACTTTAACACACAGATGCACATCTGCCGCACGCGCCATGCTGCTTTCCGGTCGCCCGGTAATGCAAATTAACGGTACGTGCAGCCGTTTAAGCACCGGTATTAGCGCCGCGATCTCGCTGGATTCGCCGGAGTTGGAGATAGCGATAACCACATCCTGCGGCGTAACCATCCCCAAATCGCCGTGCGCGGCTTCGCCCGGATGTACAAAAAAGGAAGAGGTGCCGGTACTGGCGAACGTGGCGGCCATTTTCCGTCCGATATGACCGGATTTTCCCATCCCCATGACCACCACTTTTCCGGTGCAGTTGAACATTTTTTCACAGGCCAGCGTGAAATGCTGGTTGATATATTGATCAAGCTCCGCCAGGCCTTCACGTTCAATTTCCAGGACCTCTTTGCCTGCCTGCTGAAAGTCAAACCCCGGTTGCAACGCTAAATGCGACATAATCCGTTTCCAGTTATCCAACAAGAAGTGGCGATAGCCAATAGAGCATCGCCAGCCATACGATAAACCCGCCGGTCAGCAGTATACCTGCGCCCCGACCAATCTGGCGCGGATGCCGCCAGCAAAGTAAAGCGAAAACCACGCTAACCAGCAACATCACGCTATAATCTCGCCCAAACGCCAGCGGATTGATCTCCCCCGGCGCGATCAGCGCAGGCAGTCCCAGCACGATAGCGAGATTAAAAATATTGGCGCCAATGAGATTACCAACGGCAATATCATTTTCGCCTTTTCGCACGCCGGCAATCGCCGTCGCCAGCTCTGGCAGACTGGTGCCGACGGCGATGACTGTCAGACCGAGCGTTAATTCACTCATGGCGAAATAGTTCGCCAGCACCGTAGCGTTATCGATTACCATGCGCGTCGCCATCGGCATGATGACCAGCGCAATGCCCAGCCATAAGAACGCGACGGGGAGCCCGCCTTCGCGCGGCAGCTCCGCCAGTTGTTCGCGGGTGAGGCTGTCATTCCCCTGGCGTTCGGCCAGACGCGCGATTTTAACAATGAATAACAGCCATAGCACAGCCAGAAGCAGGAGAAAGATACCATCACTGCGACTTAACTGTCCGTCATGCAGTACGGAACCGGCTACCACGCTAACAAATAACATTAATGGCAATTCGCGACGTAGAACATCGGAATGCACGGTAAATGGACGAACTAGCGCCGCCAGCCCTAAGATCAGCAAAATATTGGTGATGTTAGAACCGAGCGCCGCGCCGACGGCCAAATCGAGCTGACCGTGTAGCGATGCGGCGACCGACACAATAATTTCCGGCAGCGAGGTGCCGATACTCACGACCGTCATCCCGATGATCAGCGGGGGAATACCGAATGTACGGCATAAAATAGAGGCCGCAAACACCAGACGATCGGCGCCGTAGGCCACCAGAAGCAAACCAATTATGAGTAGCGCCATCGCTAAAAGCATCTAAAGTCCTTTCTTCAGGTATACTCGCCGGTCCCCTGGAAGGGATATCTGGAAGCCGTAACGAAGTCCTAATTTTGACTTTATGCGGCTAAAAAGTAAAACGAATGCCAGCTTTCGCTAACCCTGTCAGTTAATATTCTGTAATTATGTCGAACCCATGGTTAAATTCAGCGCCATGGTTACCTCAACAAGGCAATACGAAGGATGAATCAATGGGTCAGTCTGCGGCCAATTTAGTCGATATGCGCGACGTCAGCTTTTCCCGTGGCGAACGCTGCATTTTCGATAATATTTCCCTGACGGTGCCGCGCGGGAAGATCACGGCGATCATGGGGCCGTCGGGCATCGGTAAAACCACGCTGTTGCGCCTGATTGGCGGACAGATCCCGCCGGATAAGGGCGAGATCTTATTTGATGGCGAGAATGTGCCGGCCATGTCCCGTTCGCGGCTCTACACCGTCCGCAAACGTATGAGTATGCTGTTTCAGTCGGGAGCGCTGTTTACCGACATGAACGTGTTTGACAATGTGGCCTATCCGCTACGGGAGCACACCAATTTACCCGCGCCGCTGCTAAAAAGCGTCGTGATGATGAAACTGGAAGCTGTCGGGCTGCGCGGCGCGGCAAAACTGATGCCTTCCGAGCTCTCCGGTGGAATGGCGCGCCGCGCCGCGTTGGCGCGCGCCATCGCTCTGGAACCGGATCTCATCATGTTCGATGAGCCGTTTGTCGGCCAGGACCCGATTACCATGGGCGTTCTGGTGAAGCTGATTTCAGAATTGAACAGCGCGCTGGGCGTGACCTGCGTGGTGGTCTCGCATGATGTGCCAGAGGTGCTCAGTATTGCGGATCACGCCTGGATCATGGCGGACAAAAAAATCGTCGCTCACGGTAGCGCTCAGGCGTTGCAGGAGAATACGGACCCGCGCGTACGTCAGTTCCTTGACGGTATTGCCGACGGGCCGGTTCCGTTCCGCTATCCGGCGGGCGACTATCACCTTGATTTACTCGAAACAGGGAGTTAAGCCACTCATGCTGTTAAATGCGCTGGCAGCACTCGGATACAGCGGGATCAAAACCGTCAGGACGTTCGGGCGCGCCGGGTTAATGTTATTCAATGCGATTATCGGTAAGCCGGAGTTTCGCAAACATGCGCCGCTGCTGGTGCGCCAGCTTTATAATGTGGGCGTCTTGTCGATGCTTATCATTATTGTCTCCGGCGTATTCATCGGTATGGTGCTGGGGCTGCAAGGCTATCTGGTTCTGACCACTTACAGCGCGGAGACCAGTCTTGGCATGTTAGTGGCGCTTTCGCTGCTGCGCGAGCTGGGGCCGGTGGTCGCGGCGTTGCTGTTTGCCGGGCGGGCCGGGTCGGCGTTGACGGCGGAAATCGGCCTGATGCGGGCGACGGAGCAGCTCTCCAGTATGGAGATGATGGCGGTCGATCCATTGCGCCGGGTGATTTCGCCGCGCTTTTGGGCGGGCGTGATTTCATTGCCGCTACTGACCATTATCTTTGTGGCGGTCGGTATCTGGGGCGGCTCGCTGGTCGGCGTAAGCTGGAAGGGAATCGACGCCGGGTTCTTCTGGTCCGCGATGCAGAATGCCGTCGACTGGCGTATGGACCTGGTGAACTGTCTGATAAAGAGCGTGGTGTTCGCCATTACGGTAACATGGATTGCGTTATTCAACGGTTATGACGCAATACCGACTTCTGCCGGGATTAGCCGGGCAACGACGCGTACCGTGGTTCACGCATCGTTGGCCGTTCTGGGGCTGGATTTTGTGCTGACCGCACTGATGTTTGGGAATTGAGTTCATGCAAACGAAAAAAAATGAAATTTGGGTAGGCGTTTTTTTGCTGGTAGCGTTGCTGGCGGCGCTGTTTGTTTGCCTGAAGGCGGCAAATGTGACCTCTATGCGCACGGAGCCGACCTATAAGGTTTATGCGACCTTCGATAACATCGGCGGTCTGAAAGTGCGTTCCCCGGTACGCATCGGCGGGGTGGTTGTCGGGCGGGTTGAAGATATCTCGCTTGATCCGAAAACATACCTGCCGCGCGTAACGCTCGACATCGAAGAGCGTTATAACCATATTCCCGATACCAGCTCGTTGAGTATTCGTACTTCCGGACTGCTGGGGGAGCAATATCTGGCATTAAACGTCGGTTTTGAAGATCCTGAGCTGGGAACGTCTATCCTCAAAGATGGGAGTACGATTCAGGACACCAAGTCTGCAATGGTGCTGGAAGATATGATTGGTCAGTTCCTCTATAACAGCAAAGGCGACGACAATAAGAATTCTGGCGATGCGCCAGCCGCAACGGAAGACCATACTGAAGCCACAACGCCCGCGGGCGCAACGAAATAATCTCAGGAGAATTGAGGCATGTTTAAACGACTGATGATGGTGGCCCTGCTGATCATTGCGCCATTAAGCGCAGCAACGGCAGCGGATCAGAGCAATCCTTATAAACTGATGAACGAGGCGGCGCAGAAAACGTTTGATCGCCTGAAAAACGAACAGCCGAAAATTCGTGCCAATCCGGACTACCTGCGCGACGTTGTTGATCAGGAACTTCTGCCGTACGTGCAGGTAAAATATGCCGGTGCGCTGGTGCTAGGCCGCTACTACAAAGAGGCGACCCCGGCGCAGCGTGAAGCCTATTTTGCCGCGTTTCGCGAATACCTGAAACAGGCCTACGGTCAGGCGCTGGCGATGTACCACGGTCAGACTTACCAGATAGCGCCTGAGCAACCGCTGGGCGATGCGACCATTGTGCCTATCCGCGTAACGATTATCGATCCCAATGGTCGTCCGCCGGTACGCCTGGATTTCCAGTGGCGCAAAAACACTCAGACCGGCAACTGGCAGGCGTATGACATGATTGCGGAAGGCGTCAGCATGATCACCACCAAGCAAAATGAGTGGAGCGACCTGCTGCGTACTAAAGGCATCGACGGCCTGACCGCACAACTGAAATCTATCTCTCAACAGAAAATTACTTTGGACGAGAAACAGTAATGACGCCGCAACTCACCTGGACGCGTGAGGCGGACACTCTGGTGCTGGCGGGAGAGCTGGATCAGGACGTGTTGGCGCCGCTATGGGACGCGCGCGTAGAAGCGATGAATGGCGTTACCCGTATCGACCTGAGCCAGATCTCCAGGGTAGATACGGGGGGACTGGCGCTGCTGGCGCACCTTGTGAACCAGGCAAAAAAGCAGGGCAATGCCGTGTCGCTGTCTGGCGTTAACGACAAGGTTTACGCGCTGGCGCAATTATATAACTTGCCCGAAGACGTACTTCCCCGTATGTAATGAATGCCGGATGGTTTATCCGGCCTACACTTCGCATGATCCCCGTAGGCCGGATAAGTTGCGTTAGCAGCACCATCCGGCACTTTTACCGCGCTGATTTATCAGCGTAATCTTTTGCTTATTTAAGACGGCGCGACTTTGCTCTAAGATGTTGGGCTGTTTTCACTATTTGACGAATAAAGAACCCATGGAAAATCATGAAATTCAGAGTGTGCTGATGAATGCCCTCTCCCTCCAGGAAGTCCACGTCTCCGGCGATGGCAGTCACTTTCAGGTTATTGCCGTGGGCGAGATGTTTGACGGCATGAGCCGGGTCAAGAAACAGCAAACGGTCTATGGGCCGCTAATGGAGTACATTGCGGACAACCGTATCCATGCCGTATCGATCAAAGCATATACCCCGGCGGAATGGGCGCGCGATCGTAAACTTAACGGATTTTAAGCTACGGGTAACCTGCCGGTAGCGGAGATGAATGCTTAACTGAGAATACAATAATGGATAAATTTCGTGTACAGGGGCCAACGACGCTCCAGGGCGAAGTCACAATTTCCGGCGCCAAAAACGCCGCGCTGCCGATCCTGTTCGCCGCTCTGCTGGCAGAAGAACCGGTAGAGATCCAAAACGTTCCAAAACTGAAAGACGTGGATACGTCGATGAAGCTCCTGAGCCAATTAGGCGCGAAAGTGGAACGCAATGGATCGGTACACATTGACGCCAGCCAGGTGAACGTGTTCTGCGCGCCTTATGATCTGGTTAAGACCATGCGCGCCTCGATATGGGCGCTGGGGCCGCTGGTTGCCCGTTTTGGTCAGGGACAAGTCTCTCTGCCGGGGGGCTGTACTATCGGCGCGCGTCCGGTTGATCTGCATATTACCGGTCTGGAACAACTGGGTGCGACCATCAAGCTGGAAGAGGGCTACGTAAAGGCCTCCGTAGAAGGGCGTCTTAAAGGGGCGCATATCGTGATGGATAAGGTCAGCGTCGGCGCGACCGTCACCATTATGTGCGCCGCTACGCTGGCGGAAGGGACGACCATCATTGAAAACGCCGCGCGCGAGCCGGAAATTGTCGACACCGCTAACTTCCTGGTTACGCTGGGGGCGAAGATCGCCGGGCAGGGCACCGATCGTATTACGATCGAGGGCGTAGAGCGTCTGGGCGGCGGCGTTTATCGTGTGCTGCCGGATCGTATCGAAACGGGGACTTTCCTGGTGGCGGCAGCGATCTCTCGCGGCAAAATCCTCTGCCGTAACGCGCAACCGGACACTCTGGACGCAGTACTGGCGAAACTGCGCGATGCTGGCGCGGATATCGAAGTGGGCGAGGACTGGATTAGTCTGGACATGCACGGCAAACGACCGAAGGCGGTCAATGTCCGTACCGCGCCGCACCCGGCATTCCCGACCGATATGCAGGCGCAGTTCACGTTGCTGAACCTGGTGGCGGAAGGGACGGGCTTTATCACTGAAACCGTCTTTGAAAACCGTTTTATGCACGTGCCTGAACTCAGTCGCATGGGCGCGCGTGCGGAAATTGAAAGCAATACCGTCATATGCCATGGCGTAGAAACGCTCTCTGGCGCCCAGGTCATGGCGACAGATCTGCGGGCATCTGCGAGCCTGGTGCTGGCGGGCTGTATTGCGGAAGGCACGACGATTGTGGATCGTATTTATCACATCGATCGCGGTTATGAGCGCATCGAAGACAAACTGCGCGCGCTAGGCGCGAATATTGAACGCGTGAAAGGCGAATAACCTTCTGTGCGCTGAATAACCCCCGCGAACGCGATGCGGGGGTTGTTTTACAGGCACTTACTCTACATTCTGTTTGTTTTTATTACGCGCTCTCATAAGCCGCGTTCTGTCGATAAACTCATGCGTGCGCGGATCGTGATAACGCGATGGCCAAATAACCCAGGGTTCCGTTCCCAATGCTTTTGCGATAATCAACTCTCCTTTCGGCCACGGGCGCGTTAATGCATTGGCCAGCGTGGATGAACTCAATCCATTCCGACGTGACTCAGCGGCCATTGAAGTCCCTTTTTTACGTAGTCCGGCAATGATATCGGCCGGATGCCAGTCAATAAGCTTGCTTTCCATACATCCATCACTCCTTAGGTTAATCACTTACGGTTTTAACAACCCGACGACGTTCGATACTATAACGCTTCGTGAAGGAATGTTCTAAAAAGTTCATGTAAGTGGCGGCAATATTCAGAATATGCCAGGGGAAGTCCTGGATGAGTATGTGAAAGACAGGCGATAGGGTATCTGGAGTTTATTAGAACTTAATGGGATATCCCGCGCAGTGCGCGGGATAAGAGAATGGCATTAACGATCGCGCTGCACCGCGATGTGTGCGAGACCGATTAGCGCCTCACGCCATGGAGTATCCGGCAATATCTGCAACGCGGATATCGCTTTGTCGGCTTCTTCTTCCGCTCGCTGACGCGTCCATTCCAGCGAACCGCAGGTGGTCATCGCTTCCAGAACCGGTTCCAGAAGATGACGGCCATTGCCTTGTTCAATAGCGGTACGGATCATCGCTGACTGTTCTGGCGTACCGTGGCGCATGGCGTGAAGCAACGGTAAGGTAGGTTTGCCCTCATTGAGGTCATCACCCACATTTTTACCGAGATGCTCGCCGTCGGCACTGTAATCCAGCAGATCGTCAATGAGCTGGAAAGCCGTACCAAGGTAGCGGCCATAGTCCTGCAACCCTTTCTCTTGCTCAGGCGTACAACCGGCAAGAATACCGGAGCACTGGGCGGCGGCTTCGAACAGACGGGCCGTTTTACTGTAAATCACCCGCATGTAATTTTCTTCGGTAATGTCCGGGTCATTCACGTTCATCAATTGCAGCACTTCGCCTTCTGCAATCACGTTGACCGCTTCCGACATCACTTCCAGCACTTTTAACGAGCCGAGGCTGGTCATCATCTGGAAGGCGCGGGTATAGATAAAGTCGCCGACCAACACGCTGGCGGCATTACCGAAAGCGGCATTTGCCGTCGCTTTGCCGCGACGCATATCGGATTCATCCACCACATCATCATGTAGCAGCGTCGCCGTGTGGATAAACTCGATCAGAGCGGCGATAGTCACGTGCGCGTTACCCTGATAACCCACCGCACGCGCGGCAAGAACGGCAATCATCGGACGAATGCGTTTTCCGCCGCCGCTAATAATGTAATATCCTAGCTGATTAATCAGTTGAACGTCGGAATTAAGCTGTTCAAGGATTGTCGCATTGACACCCGCCATATCTTGCGCGGTTAACTCGTTGATTTTTTCTAAATTCATCGCAAAAGCCGGGCTTATCGCCCCGATTATCCCATGTCTGAATGAGGTAACGTAGGGTTTATGGTTAGAAATATACCCTGATTGTACTGAAAAAACGCCGCAGATAAACGTTACCGTATGCGTTGTGTTTTTTTTCTTCATGTATTGATGGTAGCACTTGTCAAAGCCGTGCAATTTGCGTAATATTCGCGCCCTATTGTGAATATTTATAGCGCGCTCTGAATCATTGAAAGGTGTGCGCGGAAGCGGAGTTTTTTATGTACGCGGTTTTCCAAAGTGGTGGTAAACAACACCGAGTAAGCGAAGGTCAGACCGTTCGCCTGGAAAAGCTGGACATCGCAACTGGCGAAACTATCGAGTTCGCTGAAGTTCTGATGATCGCAAACGGTGAAGAAGTCAAAATCGGCGTTCCTTTCGTTGATGGCGGCGTAATCAAAGCTGAAGTTGTTGCCCACGGTCGTGGCGAGAAAGTTAAAATCGTTAAGTTTCGTCGCCGTAAACACTACCGTAAGCAGCAGGGCCATCGTCAGTGGTTCACTGATGTGAAAATTACCGGCATCAGCGCTTAAGATTAGGGGAGCAGATTAAATGGCACATAAAAAGGCTGGCGGCTCGACTCGTAACGGTCGCGATTCTGAAGCTAAACGTCTGGGCGTAAAACGCTTTGGCGGTGAAGCAGTTCTGGCAGGCAGCATCATCGTTCGTCAACGTGGTACTAAATTCCACGCTGGTACCAACGTTGGTTGCGGTCGTGACCACACTCTGTTTGCTAAAGCAGACGGTAAAGTGAAATTCGAAGTTAAAGGCCCGAAAAACCGTAAATACATCAGCATCGTTGCTGAGTAAGTTTTTTGTGGTCCGGTAACGGATGAAAGCCCCGCACCTGTTGCGGGGCTTTTTACATTCGATGGCCGACTAAAATATACCCGTGTGGCTGTGCGAATGCCGTTAACGGGTCTTTGCAGGGAACACGGCATGAAGCAGCAGGCAGGCATTGGCATTCTTTTAGCGCTCACTACCGCGATGTGCTGGGGAGCGTTGCCAATAGCAATGAAGCAAGTGCTGGAGGTGATGGAGCCTTCAACCATTGTCTTCTACCGCTTCTTAATGGCCAGTATTGGCCTCGGGGCGATACTGGCAGTAAAAAGAAAGCTGCCGCCGCTGCGTATTTTTCGTAAGCCGCGCTGGTTGGTGTTATTGGCGATAGCGACCTGCGGACTGTTCGGTAATTTCATTTTGTTCAGTTCTTCCCTGCAATATTTAAGCCCAACCGCGTCGCAGGTTATCGGCCAGCTCTCGCCGGTTGGCATGATGGTCGCCAGCGTCTTTATTCTGAAAGAAAAGATGCGCGGTACGCAGGTGATTGGCGCGCTGATGTTATTGAGCGGGCTGGTAATGTTTTTTAACACCAGTCTGATCGAGATTTTTACCCGACTGACCGACTACACCTGGGGCGTTATTTTTGGCGTAGGCGCGGCGATGGTGTGGGTGAGCTATGGCGTGGCGCAAAAAGTATTATTGCGACGTCTGGCCTCGCAGCAGATCCTGTTTTTACTGTACACTTTATGTACGATAGCGCTCTTGCCGCTGGCAAAACCGATGGTGATAGCGCAACTGAGCGACTGGCAGCTCGCCTGTTTGATTTTCTGCGGGCTAAATACGCTGGTAGGATATGGCGCCCTGGCGGAAGCGATGGCGCGTTGGCAGGCGGCGCAGGTGAGCGCGATAATCACGCTTACACCGCTATTTACCCTGCTGTTTTCAGATCTTTTATCTATGGCCTGGCCCGATTTCTTCGCCAGACCGATGTTAAACCTTTTAGGTTATCTCGGTGCGTTTGTCGTGGTTGCGGGCGCGATGTATTCCGCCATTGGTCATCGTATTTGGGGCGGTTTACGCAAGCATGAAACGGTGGTTTCGCAACCCCGCTCAGGCGAATGATTTACGGAGAATAAAATGAAGTTTGTTGATGAAGCATCGATTCTGGTCGTTGCAGGCGATGGCGGTAATGGCTGTGTGAGCTTCCGCCGCGAAAAATATATCCCGAAAGGCGGCCCGGACGGCGGTGATGGCGGCGACGGCGGCGACGTCTGGATGGAAGCCGATGAAAACCTGAATACGCTGATCGATTACCGCTTTGAAAAATCGTTCCGCGCTGAACGTGGTCAGAATGGCGCGAGCCGCGACTGTACCGGTAAACGCGGTAAAGACGTGACCATCAAAGTGCCGGTCGGTACGCGCGTTATCGACCAGGGAACCGGTGAAACGATGGGCGACATGACCAAACACGGTCAGCGTCTGTTGGTCGCGAAGGGCGGCTGGCATGGGTTAGGCAATACCCGTTTTAAATCCTCGGTTAACCGTACGCCGCGCCAGAAAACCAATGGTACGCCGGGCGATAAGCGCGACCTGCTGCTGGAACTGATGCTGCTGGCGGATGTCGGGATGCTGGGGATGCCAAACGCCGGTAAATCAACGTTCATTCGCGCGGTATCGGCAGCAAAACCGAAAGTCGCGGACTATCCGTTTACCACGCTGGTGCCGAGCCTGGGCGTGGTACGTATGGACAGCGAAAAGAGTTTTGTGGTGGCCGACATTCCGGGGTTGATCGAAGGCGCGGCGGAAGGCGCGGGCCTGGGGATTCGCTTCCTGAAGCACCTCGAACGTTGCCGCGTACTGCTGCACCTCATTGATATCGATCCGATCGATGGTTCCGATCCGGTGGAAAACGCCCGTATCATTATTGGCGAACTGGAAAAATACAGCCAGGATCTGGCGGCTAAACCGCGCTGGTTAGTGTTCAACAAGATCGATCTGATGGATAAAACCGAAGCGGAAGAGAAAGCGAAAGCAATCGCCGAAGCGTTGGGCTGGGAAGGGAAATACTATCTGATTTCCGCTGCCAGTCAGCTAGGGGTGAAAGATCTCTGCTGGGATGTGATGACCTTTATCATCGAGAATCCGATTGCGCAGGCTGAAGAAGCAAAACAGCCGGAAAAAGTCGAGTTCATGTGGGACGATTATCATCGCCAGCAGTTGGCTGAAGTGGAAGAAGACGCAGACGATGACTGGGATGACGACTGGGATGAAGACGACGAAGAAGGCGTCGAGTTCATCTACAAACGTTAATCTCGTAGCCGGATGGCGCTTACGCTTATCCGGCCTATAAAAGCCAACGGGCCGCATTTGCGGCCCGTTTTATTATGTTCGTTGTAGGCCGGATAAGACGCGTTAGCGCCGCCATCCGGCAATAATGCACTCAGTTATTCTGATAAATATCCTTGTACAATCGACTCTCGAAGCGTACCAGCGGAATACGTCGATTACGCTGATCGGCAGGTGGAACCGCGTAGCCGGACAAATACTGTACAAATGCCATCCGTTGCCCGCTTGCGGTGGTAATAAAGCCCGCCAGATTATACACGCCCTGCAGTGACCCGGTTTTCGCTGAAACCTTACCGTCTACGCCCGCCTGATGCAGCCCGGCGCGGTATTGTAATGAACCATCATAGCCCGCCAGCGGCAGCATAGAGATAAAGTTCAGCTCGTTATCGTGTTGGGCGATATATTGCAGCACCTGCATCATCGTGGCGGGAGCGATCAGATTATGGCGAGAAAGACCGGAACCGTCGGCAATAATGGTATTGGCGATATCAATTCCCGCCTGTTGGCGCAGGATCTGGCGAACGGCATCCGATCCCGCCCGCCAGGTGCCAGGCACGTTAAACCTGACATGACCAATCATCCGAAAAACAGTATCGGCGATCATGTTGTCTGACTTTTTCAGCATAATCTTAAGCAGATCGTGCAGTGGCGCCGACTGTTTACTGGCGACGATCGTTCCGGGCTCGTTAACCTGCGTCTGGCGCAGTAGCGTGCCGCGGTAAGTTATCCCGGCCTCTTTCAGTTCCTGCTTGAGGATCGCGCCCGCGTAGCTGGCGCCGTCCTGAATAGCAAAGGCCAGCGGCAGCGGGTCGGCGCGCTGTGGTAAACAGCCGGTAAGCGTATAACGGTTCAAATCGCCAGGCACAACATCCAGCTCGCAATACTGCGCGTCTGCCGAACCGCGCGGCAGAGTCCGTACCTGGCTGAACATCGTTACCGGATAATAAGAGGCCACGCGAATAAAGGCTAAATCGTTTGGTTTTTGCGCGCTATAAAGCGACACAGAAAAACAGTTGCGGTCAACAATGGCGGCGGCGGGAGGCGCGCTGAAACACTGCGTCAGGTCGTTCCACGGCCAGCCTGGCGCTTTATCGTGGCTGGCGAAAATCGACGTGTCGATAAGCACATTGCCGTCGATTTGCGTGACGCCGGACTTTTTCAGCGTCGCGACCATATTGCGAATATCCTGACGTTTTAGCGTTGGATCGCCACCGAAGCGCGCAATTAAGTCACCTTTCAGGATGCCGTTATCGACGTTGCCTTTAGTCTCCAGCGTGGTCGTAAAACGGAAATCCGGGCCGAGTTGAATCAGCGCCGCCAGCGCGGTAATCACCTTTTGGGTACTGGCGGGAAGCGCCATCTGCTGACTATGATAATCAATAGCCGGCGCGGGCGCGCCAATCTTTTGCACCATCAGCGCGAGGTTGGCGCCGGCCGGAAGCTGTTTGATGTATTCGTCAATATTCGCGGCCTGAACGCTGAACGCTATACTGGTGGTCAATCCGATGATAAATCTGGAAAATCGCATAATCTCGCGCTAACACCCTGGAAACAAGCCGTCATACTACGGCGCAACGCCCTAAAAAGTAAACGATGACCCATAGGGAACTCCAGGGTAAAATGGTTATCAAAGAGGAAATTGTAGCTGACCTGGGACTGCGCGCCCGGGTTGGTGTTTTTTTGCTTCTGACCCTGGTATGGCATATGCCGGGGCTGGCTTAGCAGCCGGGGTAGAGTTCATTGCCCCCTACAGGAATGTTCAAGAGGTATAACAAATGCAAGCTATTCCGATGACCTTACGCGGAGCCGAAAAACTGCGCGAAGAGCTGGATTTTCTGAAATCTGTGCGCCGTCCTGAAATCATCGCCGCTATCGCCGAAGCGCGCGAACATGGCGATTTAAAAGAAAACGCGGAGTATCATGCTGCACGCGAACAGCAGGGTTTCTGCGAAGGGCGCATTAAAGATATCGAAGCAAAACTGTCGAATGCGCAGGTGATTGACGTCACCAAAATGCCGAACAATGGTCGCGTGATTTTCGGCGCTACCGTCACGGTGCTGAACCTGGACACCGACGAAGAGCAGACCTATCGTATTGTTGGCGATGATGAGGCGGATTTTAAGCAAAATCTCATTTCGGTAAACTCGCCAATCGCTCGCGGCCTGATCGGCAAAGAGCAGGATGACGTCGTGGTGATCAAAACGCCTGGCGGCGATGTGGAATACGAAGTGCTTAAAGTGGAATACCTTTAAGCAGTACTCAATACGCAAATTGTTGGTGTATTGTAAAGAAAGGAAAAAGGCCGCATAGCGGCCTTTTATCAACGGAGAGAGCGTGGCATTTTGCTCTCCTGCTCGTGGAAAACCCCTCGTTTTACACAGATTTTGTGTTCGACTTTAGGATATCCTTAACGCGGCAGCGAGATTTTACGCTCTTTAGTTGGGCGATACAGCACCAGCGTTTTACCGATGACCTGTACGTTACAGGCGCCGGTTTCGCGCACGATAGCGTCCACGATCAAGGTTTTTGTTTCGCGATCTTCCGAGGCGATTTTCACCTTGATAAGTTCATGGTGCTCTAACGCTTGTTCAATCTCGGCCAGTACCCCTTCGGTCAAACCATTATTGCCAAGCATAACAACAGGCTTGAGCGGATGTGCCAGACCTTTTAGGTGCTGTTTTTGTTTAGTACTCAGATTCATCGTATATTTTTGCTTACGTTGGGATTGAAAACGGGTCATTCTACCGCCATCTCCCTTATATCGCCAAATAGGCGTGTAGAAATTTACGCCATTGGCTACGATGAACTGCCCCGACGGGAAAGTTAAATGACAGGTAAAAAGCGTTCTGCCAGCTCAAGCCGCTGGCTTCAGGAACACTTTAGCGATAAATATGTTCAACAGGCGCAGAAAAAGGGGCTACGCTCCCGTGCCTGGTTTAAACTTGATGAAATACAGCAAAGTGACAAACTTTTTAAGCCGGGAATGACGGTAGTCGATCTCGGCGCTGCGCCAGGAGGCTGGTCACAGTATGTGGTCACGCAGATTGGCGGCAAAGGCCGCATCATCGCTTGTGATCTTTTACCTATGGATCCTATCGTTGGTGTGGACTTTCTTCAGGGCGATTTTCGTGATGAACTTGTCATGAAAGCGTTACTGGAACGCGTGGGTGACAGTAAAGTACAAGTTGTCATGTCGGATATGGCACCAAACATGAGCGGAACACCGGCGGTGGATATCCCCCGCGCCATGTATCTGGTGGAGCTGGCGTTAGAGATGTGCCGCGATGTGCTGGCGCCAGGCGGAAGTTTTGTAGTGAAGGTGTTCCAGGGCGAAGGTTTCGATGAGTATCTAAGGGAAATTCGCTCCCTGTTTACGAAGGTTAAAGTTCGTAAGCCGGACTCTTCGCGTGCGCGTTCGCGTGAAGTGTACATTGTAGCGACCGGGCGAAAGTGATAACCGGCAGATTTCAGACGTAAGGTTTGAAAGAAACTGGATATAGAGTATCCTGACGCTGTTTTTAACACAGTTGTAATAAGAGGTTAATCCCTTGAGTGACATGGCGAAAAACCTAATACTCTGGCTGGTCATTGCCGTTGTGCTGATGTCAGTATTCCAGAGCTTTGGGCCCAGCGAGTCTAATGGCCGTAAGGTGGATTACTCTACCTTCCTGCAAGAGGTCAATCAGGACCAGGTTCGCGAAGCGCGTATCAACGGACGTGAGATCAACGTTACCAAGAAAGATAGTAACCGTTACACGACTTACATTCCGATTAATGATCCGAAGCTGCTTGATAACCTGCTGACTAAAAACGTCAAGGTTGTTGGCGAACCACCTGAAGAGCCAAGCCTGCTGGCTTCTATCTTCATTTCCTGGTTCCCGATGCTGTTGCTGATCGGCGTCTGGATCTTCTTCATGCGTCAGATGCAGGGCGGCGGTGGCAAAGGCGCCATGTCGTTCGGTAAGAGCAAGGCGCGTATGCTGACGGAAGATCAGATCAAAACCACGTTTGCTGACGTTGCGGGTTGTGACGAAGCGAAAGAAGAAGTGGCGGAACTGGTCGAATACCTGCGTGAACCGAGCCGTTTCCAGAAGCTGGGCGGTAAAATTCCGAAAGGTGTCCTGATGGTCGGCCCGCCGGGTACCGGTAAAACCCTGCTGGCAAAAGCCATTGCGGGTGAAGCGAAGGTGCCATTCTTTACGATTTCCGGTTCTGACTTTGTGGAAATGTTCGTCGGTGTCGGCGCGTCTCGTGTGCGTGACATGTTCGAACAGGCCAAGAAAGCGGCGCCGTGCATTATCTTCATCGATGAAATCGACGCCGTAGGTCGCCAGCGTGGCGCAGGTCTGGGCGGCGGTCACGATGAACGTGAGCAGACGTTGAACCAGATGCTGGTTGAGATGGACGGCTTCGAAGGTAACGAAGGTATCATCGTTATCGCCGCAACTAACCGTCCGGACGTTCTGGACCCGGCGCTGCTGCGTCCAGGCCGTTTTGACCGTCAGGTGGTGGTAGGCCTGCCGGATGTGCGCGGTCGTGAGCAGATTCTGAAGGTGCATATGCGTCGCGTACCGTTAGCGACGGATATTGATGCGGCGATCATTGCGCGCGGTACGCCGGGCTTCTCCGGTGCGGACCTGGCGAACCTGGTCAACGAAGCGGCGCTGTTTGCCGCACGCGGCAACAAACGCGTTGTGTCGATGGTTGAGTTCGAGAAAGCGAAAGACAAAATCATGATGGGCGCCGAACGTCGCTCCATGGTGATGACGGAAGCGCAGAAAGAGTCGACCGCGTACCACGAAGCGGGCCACGCGATTATCGGTCGCCTGGTGCCGGAACACGATCCGGTGCACAAAGTGACGATTATCCCGCGCGGTCGTGCGCTGGGCGTGACCTTCTTCCTGCCTGAAGGCGACGCGATCAGCGCCAGCCGTCAGAAGCTGGAAAGCCAAATCAGCACGCTGTACGGCGGTCGTCTGGCGGAAGAGATTATCTACGGCGTTGAGCATGTTTCTACCGGCGCGTCGAACGACATTAAAGTCGCGACTAACCTGGCGCGTAACATGGTCACCCAGTGGGGCTTCTCGGAGAAACTCGGTCCGTTGCTGTATGCGGAAGAAGAGGGCGAAGTATTCCTCGGCCGTAGCGTCGCAAAAGCGAAACATATGTCTGATGAAACTGCGCGTATCATCGACCAGGAAGTGAAAGCGCTGATTGAACGTAACTACAATCGCGCTCGTCAGATCCTGACTGACAATATGGATATTCTGCACGCGATGAAAGATGCGTTGATGAAATATGAAACCATCGATGCGCCGCAGATTGATGACCTGATGGCGCGTCGTGAAGTGCGTCCGCCTGCGGGCTGGGAAGATCCAAACGGCACCAATAACTCTGACAGCAATGGTACGCCTCAGGCGCCGCGTCCGGTTGATGAACCACGCACGCCGAACCCGGGCAACACGATGTCAGAGCAGCTGGGCGACAAATAAGCATTTGTTTTACAACATTATGTTTAGCGCTCACCGAAACCCTGGGGCTTGCCCCGGGGTTTTTCTTTTTTTAACTCACCATAAATAAAACAGGGATTTTGACCATGAAACTCTTCGCTCAGGGCGCCACGCTCGATCTCACTCATCCGCATGTTATGGGGATCCTGAACGTAACGCCGGATTCGTTCTCCGACGGCGGCGCGCATAACACGCTGATTGAGGCGGTGAAACATGCGAATTTAATGGTGAATGCCGGGGCGACAATTATTGATGTGGGGGGGGAATCAACGCGACCAGGCGCGGCAGAAGTGAGCGTGGAAGAAGAGCTGGATCGCGTTATTCCGGTACTGGAAGCAATCGCGCAACGTTTTGAAGTGTGGATTTCTGTGGATACCTCTAAACCCGAGGTGATCCGTGAAGCGGCAAGGGCGGGCGCGCATATTATCAATGATGTCCGTTCGCTCTCCGAGCCCGGCGCGTTGGAAGCGGCAGCGGAAACCGGCTTGCCGGTCAGTCTTATGCACATGCAGGGCAACCCCAAAACTATGCAGGAGGCGCCGAAATATGACGATGTCTTTGCCGAGGTGAATCGCTACTTTATTGAGCAAATAGCACGTTGTGAGAAGGCCGGCATCGCAAAAGAGAAATTGTTGCTCGACCCCGGATTCGGTTTCGGTAAAAATCTCTCTCACAATTATACCTTACTGGCGCGGCTGGGTGAGTTTCATCATTTTAACCTGCCGCTGCTGGTGGGCATGTCACGTAAAACGATGGTTGGTCAGTTACTTAACGTGGGACCATCAGACCGTCTGAACGGCAGCCTTGCGTGCGCGGTAATTGCCGCGATGCAGGGCGCGCAGATCATTCGCGTCCATGACGTCAAAGAAACCGTAGAGGCGATGCGGGTGGTGGAAGCCACTCTGTCTGCAAAGGGAAACAAACGCTATGAGTAATCGTAAATATTTCGGTACCGATGGGATTCGCGGACGTGTAGGCAATGCCCCCATTACACCTGATTTCGTGCTTAAACTGGGTTGGGCTGCCGGAAAAGTGCTGGCGCGTCATGGTTCGCGTAAAATCATTATCGGTAAAGATACGCGTATTTCCGGCTATATGCTGGAGTCCGCGCTGGAGGCGGGCCTTGCCGCTGCGGGACTGTCGGCCTCGTTTACCGGACCTATGCCAACGCCAGCCGTCGCCTATCTGACGCGGACTTTCCGCGCGGAGGCGGGTATCGTTATCTCGGCTTCGCATAACCCGTTCTATGATAACGGCATTAAATTCTTCTCTATCGACGGTACGAAACTGCCTGACGATGTGGAAGAAGCCATCGAAGCCGAAATGGAAAAAGAGATCACCTGCGTAGACTCCGCTGAGCTGGGTAAAGCGAGCCGCATCGTCGATGCCGCCGGACGCTATATTGAGTTCTGTAAAGGCACCTTCCCGAACGAACTGAGCCTCAATGGCCTGAAAGTGGTTGTGGATTGCGCCAACGGCGCTACCTACCATATCGCGCCGAATGTGCTGCGCGAGCTGGGCGCGACCGTTATCGCCATCGGCTGTGAGCCAAACGGCGTCAACATTAACGAAGAAGTGGGCGCGACCGACGTGCGCGCGTTGCAGGCGCGCGTGTTGGCGGAGAAGGCGGACCTCGGCATCGCGCTTGACGGCGACGGCGACCGGGTCATCATGGTTGACCATGAAGGCAATAAAGTCGATGGCGATCAGATCATGTATATCATCGCGCGCGAAGGGCTGCGCCAGGGGCAACTGCGCGGCGGCGCGGTGGGGACGCTGATGAGCAATATGGGGCTGGAGCTGGCGCTCAAGCAGCTTGGCATTCCGTTTGCCCGGGCGAAAGTGGGCGACCGCTACGTGCTGGAAAAATTGCAGGAAAAAGGCTGGCGCATCGGCGCGGAAAACTCTGGTCACGTTATTCTGCTGGATAAAACGACCACTGGCGACGGTATTGTAGCGGGGCTACAAGTTCTGGCGGCGATGGTGCGTAATCATATGAGTCTGCACGATCTGTGCAGCGGTATGAAAATGTTCCCGCAGATTCTGGTTAACGTGCGTTACACCGCCGGTAGCGGCGATCCGCTGGAAAATGAAGCGGTGAAAGCGGTAACGGCGGACGTAGAAGCCACGCTCGGCAATCGTGGGCGGGTACTGCTACGTAAATCCGGTACCGAACCGCTGATTCGCGTGATGGTGGAAGGCGAGGATGAAGCGCAGGTTACGGCATTCGCCCATCGTATCGCGGATGCGGTAAAAGCCGTTTAAGTGACTAAAAAGGCGGCGGTTGCCGCCTTACGGCCCGCAAAAAACAACGCTTTTGCTGTTTTTTTCCGCAGTTGATACAATGCGCTTAAATTGCCCTTGCGAAGGTCATTCGCTTTGGTTAGTATTCACACCCGCTTCAGTGGGAAACAGTAAAAATCCCGCTTTATTGGTAGAAGCATTGGTACGCGGCAACTCCGCAAGGAACAGGTTGATTATGTACGAAGCTCTTTTAGTTGTTTTCCTTATTGTGGCAATTGGCCTTGTAGGTCTGATCATGCTGCAGCAAGGTAAAGGCGCTGATATGGGAGCCTCCTTCGGAGCAGGCGCTTCCGCTACGCTATTTGGTTCAAGTGGTTCTGGTAACTTCATGACCCGAATGACGGCGGTATTGGCGACGCTGTTCTTCATCATCAGTCTGGTGTTGGGTAATATCAATAGCAACAAAACCAATAAAGGAAGCGAGTGGGAAAATCTGAGCGCGCCGGCGAAGACCGAGCAGACTCAACCTGCTGCACCGGCCCAGCCGACCAGCGATATCCCGCGCTAATAGCAGTATCCGTGCCGAGGTGGTGGAATTGGTAGACACGCTACCTTGAGGTGGTAGTGCCCAATAGGGCTTACGGGTTCAAGTCCCGTCCTCGGTACCAATATTCCGAAAGAAAGACGCTGAAAAGCGTCTTTTTTTTCGTCTGTTATTTGTGATTTTCTGTAGGTCGGATAAGGCGTTTACGCCGCCATCCGACATTATTACAACGCCTGATGGCGCTACGTTTATCAGGCCTACAGACACCTTATATTCCGCGCATAAAAAAGGCCGCTTTCGCGGCCTTAAAATGATAAATGTTTACTTCGCTTTGTTTTCCAGATTCTCAACCTGCGGCAGACCGGTCGCGGAAGAGGCGGTTAACAGACCCGCTTTCGCGTAGCCGAACAGTTTCTCGCGGGTATCGGTAATGTCCAGATTACGCATGGTCAACTGACCGATACGATCGTCCGGTGAGAATACGGACTCGCCTTTCTCCATGGTCAGACGCTCAGCCTTATAGGTCAGGTTGTCGGACACGGTGTTCAGGATGGAGTAGTCGTTGCCGCGACGCAGCTCCAACGTCACTTCACCGGTAATCTGGCTGGCGACCCAACGTTGCAGGCCGTCACGCAGCATCAGCGCCTGAGAGTCGAACCAGCGGCCCTGATACAGCAGTTTACCCAGCTGACGACCATGTGAATGATACTGTTCAATGGTGTCTTCGTTGTGAATACCGGTCAACAGACGCTCGTAAGCGATGTGCAGCAGCGCCATTCCGGGGGCTTCATAAATACCGCGGCTTTTTGCTTCAATGATGCGGTTTTCAATTTGGTCGCTCATGCCCAGACCGTGACGGCCGCCGATGCGGTTCGCTTCCAGCATCATCTCAACATCATCGCTGAAGGTTTTGCCGTTCAGGGCTACAGGGTGGCCCTGCTCGAAGCGGACGGTCACCTCTTCTGCCGGGATCTTCACGCTCTCGTCCCAGAACTTCACGCCCATAATCGGGTTGACGATCTTGACGCTGGAGTTAAGAAACTCCAGATCTTTCGCTTCATGCGTGGCGCCGAGCATGTTGGAGTCGGTGGAGTAGGCTTTTTCGACTGACATCTTATAGTCGAAACCGCAGGCAATCATAAATTCAGACATCTCATGGCGACCACCCAGCTCATCGATAAAGTCGGTATCCAGCCACGGTTTGTAAATCTGTAATTCAGCATTCGTCAGCAGGCCGTAACGATAGAAACGTTCAATATCGTTGCCTTTATAGGTACTGCCGTCGCCCCAGATATTCACGCCGTCTTCTTTCATCGCGGCGACCAGCATCGTGCCGGTCACGGCACGGCCCAGCGGCGTGGTGTTGAAATAGGTCAGCCCGCCAGTCGTATTATGGAAAGCGCCGCACTGAATCGCTGCGATCCCTTCTGCAACCAACTGCTTGCGGCAATCAATCAGGCGAGCATTCTCTGCGCCATACTCCATTGCGCGACGAGGAATGGCGTCATAGTCATCCTCATCCGGTTGTCCCAGATTCGCAGTATAGGCATATGGGACAGCTCCTTTTTGTCGCATCCACAGCAGCGCGGCGCTGGTGTCCAGACCGCCGGAAAAAGCGATACCAATACGTTGACCTGCTGGAAGATGCTTAAGAATCGTCGTCATAGAATAGAACCCTGCTTGATTGACTGATAATGAGATCGGTTTCTGCTTTAGTGCATTTTTATGCAAAATAAATGAGTTTTCATTTAATCATCTTTTAGCAGAGACAGGAAGCGTTTAGTGAAGGTTTACTGAAATAACGTTGTGAAATGCATGTATAAGCCGGAGAGGTGGGATGAGTATAACGAAGAGTGGTATTCATTCATCTGCATATTGGGAATAGGGTTGACATAACTCATGCCTGGTCACTATACTGTGCGCAGATTTTACGTCCCGTCCTCGGTACCAAATCCCAGCAGTATTTGCATTTTTTACCCAAAACGAGTAGAATTTGCCACGTTTCAGGCGCGGGGTGGAGCAGCCTGGTAGCTCGTCGGGCTCATAACCCGAAGGTCGTCGGTTCAAATCCGGCCCCCGCAACCACTTTCCCTTAGAGTTCTTTTTCAAATATACTGTGAAGATTATGTCCTTCGTAGCTGGATTTGAAAAAAATTCTTTCGGAAGGTACACCAGACCGCCGTTGCGGTTATAGGGTTCAGTTATCTAAAGCCCCGATTTATCGGGGTTTTTTGTTATCTGACTACAGAATAACTGGGCTTTAGGCCCTTTTTTTATGTCTTGGGGGTGGGCTTGTCCACATTAGAGCAAAAATTAACAGAGATGATTACAGCGCCAGTTGAAGCCTTAGGCTACGAGCTGGTCGGCATCGAATTTATTCGCGGTCGCACATCCACACTGCGCATCTATATTGATAGTGAAGATGGCATCAATGTTGATGATTGTGCTGATGTGAGCCACCAGGTAAGCGCGGTGCTGGACGTTGAAGATCCTATCTCCGTGGCTTACAACCTTGAAGTCTCGTCACCGGGTCTCGACCGTCCTATGTTCACTGCCGATCATTATGCGCGTTTCCAGGGTGAAGAAGTCGCGCTGGTTCTTCGCATGGCGGTACAGAACCGTCGCAAGTGGCAGGGCATTATCAAAGCGGTGGACGGTGAAATGATTACCGTCACAGTCGAAGGCAAAGATGAAGTGTTCGCGCTGAGTAATATCCAGAAGGCGAACCTGGTTCCCCACTTTTAACAGTCTGGATGAGGTGAAAAGCCCGCGATGAACAAAGAAATTTTGGCTGTTGTTGAAGCCGTCTCCAACGAAAAAGCGCTGCCACGCGAAAAAATTTTTGAAGCGCTGGAAAGTGCGCTGGCGACAGCAACAAAGAAAAAATATGAGCAGGAGATCGATGTTCGTGTAGAAATCGATCGTAAAAGCGGTGATTTTGATACTTTCCGCCGTTGGTTGATCGTTGAAGAAGTGACCATGCCGACGAAGGAAATTACGCTGGAAGCGGCGCGTTTTGAAGACGAAAGCCTGAATGTCGGCGACTATGTTGAAGATCAGATTGAATCTGTCACCTTTGACCGTATCACCACGCAGACTGCGAAACAGGTTATCGTACAGAAGGTCCGTGAAGCTGAACGCGCGATGGTTGTCGATCAGTTCCGCGACCAGGAAGGCGAAATCGTCACTGGCGTGGTGAAGAAAGTGAACCGCGACAATATCTCTCTGGAAATTAAATCCGAAGGGATGGCCGGTAACGCTGAAGCGGTGATTCTGCGTGAAGATATGCTGCCGCGCGAAAACTTCCGTCCGGGCGACCGTATTCGCGGCGTGCTGTATGCTGTTCGACCGGAAGCGCGTGGCGCGCAGCTGTTCGTCACCCGTTCCAAGCCGGAAATGCTGATCGAACTGTTCCGCATCGAAGTGCCGGAAATCGGCGAAGAAGTGATTGAAATTAAAGCGGCGGCTCGCGATCCGGGTTCTCGTGCGAAAATCGCAGTGAAAACCAACGATAAACGTATCGATCCGGTCGGCGCTTGCGTGGGGATGCGCGGCGCGCGCGTTCAGGCGGTCTCTACCGAACTGGGCGGTGAGCGTATCGATATCGTGCTGTGGGATGATAACCCGGCGCAGTTCGTCATTAATGCGATGGCGCCGGCAGACGTCGCGTCTATCGTGGTGGACGAAGATAAACATACCATGGATATCGCCGTTGAAGCCGGTAATCTGGCGCAGGCGATCGGACGTAATGGTCAGAACGTCCGCCTGGCTTCGCAATTGAGCGGCTGGGAACTCAACGTAATGACCGTTGATGACTTGCAGGCTAAACATCAGGCTGAAGCACATGCCGCTATCGAGATTTTTACTAAATATCTTGATATTGATGAAGAGTTCGCGACCGTTCTGGTAGAAGAAGGTTTCTCCACGCTCGAGGAACTGGCCTATGTGCCAATGAAAGAACTGCTGGAAATTGACGGCCTTGATGAGCCGACCGTTGAAGCACTGCGCGAGCGTGCTAAAAACGCACTGGCCACTCTGGCGCAGGACCAGGAAGCAAGCCTCGGTGATAACAAACCGGCTGACGATCTGCTGAATCTGGAAGGATTAGATCGCGATATGGCTTTCAAACTGGCGGCTCGTGGTGTTTGTACGCTGGAAGATCTCGCCGACCAGGGCATTGATGATCTGGCTGATATCGAAGGGTTGACCGACGAAAAAGCCGGTGAGCTGATTATGGCTGCCCGTAATATTTGCTGGTTCGGCGACGAAGCGTAATAAACTGTAGCAGGAAGGAACAGCATGACAGATGTAACCCTAAAAGCGCTGGCCGCAGAGAGACAGGTTTCCGTGGATCGCCTGGTACAGCAGTTTGCTGATGCAGGTATCCGGAAATCTGCTGACGACTCTGTGTCCGCACAAGAAAAACAGACTTTACTGGCGCACCTGAACCGCGAAGCGGTTTCTGGTCCCGATAAACTGACGCTGCAGCGTAAAACGCGCAGCACCCTGAATATTCCAGGTACCGGTGGAAAAAGTAAATCGGTACAAATCGAAGTCCGCAAGAAGCGCACCTTTGTGAAACGCGATCCGCAAGAGGCTGAACGCCTGGCCGCGGAAGAGCAGGCGCAGCGTGAAGCGGAAGAGCAAGCCCGTCGTGAGGCAGAAGAACAGGCCAAACGCGAGGCGCAACAAAAAGCTGAACGCGAGGCCGCAGAACAAGCTAAGCGTGAAGCCGCTGAAAAAGCGAAACGTGAAGCTGCGGAAAAAGACAAAGTGAGCAATCAACAGACTGACGATATGACCAAAACCGCCCAGGCCGAAAAAGCCCGCCGTGAGAATGAAGCTGCAGAGCTGAAGCGTAAAGCGGAAGAAGAAGCACGTCGCAAACTCGAAGAAGAAGCGCGTCGTGTAGCAGAAGAAGCTCGCCGCATGGCGGAAGAAAACAAATGGACCGCAACGCCTGAGCCAGTAGAAGACACCAGTGACTATCATGTCACCACTTCTCAGCACGCGCGCCAGGCCGAAGACGAAAACGATCGTGAAGTAGAAGGCGGTCGTGGTCGTGGCCGTAATGCAAAAGCGGCGCGTCCGGCGAAAAAAGGCAAACATGCCGAATCCAAAGCCGATCGCGAAGAAGCGCGTGCTGCGGTTCGCGGCGGTAAAGGCGGCAAGCGTAAAGGGTCTTCTTTACAGCAAGGCTTCCAGAAGCCCGCTCAGGCCGTTAACCGTGACGTGGTGATCGGTGAAACCATCACCGTTGGCGAACTGGCGAACAAGATGGCGGTTAAAGGCTCTCAGGTCATCAAAGCGATGATGAAGCTGGGTGCTATGGCCACCATCAACCAGGTTATCGACCAGGAAACCGCACAACTGGTTGCCGAAGAGATGGGCCACAAAGTTATCCTGCGTCGTGAAAACGAACTGGAAGAAGCGGTAATGAGCGACCGTGATACCGGCGCTGCGGCTGAACCGCGCGCACCGGTTGTGACCATCATGGGCCATGTTGACCACGGTAAAACCTCTCTGCTGGACTACATTCGTTCCACGAAAGTAGCCTCTGGCGAAGCGGGCGGCATTACCCAGCACATCGGTGCTTACCACGTTGAAACTGACAACGGGATGATCACCTTCCTGGACACCCCGGGCCACGCCGCATTTACTTCTATGCGTGCTCGCGGCGCCCAGGCAACGGATATCGTGGTTCTGGTGGTAGCGGCAGACGACGGCGTGATGCCGCAGACTATCGAAGCTATCCAGCACGCGAAAGCGGCAGGTGTGCCGGTCGTGGTTGCGGTGAACAAAATCGATAAGCCGGAAGCCGATCCGGATCGCGTTAAGAACGAACTGTCCCAGTACGGCATTCTGCCGGAAGAGTGGGGCGGCGAGAGCCAGTTCGTTCACGTGTCTGCGAAAGCGGGCACCGGTATCGACGAACTGCTGGACGCTATCCTGCTGCAGGCCGAAGTTCTGGAACTGAAAGCCGTTCGTAAAGGTATGGCGAGCGGTGCGGTTATCGAATCCTTCCTGGATAAAGGTCGTGGTCCGGTGGCTACCGTGCTGGTTCGTGAAGGTACGCTGCATAAGGGCGATATCGTGCTGTGTGGCTTCGAATACGGCCGCGTGCGTGCGATGCGTAACGAACTGGGTCAGGAAGTGCTGGAAGCGGGTCCGTCCATTCCGGTGGAAATCCTCGGCCTGTCCGGCGTTCCGGCTGCGGGTGACGAAGTGACCGTCGTTCGCGACGAGAAGAAAGCGCGTGAAGTTGCTCTGTATCGTCAGGGTAAATTCCGTGAAGTTAAACTGGCGCGTCAGCAGAAATCTAAACTCGAGAACATGTTCGCCAACATGACCGAAGGCGAAGTTCACGAAGTGAACATCGTGCTGAAGGCCGACGTACAGGGTTCTGTGGAAGCGATCTCCGACTCCTTGCTGAAACTGTCTACCGACGAAGTGAAAGTGAAGATCATCGGTTCTGGCGTAGGTGGTATCACCGAAACCGACGCGACCCTGGCTGCGGCGTCCAACGCCATTCTGGTTGGCTTCAACGTTCGTGCCGATGCCTCTGCGCGTAAAGTGATCGAATCTGAAAGCCTGGATCTGCGTTACTACTCCGTCATCTATAACCTGATCGACGAAGTGAAAGCGGCGATGAGCGGTATGCTGTCTCCGGAACTGAAACAGCAGATCATCGGTCTGGCTGAAGTGCGCGATGTGTTCAAATCGCCGAA
Source organism: Salmonella sp. SAL4457 (assembly GCF_046548235.1). NCBI lineage: Bacteria > Pseudomonadati > Pseudomonadota > Gammaproteobacteria > Enterobacterales > Enterobacteriaceae > Salmonella > Salmonella sp. SAL4457. Next base: position 62,906 of record NZ_JBGDZO010000002.1, read on the forward strand.
ATTCGGCGCGATCGCGGGCTGTATGGTTACCGAAGGTACAATTAAACGCCATAACCCAATCCGCGTTCTGCGCGACAACGTGGTTATCTATGAAGGCGAGCTGGAATCCCTGCGCCGCTTCAAAGATGACGTTAACGAAGTCCGTAACGGCATGGAATGTGGTATCGGCGTGAAGAACTACAACGACGTTCGCGTTGGCGATATGATCGAAGTATTCGAAATCATCGAGATCCAACGTACCATCGCTTAATCTTCGTCGTCTTTTGGGCCGCAACGGCGTTGGCTGCGCTCGCTCACCCCGGTCACATAGTTATCTATGCTCCCGGGGATTTACGAGCTTGCCGCCTTGTTGCAATCCAAAATCCTTAGAAGATGATTAGGCGTAGGCCGGGTAAGCGAAGCGCCACCCGGCAAGAAATTTAAAAAGGGGCTTATGGCCCCTTTTTTGTCTTTATTCTGGAGAATTTATTATGGCGAAAGAATTTGGTCGCCCTCAGCGCGTAGCGCAAGAGATGCAGAAAGAGATCGCGCTCATCCTGCAACGCGAAATCAAAGATCCACGTGTAGGTATGATGACCACCGTATCGGGTGTTGAAATGTCCCGCGATCTGGCATACGCCAAAGTATTCGTGACGTTCCTCAACGATCAGGACGAAGCGGCTGTGAAAAACGGCATTAAGGCCCTGCAGGAAGCGTCTGGTTTCATCCGCAGCTTGCTGGGTAAAGCGATGCGTCTGCGCATCGTACCGGAACTGACCTTCTTCTACGACAACTCGCTGGTGGAAGGGATGCGTATGTCCAACCTGGTGACTAACGTGGTGAAACATGACGAAGAACGTCGTGTGAACCCGGACGACAGCAAGGAGGACTGATGAGTCGTCCTCGTCGTCGTGGCCGCGACATTCACGGCGTTCTGCTGCTGGATAAGCCGCAGGGTATGTCCAGCAATGACGTGCTGCAGAAAGTTAAGCGCATCTACAATGCCAACCGCGCCGGGCATACCGGCGCGCTGGACCCGCTGGCGACCGGCATGTTGCCGATTTGCCTCGGCGAAGCGACAAAATTTTCGCAGTACCTGCTGGATTCTGACAAACGCTATCGTGTTATTGCCCGTCTGGGGCAGCGCACGGATACCTCTGACGCCGATGGTCAAATCGTGCAGGAGCGTCCGGTGACTTTCAGCGCTGAGCAGCTTGCGAGCGCGCTGGAGACCTTTCGTGGGGATATCGAACAGATTCCCTCGATGTATTCGGCGCTGAAGTATCAGGGCAAGAAGCTGTACGAATATGCCCGCCAGGGTATCGAAGTGCCGCGCGAAGCCCGCCCGATTACCGTCTATGAGCTGCTGTTTATTCGCCATGAAGGTAACGAGCTGGAGCTGGAAGTTCACTGCTCCAAAGGCACCTATATTCGTACCATTATTGATGATTTAGGTGAGAAACTGGGCTGTGGCGCGCACGTAACGTACCTGCGTCGTCTGACGGTCAGCAAGTATCCGGTGGATCGTATGGTGACGCTGGAGCATTTGCAGACGCTGGTAGCACAGGCGGAACAGCAGGGCGTTCCGGCGGCGCAGTTGCTCGATCCATTATTGATGCCAATGGACAGTCCAGCTTCGGACTATCCTGTTGTTAATCTGCCGTTAACATCTTCGGTATACTTCAAAAATGGCAACCCGGTTCGTACCACGGGCGCGCCGTTGAAGGGACTGGTTCGTGTGACGGAAGGTGAAGACGATAAATTTATCGGTATGGGCGAAATTGACGACGAAGGCCGTGTCGCGCCTCGTCGGCTGGTAGTAGAGTACCCGGCGTAATGTCGCTTCGTCTTGCGATAAGAGAGCGCTGCGAGTAGAATACTGCCGCTTAACGTCGCGTAAATTATTTAACAGTTTACGCGGCGTACACTGGGATCGCTGAATTAGAGATCGGCGTCCTCTCATTCTTAAATACTTTGGAGTTTTAAAATGTCTCTAAGTACTGAAGCTACAGCTAAAATCGTTTCTGAGTTCGGTCGTGACGCAAACGACACCGGTTCTACCGATGTTCAGGTTGCTCTGTTGACTGCACAGATTAACCACCTGCAGGGTCACTTTGCAGAGCATAAAAAAGATCACCACAGCCGTCGTGGTCTGCTGCGTATGGTTTCTCAGCGTCGTAAACTGCTCGACTACCTGAAACGTAAAGATGTTGCACGCTACACCGCGCTGATTGAGCGTCTGGGTCTGCGTCGCTAATTCTTTCGAGTTTCAGAAAGAGGGGGCCTTCATGGCCCCTTTTTTCCAGCAGATGGCAGCAATTCGCTGGAAACTCATGTATTGTTGCTATGAATGATCTTCCGTTGCAGAGGTTCGCGCGGCTAATGAGAGGCTTTACCCATATCAGGGTTAGGGTTGTCATTAGTCGCGAGGATGCGCAGAAGATCGGGTATTAACGACGGCGCGTATTATGCCGTCAAAAATTGGAAAGGATATTATTTTGCTTAATCCGATCGTTCGTAAATTCCAGTACGGTCAGCATACCGTTACGCTGGAAACTGGCATGATGGCGCGTCAGGCCACTGCCGCTGTTATGGTAAGCATGGATGACACCGCCGTATTCGTTACCGTTGTCGGCCAGAAAAAAGCCAAGCCAGGCCAGGACTTCTTCCCACTGACCGTTAACTATCAGGAGCGTACCTACGCTGCTGGTCGTATCCCGGGCAGCTTCTTCCGTCGTGAAGGCCGTCCAAGCGAAGGCGAAACCCTGATTGCGCGTCTGATTGACCGCCCGGTTCGTCCGCTGTTCCCGGAAGGCTTCGTTAACGAAGTGCAGGTTATTGCGACCGTCGTTTCCGTTAACCCGCAGGTTAACCCAGACATCGTTGCCATGATCGGCGCATCCGCTGCGCTGTCGCTGTCCGGCATTCCGTTCAACGGCCCAATCGGCGCGGCGCGCGTAGGTTACATCAATGACCAGTACGTGCTGAACCCAACCCAGGACGAGCTGAAAGAAAGCAAGCTGGACCTGGTGGTTGCCGGTACCGAAGCGGCTGTGCTGATGGTGGAATCCGAAGCTGAACTGCTGAGCGAAGACACTATGCTGGGCGCGGTGGTATTCGGTCACGAGCAGCAGCAGGTTGTTATCCAGGCGATCAACGATCTGGTGAAAGAAGCCGGTAAACCGCGTTGGGACTGGCAGCCGGAAGCCGTCAACGACGCGTTGAACGCGCGTGTTGCTGCGCTGGCTGAATCTCGTCTGAGCGACGCGTACCGCATCACCGATAAACAAGAGCGCTATGCTCAGGTTGACGTAATCAAATCCGAAACCATCGAGCAGCTTATTGCAGAAGATGAAACTCTGGATGCTAACGAGCTGGGCGAAATCCTGCACGCTATCGAGAAAAACGTGGTGCGTAGCCGCGTACTGGCAGGCGAGCCGCGTATTGATGGCCGTGAAAAAGACATGATCCGTGGTCTGGACGTGCGCACTGGCGTACTGCCGCGTACCCACGGTTCCGCGCTGTTCACCCGTGGTGAAACGCAGGCGCTGGTTACCGCAACTCTGGGTACTGCCCGTGACGCGCAGGTGCTTGATGAACTGATGGGCGAGCGTACTGACAGCTTCCTGTTCCACTACAACTTCCCTCCGTACTCCGTAGGCGAAACCGGCATGGTCGGTTCTCCGAAGCGTCGTGAAATTGGTCACGGTCGTCTGGCGAAGCGCGGCGTGCTGGCAGTGATGCCGGACATGGATAAATTCCCGTACACCGTTCGCGTGGTGTCTGAAATCACCGAATCCAACGGTTCTTCTTCTATGGCTTCCGTGTGCGGCGCTTCTCTGGCGCTGATGGACGCTGGCGTGCCAATTAAAGCCGCCGTAGCAGGTATCGCTATGGGTCTGGTGAAAGAAGGCGACAACTACGTTGTACTGTCTGACATTCTGGGCGACGAAGATCACCTGGGCGATATGGACTTCAAAGTGGCGGGTTCCCGCGACGGTATCTCTGCGCTGCAGATGGATATCAAAATTGAAGGTATCACCAAAGAGATCATGCAGGTTGCGTTGAACCAGGCTAAAGGTGCGCGTCTGCACATCCTGGGCGTGATGGAACAGGCGATCAACGCGCCGCGCGGCGATATCTCTGAATTTGCGCCGCGTATCCATACCATCAAGATCAGCACGGACAAGATCAAAGACGTGATCGGTAAAGGCGGTTCTGTGATCCGCGCGCTGACTGAAGAGACCGGCACCACCATCGAAATTGAAGATGACGGTACTGTGAAGATCGCGGCGACCGACGGTGAAAAAGCGAAATACGCTATCCGTCGTATCGAAGAGATTACCGCCGAGATCGAAGTCGGCCGTATCTACAATGGTAAAGTGACCCGTATCGTTGACTTTGGCGCGTTTGTTGCCATTGGCGGCGGTAAAGAAGGTCTGGTTCACATCTCTCAAATCGCGGATAAGCGTGTAGAGAAAGTGACCGACTATCTGCAGATGGGTCAGGAAGTCCCGGTTAAGGTTCTGGAAGTTGACCGCCAGGGCCGTGTACGTCTGAGCATTAAAGAAGCAACCGAGCAGTCTCAACCTGCGGCTGCGCCGGAAGCTCCGGCGAGCGAACAGGCCGAGTAAGGTAGCCTTTTGCCCTCCGCAGTGCGGAGGGCTTTAGACCTGGCTGGACGCCTTGTTGAGCCACCGGGGAACAGGACGTTCATTCAATCGTTGTCTTCGGGAGTGGGAAATGAAGCCTTTTTTGCGCTGGTGTTTCGTTGCGACAGCACTTACGCTTGCAGGATGCAGTAATTCCGCCTGGCGTAAAAGTGAAGTCCTCGCAGTACCATTGCAACCGACTTTACAGCAGGAAGTGATTCTGGCGCGTATGGAACAGATTCTTGCCAGTCGGGCTTTAACCGATGACGAACGCGCACAGCTTTTATATGAGCGCGGAGTGTTGTATGATAGTCTTGGTTTGAGGGCATTAGCGCGAAATGATTTTTCACAAGCGCTGGCAATCAGACCGGATATGCCTGAAGTATTCAATTACTTAGGCATTTATTTAACGCAGGCAGGCAATTTTGATGCTGCCTATGAAGCGTTTGATTCTGTACTAGAGCTTGATCCAACTTACAACTACGCGCACTTAAACCGCGGTATCGCATTGTATTACGGCGGCCGTGATAAGTTAGCGCAAGATGATCTGCTGGCGTTTTATCAAGACGATCCCAATGATCCTTACCGCAGCCTGTGGCTGTATCTTGTTGAGCAGAAGCTTAATGAGAAGCAGGCGAAAGAAGCGTTAAAAGCACGCTTCGAAAAATCGGATAAAGAGCAATGGGGATGGAACATTGTCGAGTTCTACCTGGGCGACATTAGCGAAGCAACGCTGATGGAAAGGCTCAAGGCGGACGCAACGGATAACACCTCGCTCGCTGAGCATCTCAGTGAAACCAACTTCTATTTAGGTAAGTATTACCTAAGTCTGGGGGATTTGGACAGCGCCACGGCTCTGTTCAAACTGGCGGTGGCCAACAACGTTCATAACTTTGTTGAGCACCGATACGCATTGTTGGAATTATCGCTCCTGGGCCAGGACCAAGATGACCTGGCAGAATCGGACCAGCAATAGCTGACGAACATATCAGCCCGTAATCTTTTTGATTGCCATCACCTTCGCGGGTGAGGGCGTTGTTGTTCGTTAATACACCTACTTTGAGCCGGTTCACACTTTTCAATGAAAATTGCAGATCAATTTCATGATGAGTTATGTAGACTGGCCGCCATTAATTTTGAGGCACACGTACTACATGGCTGAATTCGAAACCACTTTTGCAGATCTGGGGCTGAAGGCTCCTATCCTTGAAGCCCTTACCGATCTGGGTTACGAAAAACCATCTCCAATCCAGGCAGAGTGCATTCCGCATCTGCTGGGCGGTCGCGACGTGCTGGGCATGGCCCAGACCGGTAGCGGCAAAACCGCAGCGTTCTCTTTACCGCTGCTCAACAATCTTGATCCTGAGCTGAAGGCACCTCAGATTCTGGTGCTGGCGCCAACCCGCGAACTGGCGGTACAGGTTGCCGAAGCCATGACGGATTTCTCTAAACACATGCGCGGCGTAAACGTGGTTGCCCTGTACGGCGGTCAGCGTTATGACGTGCAGTTACGCGCCCTGCGTCAGGGGCCGCAGATCGTTGTCGGTACGCCGGGACGTCTGCTTGATCACTTAAAACGTGGCACTCTCGACCTCTCTAAACTGAGTGGTCTGGTGCTGGATGAAGCCGACGAAATGCTGCGTATGGGCTTCATCGAAGACGTTGAAACTATTATGGCGCAGATCCCGGAAGGTCATCAGACCGCTCTGTTCTCCGCCACCATGCCGGAAGCGATTCGTCGCATTACCCGCCGCTTTATGAAAGAGCCGCAGGAAGTGCGCATTCAGTCCAGCGTGACTACCCGTCCTGACATCAGCCAGAGCTACTGGACTGTCTGGGGCATGCGTAAAAACGAAGCGCTGGTGCGTTTCCTGGAAGCGGAAGACTTTGATGCGGCGATTATCTTCGTACGTACCAAAAACGCGACCCTGGAAGTAGCAGAAGCGCTGGAACGTAGCGGCTACAACAGCGCCGCGTTGAATGGCGATATGAACCAGGCGCTGCGTGAGCAGACTCTGGAACGCCTGAAAGATGGTCGTCTGGACATCCTGATCGCCACCGATGTTGCGGCACGTGGTCTGGACGTTGAACGTATCAGCCTGGTGGTGAACTACGATATCCCGATGGACTCCGAGTCCTACGTTCACCGTATCGGTCGTACCGGTCGTGCGGGTCGCGCCGGTCGCGCGCTGCTGTTCGTTGAGAACCGCGAGCGTCGTCTGCTGCGCAACATCGAACGCACCATGAAGCTGACCATTCCGGAAGTGGAACTGCCGAACGCAGAACTGCTGGGCAAACGCCGTCTGGAAAAATTCGCCGCGAAAGTTCAGCAGCAACTGGAAAGCAGCGATCTGGATCAGTACCGTGCGTTGCTGGCGAAAATCCAGCCGTCTGCTGAAGGTGAAGAGCTGGATCTCGAAACGCTGGCTGCCGCACTGCTGAAAATGGCGCAGGGCGAGCGTCCGCTGATTCTGCCGCCGGATGCGCCGATGCGTCCTAAGCGTGAATTCCGTGACCGTGACGACCGTGGTCCGCGCGAGCGTAATGACCGTGGCCCGCGTGGCGACCGTGAAGAACGTCCGCGTCGTGAACGTCGTGACGTTGGCGATATGCAGTTATACCGCATTGAAGTGGGCCGTGATGACGGCGTTGAAGTTCGTCATATCGTGGGCGCTATCGCTAACGAAGGCGACATCAGCAGCCGTTACATTGGTAACATTAAGCTGTTCGCGTCTCACTCCACCATCGAGCTGCCGAAAGGTATGCCGGGCGAAGTGCTCCAGCACTTCACGCGTACCCGCATTCTGAACAAGCCGATGAATATGCAGCTGTTGGGTGATGCTGTTCCGCACGCGGGCGGCGAACGTCGCGGCGGTGGTCGTAGCTTCAGTGGCGAACGTCGTGAAGGCGGTCGTAATTTCAGCGGCGAACGTCGTGAAGGCGGTCGTGGTGATGGTCGTCGCTTCAGCGGCGAGCGTCGTGAAAGCCGTGGTCCGCGTCGTGATGACTCTACCGGTCGCCGTCGTTTCGGCGGTGATGCGTAACTCACGCTGACCTGCGCATTCACAGCGTAAAGTAAAATATACAGCCCCGATCGTCACAATCGGGGCTTTTTTTATTTCTTTTGTACTCGTGTACTGGTACAGTGCAGCGTATTGAGAGATAGTCACACTATAAATGACTGGAGAGAGAGCTGAATGGCAACACTTACCACCACCCAAACGTCACCTTCGCTGCTTGGCGGCGTGGTGATTATCGGCGGCACCATCATTGGCGCGGGGATGTTCTCCCTGCCGGTGGTCATGTCCGGGGCGTGGTTCTTCTGGTCGATGGCGGCGCTGGTCTTTACCTGGTTTTGTATGCTGCACTCCGGGCTGATGATCCTCGAAGCCAACCTTAACTACCGCATTGGTTCGAGTTTCGACACCATCACCAAAGACCTGTTGGGCAAAGGCTGGAACGTGGTAAACGGCATCTCTATTGCCTTTGTGCTCTATATCCTGACCTACGCCTACATTTCGGCGAGCGGCTCGATTCTGCACCATACCTTTGCTGAGATGTCGCTGAACGTGCCGGCACGAGCAGCAGGCTTTGTCTTCGCGCTGCTGGTGGCGTTTGTTGTCTGGTTGAGTACTAAAGCGGTGAGCCGCATGACGGCCATCGTACTGGGCGCGAAGGTGATTACCTTCTTCCTGACCTTCGGCAGCCTGTTGGGGCACGTTCAGCCTGCCACGTTGTTTAACGTGGCTGAAAGCCACGCGTCATATACGCCGTACCTGCTGATGACGCTGCCATTTTGTCTGGCCTCTTTTGGTTATCACGGTAACGTACCGAGCTTGATGAAATATTACGGCAAAGATCCGCGTACCATCGTCAAATGCCTGATTTATGGGACGTTACTGGCGCTGGCGCTCTATTCCGTCTGGCTGCTGGGGACGATGGGCAACATCCCGCGTCCGGAATTTATCGGCATTGCGCAGAAAGGCGGCAATATTGATGTGCTGGTACAGGCGTTGAGCGGCGTGCTGAACAGCCGCAGCCTGGATCTGCTGCTGGTGGTGTTCTCTAACTTTGCGGTCGCCAGTTCCTTCCTTGGCGTGACGCTGGGGCTGTTTGACTATCTGGCGGATCTGTTTGGTTTTGATGACTCGGCAATGGGACGTTTTAAAACGGCGCTGCTGACTTTCCTGCCGCCGATGATTGGTGGCCTGCTGTACCCGAACGGTTTTCTGTACGCCATTGGCTATGCAGGTTTAGCTGCAACTATCTGGGCGGCCATTGTGCCTGCGCTGTTGGCACGTAAATCTCGCGAACGTTTCGGCAGCCCGAAATTCCGCGTCTGGGGCGGTAAACCGATGATTGCCCTGATTTTGGTCTTCGGTGTTGGCAACGCGGTTATCCATATTCTGTCGAGCTTTAATTTGCTGCCGGTGTACCAGTAATTGAACGAGCCGGATGAGCTGTTTTCATCCGGCAATATTTCACAAGTCCGCGAAATGGTATCAAATAAAACCCTGTTTATTATAAAGTTCTTCGGCGAGTGCTTCCCCGTGTTCATCGAAAAAAGCATCGGCGATAGTTAAATTTTCTGCCTTAGGATTTGCCGTTATTCTGCTACCATTGGCGTCAAATTCGAGCGCGATGGCGATCTCCGAACCCCACCAGTAATAATAAATTAGCGCAAAATTATTTTCCCCTGGCGTAATAAATTTCTCGATTCCCCGCACACAGGCCATGAGTGGCATGAACATTTCATAGCTCTCTGAGAGAAATATGTGATCCATCGTGACTATCTGTGTTTCTTTATTAAAGTTGATATGTTCAGCATAGATATTCTTTTCACTTTCACCAGAATTACATGTGGCAAGATTGTTAAGCATTTTTGCAGGATCGCCGTACAACCTTTGCTCCTCAGTAAACCATGGCAACCAGTCGTCATAGTCTTTAATATTTGTTGCCGGTGAATGGAAAAATTTCTTGAGGTTACTCTCGGTAATATGTGCATGAAGAAAAAAGGAAGCAGGTTCACTCATGATGATTTTCTCTGGTAATAAGTCGATTTATTCATATCCCTGTTCGGCCATGATAAAACGATTACTATTTTATAAAAGTACAGAACTGGACCTTTCCTCTATTTCATATCATAGGAAAATATATACTTGAACTGGTTCAGAATAAGCGGAATACGAAAATGGGGCGTAAAGGACTACTCGCTATTGTATTATTGAGCCTGTTTATCGCTTTTATTTTAAAATTTTTCTGGCTCACTCCGTACGATGAAGACGTTTACCTGCCAGTGGAAAAACCTGTCGCATCGTCTTTAAAAATCATTCACCCCGGCGACCAGTTATTTATCCGCATTCTGAAAGCGGAAGATAAGCTGGAACTGTGGGCAAGCGCCAATAGCAAGCCTTACAAACTCTACAAAACCTGGACTATATGCGCATGGTCTGGTGGCTTAGGGCCAAAACATAAACAGGGAGACGGTAAAAGCCCGGAAGGCTTTTATGCCACCAACAAAGGGTTGCTTAACCCAAACAGCCGCTATCATCTGGCATTTAATATTGGCTACCCGAATGCTTACGATCGGGCAAATGGCTACACCGGTGATTTCATTATGGTTCACGGGAACTGCGTTTCGGCGGGTTGCTATGCCATGACTGATGCCGGTATTGAAGAGATTTATCAACTGGTGGCGCAGGCGCTAAACAGCGGGCAGAAGAACGTGCCTGTCCATATCTTCCCATTTACGATGGATGACGAAAATATGCGCCAGGCGCAAGCATGGCCGGAATATAATTTCTGGCGTATGTTGAAGCCCGGCTATGATTATTTCGAAAAAAATCACCGATTGCCAACCATCACCGTTGAAAATCGGCGTTATAAAATCAGCCCAACAACTCTTCCTTAACATCCATCGCCAAATCAAACGAATGCAGCCGCGCCTGATGATCGAAAATCTGCCCGTTTACCATAATTTCATCCGCCTGGGTCTCCCGCAGGATGGATTCCAGCCCGTGGCGGACTTTCGCCTTATCACCGACCAGCGACATACTCAGCGCCTGTTGCACGCCATACTGCTCGGATGGCGACCAGAAGGTCTCCATATTCTCAATCGGCGGCGGCAGTTGGCCGGTTTCCCCACGGCGTAGCTTCACGAAAGCCTGCTGCATGGAGGTAAACAGGAATTCGGCGTCGCGGTTGCTGTCGGCGGCGATAATATTGATACACACCATCGCGTACGGTTTTTCCAGCCGCGCTGAAGGTTTGAACTGGGTACGGTACAGATGCAGCGCCTGGAACAACATATCCGGCGCGAAATGCGAAGCAAAGGCGAACGGCAGACCAAGCTGGGCCGCCAGTTGCGCGCTATACAGGCTGGAGCCCAGCAGCCAGACCGGGACCTGCTCGCCGTAGCCGGGCACCGGGCGCACATGCGGATTAGGATCGCGAGCGTCGAACCAGTCCACCAGCTCTGCGACATCGCGTGGAAAGTTATCAATATCGCCGCTCATATAGCGACGTAGCGCGCGCATCGTCGGCTGATCGCTACCCGGCGCGCGTCCCAACCCTAAGTCGATACGTCCCGGGTAGAGCGTATTCAGCGTGCCGAACTGCTCGGCAATCACCAGCGGTGAATGGTTAGGCAGCATCACGCCGCCGGAGCCAAGATGTAATGTTGTGGTATTGGCTGCCAGATAACCAATCAATACCGAGGTCGCCGCGCTGGCGATACCGGTCATGTTGTGATGTTCTGCCAGCCAGTAGCGGTGATAACCGCGCTTTTCAGCCAGCCGTGCGAGATCCAGCGAGTGCGTGAAGGCTTCTTTTGCCGAAGATCCTTCAGGGATCGGCGCCAGATCCAGCACCGAGAACGGAATAGTTTTGTCAGTCATAACGGCTCACTTTGTTACCGGTTAATCTTTTAATACTGCATTAAAGATTAGCGAATGTTGTTAACAAAGTGAGCTTTATGAGACTGACGGCAAAAACAATGCCCGATGGCGCTGCGCTTATCGGGCCTACGGGATCGCTATTTGTAGGCCGGACAAGGTATTTATGCCGCCATCCGGCTAGGCCTGTAGCTCCAGACCTGCCAGCCGCTTCCAGTAGCCGTTACAGTCGCTATGCGCGGCAAGCGGTAATGGCGCGCCGCCGTTTTCGTTAGCGCGAAAGGCATCAAGCATGGCAAATGTCTCCGTCCCCAACGGCGACAGCCGCACGATATCGACCAATCCCTGCATCGACGTCAGTTCGTTGCCAAGGTTATAGACATAGCCGCTCATGGTCTGAATACCGTTAAGCACAAACACCTGCTGATTCTCTTGCGAGAGCACGTCACGACCGTTTGGATACTTGATACAGCAGGTTTCGCACTCATCTTTCGGGCGGTCTTCCGAACGGGCGGTAAAGCAGCGAGCGGAGTAGGCCAGCGGCAGATGCCCGTAGCTCAACACTTCCACTTCAAACTGATTGCGGATGCCCAGTTCATCGCACTGATTAAGCAAATTCACCAGCCAGTCGCGGGACAGCTCCACCGGCATACACCAGCGTACCATGCCTTCTTTCAGCAACCGGCGCAGCGTGACCGCGTTGTAGCAGTTCAGCGCATGGCCGGCGACAAACGGCAGTTTGCGCTCGGCGCACAGATTCACCACGCCAAGATCGCTGGCTTCCAGCAGAAAATCGCCGTTGTCCACATAGCGTTTCAGCTCGCTTAATTCAGATGACGCCTGTACCAGCGCCAGGGTGGAGAGCGCCACCTGCTTACCGCTGGCGGCGAGGGATTTCGCCATTTCCAGCCAGTCGCCGACTTTGGTTGCGCGACGCTTGCTGCACACCGCTTCGCCCAGATAAATGACGTCAGCGCTGCTTTTTGCGGCCTGCTGATAAAAATCTTCCAGCGTCTCTTTCGGCCAGTAATAAAGCACCGGTCCTAAGGAATATTTCATAGCTCCTCTCACTGCCATTTACGGTGATATGCGCCAAGCGTGGTTTGGGTGCCTTCGGACATCGCGCCGAGCGTCTCCATCCAGTCGCGCTGTGGAACGAAGTTTTGCGGGGCGGCTTTGCAGCGATCGATCGCCTGGCGCCACACTTTCGCCACCTGGCTGACATAGGCCGGGCTGCGCTGGCGGCCTTCGATCTTCACCGAAGCGATGTTCGCCGCCATGAGCTCCGGCAGCAGTTCCAGCGTGTTCAGGCTGGTTGGCTCCTCCAGCGCGTGATAGCGCTCGCCGTCCACTAAATAGCGGCCTTTACACAGCGTTGGGTAGCCTGCGTTTTCGCCATCCTGGTAACGGTCAATCAGGACATCATTCAGGCGCGATTCCAGCCCCTGCGGCGTTTGCTGCCAACGGACAAAGCGGGCGGGAGAGCAGGCGCCGACGGTATTGGGCGACTCCCCCGTCAGGTAGGAAGAAAGATAGCAGCGACCTTCCGCCATAATGCACAGGCTGCCAAACGCGAATACCTCCAGCGGCACCGGCGTGACGCGGGCCAGTTGTTTTACCTGGTGAATCGACAGTACACGCGGCAGTACTACACGGTGGACATCAAAGTTGCGGTGATAAAAGCGAATCGCCTCTTCGTTGGTTGCCGAGGCCTGAACGGAAACATGGCGCTCAATATGCGGGTAACGCTCTGCGGCATATTCCAGCATAGCGAGGTCGGCAAGAATCAGCGCGTCGGCGCCAAGCTGCGCCGCCATATCCACGGCGCGCTGCCAGCGGGCATAGCCGTCCGGATGCGCAAAAGTATTAATGGCGATGTGTAATTTGCGGCGATGCTGGTGAACAAAACTCACCGCTTCCTGCAATTTTTTTTCGGTAAAGTTAAGGCCGGCAAAATGACGGGCATTGGTATCGTCTTTTAACCCGATATAAACGGCGTCAGCGCCGTTTTCGATGGCCGCCTTCAGCGCCGGGAGATTTCCGGCAGGGCAGAGCAGCTCCATAATTTATCCTGAGGGTTACGTCTGAGACGCAAAATTGTTAACGAACAGGGATTTTAGTTAACCTTGCTGCGACAATTTTTGATTTAAGGCAGTTAAAGGCGTATTGGTAACACCAATAATGGGGTAGAAAATCAGACCCAATTGTTGATTTACGCCGCCATGTGATTTATTGGATATGGCAAAATAACAGGACTATTGAAACAGGGAGTAAAGCTCGTGTTAGATAAACTGCGTTCACGCTTAGTCCATGCTGGCCCGTCTCTGATGAGTGTACCGGTTAAACTGACGCCCTTTGCGCTAAAGCGCCAGGTTCTGGAACAGGTTCTGAGCTGGCAGTTTCGTCAGGCGCTGGCCGATGGAGAGCTGGAATTCCTCGAAGGTCGTTGGTTAAGCATTCATGTTCGTGACATCGACTTAAAATGGTATACCACGGTTGAAAATGAAAAGCTGATCGTTAGCCAGCAGGCGGATGCTGACGTCAGTTTTAGCGCCGACGCCAGCGATCTGCTAATGATCGCCGCCCGTAAACAGGATCCGGATACGCTCTTTTTCCAGCGTCGACTGGTCATTGAAGGCGATACTGAGTTAGGGTTGTATGTGAAGAATCTGATGGACGCCATCGAACTGGAGCAGATGCCGAAAGCGTTACGCGTTATGCTGCTGCAACTGGCGGATTTTGTTGAGGCGGGAATGAAAAACTCGCCGGAAACCAAACAGACCTCGGTAGGTGAACCATGCTAATTCGAGTAGAAATTCCTATTGATGCGCCTGGTATTGATGCGCTGTTACGCCGTTCATTCGAAAGCGATGCGGAAGCGAAGCTGGTTCACGATTTGCGTGAAGATGGTTTTCTGACGCTCGGACTGGTGGCCACGGATGATGAAGGTCAGGTGGTGGGCTATGTCGCCTTTAGCCCGGTTGATGTGCAGGGCGAAGATTTACAGTGGGTCGGCATGGCGCCGCTGGCGGTCGATGAAAAGTATCGCGGGCAAGGGCTGGCGCGCCAGTTAGTGTATGAAGGGCTGGATTCGCTCAACGAGTTCGGCTACGCGGCGGTCGTGACGCTGGGCGATCCGGCGTTATATAGCCGCTTCGGTTTTGAACTGGCCGCGCATTACGATCTTCACTGCCGTTGGCCCGGTACGGAAAGCGCTTTCCAGGTACACCGTTTGGCTGAGGATGCGCTGGAAGGCGTGACGGGGCTGGTGGAGTATCACGACCACTTCAATCGTTTTTAAGCACCGGCGTTTGCAGGCTGGACAGCAGCGCCTCAAACGCTTCGCGTTCCGTCACAAGGCGCTCCTTCTGGCGCTTTGTGAGCTGTTTGATGCGATACTCTATGCGCAGGGCCTGCGAGCGATTGCCGACCTGCGCCGCAAACGCCAGCGTTAACTCGCCTTTTCCCCGTAATGCTTTTGCGCCTTTTCCCGTTTGATGCTGCCTGTAACGACGCGCCACATCGGTGGTTATTCCGGTGTAAAGCGCATTGTCTGCAGTACGAATCAGATACAGATACCAGGGTGTCATTGTCGCCATCAGCATGATAATTTTCAGGTTCCCAGTATAAGCGAGAATAAAGATGGACACACTTACCGCTATTGGCCGTTGGCTGGCGAAACAACACGTGGTGACCTGGTGCGTACACCATGAGGGAGAGCTGTGGTGCGCCAATGCGTTTTATTTGTTCGATGCGCAAAACGTCGCGCTGTATCTGTTAACGGATGATAAAACCCGCCATGCGCTAATGTCCGGCGCGTGCGCGCCAGTTGCGGGAACGGTCAATGGTCAGCCGAAAACGGTGGCGCGCATTCGCGGCGTACAGTTTAAAGGGGAAATTCGCCGTCTGGAGGGGCAGGAGAGCGACGCCGCGCGTAAAGCTTACCTTCGTCGCTTCCCGGTCGCCAGGGTGCTGCCAGCGCCGGTATGGGAAATCCGGCTGGATGAAATTAAATTCACCGACAACACGCTGGGGTTTGGTAAAAAACTGCACTGGTTACGCGACTCACGCGCCCAGCAGGCGTAGCGCCTCGCGGTTAAATGCCGGCAGGTCGTCAGGCGTGCGGCTGGTCACCAGCTGATCTTTATCGACGACGACTTCCTGATCGTAAAATTCCGCGCCCGCGTTCTTCACATCGATAATAATCGGTTTCACCGCCGTGAGTTTGCGGCCACGAATGACATCGGCGCTGATCAACAACTGCGGGCCGTGGCAAATGGCAAAAACCGGTTTACCGCTGTTAACGAAATCGCGGGTAAAATCCACGAAACGGCTGTCGCCGCGCAGGTAGTCCGGCGAATGACCTCCCGGCAATAGCAAGGCGTCGAACTCGTCGGGACGAACGTCATCAATAGCCTTATCAATGGTGACGCTGGCCTCGCCTTTTTTTCCTTTCACCGTTTTACCCGCCTCTTTTTCGATGGTGATGACCTCATGGCCGGCCTGACGGAATTCTGCTGCCGGCGAGGTAAATTCTGAATCTTCAAATTCATCGGTAATCAAAACGGCAATTTTCTTACTCATGCGTTTCCTCCGCAGTGGTGGCGTCGGGTAAGGCAAATTTTCCACAATGATGGATACTTACCTCGTAGACTATTAAGCCTGGTCGATAGGGCCGAGAGTGCAAGGTGGACAAATCTGTAAAGGAGCGAGGATGAGTCAGGTACTGATTACCGGCGCGACCGGACTGGTCGGCGGACATCTGCTGAGAATGTTAATCAACACGCCGCAGGTGAGCGCTATCGCCGCGCCGACGCGTCGCCCGCTGACGGATATTGTCGGCGTTTATAACCCTCACGATCCGCAGCTTACCGATGCGTTAGCTCAGGTGACCGACCCGGTAGATATTGTTTTTTGCTGCCTGGGCACGACCCAGCGTGAAGCGGGAAGTAAAGCGGCGTTTATTCATGCGGATTATACGCTGGTGGTTGATACCGCGCTGACCGGACGTCGACTGGGTGCGCAGCACATGGTGGTGGTCAGCGCAATGGGAGCAAACGCGCACTCTCCGTTTTTCTACAATCGGGTGAAAGGAGAAATGGAAGAGGCGTTAATCGCACAAAATTGGCCTCGTTTGACGATTGCCCGGCCTTCTATGCTGCTCGGCGACAGAACAACGCGGCGGGTGAATGAAACGCTTTTCGCTCCGCTATTCCGGCTGTTGCCAGGAAACTGGAAATCGATTGATGCGCGGGATGTGGCGCGGGCCATGCTGGCGGAAGCGCTGGCGCCAGCACAAGAAGGCGTGACGATTCTGACCTCATCGCAACTGCGGGAAAAAGCGGAATAGCGAAGCCGGATGATTTACCGGATGGCGACGCGGTTTACACATTCTTATCGCCACCCGGCACACCGGTTACTTAATATACGTAAAGGCGGTGGTCACGCGTTTCACGCCGCTCACCCGGCTGGCGATGTCCGCTGCCGCTTTACCTTCACGTTCAGTCACCAGGCCCAGCAGGAACACTTCGCCATTTTCGGTGGTGACTTTCACGTTTGACGATTTTACCTGATCGCTGGTCAGTAGCTGTGAGCGAACTTTCGTGGTGATCCAGGTATCGTTAGAGGCGGTCCCCAGGCCGATAGGCTGACCCTGGCGAATCTCGTTATAGACCTCGGTGGTGCCTTCAACGCCCATCGCTATCTGTTTAGCGCGTGCGGAGAGTTCGCTGTTTGGCGACTGGCCCACTAACAAAACTTTGCCCTGATAAGCCGTGACATTGATGCGCGTCTCTTTTTTGATTTGCTCATCTTTCGACAGCGCGCTGCTGACACGCAGTTCCAGCGTTCCGTCATCCACCTGGGTGCCCACGCTACGCGGGTCGGTTGCGGCTTTGGTGCCGACGGCTGCCGTACCCACTACCGCGGCGGCGACGCAACCTTGCAATAGCAACGCAGAAATAAGGACTGCGAGCGGCGAAAATGCCTTCATGTGTACTCCTTAATCATCCTGGTGAGGAAAAAGCGTGTTATCGATCAAATCGCACAGGCAGTTTACCGTCAGCATATGCATTTCCTGAATGCGCGCGCTGTGGTGTGAAGGGATACGAATTTCGACATCCTGCGGCCCTAATAGTCCGGCCAGCTCACCCCCGTCATACCCGGTTAGCGCCACAATGGTCATGTCACGTGTGACGGCTGCTTCAACGGCTTTTACGATATCGCGACTATTACCACGCGTAGAGATCGCCAATAAAACATCGCCTGCATGTCCCAGCGCCCGGACTTGTTTTGCATAAACTTCATCGTGCAGGCGATCGTTAGCGATCGCAGTTAAGACCACATTATCGGTATTTAGTGCAATGGCGGGTAAACTGGGTCGCTCCGTTTCAAAGCGGTTAATCATGCTGGCAGCAAAATGCTGTGCGTTGGCCGCGGACGTCCCGTTTCCACAACAGAGGATTTTGTTGCCGTTAAGCAGGGAATGAACCAGCGTCATGGCGGCGCGGGAAATGGCATCCGGAAGCGCTTCCGCCGCAGCAATTTGAGTTTGAATGCTTTCTGTAAAGCAAACTTTGATTCTTTCGAGCACGCTAATCCTTAAAATCTTCAATTATGAGTGGTCGTTAAACGCATCCCGAAACCACTCAATCTCATTTCCGGTGAAGGCTAACACATCGAACCGACAATCCACAGTATCAAAACTCCCATTCTGGCGGGCGAGCCACAAGCGGGCAGTATGTAATAATTTGTGTTGCTTGCTGCGGGTCACACTAGCCGCCGCGCCGCCATAAAGCCCGGAGCGCCGATAGCGGACCTCAACAAAAACCGTCGTTTTTCCGTCGCGCATGATCAGATCGATTTCGCCGCCGCGCTCGCGCACGTTGGCGGCGATAAACCGCAGTCCTTTGCTTTCCAGCCAGCGACGCGCGGCAGCTTCCCACGCGTCGCCAGCCTGTTTACGCGTTAGCTGGCGGGAACAATCTCCCCTTGCTGGTATTTGAGCCATGATAACTTCCTGTTAATCACACAATCCGGGCTGGCGGTTAATGCGCCGGTATTACCATTGATCTCAAATCCCTGCACCTGACGCATCTGCGAAAAGTGGTTCGCCAGCGTCCAGGCATCCACGCCCATGGCGTACATCCGCGCCAGAGAATAGTCGTTATGTACAGCGCTCAGCGCCTGCTGCATCAACGGCATATTGCCGCCTGCCAGCATAGGAATTTCACTGTATTGTAAACCCTCCATTTCCAGACGGAAGTCGGGGCCGGAGGTGCCTTGCGCGCTGCGAGAGCTGGCATACAGCGTCGCGCCGCTCTGGGTGCCGTTACGCATGGCGATCATCGGTTTGATAAAGCCAATCTCTTCCGGCGTAGCCAGAATATAGACTGCGTCTACGCGTCCGCCGCCGGTGATTTGTGCGTCGGTCGGCGGCGCAGGGATAGTCAGACCGCCAATGGTGACGCCAGGCTGCGCAGGCACGCTGGCGGCGAGCGGGCTGCCCGTCAACGCGATACCCGCGCCGCCGTTCACGCCCATTTTCAGCTCGGCTACGGAGCCGAATTTTTGCTGTAACACGATGCCGCCGCCCAGTTTTTGCCACTCCTGGGTGAAGGCGTTCGCCACGCGATCGCCAAGCGTGCTGCGTGGGATCAACAGCAGCGGCGACTGCTTGCCCTGGTCATAAATATGATGCGCCGCATCACGGGCTTCATCTTCTGGAGAGAGCGCGAAATAGCAGATATTAGGGAAGCTACGTACCGTTTCCGGCTGGTTGAGTGCCAGCACGTTGAGCGGCGTGTTGCTTTTCATCAGCGCTTCCACATTGTTTTTCAACAGCGGCCCGACCACGATACTGGCGCCGTCTTGCTGAACCTGAGCAAGCACCTGATCCAACGGCTGGGAAGAGGTATCGTAGATTTTTAATTCAGCGGAGGGATCCGCCGGCGCGCTTGTTGTAGCAGGGGGAGTTTGTGGCGCGCTGACTGGCGTAGCGGACTGGGATGGAGCGTCATCAGTCAGATCGCTCACCGAGGCCTGCGACGGACTGGCGACGCCGTTGGTCATTTGTGGCTGCGTCTCCTCCACGCCAGGTTCTACCGGCGCGTCAGGCGCGGCGGCAGGCTGCATCTCTACCGCCTGGGTGCCGAGGTTTTTCGCGGCTTCGAAACCTTGCTGGATGGTACGGCCAAACACGGCAGCCTGACCGTTCAGCGGCAGCAGCAGAGCGATTTTGCTGGTGGAAGCCGGTTTGAAACGTTGTACATTGACGAGCTGCGTCGGCAGCATTTTCGCCCCCGGATTTTGCGGGTAGCGTTTTTGCCAGTCGGCGATCCCAGCTTTCAGCATGTCCGGATCGTTGCGGTTGTCAAACCAGACGCGTTGCAGATCCAGCCAGCCCTGAAGCACATTTTCATCGGCGTTGATAACCAGCGTCCTGGCCTGATCCGGCGTCATGGCGGAGAGCGCCTGCCAGGTGGCGTCGATATTTTTTTGTTTATCTTTCGCCGCCAGTAGCGGTTCCTGGGCGATTAACGCCCGCAACAGGGTAAGCGACGGGCGTCCCTGGCTGGCAACGATCTGCGCCTGCCAGTAACGCGCTTGCTGATTTGGCGCAAAGTCGGCAGGTTTTAGTTTATCCAGCAAGGCCTGCGCGCCTGCGACATCTTTTTGCGCCAGTTTGATTTCTACCGCTAATAAAGACTGTTCGCGACGCTGGGCATCGTTCAGATTTTGCGGGAGTTGATTGAACAACTCGACGGCCTGCTGGCTTTTTCCTTCTTTCAGCAGTGCATGAATGGCGAGTAATTGCCAGTTGGTCTTGCTATCATCTGCGCTTTGCTGCATCTGATGCAGGTAAAAGGCGGAGTCAGCTTGCGCTGAACCCTGCATATAGGCTGCGCTTTGATCTGGCGCCTGGGTGCCGCACCCGGCGAAAAGTAGCGCAGCCAGGACGACAGGCAGCGCGCGCGCGGCGTTCAAACGAGAAAATGTTGAGGGTACCATACTGTATCCAGTGATATTTTTTTACGCAATGCTCAATATTAAATCGGCAATACGGACGACACAATGAAACAAAACGAATCGGCGGATAATTCTCAGGGCCAACTCTTTATTGTACCTACTCCTATCGGTAATCTGGCGGATATTACCCAGCGTGCGTTGGAGGTGTTACAGGCTGTAGATCTGATTGCCGCTGAAGATACTCGTCACACCGGTTTATTGCTGCAACATTTTGGGATTAATGCCCGGTTGTTCGCGCTGCACGACCATAACGAACAACAAAAAGCGGAAACGCTGGTCGCGAAGCTAAAAGAAGGGCAGAACATTGCGCTGGTTTCCGACGCCGGTACGCCGCTGATTAACGATCCGGGCTACCACCTGGTGCGTACTTGTCGCGAAGCGGGCATCCGTGTGGTGCCACTACCGGGGCCATGTGCTGCTATCACTGCATTAAGTGCCGCAGGTTTGCCATCCGACCGTTTCTGCTATGAAGGCTTTTTACCGGCGAAATCCAAAGGCCGCCGTGATGCGCTAAAAGCCATTGAAACGGAACCGCGAACGCTGATTTTTTATGAGTCAACCCACCGCCTGTTAGATAGCCTGGAAGATATCGTCGCGGTATTGGGAGAATCCCGTTATGTGGTGCTGGCGCGTGAGCTGACCAAAACCTGGGAGACGATTCACGGCGCGCCGGTCGGCGAGCTGCTGGCGTGGGTCAAAGAAGATGAAAACCGTCGCAAAGGCGAAATGGTGCTGATTGTCGAAGGGCATAAAGCGCAAGAAGACGACCTGCCCGCCGACGCGCTGCGCACGCTGGCGCTGCTACAGGCAGAACTGCCGCTGAAAAAAGCGGCGGCGCTGGCAGCAGAAATTCACGGCGTGAAGAAAAATGCGCTGTATAAGTATGCGCTGGAGCAGCAGGAAGAGTAAAAGCGAGCGCCCGGGAACCGCCTTTTATCGCCATCGCGTTAATACTCAATCAGGTGATTGATGTGGGTAAATTGATGGGGGCATTGGGCGGTGATAGCGGGCCGGGCCTTTCCTTCGGGCTTACTCTCGCGATCCGCAACGCATAACCGACTCCTTATTTAGACGATCATTAATTCCACGCCTGTTTTCGCTAATGCCGCTTTATCCTGTTTGCTGATAGTGTCATCGGTTATCACACAGTCGATCTTGTCCATCGGCAATACCTGGTTAAAGCCGCGACGGTTAAATTTGGTCGCGTCCAGTACCGCGATAACTTTGTGTGCCGCCGCCGCCATGACGCCGCTAATGGAATAACCTTCGTTAAACGTGGTAATACCGTTTGTCGCATCAATACCATCCGCCCCGACAAACATGACATCGGCGCTGATGCCGTGTAGCGATCGTTCCGCAATCGTGCCGTGCATTGAGTGGGTTTTATGCCGTACCGTACCGCCGCAGACCACCAGCGTGAGATCTTTATTTTCTGATAGCGTAAAAGCGGCAGGCAAGCTGTTAGTGATCACCGTAATATTGCTTTTTCGCGCGAGCGCTTCCGCAATCAGTAATGTTGTGCTCCCGCTATCCAGAATGATGGTCATTCCTTCTTCAACCATTGCCGCAGCCGCCTGGGCAATCCGCTTTTTCGGATCGCTGGCGAGTTGATACCGATCTTCCAGAATGACTTCCTGATTGTCGCCTTCCGACAGATGACTTCCCGGTTTTGCCGCGCCGCCATGAAAACGGGTGACAAGGCCTTTCTCTTCCAGCAGACGCAGGTCAGCACGGATAGTCACTTCAGAAATACCAAAGGTATTTGAAAGGTCCATCACTAGCACGCTGCCTTGCGTATTAATCAGGTCGACAATTTTATTTCTTCGCTCAAATGAGTTCATATTGATTTGCCTGATAATTAACTGTAACTAGTTTAAACGAAGGATTGCGAAAGGTGAACGCTAAATTTCGAAAGGAAATGTGAGCCAGCGCAGGTTGCTGGCTCGTACCATCAGGAAAGTTGAAGTAAGATTTTGCCCTGCATGGACGCGCCATTAAGCGCTTTGACTGCTTCTGCAAAGCTTTCCGCATCGCCGCGGTGGGCAATGAGAGGGGTCAGTTGAAGACGTTTTTCAGCTAACAGGCGCGCTGCGGTTTCCCATTCTTCTCCTGGCCATGGCGCGGAGTAGTTCATCCAACTGCCGAGGAGCGTGAGCTCTTTACGCAAAATTAACCCGAATGTGCGCGTCGTCAGGGTGAGATCGTGATGTAACGTCCCCACCAGCGCCAGTTGCGCTCGCGGCCCGGCGATATCGATAGCCAGCGAGACGGTCTGGGGAGTTCCTGCCGTTTCGAGAACCAGTTGATCAAACTGAATGTCGGACAACGCGGTCTTGATGTCGTCGGCGGTCATTTCCCGGCTATTACAGGTATGCGTTGCGCCGAGCGCTTTCGCCAGTTCCAGTTTCTGCGGATTGATATCAATCGCCGTTACGCTTCGCGCGCCCAGTTCCCGCGCGCACTGTAAGGCCAGCAGGCCAATTGTCCCGGCCCCGACGATAATTACGTTTTTCCCCTCGCAGCCCTGCGCCAGATGAAAGGCGTGTAAGCCCACGGTAATCGGTTCGATAAACGCGCCATCTTCAATCGGCATATCAGACGGCAAGCGGAAAAGATTGGCCCGTTTGACCACCACATATTCCGCATTACCGCCTTCGCTGCGCGATCCTACAAACTGATACTGTTTGCATAAAGAAAAGTAACCGCGTTCGCATTGCGGACAGTGAAAGCAGGGAAGAAGCGGGACACAAGCGACGGCATCGCCAGGCTGCATATCCGTTACGCCTGTGCCGTAGGATTCAACGTAGCCGCTGAATTCATGGCCTAACGTAATAGGATAATAATGGGCGCCCTGCGCGAAAATACGCGGGATATCCGACCCGCAAAGCCCTGAGCTAACGACTTTGACCAACACATCGTCCTCGGCTTGCAGTTGTGGTAAGGGACGTTCTTCAACGCGCACGTCTCCCTCAGCGTGAATAACCACTGATTTCATAACATTCTCCAGGAAGGTGAGGGGAGCGATTGCTCCCCTAAAATTAAGAGGCGATTTGACTTTGCTGTAGCGCCGTGGCTTTCTCAGCCGCGACAAACTGTCGGGCGCGACGCCAGGTCAGCAGTACGCCGGCCAGATAGATAATGGCAATGACGGCGAAGCCGACGATATTCTGCCAGGTAAAAAGTTGAATCAGCAGCCAGGTGATGGGAGAACCGCCCTGATCCAGCGAGGCGACTTGTCCGCCTGCTTTTAGCGCTCCGGCATTGGCAGCCAGTTGGGTATGCAGGCCAATCGTCTGGGTGGCTATCCACAGGGTGATACCCATGATAATGACACCTGAAATCAGCGTGCGGAACAGGTTGCCCTGGTGTACCGCGACCGCCATCGCAATAAAGAAACCGATGGTGGCGAGGTCGCCGAACGGCAGCACCTGGTTTCCCGGTACTAAGACGGCAATCAGGATGGTCAGCGGAATGAATATCAGGCTCGCGGAGACAACAGAGGTATGACCGAGCAGTAGCGCTGGATCAAGGCCTATCAGGAACTCCTGCCCGCCAAATTTGGCCTGTAGACGTTTACGCGCATGTTTCGCGATAGGCGTTAGGCCATCCATAATAGGTTTAATGACGCGTGGCATAAGCAGCATCACCGCTGCGGTTTTGACCGCCAGTTGCAGAACGGCTTTGGCGTCGTAGCCTGCCAGCACACCAATCACCAGCCCCATCACGAAGCCGACAGTCACCGGCTCGCCAAACGGTCCGAAGCGTTTCTGGACATCGTCTGCGCTAAAGTGAATACGATTGAGACCCGGAATTTTCTCGATAATGGTATCAACGAGTACCGCCACGGGGCCCAGGTACGCGGATGAACCGTGTGGGATAGCAATCCCCTCGAGGCCAAAATAGTCGCGGGTATCTTTGGCAAACCAGTCCCCCAGTTTGTAGACAAAGGCGGCATGAACCACAACGCCCAGAATCCCCAGCCAGTATGAACCGGTCGCCAGATGCAGCATGGCGCCCGTGAAGGTCATGTGCCAGATATTCCAGATATCAACATTCACCACGCGGGTCATGCGGGTCACCAGCATCAGAACGTTAACCCCGATGGCGACAGGGATCGCGACCAGCGCGATTTGTGACGCCCAGGTCATGGGCGATGAACCTGGCCAGCCGACGTCAATAACGTGGAGATTGATTTGGAAATGTTCCGCCATGGCTTTCGCCGCGGGGCCGATAGAATCCAGCATCAGGCCGATGACCAGACCAATACCCACGAAGCCGATACCAATATGCAAACCCGATTTAAAACAATCCCCAAGCTTCATTCCCAGCAGTTTAGAGAACACGATGATCACCAGAGGCAACATCACCGTTGGGCCTAAGTCGAGGATATAACGCATTATTTCGCTAAACATACGTTACCCCATGAGAATGGACAGAATTTTTTTCTGTAATGCTTCAATACCCACGCCGGAAACAAAAGGCATACCGTGAACGACGGGAATATCGCCAAAGGCGCGATCGACCCTGGCAGTGGTACAGATAAGATCGGCGCCGTCCATATAGGTTTCGATTTCGGTGACCCGGCATTGCACTAAGTCGAGCTCAATATGGTTGGCATCACATAGCTCTTTAATTTCTTCCGCAGCCATCGTTGAGGTTGCAACCGCACCGCCACAGGCCACAATTACTTTACGTTTCATAGGGTATTCCTCATTATTATCAATTTATTATCAAACCTGGACGCACTGCTCAGGCTCAAGGATGGTTTCCTGAAAGCGTATCGCCAGTTCGGCATCCGGCGCGCTTAACAGGGCATCGAGGGTGCTCGGGTTCTGTAGCTCACTAAACAGGCGGCGCAGAAGTTTTAGCTGTGCCGCCGGGTTTTCAACGATTAAGGCGATGATTAACGAAACGGCAATCTCTTCGTCATCATCCGCCTGTTGAAACATGACCGGCTTATCTGGACGAATCAGATAGATAGCGGGTGATTTCGCATGAACCGCCTCGCAATGAGGGATAGCGACGGCGTGACGCTCCAGCGCAATGCCGGTAGGAAAAGACGCTTCACGTTCCACCAGCGCCTGCGGATAACTATCATGTACCACGCCTTTCGCCAGCATCTCTTTGCCAATGTGCGCCAGCGCCTGTTGGCTCGAGTCGAATGTGATTCCGGTTCGGACAAATAGTTGGCTCATAAATTCTCCATTATTCAGGCGACATCCGGCGTGCAACCGAAGCGATAAGCGCGCAGAACATCCTGAATTTTGTCAATAATCAGGTTATGCGGCGTAGGGGTGAGCACGCCCTCAGACAGGCGTTCAAACTGTACGGGCATAAACTGGCTAATTAATCCCAGCGGCAATGTGACGTTGTTCAGATTGGCGATTAACTTCTCTACGCTTTGACGAATACGCGGGTGCGGCCAGTAATAGCGAATACGGTCAGACAAACT
Source organism: Salmonella sp. SAL4457 (assembly GCF_046548235.1). Classification (NCBI taxonomy): domain Bacteria; kingdom Pseudomonadati; phylum Pseudomonadota; class Gammaproteobacteria; order Enterobacterales; family Enterobacteriaceae; genus Salmonella; species Salmonella sp. SAL4457. Next base: position 88,909 of record NZ_JBGDZO010000002.1, read on the forward strand.
AAAGTGGATGTCGACCATCGCCTGGCTCCAGGTTGGACGGTAGTATTTTTTCCAGTAGCCCGGTTCGTTTAGCATAACTTCATCAATGACCTCCAGTACCCGACTACGTTGTTCCGGGGAGATCAGCTCGTTTTCCATTTGCGCAAGTGCGAAAATGGCTTCGCGCAGCGCGAAAGTGAGCGCCGGGCCGACCTTCAGAATGGCGTAATGATCGCGTACCAGCGCACGGTAGGCCTGTCGCGTCTGATAATCAGTCGAATGCGCTTCATAGACCATCGGCGTTTCTTTTATCCATGCGGAGAGCGCCTGTGCCGCCTGCGGCTGATAATGAATAATCTGGGTATGATCAAATTCAACGCCCGGCTGCACCACAATGGCGATCACGCGTGACAGTGCTTCTTCCAGACCTGATTCACGAAACGCGATTTGGTGAGTTTCCAGCGTACGGGCAGCATCGACTTCGCGGGTGACATGAACGCTGCCGATGGTACTGGCTTCACCGCCAGGAACGGGCACTTCCGTGCCGATGACATAAGTCAGATGGCATTTTTGTTCTTCGTTTGCGGTCTCTTCTGCTGCTTTACAAAGCACGGCGGCACGGCGTGCAACGACCATCGGATCCAACGGTGTCGGGTCGTCAGCGCAGGACATCGACGCGTCCAGGTGAATTTTGCTAAAACCAGCGGCGACATACGCTTTTATTAACTCAACTGACTTTTCCATTGCCGCCGCTGCCGGTTCGTTCTGCCAGCAGTTAGGCCCTAAATGATCGCCGCCAAGAATCAACCGCTCACGTGGAAATCCCACTTCCTGAGCAATGCCATAAACAAAATCACGAAAATCAGCCGGTTTCATTCCGGTATAACCGCCAAACTGATTAACCTGATTGGATGTGGCTTCAATCAATACCTTGTTGTCAGTATTGAGATCGAAAAGCAGAGCTGATTCGATAACCAGGGGATGAGCAGAACAAACTGAACAGATGCCCAGATGTTCTCCTGCTTTATGACGAGCAATTATTTCTTTCACTTTTATCTCCGAGTTCTTTCGTTTTTCTTCTTCGAAAGAATTTATAGGCTTTCGTAATGTTGTTTTGTGATTTTGATCTGATAAATGAAAGTTGCGAAAGGAAATGTAAGGTAACGAAATGGTGTGTAATGTCTGTAACTTCACTTTGTCATGAAAAACCGTACCCGCCGGAGCGGGCACGGAGGAACAAATGAAGGCTAATTAAACAATCGAGATAGCCAACTGCGCTTTGGCTGCATGACTTCTGGTGGTGGGGTAACGGGAACGGTGATCATCTCGCCTGCACCAGAGGCGATAAGCTCCCCGATTTCACGTAGTGCCTGCTGTGCATCTTCGCCCTGCGCCCGGAACAACAAGCGATGCCCCTTTTTCGCGCCGAGCGACACCACTCGCATCAGGTTTTTCCCGTCCACCGGGCCGGAGGCGCTATCCAGATTTTCTACCGTAATGTGGCTTTGAAACTGTTTGATAAACTTCACCAGTACCGCACTGGGTCTGGCATGTAAACCATGCGGATTATGGATGACAAACGTTGCCTGCTCACCCTCCTGCAACTCCACGGCTGCTGGCGCATTGGTCGTCGATCCAGTCAGTAGCGCTAAAACCTGACTGGGGGATTCGGCTTTAGCCAGTGCTTGCAGAATAGCGTCATCGCTGAGCACGCGAGTCAGTTGGCGCAAAATCTCAAGATGTTCATTGGAGCGCGCGGCAATTCCGGTGACCAGATACGCGGTATTGCCGTCACCCCAGTCAACGCCGTGGCGAAAAACGATTACCTTTACACCGGTTTGTAATACTGCATCGCGAGACTCTGGCGTACCGTGTGGGATCGCGATTCCATTTCCCAGATAAGTGGAGATCTGTGCTTCGCGATCCAACATGCCGCGTAAATAGTCAGTCGTGGTATTGCCAGCCGCAGATAACTTTTCCACCACACGGTGCAGAGCGGTGACTTTATCGAGGCGCTCATCGCTGATAAAAATATCGTGTTCACAGAGCTGCATTCTGACCTCCAGCCTTTGCTACAGGAGTTGTGTTGACTGAATTTTTGCGCACAGCCCACAATCTCCATAGGCCAAGCATCACCGCACCACATGCAGAGCCCGCAAGGATACATAACACCCAGGCCAGCGGCTGACTCACCAAAGGTAAAATTAAGAAGCCGCCGTGAGGAGCCGGAACCTGAATACGCAAGCTGTAGCTAAGTACTGCGGAAATGCTGGAAGCAATCATCATCATCGGGATGACACGCAAAGGATCTTTAGCTGCGAAAGGAATCGCGCCTTCAGTGATGTGTGTACAACCGAGGATATAGTTAACCATGCCTGCGGCACGTTCTTCCTCGCTAAAACCTTTTGGAAAGAAGGTGGTCGCCAGAGCAATTACCAGTGGTGGAGTAATACATGCGGCAGACACACCAGCCATAAAGTAGAAGTTGCCCTGGCCCAGTAAAAGCGTGCCGGTGACATAAGCGGCTTTGTTTACCGGGCCGCCAAAGTCAAAGGAGCACATTGCACCCACCACAATACCCAGCAATATTGGATTCGCTTCCTGTAGCGATGCCAGCCAGTTCATCATGCTATTATTGATAGCTGCGACAGGTTGCCCAAGCAGCGACATCAACACGCCAATAACCAGTACGCCAATGAGCGGCATAATAAAAATCGATTTCAGGCCTTCATACTGACGCGGTAAGCCTTCGAGTCGATTCTTTACCCATAACATCAGGTAACCGGCGGCGAATCCGGCAATTATCCCACCAAGAAATCCTGCGCCGGTAGCATTTGCCAGTAAGCCGCCGACAAATCCAGCCACCATCCCTGGTCTGCCAGAAATAGAGAATGCAATATAAGCGGTAAAGACCGGAACCATAATCGAAAAGGCTTGCTGACCGATTTTCATTAGCATTGCGGCGGTTGCATTGTATTCAGCTGAATTAGGATCAGCGGAATAAATCCCCCATAAAAACGACACCGCAATTAATATGCCTCCGGCAACTACAAAAGGTAGCATATTTGAAACACCACTCATCAGGTGCTTATAAATTTGTCGCCCCAGTGATTCTTTTTCGATAATTTCCGTGCTGGTGGTTGCTTCGCCTTTACGTATTGGGGCTTCACCATTAATAACTTTATTAATCAGCTCCGCAGGATGATGGATTGCTTCTTTTACCGGTACTTCAATAACCGGTAAACCATTAAAGCGATCAGGTAAGACATCTTTATCCGCCGCAATAATGACTCCGGCAATATCTACCAGATCAGCAGGTTGAATGGCATTTTCAACGCCACTGGCACCATTGGTTTCAACTTTTATTTCAACAGATAATTTTTTCGCGGCATTTTTTAAGGCTTCTTCAGCCATAAATGTATGCGCAATACCGGTAGGGCAGCCGGTCACTGCAATGATCTTTTTCATAAGCAGACCTTATATTGTAATTTAACCTACAGCTTTCTGACGTGGATTTGCGAAAGTAAGGTTTCTATTGCCGCAAGTTGGCCTAGTCCGGCAGAACTTGCGACATCAGCTCCTGTTGCACTGGCAAGAGATAAGGCATATTCCACTTCTCCTGTAGATAACCACTGGCTGAGAAAGGCGGCCAGTGCAGCATCGCCTGCACAGGCGGAGCTCACCAAATCAACCGTTGGCGCGCTACAAAACCAGTAATCAATCCCATTGGAGAAATACATTCCTTTAGCGCCAAGGGTTAGCAGAACATTTTGTGCACCAAGTGCATGTAAAGTGGTTAGAGTATTTTTCGCATCATTGTCGTCAGAGACAGTTAAACCGAATATTGCTTTAACCTCTTCATCATTTGGTTTAATTAATAACGGTTTGAACTCCAGTAACTGACGTAATGACGGATGACTAATATCTAAAATTACGCCGATATTTTTTTGCTGACAAATATGCATAATTTCTGCGTAAAAGCGACTTTCAATACCTTGTGGCAGGCTGCCGCTTATCACCAGATATTCTGCATCGGGCAGTTGCGAAATAATCGTGATGATTTGTTGTTTACATTCATCTGGAATATATGAGCCAGGGTTGACCAGTTTATATTCCTGCTGCCCGTCATGAATGAAAATATTAATCCGCGTGGGTTCTTCTACCCATGCTGGTGTGACTGGCATTTTTCGGGTACGCAGGCTTTCTACAATATAATGCCCGGTGAAACCACCAAAAATGCCTAATATATGCGCAGGTATTTGAAAGTGATCCAGAACCAGCGCAACATTTACCCCTTTACCATTTGGGCAAAACTCGGTGTGGTGAGTGCGATTGACAATATTTGGCTGTAAAGGATCGCTAAATATATTCATATCAATCGCGCTATTAAGTGTTAGCGTGTAGATCACAGGCGATTCCTCACAGTTGCCCTTCACAGCCGCAAACATGAATTACTTTGCGTACCACCTCTTTCATCGCCTGTTTTGCTGGTTGCATATAGTGGCGGGGATCATTGGCTTTCGGGTTTTGTAGGAAATACTCTTTTAAGGCGTCGGAGAAGGCGATTTTCAGTTCGGTGGCAACATTGACTTTGCATACCCCAAGGCTGATGGCCTGGCGAATATCGCTTTCCGGCAAACCAGATGCCCCATGCAATACCAGAGGGATATCCACCAGAGCGCGTATTTCTGCCAGTCGCTCAAAATCAAGTTTAGGTTCAGCGGCATACATGCCGTGTGCCGTGCCGATAGCAACCGCCAGCGAATCAATGCCGGTGCGCGCCACAAACTCACGTGCTTGCTGTGGATTGGTGTAAAGGGCATCTTTGCTGTCTACCACTAAATCATCTTCGATCCCACCAAGGCGGCCCAGTTCTGCCTCCACGCTGGTGTCGTAGCGATGGCAAAAATCGACCACGCTTTTCACCAGCGCCACATTCTCTTCAAAGGGAAAGTGGGAACCATCGATCATGACTGAACGGATCCCTGCCATAACTTTGCTTTCAATATCGGCTAACGATTCATGATGATCCAGATGAATGGCCAGTGGCAGATTGTATTCACGAGCCAGATCGCCCGCGATCGCCACAATGTTACCCATTCCGGCATAGCTAAACGTGCCTGGTGTTCCGGCAACGATCAGCGGTGAGCGCATTTCTGCGGCGGTTTCTACCACCACCTGCAAGGTTTCCAGGTTATGGATGTTAAAGGCTGGCACGGCATAGCCTGCATGCTGGGCCTTCTGGAGCATATTTTTACTGGAAATAATGAACATAGTGGTCTCCGTTTATAACTTTCGAAATTAAAGTCCAAAATAAAAATAACCTTCGTTTTGAAAGTAATGTAACGATCATTGCCACACATGATTGTGATCATCAACACAAAAGCAGGATAATTTTTCTTAAATGAAAGCAAAAGTGTGGATTTAAATTTTTTTTTGTAAGTAAATAGGGGATGTGAAAATTATATAATTGATTGATTTTATTGTGATGTTTCCCATTGAGCATTCGGTGACGTGGTGCAAAATTGACATCCCCTGTCAGAAGTTTAAAAATGAAAGTTAAAGCACGGGATAACTTCCCGACGAAGCGGAAAAAAAGGGTATGTTGTGGCAAAACCATCTACCAGCCTGTTGAAAAGGCGTCTGGACATTGCCGAAATCGTCCGTAAAAACGGCGAAATAAAAGTAGACGATTTGGCTGAAATGTTATCGGTTTCAGGGGTAACGATCCGTAATGATCTCAATTACCTGGAGCAGCAAGGCTATCTGAAACGCTCCTTTGGCGGAGCGATTTACACGGCCCAACCCGTCAGAGCAGCGGTAAGCCATGAAGTGGTGCAGTCGCAGGCGTTAGAGCATAGCGTCGAGCTTGAACTGGCTAAGCAAGTTGCCCGTCTGGTCTGCGACGACGATACCGTGTTTCTGGGGGCCGGAGAGGTGTTGCGTAAAGCGCTTCCTTTCCTGGGCGATTATCGGGATCTGTGCCTTATCATCAACGATCTTAGCCATGTTGCACCGGCCCGTGATTATATCGATGGTGAAATTGTGTTGTTGGGCGGTGTACTGGGGCGCAGTGGTCAGGCGCTGGGGGGCGAAATCGCCATCCAATCTTTGCAACAATTTCAACCGTCATGTTGTCTGGTGATGGTGGACCATATCAGCGAGGATGGCACGCTCAACGTGAAAAACGAAAGTGCAGCTGCTTTGCTAAGTGAATGCCTGCGCCTTAGTGGACAGAGTATTGCCGTGGTGGCGCAGCGTCCGATTCATGATGTGGCGCGTTATCCGGTAGGAAAACTGAATACGCTGAGCGCGATTATTACGCCACAGATTGTCGCCGCTGAGTACCACTCACGGTTTCTGGCCGACGGCTTAACCAACAGCTATACCAATAACGAATGTCTGACCTGGATAAACCCGACCCTGCATCAGGCAAGATGAAGGACAACGCATGAACATAACAATCGCAACATTGGGTGAATTGCTCGTCGAGTTTCTGGCAAAAAAAGAGAACCAAGGATTTTCCTCACCGGGGGAATTTTGGGGGCCGTATCCCAGTGGGGCGCCTGCCATATTTGCCGATCAGGTTGCTAAACTTGGTTTTCGTTCATTGTTGTTTAGCTGTGTTGGCAACGATGCCTTTGGCGTTATGAATATTACCCGATTGTCGCGCGATGGCGTAAATGTACAGGGAATTTCCGTACTGCCGAACGCCACAACAGGTAGTGCTTTTGTCAGCTACCGAAGCCAGGCCCAGCGAGATTTTATTTTCAACATGCCGGACAGTGCGTGCGGTTTGCTGAGTGCCGACCACCTTGATGAAACATTACTCAGGCAATATCGCCACTTTCATATTATGGGATCGTCATTATTTTCCTTTCGTTTGATCGATGCCGTACGCAAGGCGATTAGCATTGTAAAAGAAAATGGTGGCACAATTTCTTTCGATCCTAATATCCGTAAAGAGATGCTAAAGATCCGCGAAATGTCGCAGGCCTTTGAATATATTCTTGATTACACGGATTTCTTCCTGCCAAGCGATGGCGAACTGGATTATTTCGGCCTGAGCAAATCCCGCGATGAAGAGAAAATTGTCGCAAGGCTTCACAAGCGTGGAATTGCCCATGTCATCATTAAACGTGGCGCCCGTGGAGCCAGTTACTATTCAAAAGACGAACAACATCATGTGGCTGGGTATCCGGTGAAGGTGGTTGATCCTACAGGCGCTGGCGATTGCTTTGGCGCAACCTTTGTCAGCCTGTTTCTTGCGGGATATTCCGTACCCGATGCTTTAGCCCATGCTAATGCCGCAGGATCGCTGGCTATCTCTGCGCGTGGGCCGATGGAAGGCACGTCCACGCTGGCACAAATTAAAGAATTGATGAGGCAGCAGAATTAAGTAAAGGTGATTAATAGGCTGTCGTTATATTCGACATACCTCAAATTGCATGTGCTGCGACTCAAATTAGTGAGAAACGTAAGGTTGCGCCTGGCATAGAATTTCAATTTATTGAATTTGAATGGTTTTATGGTGGGTTAGATGTTTTTGCCATATCCGGTATGAACATGGCGCAGTTTATCAAACATATGAAAACATGGCCCTTAAGCCATGTTTTGCGAGGCGCTTTCCAGAATAGATCAGGTCACAGGTGCCGGGTTAAACACTGCCAGCTGGTTATGCAATCCCCATTGATCTGAGAAAGTCTTTTTCCGGCCGCTGGCGACATCGAGAATAAAGTGAAATAGCTTCCAGCCCACATCTTCGATTGTCTCTTCACCCGTGGCGATGGTGCCTGCATTGATATCCATTAAGTCATACCAGCGGTTCGCCAGCTCGGTACGCGTCGCCATTTTAATGACCGGCACCGCCATCAGCCCGTACGGCGTGCCGCGTCCGGTGGTAAAGACCTGTACGGTAATGCCGGAAGCGACCTGCTGCGTGCCGCAGACGAAATCGCTGGCGGGCGTCGCGGCGTAAATCAGGCCGCGTTTGGTGGGGCGCTGGCCCGGCGACAATACTTCGACAATGGCGCTCTTACCCGATTTAGCGATAGAGCCCAGCGCTTTTTCCACGACGTTCGCCAGGCCGCCTTTTTTGTTGCCGGGGGACGGGTTAGCGCTGCGATCGGTTTTCCCCATATCAAGGTAGTTATCGTACCAGGCCATTTCATCCAGTAGGCGTTTACCCACGGCTTCGTTGATGGCGCGCGGCGTCAGAAGATGAATGGCATCGCGCACTTCGGTGACCTCCGAGAACATGACGGTCGCGCCGCAGCGTACCAGCAGATCGGAAGCATAACCCACCGCCGGGTTTGCCGTGACGCCAGAAAACGCATCGCTGCCGCCGCATTGCATCCCGACGACCAGCTCGGAGGCCGGGCAGGTTTCGCGCTGGCGCTGGTTCAGTTTCGTCAGATGGCGTTCGGCGACCCGCAAAATATCGTCGACCATTGATTTAAAGCCGACATGCTGCTCGTCCTGTAAACGCACAATACTGGCGCTTTCAACGGCGATGGCGGGAACATCCTCGGTGCCTTCCAGCAGCCGTTCCGGCTGCAGTTTTTCGCAACCGAGGCCAATCACCATCACTTCGCCGCCAAAATTGGGGTTGAGCGCGATATTATGAATCGTGCGAATCGGCACGACCGCCGCCGGCGCGTTGATTGCCACGCCGCAGCCGTACAGATGGTTTAGCCCTACAACGCCATCGACATTCGGGTATTTGGGCAGGAGATCGCGCTCAATCACTTTCACCACATAATCGACCACGCCCGCCACACAGTGCACGCTGGTGGTAATGCCAAGCAGATTTTTGGTGCCGACGCTGCCATCGGCGTTACGATAGCCCTCAAACGTATAGCCTTCCAGCGGCGGCAGCGGTTCCGGTACTTTGGTCGCCAGCGGTAGCGTATTCAGCGGCGGCGCTTTTGGCAGTTCAACCAGCGACTCGTCGATCCAGCTTCCGCGCGGGATGTCGCGTACCGCATAACCGATGACTTCGCCATAACGGATGATTTCGTCGTGAGCGGGGATATCCGTCAGAGCGACTTTATGGCCTTGCGGAATATGTTCAGTCAGTTCCAGGCCATCCGGAAAACGTGTTCCGGCTTTAAGGCCGTGGTCATTAACAATAATTGCGACATTATCGGTTTCATGTACTTTTATATAAAACGCCGATGGCGATTCCTGGCGAATTTCGATATTGGCCATTGTTCAACATTCTCCAGCCTGGATGATAGAAATAGGATTATCTATTTTGGTTATGGTTAAATCGTTAAATCTCAATATAAGAAATAAAGTTCATGCATAATGAAATAAGAATGACAGGAGTATAAATATAAGAATGTGATCCAGATCACCGCAAATTATGAAATTTTTTATGTAGGCCGGGTAAAGCGTAAATGTGTGCATTAGCGCCCAGTATCATGGGCGTATGCTCAAAAATAAGCGTTAAATAATCCCTTTTTAATGAGCGTTTGCACAATGATTATCCGACATAGGCTGTTTATACTGAATGGCGAATTCAGTGTATCTGACGAGTTATTTGAAAATACCATGATAATAATAAAAGACGATAAAGATATCAGAACGGTATATTGTGCTACAGGATGTGTACCACATTAGAAATAGAATGCGGAGACCCATTCTGATTTCAGATAAGCATTTTATTGTCGTTGCTATAAGTTATGGTGGCGGCATCACATGTAGAGAATTAAAGAAATAAGCGAAGGTATAAGCGATGAATAACGCTATTTTCCCGAATAAGTTTAAAGCGGCGCTGGCGGCGCAACAGGTGCAGATTGGCTGCTGGTCTGCACTGGCAAGCCCAATCACCACCGAAGTTCTTGGTCTGGCGGGATTTGACTGGCTGGTGCTGGATGGCGAACATGCGCCGAACGATGTGACCACCTTAATTCCGCAGTTAATGGCATTGAAAGGCAGCGCCAGCGCGCCTGTGGTACGTGTGCCAACCAATGAACCGGTCATTATCAAACGGATGTTGGATATTGGGTTTTATAATTTCCTGATCCCCTTTGTTGAAACGCAAGAGGAAGCGGCTCGCGCCGTCGCCTCGACGCGCTACCCGCCGGAAGGCATTCGCGGCGTCTCCGTTTCTCACCGCGCGAATATGTTCGGTACGGTGCCTGATTACTTTGCGCAGTCGAACAAAAACATCACCATTATTGTTCAAATCGAAAGCCAGTTGGGTGTCGACAATGTTGATGCCATCGCCGCAACGGAAGGCGTTGATGGCATTTTTGTCGGCCCAAGCGATTTGGCCGCCGCGCTGGGTCATCTCGGCAATGCTTCTCACCCTGACGTGCAGCAGACGATTCAACATATTTTCGCCCGCGCTAAAGCGCACGGTAAACCGTGCGGCATTCTGGCGCCGGTAGAGGCGGATGCCCGCCGTTATCTGGAATGGGGCGCGACCTTTGTCGCCGTTGGCAGCGATTTAGGCGCATTCCGCGCCAGCACGCAGAAGCTTGCCGACACCTTTAAAAAATAATCCTGGTATGGAAAGAGAGAACGCTATGACGATGAAAGTTGGCTTTATTGGCTTAGGCATCATGGGTAAGCCCATGAGCAAAAACTTACTGAAAGCAGGGTATTCGCTGGTGGTGTCCGATCGTAATCCTGAAGCGATTGCTGACGTCATTGCCGCAGGCGCGGAAACGGCCTCTACGGCGAAGGCGATCGCTGAACAGTGTGACGTCATCATCACGATGCTGCCTAACTCTCCGCATGTGAAAGAGGTTGCGCTGGGCGAGAACGGTATCATCGAAGGCGCGAAGCCAGGAACCGTATTGATTGATATGAGTTCTATCGCGCCGCTGGCAAGCCGTGAAATCAGCGATGCGCTGAAGGCGAAGGGCGTTGAGATGTTGGATGCGCCGGTCAGCGGCGGCGAGCCGAAGGCGATTGATGGCACGCTGTCGGTGATGGTGGGGGGCGATAAAGCCATTTTCGACAAGTACTACGACCTGATGAAAGCGATGGCGGGTTCCGTGGTGCATACCGGCGATATCGGCGCAGGCAACGTCACAAAACTGGCTAACCAGGTGATCGTGGCGTTGAATATCGCCGCCATGTCTGAAGCGCTGACGCTGGCGACTAAAGCGGGCGTCAATCCGGATCTGGTCTATCAGGCGATTCGCGGCGGTCTGGCTGGCAGCACGGTACTGGATGCGAAAGCGCCGATGGTCATGGACCGAAACTTTAAGCCAGGTTTCCGTATCGATCTGCACATTAAAGATCTGGCGAATGCGCTGGATACCTCCCACGGCGTTGGCGCGCAGCTCCCGCTGACCGCCGCCGTTATGGAAATGATGCAGGCGTTACGCGCGGATGGACACGGTAATGACGACCATAGCGCGCTGGCGTGCTACTACGAAAAACTGGCGAAAGTGGAAGTCACTCGCTAACGACGTTGTGCCCGGATGGCGTGTAGCGATCCGGGCCTGAATTTCAGGCTGGATAAGTGAAACGCCATCCGGCGTTGTGCAGTAACAGGCTACCACTATGAAAATCGTAATTGCCCCCGACTCCTACAAAGAAAGCCTTTCTGCCGCCGAGGTAGCGCAGGCGATAGAAAAAGGATTTCGGGAAATTTTCCCCGATGCGCAATATGTCTCTGTTCCGGTTGCCGATGGCGGCGAAGGAACGGTTGAAGCCATGATTGCCGCGACGCAGGGCGTTGAACGCACCGCATGGGTGACCGGGCCGTTGGGTGAAAAAGTGAAAGCCTGCTGGGGAATGTCCGGGGATGGTAAAACCGCGTTTATTGAAATGGCGGCGGCCAGCGGACTGGCGCTGGTTCCACCAGAAAAACGCAACCCTTTGATTACTACCTCGCGGGGAACGGGGGAGCTGATATTGCAGGCGCTGGAAAGCGGCGCAAGCAATATCATTATCGGCATTGGCGGCAGCGCGACAAATGACGGCGGCGCAGGGATGATGCAGGCGTTAGGCGCAAAACTGCGCGATGCAAACGGCGCGGATATCGGTTACGGTGGCGGAAGCCTTCATTGTCTAAGCGACATTGATATTTCAGAGCTCGATCCCCGTTTAAAACTCTGCGCGATTCGTGTCGCTTGCGATGTCTCTAATCCTCTGATCGGCGACAACGGCGCATCACGAATTTTTGGGCCGCAGAAAGGCGCGACCGAAGAGAACATTGTTGAGCTGGACAGAAATCTTGCTCACTATGCCGACATCATAAAAAAATCGCTGAATGTCGACGTAAAGGCGGCGCCCGGCGCAGGCGCGGCAGGCGGTATGGGGGCGGCGTTAATGGCTTTTCTCGGTGCGGAATTACGCAGCGGGATCGAAATTGTCACGGCGGCACTGAACCTGGAGGAGCATATCCACGACTGTACGCTGGTGGTGACGGGAGAAGGGCGGATTGATAGCCAAAGTATTCGCGGTAAAGTGCCGATTGGCGTCGCGAATGTGGCGAAAAAATATCATAAGCCAGTGATTGGCATTGCCGGCAGCCTGACGCACGATGTAGGGATAGTGCATCATTATGGCATCGACGCTGTCTTTAGCGTACTCACGCGCATCGTGACGCTGGAGGAGGCTTTTCGGGGCGCTTTTGACAATATTTATCGGGCATCCAGAAATGTTGCTGCCGCTCTGGCGATAGGAATGCGCAGCGCAGGGTGACAAAGTCACGCGAACCCTCTATACTGCGCGCCGAAGCTGACCAGACAGTCGCCGCTTCGTCGTCGTCCTTTCGGGGAGACGGGCGGAGGGGAGGAAAGTCCGGGCTCCATAGGGCAGGGTGCCAGGTAACGCCTGGGGGGGAAACCCACGACCAGTGCAACAGAGAGCAAACCGCCGATGGCCCACGCAAGTGGGATCAGGTAAGGGTGAAAGGGTGCGGTAAGAGCGCACCGCGCGGCTGGTAACAGTCCGTGGCACGGTAAACTCCACCCGGAGCAAGGCCAAATAGGGGTTCATAAGGTACGGCCCGTACTGAACCCGGGTAGGCTGCTTGAGCCAGTGAGCGATTGCTGGCCTAGATGAATGACTGTCCACGACAGAACCCGGCTTATCGGTCAGCTTCACTTCTTCATAAAACCCGCTTCGGCGGGTTTTTGCTTTTACAGGGCGGCAGGATGAATGACTGTCCACGACGCTATGTCCAAAAGAAAGCGGCTTATCGGTCAGTTTCACCTCTTCATAAAACCCGCTTCGGCGGGTTTTTGCTTATCAGGCCGGTGAAGGGTATAGAGGTTGCAGAAGACGCCAGCGTCACCATCCGGCAATTAATTGACAGCCATGGTGACATAATATTATTCGTTTTTGTGATGAGAAACACAAAACGCTATGGATTGCGCTCTTTTTAGTTGAAGTGAAAAGTAATCGATTTCTTTCACAAAATTACATCCTGAAAAACAGCAAGAAAGCGGTGTAAATTATTTGTTGTAAATGAAAATTAAATGTATGAAATATTTTGGTTAAAATTTTATTAAATGTTTCTTTACAAACAAATAAGGTAAAAAAATGTGACGCGTAACGGTTTTTAAGCGCATTTACCTTCGGTTTATACTTAAATTTGAGAAATTACGTTTTAAATTTAATGCTGGAATTGTCGATAAAATGTCCCGTAATTGATTGAAATATCGTCTTCATGGGATGTCGAAAATAGGAGATAAAATAGGCTGGTTATCGCCATAATATATCGTTATCCCGACCCTATTTTTTGATTGAAATCAGGCTAAGTTGCTGTTTTGTTTTTGTAACTCATTGAAGTAATGGGTTTTCTTTATTTAATAAAGACCATGTAAAAACTGCGGTAAGTTAATTTGTGAGTGGTCGCACATAACCTTTAAGATTTAATTTGCTACACTTCCTGCCGTTCACAATGTTATTTCAGAGCGGTAGATATGAATACTCTTGTTCTCCCTAAAACACAGCATTTGGTGGTCTTTCAGGAAGTCATTAGAAGTGGTTCTATCGGTTCTGCCGCAAAATCGTTAGGGTTAACCCAGCCCGCCGTCAGTAAAATCATTAGCGATGTTGAGGCCTATTTTGGCGTTGAGCTAATTGTACGCAAAAATACCGGCGTTACGTTGACCGAAGCGGGACAGGTACTGCTTTCCTGGTCTGAATCTATCACCCGCGAAATGAAAAACATGATCAACGAGATGAACAGTATGACGTGCAATACCGTTGTCGACGTCTCGTTTGGCTTTCCTTCGCTGATTGGCTTTACCTTCATGTCCGATATGATTCATAAGTTCAAAGAGGTCTTTCCAAAAGCGCAGGTATCCATGTACGAAGCCCAGCTCTCTTCATTCCTGCCGGCCCTGCGCGACGGGCGGCTGGACTTTGCTATCGGTACGCTCAGTAATGAAATGCAGCTACAGGATCTGCATGTCGAGCCGCTGTTTGAATCAGAGTTTGTCCTGGTAGCCAGCAAGTCCCGAACATGCACCGGCACCATCACACTGGAATCGTTAAAAGACGAACAGTGGGTGTTGCCGCAAACGAATATGGGCTACTACAGCGAATTACTCACCACTCTACAACGAAATGGCATCAGCATCGAAAACATTGTTAAAACAGATTCCGTTGTCACAATATATAATCTTGTTCTCAATGCTGATTTCTTAACTGTTATTCCCTGCGATATGACCACGCCTTTTGGCTCTAATCAATTTATCACGATACCAATCAAAGACACGTTACCCGTCGCACGTTATGCGGCGGTATGGTCTAAAAATTATCGTATCAAAAAAGCTGCTTCAGTATTAGTAGAATTGGCTAAGCAATATTCATCATATAATGGATGCAGACGCAGGCAGTTAATAGAAATTGAATGATATGGAATAAACATATTTAGCGAAATTGACGCCACCTGGTTCTTTTGAACAGTGGGCAACGGTAACTTATTTTTAATACCCAGGTTAAGAGGTTATAATGCACATTACATACGATCTCCCGGTTGCAATTGAAGATATCCTCGAAGCGAAAAAAAGACTGGCGGGGAAGATATATAAAACGGGAATGCCTCGCTCTAACTATTTTAGTGAACGTTGCAAAGGCGAAATATTTCTCAAGTTTGAAAATATGCAGCGTACGGGTTCATTTAAAATTCGTGGCGCTTTTAACAAACTTAGCTCGTTAACGGAGGCGGAAAAACGTAAAGGCGTCGTGGCCTGTTCCGCAGGTAATCATGCACAGGGCGTTTCTCTTTCTTGCGCAATGCTGGGTATTGACGGCAAAGTCGTGATGCCGAAGGGCGCGCCAAAGTCAAAAGTGGCGGCCACCTGTGATTATTCGGCGGAAGTGGTGCTCCACGGTGACAACTTCAATGACACCATTGCTAAGGTGAGTGAAATTGTCGAAACCGAAGGCCGCATTTTTATTCCGCCTTACGACGATCCAAAAGTCATTGCCGGACAGGGCACTATTGGTCTGGAAATTATGGAAGATCTGTACGATGTCGATAATGTCATCGTGCCTATTGGCGGCGGCGGTTTAATTGCAGGTATTGCCATTGCGATTAAATCGATTAACCCGACCATTAAAGTTATCGGCGTACAGGCCGAAAATGTTCACGGTATGGCGGCGTCTTATTACACTGGTGAAATAACCACGCACCGAACGACCGGCACCCTGGCGGATGGTTGTGATGTCTCCCGCCCGGGTAATTTAACCTATGAAATCGTTCGTGAATTAGTCGATGACATTGTCCTGGTTAGCGAAGATGAAATTCGTAACAGCATGATCGCTTTAATTCAGCGCAATAAGGTTATTACTGAAGGCGCTGGCGCTCTGGCTTGCGCCGCACTATTAAGTGGGAAATTAGATAGCCATAATCAGAACAGAAAAACGGTCAGTATTATTTCTGGCGGCAATATCGATCTTTCTCGTGTATCACAAATTACGGGTTTAGTTGACGCTTAATCTTTTCGTGAGGATAGGATATGAGTACTACTGATAGCATTGTATCCAGCCAGGCAAAACAGTCGTCATGGCGTAAATCGGACACGACGTGGACGCTGGGTTTATTTGGTACCGCCATTGGCGCCGGGGTGCTGTTTTTCCCTATCCGCGCCGGGTTTGGCGGGCTTATCCCCATTCTGCTGATGCTGGTTTTAGCTTACCCCATTGCGTTCTATTGTCACCGGGCGCTGGCGCGTCTGTGTTTATCCGGATCTAATCCGTCCGGCAATATTACGGAAACGGTCGAAGAGCACTTTGGTAAAACGGGCGGGGTAGTTATCACGTTCCTTTACTTCTTTGCGATTTGCCCGCTGCTGTGGATTTATGGGGTCACCATTACTAACACGTTCATGACGTTTTGGGAAAATCAGCTGCAGATGCCAGCGTTGAATCGCGGTTTCGTGGCGCTGTTCTTGCTGCTGCTGATGGCTTTTGTGATCTGGTTTGGTAAGGATCTGATGGTTAAGGTGATGAGTTACCTGGTATGGCCATTTATCGCCAGCCTGGTGCTAATCTCATTATCGCTGATTCCTTACTGGAACTCGGCGGTTATCGATCAGGTTGATCTCAGTAATATCGCGCTGACCGGGCACGATGGCATACTGGTTACGGTGTGGCTGGGAATCTCTATCATGGTGTTCTCCTTTAACTTTTCGCCCATCGTCTCTTCCTTCGTGGTGTCTAAGCGGGAAGAGTATGAGAAAGAGTTTGGCCGCGAATTTACCGAGCGTAAATGTTCACAGATCATCTCGCGCGCCAGTATGCTGATGGTCGCCGTGGTGATGTTCTTCGCCTTTAGCTGCCTGTTTACGCTCTCTCCACAGAACATGGCGGATGCGAAAGCGCAGAACATTCCGGTACTTTCCTACCTGGCCAACCATTTCGCCTCTTTGTCGGGGACAAAATCTACTTTTGCAACGGTGCTGGAGTATGGCGCGTCTATCATCGCGCTGGTTGCTATTTTCAAATCTTTCTTCGGTCACTACCTGGGGACGCTGGAAGGGCTGAACGGCCTGGTGCTGAAATTCGGTTATAAAGGCGATAAAACCAAAGTTTCTATGGGCAAGCTTAATACCATCAGCATGATCTTCATTATGGGGTCTACCTGGGTCGTAGCTTACGCAAACCCGAACATTCTGGACCTGATTGAAGCGATGGGCGCGCCGATTATCGCCTCGCTGTTATGCCTGCTGCCGATGTACGCCATTCGTAAAGCGCCGTCGCTGGCGAAGTACCGTGGTCGTCTGGATAACGTGTTCGTCACCCTGATTGGTCTGCTGACCATCCTGAATATTGTCTACAAATTGTTCTAATCCTCACGTTTAGCCTGCGTTCCGCCCCAGGGCGCGGACGCAGGCTGACATCGACGGAGGCACTACATGAATGAATTTCCGGTCGTTCTGGTCATTAATTGCGGATCATCTTCTATCAAATTCTCTGTACTGGATGTCGCTACCTGTGATGTTTTAATGGCGGGAATAGCAGATGGAATGAATACTGAAAACGCCTTTTTATCTATTAATGGCGATAAGCCGATAAACCTCGCGCACTCTAATTATGAGGACGCGTTAAAAGCCATTGCCTTTGAGCTGGAAAAACGTGATTTAACGGATAGCGTGGCATTAATTGGCCACCGTATCGCGCACGGTGGA
Organism: Salmonella sp. SAL4457; assembly: GCF_046548235.1. Taxonomy (NCBI): domain Bacteria; kingdom Pseudomonadati; phylum Pseudomonadota; class Gammaproteobacteria; order Enterobacterales; family Enterobacteriaceae; genus Salmonella; species Salmonella sp. SAL4457. Next base: position 106,500 of record NZ_JBGDZO010000002.1, read on the forward strand.
GAGCTATTTACGCAGTCCGTCATTATTACCGATGAGATTATCGATAATATTCGTCGGGTATCACCTTTAGCGCCGCTGCATAATTACGCTAATTTAAGCGGCATTGACGCGGCGCGGCGCCTTTTCCCGGCCGTGCGTCAGGTGGCGGTATTTGATACCAGTTTCCACCAGACGCTGGCACCGGAAGCCTATTTATACGGATTGCCGTGGGAGTATTTTTCCAGCCTGGGTGTGCGTCGCTACGGCTTTCACGGTACGTCGCATCGCTATGTTTCGCGGCGCGCGTATGAACTGCTTGACCTTGATGAAAAAAACTCAGGCCTGATTGTCGCGCATCTGGGCAATGGGGCGTCTATCTGCGCGGTACGCAATGGTCAGAGCGTGGATACCTCAATGGGGATGACGCCGCTTGAGGGGCTGATGATGGGCACTCGCAGCGGCGACGTTGATTTCGGCGCGATGGCGTGGATAGCCAAAGAAACCGGGCAGACGTTGAGCGATCTGGAGCGAGTGGTGAATAAAGAGTCCGGTTTGCTCGGCATCTCCGGGTTGTCATCCGACCTTAGAGTCCTGGAAAAAGCCTGGCACGAAGGACATGAGCGCGCCCGGTTAGCGATAAAAACATTTGTCCACCGTATCGCCCGTCATATTGCCGGACACGCGGCATCGTTACATCGGCTGGATGGCATTATTTTTACCGGCGGTATTGGTGAAAATTCAGTATTAATTCGCCAGTTGGTAATTGAACATTTGGGCGTACTGGGGCTTACGTTAGACGTTGAAATGAATAAGCAGCCGAATTCTCACGGCGAGCGCATTATTTCCGCTAACCCTTCTCAGGTTATTTGCGCTGTTATTCCCACGAATGAAGAGAAAATGATTGCCCTTGATGCCATTCATTTAGGCAACGTGAAAGCACCAGTGGAATTTGCATAACTTAACGGTTGTTCTGTAGAGAGATTATTTTTCATGAAGGTAAATATCGATACCAGCGATATGCTGTATGCCGAAGCATGGCGCGATTTTAAAGGTACGGACTGGAAAGAAGAAATTAATGTCCGTGATTTTATTCAGCATAACTATACGCCCTATGAGGGGGATGAATCTTTTCTCGCCGACGCGACGCCAGCGACCACGGCGTTGTGGGAAAAGGTGATGGCGGGAATACGTATCGAGAACGCGACCCATGCGCCGGTGGATTTCGATACCAACATCGCGACGACGATTACCGCGCACGATGCGGGGTATATTGAAAAAGATCTGGAAAAAATCGTCGGTTTACAAACGGATAAGCCGCTTAAACGCGCTTTGCATCCGTTTGGCGGCGTTAACATGATCAAAAGTTCATTCCACGCTTATGGCCGCGAAATGGACGCCGATTTTGAATATACCTTTACCGACCTGCGGAAAACCCATAATCAGGGCGTATTCGATGTTTACTCGCCGGATATGCTGCGCTGCCGTAAATCCGGCGTATTAACCGGTTTGCCGGATGGTTATGGTCGCGGGCGCATTATTGGCGATTATCGCCGCGTCGCGCTGTATGGCATCCGTTATCTGGTACGCGAACGCGAGCTGCAATTCGCCGACCTGCAGTCGAATCTGGAGCAGGGACAGAATCTTGAGGCGACGATTCGCCTGCGTGAGGAGTTGGCGGAGCACCGTCGCGCGCTGCTGCAAATGCAGGAGATGGCGGCGAAATACGGCTATGATATCTCCCGCCCGGCGCGGAACGCGCAGGAAGCGGTACAGTGGCTCTACTTCGCTTATCTGGCGGCGGTAAAATCGCAAAATGGCGGTGCAATGTCGCTGGGAAGAACCGCCTCGTTCCTTGATATCTACATTGAGCGCGATTTCAACGCGGGCCTTCTGACAGAGCAGCAGGCGCAGGAGCTGATCGACCATTTCATCATGAAGATCCGCATGGTGCGCTTCCTGCGCACGCCGGAATTTGATTCACTCTTTTCCGGCGATCCGATCTGGGCCACCGAAGTTATTGGCGGGATGGGGCTCGATGGCCGCACGCTGGTGACGAAGAACTCTTTCCGTTATCTGCATACCCTGCACACGATGGGGCCAGCGCCGGAGCCGAACCTGACCATACTGTGGTCAGAAGCGTTGCCGGTGGCATTCAAGAAATATGCTGCGCAGGTCTCCATCGTGACCTCATCTTTGCAGTATGAAAACGACGATTTAATGCGTACCGACTTTAACAGCGACGATTACGCCATCGCTTGTTGTGTCAGCCCGATGGTCATCGGTAAGCAGATGCAGTTCTTCGGCGCGCGCGCCAACCTTGCCAAAACGTTGCTGTACGCTATCAATGGCGGCGTTGATGAGAAACTGAAAATCCAGGTCGGGCCGAAAACCGCGCCGTTAACGGATGAGGTGCTGGATTATGACGCAGTAATGGAGAGCCTCGACCATTTTATGGACTGGCTGGCGGTGCAGTACATTAGCGCGCTGAACATCATTCACTACATGCACGATAAGTACAGCTATGAAGCTTCGCTGATGGCGCTGCACGACCATGATGTGTATCGGACGATGGCGTGCGGCATCGCCGGACTGTCGGTGGCGGCGGATTCCCTGTCCGCCATCAGGTACGCTCAGGTGAAGCCGATTCGCGACGAAAATGGCCTTGCCATCGACTTTGCTATTGAAGGCGAGTATCCGCAGTACGGCAACAACGATGAGCGCGTGGACAGCATCGCCTGCGACCTGGTGAAACGCTTTATGCAAAAAATTAGCGTGTTGCCGACGTATCGCAATGCGGTGCCGACGCAGTCCATTTTGACCATCACCTCGAACGTCGTGTACGGGCAGAAGACCGGCAATACGCCGGATGGACGCCGCGCCGGAACGCCGTTCGCGCCGGGGGCGAACCCGATGCATGGTCGTGACCGCAAAGGGGCGGTGGCCTCGCTGACGTCGGTGGCGAAACTGCCGTTTACCTACGCCAAAGACGGTATTTCGTACACCTTCTCGATTGTGCCTGCGGCGCTCGGGAAAGAAGATGCGGTGCGGAAAACCAATCTTGTCGGCCTGCTGGACGGCTATTTCCATCATGAAGCACAGGTAGAAGGCGGGCAGCATCTGAACGTCAATGTCATGAACCGTGAAATGTTGCTGGATGCGATTGAACATCCGGAAAACTACCCGAACCTGACGATCCGCGTTTCCGGCTATGCCGTGCGCTTCAATGCGCTGACGCGTGAACAGCAACAGGACGTTATTTCGCGCACCTTTACTCAGGCGATGTAACGTGAACGGGGCGATCGTGTGGATCGCCCCGCGACGGATCTTCACTGAACGGTAATCTTAGGGGGAGATATGATTAGCGCATTTGATATTTTTAAGATTGGCATTGGACCTTCAAGCTCCCATACCGTAGGGCCAATGAATGCAGGAAAATGTTTTATCGATCGGCTGATCGACAGCGGCGACCTGCCGCGAACGACGCGCATCACGGTTGATCTTTACGGATCGCTATCGCTGACGGGCAAAGGCCACGCGACCGATACCGCCGTCATTATGGGCCTGGCGGGCAATACGCCGCAGGATGTCAATATTGATAGCATTCCGGCGTTTATCCAGGAGGTTGCCCGCAGCAGCCGTTTATCGGTGGCGGGTGGCGCGCATGTGGTGGATTTTCCCGTCGCCGACAGTATTCTCTTTCACGCTGAAACCCTGGCGCGCCATGAAAACGGTATGCGAATTACCGCCTGGCACGGGCAAACGCCGCTTTTACACAAAACGTATTACTCTATTGGCGGCGGCTTTATTGTCGAAGAGGAGCGTTTTGGTCAGTCGCACGACGTAGAAAAATCGGTGCCGTATGATTTTCATTCCGCCAGCGAACTGTTGACGCTGTGTGAAAGACAGGGGCTCTCGGTTTCCGGCCTGATGATGCAAAATGAACTGGCGTTGCGGAGCAAAGAGCAGATTGACGCTGGCTTTGCCCGCATCTGGCAGGTGATGGCGACCGGAATTGAACGTGGCATGAATACTGAGGGCGTGCTGCCGGGGCCGCTGAACGTTCCACGCCGCGCGGTAGCGTTACGGCGTCTGCTGGTCTCCAGCGATAATCTCTCCCGCGATCCGATGAACGTCATTGACTGGATTAACATGTTCGCCCTGGCCGTGAGCGAAGAGAACGCGGCGGGCGGGCGAGTGGTCACCGCGCCGACCAACGGCGCGTGCGGCATTATTCCCGCGGTGCTGGCCTATTACGACAAATTCCGTCGCCCGGTCAATGCCAACTCTATCGCCCGCTATCTGCTGTCGGCGGGGGCGATTGGCATGCTGTACAAGATGAACGCCTCGATATCCGGCGCGGAAGTGGGGTGTCAGGGTGAGGTTGGCGTCGCGTGTTCGATGGCGGCGGCGGGGCTGACAGAACTGCTGGGCGGCAGCCCGGCGCAGGTCTGTATTGCGGCGGAAATTGCGATGGAGCATAACCTTGGCCTCACCTGTGACCCGGTGGCGGGTCAGGTACAAATCCCTTGTATTGAACGTAATGCGATTAACGCCGTTAAAGCGGTAAATGCGGCGCGAATGGCGCTACGCCGTACCTCTGAACCGCGGGTTTCGCTCGATAAAGTAATCGAAACCATGTACGAAACGGGTAAAGACATGAACGACAAATATCGCGAGACGTCGCGCGGCGGTCTGGCGATTAAAGTCGTTTGTGGATAGGCCCGACAGGCGCAGAGTGAGCAGGCTATGGGATAACGTAGAAGACAGAAGTTGAGAAAAGGGCGCACCAAAGTGCGCCCTTTTTTGTTGTGATACGCGTCAAATAGAGAAAATAACAACATTAAACCAATAGTAAATAGAAAAGAATTCTTAACCCACAAGAAATGCAGGCGTTTTATTGGTAAGTTTTTCTCTTATCGTGCGCGTATGATTTTCTTATTACAAGAAAGTACCTGCACCTCACGTTCTGCATATCGCCTTGCTGCGGCACGAAAAATAAAAAAAACCTCTACCTACACATTGAGCGAGAATTTTATGGAATCGGCAAGTAATACCAGCGTAATCCTCGACGCATCAGCCCCGGCGCGTCGGGCAGGGATGACAGAAAGCGAATGGCGTGAAGCCATCAAATTTGATAGTACCGACACCGGTTGGGTCATTATGAGTATCGGGATGGCGATCGGCGCAGGGATCGTTTTTCTTCCTGTCCAGGTTGGCCTGATGGGACTTTGGGTCTTTTTACTCTCTTCTATTATTGGCTATCCGGCCATGTACCTGTTCCAGCGGCTGTTTATTAATACGCTGGCGGAATCCCCGGAATGTAAAGACTCCCCCAGCGTGATCAGCGGCTATCTGGGCAAAAACTGGGGTATTTTATTAGGCGCGCTGTACTTTGTGATGCTCGTCATCTGGATGTTCGTCTATTCTACGGCGATTACTAACGACAGCGCCTCTTATCTGCATACTTTCGGCGTAACGGAAGGATTACTTTCCGATAGTCCATTTTATGGTCTGGTGCTGATCTGCATCCTGGTCGCGATTTCCTCACGCGGTGAAAAATTACTGTTCAAAATCTCCACTGGCATGGTGCTGACCAAGCTACTGGTAGTGGCGGCGCTGGGCGTCTCTATGGTGGGTATGTGGCATCTGTATAACATTGGCGCGCTGCCGCCGATGGCCCTGCTGATTAAAAACGCCATTATTACCCTGCCATTTACGCTGACCTCGATTTTATTTATCCAGACGTTAAGCCCAATGGTGATCTCTTACCGTTCACGCGAAAAATCTATTGAGGTCGCACGCCATAAAGCGCTGCGTGCCATGAATATCGCGTTTGGCATCCTGTTCGTTACCGTATTTTTCTATGCGGTTTCCTTCACCCTGGCGATGGGGCATGACGAAGCGGTGAAAGCCTATGAGCAGAATATTTCCGCCCTGGCGATCGCCGCGCAATTTATTAGCGGCGATGGCGCTGGCTGGGTCAAAGTGGTTAGCGTAATTCTGAACATCTTTGCCGTCATGACCGCCTTCTTTGGCGTTTATTTAGGATTCCGCGAAGCGACGCAAGGCATTGTGATGAATATCCTGCGCCGCAAAATGCCCGCCGAGAAGATTAAGGAAAATCTGGTACAGCGCGGCATTATGATTTTCGCTATTTTGCTGGCCTGGAGCGCCATTGTGCTCAATGCGCCGGTACTGAGCTTCACCTCTATTTGTAGCCCTATCTTCGGTATGGTGGGCTGTTTAATTCCGGCATGGTTGGTCTACAAGGTTCCCGCATTGCACAAATATAAAGGCGCTTCGTTGTACCTGATTATTATTACCGGTCTGCTGCTATGCGTTTCTCCGTTCCTGGCATTCTCTTGATATACCTGAGATTAAGGTTGTTGTTATGTTTGAATCTAAAATAAATCCATTGTGGCAAAGTTTTATCCTGGCCGTACAGGAAGAAGTAAAACCGGCGCTGGGGTGTACTGAGCCAATTTCACTGGCGCTGGCAGCAGCGGCGGCGGCGGCTGAACTTGACGGCACAGTTGAACGCATTGACGCGTGGGTTTCGCCTAATCTGATGAAAAATGGTATGGGCGTTACCGTTCCAGGTACGGGAATGGTAGGGCTACCGATCGCCGCGGCGCTTGGCGCGTTGGGCGGTGATGCGAAAGCCGGGTTGGAGGTGTTAAAAGACGCTTCCGCTAAAGCCGTTGCCGATGCAAAAGCGATGCTGGCCGCCGGACATGTTGCAGTGATGTTGCAGGAGCCATGTAACGATATCCTGTTTTCACGGGCGAAAGTGTATAGCGGCGATAGCTGGGCATGTGTCACGATCGTCGGCGATCATACAAATATTGTGCGGATAGAAACCGACAAGGGCGTGGTATTTACCCAAGCTGATAATGCGCAGGAAGAAGAAAAAACCTCGCCACTGGGAGTGCTGTCTCATACCTCGCTGGAAGAGATCCTGGCGTTTGTGAATGCGGTGCCCTTTGACGCTATCCGCTTTATTCTCGATGCGGCCAGGCTAAACGGCGCGTTGTCGCAGGAGGGACTGCGTGGTTCCTGGGGGCTGCATATTGGTTCGACGCTGGCCAAACAGTGCGATCGTGGTCTGCTGGCGAAAGATCTCTCCACGGCGATTTTGATCCGTACCAGCGCGGCGTCAGACGCCAGAATGGGCGGCGCCACGTTGCCCGCGATGAGCAACTCCGGCTCTGGCAACCAGGGGATTACCGCCACGGTGCCAGTCATGGTGGTTGCTGAACATGTCGGCGCCGATGACGAACGCCTGGCGCGCGCGCTAATGTTATCGCATTTGAGCGCTATCTATATTCACCATCAGCTTCCGCGTTTGTCGGCGCTGTGCGCGGCAACTACGGCGGCGATGGGCGCGGCAGCGGGTATGGCGTGGCTGATAGATGGTCGTTACGACACTATCGCAATGGCTATCAGCAGTATGATTGGTGATGTCAGCGGGATGATTTGCGATGGCGCGTCGAATAGCTGCGCGATGAAAGTCTCTACCAGCGCGTCGGCGGCGTGGAAAGCCGTACTGATGGCGTTGGATGATACGGCGGTGACCGGAAACGAAGGGATTGTGGCGCACAATGTCGAACAATCTATTGCGAATTTGTGTTCGCTGGCGTGTCGCTCAATGCAGCAGACCGACAAGCAGATCATCGAGATTATGGCCAGTAAAGCGCATTAATAATAACGCCCCGGCATGACGTCGGGGCAGCGTGTTGCCCGATGGCGCTGTGCTTATCGGGTCTACCTGTTATCAGCCGGAGCGGGCGCTTGCGCCGCCATCCGGCATGATTTCAGGCTGCGGCCTCTTCTTCTGCCAGCCGGGCTTCGGCGTCCGCCACGATGGCTTCCAGTTCGGTTAGCATCTCTTCATAGCCCAGCGGCACAGTGGCGCTCATCGTCTCCTGTACGGCAGGTTTTACCACGGGCTGACGTTTCTTCGCCGATTTTTTGCTCATCTTGCGACTCCTTTTCTGGCTGGCTACACCGGTAAATCTACCAGTAATGCGCGCAGCGGCGTATCGGCAACCAGCGTAATGTTAGGTTCATCACGAATAAATGCGCCATCTCCGCAGGTTAACGCCTCGCGTTCTTCGTTGTGCGTCATCGCGTGGAACGTACCGTGAATCGACTGCAAATAGGCGCGCGGCCCGTGAAGCTGGAAGTTAAGCGATTCGCCTTTCTCCAGCGTAATATGATGTACCCAGACCTGTTGGCGCAGTTGTAAGCTGTTTTGCTCACCGTCGGGCGAGGCAAGAAGCTGTTGTTGCGCCGTCGAGAGTGGGATTTTTTGTACCAGCGCGTTTTCCCGTTCAGGACAGGCGTCAAGCCACAGTTGCATTCGGGTTAACGGCTTAACTTTGCTGAGATTATGTTCGCTGTAGCTAATGCCCGGCTGCGCGGCGAGCAGCAACGCTTCGCCCGCTTTAGCCTGTACATGGTTGCCGTCGCTGTCGCGGTATTCCGCTTCGCCGTCCAGAATCAGGTTTAAAATATCCACCTTTGGATAAGTTCGAGGCTGAAAAGAGGCGCCCGGCGCCAGCACTTCCTGGTTCAGTACGCGCAACGACGCGTAGCCCAGCAGTGTAGGGTCGAAATAGTGTCCAAAGGAGAAGGTATAGCGGGCCTGTAGCCATCCGTAGTCTGCTTGTCCACATTGTTTGGCGGTTCGGGTCGTAATCATCGTTATTAACCTCTCTTTACTTCCTTTTATGTTAAGGGGCTGGACGCTGCATTGTTAGCCAGATATTCTGCCCGGTATGTTCAAATTTCCTGAATGAGAACGTTATGGCTAAAGAGAGAGCGCTGACGCTTGAAGCATTGCGTGTGATGGACGCCATTGACCGCCGGGGCAGTTTTGCCGCAGCGGCTGATGAGTTGGGGCGGGTGCCCTCCGCGCTGAGTTACACCATGCAGAAGCTGGAAGAAGAGTTGGATGTTGTACTGTTCGATCGCTCCGGCCATCGTACAAAATTCACCAACGTCGGACGTATGCTGCTGGAACGCGGGCGGGTATTGCTGGAAGCGGCAGACAAGTTAACGACGGATGCTGAAGCGTTGGCCCGCGGTTGGGAAACGCATCTGACGCTGGTCACTGAAGCTCTGGTACCGACGCCTGCTTTTTTTCCGCTGATCGACCGGCTGGCCGCTAAAGCCAATACGCAGCTTTCATTGATTACCGAAGTACTGGCTGGCGCATGGGAGCGGCTTGAGCAGGGACGGGCGGATATTGTCATCGCTCCGGATATGCATTTTCGATCGTCGTCGGAAATTAACTCCCGTAAGTTGTATACGCTTATGAATGTGTATGTCGCCGCGCCTGACCATCCTATTCATCAGGAGCCGGAGCCGCTTTCGGAAGTGACGCGGGTTAAATACCGCGGCGTAGCGGTAGCGGATACCGCGCGCGAGCGGCCGGTATTAACGGTGCAACTGTTGGATAAGCAGCCACGTCTGACGGTAAGCACGATTGAAGATAAACGTCAGGCGCTGCTGGCCGGGCTTGGCGTCGCGACCATGCCATATTCGATGGTGGAACAGGATATTGCCGAAGGGCGGCTACGCGTGGTCAGCCCGGAATCGACCAGCGAAATCGATATTATTATGGCCTGGCGGCGCGACAGTATGGGGGAGGCAAAAGCCTGGTGCCTGCGGGAAATACCTAAGCTATTCGCCGGAAAATAAATAGCGCGCGGCGCTTTAAAAGCGGCGCCGCGCCGCCATCAGGAAAAACGTTTCGGATCGGGGCCGAAGCGGTTGTCGCCTGGCGTACCATTCTGGCAGTTGAACGCGATGATGATAAGCCAGCCGATAATGGGGATAAGTAGCAACAGTAGCCACCATGCGGAGCGGTCAGTGTCATGCAGACGACGGAACTGCACGGCCCACCACGGTAAAAAGATCAGAACGCCGTAAATGGTGGTCAGAACGCCTTCACCCCCGGCGCGTTGCCAGCCAAGCATGGCGTCCAGCAGGCCCAACACAAAGGTAAAGATGATATTGACCAGAATAAACATCCAGTACTCTTTGCGTCGCGCGCGGCCGCCAAATCCCAGATAATTTTTTAAAACCTTTAAATACCAATCCATTTTCGCCTCAATAATGGTTCAATCACTTGTTTTTAAAGTAATCAAACTAAGAATAGCCGCGAATGAAATGTTGGTAAATATTTGTGGTATTTATTAATAAGGCGTCCCGGAGGACGCCTGAAATTAGCCAAAGCGTACGTCGCGCCCGTGAGGTTCGAGCAGATCCTGCCACGGTCCGATGGAAATGATACCCGTGGGGTTAATCGTTTTATGGCTACGGAAATAGTGGTGACGAATATGGTCAAGATTAACGGTTTCAGCAATGCCCGGTATTTGATAGATATCGCGCAGGAAACCGTACAGATTCAGGTAGTCGCTGATTCGGTATTTGTCGCATTTGAAATGAGTCACGTAAACCGGATCAAAGCGTACCAGGGTCGTCCATAAGCGGATATCCGCCTCGGTCAACTGGTCGCCCGTCAGATAGCGGTGCTGTCCGAGAATCTGCTCCAGGCGCGCCAGCGCAGTAAATACCTTGTCTACCGCTTCATCATACGCTTGCTGGCTGGTGGCGAAGCCTGCTTTATAAACGCCGTTATTAACGTTGTCATAAATCCAGCCGTTTAACTCGTCAATTTTGCTTTGCAGCGCGGGGGGGTAGTAATCCCCGGCTTTAGCGCCCAGCCCATCGAAAGCGGAGTTAAACATACGAATGATTTCGGCGGACTCGTTGCTGACGATAGTATGATTTTTTGTATCCCATAAGACCGGTACGGTGACGCGGCCGCTGTAGTGTGGATCGGCGTGCAGATACAACTGGTAGAGAAATTCATGCTGATAGAGGGTATCGCCGGTGGCCGCCGGAAAAGTATCATCAAACGTCCAGCCGTTTTCCAGCATCAATGGATTCACGACGGAAACCGGAATAAATGGCTCCAGACCTTTCAGTTTACGGAAAATGAGCGTGCGATGCGCCCAGGGGCAGGCAAGGGAAACGTACAGATGGTAACGATCTTTTTCTGCGGCGAATCCGCCTTCGCCGGAAGGTCCGGGCGCGCCGTCAGCGGTAAGCCAGTTGCGGAAAGCCGACGCTGAACGCTGAAATTTCCCCCCGGAAGATTTGGTGTCATACCAGGTATCGTGCCAGACGCCATCGATCAGTTGTCCCATGTCTCTCTCCTTCAGATGACAAAAGCGAGGCGCTATTCCCTCGCTTTTTTAATTGAGTATAGATTGCTTACCACTTTTTATTCAGCAGACGGTCAAGGCTGAACGCGCCAGGCCCGGTTAACGCCAGTAATAAGAATCCGCCGGCAATGGTCAGGTTTTTCATAAACATCAGCGAGTTTACACCTTCTGCAAAATTGCTATGGAAGATCAATGCCGTCAGCAACGTAAAACCAGCGGTAAAAAGCGCAGTGGTGCGGGTGAGGAACCCCAGCAGAATCGCCAGACCGCCGCCGAACTCAAGCAGTATGGTGAGCGGCAGCAGGAATCCTGGTACGCCCATCGCTTCCATATACTGCTGTGTGCCCGCATAGCCGCTAATTTTTCCCCATCCTGCGGTAATAAACAGAACTGGCATTAAAATACGCGCTATCAGTACACCAACATCTTCTAATTTTTTCATTTTATTCTCCAGAGGGCCGATTCGGCGGCTGCTGCTATTTTCATGAGCAATGACGCGGTTTGGCGCATCATTGTTATCGCTGGAGAGAATCATAAACGTGGCGTACAGGAATTGTTAGCAAGGAAAATTGCCAAATTTTTTCAAAAAATTTGAGTGATTGCTAAAGAGACGATATGCATAAAAGTATCGCGCCACCAGGGGTAATCGGGTGATAACCTGATGGCGCGATGCTATAAAAGAAAAGATATTAACCGCGGAGCTGTTGTTGACGGAGGGTAGTTTTTACCAGGCGCCAGGCGCTCCAGATACCCAGGCCGCGTTTCGCCCAGCGTACCAACATATTAGGATGACGGATGGTCCAGATGGCCATTACGCTGCTACCGACCAGCGCCCAGGAGCGCAGGCTTAACACCGTATTCCAGCCGCGATCGTACGCGCCGGTGGTCTCCAGCCAGTCGCGACGGCTGGCGGACAGATCCAGCCGTTGCTGCTGGATCTGACTGAGAAGCAGCGCTTTACGTTTTTCGCGTTCGCCTTTGCTGCTCACGACTGATCGTCCTCCAGAATTTGCCGATCGTTAGCCAGTTCGTGCCGCGTATGGCGCAATAGCGTGGACTGACGCGCTTTGCGCAAAGTCCAGATGCCGCCGATTAGCGCAAGCACTAACAGCACAACTGTGGTAGCGATCATCGCGTTCAAACGGTACTGAGGATCGATAGCCCAGATGACCAGAACCATCAGGCTCATTAAGCCAAACGCCGCGAAGAGCATGGTAAGACCTACCATCAGCAAAAGCTGAAAGAGGTTCGCTTTCTCTTCTTCCAGTTCTACTACCGCCAGTCGCAGCCGGGTTTCCACCATCTCAACGATAATGGTGACAATCCGCTGCCCGATACCCAGTACGCTTTTGCCTGGTCCTTGTGCCTGTCGAGAGTCCGCCATAATTAACGACGCGTCAGCAGTACGCCCAACACCAGACCGACAGCGGCGCCAATGCCTACGCCTGTCCAGGGATTTTCGCGCACATAATCATCGGCGCGGGCGGCGGCGACGCGAGTCTGTTTGGCAATCACATCACCCGTTTCGCCCAGGCGGTAACGGCTCTCTTTCAGCGCGCGCTCGGCTTTGCTACGAATCTTACTCAACTCTTCTTTCGACTTTTCGCCCGAAGAGCTCAGCACTTCTTCAAGCGTATCGGTCAGGGATTTCAACTCAGCGCGCAGATGTTCCGTAGTGTTATCTTTCGACATAGTTTTCTCCAGGTGAGTGAGTATTTACATTCGGCGTTAATTTAGTAGTCTCTGGCCTCAAGTTTTTTTAGCTCATCCTGAGCCTCGGCCAGCTTACGTTCACGTTTGTCTATTTTATCCGCATCGCCTTTTGCTTTTGCCTCGGCTAAATCACGTTGGCGTTCGGCTACCTCTTCTTTTTGCTCAGCGACCTTTTTCTGATGCTCGGCGCGCAGCTTGCTGTCAGTACAATTGGCGCGTACTTCGCTGAGCGCCTTGTTCAGACCCTCAATACGGCGCTGATTGTTGTGCTTTTCAGCGTAGCTAATTTCCTTTTGTATATCCTGCTCTTTTTCCTGACAAAGCGAATTAGCGTAGCTACCGGCGCTAAGTGTAAAAAGCGTGATAGCCAAAGCGATGCGGTATTTCATTCCTGAACTTTCCCTTATGTTCGGACCCGTTGTCCGGGGCGGTGATCCCGATAATAACGCGGTGGGTTAAACACCGCTTTATTAATCATAGTCATTAAACAATGAAATCACCAAAGTGAGTGATATGATTCGGATTCCTGGAGATTAGCCAAAGCGGTGTGAGCTTTCCCGTAAGCGGGACAGCCACTGTACCGTTTCGTTGTCATCGTCCTGCTGAGCGACGACATAACCGTGTGGTAACGTTTGATCAAGCACTGTTTTTGCTGCGGCGCTTTGCGCAGGGGAATCGAAGGTAATGAGCAACATGTCATTTTTAGGCGTAATGCTTTTAAAATGAATGCCGTTCGCATCCAGATGATGCAGAACTGAGAAGCCGTCTGGCATACTGGCGCCCTGGTTAACCGCGCGAATGGCCAGCGTCGACTCTTGCTGACGCAGCGTTGACCACGTCATCATGAGTATGGTCAGCATCAGTAGAAAAGCGCTGATCCAAATGAGTTGTCGGGCAGTTATGCGTGGTTTAAGCATAAGTTATCCCCGGCTCCCATACTTCTTTTTCCACAGCATGACCAGTGAACCCGCCAGGCCAAAAAAGAGCAGCACCACGGGCAGCAGCATCAGGCATGACATTAACTGATCTTCATACTTCATAAAGACGGGCGTTTTGCCCAGCAGATAGCCCAGCGACGTCAGGATAAGCACCCACAACAAGCCGCTCATCCAGTTGAAGAACTGAAAGCGCGCGTTATTCAGGCCGGATATGCCGGCAATGGTGGGCAGCAGCGTTCTGACAAACGCGATAAAACGGCCTATCAATAATGCCGACAGGCCGTGCTTATGGAAAAGGTGATGGGCGCGTTGATGATAATGTGCGGGGAGATGAGAGAGCCAGTTTTGCACGGTGCGGGTATTCCCCAGCCAGCGGCCCTGAATATAGCTGACCCAGCAACCCAGGCTGGCCGCGACGGTAAGCAGCAAAATGGTTTGTGGATAACCCATCGCGCCTTTGGCGATCAGCACGCCGACCAGGATCAACAGGCTGTCGCCAGGCAAAAAGGCGGCAGGGAGCAGCCCATTTTCCAGAAACAAAATCATAAATAACACAAAATATAACATGCCAATCATGGAAGGATTGGCCAGTGTTTCAAAGTCCTGAGCCCACAGGGCATTCAGCAATTGAGTCAGTAGTTCCATTCAGTATTCCTGGAGAATCGGTTAACGTCACGCCGGTGATCTGAGGTTTGCACTGCCGCAACAGAGTTGGAGTTTTTATCAGCGTTGCGGAAACGGCAAATTCGCGGCCTGAACTATTCCTTGTTAAGTTGTGAAGTAAGCAAGCACTAACACACAAAAATTCAAAATGCATCTAATTGTAACAAAGGTCAACGAAGTCCGTTATAGAAATTACGCGTCGTTGAGCTTTGATTTTGCTTATCGCAAGGGAGGGTGGCGAGAGGATTTACACAGGCTGACACTTTATACTTTACGCTGACCGAGCGCCGCGGCAGACGCCATCTACATATAACGTTACGCGAGGATGTTGCGTGTGGATATAAATTCGCTTTACGTCACAGCCTACGGATTGGGAGATTCAGATCTATCGTTACGCCGGATGGCATACGCCATCCGGCATCGATAATCACTTAGCTACGCAAGGCGTTATTCGCCAGACGTTCGTCCTCTGCCTGGCAGGCTGCCGCAGTGAACAGAACATCGGTAGATGAGTTCAGCGCCGTTTCACACGAATCCTGCAATACGCCGATAATAAAGCCGACCGCTACTACCTGCATCGCGATATCGTTCGGGATGCCAAACATGTTGCACGCCAGCGGGATCAGCAGCAATGAACCGCCTGCCACGCCGGAGGCGCCGCAAGCACACAGCGAGGCCACCACGCTCAGCAGCAGCGCTGTAGGCAGATCCACCGGGACGCCTAACGTATGAACTGCCGCCAACGTCAGAACCGTAATGGTAATTGCCGCGCCGGCCATATTGATAGTGGCGCCCAGCGGAATGGAAACGGAGTAAGTATCCCTGTCCAGATTCAGCTTTTCGCACAGCGCCATATTCACTGGAATATTGGCGGCAGAGCTGCGGGTAAAGAAGGCATAAACGCCGCTTTCACGCAGGCAGGCGAACACCAGCGGATAAGGGTTGCGACGAATTTTCCAGAATACCAACAGCGGGTTGACCACCAGCGCGACCAGCAGCATACAGCCAATCAAGACGACCAGCAGGTGCGCATAGCCCCACAGGGTGGAGAAGCCGGTGGTTGCAAGCGTTGATGAAACCAGACCAAAAATACCGACTGGCGCGAAACGGATCACCAGTTTCACCATAAAGGTCACGGCGTTAGACATATCGTTCACGAGGTTTTTGGTGGTTTCATTGCCATGACGCAGGGCAAATCCCAGACCGACGGCCCATACCAGAATCCCGATATAGTTAGCGTTCAGCAGCGCGTCGATGGGGTTCGACACCATGCTCATCAGCAGACCGCGCAAGACTTCTACAATGCCGGACGGCGGCACGATATCCTGGGCGCTACTGGACAGATGCAGCGTTGAAGGGAAGGCGAAGCTGAACACAACGGCCGCCAGCGCGGCTGAAAAGGTGCCTAGCAGGTAAAGAAAGAGAATAGGGCGAATATTGGTTTTTTGACCGTGCTGGTGGTTGGCGATCGAGGCCATTACCAGCATCAGCACCAGAACGGGGGCGACCGCTTTCAAGGCGCCGACGAACAGGGTGCCAAGCAAGCCAACCGCTTCCGCCGCAGGCTTAGAAATCCATGCCAGTAAAATCCCCAGTACCAGACCCACTAAAATTTGTTTAACCAGACTGCCTTGCGCTAAACGCTGCAGTAGCCCTGATGCTCGTTGCGTAGCCATTTCATGTTCCTTGTATTGTGTTGCTGGTCATCCCCTGCACGCTCTTACGGCGCATCTTTCAGGATGTAACAAAGTGTTTGCCTGGTTGAGTATAAGGAAAGTTGAAGGTTCGGGAAGCGAAATATCCTGGATTTTTTGCTGTGATCATGTTTTATAACTTTACATTAACAGTATTGTGACATGTTAAACAAAAACGCCCGACAGGTGTGCGCTGCCGGGCGTTTTTGACGGGGCAGGTTTACCCCGATAAAAGATTATTGCGCTCGTAGTTTCTTATCGCGCTGATGGTTAACCCAGGCGTTAATCACCAGCGTAATGGTCAGAATGCCAAACACTACGCCCAGCGAAATCGCGATAGGAATATGGTAGAAGTCGACGATCAGCATCTTAATGCCGATAAAGACCAGAATGACCGCCAGACCATATTTCAGCATCGAGAAGCGTTCCGCCACGCCGGACAGCAGGAAGTACATCGCGCGCAGTCCTAAGATGGCAAACAGGTTAGAGGTCAGTACGATGAACGGGTCGGTGGTGACCGCAAAGATCGCCGGAATACTGTCAACGGCGAAGATTACATCGCTGAGCTCAACCATAATCAGCACCAGCAGCAGCGGCGTGGCATACAACAGGCCATTTTTACGTACGAAAAAGTGCTCGTTCTCGATCGTATCGGTCATACGCAGATGCCCGCGCAGCCAACGCACCATCGGTTTTTCGCCAATGCCGGATTCGTCTTCCTTCGCCAGCGCCATTTTTACGCCGGTAAACAGCAGGAAGGCGCCGAACACATACAGCAGCCATTCGAACTGAGTGATAAGCCAGGTACCGGCGAAAATCATGATAGTACGCAACACGATCGCGCCAAGAACCCCATACACCAGCACCCGGCGTTGCAGAGCCGGAGGGACGGAGAAATAGCTAAACAGCATCAGCCAGACAAAGACGTTATCTACGGCCAGCGACTTCTCAATCAGATAGCCGGTAAGGAACGCCAATGCCTGCGGGTCAGCAACTTCGCGCCCTTGCGTTTCAGCCAGATACCACCAGAAAGCGGCGTTAAACAGTAGCGAGAGCGTTACCCACAGGATTGACCATCCTGCCGCTTGTTTCATCGACATAGCATGTGCGCCACGGCGTCCCTGCAACAACAGGTCGATGGATAGCATTATCACCACAACAACCGCGAATCCACCCCATAATAATGGCGTACCAACAGTATTCATTATTTCTCCCTATGCAAAAAAAAAACGGCTAACGCCGAATGGCATTAGCCGTTGCTTTTATGCATAGACCTTGCCATTCGGCAAGGTCTCACTTACAACAATAAAGGAATACGCTGACGCATTCCTTTATGGCTGCCCGGTGACCGGATGTGGTTTTGCACACATCGTAATGACGATCGACCGGCAATGAAGTTACTCCCCTTTGCGCGTAACAAAGTATGACAGGCCACGCGTAGAGTCAATGGCCTGTAACATATGATTTACATAATTTTACGCAGTAAGGGGATGAGTCAGATCGTCCGCCGGGAAGATGACCCCGGTTTGACGGCGTATTTCTGTCAGCCATTTTGCCGTGGCGCGACTTAGCGACAACCCCGGATGTTCCACGGCATGGTTTTCAATAAGCTGGGCAAACGCCCCGGCTTCATACAGCATGGTATTAATATGCTGAGGCTGGGTCAGATCCTGCATCAGCGCGCCGCGCGGCGCAAAACACACTTTCTGGCATTCCGACAGCTTTTCAATGACCAGCGATCCCCTCTCGCCCTGAATTTCACTGGCCAGTACCGAGTCGCTGACTTTGGAATGCTGTAGCGTGACGCTAAAATCGCCGTAATCCATAACCACGACGCCGTGCGCATCTACTCCGCTTTCCAATAAATTCGCCGACGCCTGAACACTGCGCGGCTCGCCCCATAGCGCGATCGCCGACGCCAGACAGTAATACCCGATATCCATAATCGAACCATTGGAGAAGGCCGGATTAAACGTATTCGGATTTTCACCGTTCAGATAGCGCTGATAACGTGAAGAGTACTGGCAGTAATTTAGGAATGCTTTATGCATTCTGCCGATTTTCGGCAACGATTCCCGCAGCAGCAGGAAATTGGGCAGGCAGGCGGTTTTAAAGGCTTCAAACAGTACCCGCTGATTATCGCGCGCGCAGGCGATAGCGGCATCAACCTCCGCCAGGTTAGAAGCCAGCGGCTTTTCGCACATGACATGCTTTTTATGCTGCAAAAAGCGCTGCGTCTGGGAGAAATGCAGGGAATTCGGGCTGGCGATATAAACCGCCTCAATCGCGTCGCTTTGCGCCATCGCTTCCAGCGAGGTAAACAGATGCTCGACGGGATAATCATTTGCGAAAGACTGCGCCTGTTCAAGACTACGGGAGTAAACGGCGGCGAGCCTGAATTTGCCGGTTTCATGGGCGGCGTCGACAAACTGGCGCGTGATCCAGTTAGTCCCAATTACAGCGAAACGTATCATAAACGTCAGCGGACTCCAGAAAGGGATTTTTCGTCAATGTAGCACGCCTTTCCGCCCTTGCCAGTGCGCTGCGACGCACTCTGGCATTTTACTGGCGAGAAGGGCACCCGTGTGCGCTATCAGCCCCAATAGTGACGCCAGCGCCCAGATATTTAGGCTGACGGTGCAAAATTTTGGCATCCAGCACCGCGCTAACCCGCGCCAGCTTTTCCCGAAGTCGTGTGTTGGTTCCGTGCCTTTTATTCAGATCCGGCGCGTTAACGCCGATAGCGTCAATGCCATATTGTTGCGCCAGCCAGATCGCCCGTTGATTATGGAATGCTTGCGAGATAATCGTAATGCGGCTTTCGCCAAACACTTTCCGGGCGCGAACTACGGAGTCCAGCGTGGAGAATCCGGCATAATCACAAAAAATGGCCGCTTCCGGCACACCTTTCGCTATCAGCGCCTGCTGCATCGCCGAAGGTTCATCGTACTCTTTTTTGCCGTTATCGCCGCTGACTAACAGCCACTTCACTTTACCGGCGTGATACAACGCGGCGGCAGTATTAATCCGCCGGGTAAAATACCGATTGCCGGGTTTGGCGCCTAACACCAGCCCGACGTTGCGGGCGGGAACGGTCTGAATATCATTCCATGTCAGATGCTGCGAGGCGTTGACGATAAGCCAGTTGGAATAGAAAAGCGCGACGCCTGCTGCGACAAGCAGAAAACACGCCACTGTTAACGCCCGGCGTGTAAAACAGAGGCGGCGGATAAAACGGGCACATTGTGAGAGCATGGTTGTTGCGCGGTTCCGTTGGCGGTGGATAAAAAATACCCTCTACAGATCGTCATCCTTGACGTGGCGGCAGGCAATGAGCGAAATGTGAACGCGCCGATTTTATGCCCACGCCGTTAAAAAGATACGGGGGAAGGGGCATTTTCAGAATTTATTGTGCCGACAGCGCCTGATGCGTCAGCCACAGTCGCGTATCAAACTCCAGTTGATGGTACTGCGGCTCCATATGGCAGCAGAGCTGATAAAATGCTTTGTTATGATCTTTCTCTTTCAGGTGCGCCAGCTCGTGAACCACAATCATCCGTAAGAATGGCTCCGGGGCGTTACGAAACACGGTGGCGACGCGGATCTCCGCCTTTGCCTTGAGCTTGCCGCCCTGAACGCGCGAGACAGCGGTATGCAGTCCCAGCGCATTTTTCAGCACATGGATCTTGCTGTCATACATCACTTTATTAATGGGCGGCGCATTGCGCAGAAACTGACTTTTCAGTTCCTGAGTATAGTGATATAGCGCTTTGTCAGTGGCGTAATCATGCGCGCCGGGATAACGTTTTTCCAGCACCGCTCCCAGGCGCTGCTCGGCGATTAAGGTGCGCACCTGGGCAAGGAGATGTTCCGGATACCCCTGAAGGTAAGTTAGTGAGGTCATCAAAGCTCCATGTTGCTGATAAAAAGTGTATACTCACGCACCCTTTTCAGGGATAACGCCGCAATTTTACCATTCAGGAGGCCTAATGAGCCACGTAGACGACGGTTTCCGTTCACTGACGCTGAAACGTTTTCCGCAAACGGATGATGTTAACCCGCTTCTGGCGTGGGAGGCGGCCGATGAGTATCTGCTGCAACAGTTGGATGAGACGGAAATTCGCGGCCCGGTGCTGATCCTGAATGATACGTTTGGCGCGCTAAGCTGTGCGCTGGCGGAGCATTCGCCATACAGTATTGGCGATTCGTATTTAAGCGAACTGGGTACGCGAGAGAATTTACGCCATAACGGCATCGCGGAGTCCAGCGTAACGTTTCTCGACAGTACCGCTGACTACCCGCAGGCGCCGGGCGTGGTATTGATTAAGGTACCGAAAACGCTGGCGTTGCTGGAACAGCAGTTACGCGCTTTGCGTAAGGTCGTTACGGCGCAAACGCGTATTATCGCCGGCGCGAAAGCGCGAGATATTCATACCTCTACGCTGGAACTGTTTGAAAAAGTGCTGGGCCCAACCACGACGACGCTGGCGTGGAAGAAAGCGCGCCTGATTAACTGTACCTTCAGTCATCCGCAACTGGCCGACGCGCCGCAAACGCTAAGCTGGAAACTGGAAGATACAGGCTGGACGATTCACAACCATGCGAATGTGTTTTCTCGTACCGGATTGGATATCGGCGCGCGCTTCTTTATGCAGCATTTGCCGGAAAACCTCGACGGGAAGATTGTCGATCTCGGCTGCGGCAATGGGGTGATTGGCCTGAGCTTACTGGCGAAAAATCCGCAGGCGAGCGTGGTATTTGTCGATGAATCGCCGATGGCGGTAGATTCCAGCCGTTTGAATGTAGAAACGAACCTGCCGGAAGCGTTCGAACGCTGCGAATTTATGATCAACAACGCGCTCTCCGGCGTGGAGCCGTTCCGTTTTAACGCTGTGTTCTGCAACCCGCCGTTCCACCAGAAACATGCGCTGACGGATAATATCGCCTGGGAGATGTTCCATCATGCCCGCCGCTGCCTGAAAATCAACGGCGAACTGTATATTGTGGCGAACCGCCATCTGGACTATTTCCACAAGCTGAAGAAGATTTTCGGTAATTGCGCGACGATAGCAACCAACAATAAGTTTGTTATTTTGAAAGCGGTGAAGCAGGGACGCCGTCGATAAGGCGCTCAAGCGTCATACCGGCCTATAAAACCGGTATGACGGCGTAAGCCCGATAAGCGCTGCGCCATCAGGCAAAGTCGTTAAATCTCCAGCGCCAGTCGGGTGCCCTGGGCAATCGCCCGTCGGGCATCCAGCTCCATCGCGACATCGCATCCGCCGATAAGATGTACCGTTTTACCTGCGGCGCGTAACGGGTCCGCCAGCTCGCGGCGGGGTTCTTGTCCGGCGCAGATCACCACATGATCCACTTCCAGCAACTGCGGTTCGCCGCCGATCAAGAGATGTAATCCGTCGTCGTCGATCTTCTGGTAACTGACTGCCGGGATCATCTTCACGCCGCGCGCCAGTAACGTCGCGCGATGGATCCAGCCGGTGGTTTTACCTAACCCTTCGCCCGGCTTGCTGGCTTTGCGTTGCAGCATGACGATTTGCCGTGGACTACGTGCCAGGCGTGGGCCTTCCGGGCGCAGACCGCCTGCCTGTTGCAGGCTGGTATCAATTCCCCATTCCGTACAAAATTCAGCAATATTTTGGCTGGTGGATTCGCCGTGCTGGCTCAGATACATGGCCGTGTCAAAACCGATCCCGCCGCAGCCGATGATCGCCACTCGTTTACCAACCGGCGCCTTATCGCGCAATACCTCCAGGTAGGTCAATGCCTTTGGATGATCAATACCGTCTATCGGCGGGCGTCGCGGTACTATTCCGCAGGCGAGGATCGCTTCGTCAAAGGGCTGAAGATCCTCTGCGTTCACCCGTTGGTTCAGTTTCAGCGTAACGCCAGTAACATCGATCATTCGACGGTAGTAGCGCAGCGTTTCGTAAAACTCCTCTTTACCCGGGATCTGCCTGGCGATAGTAAACTGACCGCCAATTTCACTCTGGGCGTCAAACAGCGTGACATGATGGCCGCGCGACGCGGCGTTAATTGCGAAAGCCAGCCCCGCCGGGCCTGCGCCGACAACGGCCAGATTCTTTTTGCGTATGGCCGGCGCTATCGGCATGTGGGTTTCGTGACAGGCGCGTGGGTTCACCAGACAGGAGGTCACTTTGCCGATGAAGATCCGATCCAGACAGGCCTGATTACAGCCGATACAGGTGTTGATCTCATCTGTGCGTCCGGATTGCGCTTTAGTCAGGAATTCGGCATCGGCAAGGAAGGGACGCGCCATCGACACCATATCGGCATCGCCGCGCGTCAGGATCGTCTCGGCGACCTGCGGATCGTTAATGCGATTGGTCGCGATCAGCGGAACCGACACATGACCTTTGAGTTTCCGCGTCACCCAGCTAAAGGCGCCACGCGGTACTGGCGTGGCGATGGTCGGGATTCGCGCCTCATGCCAGCCAATGCCGGTATTAATTAGGCTTGCGCCTGCGGCTTCAATGGCTTGCGCCAGTTGTACCGTTTCGTCGAACGTGCCGCCATTTTCCACCAGATCGAGCATCGACAGGCGATAGATAATAATAAAGTCGTTCCCTACCCGCTGGCGTACCGCGCGTACTACCTCAACCGCGAAGCGCATACGGCTGGTATAGTCGCCGCCCCACTCGTCATCGCGATGGTTAGTTCGCCGGGTGAGAAATTCATTAATCAGATAGCCCTCTGATCCCATCACCTCTACGCCGTCGTAGCCTGCTTCCCGCGCCAGTTGCGCGCAATGCGCGAAGTCGTCGATTAACTGCAAGATTTCATCATGCGTCAGTTCATGCGGCATAAAGCGGTTGATTGGCGCCTGAATTGCCGACGGCGCGACCAGGTGCGGCTGATAGCTGTAACGTCCGGTGTGCAGAATTTGCAGCGCGATTTTACCGCCTTGCGCATGTACGGCATCGGTCACCACGCGGTGAGGCGTTAATTGGCTGGCGTCGTTCAGCATCGCGCCGCCGGTCATCACGACCCCGGAGGGAACGGGCGCAATACCGCCGGTGACGATTAACGCTACGCCGTGTCGTGCGCGCTCGGCATAAAATGCCGCCAGGCGCTCAGCGCCATCAGGATGTTCTTCCAGACCCGTGTGCATCGATCCCATCAGCACACGGTTTCTGAGAGTAGTAAAGCCCAGATCGAGCGGGGCGAACAGCGACGGGTAGCTCATAAGCGTATCCAGTATGTAAAATTATTGTTATGTGGTCGGATGAGTTACTACTGTAGCCGTCGCGAGATAAAAGGGAAAAGGGGAATGTGGTGATTGTGATGGGATTCAAAAAAGAGGCCGCGACCCGGAGAAAACAGGCCGGATAAGCACAGCGCCATCCGGCATCGTTTTTAAACCTCTTCAACGCTCACCTGCATTGCCGCCAGCGCATTACGCGCTGATTTCAATACCTGTTCGCACAGTTCAATGGTTAGCGTGAGCGGTGGCTCGATACGAATTGTTTTCGCATTATTCAGCGTACCAGCGACCAGCACGCGTTGACGGAACATCTCACTGGCAAAACGGTAGCCCGTTTCGTTATCGACAAATTCAATGGCCATCAACATACCTTTGCCGCGCGCATCGTGTACCAGATTGGGATACTCACGCGCAAGTTGTCGAAAACCATCCAGGAGCGTATCGCCTTTTTGTTCCGCCTGGGCCGGGAGATTTTGTTCCAGCAGGACGTTAATGGTCGCCAGCGCGGCAGCACAAGCCAGCGGATTACCGCCAAAAGTGGTGGTATGCAGGAAGGGGTTGTCGAACAGAACCGAAAACACCTCTTCAGTCGCGATGGTGGCGCCAATCGGCATCACGCCGCCGCCCAGGGCTTTCGCCAGACACAGAATATCAGGCTGCACATTTTCGTGCTCGCAGGCAAACATCTTGCCGGTACGCCCCATGCCGGTTTGTACTTCATCCAGAATCATCAGCGCGCCGAATTCGTCACAGAGCTTACGTACCTCTGTCAGGTATCCCTGCGGCGGCAGGATCACGCCGCCTTCACCCTGAATAGGCTCCAGAATCACGGCTGCTATCTCGTCGCCCGTTTTTTTGCCTTCGCTAAATGCCATGCTCATCGCGTCGATATTGCCAAACGGCACATGGCGGAAGCCCGGCAGTAAAGGCATAAAGGGTCTGCGGAAGGTGGATTTGGCCGTGGCGGAGAGCGCGCCCAATGATTTGCCATGAAATGCGCCGCTGGTGGCGATAAAGGTAAACTTGCCGCGCGGCGACTGATACGCTTTTGCCAGTTTTAGCGCCGCTTCGACGGATTCGGTGCCGCTGTTACAGAAAAAGCTGTACTTGAGTTTCCCCGGTGTCAGCGCCGCCAGCGTTTTTGCCAGCATCGCCCGCAAGGGATCAAGTAACTCCTGGCTGTGGAGAGGTTGTTTTGCGAGTTGATTCTGGACGGCGGATACCACAACAGGATTACGGTGCCCCACGTTAAAGATGCCAAACCCCCCAAGACAGTCGATAAACTCCTGCCCCTGGGTGTCGACAAGCGTATTCAAACTGCCCGCTTGCCACTCTACGGCTCCGTAATCCCCGCCGGCGGTAACAGATTTCCGGTATTCCAGAAATCCTGGATTTACATGCTCTTTAAAGTAGTCAATGACCTCTCGGTTTAGTGCTTTCATTTCCTCATGGTTTAGCGTTCGCTTCTCGATGAGATTCAGTGCGTGCGCGCTACAGGCCAAAGCCGATGCGCTGGAAGGTAACC
The DNA here is from genome assembly GCF_046548235.1 of Salmonella sp. SAL4457. Taxonomy (NCBI): domain Bacteria; kingdom Pseudomonadati; phylum Pseudomonadota; class Gammaproteobacteria; order Enterobacterales; family Enterobacteriaceae; genus Salmonella; species Salmonella sp. SAL4457. The sequence goes on from NZ_JBGDZO010000002.1 coordinate 131,492, forward strand.
TGTTCAAAATGAGCTCCAGAGGGCCGTGTATCACATGATACTGAATTAAGTATTGCAGGGATTAGCGGGGGTCTAAGCCCATAGTGAAAATCGGGATAAACACCAGGAATAATCACATTTACACAACATTTAATATCACGTGTTAACAATTGGATGCATTTTGAGCAGATCTTGTTTTACGGTTTACGGTGTGTTGCGTTAGCGGCGGCGTGAGAAAAAGGTGAGCCAGGGCAGATTTTAAAGAAAAAGGTTGTCCACGCTAAACAATTTCATAATGAAAATAAGGCGCAGGATGAGGTGAAAATCGTACAAATATTAAGGATTAATCGCAAATTGCGATCCAGAGCAATTTTAACAACTAAAGATAAATAGATTAGCGCCGAAATAACATCTGAGCGAAAAATTAACATCCAGATAACCTGCACAGGACGCTATCATGTCTTCTCATCCCTACGTCAGCCAGCTAAATACCCCGCTGGATGATGATACCACTCTGATGTCTACGACCGACCTGGAAAGCTATATCACTCACGCCAATGACACTTTTGTCCAGGTGAGCGGCTATCAGTTAAACGAGTTACTGGCGCAGCCACATAATCTGGTGCGTCATCCGGATATGCCGAAAGCTGCCTTCGCAGATATGTGGTACACCCTAAAACAGGGCGAACCGTGGAGCGGCATTGTGAAAAACCGGCGTAAAAACGGCGACCATTATTGGGTGCGGGCCAACGCGGTACCGATGATACGTGAAGGGCGTGTGACTGGATATATGTCGATCCGTACCCGCGCCACGGATGATGAGGTTGCCGCCGTCGAGCCTTTATATCAGGCGCTAAATGAAGGGCGGTGTAGTAAACGAATTCATAAAGGCCTGGTGGTTCGTCAGGGTTTGCTGGGCAAACTGCCCGCTATGCCTGTTCGCTGGCGAGTGCGTAGCATTATGGGGCTAATGGCCGTAATGCTGGCGTTGGCGTTGTTCGGTACGGATGCCTCATGGCAGGCGTTGCTGTTGGGCGCGTTGGCGATGCTGGCAGGTACGGCGCTATTGGAATGGCAAATTGTGCGTCCCATTGAAAATGTGGCGACGCAGGCGCTGAAAGTGGCGACCGGCGAACGCAACAGCGTACAACACCTTAATCGTAGCGATGAGTTGGGGCTGACGCTGAGGGCCGTGGGGCAGCTTGGCTTGATGTGCCGCTGGCTGATCAATGACGTATCAAGTCAGGTTTCCAGCGTCAGAAACGGCAGTGAAAGGCTGGCGAAGGGTAACAATGATCTGAACGAACACACCCGTCAGACCGTGGAGAATGTTCAGGAAACGGTAACGACCATGAACCAGATGGCGGAGTCCGTGAAGCTCAATTCCGAGACGGCTTCCGCTGCGGATAAGCTTTCCATGGCGGCCAGTAGCGCGGCGACTCAGGGAGGTGAGGCGATGGATACGGTGATTAAAACGATGGATGATATCGCTCACAGTACGCAACGTATCGGGACGATCACCACGCTAATTAACGATATCGCTTTTCAGACGAATATCCTGGCGCTGAATGCGGCGGTAGAAGCGGCGAGAGCGGGCGAGCAGGGGAAAGGGTTTGCCGTGGTTGCTGGCGAGGTACGCCATCTTGCCAGCCGCAGCGCTAATGCGGCGAACGATATTCGTAAATTAATTGATGCCAGCGCAACAAAGGTGCAGTCAGGCTCCGAGCAGGTTCACGCCGCAGGCCGTACCATGGATGACATTGTAGCTCAGGTGCAAAATGTCACCCTGCTTATCGCACGGATCAGCCAGTCGACGCAGGAACAGACAGATGGGCTTTCCAGCCTGACTCGCGCCGTGGACGAGTTGAACCGCATAACCCAGAAAAATGCGGCGCTGGTGGAAGAGAGCGCACAAGTCTCCGCAATGGTAAAACACCGTGCCAGCCGGCTGGAGGATGCGGTCACGGTACTGCATTAAGTTTACTTGTAGGTAGCAACGGTAATGACATCCGCCCGGTAGCAACAAGCTTACCGGGCGGATGCGCTCTGATAGAAGGCGGCTCCTGCCATCATAGAGAGTATCAGTGACATATATTGTTAAAAATAATGTAATATTTCTTTCCTCTCTCCTGCCTACCCATTAATGGGTATAAGATCAGTTAATAAATAAGAAATGGTTAACCTTTTAGCGTATTTCTTTCATTATTAGTACCAATTTATGTCACTTTTGGTTCATCTTTCTGTGAACAATAAAAATTACTTACTAATAATGCTCCGAAATAAAAAGCGATCAATATCATAAAGTTAGTAACATTATTGCCGATAAATCTTCCTGTATGAGGATATGCAATCCCAGGGAGAAAATATGTTTTTGCATAACATTAAAATACGTTCAAAATTATTTATGGCCTTTGGCTTATTCATTGTTCTCATGGTGGTGAGTTCCGCTCTGTCTTTGTTTAGCCTTGATCGGGCTAATACGGGTATGCAGAACATTATTACCAATGATTATCCCACCACGGTGAAAGCCAATCTGTTAATCGATAATTTTAATGATTTCATCATCGCGCAGCAGCTCATGCTACTGGATGAGGAGGGGCGCTGGAGCCAGAGTTCGCAGAAAGATCTGGATGAAATAAGCCAGCGTATTACGGCGCTACTGGATGAGCTTTCCAGCAACCGTCACGATGCGGCTTCGCAGAAAATCATTACCGAGATCCGTGAAGCGCGCCAGCAATACCTGGAGTCCAGATTCCGTATTTTGAAAGATATTCAAAGCAATAATCGTCAGGCGGCCATTCAGGAGATGATGACCAGAACGGTGCAGGTGCAAAAGGTCTATAAGGACAAAGTTCAGGAACTTATCGCCGTTCAGGATGCGCAGATGCACAACGCGGGCGTGCAGGTCGAAGGAGATTTTAAAACTAACCGGACGCTGTTAATTACCCTGGCGCTGATAAGCATCGCTGCCGGATGCGTAATGGGATGGTATATCGTACGTTCCATTACCCGGCCGCTTGATGAAGCGGTACGCTTTGCCGAGGCGATTGCCGATGGCGATCTGACTCGCCATATCACCACCGACTATAAAGATGAAACAGGCGTACTACTGCAAGCGTTAATGGCGATGAAAACGCGTCTGCTGGATATCGTCCAGGAAGTGCAAAACGGTTCGGAGAGTATCTCCACGGCGGCGGCGCAAATTGTCGCCGGTAACCAGGATTTGGCCGCGCGTACGGAAGAACAGGCCAGCTCGGTTGAAGAAACGGCGGCGTCGATGGAACAGATTACCGCCACGGTTAAAAACACAGCCGATCATACCAGTGAAGCGACCAAACTCTCTGCCGGCGCCGCCAGCGTAGTGAAAAACAATGGGGAGATGATGAATCAAGTGACGCAGAAAATGCGCGTCATTAACGATACGGCAAATCGTATGTCGGATATCATCAATATCATTGATTCCATTGCCTTTCAGACCAATATTCTGGCGCTGAACGCGGCGGTTGAAGCGGCGCGCGCGGGCGAACATGGACGTGGTTTTGCCGTTGTCGCCGGAGAGGTTCGCCAGTTGGCGCAAAAGAGCGCCTCGTCAGCCAGTGAAATCCGTAATTTGATTGAAGATTCAACCAGTCAGACTCAGGAAGGGATGCACCTGGTGGAGAAAGCCAGCGCCCTGATTAATGGTATGGTGGATAACGTCGAAGAGATGGATGTGATATTACGTGAGATTGGGCAGGCCAGCCGCGAGCAAACTGACGGTATTTCGCAGATTAACAGCGCGATTGGCCTGATTGACGCCGCCACGCAACAAAACTCCTGCCTTGTGGAAGAGTCTGTTGCCGCCGCGGCGTCGCTGAACGAACAGGCGTTACATTTAAAAGAGCTGGTTAACGTGTTCCGCGTCCGCGAAGAGGACACGCAGCCCGCTTAATCCAGTTCGGCGATTTCCAGCGCCGCGCGATCAATCACGCCGATAATGCGTTTGATTTGCGCGTCGTTGATATCGCTGTGGTTTATCCGCAGATCCAGCACGGCCTTGAAGTTATCCAGCGCCCGCTTCATCTGCGGATTTTTACGTAACTCCATGCCCACACAACGGGCTTTTAGCCGCGCCTGAATATGCGTCAGGTGTTCGCGATTTTCATCAAGCCATTGCGCGCCGTTCGCGGTAATCGCGATTTTTTTCCGCCCGCCTTCTTCGTCGCTAATCGTGATAAATTGCTGATCCTGTAAAAAATCCAGCGTAGGGTAGATCACACCAGCGCTTGGCGTATAGCCGCCCCCCGTCAGGTTTTCTATCGCTTTAATCAGTTCATAGCCGTGGCTGGCGTCCCGGGTCAGGATATCAAGAATGACCAGCCGAAGCTCCCCGTGGCCAAAAAATCGCTGACGTCGACCACCGCCCTGTCCATGACGACCACAGCCGTGTCCGTGACGGTGTTCGCCGCCGCAACTGGCGTTCTCATGCTGATGCGCGCTATGGCAGCCTTCATGCTGATGTTCTCGATCTTTACAGCAGCCGTCGTGCTTATGATCCCGGTTTTTGCAACACCCTTCATGTTGATTTTGCATCATTGCCTCCTGCTTATTTAGATATATCTAATTTATATCTAAATGATGCTTTTTAGCAAGGATAAAAGCGCTTGTTGATATAATCTATTAATTTATAACGTTTTATTTTGAAGTTGTGATTAGCGATGTGTTGCCAGAACACTATCAAAAAACAGTTGCATTTTTACTGATTAACAATCATTATCATTTAAAACTTTAATTTAGATATATCGTATTACTTCACGAAGGCAAAAAATGACGACATCATCCGTACGCTACCCACAGCGTGTTCGTAATGAGCTGCGTTTTCGCGAGCTGATCGTTCTGCGGGTAGAACGTATTAGCGCAGGATTTCAGCGGATCGTACTTGGCGGCGAGGCGCTGGACGGTTTCATCTCCCTGGGCTTTGACGATCACACGAAAGTTTTTTTCCCTGAGCCAGGCTGTCGCTTTACGCCCCCGACAGTCACTGAGGAAGGCATTATCTGGGGGGAGGGCGTTCGTCCGGTCTCCAGGGATTACACGCCGCTGTATGACGAGGCGCGTCGCGAGCTGGCGCTGGATTTCTTTATCCACGATGGCGGCGTAGCCAGCCGTTGGGCAATGGAAGCCCGTGAAGGCGATACACTGACGATCGGCGGGCCGCGCGGTTCGCTGGTGGTGCCGGAAGAGTATGCCTGTCAGGTTTATGTCTGCGATGAGTCCGGTATGCCTGCGCTACGTCGTCGTCTGGAATCGCTTAGCCGTCTGCCTGCGCACCCTGCGGTAACCGCGCTGGTGAGCATTCAGGATGCCGCATATCGCGATTATCTCGCCCATTTGACGGATATTACTGTGGAATATGTTGTTGGCGGCGATGAACAGGCAATGCAAACGCGCCTGTCGCAGCTGGCAATACCAGAATCAGACTATTTCATCTGGATTACTGGCGAAGGCAAAACGGTAAAACGTTTAAGTCAGTGCTTTGAAAAGGGGTTTGATCCACACCTGGTACGTGCGGCAGCCTATTGGCATCGTAAATAGCGGTATGGGGCGAGCCCTGTCAGAAACAAAAAAGCCACTCTTTATAGTGGCTTAATTATATGATTTTAAAGCTAAAATTTGGTGGCCCCTGCTGGACTTGAACCAGCGACCAAGCGATTATGAGTTCCTACCAGAACAACCGAAAATCAATAGTTTGCGTTATTAAACATTGACTTAGTTTGCCAATGTTTGCCAATGTTTGCCAATATTTGCCATTTACACCGCCATTTTATCGCCACTCGTCGCCAGTGGATTGAGTTTAACGGCATCCTCTAAATGGTCGGGGGCAAAGTGAGCATATCGCATCGTCATTTTGATGTCGGTATGGCCGAGCACACGTTGCAATACGAGAATATTACCACCATTCATCATAAAGTGGCTGGCGAAGGTGTGGCGCAACACATGGGTAAGTTGTCCGGCAGGCAGCTCAATGTTAGTGCGCTGTAGTGCCGAACGAAAAGCGCCATAGCAATTCTGGAATAAGCTACCATGTTCTTTGTTTTTAGCCGGTAATTCTTCATAAAGCTCTTTGCTGATTGGCACAGTGCGATTCTTTTTACCTTTAGTGTAGTTGTAGGTAATTTTATATTTTGATAGCTGTGATTTCTTGAGCCCTTCGGCCTCGGACCAACGAGCACCAGTCGCAAGGCATATTTTCACAACAGATACTAAATCAGGGTGTTCGTGTCGTTTGCACTCATCAAGAAGCGCTGCAATCTGTTCCTTCGTGAGCCAAGCCATTTCCATTTCTTCCGTGCGGAACGGGCGCATATTTTTCAGTGGATTTTCCCCTTTCCATTCCCCGAGTCGATTAAGCTCGTTGAAAACAGCACGAAAGTAGGCCAGCTCAAGATTAAGCGTGCGAGGTGATACTTCTTTTACTCTGTTTGAACGGGCGTAATCGCCTTTTAACCGTTTTTCCCGATAGCGGGAAAACATCTGTGCATCAAAATCGCGAGCTAACGGTTCGCCCATGCAATCGAAAGCATGGTGCATAGCTAGTTTCCGTTTTTCGCCGTCCTTTAAGGTGATTCCATGCGCGCTATACCAGGAATCGATAAGCTCTTTTAGAGAACGGCGGTCTTCTTTTTCTTCTTGCCATGGGTGCTGTATCTGGTGCTGTTCAAAAGCCAGCGCCTCACCTTTGGTGGCAAACTTCCTTCTGATGCGTTTGCCTTTTGCCCCATTAGGGTAGATTTCACAAATCCACCCTCCTGCCGGATTTTTACGGACGGCCATCAGTTAATCTCGCTGTATATACCTACCACTCGGCCAATCGTTTTTATCTCATCAATTCCGCACTCAAACGGTACTTTACCTCCTGCTACATGCAACCTTTTACCGGGTAGAACCGTTAACTCTCGGAGGCTAATTGCGCCCTCAACATCGACAATCCAAAGACCGTCAGCCAAAGGCGCATCTTTCTCAGTGATGTAGCTTTTGCTCTCGCTTTTAACGCAGATAGCACTTTTCAAAGGCTTTTCGAAAAGCTCAGGGTCGATATTCAAAACCCCATTATCAGTGAGTCGACCTTCACTTAATGTGAATGATTTGAGTTCGTAAGACGATTTTGAGTGTTCGTCAGGCTTTTGTGGCCCTTTTCCGGTAAGGATCCATTGGATATTGACACCAGTCTCAAGGGCGCAGAATGCAGCGAAATCATAGGAGACGTTACCGCGTGTATAGCGGTTTTGTAGCGTGCTGGCTGCGATATTGAAATGGTTTGCGAGCTGAATTTTCTGTGTGAACCCGTAGACCTGACAAATTCTATCTAACACTTCCTCGTTTGAAATTTGGCTTTCAAAGTCCATAAATCGCATTTCTCATGTTGACCAATGCGAATAATCGCATTAGGATTCGATTGTTGGTGGCAATTGGTGGCAAACATTGGCAAACGTTGGCAACCATATGGCAAATATTGGCAAAGAGGAAATGATGCAACATGGCTTCCGAAATCGCAATCTTCAAAATCCCAGCCCCTGTGGTTTCCCTGCAGCAGTTCGCAGAGCTTGAGGGGGTTTCAGAGCGCACCGCTTACCGTTGGACGACAGGAGATAATCCATGTGTACCAATCGAACCTCGCAAAATCCGTAAAGGCTGCAAGAAAGCTGGCGGTCCTGTTCGCATTTATTACGCACGATGGAAAGAAGACCAGTTGCGTAAGGTGTTGGGCCATTCCCGATTTCAACTTGTCATAGGCGCTTGATTCACTTTATGTGAATTTTAAGGATGCAACATGTTTGATTTTCAGATTTCCAAACATCCCCACTATGACGAAGCGTGCCGGGCTTTTGCGCAACGTCACAACATGGCGAAGCTGGCCGAGCGTGCGGGTATGAACGTTCAAACGTTACGTAACAAGCTCAACCCGGAACAACCTCACCAGTTCACGCCGCCTGAATTGTGGCTGCTGACTGACCTGACCGAAGACTCAACCCTCGTTGATGGTTTTCTGGCGCAGATTCATTGCCTGCCATGCGTGCCGGTTAATGAGCTGGCTAAAGACAAATTGCAGTCTTATGTCATGCGCGCAATGCGTGAACTCGGCGAACTGGCAAGCGGTGCGGTATCTGATGAACGTCTGACCTCTGCCCGTAAGCACAACATGATTGAAAGCGTTAACGCTGGCATTCGCATGTTGTCATTGTCGGCACTGGCGCTGCATGCACGTCTGCAGACTAATCCCGCTATGTCGAGCGTGGTCGATACCATGAGTGGTATTGGCGCATCGTTTGGTCTGATTTGAGGTGCGTATGCTGAAAGGTGAACCGTCATTCGCGTCTCTGCTCGTCAAGCAAAGCCCAGGCATGCACTACGGCCACGGCTGGATCGCAGGTAAGGACGGCAAGCGCTGGCACCCGAGCCACTCACAGTCCGAATTATTAAAAGGGCTGAAAACAAAGCCGCCGAAATCGTCAGACTTTTTAATTATTCGTATTGTCCACTTTATTATTAAAGGGGTTAAACATGTCACGCGATGAATTAAGGATTGTTTTAGGTGCCATGATTCCGAACATGGAAGACGGTTTTGAAATTAAAACCCGCGATGGGGTAATTTTACGAGTTGACCCGGAATGGGAGTGCTGCAAGCAGTTTAAAGATAGCCTGAAAGCTGAAATTATCAGCCAATTGAAAAGTAAACCAGCCGTCGTATTTGGTTATAGCTAATTAAACAAAAGAAATTATCTGGCGTAAACCCGCCGGGCTTCTTATTGCCCGAAATCAGGAGAATCAATTATGCGTAATACCGAAATCCGTAGTTTTAACACTGATAGTGATGCGCTGGCCGTATTGCTGACCGATGCAAAAAAAGAAGAGCGTAAAGACCGCGCGCTCGCTGTTTCAATCCGTCTTGAGGCGCTGGCTATCCATATCACCAAAGAGGGTATGAGCGGCACCGAAGCTGCCGAACTGCTGCGCCGTGAAGCAACCCGCTTTGAGAATGAATCACAGGAGCTGCACTGATGGCCGACGCAATGGATTTTGCACAACAGCGTGAGCAGGAAGACCGTGAGCGCCACATCAACAACGCGCGCAGCCGTATCGCTGCACCTTCCCGTTTTCTCTGCGAAGAATGTGACGCACCAATCCCGGAAGCTCGCCGCATTGCGATACCGGGTGTGGCCTTTTGCGTGACCTGCCAGCAAATCATCGAACTGAAAAACAAACATTACAACGGAGGTACAGTGTGAAAACAAAAGAAATGACAATCAGCCAACGAGCAAGGTATTGGCTTGAGGAAGGTTTTTTATTCATTGATACAGAAACTACAGGTTTGGGCGCGGATGCGGAAATAGTAGAAATATGCATTATTGATAGTCATGGTTCTATTATGCTCAATACGCTTATTAAGCCTACAAAGTCTATTCCTGATGAGGCAATAGCCATTCATGGCATTACCAATGAAATGGTTGCCTTTGCCCCTGCGTGGACAGATATATGCAGGACTCTGGAAGAGCTATTTATGCGGTTTGGGTTTGTTATCTATAACGCTGATTATGACATACGGCTAATTAAACAGACTTACGCATTGCATGGACAGTCTTCTGTAGCTGCGCCATATATGCTCGCATATAACTCTGTTTGCGCAATGATGTTATATGCAGAATATCGCGACGAGCCGGGGAAATATAAAGGGTATAAATGGCATAAGTTGGTTGATGCCGCTGAACGTGAAGGAGTAAAGCTTGAGGGGCAAGCGCACCGAGCTTTAGCTGACTGCAAAATGACCTTAGGACTTGTTAGGGCTTTAGCTCGGGGTGGTGTTGCATGAGCCTCCGCATTGAAATAGGCGACAAATGGGTTATTACCAGCGACCAGTATCAATTCATCTTGAATGAAAAGAAAGTCGTTAAGTCTGGTAAAAAAGCTGGCGAGGAATGGCTCGACACCATCGGTTATTACCCGAAGATTAACCAGCTTATTTCCGGGTTGATTCATCATCATATTCAGCAGACATCAATTACCACTCTTGACGCAATGGCCACTGAAATCGAGCGTATCGGAGAAATGTGCGCCTCCTCAATCAAGGCGGCGGCATGAGAAAAACACATCAACTAAAAATTCGGCCTGAGTTTTTTCAGGCTGTCCTCAATGGAACGAAAAAAGCCGAGTTTCGTCTTGCTGACCGTGCTTTTGCTGTAGGGGATTTACTTTGCTTAAACGAGTATGGCCCCTGCGAATATGATCCGCAAAAGGTCGGTTTTACCGGCGCTTTTGTCTACGTGCTGGTGACTCATGTAACTGACCTTAACGAGTGGGCTCCCGGATATGTGATGTTAAGCATACAGCGCAGGCAAATGGGGGTACTATGCGGGTAAGCGTTAACTATGCTTACCCGTGGAACGCTCCACGGTCGGCAATAGCCAGCCCATATCTTACCTATGACCAACAGTATCGCCGCGACCGTATGTTCGCGGCTTTGCTGCATGCGAGAAAGGTGCTTTCTCTCCAGCCTGAGTGCGTGCGTTTTGATGTTTATCGCACCGCTGCAGTGCTGGAACAAAATCAGGGCAGTCAACGAGCCAATGCTTTTTTAATCAGCTTCTGCAAAAAGGCATTGCCGCGTCTTGAACTGGTCGCAAAAAAATACGAGTGCGCGGGTATTAACAGCAATGTATCAGCCGCTGTTTTCGATGGTCATTTTGATACCCAGCTTATGCAATATCTGGCGTCACGCATGGTCAATATGGTCGCCAGATTTAACCGCCTCCCGGACATGTCACGCGCCGATATCGACCTTTTGGCCGCTGATATCGCTAATTTCATTCGCGCTGAACTGGCTGACATTGATGACACCGGATTTAGCGAGCTTAAAACGCTGTACACCTGGTACATGCGCGCCGGTTTTATTTCTCTGCAATTCAATGTTACCCCTCCGCATTGGGAGCGAGTGACAAAGAAATATGTCGGAGAAGATGAAATCGCCCCGGCCATCGCTCGCATGTTTAACGATGTGTGGTGGCGTGGTCGTCTGCGTCGCATTGCGGCTGCATGGCGTGAACATCTGCAAATTACTGTCGGCAACGTCAGTAAGAAAAAGCATGCCTATGCGAGTAAAAACTGCGTGACTGACTGGCGTGAACAAAAGCGCCGCACTCGTGAATTTCTCAAAGGTCTGGATCTCGAAGACGAAGACGGCAACCGTATCAGCCTGATTGAAAAATTTGACGGCTCGGTCGCTAACCCTGAGATACGCCGCTGCGAGCTGATGACCCGCATCCGTGGGTTTGAAAATATCTGCAATGAACTCGGATACGTCGGGGAGTTCTACACCCTGACCGCACCGTCTAAATATCATGCCACGACTAAAGCGGGATACCGTAACAGCAAATGGAACGGGGCCAGCCCGTCGGACACGCAGAGCTACCTAACCGGCCTTTGGGCGCGCATTCGTGCCAAGCTACATCGGGAAGAAATTCGCATTTTCGGCATACGTGTTGCCGAGCCTCATCACGACGGAACGCCGCATTGGCACATGCTTATATTCATGTTGCCAGAAGACGTCGAGCGCGTGCGCCTCATCATCCGCGATTATGCATGGGAGGAAGACCACCACGAACTTAAAAGTGATAAGGCTAAAAAAGCCCGCTTTCATGCTGAGGCTATCGACCCGGAGAAAGGCAGTGCTACCGGCTATGTCGCGAAATACATCTCTAAAAACATCGACGGTTATGCTCTCGATGACGAAACCGATGACGAAAGCGGTGAGCTGCTAAAAGAGACGGCACCCGCCGTTTCAGCATGGGCGGCTCGCTGGCATATCCGTCAGTTTCAGTTTATCGGCGGTGCTCCTGTGACGGTATATAGGGAGCTTAGAAAAATGGCTGACCCAGAAACGGCAAGGGCGCTTAGTGTTGAATTCGCCGAAGTACATGACGCCGCTCATTATGGCCGCTGGGCTGACTATGTTAACGCTCAGGGTGGGCCTTTCGTCCGTCGGGACGAATTACAGGTGCGCACTCTTTACGAGCCGCGAACAGAGTTTAATCAGTATGGTGAGGAAATAGTCTGTATCAAAGGTGTGTACGATTCCACCATTGGTGCAGGCACTCCGATTTTAACCCGGCTTACGCAGTGGAAAATTGTGCCGAAGCGTGCCGTTGATTTGGCCGTTGACGTTAAGGGCGCTCCTGCGCCCTCTCGGAGTTCTGTCAATAACTGTACGGGAAGCGAAAGCGATCCACCGGAACTCGATTTATCTAAACCCCTAAGTCGACGTGAAAAACGAGAGCTGACAAACCGACTCAGGAAGCAAAAGCCAGCAATACGGCGAAAATTTATCCACGGAACGGATGAGCAAAACGCAGCTATAGCGAAAACTATCGACGAGATACATCTGACTACCGGCATCACAATCAGCCGGGGCGAAGCCCTGCACCTGATGGCCGGTGGTAAAAGTTGCTTTAACGGTAAATGGTTGAGAGGAACGGCCAAGGGAGAAATATTTACCTCAGCACCATCGTATCAGGCTAAGGCTAGGATAATCCTCAATCGTGTTGCGGCTTTAGCTGAACTCGCAACGAAAATATAATCGTTAATATTCATCCATATCATGTACATACAGTGTGTTTAACTGTGATTTTTTCTTCACACCTTTGGTTATTACGTGTTACTGTATGCATATACAGTATCTCGTAATGGAGGTTGTGTGGATAGAGAGCTAAACGAGCACGTTATGATTGAGCGGGTCGAAATGATTGCGCGTCTGACTGCTGAAGGTACTTGTAAGGAAAGAGATCGTGAAATTGCATTGAATTTAATCGCGGAGATAGCAAGAGGCAACCTAATGAAAAATAATAATTTTTCTGTTGTTTTTTCCGCGCCACCTGTTGATGAAACCTTTGCAAAGGAGGGCAAGGTGAAAGTAAATATCACGTTGGATAAAGACCAAAAAATCGGCCAGCCGGTAATTGATGCTTTTCAATGCGAATTGACCAAGCGAATACAGTCTGTTTTCCCCTCAACGCGCGTTACTGTTAAAAAGGGAGCCATGACCGGTGTCGAGCTGATGGGATTCGATAAAGATTCAGACCGCGAAGCGCTGGATAGCATCCTTAAGGAAGTGTGGGAAGATGAGAGCTGGCGTTAATCCCTGAAAAATGTGCAACCCTCGACCCCATGTTTGATAGCATGGGGTTGTTTTGTATGGGGATTACACATAAAGGAAAATCATGGATACCGTAATAGCATTTTTATCTCTGGCTCTCTTTATTGCTTTTATCGTGGGGTTAATCAAGCCGTCGCTGGTTCGAATGCCGAACCGTAAGCGCTCCAGTGCGGTTTATCTTGGTGGCTGTCTGGCGCTGGGTGTTATTGGCTCAATATTATGGCCGACTGAAAAAAGTCAGCCTGTGGCAAAAGCTGACGTGCAGGAGGTTAAAGCGGAACCGACTACGCCAATCTTTGAGTACGCAGATAAGACCCTCAAAGAATATCGCAATGAGCCAAAAGAAACCCGGCACGATATCGTTAAAGGTTATGTTGGCTTCAAAGGTGTACCGGTAAGCTCTGCTGATGCTTTTTATGCCTGTATGAGTGAGTACACTTTTACGAAAGATGATGCGTTAAAGCTCGGTGATGTGTTGGAATGGTGTTTTAACGACTTTGAGAAGGATCCACAATCCCTAAATAATAAAATCAACCTTGACGCATTTCAGGGTAATTTTAGTGGTTGGGATGGCTCTTATCGCCCGTTAGAGAAGCTGATAAAAGCCAGCATGAATGATGATTCCTCTTATAAGCATGTTTCAACGGTCTACCATCTGATTTTGAATAAAGACCCGCATGCCGTTGTAAAAACAACGTTTCGCGGCACTAATGCTTATGGTGGCGTGGTCAAACAAACCGTAGCAGCACGCGTCAACGTGCGAACGGGTGAGGTCGATTCGATACTGGACAATTAAATAACATAGTGACAAACGCTGCCGGCACCGAAACTTGTTTTCAGTGCTGGCGGCGTTGAACAACTCGCACCGCGAGGCGTTAGTTCTACCTTTCAAAGTTTCTCGATGTGTTATTGGTTACACACCCGTGATGAATGGGACGTTACCTTATCGGATTTTATAGTGGCGTCTTGAGGACACTAAATAAAATTCATTGAGGGCGATAATATGCATCGACTACCGGGCGAAATTCCGCAGCACAAAACTAAAAGCATAAAACTTATGGCTATCGTTCATCGTCTGCAGACGATAATGGTCAATGAGAACCTGACTCCAGCAGAGTTGGTCGGGTGTGCAGAAATAGTCAGGGATAACTATGGCAAACTGGATAATATCAGCAGACCGGCACATTACGCACCGCCACCACGTCGACCATAGCAAACGCCGTCGGCGCTGAAACTCGCTTTCAGTGCTGACGGGGTTGAACAACGAGCTACGCGAGGCGTTAGCCGGTCATAGCGTCGCAAATACTTCCACCGTCTGCTGGTTAAATAATTCGAGGTTTTTGGACATGCAAAATCACCTTTCATCGAAAAAAGACCCGTTTGCCGATTGGGCAAAGAATCTGATTTTAATGGCATTAAATAACGACCTGAGCTCTCGCGAGGTGGAAAGCTACACCGCAAAAATGGTCGAAAAGGCTAATAAAGATGAGCTTTCAGTCGTTATCAAACACCTGTTAAATCACATCAGAATGCGCAAATAAAAGGAACCATATAAATATGTTATCTCTCGTTTATGAAAATCCGTGGACAACGATTTTTCTGCTGATTGTTGCCAGCATGTGCCTCAACAGTGTTATTGGCGCATTGCGCAACAAGTGACCTCAATAAACCTGATTCAAACCGGCACCAAAAATGCCGGTTTTTTTATGCCATTTTTCCGCGAATTTCCCGTTTTTTAGCCATGCATGCAACAGGTGCATGGTTTTGCATGCGTCAGGCCTGCCCGTTCTGGCCGTACGCCACCAGAGCTGGCGCGGATCCAGAGTGGTCATGCAACTGCATTAAAACCGACCCATAAAGCGGGCAGGCGTGGCGGGGAAAGCATTGCGCGCCAGCGGTGGTGCGTAATATTAAAAATTATCGTCTGAGCGCGTCGTGATGGCGCTTTCGTGGTCGCTGTCGGTTCGTTGATGATCGGGTGTGGTTGTGCGCGTGTGGCGCGTCTGAGGCGTGATGGTGGTGGGGTATGAAAAAGCCGCCAATACTGGCGGCTTGAGGGGGAATTATTCCGGGTTATCGAGGGTATACTCTTTGAACCTGATGACCTCCATGCCGAGCCAGTCGTTTACCTCCCTGAATCTGTCCTGTAGCGGCGACAGCTCGTTGCGCACAAATACCTTTGCCACCTTCTCAACGTCACCGAGTGAGCCGATATTCTCGGGCTTGCCGCCCATAAGCTGGAACGGCACGCGGTGAGCGTCCATCAGGTCGGCGGCACTGGCTTTCTTGATATTGAAAAAGTCATCCTTTGTGGCGACCTCGCTCAATGGCACGATTTTTATGCCGTCCGGTTTCCCGTTCGGTGAGTAGAAAAACAGGTTTTTAAAGTTGCCGAGCCCTTTAGAGTTACGCATTGCATCGCGCAGCGATTCGACGTCAGTCGCGCTTTGCGCCGGGTCAGTCACATACATGATGTAACCTGCGTGCGCGCCGTTCTGGTAATACTTGCGGCGGAACAGCGTCGCGGATTCATTCAGCCACGCAGAATTAAGCGCGCTGAGATATTCAGGCAGGCCGTAAATCTCCTGATTAATATCAGGCTCCAGCAGGTGGAACACGGTATCGGGTGCGAACTCATGCGGCTGAGTGAAGTTTTCCACAAACCAGAAAACCGAGTCATCGACCCCGCGCCGGGTGTATTTTGCCGGTGAAGTCAGCAGTTTGATTAACTGGCCGGTGACGCTGTGGCGCTGCTCAAGAAAGGCGTTACCGAATACCAGATAGTCGAGCGCAAAGCGGCTGAAATCCTGACGGGACAGCAGTGGGTGCGGAATGTAGGTGCTCGCGAGCACGTTGCGTTTAACGTAAATCGGTGAGCTGTGATGCACTGCAGAGCGCAGGCTTTTTGCCAGCCCGGAGAAGCTGACCGGCGGCTCGTACCATTTGCCGTTACTGATGCACTCGACGTAATCCAGAATGTCGCGCTTATCGAGTACCGGCACCGGCTCACCGAAGGTGAACGCCTCCATTTTTTGCGGTGCACTGGCGGTCATGGCAACTGCTTTGCGTGGCTTGCGCTTGCTCATGCTGCCACCTCACCCGCTGCAACAGCGAAAGACCAGTCGCAACCAAATAACATGCGATAATCATCGTCGCTGTATTCGTGTTTAATTTCCTCAGGTGCAAAGAGATTGCACCCGCGCTGGCATGCTGCATCCAGTGTGACCGACTGGCGCCAGACGCTATCTGTACAGAATACACTGTCGCCGGTATTGATTAGCGGTGTCGGTCGATGCCTGCGGAACGTGCCGTTCCACACCCGGAAAGCGTCATAATTATCAGAGGGAGAGGTGAACATCGTCAGGCTGTGGCGTTTATGGCAGGCTATAGCCGCTGCGACTTTTGCCGCTCTTAACGGGTTATTGAACCATCCGAACTCATCCAGGTAGACATTACCCGCCAGCGCGGCGCAATGGGATTCCTCGCCGACAAGGCTGATAGTCGCACCGCTGTCAAGCTGTACGCTGTAACCGTTGCTCGCCAGACGGACACCGACGCGTGCTGAAAGATTGTTCATGTACATCAGCGCCACGCGCGCATGCTCAACTGAATGAGCAAACCAGATTTGATTATCGCCCGTTGTCAGCGCATCGAGCAGTGCCTCACGACTAAATAGCAGCGTTGCGCCAATCTGGCGCGATTTAGTAATGCTGCGGTCGATATTGAGTTTTCCGACCCGCAACCATGTTGCCTGATAGTCAAAACTGTCATTGTGCAGAATATCGGCCATTGCCTGAATCTGGCTTTGTGAGAAAACATTATTTTTCATTGGTTAATCTCCAGAATGGATTTAGGCTGCATGCCGCTACCGGCAGAAAGCGGTTCGTTTAACAGGGCGTGCATGGTGGCCCATGCGATATCAGCGTGACTGGCTTCCTCGGTGCGACTGGCCTCATAGGTGGCGCTGCGCCCGCTGCTGGTCATGGTTTTGCGGATGGACATAAACGACTGTGTGACGTCAGTTGCACCGGCGTCGTACTCCAGACAGCCCCGGCGAATCGTGTCTTTCGCCTTGAGCACCATTGCGGTTTTCATTTCTGGTGTGTAACGGATACCGCGAGCCGCCGGGTAGAATGAGCGCACCAACTGGAATACGCCGAGACCGAGGCCGGTCGCGTCAATGCCGATGTATTCGACGTTGTATTTCTCAGTGAGCCTGCGGATGCCTTCTGCCTGCGCGGCAAAGTCCATGCCTTTCCACTGGTGACGCTCCAGCATGCGAAACTTGCCACCCGAAACCACCGGCGGCGCGAGTACGACACATCCGGCACTGTCGCCGGTGTGGGACGGGTCGTAGCCAATCCAGACCGGGCGCGAGCCGAATGGATGGTCGGCGAACGGGGCGAAGTCCTCCCATGTTTCCATCACGTCGACCATGCAGCGCTGCAGCTCTTCGAACGGGAATACCGATGCCTTATCGTCGACAAACTCGCACATAAACAGGTTCTTAAAGTCCTCATCACTGTTTTCGCGTCTGAGCTGGTCGAGGTCGAACAGGGTGCAGCCACCGGCAAGGGCGTCCTCAATAGTGACAATCTGCCGCCACTGGCCATCATCGCAGAGCTGACCACCGGCGAGTGCGCGGTGACTGATGTCGATTTCGATGCGGTCAGCGGCACTGGCGCGCCCCTTGTTGAACAGCTCACCCGACCAGAAGGGGTAAGCCCCGTGCGCCAGCGTTGAGGGCGTCGAAAAGTAGGTTGAGCGCAGGTGCTTCTGCGATGCCATGCCCGAGGCGACTTTGCGCAGTTTCTGAAAATTCGGGATCCAGAATATTTCATCGACATACAGGTCGCCGTTATGGCTCTGCGCGGTGTTGGAATTGGTGCCGAGAAAAATCAGCTTTGCGCCGTTGTTGCCGATGACAATCGGGTCGCCGGTCAGGTCGACGTCAACCAGTCGCGCAAACTGGATGATGTATTCCCGGAACACGTAAGCCTGCGTTTTACTGGCCGACAGAAAAATCTGGTTATGGCCGGTCTTGAGCGCGCGCAGCAGTGCCTCGCGGGAAAAGTAGAACGTCGCGCCAATCTGGCGGGATTTGAGAATATCGCGAATACGGTGCGCCAGTCCTGCCCGGTACCACTGCAACTGGTATTCGAAAGACTGGTCGAAGAAAATTTCTTCCAGCTTTGCGACAGCCTCATCGCTGAAAAAGTTCTTTTTCGGCCTCTTACGCTCCCCCTTGTTACGGTTGGCAACGTTGGGGTTAAGGTCGGCCTCGTTGCCGGTCTGGCTGTAGCGGTTGACGCGCGCCAGTCGCTCAATCTGCCGCCCGAGCAGGTCAATCTCTTTGAAGTCGCCGCCTGACTTTTGCGGCTTGGCGATGAGCTGAATCAGCCTGGCCTCAAGGCTGCTTTCGACGCGGGAAATCGGTGCGATGCCGTCCCAGCCGTCGCGCTGTTTCCAGCTCTGCACGGTCGGGCGCTTGACCTGCAGCATTTCGGCAATCTGTGGCACGGAAAAGCCCTGCCAGTAAAGCAGCGATGCCTGTCGTCGCGGGTCATGCAATAAGGTTGTATCGGTGGAAATGGTCATTGATGCCTCGCCGTAGTGGATTCAGGGCAAGGCTACTTAATGGCCGTCAGTGATTCGCTAAGGTGCTGTTGTGTGGGAGGTTATCCAGTCGTCATTGGTGGTCTGGCGCGTCCTGAGACTGGAAACTGGCGTTGACCCGTAACCCCAACCTCAGGACTCCTGACAATGGCAAAAAAAGTCTCAAAATTCTTTCGCATCGGCGTCGAGGGTGATACCTGCGACGGGCGCATTATCAGCGCCAGCGATATTCAGGAAATGGCCGAAACCTATGACCCGCGCGTCTACGGTTGCCGTATCAACCTTGAACACATTCGCGGCCTTTTGCCCGACGGCATGTTTAAACGTTATGGCGATGTGGTTGAGCTGAAAGCCGAAAAGATTGACGACGATTCTGCGCTGAATGGCAAATGGGCGTTGTTCGCCAGAATCACCCCGACCGATGACCTTATCGCGATGAATAAAGCCGCGCAGAAGGTCTATACCTCTATGGAAATTCAGCCGAATTTTGGTAACAGCGGCAAATGCTATCTTGTCGGCCTTGCGGTCACTGATGACCCTGCGAGCCTCGGTACTGAATACCTCGAATTCTGCCGCAAGGCGAAGCACAACCCGCTGCAGCGCTTTAAGGCCAGTCCTGAAAATGTCTTTTCAGTCGCCACGCTGGCCGAACTGGAATTTGAAGACGTTCCCGACACGGTGCTCAACAGCCTGGCCGACAAGGTGAAAGCCATTTTCAGCCGTAAACAGGTCAGCGACGATGCGCGCCTGAATGATGTGCATGAGGCGGTGACCACCGTCAGCGAACATGTGCAGACCAGCCTCACTGCGCAGGATAAGCGTCTTTCCGATATGGAAACCGCGCTAGCCACCTTTAAACAGGAACTGACCGGCAAGGTTGAAGAAACCAGCCAGGCATTTTCCGCCCTGAAAACCACCCTCGACAAAACCGAAAGTTTCAGCCAGCCGCGACGCACGAAAGCCAGCGGCGGCGGTGGCGATGAGCTGCTGACCGACTGCTGATAAACCGCAGAACAGAAACCGGGCGGCAACCCCGCCCGATGCAGTGACTAACCGATAAATTCAAACAGGAAAGACTATGCGCCCGGAAACCCGTTTTAAGTTTAATGCCTATCTGACCCGCGTCGCTGAGCTGAACGGCATCAGCACTGATGACGTCAGTAAAAAATTCACTGTCGAGCCGTCCGTCACGCAAACGCTGATGAACAAAGTGCAGGAGTCATCCGCGTTTCTGCAGACGATTAATATTCTGCCGGTCGCAGAAATGAAGGGTGAGAAAATCGGCGTCGGTGTGACCGGTACTATCGCCAGCACGACTGATACCTCGGGCGATGATGAGCGTAAGACCGCAGACTTCACCGCGCTTGAATCCAACAAGTACGAGTGCGACCAGATTAACTTTGACTTCCACCTGAAATATAAAACCCTCGACCTGTGGGCGCGTTTTCAGGACTTCCAGCGCCGCATCCGCGACGCCATTGTCAAGCGTCAGGCGCTCGATTTCATCATGGCCGGTTTTAACGGTACCACCCGCGCCGCCACCTCTGACCGTACCCAAAATCCGATGCTGCAGGATGTGGCCGTCGGCTGGCTGCAGAAATACCGCAATGAAGCCCCGACGCGTGTGATGAGCAATATCACCGATGCTGACGGTAAGGTCGTTTCGGCAGTGATTCGCGTCGGTCGAAACGGCGACTATGAGAACCTCGACGCGCTGGTGATGGATGCGACCAATAACCTGATTGACGAGGTTTATCAGGATGACCCGAAACTCGTTGCCATCGTTGGCCGTAAGCTGCTGGCCGACAAATATTTCCCGCTGGTGAACAAGCCGCAGGAAAACAGCGAGGCGCTCGCGGCAGATATCATCATCAGCCAGAAGCGAATCGGCAACCTGCCTGCTGTGCGCGTGCCGTACTTCCCGGCGAATGCCGTACTGGTAACTACTCTGGAAAACCTCTCTATCTATTTCATGGATGAGAGCCACCGCCGCAGCATTGATGAAAACCCGAAAAAAGACCGCGTTGAAAACTACGAGTCGATGAATATCGACTATGTGGTCGAGGCGTATGCCGCCGGGTGCCTGCTGGAAAACATCACCCTGGGCGATTTCACCGCACCTGCAGCACCGGAAAGCGGAGCCTAAACCATGACGAGCCCCGCACAGCGTCACATGATGCGGGTCTCGGCCTCTCAAGCCGCGCAGCGGGAGCAAGCCCCGCTGCGCCATGCAACCGCCTATGAGCAGATGCTGGTTAAGCTGGCCGATGACCGCCGCACGTTAAAAAACATCCGTTCAAACGAGCGTAAAGCCGCGAAAAAGCGCGAGCTGCTGCCGTTCTATGCGCCGTGGGTCGCCGGTGTGCTGGCTGATGGTCGTGGTGCGCAGGATGACATTGTCATGACCGTCATGCTATGGCGTCTTGATGCCGGTGATATCGCTGGCGCGCTGGAAATTGCGCCCTACGCGCTGCAATACGGCCTCACCACTGACCATCGCCGCACGACACCTTACATGCTGGTTGAGGAGGTGGCGCTTGCCGCACTGCGTCTGCGCGATGCCGGTGAATCTGTCGACCTTTCCTGGCTGCAGACCACTATCGACCTGACCGACGGCGCTGACGTTCCCGATATGGTGCGTGCCCGTCTGCATAAGGTGACAGGCCTGACCCTGCGCGATATCGGTCAGAACGCCGAAGCGCTGGCGCAGTTTCAGCGCGCGATGCAGCTCGACCGCAATGCCGGTGTGCGCAAGGAGATTGAGCGGCTGGAACGCGCACTGAAGCCAAAAGCGGAGGCACCACCCCGTAAAACGACTAAACCGCGTACGCGCAAACCTGTCGCCAGACCGGCAGCAAAGCGCGGGCGTCCATCAAAGGCGGTAAAAACCGCCGGTTAACTGAACGCTCCCCGAGCCGGGCGGCACGCCGGTCAAAGCGGGTTTTGACCCTGACGGCGACCGGCGTCCACCGCCCAACCTGATGAGGTTGTCATGACGACAGTGATTCTGAACCAGCCCGACGAACCGCAGGACGTACCGGGCGTGGTGATTCCCGTACCGGAGACGGGCGACGCAGTAATTAAAAACACGTTCTTTTTCCCTGATGTGGATCCGAAGCGTGTGCGCGAGCTGATGCGGCTTGAGCAGACGGTTTCCGATGCGCGCCTGCGCCATGCCATCAGAACTGGCATGGCGGAAACCAATGCGGAGCTTTACGACTACCGGCTGCGCCAGACTGCCGCCGGGTTTAAGCATCTGGCCGACGTGCCTGCTGAGGAAATCGATGGCGAGAATGTGCGTATTTTCCACTATCTGAGCGCCGTAACGGCGATGGCAACCGCCACCCTGTATGAGCGCTATCGCGGTGTTGAAGCCACCGGCAAGGGTGACAAAAAAGCCGACAGCGTCGAAACCACCATTGATGACCTGTGGCGGGATATGCGCTGGTCGGTCGCGCGTCTGCAGGACAAACCGCGCTGCATCGTGGGGCAGCTCTGATGAAGGTCAGGTCGATGCAGGGCGACACCCTCGACGTGATTTGCGCCCGGTATTACGGGCGCACTGAGGGCGTTGTTGAAACGGTGCTGCAGGCTAATCCCGGCCTGTCTGAGCTGGGCGTCATTCTGCCGCATGGCACGGCAATTGACCTGCCCGATGTGCCGTCTTCACCCGTAACTGAAACTATCAATCTTTGGGAGTAAACCATGACAGAAGGGGAAAAAGGCGTCCTGTCACTGTTTGTGATTGGGGCACTGATTGTGGTCGGAAAAGTGCTGGCAGGTGGTGAGCCCATCACCCCGCGCCTGTTTGTCGGGCGCATGCTGCTCGGCGGTTTTGTCTCAATGGTCGCCGGTGTTGTTCTGGTGCAGTTTCCTGATATGTCACTGCCCGCCGTGTGCGGTATTGGATCCATGCTCGGTATTGCCGGTTATCAGGTGGTGGAAATCGCCATTCAGCGCCGCTTTAAGTCACAGAAGGGGAAAGGCGATGCCGGTCATTAATACTCACCAGAATATCGCCGCCTTTCTGGACATGCTGGCGTATTCCGAAGGAACGGCGAACCATCCGCTGACGAAAAACCGTGGCTACGACGTCATTGTTACCGGCCTTGATGGCAGGCCAGAGATTTTCACCGATTACAGCGACCACCCTTTCGCACATGGCCGACCCGCGAAAGTGTTTAATCGCCGTGGCGAGAAATCCACGGCATCGGGGCGTTACCAGCAGCTTTATATGTTCTGGCCGCACTATAAAAAACAGCTCGCATTGCCTGATTTCAGCCCACTGTCGCAGGACAAGCTCGCGATCCAGTTAATCCGGGAGCGCGGTGCTATTGACGATATCCGGGCGGGGCGTATTGAGCGTGCTGTTTCCCGTTGCCGGAATATCTGGGCGTCATTGCCGGGTGCCGGTTACGGCCAGCGCGAGCACAGTCTCGAAAAGCTGGTTACCGTCTGGCGCACGGCTGGCGGGGTGGTGGCATGAAAGTCCTGATAACGCTGTTTGTGCTGGCCGTGCTCGGTCTGATGTGGTTGCGCCATGAGAATGGCAATTTATCCCGCTCCTTTGAGACGGCAAACCGCGTTGCGAGCGAGCAAAAGGCGACGATTGGCATGCTGAAAAATCAGCTCAGTGTCGCTGGCCAGCTCGCCCGACGTAATGAATCCGCGCAGGTGGCACTGCGCGAACAGCTCGCAAAGGCAGGCGCAGAAGCAAACCGCCGCGAGCAGACGATAACGAGGTTACTTGATGAAAATGAAGCCTTTCGCCGCTGGTATAACGCTCCTCTGCCTGATGCTGTGCGCAGGCTGCACACCCGCGCCGCCTGCGCCAGCGCCGGTGATTGTGGTCAGCGGATGCCCGAGGGTGAGCCTTTGCCCGATGCCGGGAAGTGATCCGAAAACTAATGGTGACCTGAGCGCTGATATCCGCCGCCTTGAGGGCGCGCTGACCGCCTGCGCGCTGCAGGTCAAAACCGTCAAACACTGTCAGGATGAACTCGATGCAGAAGCACAAAAGCCTGCGCAAGGCGCTGATTAACGCCGTGCCGCAGCTCCGAAACAACCCCGATATGCTGCGCCTGTTCGCTGATAACGGGCATACGGATTCCCGACTGGAGAGCTCGCTGTCGTTTGAAAAGGTGTACGTGCTTAACGTGGTGGTGACTGACTTTACCGGCGACCTCGATTTGATATTTGTGCCGGTACAGGCATGGCTGCGTGAGCATCAGCCGGACATTATGACCACCGACGACGGGCGGGAGAAAGGATTCACATGGATGATTGATATCAATAACGACGATTCGCTCGATATCAGTATCAGCCTGAGACTCACCGAGCGCACGCTCGTCAAAGAGGTCGACGGCGCATTGCATGTCAGCTATGCCCCTGAGCCACCGCTGCCTGAGCCAGTGACGCGCCCGGTCGAGCTGTACGTTAACGGCGAGCTGGTGAGTAAGTGGGATGAGTGAGTTAACCTCGCTGCAGGAGCGCCTTGCCGGTCTGATTGCCAGCCTGTCACCGGCGGCGCGTCGTCAAATGGCGGCTGACATTGCAAAAAAACTGCGCGCCAGTCAGCAGCAGCGCATCAGGCGACAGCAGGCACCCGACGGCACCCCGTATGCCGCCCGAAAGCGCCAGCCGGTGCGAAGTAAGAAAGGCCGTATCAGGCGCGAAATGTTCGCCAGACTGCGCACTAACCGCTTTATGAAAGCCAAAGGCAGCGACAGTGCGGCGGTGGTGGAATTTACCGGCAAAGTGCAGCGCATGGCGCGGGTGCATCAGTACGGGCTCAAAGACCGGCCAAACCGCAACAGCCGGGAGGTGCAGTACGAGGCGCGCCCGCTACTCGGTTTCACCCGCGACGATGAGCAGATGATTGAAGACGTCATTCTCAGTCACCTCGGCAAATAAATATTGTGTGAGTCATCACCGGAGCCGCGCGAATTGGCGCGGCTCCAGACCAGAGGCATTCTTGCACTATGAATACGTTATCCACGATACAGGAGCTCGCGCGCGCGATTCGCAACCTCATCCGCTCAGGTGTGGTGACTGAGGTCGATACCGCGCAGGGGCTGTGCCGCGTGCAAAGCGGCGGGATCCAGACTGCATGGCTGAACTGGATGACCACCCGCGCCGGTCGTTCGCGGACATGGTGGGCTCCCTCGGTCGGTGAGCAGGTGCTGCTGCTGGCAATTGGTGGCGAGCTTGATACTGCTTTCGTGCTGCCGGGGATTTTCTCCGACGATAACCCTGCCCCGTCAGCCTCGGCGGATGCGTGGCATGTGGTGTTCCCCGACGGCGCTGTTATGGAGTATGAGCCGGAAACCGGTGCGCTGACGGTCAGCGGCATCAAGACTGCCGATGTGACGGCATCGGAGTCCATTACCGCCACCGTGCCGGTGGTACTGGTAAAAGCGGCAGAACGTATCACCCTCGACACCCCGGAGGTGGTATGCACCAACAAACTGACGACGGCGACGCTTGAGGTGAAGAAAGGCGGCGCCATGCGGGGAAACATCGAACATACCGGTGGCACGTTGAAATCAAACGGCGTGCAGGTCGATAACCACGGTCACGGCGGCGTACAACGGGGCGGTAACTGGACGGAGGGCACAAAATGACAGCGCGTTATCTGGGGATGAACCGCAATACCGGCATAGGTATCAGTGACAGTGAGCATATCAGCCAGAGCATGCGCGACATTCTGCTGACGCCGGTCGGCTCGCGGGTAATGCGTCGTGAATATGGCTCGCTCCTGTCTGCGTTGATTGATATGCCGCAAAACCCGGCGCTCAGGCTGCAAATCATGGTGGCGTGCTATTCCGCGATCCAGAAGTGGGAACCACGCATCAGGCTTACCTCCATCAGTTTTGAGACCGGCGACGCTGGCGAGATGTATGTCGATATTACCGGGATGCGTACCGATACCGGTGCGTCAGTTTCAACCACTGTTTCACTGAGTTAAATCACTATGGCAACTGTTGACCTGAGCCTGCTACCTGTACCCGATGTGGTCGAGGAACTGGACTATGAAACTATCCTTGCGGAGCGCATTGCAACGCTGATTTCGCTCTATCCTGAAGACCAGCAGGAAGCCGTCGCCCGGACGCTCGCGCTTGAGTCTGAGCCAATTGTTAAATTGCTGCAGGAAAACGCCTACCGTGAGGTTATCTGGCGTCAGCGTGTCAATGAAGCTGCACGCTCAGTGATGCTGGCTTATGCCATAGACAGTGACCTCGATAATATCGGGGCGAATTTCAGTGTTGAGCGCCTTGTCGTCACGCCTGCTGATGACACCACCATTCCACCCACCCCGGCAGAAATGGAACTCGACGCCGATTATCGTCTGCGTATACAGCAGGCTTTTGAGGGACTGAGCGTGGCGGGGTCTGTCGGGTCGTACCAGTATCATGGCCGTAGTGCTGACGGGCGCGTCGGCGATATTTCAGTTATCAGCCCGTCGCCAGCCTGTGTGACGATTTCCGTGTTGTCACGTGAAAACAACGGCGTCGCATCTGAGGAACTGCTTGCAATTGTGCGCAATGCCCTGAACGCAGAAGATGTCAGGCCGGTCGCTGACCGGGTGACGGTACAGTCAGCCGAAATTGTTAACTACCAGATTAACGCCACGCTTTATCTTTATCCCGGCCCGGAAAGTGAACCCATCAGGGCGGCGGCTGAGGCAAAGCTGAAAGCCTATATCAGCGCGCAGCACCGCCTCGGGCGCGATATCCGTAAATCAGCGATTTATGCCGCCCTGCATGTTGAGGGTGTTCAGCGGGTGGAGCTGGCGGCACCGGTCGCGGATATTGTTCTCGATAACACACAGGCGTCCTTTTGCACTGACTACAGCCTTGTAATCGGGGGCTCTGATGAATGACTCACGATTGCTGCCGGTAGGCTCATCGCCACTGGAGGTTGCCGCCGCAAGGGCATGTGCCGAGATTGAAAGAACGCCGGTCAACATCCGCGCGTTGTGGAACCCTGACACCTGTCCGGAAAATTTGCTGCCGTGGCTGGCGTGGGCGTTTTCTGTCGACCGGTGGGATGAGAACTGGCCGGAGGGAACAAAACGTGCCGTTATCAGTGATGCATATTTCATTCACTGCCACAAGGGGACTATCGGCGCAATCCGTCGGGTAGTGGAGCCACTCGGCTATGTCATCAATGTAACGGAATGGTGGGAAAGCGGCGACCCGCCAGGCACATTCCGGCTTGATATCGGGGTGCTTGAAAGTGGCATTACCGAGGAAATGTATTTCGAAATGGAGCGACTGATTGCGGATGCAAAGCCAGCCAGTCGTCATCTTACTGGCCTGAATATTGTCCAGGACATTCCCGGTTATTTGTATACCGGCGGCGTGTCCTGCGACGGCGATATTATTACGGTTTACCCGGGATAAGTGAGGAATAATGAGCACGAAATTTAAAACCGTTATCACCACTGCCGGAGCCGCTAAGCTTGCTGCAGCCACCATGCCGGGCGGTAAGAAAATAAATCTTAACGTTATGGCTGTTGGTGACGGCGGCGGAAAGCTGCCGGAGCCTGATGCCGGTCAGACGCAGCTTGTTAATGAGGTCTGGCGTCATACTCTGAATAAAATCAGCCAGGACAACCGGTACAGTAATTACATTGTGGCCGAGCTGGTTATTCCGCCGGAGGTGGGCGGCTTCTGGATGCGTGAGCTTGGCCTTTACGACGCTGAAGGGACGCTGATTGCTGTTGCCAATATGGCCGAAAGCTACAAGCCAGAACTGGCCGAGGGCTCAGGGCGTGCGCAGACATGCCGCATGGTCATTATTGTCAGCAGTGTCGAGTCCGTGGAGCTTTCCATTGACTCAACGATGGTGATGGCGACGCAGGATTATGTCGACGACAGGATCGCATGGCATGAAAAATCACGTCGTCATCCTGACGCCACGCTGAAAGAAAAAGGGTTTACTCAGCTCAGTAACGCGACAGACAGCGAGTCTGAAACACTCGCAGCGACGCCGAAAGCCGTCAAGGCAGCATACGACCTTGCTGACGCGAAATATACGGCTCAGGACGCTACCACAACGCGTAAAGGGATTGTACAACTAAGTAGTGTAACCGACAGTAATGATGAAAATCAGGCTGCCACGCCAAAAGCGGTCAAAATTGCGATGGACAACGCCAACGAGCGCCTTGCCAAAGAAAGCAACCTCGCTGACCTGACAAACATCCCGCAAGCCCGTCAGTCCCTCCAGCTTGGCAACAGCGCTACACTCAATGTCGGCACCACACCAGACACTGTAGCCGCAGGTGACGACGCCCGCATTATCACCACCAAAAAAGCCATTGACGACACCCAGATCGGTCTTGGTGCTCAGCCCGTTATGTGGGTAAGCTCCGCCGATGATTTGAGCAGCCTGCCGTCTGGTGCTCGCCGGTTCGCCAGCAATAAAGCTCCGGCAACAATATTGCCGGTAAACGATTATGTTTTCCTTGAGGTGATTGCCAAGCGCGATTGCGTAGACGGTTGCACCGTTCTGATAACAGACTCAATCGGTAACGCCTGGATTGGCGCGCGTTGGGATGCAACCAATGGTTCCGGTTTTACCTGGCTTCCCCTGATGTCGTGTCCGCCCGGCGTTCCCCTTCCGTGGCCGTCTGACACCATCCCTGCCGGTTACGCCCTGATGCAGGGGCAAACATTTGATAAATCTGCTTACCCGTTACTGGCTATAGCATATCCGTCCGGCGTTATTCCGGATCTGCGAGGCTGGATAATCAAAGGCAAGCCCGCGAGCGGGCGCGCTGTGCTCTCTCAGGAGCTGGATGGCAACAAATCGCACAGTCACAGCGCCAGAGCGCAGGATACCGATCTGGGAACGAAAGGTACGTCGTCATTTGATTACGGAACGAAGAGCTCTAATACAACAGGCGGTCATAACCATTCAGCGGGCGGCACATACGGTGGTGATTCAATCGGTGGAAAAGCTCGCGTTCAGCGTGATGGCAATGACCAGTTAACAAGCTGGAATGGCGATCACGCACATACCACATGGATTGGCCCGCATGACCACACTGTATATATCGGCCCACACGGACACGTCGTTATTGTGGACGCAGACGGTAATGCGGAAACCACGGTTAAAAACATTGCATTTAACTACATAGTGAGGCTGGCATAATGGCTTTTAAAATGAGCAGCAAAGCGCAGACAATTAAAATTTTCAATCTGCGTTCAGATACAAATGAATTTATTGGCATAGGTGATGCGTATATTCAGCCGCACACAGGATTACCGGCAAACTGTACGGATATCGCCCCTCCTGATATTCCAGCCAGTCATATTGCTGTATTTGACGCTGAAACCGGAACGTGGAGTCTGCATGAGGACCACCGCGGCGAGACGGTTTACGACACAACAACCGGCAATCAGGTTTATATCTCCGCTCCTGGCCCGCTACCTGAAAACGTCACATCGGTTTCACCAGATGGTGAATACCAGAAATGGGATGGTAAGGCGTGGGTAAAAGACGAAGCGGCTGAAAAAACAGCGCAGCTTCGTCAGGCGGAAGAAACCAAAAGTAGGCTCCTGCAAATGGCATCGGGAAAAATCGCGCCTCTTCAGGATGCGGTTGATCTTGGACTCGCAACAGATGAAGAGAAAAGCCAGCTCGCCGAGTGGAAAAAATACAGGGTACTGGTAAACAGAGTGAATACATCTTCGCCTGACTGGCCGGATATACCAAGCTAAATATTCAGGTGGGTTTATTACCCGCCTTTTCTTTTTCCTGTCGTTGTGCCATCAACCTGACAGCCGGTACAAATAGCCCCCTCTTGTGTACTGACCTGAAAATATACTCACCCCTTAACCACGGAGTTAACCGGATGAGTGATTTTCACCACGGCACGCAGGTCATCGAAATTAATGACGGTACGCGTGTTATTTCCACAGTAGCGACTGCGGTCGTCGGCATGGTTTGTACAGCCAGCGATGCAGATGCCACGCTATTTCCCCTCAATGAACCGGTACTGATTACCAATGTGCAAAGCGCCATTGCGAAAGCCGGTAAAAAAGGCACGCTGGCTGCATCACTGCAGGCCATTGCAGACCAGTCAAAACCCGTCACTGTTGTTGTACGCGTTGAAGATGGAACCGGAGATAACGAGGAAGCTGCGCTCGCACAGACTGTTTCCAACATTATCGGAGGTACGGATGAGAACGGTAAATACACCGGTATCAAGGCTCTCCTGACTGCTCAGGCCGTCACCGGCGTCAAGCCGCGTATTCTTGGGGTGCCGGGGCTGGATACTAAAGAGGTCGCGGTCGCGCTTGCGTCGGCTGCCATTAAGTTACGTGCATTTGTTTACGTCAGCGCGTGGGGATGTAAGACTATTTCCGAAGCGATGGAATATCGTAAAAATTTCAGCCAGCGCGAGCTGATGGTTATCTGGCCTGATTTCCTCGCGTGGGACACCGTCAAAAATACCACCGCAACGGCTTACGCCACTGCGCGTGCACTCGGCCTGCGTGCTTACATCGATCAGACTGTCGGCTGGCACAAAACCCTGTCTAACGTTGGTGTACAGGGCGTTACCGGCATCAGCGCCTCAGTGTTCTGGGATTTGCAGGCATCCGGCACCGATGCTGACCTGCTCAACGAGGCCGGGGTTACAACGCTGGTACGCAAGGACGGTTTCCGCTTCTGGGGTAACCGCACCTGCTCGGATGACCCGCTTTTTCTGTTTGAGAACTACACCCGCACCGCACAGGTACTGGCCGACACGATGGCGGAGGCGCACATGTGGGCGATCGACAAGCCCATTACCGCCACGCTCATTCGGGACATTGTTGACGGCATTAACGCCAAATTCCGCGAGCTGAAATCAAACGGCTACATCGTGGAGGGTAAATGCTGGTTCGATGAGGAATCGAACGACAAGGAAACCCTCAAGGCCGGGAAACTGTATATCGACTACGACTATACACCGGTTCCGCCACTGGAAAGCCTGACCCTGCGCCAGCGTATCACCGATAAATATCTGGTGAATCTGGCCGAATCGGTCAACAGCTAAGGAGCCTGAAATAACATGGCACTACCCCGTAAACTCAAATATCTGAATATGTTCAATGACGGCCTCAGCTACATGGGTGTTGTTGAATCCGTGACACTGCCGAAACTGACCCGCAAGCTCGAAAACTATCGCGGCGGCGGTATGAATGGCGCGGCAGCGATTGACCTCGGCCTCGACGATGATGCGCTCACCGTCGAATGGTCTGTCGGTGGCCTGCCTGATGTGGCGCTGTGGGCGCAGTACGCCGCCCCGGGTGCTGATGCTGTGCCGCTGCGTTTTGCCGGTTCTTACCAGCGCGACGATACCGGCGAAATCGTGGCGGTCGAGGTGGTCATGCGTGGCCGTCATAAAGAAATCGACGGTGGCGAGAATAAGCAGGGTGAAAACACCTCGACCAAACTGTCGACTGTCTGCACCTACTACCGCCTCACGATTGATGGTAGCGACGTCATCGAAATCGACACCGTCAACATGGTCGAGAAGGTGAACGGCGTCGACCGTCTGGAACAGCACCGTCGCGCAATCGGGCTGTAATTCCCTGACCGGTCAGCACTGCTGGCCGGTTATTAATCCCATTCAGAACAGAGAAAAACATCATGGCAAAAGCACCACGTAAAACCGCTGAATTTATTGATACGGCTGGCAATGAAATTGACACCGTAAACCCGAACGTCGTGACCCTGGACAAACCGATTAAGCGCGCCGGTCAGACGATTGATAAAGTCACCCTGATTGAGCCGAACGCCGGTACCCTGCGCGGCGTCAGTCTGGCGGCGGTGGCGCAGTCCGAAGTCGACGCCCTGATTAAGGTGCTGCCCCGCATGACCTACCCCGCGCTCACCGCGCAGGAGCTTACCGCGATGAACCTGCCCGATATGTTGTCGCTGGCCGCTAAGGTGATTGGTTTTTTGTCACCGGCTTCGGCGGAATAGACTTCCCGCCAGACCTGTCGACTGATGACCTGATGGCGGATATCGCAGTGATATTCCACTGGCCGCCATCAGAACTCTGTTCCCTGAGCCTGAGCGAGCTCATCACATGGCGCGAAAAGGCGCTGCAGCGTAGCGGAAACCACAATGAGTAATAACCTGAGGCTTGAGGTATTGCTGAAAGCGGTCGACCAGGCGACCCGACCGCTTAAATCCATCCAGACCGCGAGTAAAACCCTGTCGGGTGATATTCGCACCACACAAAAAGGGCTGCGTGACCTGAACGGTCAGGCATCGAAAATCGACGGCTTTCGTAAGGCAAGCGCGCAACTGGCCGTAACTGGTCAGGCGCTTGACAAGGCGAAGCGCGAAGCCGGTGAGCTGGCCGTGCAGTTTAAAAACACCACCAGTCCGACCCGTGCGCAGGCGCAGGCACTCGAAGCGGCAAAGCGTGCCGCCTCTGAGCTGAAGATGAAATATAACAGCCTGAGAACATCGGTACAGCGCCAGCGCTCCGAGCTGATGCAGGCCGGTATCAATACCCGCACCCTGTCTGCCGATGAACGTCGACTCAAAACCTCCATCAGCGAAACGACGGCGCAGCTTAACCGACAGCGTGAGGCACTGGCGCGCATCAGTGCGCAGCAGGCGAAATTAAGCCGGGTGAAAGAACGATATAAATCAGGTAAAGAGCTTGCCGGTAACATGGCTGCTGCAGGTGCTGCCGGGGTCGGTATTGCGACGGCGGGAACGATGGCCGGGGTTAAATTACTGATGCCCGGTTATGACTTTGCACAGAAAAATTCCGAGCTGCAGGCTGTGCTCGGGGTAGAAAAGCAGTCGCCAGAAATGCAGGCGCTACGTAAACAGGCTCGCCAGCTCGGCGACAATACTGCAGCCTCTGCAGATGACGCAGCGAGCGCGCAAATCATCATTGCGAAAAGCGGCGGTGACGCTGCTGCCATTCAGGCGGCGACGCCAGTCACGCTGAATATGGCGCTGTCAAACCGGCGATCAATGGAGGAAAACGCTGCGCTGCTGACCGGGATGAAATCAGCGTTTCAACTTTCAAACGACAAGATTGCTCACATTGGCGACGTTCTCTCGATGACGATGAACAAAACCGCCGCCGATTTTGACGGACTGAGCGACGCGCTGACCTATGCCGCGCCAGTGGCGAAAAATGCCGGGGTGAGCATCGAGCAAACCGCCGCAATGGTCGGTGCACTGCACGACGCCAAAATCACCGGGTCAATGGCGGGTACGGGTAGCCGCGCCATTCTCAGCCGCCTGCAGGCTCCCACCGGAAAAGCGTTTGAGGCCATTAAGGAACTCGGCGTCAAAACGTCAGACAGCAAGGGGAACACGCGCCCGATATTCTCCATCCTGAAAGAAATGCAGCGCAGCTTTGAGAAAAACAACCTCGGGACAAGCCAGCGCGGCGAGTACATGAAAACCATTTTCGGCGAGGAGGCCAGCTCGGCGGCGGCGGTACTGATGGAAGCAGCCTCAAGCGGAAAACTTGACCGGCTCACTGCCGCGTTTAAAGCCTCGGACGGTAAAACCGAGGAACTGGTTAAGGTTATGCAGGATAACCTCGGCGGCGACTTTAAAGAGTTCCAGTCGGCTTATGAGGCCGTCGGTACCGACCTTTTTGACCAGCAAGAGGACTCGCTGCGTAAACTCACCCAAACCGCCACACAATACGTGTTAAAGCTCGACGGCTGGATCCAGAAAAACAAAGGTCTGGCGACAACTATCGGCATTATTGCCGGGGGCGCACTTGCTCTGATTGGCATCATCGGCGGTATTGGTCTCGTTGCATGGCCGGTTGTCATGGGGATTAATGCCATTATCGCCGCGGCTGGCGTGCTGGGTACGGCCTTTACCGTCGCCGGTAGTGCCATTGTGACAGCGCTCGGTGCGATTACCTGGCCGATAGTGGCCGTCGGTGCGGCGATTGTGGCCGGGGCGCTACTTATCCGTAAATATTGGGAGCCCATCAGCGCATTTTTCTCGGGGGTCATTGAGGGCATCATGAGTGCTTTTGCTCCGGTCGGGGAAATGTTTGCACCACTGGCACCCATTTTTGACGGACTCGGTGAGAAGCTGCGCGGAGTCTGGCAATGGTTTAAAGACCTGATTGCACCGGTCAAAGCTACGCAGGAGACGCTCGATAGCTGTAAAAATGCTGGCGTTATTTTCGGTCAGGCGTTGGCCTCAGCGCTGATGGCACCGCTGAACGTTTTCAACAAGCTACGCAGTGGTGTCGACTGGCTTCTCGAAAAGCTCGGCATCATCAACAAAGAATCGGACAGCCTCGACCAGACCGCGGCCAGAACCAACGCCGCCACGCAGGGGAATTCCTACATCCCGGCAACCAGCACATATGGCGGCTATCAGGCTTATCAACCCGTTACCGCACCGGCGGGGCGCTCTTACATTGACCAGAGCAAAAGCGAATACAACATCACTCTGCCGGGTGGTGTTGCGCCGGGGCATCAGCTTGACCGCCAGTTACGCGACACGCTCGAACAGATTGAACGTGATAAACGTGCGCGCCAGCGTGCAAGTATGACCCACGATTTCTGAGGAAGGATAAAACGATGATGCTTGCGCTGGGAATGTTTGTTTTTGAACTCCGTACTCTGCCTTATCAGTCAATGCAGCATTCGAAAGATTACCGCTGGGCGTCTAATGACCGGGTCGGTAAACCGCCTGCATATCAGTTTCTCGGCGAGGGGGAAACCGCAATACAGCTTGCCGGTACGCTTTACCCTGCCATTACCGGCGGTCATATATCCCTGCTGGCTGTGGAACTGATGGCCGATGAAGGCAGGGCGTGGCCGCTGATTGAGGGTACCGGCAAAATCCTCGGGATGTATATCATCGATAAGGTGTCGACCACGCACGCCGAGTTTTTCAGCGATGGTGCGGCAAGAAAGATTGATTTCACGCTTTCGCTAAAACGGGTCGATGAATCACTGACGGCAATGTTTGGCGACCTGAATAAACAGGCGAGCGAGCTTCTCGGCTCTGCCGGTAATCTGACCGATAAGTTGCAGGGTGCGCCCGGAGGGCTGACCACATGATTACGGGAATGACTATTGACGCCGGTGCCAGTCTTGCACCGGCATTTATGCTAACGCTGAACAGCCAGGACATTACCAGCAATTTTAGTGACCGGCTGATTTCTCTCACCATGACCGACAACCGGGGTTTTGAGGCTGACCAGCTCGACATTGAGCTCGACGATACCGACGGAAAAGTCGAGTTACCCCTGCGCGGGGCGGTGCTGACGCTGTGGCTTGGCTGGCAGGGTTCGGCGCTATTGAATAAAGGTGATTTTACGGTCGATGAGATTGAGCACCGGGGCGCGCCTGATACCCTGACCATCCGGGCTCGTAGTGCAGACTTTCGCGGCACGCTCAATTCACGACGTGAAGAATCATGGCACGATACCACCCTCGGTGAGCTGGTAAGCACCATTGCAAAGCGTAACAAACTGACGGCCAGCGTCGCGGATTCGCTGAAACAAATCCCGGTACCGCATATCGACCAGTCGCAGGAATCCGACGCGGTATTTCTAACCCGGCTGGCTGACCGAAACGGAGCGACTGTATCGGTTAAAGCGGGAAAGCTCCTGTTTCTGAAAGCCGGTAGTGCGCTGACGGCCAGCGGTAAGCCCATTCCACAAATGACGCTGACCCGCAGTGACGGCGACCGTCATCAGTTTGCCATTGCCGACCGCGGAGCTTATACCGGTGTAACAGCTAAATGGTTGCACACCAAAGACCCGAAGCCGCAAAAACAGAAAGTGACGCTGAAACGCCAGCCAAAAGAGAAGCACCTTCGCGCACTGGAACACCCGAAAGCAAAGCCGGTCAGCAAAAAGACGAAGTCCAGAAAAGAGCCGGAGGCTCGCGAGGGTGAGTATATGGCCGGTGAGGCCGATAACGTACTGGCGCTGACGACGGTCTACGCTTCTAAGGCGCAGGCGATGCGCGCCGCTCAGGCTAAGTGGGATAAGCTGCAGCGAGGCGTTGCGGAGTTTTCAATTACGCTGGCGCTTGGCAGGGCTGATTTATTCCCTGAGACACCGGTGCGCGTGTCAGGCTTTAAGCGCGTCATAGACGAGCAATCGTGGTTAATCAGTAAGGTGACTCACAATATGAATAATAGTGGCTTCACGACGGGCTTAGAGCTCGAGGTTAAACTCTCTGATGTGGAGTACAGTGCAGAATCGGATGATGAATAAAATGTATTCACAAAAAGTGAATTAGTGATTATTATTGGTTCACGAATTGAGAATAAGAGGTGGGTTATGTTTCATTGTCCGAAGTGCCATCATGCCGCACATGCGCGAACAAGCCGCTATCTAACCGAAAATACGAAAGAGCGCTACCACCAGTGCCAGAATATCAACTGCAGTTGTACGTTTATGACAATGGAAACGATAGAACGCTTTATTGTTACTCCGGGATCCATCGACCCGGCACCGCCGCACCCGACTGTTGGTGGTCAGCGACCATTGTGGCTCTGATAAATTTTCGCTAAATGCCCGCCGCGTGCGGGTTTTTTTATGCCCTCAGTAAAGTGGCGGTAAAAAATCCACCGCCATTTTATCGCCACTCGAAAATGAGGTAACAAAAAAGCCACTCTTTAGAGTGGCTTAATTATATGATTTTAAAGCTAAAATTTGGTGGCCCCTGCTGGACTTGAACCAGCGACCAAGCGATTATGAGTCGCCTGCTCTAACCACTGAGCTAAGGGGCCGTGGCGGTGGATTATAATGTAACTTTACGCTGTAATCCAGCCGTAACCGTGCGGGTGCTGTTTTTATAAACAATGTGTTTTCAACCCGTTATACTTAAAGAACGTTGTATTGCTCAGGAGTAATAATGGTTAAGGACATACTGGCGCCAGGGCTACGGGTGGTTTTTTGCGGCATCAATCCGGGACTCTCCTCGGCGAATACCGGCTTTCCGTTTGCGCATCCCGCGAATCGTTTTTGGAAAGTTATTCATTTGGCCGGTTTCACCGATCGACAGTTGAAACCGGAAGAGGCGGAAAAATTACTGGATTTTCGCTGCGGGGTAACGAAACTCGTCGATCGACCGACGGTACAAGCGACTGAGGTGAAGTTGCATGAATTACGTAGCGGCGGACGAAACCTGATTGAAAAGATAGAGGACTACCAGCCCGCGGCGCTGGCGGTGCTTGGTAAACAGGCTTTTGAACAGGGATTCAGCCAGCGCGGTATCGCCTGGGGTAAACAAAAGATCGCCATTGGCGCGACGATGGTGTGGGTGTTGCCGAATCCCAGCGGCTTAAACCGAATTAAAACGGAAAAACTGGTCGAGGCCTATCGCGAACTGGATCAAGCGCTCATTATGCGTGGGCTATAGCAATGGGGAATGAGGGCGCGAATACTCGCGCTGTGTAGAAATTCTGTAGGCCAAATAGGGTGCTTGCGCATGTCCTGATAAAAAACGCCGCCTTGCGGCGGCGTTTATACGTGTGCGGCGAATTAATCGTCGAGGAAGCTGCGCAGCACTTCAGAACGGCTCGGGTGGCGCAGTTTACGCAGCGCCTTCGCTTCGATCTGACGGATACGTTCGCGGGTAACGTCGAACTGTTTACCCACTTCTTCCAGCGTGTGGTCGGTGTTCATATCGATACCGAAACGCATACGCAGCACTTTCGCTTCACGAGCGGTCAGGCCAGCCAAAACGTCGTGAGTGGCGGCGCGCAGGCTCTCGGTAGTGGCAGAGTCCAGCGGCAGCTCGAGGGTGGTATCCTCGATGAAATCACCCAGATGCGAATCTTCATCGTCGCCGATCGGCGTTTCCATGGAGATTGGCTCTTTGGCAATCTTCAGCACCTTACGAATTTTATCTTCCGGCATCAGCATCCGTTCAGCCAGCTCTTCCGGCGTTGGCTCGCGGCCCATCTCTTGCAGCATCTGGCGAGAAATACGGTTGAGCTTGTTGATGGTCTCAATCATATGCACCGGAATACGGATGGTGCGCGCCTGATCGGCGATAGAACGGGTGATCGCCTGACGAATCCACCAGGTAGCGTAGGTGGAGAACTTGTAGCCGCGACGGTATTCGAACTTATCTACCGCTTTCATCAGGCCGATGTTGCCTTCCTGAATCAGGTCAAGGAACTGCAAGCCACGGTTGGTGTATTTCTTGGCGATAGAAATAACCAGACGCAAGTTCGCTTCAACCATCTCTTTCTTCGCACGGCGGGCTTTCGCTTCCCCGATGGACATGCGACGGTTGATGTCTTTCACCTGTTCGATGGTCAGACCGGTCTCTTCTTCAATCTGCCGCAGTTTTTGCAGGCAGCGTTGCACTTCTTCCGCGACATCGTGCAGTTTTTCCGACCACGGTTTGTTCATCGCGATAGCGGCATTGAACCAGGTTTCGCTGGTTTCGTTACCGGTAAACAGCGTGATAAAGTTCTTCTTCGGCATTTTGCACTGCTCGACGCAGAGCTTCATGATCAGACGTTCCTGGGTACGCACGCGATCCATCATCACGCGCATACTGTTGACCAGATAGTCGAATTGCTTCGGTACCAGACGGAACTGTTTGAACACTTCAGACAGCTTCAGAATCTCTTCCTGCGCGGCAGCATGGCTGCGGCCTTTCGCTTTGATGGTGTCGCGCGTAACGACGTATTGCGCGCGCAGCTCAGCGAATTTTTCGCGTGCCAGTTCAGGATCAATGCTGTTGTCGTCATCGGCGGCGTCATCGTCGCCGTCTTCTTCATCTTCGTCTTCGTCATCATCCAGGTCTTCCTGGGAGAGCTCAGAACCGACGTGAGTTGCGGTCGGCGCCATCTCTTCTTCCGCGTTCGGATCGACAAAGCCGGTGATAAGATCGGACAAACGAGCCTCTTCAGCCTCAACGCGATCGTACTGTTCCAGCAGATAGGTAATGGCTTCCGGGTATTCGGCAACGGAGCATTGAACCTGGTTGATCCCGTCTTCGATACGTTTAGCGATGTCGATTTCGCCTTCCCGGGTCAACAGTTCAACAGTGCCCATTTCACGCATATACATGCGTACCGGGTCAGTCGTACGACCGATTTCAGACTCAACACTGGACAGAACTTGTGCAGCAGCTTCTTCCGCATCTTCATCGGTGCTGGTGGTATTTTCAGCCAGCAGCAGATCATCGGCATCAGGCGCTTCTTCCATTACCTGAATACCCATGTCGTTGATCATTTGGATGATATCTTCAATTTGATCTGAATCGACGATATCTTCCGGCAGATGGTCATTGACCTCAGCATAGGTCAGATAGCCTTGCTCCTTACCACGGGTGACAAGAAGTTTCAGCTGTGACTGCGGGTTTTGCTCCATAAGACGGTATCCACACTTATTCGTTTGATTGGTGTCGACGGTATAGCTGTCGACATTTAAAGCGAGGGCATACTTATATTTTGGCCGCTGCCTCTCACTGCGGCTGTCGGGGGCTTCCCGATCGATATGCGGCATTTAAGCCGTTAAATTCATTTTCTGGCCAGCTCCTGGTTTAACGTCCAGAGCTCTCGGCGTTCTTCGCTGCTTAAACCATGAGTGCGATCGCGAGCGATCAGCTCTTCTTGTCGCAGTTGCAGCAGCGAATCAAACATATGGTTGAGTGAGTCGGTAAAGGTTTTTTCGGCAATCGCCTTATCTGCTATATCGTCCCACATCGATAATTTTTCAAGGGTCGCAGCATCATTTGTGCCACGGTAGAGTTCCAGAAGTTGTCCGGTAGTAAGACCTGGCTGAGCCAAACAAGTTTTGACCAATTCTTTAAATAAGCCAAGTCCAGGCAGCTTATTCTGATCCAGCGCGTCTAATGGCGGCACTAACGGCGCGAGATCCGGGTTTTGCACCAGTAATCCTATCAGTATACGCATGGTCGTGCGTTTTAGCTGCGGAGCCGGGCGGGAAACGCCGCTTTCCGCCTGTTTTGGCACTAAACGATCAAGCTGACTATCATCGAAAATGCCTAACTTCAGCCCCAACGTCTGGCGCAACTGAATACGGTGTGCGTCGCCAGGCACCTGATTAATGAGCGGCAGGGCCAGCGCGGCTAACTGCGTGCTGCCATCCGGCGAGCTTAAATCCACCTGCGGCAGGAGGCTATTAAACAGAAACGTAGAGAGCGGCTGCGCCTGCTCCATCCGCGCTTCAAAAGCCGCCTTGCCTTCTTTACGCACCAGCGTATCCGGGTCTTCGCCGTCAGGTAAAAACATAAAGCGTACCTGCCGACCGTCGGTCATATAAGGCATTGCTGTTTCCAGCGCTCTCCAGGCGGCATCACGGCCAGCCCGGTCGCCGTCGTAACAGCAAATCACGTTGTTTGTCGCCCGGAATAACATATGCATATGGTCTGCCGTGGTTGAGGTACCCAGCGAGGCGACCGCATAGTTAATGTCGTATTGCGCTAGTGCGACGACATCCATATAACCTTCGACCACAAGCAAGCGTTGCGGTTCAGCACTATATTGCTGAGCCTCATAAAGACCATATAGCTGGCGGCCTTTATGGAAAATGTCCGTTTCCGGAGAGTTAAGGTATTTCGGCGTGTCGTTCCCCAGAACTCGACCGCCAAAACCAATCACCCTGCCGCGTTTGTCCCGAATAGGGAACATGACCCGATTACGGAAACGATCGTAAGTGCTGCCCTGCTCGTTATTGACCAGCATCCCGGCATCCAGCAACAATGCCTTGTTATCGCTGTTATTACCGAAGCGCTTTAACGCGTTATCCCAACCTGGCGGCGCGAAGCCAATGGCGAAACGCTGAATAATTTCAGCGCTCAGACCGCGCTTTTGCAGATAGTCACGCGCAGGTTTTGCCGCAGGATGGGTAAGCGACTGCTGATAAAAGTCATTCAGACCATTCATCAACTGATAGAGGTTTTGCCGTTGATGGCGCTCTATCTGGCTAAGCCCGGTGCCTGCTTCATAGGGAATTTCCAGGTTATGCATGGCCGCTAATTCTTCGACGGTTTCGACAAATTCGAGCTTGTCGTAATTCATCAAAAAGTCGATCGCATTGCCATGCGCGCCGCATCCAAAGCAGTGATAAAACTGTTTTTCACCGTTTACGGTGAAAGAAGGGGTTTTCTCATTATGGAATGGACAACACGCGTGATAGTTCTTGCCCTGTTTCTTGAGTTTTACGCGCACGTCGATCAGATCGACGATATCGGTTCTCGCCAGCAGGTCATTAATGAATACGCGTGGGATTCGTCCAGCCATATGCCCCTTTTATACACGTCATTCTTCAGGCTGCCGTAGTGTTGGCTACGTTTGCTCACCCCTGTCGCTGACTTGCGTAAGCGCCGGGGACTTGCTCTCTTGCCGCCTGGACGCAGCATGAATGATTTTGTGTATATGCTAATGCATAAACGAAAACAAGCCGCGCATTCCTTTCGGAAGCACGGCCTTACAACTACAACTCGATCTGAATTGAGAGCAGCCCGCTCTCAAAAGATTAGTACAGACGAGTACGGCGTGCGTTTTCGCGAGCCAGTTTCTTCGCGTGACGTTTCACTGCAGAAGCTTTAGCGCGCTTACGTTCGGTCGTCGGTTTTTCATAGAACTCACGACGACGAACTTCCGCCAGAACACCTGCTTTTTCGCAGGAACGCTTGAAGCGACGCAGAGCTACGTCGAACGGCTCGTTTTCACGTACTTTAATTACCGGCATGTGCCTCTCACCTTTGATTAATTCGGTTTGCCGCTGGCATCAACGCCAGCTTATTTCAAAATGGTGCGGAATTTTACTGCAATTGCTGCTGCTTTGTAAAGCACCGCGGCCTTTTTTGAAAGGGACTTTTATAAGGTGAGGGAGTATACACGAAGTCGGGACTGAGGGTATACATCCACCCGCATTCGACCTACACTGCGCGGTATTAGAGCGAGGTAAAACAAGTCATGCGTGTACTGGGTATTGAAACATCCTGCGATGAAACCGGCATCGCTATTTACGACGACAAAAAAGGTCTGTTAGCCAACCAATTGTATAGTCAGGTGAAATTACATGCTGACTACGGCGGCGTAGTGCCTGAACTGGCTTCCCGCGATCATGTGCGTAAAACCGTGCCGCTGATTCAGGCGGCATTAAAAGAAGCCGGTCTGACGGCGAGCGATATCGACGCGGTGGCCTATACCGCAGGCCCGGGCCTGGTCGGCGCGCTGCTGGTCGGCGCAACCGTCGGGCGTTCGCTGGCATTTGCCTGGAATGTGCCGGCCATTCCTGTACACCATATGGAAGGTCATCTGCTGGCGCCGATGCTGGAAGATAACCCTCCGGAGTTCCCGTTTGTGGCGCTACTGGTCTCCGGCGGACATACGCAGCTCATTAGCGTGAC
The DNA here is from genome assembly GCF_046548235.1 of Salmonella sp. SAL4457. Taxonomy (NCBI): domain Bacteria; kingdom Pseudomonadati; phylum Pseudomonadota; class Gammaproteobacteria; order Enterobacterales; family Enterobacteriaceae; genus Salmonella; species Salmonella sp. SAL4457. The sequence continues at coordinate 173,636 of NZ_JBGDZO010000002.1, forward strand.
CGGAATCGGTCAGTACGAACTGCTGGGAGAGTCGATTGACGATGCCGCCGGTGAAGCGTTTGATAAAACCGCCAAATTGTTGGGGCTGGATTATCCTGGCGGCCCGATGCTGTCGAAAATGGCGTCGCAGGGGACGGCGGGACGTTTTGTCTTTCCGCGCCCGATGACCGATCGCCCGGGGCTGGATTTTAGTTTTTCCGGTCTGAAAACCTTTGCCGCTAACACCATTCGTAGTAATGGCGGCGACGAACAAACTCGCGCTGATATCGCGCGCGCTTTTGAAGATGCGGTCGTGGATACGCTGATGATCAAGTGCAAGCGCGCGCTGGAAAGCACCGGTTTTAAGCGTCTGGTCATGGCGGGCGGCGTCAGCGCTAACCGCACGCTGCGCGCGAAGCTTGCCGAAATGATGCAAAAACGCCGCGGCGAAGTGTTCTATGCGCGCCCGGAGTTTTGTACTGACAACGGGGCGATGATCGCCTATGCCGGAATGGTGCGGTTTAAGGCGGGCGTTACGGCGGATCTTGGCGTAACGGTACGTCCGCGCTGGCCGCTGGCCGAGCTGCCAGCGGCGTAAAAGCGGAAAAAGGGGGCGACATCATGCCGCCCCAACGGATTTACAGCAAAACGATGGGCATCCACAACAGCCCGGTGACGATCAGCAGCACCAGGAAGATCAGGCCGAAAATCGCGCCTAACCACGCCAATGGTGGAAGGGTGACGCGCGGCGGATTCGATATGTACGCCTATCACCGAGCTATTGCCGGTCAATCCTTGTGGGCCGAGCCCCAGACGGTTGAGGCCCTCTTCCAGACGCAGCTCCAGCTCAATCTTTCTGGCGTTTCTTTTTTAGCTTCGTCCAGATTTTCGTCTCCTGGCGACGCCACAGACGCTGGATGTTGTCATGATGGCGCAGCAAAATGAGACATGACAGCATCGACACCGGGAAGGTGAACTGCGGTTTAAACCACCAGACGTAAAACGGCGCAATCAAGGCGCTGACAATCGCCCCTAACGATGAATAACCGCTTAACAGGACCGTCAGCAGCCAGGTGCCAGCCATGACGCCGGTTAAATCCCAGCCGATGGGCGCAATGGCGCCAAACGCGGTTGCTACGCCTTTCCCGCCTTTAAAGCCAAAAAAGACCGGCCAGATATGCCCCAGACAGGCGGCGATAGCGATAAGCCCAAGCCAGAAAGGGGTAACGCCTAACGCATACGCGCCCCAGACGGGCAACATGCCTTTAAGGATGTCAAAAATAAGTACCGCGACAGCCGCTCCCTTGCCACCGATTCGTAATACGTTCGTCGCGCCCGGGTTGCCGGAGCCGCTTTCTCGCGGATCGGGCAGCCCGGCGATGCGGCAAACCAGAATGGCACTGGAAATTGAGCCGCAGAGGTACGCGAAGAGGATCATTCCAGGCGCGATTGCACTCATAAGCTGTTCCGTATTGAAAGTGTCGTTTTATTTACTATTTCTGTGGATAATACGCACATTTCGCCGGAAGTGGTATCCGGGTTAGCCAAAAAGCAGGCAGGTCGTGATGGATATTGTATTTATAGAGCAACTTTCGGTAATCACCACTATCGGTGTTTACGACTGGGAACAGACTATCGAGCAAAAACTGGTGTTCGATATCGAAATGGCATGGGATAACCGCAAGTCGGCGAAAAGCGATGATGTCGCAGATTGTCTAAGTTACGCGGATATCGCCGACACGGTGATAAATCATGTTGAAGGCGGGCGTTTTGCTCTGGTCGAGCGTGTGGCGGAAGAGGTGGCGGATCTACTGCTTAGCCGATTCAATTCTCCGTGGGTTCGCATCAAACTGAGCAAGCCTGGCGCCGTCGCGCGCGCGGCGAACGTAGGGGTAATTATTGAGCGTGGCAATAATCTGAAATAAAAATAAATAATTTTATATTTTTTAAACCAAACGGTTATATATGGGGTCTTAACGCGAGATCCATTTTTGCAGTGTTTTTCATTTTAGGGGTTTATTGATGAGCGATATGCACTCGCTGCTGATAGCGGCAATTTTGGGTGTGGTCGAAGGATTGACGGAGTTTTTGCCGGTATCCAGCACGGGCCATATGATTATTGTGGGTCATCTGCTGGGGTTTGAAGGCGATACGGCCAAGACATTCGAAGTGGTGATTCAACTTGGATCTATTCTGGCGGTCGTGGTGATGTTCTGGCGGCGGTTGTTTGGCCTCATCGGTATTCACTTTGGCCGCCCGCTACAGCGTGAAGGTGAAAGTAAAGGTCGATTAACGTTGATTCACATCCTGCTGGGCATGATTCCGGCGGTGGTGCTGGGGTTAGTCTTTCATGACACGATCAAGTCGCTATTTAACCCAATTAACGTGATGTACGCGCTGGTGGTAGGCGGTCTGTTGCTGATTGCCGCCGAGTGCCTGAAGCCGAAAGAACCGCGCGCGCCGGGGCTGGATGATATGACGTATCGTCAGGCGTTTATGATTGGCTGTTTCCAGTGTCTGGCGCTGTGGCCGGGCTTCTCGCGTTCCGGAGCGACCATTTCCGGTGGGATGCTGATGGGCGTCAGCCGTTACGCCGCCTCTGAGTTCTCGTTCTTACTGGCTGTGCCGATGATGATGGGCGCAACGGTTCTGGATCTCTACAAAAGTTGGTCATTCCTGACCGCAGCGGATATTCCGATGTTCGCGGTGGGCTTTGTGACGGCGTTTGTGGTGGCGCTGATCGCCATCAAGACTTTCCTGCAACTGATTAAGCGTATCTCGTTTATTCCGTTTGCGATTTACCGCTTTGTGGTGGCGGCTGCCGTTTACGTCGTCTTCTTCTGATGATTGACCGTGCCGGATGGCGGCGTACCGCCTTGTCCGGCCTAACTGTTTTGTCGGTCTGATAAGCGCAGCGCCATCAGGCAATTTATCGTGCCGGATGGCGTTTAGCTGGCGGGGTTCGGGCAGCGCTTCTCTTTCCAGTTGGCGACCGCTGCAATTCGTCGCTTCGTCAGTTCCTCGCGAATCTCAATGCCCTTAAATCCGGCCTCCACCACCTCTTTCGTCGGTACCGCTTGGGCCACCTGCCAGGCTTCGCGCAGCCAGCGCCCCTGCGGGTAATCCGATGCTTCAAAGCCGGTACGTCCACGGACATCGGCTTCGCTGGTCAGCGCAATCTGCTCGACGCGCTGCGGTTTACGCCATGCATCAATGGCGTCAAACAGCTTAACGATCGTTTTCGGCTGGAGTATCGGAAAGGTGTGGATCAGATCGTGGTATTCGGCGACCAGTTTAGCTAAATCACGCAGGTCATTGGGGACGCGCAAACGCTGGCATAACTGTTCGACCAGTTTCACGCCCGCCGGGCCGTGACCATGATGGCGCGGCCAGAGGTTTTTCGGCGTTAAGCCTTTGCCCAGATCATGACAAAGCGTGGCGAAACGGACATCAAGCTGCGGACTGAGCATGGCGGCCATCGACAGCGTCATCAGCGTATGAACTCCGGTATCAATTTCCGGATGCCACTTTGCCGGCGCGGGTACGCCAAACAGCGCGTCGATTTCCGGAAACAGGACGCGCAGGGCGCCGCAGTCGCGCAATACCTGGAAGTAAACCTGCGGATTGCGGGTGGTAAGCGCATTTTCCGTCTCTTTCCATACCCGTTCCGGCGTCAGATGTTCCAGCTCGCCTGCCGCGGTCATTTCGCGCATTAGCGCCAGTGTTTCATCGGCGATACGGAAACTAAGATGAGCGTAACGGGCGGCAAAACGCGCCACGCGCAATACGCGCAAGGGATCTTCGCCAAACGCGGGAGAGACATGTCGCAGTAGACGCGCCTCCAGATCCCGGCGCCCGTGGTAAGGGTCGATAATCTGGCCGTCATCGTCGCGCGCCAGAGCATTAATGGTCAGATCGCGACGCTGGAGGTCGGCTTCCAGGGTAACGTCCGGCGCGGCATAACAGGTGAAGCCCGTGTAGCCGGAACCGGATTTACGCTCGGTACGCGCCAGCGCATATTCTTCGTGAGTTTGCGGGTGGAGAAACACAGGAAAATCACGGCCTACCTGCTGGTAGCCCGCATCAAGCATCTCCTGCGGCGTGGCGCCGACAACGACCCAATCTTTATCTTTAACCGGTAGCCCTAACAACGCATCCCGAACCGCACCACCGACCAGATAAATCTTCACGCCACTTTCCTTTTAAAAACGATCATCCTCTAATGATAAGACAGTGCCGCAGAGAAGGCGATTTAGTTCATCCAGCGGTCTTTGCGTTTACGGCTTGGGATCATATGCGGCAGCACCAGCCCTAACAGCAAGCCAATACCCAATACGCCGCCGCCATACATAAACCACTGCATAATAATGGTGCGCTGTTTGTCATCCAGTTGCAGATTCGCGGCGCTAACTTTTTTCTGCGCGACAATCAGCTCGTTTTTCAGCTTCTGGTTCTCTTCTTTTAGCCCGTTGATGATGCTGTCGCTTTGCGCCACTTTCTGCTGCATATCGGCGGTGCGCTGATTCCACGTGGTATCAATATTGTTGAGTTTATCGGTTAACGTTTTGACCTGATTTTCCAGATCCGGCACGCGGGTACGCAGGCTTGGCGTGGTATTCAGTTCTTTTAACGGTATCCAGGCAGTACGACCAGAACTGTCTTTAATTTGACCATAGTTGGCATCGCTCTGTAAGAGCGTGACTTCCTCGCCGGCGTTGACGGTACCCACAAGGCGATAATTATCTCCCGGACCGCTGCGGACCCAGGTATTCAGTTCATCAGAAACGTAACGCGTCTCTTCAGCATGAGAGACGGCGGTGGCGCTAAGCGCAAGTAAAGTTAGTCCAATCAGGCGTAATTTTGGCATCAGGCTGTCGTTATTGTCAGAGAAAGTGGAACGATAGTAACGGCATCAGTGTCGCTACGCAAAGTAGTCGACATCAATCGGAATCATCTGTGTCGCCTTTGCCGCTACGTCAAACTTTTACGCCCGTCAAATTGCTCGTTGCATGGCAATTTGGCGCAAAATACTATCTACTGACAAAAATAATGCGGGTAAGTTCGCCAAGAATCTTCCCAGATGTGACATAACCCATAAGTACAAGGCCATGGCTCAGGAAATCGAATTAAAGTTTATCGTCAATCACGACGCCGTAGATGCGCTGCGAAATCATCTTCATACGCTCGGCGGCGAGCATCATGCGCCCAGCCAGTTGCTGAATATCTACTTCGAAACGCCTGATAACTGGCTACGCCGCCATGATATGGGGCTGCGTATTCGTGGTGAAAATGGGCGCTATGAAATGACCATGAAAATTGCCGGCCGGGTAACGGGGGGGCTGCACCAGCGACCCGAATACAATGTCGCGCTAAGCGAACCCGTGCTGGATCTGATGCAACTTCCGGCGGAGGTCTGGCCGGATGGCAACCTGCCCGCCGGCCTGGCATCAAGCGTACAGCCGCTGTTCAGTACCGATTTTTACCGGGAAAAATGGTGTCTGGACGTTGACGGCAGCAGGATTGAAATTGCGCTCGATCTCGGCGACGTAAAAGCGGGCGAGTTTGCCGAACCGATTTGTGAGCTGGAGCTTGAGTTGCTTCGCGGCGATACGCGCGCCGTGTTAAAACTGGCGAAGCAACTGCTGTCGCAAACCGGTTTGCGTCAGGGCAGTCTGAGTAAGGCGGCGCGAGGTTATCACCTGGCGCAGGGGAATGCGCCGCGAGAGAATACACCAACGGCAATTCTGCGGACTGCCGCGAAAGCCACGGTAGAGCAAGGGCTGGAGGTCTCGCTGGATCTGGCGTTGTCACAGTGGCAGTACCATGAAGAGCTCTGGCTGCGCGGCGACGAGTCGGCGAAAGAACATGTGCTGGATGCTATGGGATTAGTGCGCCATGCCTTAATGCTTTTTGGTGGCATTGTTCCACGTAAAGCGAGCGCTCACTTACGTGATCTACTTACCCAGGCGGAAGCGACGATGACATCCGCGGTGTCCGCCGTCACAGCCGTTTATAGTACGCAAACGGCGATGGCGAAACTGGCATTGACGGAATGGCTGGTGACGAAAGCCTGGCAGCCATTTCTGGACGCGAAGGCGCAGGCCAAAATGGCCGATTCTTTTAAGCGTTTCGCCGACATTCATCTTTCTCGTCATGCTGCTGAATTAAAAAAAGTTTTTGGACAACCGCTGGGTGATAAGTATCGCGACCAGTTGCCGCGTTTGACTCGCGATATCGACAGCGTTTTACTGCTGGCCGGGTATTATGATGCGATGGTCGCGCAGGCATGGCTGGAAAACTGGCAGGGATTGCGTCACGCCATTCTTACCGGACAACGTATTGAAATTGAACATTTCCGTAATGAGGCCATTAACCAGCAGCCGTTCTGGTTGCACAGCGGAAAACGATAATCAGAACCGTAGAAAGCGCCTGATGACGCTGCGCTTATCAGGCTTACGGTATGCGGACTTGTAGGCCGGATCAGGCGAAACGCCGCCATCTGGCATTATTTAAAGGATATCCCCTAAATGACGCCGCTCTCTTCACCCTTATCGCAGTACTGGCAGACCGTTGTTGAGCGCCTACCAGAAGGATTTACTGAGACATCGCTTAGCGTGCAGGCGAAGTCAGTACTTACATTTAGCGATTTTGCGCTGGATAGCGTGATAGCGCATCCGGAGTGGCTTGCCGAACTGGAATCCGCATCGCCGCAGGCTGATGAATGGCGACATTATGCTGGCTGGTTACAGGAGGCGTTGGCAGGTGTCTGTGACGACGCCTCGCTGATGCGTGAACTGAGGTTTTTTCGTCGTCGCATCATGGTACGCATCGCCTGGGCGCAGACGCTGTCGCTGGTGGACGATGAGACTATTTTACAACAGTTGAGCCATCTGGCGGAGACGCTCATTGTGGGGGCCCGCGACTGGCTGTATGCCGCCTGTTGCCGCGAATGGGGAACCCCCTGTAACCCGCAGGGCGTTCCGCAGCCGCTGTTGATTTTAGGCATGGGCAAGCTGGGCGGCGGCGAACTGAATTTTTCGTCTGATATCGATCTGATTTTCGCCTGGCCGGAACATGGCGAGACCCGGGGCGGGCGTCGTGAACTCGATAACGCCCAGTTTTTTACGCGTCTCGGGCAGCGGCTGATCAAAGCGCTGGATCAGCCCACAATGGATGGTTTTGTCTATCGGGTGGACATGCGCCTGCGACCGTTTGGCGACAGCGGCCCGCTGGTACTGAGTTTTGCCGCGCTGGAGGATTACTATCAGGAGCAAGGACGCGACTGGGAACGCTACGCCATGGTGAAAGCGCGGCTAATGGGCGATAACGACGACGCCTGGTCTCGTGAATTACGCGCCATGCTGCGGCCTTTCGTTTTCCGCCGCTATATCGATTTCAGCGTCATCCAGTCGCTACGCAATATGAAAGGGATGATCGCCCGCGAAGTGCGACGCCGCGGTTTGAAAGACAACATTAAACTTGGCGCGGGCGGTATTCGTGAAATTGAGTTTATCGTGCAGGTATTCCAGCTCATCCGCGGCGGGCGCGAGCCGTCGCTACAGTCGCGTTCGTTACTGCCGACGTTGGATGCTATCGCTGCGCTGCATTTGCTGCCTGAGAATGACGTGGCGCAACTGCGCGTGGCCTATCTTTTTCTACGTCGTCTGGAGAATCTGCTGCAAAGCATCAATGACGAACAGACGCAAACGTTGCCTGCCGACGATCTGAATCGGGCGCGGCTGGCCTGGGGAATGAAGGCGGAGAACTGGCCGCAGCTTGTTGGCGAACTGACGGATCATATGGCTAATGTACGCCGCGTATTCAACGAATTAATTGGCGATGATGAAGCCGATACCCCGCAGGAAGAAGAGCGTTCAGAGCCGTGGCGTGAAGTATGGCAGGATGCGCTACAGGAGGATGATTCGACGCCAGTGCTGGCGCATTTAGCCGATGAGGATCGGCGACAAGTTCTGACCCTCATCGCTGACTTCCGTAAGGAACTGGATAAACGCCCTATCGGCCCGCGCGGGCGGCAAGTGCTGGACCAACTGATGCCGCACCTGCTTGCTGATGTCTGTTCTCGCGAAGACGCCGCTGTTACGCTATCGCGGATAACGCCGTTGCTGGCGGGGATTGTCACTCGCACCACCTATCTGGAGCTGCTGAGCGAATTTCCCGGCGCGCTGAAACACCTGATTATGCTCTGCGCCGCTTCGCCAATGATAGCGAGCCAACTGGCGCGTTATCCGTTGTTGCTTGATGAACTGCTCGACCCCGGCACGCTTTATCAGCCGACGGCTACCGACGCTTACCGCGACGAATTACGTCAATATTTACTGCGCGTGCCGGAAGAGGACGAAGAGCAACAACTGGAGGCATTACGCCAGTTTAAACAGGCACAGCTTTTGCGGATTGCGGCGGCGGATATTGCCGGTACGCTGCCGGTGATGAAAGTGAGCGATCACCTCACATGGCTGGCGGAGGCGATGATTGATGCTGTGGTGCAGCAGGCGTGGACGCAAATGGTTGCGCGTTATGGTCAGCCAGCGCATCTGGACGAACGCCAGGGGCGGGGGTTTGCGGTTGTCGGTTATGGCAAATTGGGCGGATGGGAGCTGGGCTACAGTTCCGATCTGGATCTCATCTTCCTGCATGACTGTCCGATGGACGTCATGACCAACGGCGAACGCGAAATCGACGGGCGGCAGTTTTATCTGCGCCTGGCGCAGCGCATTATGCATCTGTTCAGTACGCGCACCTCCTCCGGCATTTTGTATGAGGTGGATGCGCGTCTACGCCCCTCTGGCGCGGCGGGAATGCTGGTGACTTCAGCGGACGCGTTTGCCGATTATCAGCAGCATGAAGCCTGGACCTGGGAACATCAGGCGTTGGTACGCGCTCGCGTGGTATATGGCGACCCGCAGCTTACCTCACAGTTTGATGCGGTACGCCGCACTATCATGACGACGGCGCGCGACGGCAAGACATTGCAGACTGAAGTGCGTGAAATGCGCGAGAAAATGCGGGCGCATCTCGGCAATAAGCATCGTGATCGTTTTGATATTAAAGCTGATGAAGGCGGTATTACGGATATTGAGTTTATCGCGCAATATCTGGTACTGCGCTACGCTCATGAAAAACCTAAATTAACGCGCTGGTCTGATAACGTGCGCATCCTGGAGCTTCTGGCGCAAAACGGCATTATGGATGAACACGAAGCGCAGGCGCTGACGGTAGCCTACACCACACTGCGTGATGAACTGCACCACCTGGCGTTGCAGGAGCTTCCCGGTCATGTGGCGCAGACGTGTTTTAGCAAAGAGCGCGCGCTGGTGCAGGCAAGCTGGCGGAAGTGGCTGGTAGCCGTTTGAATTATGCTATTATCGCGCGCAAATTTTGAATCTCTCAGGAGACAGGAATGAAAGTAAATCTGCCAGCGTTTGAACGTGCAGGCGTCATGGTTGTGGGTGATGTAATGCTGGATCGCTATTGGTATGGCCCCACTTGCCGTATTTCACCGGAAGCGCCGGTGCCCGTGGTTAAGGTAAATACCGTTGAGGAACGCCCGGGCGGCGCGGCGAACGTGGCGATGAACATTGCGTCTCTGGGAGCGAACGCCCGTCTGGTCGGCCTGACGGGTATTGATGACGCCGCGCGCGCGCTGAGCAAAACGTTGGCAGAGGTCAATGTGAAGTGCGACTTCGTTTCTGTGCCGACGCATCCGACGATTACCAAACTGCGCGTGCTATCACGTAATCAGCAGCTCATTCGTCTTGATTTTGAAGAAGGCTTTGAGGGCGTGGACCCGCAGCCGTTGCATGAGCGTATCAACCAGGCGCTGGGATCGATCGGCGCGCTGGTATTGTCCGATTATGCCAAAGGCGCTCTGACCAGCGTGCAGACTATGATTTCCCTGGCGCGCCAGGCGGGCGTGCCGGTGCTCATCGATCCGAAAGGAACGGATTTTGAACGTTACCGCGGCGCCACGCTGCTGACGCCAAACCTTTCTGAATTCGAGGCGGTTGCGGGGAAATGTAAAAGCGAAGACGAACTGGTTGAACGCGGCATGAAGCTCATTGCCGATTACGACCTTTCCGCGCTGTTGGTCACGCGTTCCGAACAGGGAATGACGCTGCTGCAACCGAATAAAGCGCCGCTACATATGCCGACGCAGGCGCAGGAAGTTTATGATGTTACCGGTGCGGGCGATACGGTGATCGGCGTGCTGGCGGCGACGCTGGCGGCGGGAAATACCCTGGAGGAGGCGTGTTATTTCGCCAATGCGGCGGCGGGCGTAGTGGTAGGTAAACTCGGGACGTCAACGGTTTCCCCTATTGAGCTGGAAAACGCAGTGCGCGGACGCGCGGATACCGGCTTCGGCGTCATGACCGAAGAGGAGTTGAGACAGGCCGTCGCCAGCGCGCGTAAGCGTGGCGAGAAAGTGGTTATGACCAACGGCGTTTTCGATATTCTGCACGCGGGCCACGTCTCTTATCTGGCGAACGCGCGCAAACTGGGCGACCGCCTGATTGTTGCGGTCAATAGTGACGCCTCGACTAAACGTCTGAAAGGCGAAAGCCGTCCGGTTAATCCGCTCGAACAGCGTATGATCGTGCTGGGCGCGCTGGAGTCAGTCGACTGGGTTGTCTCTTTTGAAGAGGATACGCCGCAACGACTGATTGCCGGTATTCTGCCGGATCTGCTGGTAAAAGGCGGCGACTATAAGCCGGAAGAGATTGCGGGCAGCGAAGAGGTCTGGGCCAACGGCGGCGAAGTCATGGTGCTGAACTTCGAAGATGGTTGTTCCACGACCAATATCATCAAAAAGATCCAGACCGAGAGCGAGAAGTAAAACCGCGTCATCAGGCGTTACAGACGCTGCGGGCGCTGATTTTGAAGGCGCGTCGGACATTTTGTTTCGACGCGTATCTCGCGGTTGACGCTGCTTTTTTTTCGACCTAAAGTAAAGGAATAAGGGTGAGAGGGGATCTCTCCCCCCTCTGATTGTCTGTTAGTAAGCTGCGAAACTTATCAGTAACAGAACAATCAGTATGATGACCTGGTGCATCATAACCCTTTCCTTATTAAAGCCCCTTCCTCGGGAGGGGCTTTCCCGTTTCAGCCCCTTGCTGACATCGCGATTGTTGGTGAGTGGCCTGTCTGGCGCAAGGGCTTTCTCCCGCCGATTTTGCGTTACTGGATCGCACAAGCAAAACGGCCTGCTGGTCATAACGCTTTGTACAGACAAGGTGGAAAAAAGATAAAAAAATCCCCGGTCTTATGACCAGGGACAGGAGATATGGCGGGGGGTTATTGCTCTTTTACCGTTGTTTCGCGATTAATCTCATCCGTTGCCGATGAAACCAACGGCGTGGTCAGCGCCTTTAGCGAGCCGCCAGCGATGCCAATCTCGTTTAACAGCGAATCGATCAGCGGTGCCTGGGTACGATAGGTGAGCGCGGCAGATAAGGCTTGTTCCGCCAGGTTTCCCCCGTTAGCGCCGCCAGCGGCGACGTCGCCCGCCGTCGCGCTGCGATTGAGGCCATCGACCTGAATAATCTTAATGCCGTCGATGGATTTCATCGGTTCAACAGACTTCTCAATAACAGCAGGCAACGATTGTAAGAGCGCTAGTTTAAATTTGAGGCTGGTTTGTTCGTCAGAAAGCACGTTGATAGCGTCATTCAGCGCCCGTTGCGCTTCGGCTTCCGCCAGACCTTTTTTACGCGTTGCTTCCGCCAGTTCGATGATGGCGGCGGCTTGCAATTCTGCCGCTTCTTTCTCTGCTTTTGCCCGAACGGTCAGTTCGACCGCTTTGGTTTCCGCATCCTGCGCCGCGGCGATCAGAGCGACCTGCTTGGCGCGATCCGCTTCGGCGGTCTGGCGGGTGGTTTCTACGTTTTGCTGGGCGCGAACCGCATCGGCCAGCGCGTCGTTGGCGCGCGCTTCCGCTTGCGATTGCTGCTCGGATTTGGCGGCAATGGCGATAGATTTCGTCTGGTTGGCGATTTCTGTCACCTGTTGCTGTTCGATCTCTTTAATACGTACTTCACGCTCGGCCTCAACTTTCCTGGACCGTACTGCTTGCTCACGTTCGATCTCCGTCTCCTGGATCTGCCGCTCAGCAAGAATACGCGTCTGTTCTGCTTCACGATGGCGCTCGGCCTCAAAAGCGGCAATTTTGGCGTTTTGTTCGGCGGTGCGGGTTTTAACCTGTTGCTCCTGCTCCAGAGTCATAAAGGCTTCTTGCTGCTCGATTTCCAGCTTGCGTTCAAGCGCGTCGCGGTTCTTTTCGCGCACCGCCACTTCCACATCCTGTTCCACTTCATTACGTTCACGACGGCGGCGTTCGGTTTCCTGCGTCAGTTTCGTCAGACCTTCGGCATCAAAGGCGTTGTTTGGGTTGAAATGTTCTTTGGACGTTTGGTTAAAGTTGGTTAAGGAGACGCTTTCCAGCTCCAGACCGTTTTTCGACAAATCTTCCGCAACGGTGTTTTGTACGCCCTGAACGAAGTTTTCACGCGTATCCTGTAGCTCATGCATCGTCATCTGGGCCGCGGTAGCGCGTAAGGCGTCAACGAATTTATCCTCAACCAGCATACGAAGATCTTCCGGCGACAGCGTTCGCTGGCCAAGCGTTTGTGCGGCGGTGGCAATACCTTCAACAGAGGGTTTTACACGCACGAAGAAAGCAACGACCACGTCAACGCGCATACGATCTTTGGTGATCAGGCTGTCGACGGTAGCACGGCTGACTTCAAGTTTTAGGGTATTCATATTGATCGGAATAATTTCGTGAAAGATTGGCATCACAATAGCGCCGCCGCTCATCACCACTTTTTGCCCGCCAAGCCCGGTACGGACAAATGCCTGTTCCGCAGATGCGCGGCGATAGAGGCGAGCAAAAATGATCCCGATAATTAGTAAGACGATAACCGCAACGATGGCGGTAAACATCCATGATGGCAATATGCCAAAAACATCATCCATTATGTAAGTTCCTCTCAATTAAACATAGAAGGTACGCTCAGCCAAATAACGCGTTGCGGAAAGTCGGCAGACAATCAGCACCTTGTCTCCTTTTTTAAATTCTTTTCCCTTTTCGGGTTCCAGCAGTAAATAGTGAATCTGGCCGAACTTATCGGTAAATTTTCCTTCGCAAGGTGTACCGGCGACGGCGGCGTGGCCGGTAATAATCGCCATGCCGCCGATAAATTCCTCTTCCCGGAGGGCGGAGCTTTCATCTCTGGGTAGCCAGGGCGCGAGGATTTTTCCGCTGTAATGCACGGCAAAGACCGACAGGACAATGCTCAACGGGACCAGCAGCAGATTGCTGAGCGGCGCTTGCCAGAGCATGATCCCGCCATGCTGGATGAGGATACCGAAGAGGCCGAAATAACCGGCCAATAGACAGAGGACGACCAGGGCGGGAACGCGTCCAATATTCAGATAATGAAGCGCCTGGCCCGCAGGGCCGGATGACAGGGCGTCATAATGATCGAGATGGGCGTCGAGCGCGCCTGAAAGAAAGTGGCCAAAAATCAGCGAAATCATCTCCAGCACGCCGATAAAGAAAACGAACGCGATGGCAAACAGATAGGGGCTGTTATACTCCGCAAATAAGGTCATATTTTCTATCCTTGTCGCCGCCTTCAGAAGGGTGTTCGCGTGATAATTTTCATGCTTGTTATTTCATTGCGTTACAATATCATGTGACCCATATCTCCTTAAGTCCGAAAAGCGATTTATCCGTCGTTATCTTTGGTGAATATTGTGATTTTGCGCATTAAATTTGCGCACGTTATGTATAAAACCGCCGTACATATAGGGAAATACTGAAATTAGAAAAAGCATATAGCCTTAACAGAATTCAATAACTGGAGGGTATGCTGATGAACAACAATAACGTCTATTCACTAAATAATTTTGATTTTCTGGCGCGCAGTTTTGCCAGAATGCAGGCGGAGGGGCGTCCTGTTGATATCCAGGCGGTAACCGGCAATATGGACGAGGAGCACCGCGACTGGTTTTGCAAGCGTTACGCGCTTTACTGCCAGCAGGCGACTCAGGCGAAAAGGTTAGAATTAGAACACTAATGCAGGCTCCCTTATACAGGCGCAGGGCATTATTCAGATCTTATATGAGCGGGCCGTCAGGCCCGTTCACGTTTTTACTCTTGTGGATCGACTGGCGGAATGGCGGGCGCAGGTTTTACTTCTTCAGGCTTGTCGCGAGCTTCCAGTTCGCTGAGGCGTTGCTCCAGCAGCGCCAGTTTTTCCCGGGTGCGCAGCAAGACCTGAGTCTGGACATCAAACTCTTCGCGGCTCACCAGATCGAGACGCGTCAGCTGAGATTGCAGCGTTTGACGGATTTTTTTCTCGATATCTTCCCCGAACTCGCGAATACCTTTCGGCATTGACTCATGAACCTGGCGTGCGATTTGCTCAATTTTTTTCGGGTCAATCATTGTGGTTTCCCTGAACTGGTAAGTGTTAACTCTTATTGTAGTGCGATATGTGGACGCCATAAACCAGAATTGTGTGACGTCATACGGAGTAAAGGCGTTGATGAAGGTAATCAATAGCGTTATAGTTAACCCGCTTATTCTCAGGGCGGGGCGAAATTCCCCACCGGCGGTAAATCAGCGATGTTTAACGCATTTCTCATCACGGCGCGCCGTGACGGAATGCGGAGAGCAGGTTGAAAGCCCGCGAGCGCTTTTTGCCATAGCGAAAAGGTCAGCAGATCCGGTGTAATTCCGGGGCCGACGGTTAAAGTCCGGATGGGAGAGGGTAACGATCCAGTCGGGCATGGACCCGCTCACGTTATTTTTTTGCCGCTTGTCGGCACTCCTAAGACTGCCCTGATTCTGGTAACCATAATGTTAATGAGGTTTTTTTACCATGAATCAGACGCTACTTTCCTCTTTTGGTACGCCTTTTGAACGTGTTGAACTTGCACTGGATGCGCTGCGTGAAGGACGCGGTGTGATGGTGCTTGATGATGAAGATCGTGAAAACGAAGGCGATATGATTTTCCCCGCAGAGACGATGACCGTAGAACAGATGGCGTTAACCATTCGTCACGGTAGCGGTATTGTTTGCCTGTGTATTACTGAAGATCGTCGTAAGCAGCTCGACTTGCCAATGATGGTGGAAAACAACACCAGCGCCTACGGTACCGGTTTTACCGTGACCATTGAAGCCGCAGAAGGCGTGACCACCGGCGTTTCCGCCGCTGACCGTGTCACTACGGTGCGCGCGGCAATTAAGGATGGCGCAAAACCGTCCGATCTTAACCGTCCGGGGCACGTTTTCCCACTGCGCGCTCAGGCGGGCGGCGTGCTGACGCGCGGCGGTCATACGGAGGCGACCATCGATCTGATGACGCTGGCCGGTTTTAAACCTGCAGGTGTACTGTGCGAGTTGACTAACGACGATGGGACGATGGCGCGCGCGCCGGAGTGTATCGCGTTTGCAGGCCAGCATAATATGGCGGTGGTCACGATTGAAGATCTGGTGGCTTACCGCCAGGCGCATGAGCGCAAAGCCAGCTGATCGAACGGATCATGGTTGAAAAAAGCCGATGAGATGTCATCGGCTTTTTTGTATTCCTTCGGTGCCATATCGTTCAGTTTCAAAGAACGACGAATAAGCTGAATGGTAAAATTATTGTGAGAAAAGCAGAGGCCTGAATGCAGACCTCTGCTTTGGTTTATCTATTCAGGTTATTTTCCTCTGGCCAGTTTCAATGCCCAGGCGCCGCTCATCACCAGCAGCAGAATCAGGCACAACCCAAAGGCCAACATACATGCCTGCGCCATGTTCATAAAGTGCCAGGGCGGAAGCAGATACCAGCCTTCGGACTGCTGGTAGAGATCGACAAACCACTGCTGTACGCTACTGAGCGTTACGCCATCAGGGACGATAGGCGCGTCATAACCGCAGTCTCCGGTAGGTTTAAACCACTCCGGTGCCCATTCCGCCAACGGTAAGTTGAAAGGAAAGGTAGGGTCAGTCGAACATCCTTGCACGCCAAAAAGTGAATCGGGGTCCGCATTATGTACCGCATGATGGATACCATTAAGCTTAATAGAAAACTTAATGCCCATAATGCTGCCATAAAACGCCGCGATACAGCCAATCAGCTTCAGCACGATATTTTTGGGATTTATCGCCGCAATCACCCCGCCAATTACCATCACAAACATCGCGTAACGAATGTAAACACACTGTTCGCACGGCGCCATGTAGAGATAGATTTGGAAGAACGAGTGCGCCAGGATAATTAACCCTCCCATCGCGATGGCCATTAACAGCCACAGAAAGCGCTGTTCCTGCCATCTCACCAGCGTATCTACTGGTCTTGCGCGTAGGTCTCGCCATAATCCCTTAATAAAATCCATAATCGTTTCCCTGCTTATTTTTTAGTGGCCAGTTCCCGAACGAGTTCAGCCATAGAATCGATGGATTTGATGTTTTTGGTATAGATAAGGTACTTGCCGTTGACGACGTAAGCCGGAACACCCTGAATTTTGGCAACGTCATAGGCGGCTTTCCATTTTTCCAGAGTCTCCTGAACGGCAGGATCTTTCAGCGCCGCTTCAAAATCAGCCTGGCTCATGCCTGCGGCGTCCAGCCCGGTTTTAATAAATGCCGCCGGATCTTTCCCATCTGACCAGCGCTCTTTCTTATCATGGTAAGCCGTATACCAGGCAAACTTCGCTTTTTTGAATTGTGATTTAGCATCAAATAACGAAATCCCGGCAGCTTTATCTTTGGCGATCAGGACTGCAAATACTTCGCTGGCCTGTTTGCCATATTCGCCTTTTGTTTCCAGGTGGAACGGGGTGAACGTAACGAGATCGGCGACTTTATCAGAAACCGGACCTGTTACGGCTTTGTCATATTTGTAGCAGAAAGGGCAGGCATAGCTAAATACCTTAATCAGCGTTTTATCCGCATTAGGAATCGGTTTCTCCAGAACCATATAATCTGTGCCCTCGGTAAAAGCCGATGCCGCAAAAGGAGTGACCAATGCCGCGGTTAATACTACGCTTTTAAATAAAGAGGTAATCCATTTAGATGACATATTAATTCCTTCCCGTTATTTATTTAAACATTTGCGTTGGATGAACCAGTAATGCACGATAGTGAGTCTGGTTGGGTTTATCCGACAGCACATCAATTTCAACTTTCACTTCTTTCGTTTTATAGTCAATCTCATTCAGTTTGCCGACTGTGGGTTTACCAACGTCGAACAGGTTAATAGAACCGCCAAAGCCGAACATGGTGTCGCGGTCTTTTTGATATTCAACAACCGAGGTAATAGGACTATAGAAATCATATCCACGTTCTTTACCGTATTCCCAAACTTGTTGTACGGTGCCTTTCTTCTCATCGATCTTATATTCGACAAAACGGGAATATTTCATGGTCGGTAGAGCCGGTTGCTCCAGGCCGCGACCATCGCCGTTATCAAAGACCGTTAACGTGCCTTTGCTGGAAAGCCATGCCGTATGTTGGGTATAGGTGAAATCGAAATCGGTGTCCTTACACTTGCCGTTTTCGTCACAGGTCAACGGCTTACCATGATCGTCTACCGGTTTCAGCAATTTACTGGCTAGCTGCTTATTCCAGCCTTTAGACGGTGCCAGTATCCATTTCACCTGCTTATCGCGACCAATTTTTACAATACCCTGATGGCGGGAAGAAAGGATGATGGAGTCGTCTTTCGCGTCATAAGCGATAGAGTTGACGTGCGCCCAGTTACGACCGGCACCAACGCCAAGCGCATCGCCATACGGCGTATCCGGTTCGAGTTTCGCCTGCTGTCCGGCATGGGCCAGATCGACGTTCACGCATACTGCGCCCGCATCCAGCGCGCCGAGCAGCGCATCACGCATAGGGTCGAGGATTTTGGTTAAATCCCAAACGTCTACTACGCGGCCAGACTTATCAACCTCAATGATTTGGTCACGAATCGTATGAACATGTATGCCGTCTTCTTTGCGGTAATCGCGTTTGCCGACGCGCAGCAGTACGGTGCCGTTCACGGTTTCGATGGATTCATGAGACGCATCCAGGAACCCGCGCGGCAGTTTGTGATCGGCAAGAATTTGCCCCATCATGTCAAACTCGTACCAGTGTTGGCCCTGCACCGCGGTAAAGGTGCCGCGAGGCGTTTCACGAATACCCATCAGGTAGCCGCGTTTGTTGATATTCATATCGTGGCCGTCGTAGAAGGTATCTTGATCCAGCCACCAGCGGTATTCACCCTGGGTGTCGACCACAAACGTATAAGGGGCGATATCGAAAGGCAAAGCACCGCCCGCCGGACCGGCATCAAGAATGCCCGCATTTTTATCTTTTTCGCCGTGCCAGTGAAATTCAGCGCCCTGCGGCGTAAAGGTATGGGTATTTACCAGATAAAGGCGATCTTCAAATCCTGGCGCGACTTTAATAACTTTCGTTTGCTGGAGATCTGAAATAGAACGGTTATCCATATAATGGTTGACGATGGCGGACGTCTGCACCACATAGTCATCCTTCATGGCTTTGCCGTTTTCTTTATATTCTACCGTGACGTTGTTGGCAAATTTCTGATAAAGGCCAAAAATAGGAATACCGTCATAGGTTTCTAAAGACTCTTTCCCAACGGTATAAGTAACAGGAACGCCTTTTTCCCCTTTGCCATGTACAGTAACTTTAACGTCTGAAATAATATGGCTATCTAATTCCACCAGCGCGGTGAGAGGGGCATTTCCGTAAGGATCGACAACGACTGCGCCTAATTTTCCCGCGGGCTGTGCCGGTTGAAAACCTGCGGCAAACGTACTGGCTGCGGTGAGTCCGCATGTCAGTGCGACGGCACCGGCAAGTATTGTTTTCCGGTATTGGTCAAACATGGATATATCTCCTTATATACAACTTCTAAATATAATACTTCTGAATATACTATGTTTTTATGAATAATAAATGAGGTAAATGATTGGTCTTTAAATATAAGTCATGATGCTGTTACTTATTTTAAAGTATATTCTGTATCAATATTTTTTAATTGCCTGAGTGAGTCGATAGTAGGAGTGTGATATTTTAAGAACAATATAAATTAGTACGAAGTGTGATCTTATCGACATTGTTTTCTGCTTAATACCTCTTTCATTATTGTGTTTCACCACTGATTTATATGATCAAAATCATTTATTTGTTCCACAAATATGCCAGTATATGAATACGTCAAAATAAGGGTATGTAAAATTTTAACGTTAAATGTTTAGTGATGTTAAATTTTAAGGGTAAAAAGGATGTTTATTGCCTGGTATTGGATAATATTAATCGTTCTGGTGGTAGTAGGGTATATTTGCCATATGAAGCGTTATTGCAGAGCGTTTCGGCAGGACAGAGATGCATTACTTGAAGCGCGAACGAAACGTTTTCGCCAGACGAGCGAAGGCGACAGCGTGATGAATGAGCAGAAATAGCGCATATCCTTGACGGGCAGCCGGATGTTGCCTGGCTAAAGGCCTGCATCCGGCGCGACGTTTCTCTTAACCGATACCTATCGTCTGCAAAATGACGAGACTGAGCCCCATGATGGACATACCGCAAAGCACGCCATAGCTGGGGTTATTGTTAGGATCGATCTCTTTTGCCAGCGGCATCAGTTCATCGACGGAGAGCGCTACCATAATGCCGGCGACTGCCGCCATGATAGCCGCCATAACGATCGGTGAAACCAGGCTGCCCAAAATCAGCCACGCCAGCACGCCGCCAAGAATTTCCGCCATGCCGGAGATACCGGCCCAAAAAATCGCGGTACGTTTTGAGCCCGTCGCGGCATAAACCGGGCCGGCAACCGCCAGACCTTCAGGAATATTGTGCAACGCCACCGCCAGTGCGATGCCGAAACCCAGTTCAAGATTGCTGCTGGCAGTGACAAAGGTGGCGATCCCTTCCGGAAAGTTGTGCAGACTAATGCCGAGCGTCAATAAAATCGCAGTGCGTTTTATCGAGCCGGGAAGCGGCTGCTGCCTTTTTTGCACCAGATCCTGCGGATGAGCGTGAGGAAGCAGGCGGTCCAGCCCGAAGTAGCCCAACAGGCCGATAATAAACATTCCGTAGCCCAGTACAGGCGACATCCCCTCGGTATCAAGCGCGGCGGGCAGCATCTCCATCAGCGAGATGAGCAGCATGATCCCTGCGGCGAAGCCCAGCGAAAAAGCCAGCACGCGGTTAGACGGTTTTTGGCCAAGAACGCCAAGAAACGCGCCAATAAAGGTGGCAGCGCCCGCCAGTAAGGTCAGAATAAGTGGTACTGACATCCATTACTCCTTATCAATTTGCCGTCCGAACCTGACCTTCAAAATAACTGATGATCTTCATCATAGTTATCTGAGTTCTTCCTCTGTGAAGAAAGCGTATGGTGATGTTAACAAAATGTCTTTCCTGTAAGGATAACATCATGTCTTTAACGTGTATGCCAGCATTGTTTTTGGGGCATGGCAGCCCGATGAACGTGCTGGACGATAATGATTATACCCGCGCCTGGCGGCGATTGGGGGAAGCCCTGCCGCGACCACAGGCGATAGTGGTGGTATCGGCGCACTGGTATACCCGTGGGACTGGCGTCACAGCGATGGAAAGGCCGCAAACTCTCCATGATTTTGGCGGTTTTCCGCAGGCGCTGTATGACACGCATTATCCGGCCCCTGGATCGCCTGCGCTGGCGCAGCGTCTGGTTGAACTGTTGGCTCCCGTTCCCGTCGCGCTCGATAAAGAAGCGTGGGGATTTGATCACGGCTCCTGGGGCGTATTGATCAAGATGTACCCGAATGCGGATATCCCGATGGTGCAGCTTAGTGTTGATAGTACCAAACCGGCGGCATGGCATTTTGAGGTGGGCCGTAAACTGGCAACGCTGCGTGACGAAGGCGTGATGCTGGTGGCCAGCGGGAATGTGGTTCATAACCTGCGGACTGTGCGTTGGCACGGTGACAATATACCGTATCCCTGGGCGGCGTCATTTAATGACTTTGTGAAAGCCAACCTGACGTGGCAGGGGCCGGTAGAACAGCACCCGCTGGTGAATTATCTGCAACATGAAGGGGGCGCCTTATCGAACCCGACGCCGGAGCACTTTTTGCCTTTGCTGTATGTACTTGGCGCCTGGGACGGCAAGGAACCTATCACCATCCCGGTCGACGGTATTGAGATGGGCAGTATAAGTATGTTGTCGGTGCAGGTGGGGTAGGCCGGATAAGGCGCGGAATGATTGCCCGATGGCGCTACGCGCATCGGGCTTACAGGAGAATCTATCCTTCGACAAAAATATGCGGATAGAAGCGGGAGAGATCCTGGGTGATCAGCGCCCGATCTTCACGGATACCAATTCCGGCGGGCTGATCGTTAATCAGCCAGCTACCAATCAGGGTGTAACTGTCGCCGAATTTTGGCAGCGGATAGAACTGTTGCACGATCATACCCTCTTCGCCATACGGGCCTTCCACGGATTCGATCGTTTTACCGTTTTCAATAATCGATACGTTCGCCCCTTCGCGGGAGAAGATCGGTTTCACGACATATTTATCCATTGGCGGATGTTCGTCTTCGGCGAAATACGCAGGCAACAGATTCGGATGGTCCGGGAACATCTCCCACAACAGCGGCAATAACGCTTTATTGGAGATAATGCTTTTCCAGGCCGGTTCCAGCCAGCGCACGCCGGCATCTTCCAGCTTGGTGGAAAACATCTCGCGCAGCATAAATTCCCACGGATAGAGCTTGAACAGGTTCGCAATGACCTGATCCTGCAGATCCGTAAATTGGCCTTTTTCCCCCAGACCAATATCGTCGATATAGAGAAATTCGGTGGCGATTTCCGCTTCGGCCGCGCAATCCTGTAAATACTGAATGGTGCCGCGATCCTCAACCGTATCGCGACAGCAGGTGAGATGCAGCAACTGAAAACCGTACTGTTCGCGAAGTTCAGCAAAGCGTTCAATCAGCTTTTCCTGCAGGCTATTAAACTGATCGCTGCCTTCCGGCAGATTGCCCGCGTTGATCTGATCTTCCAGCCAAATCCACTGGAAAAACGCCGCTTCATACAGCGACGTTGGCGTGTCGGCATTATTTTCGAGCAGCTTAGGCTCGCCGATGCCGTCCCAGGCCAGATCGAGGCGGGAATAGAGCGACGGTTGTTGCGTTTGCCAGGACTGGCGAACAAAACCCCAGGTATGTTTTGGAATACGAAACTTCGTCATCAGCTCATCGCTGGCGATGACGCGTTCTACTACCTTGAGGCACATCTGGTGCAGCTCGGCGGTAACGTCTTCCAGTTTTTCCACCTGGGCGAGCGTTAACTTGTAATAAGCGTCTTCACACCAGTACGGTTCACCATACATAGTGTGAAAATTAAACCCGTATTCAGTCGCTTTATCGCGCCAGTCCGGACGCTCGGTAATACTGACTCTTTCCATGCGTATCAGCCGCCCATCGAACGTGTTGAAGTACCGGCAGCGCTACGCTGCATGGTGCTCTGTTTGGCGACGGATTCGCCAAAACCGCCGCGGGTAACGGTTGTTGTGGTGGCCGGTTTCGGCGCCATCGCGGTTTTCGGTACGGTCATTGTCCGGCCCGGTTGCGCCGCGCCGTAGTTTTTACCTGCCGCATCGGTATATTTGCCGTATGCAGGGCTGGCCGGGTTTTTCGAGCTAAACAGCGGCTGTTGCGCAAAGCCTGCGCCGCCGCCCATCAGACGCCCCATCATGTAACCTGCCATAAGCGGCATCCAGAAACTGCCGCTGGATTGTTGGGCCTGCGCCTGATTTTCCGGCGCCATGCCAGCCTGTGCGGGCGCTTGCTGGCACTGACCTTCGCCAAACTCGGCGACGCAATCTTCGCGTGTAGCGTACTTAGGCGCAGTACGTTCGGCCTCTTTCAGCGCATTGTTATACGCGGTTGTACACTCCGCGCTTTTGCCCGGATTCGCCGCTGAACAGTCATCAGCGTTTTGATACAGCGATACGGTTTCATCGCTTTTTTCACAGCCAGCCAGCATAAAAACAGCCGTAACCGCCAGGGCGACCGGCGTTAAATGCCGCGCGCTCCAGCTTTTGCGAAATGATGCGTGATGGATGGATTTTGTCCGTTTCATATTTGTCTTCCAGGACCCAGTGGTAAATACAACATGCGTTCAGAATAGAGGATGACTGGTCGAAATTGAAGCGAGAAAAGGCGAGAATGCGGCGGAATAGCAGGATCTTTACGTTGTCTTACGTTCAGGCGCGGCTTCATGACAGGTAGCGCCGCGCTTACCAGACCTATAAGGGCACAGGTCTGATAAGCGCAGCGCCAGCGAATAACTTATCAATGCCGGAATGGATTGCCGTTATTGCTGTTGGCGCGAGCGGCGGTCGGCTGTACTGCCGGCGCGGCGCTATGGGCATTATAACCGTCTGCGGCGGCATCCTGATCTGGCGTTTCCGGCGCTACGCTTTCCGGCGACGTCGGGATAGGTTTACCCAACGTACTGTTAAGCGCGAGCAGATCCTGCTCGTTCAGCGTACCGAGCGCATATTTGATATTTAACTGATTAATCAAATAGGTATAACGCGCGTTGGCCAGTTGCTGCTTGGCATCATACAGAGTGGTGGTGGCATCCAGTACGTCAACAATGGTACGTGTACCGACCGAGTAACCGGCTTCCATTGCATCCAAAGAACTTTGCGCGGAAACGACTGCCTGTTTATACGCGTTGATGCTGCTGATGGAGGCGTTAATATTGTTAAAGGAAGAACGTACGGTCTGCACCACGCTACGGTGCGCGCTTTCCAGCTGTTCGCTTGCGCCGACGAAGTTATACTGCGCCTGTTTTACCTGTGAGTTAACCATCCCGCCTTGATACAGCGGCAGGGAGAAGTTCAGGCCGATTTTATTCTGCCCCATATTGCTATCGTCGTACTGGGTGGAGTTGGTTTTAGAACCGCTATAAGAGGTATCAGAAATGCCGGTTGAGGCCGTTAAATTCAGCGTCGGCAGATGGCCATCCTGCGCCTGACGGATTTGCTCGCGCGCCAGATCCTGACTTAAACGCGCCTGCAACAGCGACAGGTTACGGTTTTCCGCTTCCTTCAGCAGCGCATTAACAGCTTTGGGTTTGTCGGTTTTAAAATGCTCGACGTTAAGCGACGCCAGCTCCGGGTAATAATTGCCGGTCACCTGGCGCAGCTCTTCTACCGCGTTATCCAGGTTGTTGCGGGCGGTCACTTCATTCGCCAGTACGGTATCATATTGCGCACGGGCGTTTTGCACGTCGGTAATGGCGACCAGACCCACGTTAAAACGTTGCGTCGTTTGATCTAACTGACGGTAGATAGCCTCTTTTTGCGCCTGGGTATAGGAAAGCACATCAATAGCGTTCAATACCTTAAAATACGCGTTCGCGGTATTGAGGATCAGCGTCTGCTGATCGGTCTGATAGGTGACATCCTGAATGCCTGCTGCTTTTTCTTGCAGGGTGAGCCCACGCCATTTCGACATATCAAATAGCGTCTGCGTTAATTGCAGAGAAGCGCTGGTTTCATTGGAGTTGATACCGTTCGCATCGCGATAACCGTTGCTGTAGGTGTAGTCGGCACCTAAACCCAGTTGCGGCAGTAAAGGACTACGCGCTTCGTTAATTTTTTCGAATGCAGCATCGCGATCGGCAGCGGATTTACGCAATTCCGGGTTGCTCAGGCGTGCTTGCTGATAAACTTGCATCAGGTTCTCTGCCTGGCTTAGTGTGCTGAACCCCGACAGGCTCAGGCCGATAAGGATGGGGAGCAATTTCTTCATTTGCATTCCTTGTTGTGAAGCAGTATTTAGCGCTGATCAATTTGTAAAAATAATTGCTGATTCTAGCAGAATCCGCCACTGCAAAAAGTTGGCGTTACGTGCCATACGAGCCTTAATTGGCACCAATTTACCACAAGGGTGATAAAACAGCAGTCAACCACCCTTGAAATTCATCATTTAATCATTATTGCTAGCAGGGCAGCACAATGCGTAAATCAGACAACTTGCCAGTTACTTTCACCAAAAGCGATGTAGAAATTATTGCACGGGAAACGCGCTATCGCGGTTTTTTTTCATTGGATGTGTATCGATTCCGCCATCGTTTATTCAACGGAGAAATGAGTGGCGAGGTAAAGCGCGAAATTTTTGAGCGCGGGCACGCCGCCGTCTTGCTACCCTTTGACCCTGAACGCGACGAGGTGGTGCTGGTCGAACAGATTCGTATTGCCGCGTATGACACAAGCGTTACGCCGTGGCTGCTGGAGATGGTCGCCGGCATGATAGAAGAAGGCGAAACCATTGAGGCGGTCGCCCGGCGGGAGGCGATGGAAGAAGCGGGGCTGACCGTGGGCCGCACCCGACCGGTCATCAGTTACCTGGCGAGCCCAGGAGGAACCAGCGAGCGCTCATCTATTCTGGTGGGTGAAGTGGACGCCACGACCGCGGCAGGTATTCATGGTCTGGCGGATGAAAACGAAGATATTCGGGTTCATGTGGTAAGCCGGGAGCAGGCATACCAGTGGGTAGAAGAGGGGAAAATCGACAACGCAGCCGCAGTCATCGCTTTGCAATGGCTTCAGTTGCATCATCAAGAGTTAAAAAACGAGTGGAAAAAATGAAGCGTTATACACCTGACTTCCCAGAAATGATGCGTTTGTGCGAAACCAATTTTTCGCAATTGCGCCGCCTGCTGCCGCGCAATGACGCCCCCGGTGAAACGGTGAGCTATCAGGTGGGCAACGTACAATATCGGTTAACGATTGTGGAATCGACCCGATACACTACGCTTGTAACGATCGAGCAAACGGCGCCAGCCATCACCTACTGGAGCCTGCCGTCGCTGACGGTGCGCCTCTACCATGATGCGATGGTGGCTGAAGTGTGTTCAAGCCAGCAGATCTTTCGCTTCAAAGCGCGGTATGATTATCCAAATAAAAAGTTGCATCAACGCGACGAAAAGCATCAAATTAATCAGTTTCTGGCCGACTGGCTACGATTCTGTTTAGCACATGGAGCGATGGCGATTCCGGTTTATTAGCGTCGTGAAACCTAAGGACACCATTTGGAAAGCCTGTTAACCCTACCTCTGGCTGGTGAGGCCCGAGTCAGGATTTTACAAATTACAGATACTCACCTGTTTGCCGAAAAGCATGAAACGCTGTTAGGCGTCAATACCTGGGAAAGTTACCAGGCCGTGCTGGAGGCTATTCGGGCGCAACAGTATGAATATGATCTGATCGTGGCCACCGGCGATCTGGCGCAGGATCAATCCGCTGCGGCTTATCAGCATTTTGCTGAGGGTATCGCAAGCTTTCGCGCGCCTTGCGTTTGGCTACCGGGCAATCACGATTTTCAGCCGGCAATGTACAGCGCGCTGCAAGAGGCGGGGATTTCCCCGGCTAAACGCGTGTTAATCGGTGAACAATGGCAGATTTTGTTGCTGGATAGCCAGGTGTTTGGCGTCCCGCATGGCGAACTGAGCGAGTTCCAACTGGAATGGCTTGAGCGTAAGCTCGCCGATGCGCCAGAGAGACAGACATTGCTCCTGTTGCACCACCATCCGTTGCCGGCAGGGTGCAGTTGGTTGGATCAGCACAGCTTGCGTAATGCCGGTGAGCTGGATAGCGTGCTGGCGAATTTCCCGCGAGTAAAATATCTGTTATGCGGACATATTCACCAGGAGCTGGATCTTGACTGGAACGGTCGCCGTCTGCTGGCGTCGCCGTCAACCTGCGTACAGTTCAAACCGCACTGCGCGAACTTTACGCTGGATACTATCGCGCCGGGCTGGCGTACGCTGGAGCTCCAGGCGAACGGCGTCCTGGAGACGGAAGTGCATCGCCTGCAGGATACCCGGTTCCGACCCGATACCGCTTCGGAAGGATACTGATGTCTACGCTTCTCTATTTGCACGGATTCAACAGTTCCCCTCGCTCGGCAAAAGCGTGCCAGCTAAAAAACTGGCTGGCGGAGCGTCATCCGCATGTTGAGATGATCGTCCCTCAACTACCGCCGTATCCTGCCGATGCGGCGGAGTTGCTGGAATCTCTCGTACTTGAGCATGGCGGTGCGCCATTAGGGCTGGTAGGATCGTCGCTGGGTGGTTATTACGCCACCTGGCTGTCGCAATGTTTTATGCTGCCGGCTGTGGTGGTGAATCCCGCCGTGCGGCCCTTTGAATTACTGACCGACTATCTCGGTCAGAACGAGAACCCCTACACCGGGCAGCAATATGTGCTAGAGTCTCGCCATATTTATGATCTTAAAGTCATGCAGATTGACCCGCTGGAAGCGCCGGACCTGATCTGGCTACTGCAACAGACGGGCGATGAAGTGCTGGATTACCGCCAGGCGGTGGCATATTACGCCTCCTGCCGTCAGACAGTGACCGAGGGGGGTAATCATGCATTCACGGGCTTCGAAGATTATTTCAACCAGATTGTCGATTTTCTTGGACTGCACAGTTGCTGACAATCAATTCGAATTGCTAATTAAACCATGACGCAAACTTATAACGCTGATGCCATTGAGGTACTCACTGGGCTTGAGCCGGTACGCCGCCGCCCGGGGATGTACACCGATACGACCCGCCCCAACCATTTGGGTCAGGAAGTGATTGATAATAGTGTGGATGAAGCACTGGCAGGTCACGCCAAACGCGTGGATGTCATTTTACATGCCGATCAATCGCTGGAAGTGATTGACGACGGACGCGGGATGCCGGTGGATATCCATCCGGAAGAGGGGGTTCCGGCGGTAGAACTGATCCTCTGTCGACTTCATGCCGGCGGTAAATTCTCCAATAAGAACTATCAGTTCTCTGGTGGTCTGCATGGGGTGGGGATTTCGGTAGTGAATGCCCTGTCAAAGCGCGTGGAAGTGACCGTGCGCCGCGACGGTCAGGTCTATAACATCGCGTTTGAAAACGGCGAAAAAGTGCAGGATTTGCAGGTTGTCGGCACCTGCGGTAAACGTAATACTGGCACCAGCGTGCATTTCTGGCCGGACGAAAGTTTCTTCGACAGCCCGCGTTTTTCTGTCTCTCGCTTAATGCACGTTCTGAAAGCAAAAGCGGTGCTGTGTCCCGGTGTGGAAATCACTTTTAAAGATGAAGTGAATAACAGCGAGCAGCGCTGGTGCTACCAGGATGGTCTGAACGACTATCTGGGCGAAGCGGTAAACGGCCTGCCGACGCTGCCGGAAAAACCGTTTATCGGTAATTTTAACGGTGAAACGGAAGCGGTTGACTGGGCGCTATTATGGCTGCCGGAAGGCGGCGAATTACTCACAGAAAGCTACGTCAACCTGATCCCGACCATGCAGGGGGGGACGCACGTCAACGGTCTGCGTCAGGGCCTGCTCGACGCGATGCGCGAATTTTGCGAATACCGCAATATTCTGCCGCGCGGCGTCAAACTGTCGGCGGAAGATATCTGGGATCGCTGCGCTTATGTGCTCTCCGTGAAAATGCAGGACCCGCAATTTGCCGGGCAGACCAAAGAGCGTCTGTCGTCGCGTCAATGTGCGGCATTTGTTTCCGGCGTGGTGAAAGATGCCTTCAGCCTGTGGCTGAACCAGAACGTGCAGGCGGCGGAACAACTGGCAGAGATGGCGATTGCCAGCGCGCAGCGGCGACTGCGCGCCGCAAAAAAAGTGGTACGCAAAAAGCTCACCAGCGGTCCGGCGTTGCCGGGGAAACTGGCGGACTGTACCGCGCAGGATCTTAATCGGACCGAGCTGTTCCTTGTGGAAGGGGATTCGGCAGGCGGTTCCGCCAAGCAGGCGCGCGATCGCGAATATCAGGCGATCATGCCGCTCAAAGGTAAGATCCTTAACACCTGGGAAGTCTCTTCCGATGAAGTGCTGGCCTCGCAAGAGGTGCATGATATTTCCGTGGCGATCGGTATCGATCCGGACAGCGACGATCTGAGTCAGCTGCGCTACGGCAAGATCTGTATCCTGGCGGATGCGGACTCCGATGGTTTGCATATCGCTACTCTGCTTTGCGCGCTGTTTGTCAGACATTTCCGCGCGCTGGTGAAGAATGGTCATGTCTACGTCGCGCTACCGCCGCTGTACCGTATCGATTTGGGTAAAGAGGTCTATTACGCGCTGACAGAAGAAGAGAAGGCGGGCGTACTGGAACAACTGAAGCGTAAGAAAGGCAAGCCGAACGTCCAGCGTTTCAAAGGCCTGGGTGAAATGAACCCGATGCAGTTACGCGAAACCACGCTTGATCCGAATACTCGCCGCCTGGTGCAGCTCACCATTAGCGATGAAGACGATCAGCGTACTAACGCGATGATGGATATGCTGCTGGCGAAGAAACGTTCTGAAGATCGACGCAACTGGCTACAGGAAAAAGGCGATCTCGCGGATCTCGACGTGTAACGGTTGTTGCACGCTTTATCCGGTCTGCGCGGCGCAGGCCGGATAAGCGAATCCGACATGACGCCGCAGCCTGATGGCGACACTTGCGCATCGCATCAGGGCGACGTCAGACGAGGGTAATAACTTAAACGCCGGATTCCAGAATACGAATATTCATTTCCAGCACATCGTCTTTTACCGCGTCGCTGTAGGCTTTCATATGCGGGGTTTGCAGATGTGCCTCAAGGTGCGCAACGCTTTCCCACTGTTCAATCATCACGATCGAGTCAGGCGCCAGAGTCTGAAAACTCACGCCCGCGGCATGATCCACCATCGGCGCGTAACCGTGGCACCCCTCTTCTTTAAGAACGGTTGGAATAATTTTCGCAAACTGGTCGAGGACTGCCTGACGGTGATGTTGGCCCGGACGCGTGCGAATTTCGGCAATGACGGTAAGCATGGTTAACTCCTTCTAATTCCAGGATGACCAGTTAAGCAAAAATTTCGCTCAGATGCTTGCGATATTCTGCGGTATAGCGCGGAACATCCGGCATTTTAATCACGTCGTTGGCAATAAACGTTGGCAGCGCGTCCATGCCCAGGAACTGGTTGGCTTTATGGAATGGCAGATAGACGCCATCTACGCCTACGCCGTGGAAAAACTGATCTTTTTCGGTAAATGCTTCCATCGGCGCGTTCCACGTCAGTGACAGCATATATTTTTTCCCCTGCACCAGACCGCCGGAACCGTACTTTTTAGCGGCATCGGAACGCGTGCGGCCATCGCTGGCATAGAGCGTACCGTGACCTTCGGTAAAGACATCATCCATATATTTTTTTACTGTCCATGGCGCGCCCATCCACCAGCCTGGCATCTGCCAAATCACCACGTCAGCCCAGACGAAATTCTGCACCTCTTCTTTAATGTCATAGTCGCTGTCGGCGCGGACGATCTTAACCTGATGACCCAGATCGCGCAGCAGCCCATCGGCAACTTCGGTCAGGGTGTCATTCAACTGGCCGTTGGAGTGCGCGAATTTTTTCGCCCCGTTGATAATCAGGATGTTACTCATTTTGTGTCCTCAAGAAATGCGTTTGCTGCTGATTCTACGCTGACGGGCGGTGCGGTGAAATTAGCAAAATGTGCAAAGTCTTTTGCGTTTTTGGCAAAAATCTCTGCTACCAGCGTACTACGGCCTCAAATCCACCTTCCGCGGCGTTGCCAAACGACACCGTCATGCCGTGTAGCGTAGCGATGCGGCGGACGATTGATAATCCCAGACCGCTGCCGGTCACACTTTGGCCAGGCGGGCGGTAAAAACGCTCGCCGATATGCGTCAGAATCTCTGGTGCTACGCCGGGGCCATTATCTCTGACGGTGAAGCTGCGGGCATGTAAGGTAACATCGACGACGCTGCCCTGCGGACTGTAGCGAATCGCATTATCCAGCAGGTTACGCACTAACAGGCTTAAGAGTAGCGGCTGACCGGTACGTATGACGTCATGGGCGTTAAGCTGTAAACGCACGTCGATATTCGCCTGCTGCGCCGGATGATAAATATCCATTACCGCGGACTGCAGCAGTTCTTCCAGCGAAATCTCCGCCACATCCTGCAAATTATTGAGCGAGTCGAGACGCGATAATGTCAGTAGCTGATCGACCAGCCGCGTGGCGCGATCGATCCCCGCATGGAGCTGGGTCAGCGCTTTATCACGCGATAGCGGATCGTCGCCCGAGAGCTGCGCCACCTCGGTTTGTACTTTCAGCGCGGCCAGCGGGCTGCGCAATTCATGGGCAGCGTCGGAGGTAAATCGCCGTTCGCGCACCATCATGGAGTGGATGCGGCTAAAAAGCTGATTAAGCGCTTCGACCAGTGGGCGAACCTCGCTCGGTACGCCTTTGGCGTCGAGCGGCGTTTCCGATTCCGGCGACCGGAAGCGTAGCGCCTGCGCCAGTTTTTTCAACGGTCTGAGCTCGCGGTGAAGCAGGAGCAATAAAATCAGCAGCATGAAGGGAAGGGCGATCAGCCACGGCGTTAATTGCGCCGCCACGATCGCCAGCGCCATATCTTCGCGGTAATCCCACTCCTGACCGACGACGATACGATACTTGCCGTCCGCCGAGTTCAACCACAAAAAACGCCAGAGGTCGTTGTCATCCTTCAGATAGCCATTGTCGAAACCTTCCCGGCGATAGCGATACGGAATATCCTGGCCGTTGTCGCCATCATGCAGCAACATTTTGCCGTCAGCGGAAAAGATGGCGAACGCCAGCGCATCGTCATCGATATGCCCATGTTTTAATTTCTTTGGCGTATGCGCCATGCGCTGCGGGGCGTTGATCTCGTTAAGATCGAGGGTGCTAAGCCGTCTGGCGAACAACATCAACTGTGTGTCAAACAGCTCGTCGACATTATCCGTCGTCTTTCTCCAGGCCACAAAACTGGAGATTGCCCAGGTGATGGAGACCAGAATCAGGAAAATAAGCGTCAGCCTGACGCGCAGGCTGAGACGTTGCGTCAATTTCATGCGTCACCCAGGGTGTAGCCGATGCCGTGTACGGTGCGAATAAATTCGCTGCCGAGCTTGCGGCGTAAATGATGAACATGGACTTCCACTGCATTGCTGGACACGTCGTCATCCCAGTTATACAGCTTCTCTTCAATAAGCTTGCGCGGCAGCACGCGACCTTTGTTGCGCAGTAAGAGTTCCAGCAACGCGAACTCTTTTGGTTTTAAGGCCAGCGGTTCGCCGGCAAGCGTCGCGACGAGATTGCCTGGATTGAGCGTCACCTGGCCGTGGCGCAATTCGCTACTGGCCTGACCGCTGGCGCGGCGTACCAGCGCCTCCAGACGGGCGGCGACCTCAATGAGCGCGAAAGGTTTACATAAATAGTCATCGGCGCCCAGACGTAGCCCCTCGACGCGCTCTGCTAACGCGTCGCGCGCCGTCAGGATCAGTACCGGTTCCTGTTTACCCTTTTCGCGCCATTCGCGCAAAATATCCCGTCCGTCCATGCCTGGCAGCGTCAAATCTAAAATAACCGCATCATAAGGCGCGCTGTAAAGCGCCTCTTTGCCCGGACGTCCCTCGGTAAACCAGTCGACGCTGAAACCCATTTTACTCAGGCCCGCTTTTATGCCATCGCCAATAAGTGTGTCATCTTCTACCAGTAAAATTCGCATCTGTTCTTCCTTGCGGTAACTCGCGTTACCGTCAGTTAACCTTGTCGCCGCAGGCGATGTACAGAAAAAAAGATTCTTTTTTTGCCTTAAGAAGTTGTTAAGGATTACCTTATTAAATGGATCTGAAACGACATGAAATGAAAGGGAAAAGTAATCATGAAAAAATTAGCTGCAATCGTTGCCGTTATGGCACTTTGTTCTACCCCGGTTCTGGCGGCTCAGCAGGGCGGTTTCTCCGGCCCGTCGGCGACGCAAACGCAAGGCGGCGGATTTGTCGGCCCGAACGGCAGCAGCACGACGGTAGAGAGCGCTAAATCGCTGCGTGACGATGCGTGGGTAACGCTGCGCGGGAATATCGTCGAGCGCATTTCCGACGACCTGTATGTGTTTAAAGATGCGACCGGTACTATCAATGTGG
Source organism: Salmonella sp. SAL4457 (assembly GCF_046548235.1). NCBI lineage: Bacteria > Pseudomonadati > Pseudomonadota > Gammaproteobacteria > Enterobacterales > Enterobacteriaceae > Salmonella > Salmonella sp. SAL4457. The sequence goes on from NZ_JBGDZO010000002.1 coordinate 206,644, forward strand.
ATATTGACCACAAGCGCTGGAACGGCCTGACCGTAACCCCGCAGGATACCGTTGAAATTCAGGGTGAAGTGGATAAAGACTGGAACTCTGTCGAAATCGACGTAAAACAGATTCGTAAAGTGAATCCGTAATCCCACATTGCGCAAGATCGGTCAGGATTCACAGCCGCCCGGTGGGCAGAATAGGCCACAAGGAGGCAGTGATGAATGACCTGATCAGCGCGGCTTATTCCGAACGTCTGCGGCGCGTTTGCGACCACATTGAGCGTCATCTGGATGAGCCACTGTCGATTGAGGCGTTAAGCCGGATGGCGCACAGCTCGCCGTTTCATTTTCACCGGCAGTTTACCGTCTGGAGCGGGCTTCCGCTCTATCGCTATATCCAGTGGCTGCGTTTGCGCCGGGCGTCATGGCGGCTGGCGTTTAATCCGCAAGATAAAGTTATCGATATCGCGCTGGATGCCGGATTTCAGAATCCGGAGTCGTTCACACGTGCTTTCAAAACCGCGTTTGGTCAAAGCCCGCGCCGGTTTCGGCAATCGCCGGACTGGCTGGCCTGGCACCAACGCGTTCCTAAACTTGCGTTACAGGAGCAGCATGTCATGGACGTAAAAATCGTTGAATTTCCACCTACCCGCGTCGCGATGCTGACGCATCTGGGGCATCCGGATAAGGTCAACGCCAGCGCGGCGAAATTTATTGCATGGCGGCGCGAAACGGGGCAGTCGCCGATTGCCAGCAGTCAAACTTTTGGTATTGCCTGGCACGACCCGCAGACGACGCCGCCGGATCAATTCCGCTTTGATATCTGCGGCAGCGTCCACCAGCCGATAGCCGAAAATGACGTTGGCGTGGTGAATAGCGAGATTCCTGGCGGGCGCTGCGCGGTGGTGCGCCATCAGGGATCGCTCGACAGCCTCCCGGAGAGCGTGTGGTATTTATTCCGCGAATGGCTACCCGCCAGCGGTGAGACGCTGCGCGATTTTCCGGTCTTCTTCCAGTACCTGAATTTCGTCCATGAGGTCGCGGAACATGAGCTGCTGACGGATATCTATCTGCCGCTTCGTTAACTTCCTCGCAACCTGTCTCACGGTTTGTGACTCAGACCGTGAGATAGGGTATTATCTGCGGCAATATTGCCGTCCGAACGGTCAGCATGCAGATTGAGGATCCCCTGTTAATGAGCGATATGGCAGAGCGCCTTGCGCTACATGAATTTACGGAAAACGCCTACTTAAACTACTCCATGTACGTGATCATGGATCGTGCGTTGCCGTTTATTGGCGACGGCCTGAAGCCGGTACAGCGCCGCATCGTCTATGCGATGTCAGAGCTGGGGCTGAACGCCAGCGCTAAATTTAAAAAATCCGCCCGTACCGTCGGTGACGTACTGGGTAAGTATCATCCGCACGGCGACAGCGCCTGCTATGAAGCCATGGTGCTGATGGCGCAGCCGTTCTCTTACCGTTACCCGCTGGTCGATGGCCAGGGAAACTGGGGCGCGCCGGATGATCCGAAGTCATTCGCGGCAATGCGTTATACCGAATCTCGCCTGTCCAAATATGCCGAGCTGCTGTTAAGCGAACTCGGCCAGGGGACGGCGGACTGGGTGCCAAACTTCGACGGCACGATGCAGGAACCGAAAATGTTACCGGCGCGTCTGCCGAACATCCTGCTGAACGGCACCACCGGTATAGCGGTGGGGATGGCAACAGATATCCCGCCGCACAACCTGCGCGAAGTGGCGAAAGCGGCGATTACGCTGATTGAGCAGCCGAAAACGACGCTGGATCAGTTGCTGGATATCGTCCAGGGGCCGGATTACCCGACCGAAGCGGAGATCATTACCCCACGTGCGGAAATTCGTAAAATTTACGAAAACGGGCGGGGCTCCGTGCGTATGCGCGCGGTATGGACCAAAGAAGACGGCGCTGTGGTAATTTCCGCGCTGCCGCATCAGGTGTCTGGCGCGAAAGTGCTGGAGCAGATTGCTGCGCAGATGCGTAATAAAAAACTGCCGATGGTGGACGATCTGCGCGATGAATCGGATCACGAAAACCCGACGCGTTTAGTGATTGTGCCACGCTCCAACCGTGTGGATATGGAACAGGTGATGAACCATCTGTTCGCCACCACCGATCTGGAAAAAAGCTACCGTATTAACCTGAACATGATCGGTCTGGATGGTCGTCCGGCGGTGAAAAACCTGCTGGAGATCCTCACCGAGTGGTTGGCGTTCCGCCGCGACACGGTGCGCCGTCGTCTGAACTATCGTCTGGAGAAAGTGCTTAAGCGCCTGCATATCCTCGAAGGTTTGCTGGTGGCGTTTCTCAACATCGACGAAGTGATTGAGATTATCCGTAGCGAAGACGAGCCAAAACCCGCGCTGATGTCGCGTTTCGGCATCAGCGAAACCCAGGCGGAAGCGATTCTCGAACTGAAACTGCGCCATCTCGCCAAACTGGAAGAGATGAAAATTCGCGGCGAGCAGGACGAGCTGGAAAAAGAGAGGGACCAGTTGCAGGGCATTCTCGCGTCCGAACGCAAAATGAATACCTTGCTGAAAAAAGAACTACAGGCGGACGCCGATGCCTATGGCGACGATCGCCGTTCTCCGCTGCGTGAGCGCGAAGAAGCTAAAGCGATGAGCGAACACGATATGCTGCCGTCCGAACCGGTGACTATCGTGCTGTCGCAGATGGGCTGGGTGCGCAGCGCCAAAGGTCATGATATTGATGCGCCGGGGCTTAACTATAAAGCGGGCGACAGCTTTAAAGCCGCGGTGAAAGGTAAGAGCAATCAACCGGTGGTGTTTATTGATACCACCGGGCGCAGCTATGCTATTGATCCCATTACGCTTCCGTCGGCGCGTGGGCAGGGCGAGCCGCTGACCGGCAAACTCACGCTGCCGCCGGGGGCGACCGTAGAGCATATGCTGATGGAAGGCGATGACCAGAAACTGCTGATGGCGTCGGATGCGGGCTATGGCTTCGTTTGTACGTTTAACGATCTGGTTGCCCGTAACCGTGCCGGTAAGGCGTTGATTACACTGCCGGAAAATGCGCACGTCATGCCGCCGCTGGTGATTGAAGACGAGCACGATATGCTGCTGGCGATTACCCAGGCCGGACGGATGTTGATGTTCCCGGTAGACTCTCTGCCGCAGCTGTCGAAAGGCAAAGGGAATAAGATCATTAATATCCCCTCTGCGGAAGCGGCGAAAGGCGATGATGGACTGGCGCACCTGTACGTGCTGCCGCCACAAAGCACTCTGACTATCCATGTCGGGAAGCGCAAAATCAAACTGCGCCCTGAAGAGTTACAAAAGGTGGTCGGCGAACGCGGACGCCGTGGCACATTAATGCGCGGCCTGCAGCGTATCGATCGCATTGAGATTGATTCGCCGCATCGCGTAAGTCATGGCGACAGCGAAGAGTAAGAGAGGGGCGCCCGTAGGCCGGACAAGGCATCTAAGCCGCCATCCGGCGCTCTGCCGTTGCCGGATGACGACGCAGTAGCGTCTTATCCGGCCTACGGTTTCAGATCGGATTAACATTAAAATTTCCCGTAAAACCGTTGTTTATTCGTGCATTGCGATTAACAATACGTTTTTCCAGAGAGCCACACTTACCAAAATCCTAACCTGAATTTCAGGTGACGTAGAATGCCGGGCTCTTAGGCCTTCAGAGGTTGTTATGCTATATATTTTTCGTCTTATTGTTACCGTTATTTACTCCATTCTGGTCTGTGTTTTCGGTTCTATTTACTGCCTTTTCAGCCCACGTAACCCAAAACACGTGGCGACGTTTGGGCATATGTTCGGCCGTCTGGCCCCGCTGTTTGGCCTGAAAGTGGAGTGCCGCAAACCCGCCGACGCGGAAAATTATGGCAATGCTATCTATATTGCTAACCACCAGAATAATTATGATATGGTCACGGCGGCGAATATTGTGCAGCCGCCAACGGTGACGGTGGGGAAAAAAAGCCTGCTTTGGATCCCGTTTTTTGGGCAACTGTACTGGCTGACTGGTAATCTGTTGATTGACCGTAATAACCGCGCCAAAGCGCATAGCACCATTGCGGCAGTGGTTAACCATTTTAAAAAGCGCCGTATTTCTATCTGGATGTTCCCTGAAGGTACGCGTAGCCGGGGACGCGGTCTGCTGCCGTTTAAAACCGGCGCGTTTCATGCGGCTATCGCGGCTGGTGTGCCGATCATTCCTGTCTGCGTTTCCAACACCTCTAACAAAGTCAATCTAAACCGCCTGAACAACGGACTGGTTATTGTGGAAATGCTGCCGCCAGTCGATGTCAGCGAATATGGTAAAGATCAGGTTCGCGAGCTGGCGGCCCACTGCCGTGCGTTAATGGAGCAAAAAATCGCGGAACTTGATAAAGAGGTTGCGGAACGTGAAGCGACCGGTAAGGTTTAAGCAGTCTTACTCTGTTATTGTAGAAATCATTTTTTCAGGCACAACTCTTTAGCCTGTTTTACATGGAGCTTATATGTCATTCAGTCGGCGTCAGTTTCTTCAGGCATCGGGAATCGCACTATGTGCAGGCGCGATTCCCCTCAGGGCGAATGCTGCCGGTCAGCAACAGCCGTTGCCTGTTCCGCCGTTGCTGGAGTCCCGTCGCGGGCAGCCGTTGTTTATGACGCTACAGCGAGCGCACTGGTCCTTTACGCAAGGCACGCGCGCGCCGGTCTGGGGAGTGAACGGTCGTTATCTGGGGCCGACAATCCGCGTCTGGAAAGGCGATGACGTTAAACTCATCTATAGCAACCGCCTGGCGGAAAATGTCTCCATGACGGTTGCTGGTTTACTGGTGCCGGGGCCGCTGATGGGTGGCCCGGCGCGTATGATGTCGCCGAACGCGGACTGGGCGCCGGTGCTGCCGATTCGTCAGAGCGCCGCCACGCTGTGGTATCACGCTAACACGCCTAACCGCACTGCGCAGCAGGTGTATAACGGCCTGGCCGGAATGTGGCTGGTCGAAGACGACATCAGTAAAACGCTGCCCATTCCGAACCATTACGGCGTGGATGATTTTCCCGTCATTATCCAGGATAAACGGCTGGATAACTTTGGGACGCCGGAGTACAGCGAACCGGGAAGCGGTGGTTTTGTCGGCGATACGCTGCTGGTGAACGGCGCGCAAAGCCCCTATGTCGAAGTGTCCCGCGGCTGGGTGCGGTTACGGTTGTTGAACGCCTCGAACTCGCGGCGCTATCAGCTTCAGATGAGCGATGGCCGGGCGCTGCATGTGATTTCAGGCGATCAGGGCTTTTTACCTGCGCCGGTTTCCGTCAAACAGTTGTCACTGGCGCCCGGCGAGCGACGTGAAATCCTGGTTGATATGACCAACGGCGACGAAGTCTCGATCACCTGCGGGGAAGCGGCCAGCATAGTCGATCGGATTCGCGGTTTCTTTGAGCCTTCCAGTATTCTGGTTTCGACCCTGGTGCTGACGTTACGGCCAACCGGATTGCTGCCGCTGGTGACCGATAATCTGCCGATGCGTCTGTTGCCGACGGAGATCATGAGCGGCGCGCCTGTCCGCAGTCGGGACATCAGTCTTGGCGACGATCCGGGGATTAACGGCCAACTGTGGGATGTGAATCGCATTGATATTACCGCCCAACAAGGCACCTGGGAGCGCTGGACGGTACGCGCCGATATGCCGCAGTCGTTCCATATTGAGGGCGTCTCTTTCCTGATTCGTAACGTCAACGGCGCTATGCCGTTCCCGGAAGATAGAGGCTGGAAAGATACCGTCTGGGTGGATGGGCAAGTCGAACTGCTGGTCTATTACGGTCAGCCGTCCTGGCCGCACTTCCCGTTCTATTTCAACAGCCAGACGCTGGAAATGGCTGACCGCGGCTCGATTGGGCAAATGCTGGTGAATCCTGCGTCGTAAAGCGTCCGAGTACGGGTCTGAATAGCGCAGACCCGTCAGGGTTTTCAGGAAGGAGCAAACAGCGTGGGAAGCAGCAGACTCAACTGCGGGAAGTAGCAAATCATCGCCATGACCACAAAGAGTGCCAGAAACATCGGTAATAGCGGTTTGACGACTTTATCAATACTGATTTTGCCGATACTGCAACCGACGAACAAAATAGTGCCTACCGGGGGCGTACACAGTCCGATGGTTAAATTGAAAACCATAATAATGCCAAAATGGACAGGGTCGATTCCCAGATGTTGAGCAATGGGAAGGAAAATAGGCGTAAAGATTAGAATAGCCGGGGTAATATCCATAAACGTCCCGACGAGTAACAAAATGAGATTGATAATCAGCAAGATGACCCATTTATTTTCGGACACGCTGGTAATCATTTCATTAATCAGTTCAGGAACATCGGCATTGGTCATCGCCCATGACATTCCCATTGAGCAGCCGACCAGTAAGAGAACAATAGAGCTGGTTACTACCGAATCCAGCAGAATATCGCGCAACTTACTCACATTAATTTCTCGATAAATGGCCGCCAGCGCCAGGCTATAGATTACCGCGATCGCAGAGGCCTCTGTTGGCGTAAATACGCCGCCGATAATGCCGCCGATAATAATAAATATCAGCAACAGGCTGGGCAATGAATCGCGGAATACCGACAGAAACTGCCGCAGGTTGATGCGTTCGGCAACCGGGTAATGGTGGCGATGGGCATACAGCGCCGCTACCGTCATTAAAGCCAGCGCGGTTAAGATGCCGGGCAGGTAGCCCGCCAAAAACAGGGCGGCGACAGAGGTGCCGCCGCTAGCCAGCGAATAGACAATTAGCACATTGCTGGGCGGGATCATCAGGCCAATCGGCGCCGAAGCGACGTTGATCGCCGTAGAGAACGCCGGAGAGTAGCCCTCTTTTTCCTGTAATGGCGACATGATGCCGCCCACCGCAGCCGCAGAAGCGACAGCCGAGCCGGATATCGCGCCAAACAGGGTGTTCGCCAGAATATTGCAGTGCGCCAGCGAACCGGGAAGGCGGCCAACTAACGCCTGAGCCAGATTCACCAGGCGCCGGGCGATTCCCCCGGTATTCATAATATTGCCGGCTAACACAAAAAAGGGGATCGCCAGCAGCGTAAAGCCATCGAGACCGACGGTCATTTTTTGCGAAATAACCGAGATTGCCGCATCCGGGGGAAGGGCTATCAGGATTGAGAATAAGGACGACAGCCCGATAGCGAATGTAATAGGAACGCCGACCGCCAGCATAATGGCAAAGCTGCCAAATAAAACAATTATTGGGTAAATATATTCAAAGTCCATATATCCCTCGTTAGCGAAGATGGCGCTGATGATAATTATCAATAACGTTCACAATGGTGTAGTACACCAGGATGACGCCGCTAATCGGCATGACCCAATAGACTTTATCCATAGGCCATTTTAATACCGGGGACATTTGGCTGACGCGCGCCGCTTTTTCAACAATAATATCACCGCCGTACACCATAAAAATCAGCGCGAACACGGTAATAATCACCTGAATGATACTGTCGAGCACGAGGGCGGGCGTTCGGGAGAGTTTTTGCGCTAACAAATCGATAGCTAAATGTTTTTTTAATCCGGCGGTATAGACGCCGCCTAACAGAATCATCCACATAAAAAGAATCTGGGTGAATTCGTCGAGCGTGCTGCTTGGCGCGTTGAATATAAAGCGCGCCGCCACCTGCCAGGATACGCAGGCAACCATGATCGCCAGAATAATACAGCAGCACCCGGCCAGTATTTTGTTCAGTGCATTGGTGAGTATTCGCATATTACATCCTGTAAAGGGCAGGAGAACCCTGCCCGGCAGATTTACATATTCTCGATGTATTCCAGATCCTTCGCTGATTGAGCGTCTTTTGCGCGGAACTCATCAAACAAGGGCTTAACACGCTGTTTGAACGCGGATTTATCAATATCAACAACGGTCGCATTCATGGCCTTCATGCTCTCATAAGCCTCTTTTTCCGCGGCGGGCCAGATGACGTCTTTCATTTGCTGCATGGATTCATCTGCGGCTTTATATAACGCTTTCCGCTCTTTATCGCTCAATTTGTTAAGTACTTTGGTACTGATGACCAGGACATCCGGCACCATCGTGTGCTCGTCGCGGGAATAGAATTTCGCCACCTCCGCATGACGCATATCGGCATAAACCACGGGGTTGTTTTCGCCGCCATCGACCACGCCTTGCTGGAGCGCGGTATAGAGTTCGCCTTGCGCCATCGGCGTCGGCACGCCGCCGAGCGCTTTCACCATCGCGATAGCGCTGGGGCTTTGCTGCACTCTGATTTTCATACCGGCTAAATCGTCGGGTTGAGTGATGGGCTTACTGGCGTAAAAACTGCGGGCGCCGCCGTCGTACCAGGTTAAGCCGACGAAGCCTTTGCTTTCGGAGGACGCGAGAATGCGTTTCCCTAAGTCGCTTTTCAGTACGTTGTAGTAGTGATCGCGGTCACGGAATAAAAACGGCAGGCTAAACACGCTATATTCCGGCGCAAAAGACTCCAGCGATGCCGCATTGACTTTCACCATTTGCAGAGCGCCGGAGTTCATCAATTCCAGCGATTCACGTTCGTTGCCCAGCGTGGCGTTGGGGTAAATACGAATATTTAATTCGCCGTCCGAATAGGCTTTCGCTTTATCGGCCAGATAGCTCATCGCTTTGTGAACGGCGTGGCTTTTATCCTGATTGTGGCTCAGTTTCAGCGTGGTTTTGGCGAGCGCTGGAAATGCCAGTAGCAAACAGCCGGCCAGTAATACCGCTGATGTTGTGAATGAACGTGTGTTTTTCATATCTGCTTCCTTATAGGTTGGGATTCCTGTGGTTATCGTTGATTAATTAATAACCTGCTGATACGTAAGGTGTTGCGTTGGGGAAAGGCGTGGTGATGGTGTTCTTTATCCCCTGAATTCTGTCAGCCAATTTAATTTAATCAATAGACCAAAGAAAGAGATCTGGTTCACAGAAGAAAGTCATGGTAAAAACAGTGTCGTGAGCAATTCAGCGAAGTTTTTTTATATATTGCTGATAATGTGATGTTTTTTTACTTTTTGTTGTTATGGCGATACTGCGTTTTTAGACGTGGGTATAATTAATTGCATACCAATTTGAAGATATTCATAAGACCAATTTCAAACACCTCAGGCCAGGCCGTTGAAAGTTGTTTCTATTTCGCGCCAGCCCTGCATATAAGGCGATAATCTCCTTCATTTTCGCTATAGATACGGCTTATAATCCCCGACCTTTGATTATTTTTTTGCCAATCGTTTTGGAAGCAATATGAGCGCTATCTCCCTGATCCAACCGGATCGCGACCTTTTCTCCTGGCCGCAGTACTGGGCCGCCTGCTTTGGGCCGGCGCCGTTTTTGCCGATGTCACGTGACGAGATGGATCAACTTGGCTGGGATAGCTGCGACATTATTCTGGTAACCGGCGACGCCTACGTCGACCATCCGAGCTTCGGCATGGCGATTTGCGGTCGTATGCTGGAAGCGCAGGGCTTCCGCGTGGGGATCATCGCCCAGCCGGACTGGAACAGCAAAGACGACTTTATGCGTCTGGGAAAACCGAACCTGTTCTTCGGCGTCACCGCCGGCAACATGGACTCGATGATCAACCGTTACACCGCTGACCGTAAGCTGCGCCACGATGACGCCTACACCCCAGATAACGTCGCGGGCAAACGCCCGGACCGCGCCACGCTGGTCTATACCCAGCGTTGCAAAGAAGCGTGGAAAGATGTCCCGGTGATCCTCGGCGGCATTGAGGCCAGTCTGCGCCGTACCGCGCATTACGACTACTGGTCTGATACTGTGCGTCGTTCAGTGTTAGTCGATTCCAAAGCCGACATGCTGATGTTTGGCAACGGCGAGCGTCCGCTGGTGGAAGTGGCGCACCGTCTGGCAATGGGCGAAACCATCGATCAGATTCGCGACGTGCGTAACACTGCGATTATGGTTAAAGAAGCGCTGCCTGGCTGGAGCGGCGTCGACTCCACTCGTCTGGACACGCCGGGTAAAATCGATCCAATTCCCCATCCCTATGGTGAGGATCTGCCGTGCGCGGATAACAAGCCGGTCGCGCCGAAAAAGCAGGCAGCTAAAGCGATTACCGTGCAGCCGCCGCGTCCGAAGCCGTGGGAAAAAACCTATATCCTGCTGCCATCCTTTGAAAAGGTGAAAGGCGACAAGGTGCTGTACGCCCATGCGTCGCGTATTCTGCATCACGAAACTAACCCTGGCTGCGCGCGGGCGCTGATGCAAAAACACGGCGACCGCTATGTCTGGATCAACCCGCCCGCCATACCGCTCTCCACTGAAGAGATGGATAGCGTGTTTGCGCTGCCGTATCAGCGTGTGCCGCACCCGGCTTACGGCAATGCCCGTATTCCGGCCTATGAGATGATCCGCTTTTCGATCAATATCATGCGCGGCTGCTTTGGCGGCTGCTCTTTCTGCTCGATCACTGAACATGAAGGGCGCATCATTCAGAGCCGCTCGGAAGACTCTATTATCAACGAGATCGAAGCGATCCGCGACACGGTGCCGGGGTTTACCGGCGTGATCTCCGATCTGGGCGGTCCTACCGCGAACATGTATATGCTGCGCTGTAAGTCGCCGCGTGCGGAGCAGACCTGTCGTCGCCTGTCATGCGTCTATCCGGATATCTGTCCGCATATGGATACTGACCATACGCCGACGATCAATCTTTATCGCCGCGCCCGTGAGCTGAAAGGCATTAAGAAAATCTTAATTGCCTCCGGCGTGCGCTACGACATCGCTGTAGAAGATCCTCGCTACATTAAAGAGCTGGCAAGCCATCATGTGGGCGGCTATCTGAAGATTGCGCCGGAGCATACTGAAGAAGGTCCGCTGTCGAAAATGATGAAGCCGGGTATGGGCAGCTACGATCGCTTTAAAGAGTTATTTGACCTTTACTCTAAACAGGCCGGAAAAGAGCAGTATCTGATCCCGTATTTTATCTCCGCGCATCCGGGCACGCGGGACGAGGATATGGTGAATCTGGCGCTGTGGCTCAAGCGCCACCGCTTCCGTCTGGATCAGGTGCAGAACTTCTACCCGTCGCCGTTGGCGAATTCGACCACCATGTATTACACCGGCAAAAACCCGCTGGGTAAAATTGGTTATAAGAGTGAAGATGTGGTGGTGCCGAAGGGAGACAGGCAACGTCGCCTGCATAAGGCGCTGCTGCGTTATCACGATCCGGCGAACTGGCCGCTGATTCGCCAGGCGCTGGAAGCGATGGGGAAAAAGCATTTGATTGGCGGTCGCCGTGAGTGTCTGGTGCCTGCGCCGACCATTGAAGAGATGCGCGAAGCGCGTCGCCAGAACCGCAACACGCGCCCGGCGTTGACCAAGCATACGCCGGTGGAACATCAGCGGCAGGGGCTTGCTGCGAATAAGAAGCGCGGGAAAGGCGCAGGGCGTTAATTACCTTTGAATCTGTTGCTTCTGGAAGCTAATGTTTCTGGAAGTAACAGACATCTAAATATATTGTGTCGATCTTTAGTAATTGCTAAATTACGGGGAGCTTTATATTTTATTTAAATATTATTGATTGTATAAATTAATTATATATTACCTTAATGATTAAGGCATGATGCTTGTATACAGCCCCAGAGGAGGGGATATCATGGGTATGATTATTATTCCCTGTTTTATCGTAATTGCTATAATAGCTGTTGTTATATTCATAATGGCTATTAAAGCATGTAATATGGAAAAACGTGAAGACAGGCAAATGACTCTTGCAGGGATAATTTTAATGGGTGTTATTGCCGCTATTCCTGGATGGTTTTTGTACGAAATATTTAGCCACGCGCCGTAATATTTAACCTACCAGGGTTGATATATTAAAATAGATAAGAAGTATATAATCTAAGGTATAATGCCTGACGTCGCTGCGCTTATCAGGTCTATGAATAGCACAGTTTTGTAGGCCGGATAAGGTGCTTACACCGCCATCCGGCAGAAGTGCTCCGTATTTATGCCTCACGAATTCTGGCCGCCAGCGCGGCCAGTTTTTCATCATCAGCCCGTTCATGATCGTGTGACGACAGATATCCTTCATACTGTTCGAAAAATTTATTCTGCCGCGATTCAATCGGTTTCCAGTGGGTTAAATCGCCAGTACCGTGCATGGGGCTTAATTTACTGTGCACATGGTCTACGCCGAAACCTTCGAAGAACATTCCCGTACGACTGACATCCGGGAAAGCCTTATCCAGTTTCTTAGCCACTTTTTGGGTCGCCAGCATCAGGTCCGCTAACGCCTGCGGCGGTAGATCGAACGCGTAGCTGGGGTAATGTTTTTTCGGGATCACTACGGTAAACCCATCGGTATTCGGAAAAATCGACAAAAAAGCCAGGTGATGCTCATCTTCCCAAACTTTATGACAAGGTGCTTTACCTTCAACTATTTGACAGAAAATGCAGGTCATTCCATTTCTCCGTTAACCGAGGGGCTTATCGATGAGTTAAGCGTTTAATACAACCCTAACACTTTCCACCATGCGAGGCCGACTGTCAAAAAGACCGCCTGATTAAAGAGACTGATAATAAATCCCGTTCGCCACCAGACGCCCGTCGGTACATAGCCGGCGCCAAATAGAATGGGGCCGCGTGCGTGGGTATACTGCGTAAGAGAGCAGTACAGGCTGCTGGTAAACGCCAGCATGAGCGCCATCGGCGCCGCCGGGATATTCAGATGCAGACCGACACCCAGAAACACCGCATACAGCGCGGCGATTTGCGCGTTGCCGCTGGCGAAAAAATAGTGGGTATAAAAATAGGCTGCGTTAAGCAGCAGCAGGATGATTATCCAACTGGTTCCATGCATCGTACTGCCGATGCTGTCGCCAATCAGGTTGCCAAACCAACTGGTGAATCCTAGTTTCTTCAACTGGTTAGCCATCATCAGCAGCGCGGCAAACCAAATCAACGTATCCCAGGCGCCTTTTTCGCTTTTAACGTCTTCCCAGGTGAGCACGCCGCTCAGTAATAAAATCGAGAGACCGACAAAAGAGGCCGTCGTGGCATCCACGCCGAGCGAGCTGCCAAAAATCCATAGCACCAGCAACACGCCGACGGTCGCCAGCATGAGCCACTCGCCGCGCGTCATACTGCCCATTTGCGCCAGCTCTTTGCGCGCCAAATCCGGCGCATCCGGCGTATGTTTAATTTCCGGACGCGTCAGCCAGTAGACCAGCAGCGGGACGATAAGAAAAGAGACCAGGCAAGGCAGGAGCGCGGCGATAAACCAACTTCCCCAGCTCAACGTAACGCCGGCGTTCGCCGCCAGTTTTACCGCCAGCAGGTTACCCGTATAACCGGTCATAAACAGTGCGGCAGTGACGTCGTTAACATTGCCAATACAGGTGATCAGAAAGGTGCCGATTTTGCTGCGAGACTCATCTTCCGGATGTGAATCAAAGCTGCGCGCCAGCGAGTCGGCGATCGGGTAAATCACGCCGCCGCAGCGCGCGGTGTTACTGGGCATCGCGGGGGAGAGGATCAGATCGGCAAACGCCAGACCATAAGCCAGACCCAGCGTTCGTTTACCTAACAGACGGATCATTTGTAGGGCGATACGCCGACCCAGCCCGGTTTTGATAAACCCACGGGCAATCATAAAGGCGACGACGATAAGCCAGATCAGCGAACTGTTCAGCTCGCTCAAGGCCGTGGTAATCGCGCCGCTGGCCGTTTTGTCGCCGGCAGCATAGGCGAGCGCAAAGACGGTGATACCAATAATACCGACCGCGCCAATAGGCAGCACTTTCGCCACGATAGAGGCGATCGTCGCGACAAAAATAATCGCGGAATGCCAGGCCGGCGCGCTTAACCCGGAAGGGGGCGTTAGCTGCCACAGTCCGGCGGCGATAACCAGAATAAGAATGAATGGGAGCCATTTGACGCCCTGAGATTTTTTTTCCGCCACAATCACACATCCATAAATATTTTATATGTATTAAGTAAATTCATAATAAATATGAATAAATATTCACAAAATCAGAATAATTCTGCGCTTGTGTGTGGGGGGAATATACTGTTAAATGCGCGTAATTGTTTCTTAATGTTTCGGAATGCAAAAAAGCCCGACGACATCGTCGGGCATGGCGTGCGATAAATCCGGCTTAACCGCCGAACTGATCCGGATCGGGGCCGAGGCGTTTGCCTTGATCCAGTTTTGCGATCTCGCCTAATTCATCTTTATCGAGACGGAAATCCCAGACAGCAAAGTTTTCCGCGATACGGGAAGGGGTGACGGATTTCGGAATGACGACCAGCCCGCAGTCCAGATGCCAGCGAATAACAATCTGGGCGGGCGTTTTGCCGTATTTATCCGCCAGTTCGCGAATCACTTTCTGATCGAATACGCCTTCGCCGCCCTGCGCCAGCGGGCTCCAGGACTCGGTCTGGATTTTATGCGTCGCATTCCACGCATGTAGCTGGCGCTGTTGCATCAAGGGGTGAAGCTCGATCTGGTTGATCACAGGGGGAACGCCGGTTTCATCGATCAGACGCTGGAGGTGATGGATCTGAAAGTTACAGACCCCGATACTCTTTACCAGCCCCTCTTTTTGCAGCGCGATCATGCCTTTCCAGGCGTCGACATAGTGATCGATAGCCGGTACGGGCCAGTGCATCAGATAGAGATCGAGATAATCAAGCTGCAGTTTTTTCAGGCTCTCCTGCAGGGCTTCGCGGGGACGTTTTTGATCGTCATTCCACAACTTGGTGGTGATAAACAGCTCTTCCCGCGCTACGCTCGCTGCTTTTAGCGCTTTGCCGACGCCTTCTTCATTCTGATATGCTGTGGCGGTATCAATCGATCGATAGCCCACCTCCAGCGCTTTATGAATCGCCGCGATCACCTCTTCATTGCTTGCTTTCCAGACTCCCAGCCCAAGTTGTGGCATTACGTTGCCATCCTGTAGCCTGATAATGGTTGGATTAGCCATGATGTGTTCCTCTTTTAATTGGCTCGCCGGAGTCGGGTCCGGCGAGACTAAGTGACTTAAGTCTGGACGAAATGGCCAAAAACGAAAGTCAGAGGCGAAAAAACCTTAGCGCGCCGCTTCATAAATCCGACGGCTGACATCCAGCGTAATATCCTGATTTTCACCTAAATTTGTGCATCCATGCGCCTCAAGTTTAGCCAGTAGCGCCGGAATAGTGCTGCCATCCAGACCGTAATCGGACAGACGGGTAGGCACGCCCATCTGTTCAAAGAAACGGCGGGTGGCGGCAATGGCGGCATCAATACGCTCGTCGTCGGAACCGTCGGTGATATTCCATACACGTTCAGCATATTGCAGGAGTTTTGCACGTTTAACGTCTCGTTTTTCGTTCCATAGCGCAGGCAGAATGATAGCCAGCGTCTGGGCATGATCGAGACCGTGCATCGCGGTAAGCTCATGGCCCAGCATATGCGTCGCCCAGTCCTGCGGAACACCAGCGCCAATCAGGCCATTCAACGCCTGAGTAGCGGCCCACATCACGTTGGCGCGGACGTCATAATTTTCAGGCTCTTGCAGCGCTTTGGGACCTTCTTCGATCAGTGTGAGTAAAATACCTTCGGCGAAACGATCCTGAATTTTGCCGTTAACCGGGTAAGTGACGTACTGCTCAACGGTATGGACGAAAGCATCCACGACGCCGTTCGCAACCTGGCGCGGCGGCAATGTATAGGTGTAGACCGGGTCCAGTACGGCAAACACCGGTTGCACGAACGAGGAGTGGAAGGCTTGTTTGTCGCCAGTGGTTTTACGGGAAATGACTGCGCCGGCGTTCGATTCTGAGCCGGTTGCCGGTAGGGTTAGCACAGAGCCCATCGGGATTGCGCTACGAATCTCAGTACCGCCGGTTTCCAGAATGTGCCACGGATCGACGCCGTCCGTATACTGCGCCGCTGCGGCGATAAATTTGGTGCCGTCCAGTACGGAACCGCCGCCAACGGCCAGCAGGAAGGTAATATTTTCGTCGCGCACAAGCTGCACGGCCTTCATCAGCGTTTCATAGGACGGGTTCGGTTCAATACCGCCAAACTCCCGAACATCCAGTCCTTTTAACGCTTCCTGAACTTGCGCCAGTACGCCGGTCTTTTTCACGCTACCGCCGCCATAGGTAATCAGCACGCGGGCGTCCTGCGGGATTTGATCGCGAAGATCGACGATAGCGCCTTTACCAAACAGAATGCGGGTAGGGGTATGTAATTTGAAATTGTTCATTGCTCATTCCCTTATGTGGGTAAAAAGAGGGCAGGCGGCTGTCTGCCTGATGGTCATCATTGTGGTCTTGTGAGGGATGTCTCTCAATGCACATTTCTGCCAATGTTTTGCCTATTTCTCCAGAATGCTGGAGAAAATCGCTAAAAATGCGCACAATCCAGCGGAGTGGATTTGATGAAAAAATGGCGCGTTATGAATCGTGAAGCAATTTGCTTACAGTTGGCGGATAAAATTAATCATTTAAAAAATAATGATAAAATAATCAGCGAGCGGCTGGCGGGCATTCGTCTGTTGTATGGTGTTGAACCGGGGCCGCGCACGCCGGTCATGTATCAGCCTGGCATCATATTTCTCTTTTCCGGCCATAAAATTGGCTATATTAACAAGCGCAAGTTTCGTTATGACGCTAATGAATATCTCTTACTGACTGTGCCGCTCCCTTTTGAATGCGAGACTTGGGCGACGCCGGAGGTACCGCTGGCCGGCATTCGGCTCGACATTGATGTACTGCAACTGCAAGAGTTGCTCATGGACATTGGCGAAGATGAGCGTTTCCAGTTGCCGATGGCGGCCAGTGGGATTAACTCCGCCACGCTGTCGGACGAGATTTTATGCGCGGTGGAAAGATTACTGGATGTGATGGAGCGCCCGCTGGATGCGCGGATTCTGGGAAAACAAATTATTCGCGAAATTCTTTATCATGTGCTGATGGGGCCGCGCGGCGGGGCGCTGCTTGCGCTGGTTAGTCGCCAGACGCACTTTAGCCTGATCAGTCGCGTACTTAAACAGATCGAAATGAAATACACCGAGAACCTGAATGTTGAGCAACTGGCGGCAGAAGCGAACATGAGCGTGTCGGCGTTTCACCATAATTTTAAGGCGGTCACCAGCACCTCGCCGTTGCAGTATTTAAAAAGCTACCGACTGCATAAAGCGCGGATGATGATGATTCACGATGGTATGAAGGCCAGCGCCGCGGCGATGCGGGTCGGCTATGAGAGCGCATCGCAGTTTAGCCGGGAGTTTAAACGTTATTTTGGCGTTACGCCGGGCGAAGATGCGGCAAGAATGCGGACAATGCAAGGGAGCTAAGTGGGGCATCCCGCCACGGGTCAACGAAGCGTAACCGGGCCATCCTGGCCGATTATGGATACGTCAGGCGTTACAGTATTTCTTTTTAATCACCACGACCAGCGTACCTAACAGTCCGGCGACCAGTAGCGCGACGGGAAGGATCATTAAAAATGTCATTACCTGGTCTTCATGGCGCTTAACAAACGGGATCATACTGAGCGCGTAGCCGAAGCTGGTCACGACAGTCACCCACAGCAGGCCGCTTAACCAGTTAAAAAACTGAAACCGGCGGTTGGACAGGCCGGAAATACCCGCCATTGTTGGCAGCAGAGTGCGGACAAACGCCAGAAAGCGCCCGGCAAGCAACGCTAACAAACCGTGGCGGTCAAACATGCAGGTGGCGCGCTGATGATATTTTGCCGGAAGCTGCGCCAGCCAGCCTTTGACGGTACGCGTATTACCGAGCCAGCGTCCCTGGATATAACTTAGCCAGCAGCCGAGACTGGCCGCGGTGGTGAGAATGCCAATCGTCGGCAAAAAATGCATCACATCCTGGGCGATCAACGCGCCTGCCAGTAGCAGCAGACTATCGCCAGGTAAGAATGACGCTGGCAGCAGACCGTTTTCTAAAAATAGCGTGGCGAACATGACAAAGTAGACGACGCTAACAACGTGTGGATTCGCCAGCGCGGCAAAATCATGTTGCCAGAGCGCAGCGATAATATCTTGAATGACAGCCATGAACTTTCCTGTGGAACAGCATTTATGCTTTTATTCGCCTATTGTACTCCTGAATCGTCCGGGATGCCTTGATCCCGGACGCAACAAACGCAGACTTTTCCACGGAAATTGTCTGCATATATGTCCATCCCCGGCAACTTTACACAATTCTGGCGAAGCCGGCGGCTAAATCAGCGATCAAATCATCAACACTCTCTAAACCAATATGCACCCGAACCAGCGTACCGGTAAAATCTACGCCGCCTGCGGGACGAATCGCGGCGATCTGTTCCGGCTGATTAGCAATAATCAGCGATTCGTAGCCTCCCCAGGAGTAGGCCATACTGAACAGCGAAAAGTTATCCAGATAGGCTGATAATTCTGCCTCGGTCAGCTTTTTATTGAGCACAAAGGAGAACAGGCCGCTGCTACCTGTAAAGTCTCGTTTCCAGAACGCATGACCTTTGCTACCCGGCAGGGCCGGATGATTAACGCGCGCGACCTGAGGATGGTTCGCCAGCCATGCGGCGATTTTGAGGCTGCTTTCTTGATGCTGGCGCAGTCGGACACCGAGTGTGCGCAGACCGCGGCTGGTCATATAAGCCGTGTCGGCGTCGAGCATTTGCCCCATCAGATAGGCGTTTTCCCGCAATTGTTCCCAGCAGCGCGCATTTGCAACGGCAGTCCCGACCATCGCATCAGAATGACCAATCAGATACTTAGTGCCCGCCTGGATAGAGATATCAATATCGAATTCCAGAGCTTTGAACAGAACGCCAGCCGCCCAGGTATTATCAATCATGATGACGGCTTCTGGCGCGACGCGTCTGACCGCACTAACAATGCTCGGAATATCATGTACTTCCATGGTAATAGAACCGGGGGATTCCAGAAATACGACTTTCGTGTTCGGCTGAATATGTTGCGTGATATCAGCGCCGATGAGCGGGTCGAACCAGCTTGTCGTCACGCCCAGTTTGCCGAGAATTTTGCTGCAGAAATCCTGGCTGGGTTCATAAGCTGTGTTGGTCATCAGGATGTGGTCGCCCTGCTCAACGAATGCCAGAATGGTGTTGGCGACCGCCGCCGCGCCGCACGGGAAGAGCGCGCATCCGGCGCCGCCTTCCAGTTCACACATGGCTTCCTGGAGCGAAAAGTGGGTCAGCGTTCCCCGGCGTCCGTAAAATAATTCGCCGTTGGCGAGATTGCGGGTAGCGTGTTTTTTGGCCTCGACGGTGTCAAACACCAGTGAAGAAGCGCGTTGAATCACACTATTCACTGAGCCAAGCGTGTATTTTTTGCTGCGTCCTGCGTTTACCAGTTTGGTATCCAACTGTTTATCCGTCATGTTGCGTTTCCTGATTTTAACCGTCTGGATGTCTAAACTAGCATGAATATAACCATCTGCACCCTGGCGACGTGTGATACAGATGAAAATTTTGCCAAAATAAAAACAGGTGGCTTTTTTAATGCGTAAGCGCAAAGAAAAAGCAGTAAAGGTGCGGCAGTATGTAAATAGTAATGAGAACGACTATCAATTCGACGTTGTTTTGATATTATTATGCTCAGATTTTGTGATTTGCGTCCTGGAGATACAGAGTGGGTAATAATTTGATGCAGACGGATCTTTCCGTCTGGGGCATGTATCAGCACGCCGATATTGTCGTGAAGTGCGTGATGATTGGTTTGATTCTGGCGTCAGTCGTCACCTGGGCTATCTTCTTCAGTAAAAGCGTTGAATTTTTCACTCAAAAGCGCCGCTTAAAGCGCGAACAACTGCAATTAGCCGATGCGCGCTCTTTAGATCAGGCTTCCGACATTGCGGCAGGTTTCAGCGCAAAAAGCCTCAGCGCACAGCTCATCAATGAAGCGCAGAATGAACTGGAACTCTCTCAGGGCAGCGAAGATAACGAAGGGATTAAAGAACGTACCGGCTTCCGTCTGGAACGTCGCGTCGCAGCGGTGGGCCGCTACATGGGACGAGGCAACGGTTATCTGGCGACGATCGGCGCCATTTCCCCCTTCGTCGGGTTGTTTGGCACCGTATGGGGCATTATGAATAGCTTCATCGGTATTGCGCAAACGCAGACCACCAACCTGGCGGTGGTTGCTCCTGGTATTGCGGAAGCGCTGCTGGCGACGGCGATTGGGCTGGTAGCCGCGATCCCGGCGGTCGTCATTTACAACATCTTCGCACGTCAGATAGGCAGTTACAAAGCGACGCTGGGCGACGTGGCGGCGCAGGTATTGCTGCTGCAAAGCCGCGATCTTGATCTGAATGCGAGCGCCAGTGCGCAGCCGGTACGCGCCGCGCAGAAATTACGGGTAGGGTAATGCGTCATGGCAATGCGTCTTAACGAGAACCTGGATGACAACGGCGAAATGCATGAAATCAACGTGACGCCGTTTATCGATGTCATGTTGGTTCTGCTGATTATCTTTATGGTGGCTGCGCCGCTGGCGACGGTGGACGTCAAGGTGAATCTGCCCGCTTCTACCAGTACGCCACAGCCGCGTCCGGAAAAACCGGTTTATCTGTCGGTGAAAGCGGATAACACCATGTTTATCGGTAACGATCCGGTGACGGATGATACGATGATTGCCGAGCTAACGGCCCTGACGGAAGGGAAAAAGGATACTACGATTTTCTTCCGTGCGGATAAAACCGTAGAGTATGAAACCCTGATGAAAGTGATGGATATGCTGCATCAGGCGGGCTATCTCAAGATTGGTTTGGTCGGCGAAGAGACCGCGAAAGCGAAATAAATATTCTGCTGATACTGTAGGCCGGGTAAGGCGAAGTCGCCACCCGGCTTTTTTTATTGCCTAAGATGGCGCCTTGCTTAACAGAATTGCGCCACCTTAATCGACTTCATGCGTTAGCCTAAATGTTCCCCGCCGCACACGCCGTGCACTTCTGCGGTAACGTAACTTGATTCCTGGCTTGCCAGATAGACATACACCGGCGCCAGCTCTGCCGGTTGACCGGCCCGCTTCATTGGCGTCTGCTGGCCAAACTGCGGAATTTTATCCTGTGTTTGGCCGCCGGAAATTTGCAGCGCTGTCCAGATAGGGCCAGGCGCGACAATATTCACGCGAATTCCTTTTTCCGCCACCTGTTTCGCCAGGCCGCGGCTGTAATTAAGGATTGCCGCCTTGGTTGCCGCATAATCCAGCAGGTGCGGACTGGGCTGATACGCCTGGATAGACGACGTTGTGATAATACTGGCGCCTTTTGGCAGCAGCGGAATCGCTTCCTGGGTTATCCAGAACAGGGCAAAAACGTTAACGGCGAAGGTTTGCTGAAATTGCTCGCTGGTCAGATCTTTTATCTCCGGGATTGCCGTCTGTTTACCGGCTACCAGCGCCAGAATGTCCAGCCCGCCCAGCGCTTCACGCGCCTTATGGACCAGCGAACGGGCGAAAGATTCGTCGCTAAGATCGCCTGGCAATAACACCGCTTTACGGCCGCACTCCTCAATCAGCGCTTTAACCTGCTGAGCGTCCTCTTCTTCCGCTGGCAGGTAGTTGATCGCGACATCTGCGCCTTCACGCGCGTAAGCGATAGCGGCAGCGCGCCCAATCCCGGAGTCGCCCCCTGTCACCAGCGCCTTACGATCTTTAAGGCGACCACTGCCGACATAACTTTTTTCACCACAGTCAGGAACAGGCGTCATTTTCGCCTGGACGCCGGGCGCCGGCTGTTTTTGCTTAGGATACTCGCCGGTGTAATACTGCGTGGTAGGGTCGTATAGATGAGACATTGAGCTTCTCCCTTCAGGTTAAACACCCTTTAAGCGTAGACACTTTTACTACCGTAAGAGGGAGAATCAGAACGATCCTTATGCTTCACCCGTATTCACAACAGAGTTAACTAGCCATGAAGGTTATTTTTCTTGCCGTGCGACGGTGGTGACGTTGCGCGTCCGGTAGTCGCCATCGGAAAGCTTACGCGTCAGACGTAGGGTTGCCGTCTCGCGAGCCAGCAGATGCTGCCAGTCACTTTCAAGACGAGACATAATTTTGTCTCGTAATTCAGGATGCTGCTCGATAATGGCATTGATGGTCGCGCCATAAATCTCCTCTTTGACCTGTAACGCATACATCTCCCGTCGGTTTTGCCACTTCAGGCGTACTAACGCCGCCGGTATGGATACCACCTCCTGAGTTACCTTTTCCAGGGTGGCATTTTTACTGGCGATTAGCGCTGCAAGATTTTGCTTTAAGATAAATTCATCACTTTTATGGTTGTCTAAAGCCAAATAAACGTTATTGTCTTCAACTTCTTTCATCTTTATGTTCCAGTGAATAAAATAGCGGCATATCGGTTTCGCGAGTGATTAAATTAAGCCAAATGGCATTGCCTTTTTCATTTATCATTGCGGTTTTATCCGCCAGTATTTTACTTAGCGTTTGGGCATCAATATCGCCTTCTGCCTGTAGTGCGTTTATCAGGCGGGCAAACGTTTCAATTTTAGCCACACAATACAGACGTTCTTTAATATGACGGTCGCGTTCTTCAAATAATACGTTTCTGTGTTGCCCGGCAGCGTTAGCGCTAATTAAAATATCGGGCTCGTAATCGCTGAGTTTTGTCTTTCCCTTAGGCAAATTTTTACTGTTTTCTGTGGCCTCAGGGGGCGGCGATGACAGGCGAAAATGAGAGGAAACCAGATGCTCAGGAAGCATGACTAAATATCCTTTACGATCAGTGGTATACTATTTTTAATAGTGTAGGTTTCGTTGACAATAACATGGCGTAATTTTAAAATCAAAAAAAATGGAGCCTGCTATGAACAGTATTTTTTATTCTGTTATTATATTGCTATTACTGACCGGCGCGATACTCTTCCTGATGTGGGAGGTTAATAAAAAACGTCCTGGTGGAAAAGTCATAAATTTAAATCAAACTGAACCCACGACAAAGGAAGAGGGCGAAGATCATTTCTCAGTATTAATGAATTCGATAACGCCGGTATGGTACTGGCGCGTTAACCATGAATATATCGATTTCCTTCATGCAACGATAAAACGAATGACAATGACTGAGTTGAATGAAACGCCTGGATTATTTGACGCACAGCGTCGTTGCAGCGACCTTAACTCTGCCGTTTATAAGTATTACGACAATATTAAGAAGCGTTGTCTGAACGGAGAAAAGGTGCCGTATTCGGATTTGGACGTCCTTAATTTACGCCAGTGTTTTCGCGAGTTCAGTCTTGAAGCCTACCCGGCATTGGTCGCGCTGGTATGGCCGGAATATCAGCGCCCGCAGGTTAACCCGGATGAGATTTAGAGCCTATCCCATTAGGGCTATTTTACTTGCCATTTTGGACCTGGGCAGTGCTCGCCAAAACGCGTTAGCGTTTTGAACGCCGCTAGCGGCGGCCCGAAGGGCGAGCGTAGCGAGTCAAACCTCACGTACTACGTGTACGCTCCGGTTTTTGCGCGCTGTCCGTGTCCAAACTGGCTGCGCCAATAACGCCTGGTGGGATAGGCTCTTAACTGGCATGTTGATCTGATGTTGCATGGTTGAGATATACTGTTGCTGGTTTTAGTTACCTGACAGGTCCCTATGGAACGCTTTCTTGAAAATGTAATGTATGCGTCTCGCTGGCTGCTCGCGCCGGTGTATTTTGGCCTCTCTTTGGCGCTGATCGCTTTAGCGCTAAAATTTTTCCAGGAAATTCTACACGTTCTGCCGAACGTTTTTGCCCTGGCGGAGGCCGATCTGATCCTGGTGCTGTTATCGCTGGTTGATATGACGCTGGTTGGCGGATTGCTGGTAATGGTCATGTTCTCCGGGTATGAGAATTTTGTCTCTCAGCTGGATATCTCTGCGGGCAAGGAGAAGCTGAACTGGCTGGGGAAAATGGATGCGACGTCGCTAAAAAATAAGGTGGCGGCATCGATAGTCGCTATCTCTTCCATTCACCTGTTACGCGTGTTTATGGACGCGAAAAACGTCCCGGATAACAAATTAATGTGGTATGTCATCATCCATCTGACCTTTGTCCTGTCGGCGTTTGTGATGGGCTATCTGGACAGATTGACGCGGCATAACCATTGAGCCGCCGTCAACGGCGGGGCAGTCGGGCAAAGGATGCTGAGCCCGGCTGTAAAACAGCGCTTCTTTAACGGTGGATAACCGTCTCCCTGCAGCCTTACGCAATATTTTTACTACATCTATTCATTTACTCAGTAATAACACTGAAAGATTTTCTCTGCGTTCACAGATATATAACATCTGCGGGTACGTAAACGGCGGTAACTGTAAAAAAATGGAGAATGCATTATATATTCTCCGCGCCTTGCCGATAACGAGAGTGCGTCATCGTCTGATGACTAATCTCTTATATTCAGCAAGGAAATTCATATGCGTTTGCTGCAAAACTTTACTATTCGTATGGTCATGCTGACGATACTGGGACTTTTTTGTCTACTCTGGTCGGGGGTGGGGTTATACAGCGTCCATGCTTTATCCGAAGTTTCGGAAGGAAATGATATTGACCGGCATCTTGTGCGGCAAATGACGGTGCTAAGCCAGGGTAACGATCAATATTTCCGCTTTGTTACCCGCCTTAGCCGCGCGATGGATGTAAAAATCGGCGGCGGCACGCCCGATTTTGCGCCCGCCCGGCAGTCGCTCGAGAATATGCGTCAGAAGCTGGAGGAGATGAAAGCGCTATCGCCAGGGCCGATGAACCCTGATATCTCAAGGGAGGTCTTGTCCAACTGGCAGGCCTTGCTGGAGAAAGGCGTCGTTCCTCAAATGCAACTGGCGCAGCAAGGATCGCTGACCGCCTGGAGCGAACATGCCAGTACGGTCACGCCCGCACTCAGTCGCGCGTTCGGCGCCAGCGCGGAACGGTTTAGTCATGAAGCTGGCGCCATGCTGGATAACACCCGCGTGATGGTCGATGGTAAAACCTATACCATCCGCATCCTGCTTATCACGGCGGTGATTCTGGGCATTGCTATCCTGATTTTTACCGATCGCTATCTGGTTGCAATGATGGTGAAACCGCTGGAGCGCATCCGTCAGCAATTTCAGCGCATCGCGCAAGGCGATCTTAGCCAGCCGATTGAAGCGTTGGGGCGTAACTGCGTAGGCCGGTTGGTGCCGCTACTGCGCGCGATGCAGGACAGTTTACGCGAAGCCGTGAGTACGATCCGCGCCGGAAGCGACAATATCTGGCGCGGCGCGACGGAAATTTCTACCGGTAATAACGATCTCTCTTCCCGAACGGAAGAACAGGCCGCCGCGCTGGAAGAAACTGCCGCCAGCATGGAACAGCTTACCGCAACGGTGAAAATGAACGCCGAACACGCCCGCCAGGCGAGTCAGCTTGCGGATGCCGCCTCGCTAACGGCAGGAAAAGGCGGTGAACTGGTTTCCGATGTGGTAGAAACAATGAACGGTATTTCCGCCAGTTCGCAGCAGATCGCCGAAATTACTACCGTGATTAATAGTATTGCTTTCCAGACCAATATTCTGGCCTTGAACGCAGCGGTAGAAGCGGCCAGAGCGGGCGAGCAGGGACGCGGCTTCGCGGTGGTCGCCGGTGAGGTACGTAACCTGGCCAGCCGCAGCGCGGGGGCGGCGAAAGAAATTGAAGCCTTAATTGGCGAATCGGTACGTCGCGTAGCGCAAGGCGCGCAGTTGGTCCAGGAGACCGGCGCGACGATGGACGCCATCCTGCGCGGCGTCACGGAAGTGACGACGATTATGAAACAGATCGCGTCCGCCTCCGAAGAGCAGAGTAAAGGTATCTCTCAGGTTGGCGTGGCGATCACGCAAATGGATAGCGTTACGCAACAAAACGCCGCGCTGGTTGAGCAGGTTTCCGCGGCGGCGGCGGCGCTGGAACGGCAGACGGAGGATTTGCAACGCTCCGTACAGCAGTTCCGGCTTTCCGCTAGTGAGCCGCAACAACGCGTAACGGCGAAAGCGGCGCCTGGCGTTCAGAGAATGGCGTCGACTCCCGCACAGTCTACTGATGAATGGGTTGCCTTCTGATGTGAAGCAAAAAAGCGCGTAATGCGCTGGCCTTCATTTAATTAGTCGCTATATAATTTATTATATAGCGACTAAGGAGGTCAGATGAATAATCATTTTGGGAAAGGGTTAATGGCCGGGTTGCACGCGCCATATGCATATAGCGCGCATCATGCGGTGAATTTCTGTTCTGAGTATAAACGTGGCTTTGTATTGGGTTTTACACACCGTATGTTCGAAAAGACCGGCGATCGTCAACTTAGCGCGTGGGAGGCTGGAATTCTGACGCGTCGCTATGGTCTGGATAAAGAAATGGTGATGGATTTCTTTAAAGAGAATCATTCCGGGATGGCGGTTCGCTTCTTTATGGCCGGTTATCGACTCGAAGGTTGATCCAACAGGGGTATTATCTTGCTTTAATTAATTACACTATCGCCTCTTCCCTTCGTTTTACTGTTCCGTCGAAGTATTATGGCGCACATAACCATAAAAAAAGTGTGGTAAATGGCGTACCGATCGCAATAACTTCTTCGCGAACAGTGCAAAATAAAAGCCAGGTCTTCGTAACGGAATAACTATAAAATGACTGGAGATAATACTCTCATCACTTCTCACGGCATTAACCGTCGTGATTTCATGAAGCTTTGTGCAGCACTGGCCGCTACTATGGGGCTCAGTAGCAAAGCCGCCGCAGAAATGGCAGAATCGGTATCCAATCCACAGCGTCCGCCCGTTATCTGGATTGGCGCTCAGGAGTGTACCGGTTGTACCGAATCACTGCTTCGTGCTACACACCCAACCGTTGAAAACCTCGTTCTGGAGACCATCTCTCTGGAATACCACGAGGTGCTTTCCGCCGCATTCGGTCACCAGGTCGAAGAAAACAAACATAACGCTCTGGAGAAGTATAAAGGGCAATATGTTCTGGTGGTGGATGGTTCTATCCCACTAAAAGATAACGGTATCTACTGCATGGTTGCCGGCGAGCCGATCGTGGATCACATCCGCAAAGCCGCCGACGGCGCAGCCGCGATTATCGCTATCGGTTCCTGCTCGGCATGGGGCGGCGTTGCTGCGGCTGGCGTAAACCCAACCGGCGCTGTCAGTCTGCAGGAAGTCTTACCGGGCAAAACGGTTATCAATATTCCAGGTTGTCCGCCAAACCCGCATAACTTCCTGGCGACCGTCGCGCATATCATCACTTACGGCACGCCGCCGAAGCTGGATGCGAAAAATCGTCCAACCTTTGCCTATGGCCGTCTGATTCATGAGCATTGCGAACGTCGTCCACACTTCGACGCAGGCCGTTTTGCCAAAGAATTTGGCGACGAAGGCCACCGTCAGGGCTGGTGTCTCTACCATCTTGGCTGTAAAGGGCCGGAAACCTGGGGCAACTGTTCTACGTTACAGTTCTGTGACGTTGGCGGCGTCTGGCCAGTGGCGATCGGTCATCCTTGCTATGGCTGTAACGAAGAAGGTATCGGCTTCCATAAGGGCATTCACCAGCTTGCTCATGTCGAAAACCAAACTCCGCGTTCAGAGAAACCTGACGTCAATATGAAAGAAGGCGGCAATATCTCTGCGGGCGCTGTCGGTCTGCTTGGCGGCGTAGTCGGTCTGGTTGCCGGCGTCAGCGTGATGGCGGTACGTGAACTGGGGCGTCAGCAAAAGAAAGATAACGCTGACTCACGGGGAGAATAACCGTGAACAGACGTGACTTTATTAAAGCAGCCTCCGGTGGAGCATTGCTGTTGGGCGCCGCGCCGTCTGTCAGCCATGCGGCTGCAGAAAACCGTCCGCCGATTCCAGGTTCGCTGGGTATGCTGTATGACTCCACTCTGTGCGTGGGCTGTCAGGCCTGCGTCACAAAGTGTCAGGATATCAACTTCCCGGCGCGTAACCCGGAAGGGGAGCAGACCTGGTCGAACAACGACAAGCTGTCGCCGTATACCAATAACATTATTCAGGTATGGCGTAGCGGCACGGGCGTGAACAAAGATCAGGAAGAGAACGGCTATGCCTACATCAAGAAACAGTGTATGCACTGCGTTGATCCTAACTGCGTTTCCGTTTGCCCGGTGTCGGCGCTGAAAAAAGATCCGAAAACCGGCATCGTCCACTATGACAAAGATGTCTGCACCGGCTGCCGTTACTGTATGGTCGCCTGTCCGTACAACGTACCTAAGTACGACTACAACAACCCGTTTGGCGCGCTTCACAAGTGTGAGTTGTGTAACCAGAAAGGCGTTGAGCGTCTGGATAAAGGCGGTTTGCCTGGGTGTGTGGAAGTTTGTCCGGCAGGGGCCGTCATTTTCGGTACTCGTGAAGAGCTGATGGCGGAAGCGAAAAAACGTCTGGCCCTCAAACCAGGCAGTGAATATCACTATCCGCGCCAGACGTTGAAAACGGACGACACCTATCTGCATACGGTGCCTAAATACTACCCACACCTCTACGGTGAAAAAGAGGGCGGTGGTACTCAGGTGCTGGTGCTGACAGGCGTTCCTTATGAAGATCTGGATCTGCCGAAGCTGGATGACCTTTCAACCGGAGCGCGCTCCGAGCATGTTCAACACACGCTTTATAAAGGCATGATACTACCCCTGGCTGCGCTGGCGGGCTTAACCGTGCTGGTTCGTCGTAATAGCAAAAACGACCATCACGATGGAGGAGACGATCATGAGTCATGATCCAAAACCGCTGGGCGGAAAAATCATCAGTAAACCGGTCATTATTTTTGGACCGTTAATCGTCCTGTGTATGCTCCTTATCGTGAAGCGTCTGGTCTTCGGGTTGGGCTCCGTTTCCGACCTGAACGGCGGTTTCCCATGGGGCGTCTGGATTGCCTTTGACCTGTTGATCGGCACTGGCTTTGCCTGCGGCGGTTGGGCGTTGGCATGGGCGGTATATGTCTTTAACCGTGGGCAATACCATCCGTTGGTGCGCCCGGCGTTGCTGGCAAGCTTGTTTGGTTACTCGCTGGGCGGCCTGTCGATCACTATCGACGTCGGTCGTTACTGGAACCTGCCGTACTTCTACATTCCAGGTCACTTCAACGTGAACTCGGTACTGTTTGAGACGGCGGTCTGTATGACCATCTACATCGGCGTGATGGCGCTGGAGTTTGCGCCTGCCTTGTTTGAACGTCTGGGCTGGAAAGTGTCGCTCAAGCGTCTGAATAAGGTGATGTTCTTTATTATCGCGCTGGGCGCGCTGTTGCCGACGATGCACCAGTCCTCAATGGGGTCATTGATGATCTCGGCGGGCTATAAAGTGCATCCGCTATGGCAAAGCTATGAAATGCTGCCGCTGTTCTCGGTTCTGACCGCGTTTATCATGGGCTTCTCCATTGTCATATTTGAGGGTTCGCTGGTTCAGGCAGGCCTGAAAGGAAACGGTCCGGATGAGAAAAATTTGTTTGTTAAGCTGACGAATACCATCAGCGTGCTGCTGGCGATTTTCGTCGTCCTGCGCTTTGGCGAACTGATTTATCGCGACAAGCTGTCCTATGCGTTTGCCGGCGATTTTTACTCCGCTATGTTCTGGATTGAAGTCGTCCTGATGGTCTTCCCGTTAGTGGTGCTGCGTGTGGCGAAACTGCGTAATGACTCTCGTATGCTGTACCTGTCGGCGCTGAGCGCGCTGTTGGGCTGCGCGACGTGGCGTCTGACCTATTCGCTGGTGGCATTCAACCCGGGTGGCGGCTACCACTACTTCCCAACTTGGGAAGAATTGTTGATTTCTATTGGTTTTGTGGCTATTGAGATTTGTGCATACATCGTACTCATTCGTCTACTGCCGATACTTCCTCCTTTAAAACAAAACGATCATAATCGTCATGAGGCGAGCAAAGCATGAGCCAGAGAATTACTATTGATCCGGTAACCCGTATTGAGGGTCATTTACGCATTGACTGCGAAATTGAGAACGGCGTCGTATCCAAAGCATGGGCGTCCGGCACCATGTGGCGCGGTATGGAAGAGATCGTGAAGAACCGCGATCCGCGCGATGCGTGGATGATTGTGCAACGTATTTGCGGCGTTTGTACGACAACTCACGCGATCTCCTCCGTTCGTGCGGCGGAAAGCGCGCTGAATATTGATGTTCCCGTCAACGCGCAGTATATCCGTAATATTATTCTGGCGGCGCATACCACCCATGACCACATTGTCCATTTCTACCAGCTCTCTGCGCTGGACTGGGTGGACATTACCTCTGCGCTGAAAGCCGATCCGGAAAAAGCCTCCGCGATGCTGGATGGCGTGTCGAGCTGGCACCTGAACAGCGCGCAAGAGTTCACGAAAGTTCAGAACAAGATCAAGGATCTTGTCGCCAGCGGTCAGCTAGGTATTTTCGCCAATGGCTACTGGGGGCACCCGGCAATGCAGTTACCGCCGGAGGTCAACCTGATTGCGGTCGCCCACTATCTGCAGGCGCTGGAATGTCAGCGTGACGCTAACCGCGTGGTGGCGTTGCTGGGCGGTAAATCGCCGCATATCCAGAACCTGGCGGTCGGTGGGGTGGCGAACCCGATCAATCTCGACAGCATCGGTACGTTGAACCTTGAACGCCTGATGTACATCAAATCGTTTATCGATAAGCTGAGCGATTTTGTCGAGCAGGTGTATAAAGTGGATACCGCAGTCATCGCGGCCTACTATCCGGAATGGCTGGAGCGCGGCAAAGGCGCGGTGAACTACCTGAGCGCGCCGGAATTCCCGACCGACGGTAAAAACGGCAGTTTCCTGTTCCCGGGCGGTTACATTACCAATGCCGATCTGTCGACATACCGTCCGATCACCTCTCACTCCGACGAATTCCTGATTAAAGGTATTCAGGAGAGCGCGAAGCACGCCTGGTACAAAGATGAAGCGCCGCAGGCGCCGTGGGAAGGCACTACGATCCCGGCTTACGACGGTTGGTCGGATGACGGTAAATACTCATGGGTCAAGTCGCCGACATTCTACGGCAAAACCGTCGAAGTCGGGCCGCTGGCGAACATGCTGTGTAAACTGGCTGCAGGTCGTGAATCCACGCAGACCAAGCTCAATGAAATCATTGCGCTTTATCAGAAGCTGACCGGCAAAACGTTGGAAATGGCGCAACTTCACTCTACGCTGGGTCGTATCATCGGGCGTACCGTTCACTGTTGTGAACTGCAAAACATATTGCAGGATCAATACAACGCGCTGATTGTAAATATCGGCAAAGGCGATTACACCACGTTTGTGAAGCCGAACATTCCGGCGACGGGCGAGTTCAAAGGCGTGGGCTTCCTGGAGGCGCCGCGCGGTATGCTGTCTCACTGGATGGTGATTAAAGACGGTATTATCAGTAACTATCAGGCGGTGGTGCCATCGACCTGGAACTCAGGTCCGCGTAACTTCAACGATGACGTGGGGCCGTACGAACAGTCGCTGGTCGGTACGCCGATCGCCGATCCGGCGAAGCCGCTGGAAGTGGTACGTACCATCCACTCCTTCGACCCTTGCATGGCGTGCGCGGTACACGTGGTGGACGCCGATGGCAATGAAGTGGTCTCGGTGAAGGTTTTGTAATGCGGATATTAGTCTTAGGGGTCGGCAATATTTTGCTGACCGATGAAGCCATCGGGGTGCGTATTGTTGAAGCGTTAGAGCAACGATACACCCTGCCGGATTTCGTTGAGATTCTGGATGGTGGTACGGCGGGAATGGAACTTCTTGGCGATATGGCGAGTCGGGATCATTTGATCATTGCCGACGCCATCGTGTCGAAAAAGAACGCGCCGGGAACCATTATGGTACTGCGCGACGATGAAGTTCCGGCGTTGTTCACCAACAAAATCTCCCCCCATCAGCTTGGACTGGCCGACGTATTGTCGGCCCTCCGCTTTACCGGCGAGTTTCCGAAGAAACTGACCCTGGTCGGCGTTATTCCACAGTCGCTGGAACCGCACATCGGCTTAACACCAACCGTCGAGGCGATGATTGAACCTGCGCTTGAGCAGGTTCTTGCTGCGCTGCGTGAATCCGGCGTCGAAGCAATTCCTAAGGAGACGGCGCATGTCTGAAACGTTTTCCGGATTCGACACGGCGCCCGTCGCCCGGGTTCAGGCGGCGTTTGAAGAGATAGCCCATCGTTCGATGCACGATCTTTCGTTTCTGCATCCGACTATGTCAGTGCATGTCTCTGATTTTACGTTATTTGAAGGACAATGGACGGGCACGGTAATTACGCCGTGGATGTTAAGCGCATTAATCTTCCCTGGCCCGGACCAGATCTGGCCCGGGCGTACCGTCGGTGAAAAACTCGGTCTGCAACTGCCTTATGGCGCGATGACCTTTACCGTTGGCGAACTGGAAGGCGTTTCGCAATATCTTGCCTGCTCGTTGATGTCGCCGCTTTCCCGTAGCCTGTCGCCGGAAGAGGGCGTCCGGCTGGCGGATGACTGCGCGCGGATGCTGCTATCCCTGCCGGTAAGCAATCCTGATGCGCCGCAGACAAGCCGGCGTGCGTTGCTGTTTGGCCGTCGGAGCTGTGAGAATGCATGAGCTGTCTCTTTGCCAAAGCGCCGTTGAAATTATTCAGCAGCAGGCAGAACAGCACGGCGTGGCGCGCGTCACCGGCGTATGGCTGGAGATAGGCGCGCTTTCGTGCGTTGAAGAGCGCGCGGTTCGTTTCAGCTTTGACATCGCCTGCCAGGGAACTTTAGCGCAAGGGTGCGAATTGCACATCGACTACAGACCGGCCCAGGCCTGGTGCTGGGATTGCAGTCAGGTGGTGGAAATTCTCAGGCATGACGCGCAATGTCCGCATTGTCATGGCGATCGCCTGCGGGTGGATACCGGCGATTCGTTGAAAGTAAAAAGTATTGAGGTCGAATAACCCGCATTTTATTTCAGGTGGTTAATTATGTGTATTGGCGTCCCCGGTCAGGTGCTGGCCGTCGGAGATGATATTCACCAGCTTGCGCAGGTGGAAGTGTGTGGCATCAAACGTGATGTCAATATTGCTCTGATTTGTGAAGGTAAGCCAGCCGATCTGATAGGGCAATGGGTATTGGTACACGTTGGTTTTGCGATGAGCATCATTGACGAAGACGAAGCGAAAGCCACGTTAGATGCGCTGCGCCGCATGGAGTACGACATCACCAGCGCGTGATCCCTTAATCACCTCTATTATATCGCTCTATAATCGTTGTATAATTATTTATATATCGATTATGGGGCGAAACCTATGAATAAATTTTTGCGCCAGCTCTCTCTGCTGGCGTTGCTTTTTTGCTGGCCGTTAATGTCACAGGCGGCGCGTACTTTTACCGATCAAATTGGCCGCCAGGTCACGGTTCCGGACACCGTCGACAGAGTGGTGGTGCTCCAGCATCAAACGCTCAATCTCCTTGTACAGATGAATGCCACTGACAAAATCGTTGGGGTCATGGCGAACTGGAAACAGCAATTAGGCGACGGCTATGCGCGTCTGGCGCCGGAACTGGCGCAAAAAGCCTCGCTGGGCGATCTAACGCACGTTGATCCTGAAAAACTGGTGGCGCTGCGCCCGCAGGTGGTGTTTGTCACGAATTACGCTCCGCAGGAGATGATCGACAAGATCAGCCGTCTTGGCATTCCGGTAGTGGCGATTTCGCTGCGCCATGATATTGCTGGCGAGCAGGCTAAAATGAACCCGACCCTGGCCGATGAAGAGCAGGCTTATAATCGCGGGCTGCGTGAATGAATAACGCTGATTGGCGATATCGTCAATAAACCGCAAGAGGCGAAAGCGCTGATTGAGGCGATGGATAAAGGTCGCAAGATGGTCAGCGACCGTTTGCAGTCGGTTCCTGAAAATGAGCGGGTTCGCGCCTATATGGCGAATCCGGAGCTGACCACCTACGGTTCCGGTAAATATACCGGTCTGATGATGGCCCATGCGGGGGCGCTGAATGTAGCGGCATCCTCGGTGAAAGGCTTTAAGCAGGTGACAATGGAGCAGGTGATCGCCTGGGATCCGCAGGTGATCTTTGTCCAGAATCGCTATCCAAAGGTCGTCAATGAGATCCTGCACAATCCCCAGTGGCAGGTCATTGACGCGGTGAAGCATCATCGGGTTTACCTGATGCCGGATTATGCCAAAGCCTGGGGATATCCGATGCCGGAGGCGGTGGGAATCGGCGAACTGTGGATGGCGAAAAAACTCTATCCGGAAAAATTCCACGATATTGACATGCAAAAGGCCGCTAACGACTGGTATCAACGTTTTTACCGTACTGACTATCAGGGCGTACAGTGATGCGAATACTGGCTGCGGGGAGCTTGCGCGTCGTCTGGCCGCAGCTAATGACGGCGTTTCAGGCGGATGCGGTATGTGATTTCGGTCCGGCGGGGCTGTTACGTGAACGCATCGAAGCGGGCGAAGCATGCGACTTTTTTGCTTCGGCGAACCTGGCGCATCCGCAGGCGCTGCTGGAAAGCGGGCGGGCGCTGCGGGTCGCGCCTTTTACGACGAACCGTTTGTGTCTGAGCGTGCGGGCACAGGCGATGCGTGAAGGCGAGGACTGGCTGTCGCTATTAACCCGGCGGGATCTGC
Source organism: Salmonella sp. SAL4457 (assembly GCF_046548235.1). Classification (NCBI taxonomy): domain Bacteria; kingdom Pseudomonadati; phylum Pseudomonadota; class Gammaproteobacteria; order Enterobacterales; family Enterobacteriaceae; genus Salmonella; species Salmonella sp. SAL4457. The sequence goes on from NZ_JBGDZO010000002.1 coordinate 241,254, forward strand.
GGATCGGCACCTCAACAGCAGGTTGCGATCCTTCCGGCGATTATACGCAGCAGCTTTTTTCGCGGATGGGCAACGAGGGCGAAGCGGTCCGAAAACGCGCGGTAGCGCTGGTTGGCGGCAGGCAGACTTTGCCGTTACCGGCGGGCCGGCTGGCAGCGGAATGGCTCATCAATCATGATTACACCGATATCTTTATCGGCTATGCCAGCTATGCTCCCAGGCTACGGCAGGTTAATTCGCTGCGAGTGATTGATATCCCGGAACCTTATAATCCCGTGGCTGAATATGGCTTTGCCTGCCTGAGCGAGCAGGGAAAAACGCTTGCCGACTTTTTACTATCAGCACGGGCGAGGTTGATTCTCATGCAACATGGGTTTAGTGAAGCGCCGAATATGACACACTCGCAGAACTGATAAGCGAAGCGTCAGCAGGGAATACCATGCCGGATGACGACATTACTACCTCATCCGGCATCATGGTTTAACTTTGACGTTTATCTTCGGTATTGTTTTCGAAGTCGCTGGCGTCATGGCGTTCGTGAAGCTGTTCGTTCAATGGGCCGTTGGTCCGGTTGACAATGCGCCCCCGCTTTACCGCCGGACGTTCGGCTACCTGTTTCGCCCAGCGTTGTACGTTTTGATAACTTCCGGCATCCAGAAACTCCGCTGCATCATAGACATTCCCCAGCACCACGTTGCCGAACCACGGCCAGATGGCCATATCGGCAATAGTGTACTCTTCTCCCGCGACATACGGGTGGTGAGCTAACTGCTTATCCAGCACGTCCAGCAGACGCTTGGCTTCCATGGTGAAGCGATTAATGGCGTACTCAATTTTTACCGGCGCATAATGATAGAAATGACCGAAACCGCCACCGAGGAACGGCGCCGCGCCCTGTAGCCAGAACAACCAGTTAAGGGTTTCTGTGCGCTTAGCCAGATCCTGCGGCAGGAAATGGCCAAACTTATCCGCCAGATAAACAAGAATTGCGCCCGACTCAAAAACTCGAATCGGCGGGTTGTGTGAGTTATCGCGCAGCGCCGGGATTTTTGAGTTCGGATTGATGTCAACAAAGCCGCTGGAGAACTGATCGCCCTCGCCGATGCGAATCAACCAGGCGTCATATTCGGCGCCGGTCACGCCCAGCGCCAGGAGCTCTTCCAGCATAATAGTCACTTTCTGGCCGTTAGGCGTCCCCAGCGAATAAAGCTGTAACGGATGTTTGCCGACGGGCAGCGTTTTGTCGTGCGTCGGGCCGGAAACCGGGCGATTAATGTTAGCGAACGCGCCGCCGCCGGATTTATCCCACGTCCAGACTTTTGCGGGTTGATAAGTATTATCTGCCATATTGATCTGCCTTCACAGTGGTGGTGTTGAAGCAGTGTAGCAGCTTGCTAACCGGACATTTAACCGATTGGGACATTCCGGCGAGTGAAATTTTAACCTTCTGGCCTCAGTGTGCCTTATTGAGGTGTATGATTATGTCGACCTCTGTCCGGTTAGTGTCACAGAGCAGACAATCAGAGCGAAATCACGCCAGGCTGCTCAGGCGGTCTTGTTTTGAGGTAAGTGCATGAGCAAAGGAACCACCAGTCAGGATGCCCCCTTCGGGACATTATTGGGTTACGCCCCCGGCGGCGTAGCGATCTACTCTTCAGATTACAATTCCCTCGATCCGTGGGACGACGACGACGCAGCTTTTCGTAGCTACATCGACGATGAATACATGGGGCATAAATGGCAGTGCGTGGAATTTGCCCGCCGTTTTCTCTTTCTGAATTATGGCGTTGTTTTTACTGACGTCGGCATGGCCTGGGAAATTTTCTCGCTGCGTTTTCTGCGCGAGGTCGTGAATGACAATATTTTGCCTTTGCAGGCCTTCCCGAACGGTTCGCCGCGCGCGCCGGAGGCCGGGGCGTTGCTCATCTGGCAAAAGGGCGGCGAGTTTAACGAAACCGGGCACGTTGCGATTATCACCCAACTCCTGGATAACAAAATTCGTATTGCTGAGCAAAACGTTATCCACACGCCATTGCCGCCAGGGCAGCAGTGGACTCGCGAACTGGAAATGGTCGTAGAAAACGGGTGTTACACCCTGCGCGACACCTTTGATGACACGACGATTTTAGGCTGGATGATCCAGACCGACGACACGCAATACAGTTTGTCACAGCCTGACATCGCGAATCAGTCGCTGGCGATTCGCGGCGCAAGACTGCCAGAGAAAGGTCAGTTTGACGGTCAGTGGCTGGATGAGCGCGATCCGTTACAAAAAGCCTATGTACAGGCGAACGGGCACGTTATCAATCAGGACCCGTACCAGTATTTTACCATCACCGAGAGCGCTGAACAGGAGCTTATCAAAGCGACCAATGAGTTGCATTTGATGTACCTGCACGCCACGGACAAAGTTTTAAAAGACGATAATCTGCTGGCGCTATTCGATATCCCCAAAATTCTTTGGCCGCGCCTGCGCCTCTCCTGGCAGCGCCGTCGTCACCATATGATCACCGGTCGTATGGATTTCTGTATGGATGAACGCGGGCTGAAAGTCTATGAATACAATGCCGATTCCGCATCATGCCATACCGAAGCGGGATTAATTCTCGAAAAATGGGCTGAGCAGGGCTATACCGGTAAAGGGCATAACCCGGCGGAGGGCTTAATTAACGAGCTGGCAGGCGCCTGGAAACACAGTAAAGCGCGTCCTTTCGTCCATATCATGCAGGATGATGATATCGAGGAGGACTATCACGCGCAGTTTATGCAGCAGGCGCTGCATCAGGCCGGTTTCGCGAGCAAAATTCTCCGCGGGCTGGGCGAGTTGCGCTGGGATGACGCCGGGCAGTTGATCGATGGCGACGGACGGCTGGTGAATTGTGTCTGGAAAACCTGGGCGTGGGAAACGGCGATGGAGCAGATACGCGAAGTCAGCGAGACGGAGTATGCCGCAGTGCCTATTCGTACCGGGCACCCGGAAAATGAAGTCCGGCTGATTGATGTATTACTGCGCCCGGAAGTGTTGGTGTTTGAACCGCTGTGGACGGTGATCCCGGGTAACAAAGCGATCCTGCCCATCCTGTGGTCGCTCTTCCCGCATCATCGCTATTTGCTCGACACGGATTTTACCGTTAACGATGAGCTGGTGCAGACCGGCTATGCGGTAAAACCGATTGCCGGACGTTGCGGTAGTAATATTGATTTGGTGAGCCATCAGGAAGAGCTCCTGGATAAAACCAGCGGCAAGTTCGCCACGCAGAAAAATATCTATCAGCAGTTGTGGTGCCTGCCGAAGGTCGCCGGGAAGTATATTCAGGTCTGTACGTTTACCGTGGGCGGTAACTACGGCGGTACGTGCCTGCGCGGCGATGATTCATTAGTCATTAAAAAAGAGAGCGATATTGAACCGTTAATCGTCATCAAAGCGTAACGGGGTCATTCTCGTCGGGATATCGGCGTGGGTGCCGATATCCCGCCTGTTGTGTTTACCAGCGAACGGCTATCAGCCTGCCATTTACTGGTAACATATGAGAAATAATATCACAAATTATTCTTAACTTTTCTGACGCAGGCGGTGACGCTCGCCGCGTTGGCGCATCCGTTTCCTGATTTTCGACTAATCGATACTTTTTGCGGCTGGTTACGCTGCCCCCATTCCTTTGGATTTAGGTCATGCCTGTTTGGCTGGTAAACGGACAGCATAATATATTGATGAGTCCAAATGATATTATTGGTCATATAAAAAGTTTACGTTAGGTTATTTTTCTATTGCAAAAGTTTGCGTTTAAACCCTGTCTGCAATCTTCGTGGCGAGATATAGCTACACCTAAGTAAATGCAGTTAATTATTATTCAGCTATTGTTGTCAGCCTTGTAAATAATATTTCCGTATAAAGCGAAACGACTTCCATCATGACTATTAATGGTATTGTTGAATAGTTTACCTTGTAATTATTTAAGTTTGGTGGACGTTTTGTCTTATTCTGGTGAGCGTATGGTTATGGCAGATGACAGCCGATTTTTCATTATGTTAGCATGAGTTGATAATACTTTATCCAGGCATAGATCAGGATGTCCACATATAATAAGGAGAATGGTATATGTTTAAAAAAGTATTAGGCTTGCGCCACTGGAATAATAATGTTGTAAAAATACCGCCGCCAGCAGCAGAATCTGGCGCTAATGCGTCTGACGTGGTGATGGATACTCCTGAGCCTTATGAGCGGATACTGTGTCAAAAAATTCTGATGGGGATCTCGACGATCGATATCATTCGTAATGCCATCATTAAATCCTGTGAGCAGCTCAACATTGAAAAAGAACGCATTAATGAACTTAACGAACAGAATGATAAAGCCAGAAGTTCATTAAAATCGCTCGTGGAATTTATCACCGAAATTGGCACGACTTCATCGGATATTGGCTGTCGTATGGGCGACTTAAATACCTCCTTAACGCAAATTAATGCGTGTATTAAAGAGATACAGAAGATCGCTAACCAGACCAATTTGATAGCGATTAACTCCGCGATCGAGGCCGCGCGCGTAGGGGATGCCGGGCGTGGTTTTAGCGTTATTTCGAAAGAGGTGAAAAACCTGTCCGAAGATGTTAAACACAGTTCGAAAAGCGTCAGTACGTTAACCTCTGTAATCAAAGATAATACGGCCAGAGTGAGTGAGGTACTGGATAACCAACAGCCGGTTATTGATAATATTACGACTAACATAAATCAAATTGTGGAGTCTATTGGCATCGTCATCGATAAATCGCTGAGCATGAAATCGGTCATGCAGTACATCTCTACGGTGCAGTTTTTGAATATTGTCAAAGTTGACCATGTTATCTGGAAAATGGAAGTCTACAAATTACTCTTAAATAAAGACATAAACAGTAAAATAACGATGCACGATCAGTGTCGGCTGGGGAAATGGTACTACGGCTTTGAAGGACAGCAGTTTAGCAATTACTACAGTTTCCGTAGTCTGGAAGCGCCTCATAAAGAGGTGCATACCGCTGGCCACTCTGCGCTGAACTATTTTGCCGCAGGCGATATGAATGCGATGTCGCAAGAACTCGACAGAATGGAGCGATCCAGTAATGAGGTGGTTAACCAGCTGGAAATGCTGGCTGTCGATTTGTTAAAAGAAACCACACTGTGAAGTCATGAGTTATTACCGTATAACCAACAGGAGCCATCATCAACAGGACTGATGTATCGCACTTTCTGCACTGGAGTTATTCCGGACAGAGAAAAGAAGCATGACGCAGAAGATGGCTGTGTTTGTTCACCCGAATCACTTACCTTAGTAAGTGATTCGGGATTAATCAGCGACATCTTTGCTTTTTATCGGCGGCCAGACTTTGGCTGGAAAAGTGCGTTACTGCTAAATTTCTCACTCTCTTACCGCCTTCCTGCCCCTCGAAATACCTGAGACCTGTGCTCACAGATTAATAGCGATTATTTAATCGTGAAATAACGCTGGGCATTATTGAAGCAGATATCCTGAACCATACGGCTTAGCATCGCTTCATCATCAGGAATCTCTCCGTCCTGCGCCCACTGTCCCAGCAGGTTACAGAGAATACGACGGAAATATTCATGTCGCGTATAAGAAAGGAAACTGCGGGAGTCGGTCAGCATCCCGACAAACTGACTTAACAGTCCCATTTGCGACAGTTGCTCCAGTTGGCGCAGCATACCGTCTTTCTGATCGTTAAACCACCAGCCGGAACCAAACTGCACTTTTCCGGCAATTCCCGGCCCCTGGAAGTTACCGATCATGGTCGCCAGGACTTCGTTATCACGTGGGTTCAGGCAATAGAGGATAGTCTTGGGCAGTTCATTGGTCACATCCATACTGTCGAGCAAACGGGAGAGCGCCCAGCTAATGTTATTATCGCCAATGGAGTCAAAGCCGGTATCCGGCCCCAGCAGGCGGAACATCCGGGTATTATTGTTACGGATCGCGCCAATATGTAGCTGCATCACCCAGCCGCGCGCGGCGTACTGGCGGCCCAGCCAGACCAGCACCGCCGTGGTAAACTGGGCGATCTCAAGTTCGCTCAGCGTTTCGCCAGCCAGACGTTTGCCCAGAATGGCGTCAAGCTGCGCGTCGTCGGGCACCGGCGCAAATCGCAGCGTTTCAATGCCATGATCCGACGCGCGGCAGCCGCAGGCGGCGAAATGGTCGAGGCGGCGAGTGAGCGCCTGACGTAAATCGTCGAAACGGGTAATGCTGACATCTGCCGCCGCTTCCAGTTTCCTCAGGTAATCGACAAAGCCGTCCAGTTCGATTTTGAAAACTTTGTCGGGGCGCCAGCTTGGCGCGACTTCAATATCAATGCTGTCGTCGGCGGCTATCTGGCGGTGATATTCCAGAGAATCTATCGGGTCGTCGGTGGTTCCGACCATCCGCACATTCATCTGCTGCATAATACCGCGCGCGGAAAAGGCCGGCGTCGCCAGTTTCTCATTACACTGCGTCCAGATACTTTCTGCGGTATCCGGTCCGAACAGCGTACCTGTAATGCCAAATGGACGGCGTAGTTCAAGGTGCGTCCAGTGATACAGCGGATTACCCAGCGTTTTTGGTACGGTATTGGCCCAGGCCATATATTTTTCATAATCGCTGGTCTCTTTGCCGGTGATCAGCGACTCATCCACGCCTGCGCTTCGTAGCGCTCGCCATTTATAGTGGTCGCCTTCCAGCCAGATCTGACCGAGGTTATCGAAACGGCGATCGTCGGCGATTTCCTGCGGACTTAAATGGCAGTGGAAGTCATAAATCGGCATGGGCGCGGCGTATTTATGGTACAGCGTGCGGGCAATGTCGTTTTTCAGTAGAAAATCTTCAGTCATAAACGTAGCCATGATTTATCTCCTTACTTAGCCAGCGCTTCTACCGTGGCTTTCGCGCCATTCTGCAATAGCTGTTGGTAAGCGTCGGTAACGGCTTGCACAAATTCGTGGTTCTTCGGCAGGTCGTTGCCAAAGATAGACTCGATGGCCAGTAGCCCGCGAACGCGTTCTTCCGGCGTCTGATATTGCTGATGAATCGCCTGATACTGTGCAAGCAGCGGATCGACGACATCAATGGTTTTACCTTGCTCATCGACACCGCCGACATAACGCATCCATCCGGCGACGCCCAGCGTCAGGCGGCGATAGTCATCGCCCTGTTGCAAGTGCAGACGTACCGGGTCCAACAAACGCTGCGGCAGTTTCTGACTGCCATCCATCGCGATCTGCCAGGTGCGGTGTTTCAACGAGGGGTTAGTGAAACGCGCAATCAACAAATTCGCATACCCTTCCAGATCGGTGCCTTCCGGCATTGACAACGTCGGCGCTTGTTCATCAAGCATCAGCGCCAGCGCCGCGCGACGGTAAGCCGGGTTAGTCATAGTATCGGCGATAGTGTCATACCCGCCGAGATAACCCAGATAGGCGAGGAAAGAGTGACTGCCGTTAAGCATACGCAGCTTCATCATCTCAAACGGTACGACATCTGCAACGAATTGCGCGCCGACGGTATCCCAGTCCGGGCGACCATTCACAAAGTTATCTTCGATGACCCACTGGCGGAAGGGTTCGCAGGCGATAGCGCAGGGATCATAAACGCCTAACTGGTCGGCAACCAGTTGTAGCGTCTCTTCGGTCGCTGCCGGAACAATGCGGTCAACCATGGTGCAGGGGAAGGTCACATTGTCGGCAATCCATGCGGCGAGGGCGGCATCGCGAGCTTTCGCCAGGCCGAGGACGGCAGCCTTCGCGACGTGACCATTCTCGCGCACGTTATCGCACGACAGCACGGTAAAAGCTTTCAGTCCTTGCTCCCGGCGCATGTTTAGCGCTTCGACAATATAGCCAATGGCGGATTTAGGCTGCTGTGGATGGGCAAGATCGTTTTGGATCAGCGGGTTATTGACATCAAGCTCGCCGCTGGCGGGGTCGGTGCAGTAGCCTTTTTCGGTCACGGTTAAGGAGACGATGGCGGTTTCCGGGCGCGCCATTGCCGCCAGAATCCCTGCATGACCGTCGAATTCAGGGTGTAGCGCTTCTTTCATTGAACCGATAATTTTCAGTTCGGTGCTTTCTGCGCCGCGTTCTGCAACGGTGTACAGCAGATTTTGCGCTTTCAGGTTCGCGATCAGCCGCGCGTCGTTACCCGGCATCAGGTTCACTTCACAAATGCCCCAGTCGCTGTCGCTCTTTTCCAGTAGATGATGGGTAAAGAGCGCCTGGTGCGCGCGGTGAAACGCCCCGCAGCCCAGATGCACAATACGGGATACCAGACGTGATTTGTCCCAGTTTGGGCGGGCGACGGAAACCTGGGCGGTGGCGATATTCTGTTCCATTGCAAACTCCTGTCATTCGACGTCTTCGCCCGCGATCTCCGGGGCGAGGCATGTTGCTATTGCATTGAGTAGGGGAAATCGCATGACGCGTCGCGCCATGCGAAAGAAGGTTATTTGCTAAAGAAAGCGCGCTGGATAGCCAGTTCGACGCCGCGGACTTCCGCAAGCCCTTTCAGACGGCCAATGGCGGAATAACCCGGATTCGTTTTCTTCTTCAGATCGTCCAGCATCTGATGACCGTGGTCCGGGCGCATTGGGATCAGATCGTCGCTACCTTCGGCTTTACGACGGTGCTCTTCTTCCACAATCGCTTTAACGACTTCATACATATCCACATCGCCGTGCAAATGGGCGGCCTCGTGGAAGGTCTTCGGATTCTCTTCGCGCAGCGTAGAACGCAGATGCGTAAAGTAGATGCGCGGACCAAATTGCTTGATCATATCAACCAGATCGTTGTCGGCGCGCACGCCGTAAGATCCGGTACACATGGTGAAGCCGTTCGCCATGCTATTAACGGTTTCCACCATCCATTGCATGTCTTCAATGGTAGAGACAATGCGCGGCAGGCCGAGAATAGGGCGCGGCGGATCGTCAGGGTGAACGGCCATACGCACGCCAACCTCGTCGGCAACCGGAATAATGGCTTTCAGGAAATAGGCAAAATGTTCACGCAGTTTTGCTTTATCGATATCTTTATACGTCGCCAGGTGTTGACGGAACTGATCCAGCGTATAGCCTTCTTCCGCGCCAGGTAAACCGGCAATAATGTTGCGGGTCAGACGTGCTTTGTCTTCCTCGCTCATGGTGGCGAAACGCCGCTCTGCCTGAGCAATCTCTTCTGCCGTATAGTCGGCTTCTGCTCCCGGACGCTTCAGGATATGCAGTTCGAACGCGGCGAATTCAATCTGGTCAAAACGCAACGCTTTGGAACCATCCGGTAATACGTATTCCAGATCCGTACGTGTCCAGTCCAGTACCGGCATAAAGTTATAGCAAACCGTATAGATACCGCATTGCGCCAGGTTACGCAGCGTTTGCTGGTAGTTTTTGATCCATAAATCGTACTGACCGGTGTGGGTTTTGATATCTTCGTGGATAGGTACGCTCTCTACCACAGACCACTCCAGACCCGCCTCTTCAACGATAGCTTTACGTTTCTGGATCTCGTCTACCGACCAAATTTCTCCATTCGGGATATGGTGTAACGCCGTTACCACGCCGGTTGCGCCAGCCTGGCGTACATCTGACAGCGTTACCGGGTCGTTAGGTCCGTACCAGCGCCAGGTTTGTTTCATATCTCGTTTCCTCTTCTTGCGATAACGTCTTCGTGGTTGACCCATTGCCAGCCAACATCGAAACGTGCTTTGTAAACCCGTTCTGCTCCCTAAATTCAACCAAAATTTTTCTCATGTCAACCTTATTGTCTAAATTGGCTAACCAAATCACAAATATCATCATTCACGGTCTGCCAATTTTATTTATTTGATCTGTGTCAATTTTTGCTGGGTGAAAAGCATTCACCATTCAACTTGAAATGAGTTGATGTATTTATTTCAAGAATATTAAGTGCGGGAGTTGCCGCCAGATTTTGACCGGTCCGGATGAGAAAATATTGATTGGTCAACCAATTTTTGTGATTTCAGTTTTCCCGCTACAGGTCAGACGGCGCGGAGCTAATGTTTTTTAACGAGGCTTTATCATGAAGATGACAAAATTAAGATGGTGGATTATCGGCCTGGTCTGCGTAGGGACCATCGTAAACTACCTGTCCCGTAGCTCGCTTAGCGTTGCGGCGCCAGCGATGATGAAAGAACTCCATTTTGATGAGCAACAATATTCCTGGGTGGTGAGCGCCTTCCAGCTTTGTTACACCATTGCGCAGCCGATCACCGGCTATTTGATGGATGTCATCGGACTGAAAATCGGCTTCTTTATCTTTGCCTTGTTGTGGTCGCTGATCAACATGGCGCACGCGCTGGCCGGCGGCTGGATAAGTCTGGCATTTCTGCGTGGTCTGATGGGGCTAACCGAAGCGTCAGCGATTCCGGCCGGGATTAAAGCCAGCGCCGAATGGTTCCCGACGAAAGAACGCGGTATTGCGGGGGGACTGTTTAATATCGGTACTTCGATTGGCGCGATGCTGGCGCCGCCGCTGGTGGTCTGGGCGATGCTGACCTTTGCTGATAGCGGCATCGGTACTGAAATGGCGTTTGTGATTACCGGTGGGATCGGCGTGCTGTTCGCCATCACCTGGTTCCTGATTTATAACTCGCCAAATAAACACCCGTGGATCACCCACAAAGAGCTGCGTTATATCGAAGACGGCCAGGAAAGCTATCTCCAGGACGATAATAAAAAACCGGCCGTTAAAGAGATCGTTAAAAAGCGTAACTTCTGGGCGTTGGCGATTACCCGTTTTCTGGCTGACCCGGCATGGGGAACGCTGAGTTTCTGGATGCCGCTGTATCTGATTAACGTGATGCATCTGCCGTTAAAAGAGATCGCCATGTTTGCCTGGCTGCCATTCCTGGCGGCGGACTTTGGCTGCGTTGCAGGCGGTTTCCTGGCGAAGTTCTTCATGGAAAAGATGCACATGACCACGATCAATGCGCGTCGTTGTAGCTTTACCATCGGCGCTGTTTTGATGATTTCGATCGGTTTTGTCAGCATTACGACTAACCCGTATGTCGCCATTGCATTGATGAGTATTGGCGGTTTTGCGCACCAGACGCTGTCTACCGTCGTGATTACCATGAGCGCTGACCTGTTCAAGAAAAATGAGGTCGCGACGGTTGCCGGTCTGGCAGGATCTGCGGCATGGATGGGACAGTTAAGCTTCAACCTGTTTATGGGGGCATTGGTCGCTATTATCGGTTACGGCCCGTTCTTCATTGCACTCAGTCTGTTCGATATTATCGGCGCCATCATCCTGTGGGTACTGATTAAAGATCCAGAAAAGCACCACCCGCCAATGACGGAACAGCCGCTGGCGTCTCACCGCTAAAGCTGTCTCGGTTTCACTGGCCTGATAAGCGAAGCGCTACCGGGTTCTAACGGCCACCTTCGGGTGGCCGTCTTCATTACCCTTATCAGTAAAAATACGCGTTGGTTTTATACCAGCGCGTTATCATTTAGTTTGCCTGATTATTTTCAGATGCTGAAAATAATATTGTGGTAAGGGTTATTGTTTTTCGCCTGGATTTTTATCGACTCTCTGTCTCGCTGCGATCATCGATAAAGTCCCCTTTATGTAAATAAAGGTTCAATGCTTCTACTCTTTTCCCCATATATTTTGCGCAGCTTCACAAAAAATAACCTGATGTCGTAATGTCCGCTCCCTAATATTCTCCATGCGCTATACGTTAATTTAAGTTTAAATTTCATGCCGGGGATATCACGATGTCACGTAATTTTACTGTTTCAGCCTGTCAGTATATTGTTACCGAAATAAACACTTTTGAAGATTTCATAACAAAGGTAAGGATACTTCTTAATAAAAGTCAGGGTGCTGATGTCGTTATCTTCCCGGAGCTATTTACCATTGAGTTATTTACATTATTGAAAAAATGGCAAGAAAGACCCATTTCACACCTTACTTTAATTGATCAGTTCACGGATGCCTATAAGCAGCTTTTTCAACAGGAAGCGAAAGAAAGAGGACAGTTCATTATTGCTGGCTCTCATCTGGAGCAGACTGGAGCAGATCGCTATGAGAATGTTGCGCATATATGGGGACCCGATGGCGAACATTATGCTCACAGTAAGACGCATATCTTCCCGGCTGAACGGGGTTGGTATACTCAGGAAGGCGATAAAATGGCTGTTTTTCAACTGCCATTTGCAAAGGTGGGTTTTAATATTTGTTATGAAGCAGAAATACCGGAGTGTGCCGCGACGCTGGCGGAACAGGGTGCGGAGTTAATTTTAACGCCTTCCGCTACGTTTACTGAACAGGGATTTTGGCGAGTCAGGCATTGTTGCCACGCACGTTGTATTGAAAATCAAATTTATCTTGTTCACTGTTGCCTGGGCGGAAACCCGGGCGGGCCACTGCCAGGCTGCTGGGCCCGAAGTTCAATTTTAAGCCCCTGTGATGTCGTGTGGAAAAATCCACAAGGTATTATCGCAGAGGCGCACGTCAATCAAGAGGATGTCATTTCAGGAGAAATTAACCTCGATGTTCTATATGAAAATAGACTTGGGGGGGCAGCAACAACGTTCAAGGACAGACGCAGAAAAGCAGGCATATATAATATCTGGCCATCACACATTAAATAACAGAATGTGTCCCTTCTATGTATTAGCTGGAGGTCGTTATGGGATATTTAAAATTACCTGAGGGTAAAAGGATTGCGGTCAATCTTGGTGTTGATGTAGATGCTCAGTCTTTATGGCTGGGCGGATTTAATCGACCGTCGCCATCCTTTATGTCACGAGGAGAGTTTGGTGCTCAAGTTGGCGTACCAAGGCTTCTGAAATTGTTCAAAGAAAATAATATCAAAACCACCTTTTTTATTCCCGGACACACTGTAGACACCTTCCCGGAAATCATTAAAGCAATTTTTGATGCCGGGCATGAAATCGCTCACCATGGCTACTATCATGAAAATCCGACGCTGGTGAATCGTGATACAGAACGCCGACTTATGGATCTGGCGTTCGCCTGTTATAAAAGACATTTCGGCATACGCCCTGTGGGATACCGTTCTCCCTATTGGGATTATAGCGAGAATACGCTGGATCTTCTGGAGGAAGCCGGTTTTCTCTATGACAGTAGCCTGATGGCGAGAGATCTTGTGCCTTACCATCCTCAACGTTGGCAGGTGAATTGGGAGACGGGAAATATCGCAGGCCCGGCCAGCGCGATTCTGGAAATTCCTGTTAGCTGGTATCTGGATGATTTTCCCGCACTGGCGTATACCGGCAACCAGGAGGGGATGAGCGATACTGACGGTGTTCTGCGACGCTGGAAGGATATTTTTACCTATGCTTATCACCATCAGGAAAACGGTTTATATGCGATGGCCCTTCATCCGCAGATAATCGGTCATGGGCATCATATGATGATGTTGTCACGTTTGATTGAACATATTAAAGGGCATGATGGCGTATGGTTTGCAACCTGTGAAGAGATAGCCAGTGTCTGGGTGGATGACGAAGAGGATCGACAAAAAATGCTCCGTCCTGATGTTCGTGGCGTAGCGCCGGTTCCGGATGATTATGGCTGGCCAGGCAAATGATATCACCTCATGACAATGTTAATATCAGTCGGGTAACGGATTACCCGGGCAGAAGTTACCTGTTTGCCCGCTCGTTAATGCATATTGTCCATCAGAAAGGGAGACTATCCCGGGACGTATAAAATCTTTTTTATTTCGGTCAAAACGTTAATCAACGAGAATAGTTTTTTTTTGATTTAAATCATTTTTTAGTGTTCACAGGATAATAATCAAATAACATTTGTAATGTGAGTATTAAGAAAAATAAAATTTCCATAGTGATTAATTTTTATTTAACGCTTTGATTTTTAATGTTTTTGTATGTGTTAATTGATGTAAATCAATTTGGATTTTTTTATTAAATAAGTAAAAATTAAGTTGATATTTGCTTTTTGATGTGTTTTTTATATATAGCTGATTATTATTCTGAAATGTCAATTTTTGAATAACGACGCTGTGATACCGGCACCAGGGATACTTTGCGATAAAAGGGATTGAATATGGCAGAGAGCGTTCAGTATAACCTCAATTGTATTTGGCCACAGCGGGCCAAAACCCTCTATTGCTTTGCAACCAGCGGAATAACGTTCATCAGACGTGGGTAAACGTCGGCAAAATCCCTGCAAACCTGGCGTTTTTCACGCTGTGTTTTTTGGTAGTTGCGCTTTTAATAAGAGTCACAAGCGTTGGCCGCTGGTATTCGTCTGGCTGCTGAACTGCCACTTGATCAACAAGGAGATAAATCATGGATGCGATTTTTTTAAAGCTCGACAATATCAAAGGCGAAAGCCAGGTTGAAGGCTTTGAAGATCAGATAGAGATCATGTCTTATAGCCACAATGTGGCAATGCAGGTAAATAACGATATTAGCCTCACCGAGCGGACTTCCGGGCGTGCGCATGTTGGTGAAATGTCGCTCACCAAATTTGTCGACCTCGCCACGCCTGTGCTCAATGAGTACTGCTGTAGCGGGAGGCTAATTAGAACCGCGGTGCTGACGTTGTGCCGCAATGACGACGGCAAAATGCGGTCGCTTATCGTTTATACCCTGACAAACGTGCTGATATCACAACTCAGTGTTAGCGGCGGCGCCGGCGGTAAGCCGGTGGAAACGATGTCGCTGAACTTCACGAAAATCAAATGGCAAATCACTGCCGAGAAATCAGACGGCGCTCAACAGGAGTCCAGAACGTCAGTATGGGATCTGGCGATGGACCAGATAGGGAAATGATGATGACGCCAACCATTCCGGTCGCGCTATTCGACAGGCTCTTGGTTGAGGGGATAAGCCCACATGAATTGGTACGACGCAAGTTAATGTGTTTATTCAACTCTTGCGCCGTGCCAGGTGGCGAGACATTACCGCCGCTGCTCACTCGGGGTATGCCGGAATGGCACGAGGTGAATGTGGGTGACAAACGGGTTCTCAACTGGTTTTGCCGTGAGCTTCGCGCTGCTATTTTACGTTATGAACCGAGCATCAACATGCTGAAAGTCAGTGTAAAAGATGCCCATCATCAGACGCTGGCGTTGTCTTTGGAAGCGATGTTACAGGATGAGTCTGAACCGTTAAGGCTGGAGATAGCCTACTCTAACGGTAGATGGCGCTAGTAATGCAGGAAGGAACGCCGGGCCGGGCGTTTAACATTATCCCAAAAGCAAAAAAACGCAGCGAGCGAACCTGATAATCAGGCAGACAGTCCACCTTTCGGTATGGTTGATCTGCCTGCATCATTTTCAGGATGGTTAATAACGGACCATGACAGATTTAAGTTCGGTATAGTCATCAATAAACGCGCTGCCAAATTCACGACCACTACCCGATCCTTTCATCCCTCCAAAGGGTACCGCGGGATCGAGGAAGGTATGCATATTGACCCACACCATGCCAGCATCAATATCTTCAGCGTAGCGTAATGCCTTAGACATATTTTCCGACCACACACTTGCAGCAAGGCCGAATGGCGAAGCGTTGATATGCGAAAGCGCCACTTTTTCATTCTGATAACCGATAAAGCTACAGACAGGGCCAAAGGTCTCCTCGTGCATCAGCGTACTGTTTTTACTACGCACTTTTACCGCCGTCGGCTGTAAAAAGTACCCTTCGCCGGGTAAAGTTTCACCGCCGTAAACAATGGTATCCCCTTCTTCCCGTGCGCGTTGAATCAGACGCAGCACTTTTTCAAGCTGAACCTGATTCGCCAGCGGGCCCATCACCGTTTTTTCATCTAAAGGCGAGCCGGGCACGATCTCCGATAACCGTTGCCTGAGGAGCGTCATGACCGTATCCAGTTTTTCCTGGGGCAGATAAAAACGCTCTGCGGCAGCACAAATCTGTCCTTGATTCAGATAACCGGCTTCAAGAATACCGTTGACCATGGCTTGTGCCGAGAGATCATTGAGAAACAGCGCCGCATTTTTCCCTCCCAGTTCGAGGGTAACGCGTTTTCCTGACGATGTTGCCGAACGCCGGACTTTCTCACCTGTCGCAACTGACCCGGTGAAACTCACTTTGGCGCAATCTGGATGCGCGATCAGCTGTTGCGCTATCTCACCGCCAGCACCGTTTACCACGTTAATTACGCCATCAGGGAAACCTGCCTCTTTAGCCAGCTCAGCGACTCGCAGCAGTGTCAGCGGGGTATATTCACTTGGTTTAATGACGATGGTGCAGCCACATACCAGCGCTGCGGCCAGTTTCCAGATAGCAATCATAATTGAGAAATTCCACGGCACAATACCGACGACCACGCCAATGGGTTGGCGTTGGGTAAACGCTGTGTATCTCTCTTCTCCCATTGATGGCAGGGAGACATTCAGCGTTTCACCGGTTATTTTTCCTGCCCAACCGGCAAAGTAACGCAGGAAGGCCACTGACTGATCGAGTTCAAGACCGCGCGACAGCATAATCGTTTTACCTGAACAGACGCTTTCCAGTTGAGCTAACTCTTCACGATGAGCGGCAAGAGTATCAGCCAGTTTCAGCAGTAATGCGCCGCGTTGTAACGTTGGCATTTTACGCCAGACATCAAACGCCCGTCTGGCGCTCTGCATGGCCTGTTCTGCCTGCGCAGGGGTTGCCGACACAACGTCGGCGATGATTTTGCCGGTGGCTGGGTTAGTGACCGAGAAGTTCGTGCCGTTTCCGGCCTGACGTTCACCTGCAATAAATTGTCCGTGTCGTTGGCGTAAAAAAGTCGTTACTTCGGCAAGTAATGTCACATCGCTCATCAGAAGTGCCTGTAGGTCAGGAATATACGTTTTTCCATCCCAACATACTTTTTCGGAACTGAATATCGTTCCAAAGAACGTCATTCTTCCGGACGATATTTTGTAAAACGTTACCGTGCTGTGATAGCGGTCTTAGTCAAGCGTGATGACAAGGTAACGCGATGAATACAAAAATCGATGCGTTGAATTACTACGGCGCGACGAAAAAATACCCGTTGCATTTTCCTGCTCTGCAAGGGGATATTGATGCCGATGTGGTGATCATTGGCGGTGGCTTTTCAGGCATCAATACCGCGCTGGAACTGGCGGAGCAGGGGATCACTAATGTTGTCGTTCTGGAAGCCCGCCATCTTGGGTATGGCGGCACCGGGCGAAACGGCGGTCAGGTAATGGCCGGTATAGGTCACGACATCGAAGCCGTTAAAAAATATGTAGGCGCAGCGGGAATGGAGACGCTGTTTAAAATCTCGAACCTCGGCGCAGGCATTATTCGGGAGCGAATTCGTAAATACCATATTGATGCTGATTTTGTCCCCGGATATGGTTATCTGGCCTACAACCAGCGGCAGTTAAAAACGCTGCAACAATGGGAAAAAGAATTCAAAGCCGCTACGCCGGAAGACGATATTGAACTCTATACCGGTAAAGACGTGCAGCAGGTTATCGGTTCCGACGTCTACTGCGGTGTTCTCAAGCATATGGGGGGAGGGCATGTCCACTCGCTGAATTTATTGCTGGGCTCCGCTCAGGCTGCGAATTCGCTGGGGGTGAAGATATTCGAATATTCACCTGTGGTTGAGGTCAGTTACGGTAAAACTGTGCGGGTACGTACTGCGATGGGCAGCGTAAAAGCAGCCAAATTGCTGTGGGCCTGTGATAGTTTTCTCAATAATCTGGAACCAGAAATTTATAAGAAAACGCTGGTTACTTATTCTTATCAGGTCTCTACAGAACCTCTCTCCAGCGAGCTTGTTGAGCGGATCAGTCCCTTGCGCGGGGCTTTTAGCGATATCCGCCCGGTTATAAATTACTACCGTCTCACAAAAGAAAACCGTCTGCTGTTTGGCAGCGCCACAAGGTTTCTTGAATATACCCCGCACGATTTTGCTGCCTGGAACCGCACTCTGTTGACGGAGGTCTTCCCTTATTTGAAAGACGTTAAAATCGATTTTGCCTGGGGCGGACCGATGGCCTGTAGCGCGAATCTGTTTCCGCAGATTGGCACGCTTCGTGAACACAATAATGTTTTTTATGTTCAGGGTTATTCCGGATTTGGCGTCACGCCTTCCCATATTGTATGCAAAATCCTGGCCGAAGGAATAAATGGCGGTTCCGAGCGGTATCGTCTGATGAGTAGCATTCCCCACGCGACAATTTATGGTCGCGACAGTCTACGTCTATTGCTGGTCAGTGCGGGAAAACTGATACATCAAACAGCCGGTTTCTGGAAAGGCCGGAATTAACCAGGAGAACATTAATGCACGCTTTTAAACTCAATCAACCTGTTCCTGAATTACAGCCAATCGGGAGTGTCAGCCTGTTGGGGGCGTTGCCAACAGAAGGCGATCCCCAGGTCGCCGTTGCGATGATTTACGGTAAACCTGAGGACGTATTTACCTGTGGACTGTTTTCATCGACCCGCGGCGGTTTCACTATGATTTATCCCTTTACCGAGCACGCAACCGTGCTGGAAGGGGAAGTGGAACTCACTGTTGCGGGTCAGGAACCGATACGTTTTTCACCAGGCGATAGTTGGTTTGTTGAACAGGGAACCGAAGTGGCATGGAAAGTTTTAACGCCCCGTTTTGTAAAACATTATCTGGCAAACGTTGAAAGCCATAAGCAGGGTTGAATCCTTTAATTGTTCGTCAGTAGCGTTGGCATCACTGGGGAGAATAACGCGCTCCCCACTTGCTATTAGCGCATGCGGGGACGGCGTCACAACGTTATTTACCGTTATCCCTCTTCAGGACGATACCTGTTAGATACGGTGCCTGCCATAAATAAGCGTTATTCCGGAGCGGTAATTTATTGTTGTAATAATAGTGAAGAGGTTGACCATGTTTAAAAACAGACTTGCCAGCCATCTTGAACGTGGCGTTATTGGTTTCCCCACGACGCTTGCCAGCTCCGTCGGGCTGATTATGGCAAGCCCGGTGATCCTGACCGTGACCAGTGGTTTTGGCTCAGGGGGAGATACCTTTGCTCTTGCGGTATTACTGGCATTTATTATGATGCAAGCGCAGATTACCACCTTTGCCGAAGCGGCAACGCTTATTCCCACGACTGGCTCCGTCTACGACTATATTTCCTGCGGGATGGGGCGTTTTTTCGCTATCACCGGTGCGCTTTGCGCTTACCTGATCGTACACATTTTTGCCGGCACGGCAGAAACGATTCTCGCTGGCGTCATGGCGCTGGTGAACTTTGAGTCTGTTAGCGAACACGTGGCCATGCAGCACAATACCTGGATGGTTGGCGTCGGCATGGTAGTGGTTTTCGGGTTACTGAATGCCATTGGTGTTGAAGTATTTGGCAAGGTGGAAGTGTTTCTTACATTCGGTATGTGGACTACCCTGACCATCTTCGGTTTATGCGGGATCCTGTTATCCCCGGTCACTCATCATTCCGGGTGGTTTGGCGCACCGCTTGATGTCAGTAATCTTTCTGGTCTGTTTGGTTATATTGGCATGGCGATGTTTATGTTCGTCGGTTGTGAACTGGTCACGCCAATGGCGCCGGAAATTAAAAAAGCGCATCGTACGATTCCCAGAGCGATGGCGCTTGGCCTTTTAGCGGTGGCAGGTTGTATGTTCCTCTATGGCGCTGCGATTAACCGGCAAGTAAATAATGTGGTTGTCGATGCGGCAAACCATATCTTTTTACTGGATACGCCGATGGCTATTCCCGCCTTTGCCAATCGTGTCATGGGACATGTCGGGCAATACTGGCTGGGCGTGGGGTTGTTGTTAGCGGGATGTGCGACGATTAATACGCTAATGGCGGCAGTACCGCGTATTATATACGGCATGGCGCTGGACGGCGCTTTGCCGCGGTTTCTGACCTGGTTGCACCCCCGCTTTAAAACACCGGTCATCGCCATCGCATTCGGTGTTGCGATTCCCTGTTTACATGCCTGGTATCTGAACGGTGATATCGACCACATTGTTCCGCTGATCCTCGCTGCGGTCTGCGCCTGGGGGGTAGCTTATCTGCTGGTAACGTTATCGGTCGTTATCTTACGTATTCGGCGCCCCGATTTGCCACGCGCTTACCGGGCCCCCTGGTTTCCCTTACCTCAGATTATTTCGAGCGTGGGTATTATTATCGCCATTATTAATATCGCGCCTCCAGGAATGAACAGTCGGGATGTACTTATACCATTCGGTATTATGCTTGGATTGACTGCCGCCTATGCCTTATTCTGGACATTATGTGTGCAACGGGTTAATCCTTTCCTCCCGCTTCCGGTAGAAGAGGTCGTGGAACGGGCGATGGGCAATTATGAAAAGCGAAACAATGAAGAGATGACGCCAGATGTCCTCCGCCCCCTGGTTTAAGAACGCATTAATGAATATGGTGTTACGTGATTTGAGCGGCTGGCGTTGTGAAAAATTGACCGAACATAGCGCCGTGCTGCATCTGAATGCATTTACCCAGGTTATCTGCCATGCTCAGCAAAAACGGTTATTCATGGCCAGTATTCACAGTTGTGAATTCAGGGTGAAAGGCACAATCAATTATCCTTTGCAGGGCAAAATTCGCGTTCATCAGCCCGGATGGCTGAAACGTTATCCCGTCATTTTTACTGGCAGCAAAAGTACCGCCGGGCTGATTAACTATCTTAATTGTTTCCCCAATTTACAACAGGCACTGAGTGAACTGGATTATCGTCGGTTTACGCTGGTTTTACATCATAAGGAATGGTATTGCAGCATTGAGCTATGGGCTGCTAGCGAAGTAGTTTGTAAAATGCCGCCGCTGCGCCGTTATCTGCGGCTTGAGCGGCACCAGCGTGTTCTTCTGCTTAGTGTGATAAATATGATCAATCAGGCCATGAATCAATGGCTGCAACAGGATACCGACGCCAGATAATATGACATTTTATTGAGGCATCAGATCAGAGAGTGGTATTAATTCAGGCATATATGACAATGGGGAAAAGACCCGCAATTGACGCGGGTTAAAAAGCACGCTTTCACATATGCTGTGAATGTTGTACCGAAGACATTCTGGTTCGGGAAACCAGTTCCGTGCGATTTATCACTTCTGTTTTAGCAAAAATATTACGTAAATGCGTTTTCACTGTTGAGAGAGAAATATTCAACTGACGGGCAATCAATTTGTTGCTGGCCCCTTCGCAGACCATTCCCACAATTTCACGCTCTTTGGCGGTCAATATTGACTCCAGATCGTTGTCTTCCTGAAGAGAATCATGAATCGCCAGTCCCAGTAATGGTTGTACTGCCTGGGCTCGCAAACGCTCTTCGCTGGAAAAAGGTATATCGCGCATTAATGAAATGCCCGCGATAATACGATGGCCCCGACGAATAAAGATCTCAATCATGTCGCACACATGATTAGGTAGCATAAATTCATGATAATAATGGCGATGTCGGGCACAGATACCGGGCGTCATCGTCGCTACGGTAACAACCTGTTGGCCGAACCGGGAAGGCGATAGCGGGTCTAATGGTTGAAAATGCTCCAGATATTGTTGGTGTGTGCTATTAGAAATGTTATGTAAAACATAGGCTTCTGGCTTTAAATAAGCATTAACACGATAAAAAACCGCCGACGACAGAGGAATGAGTTGCGCAATGCTCTGTAAGCAATGGAGAGTGATCCCGTCATTATGGCCAGTAGTTGATAAGGCTGACATGTTATCTCCTTCCATCCGGATGAGCGCGTCGGGGCGCAGTAAAATAGTGGTATGTTGAAACATACAATTTACATTCGGTTAACACAATCATTCACATGTTAATAATGTGACGTATGTTGCGGTATTTTTTATAACATCTTGAAAATAAATGATTTTAATTTAAATCCTGTCTGGTTTTCTAAAAAATAATTTAAAATTATTAATATGATTTTTTTCTGTCGCGGTTGACTCATCTCCTGAAAATGCCGTGAGTTCTCGTCCTTCAGGACGATATTCTTTTGAGACGACTGTTCTATGATTTTCTGTAATAGCGCAGGTTAACAGAGACTTAATTTCTGGCTCAGACAGGATTTGCTAAATAACGTTTCAATAGCGTCATGCGCTATGCAGAAAACCGGCGTATCAATAGATACAGCCTGCTCTCGGCATTCTGCCCGCAGCGCCAGACGAACGCTATTGCGAAATGTGAGTCATGTCTCCGCATCAGAAATGATAACTACAGGACAGAATAATGTTGAATCTCAACACATTACGGCAACAACAAATCCCCGTAATGACGGAATATCGCGCGCAGATACCCTTTCATATTCTGGCAAAGCCCATAGGCCCTGCATGTAATCTGGCCTGCCGCTATTGTTATTATCCACAGGGCGAAACGCCCGTAGAAAAAATGAATGAATCAACGCTGGAGATTTTTATTTGTCGCTATATTGCGGCGCAACCTGCCAGTGCGCGTGAAATTAATTTTGTCTGGCAAGGCGGTGAACCGCTTTTAGCCGGAATCGGTTTTTATAAAAAGGTAATAGCGCTTCAACAACGATATGCGCCTGACGGCGTGACGATCAGTAATAGTCTGCAAACGAATGCGACGTTGTTAAACGATGCCTGGTGCCGTCTGTTTCGCGACAATAATTTTACTATTGGCATCAGTCTTGAGGGCAGTGAAGACTTGCAAAATCATCATCGTCCGGGCAAACGCGGCGAGGCCAGCTATCCGGCGGTGTTGCGGGGAATCACATTGTTACAACACTATCGAGTCGATTTTAATGTACTGATTGTCGTGCATGATGACATGGCTCGCCATGCGGCAGCCATCTACGATCATGTTGTTAGCCTTGGCGTTCGTTATCTGCAATTTCAGCCACTGATGAACGAAGGCAACGCCCTACAGCAACGTTACCAATTGAGTGCGGATAACTGGGGACGTTTCATGATTGATATCTGGCGTCAATGGCGCAAACGCGGCGATATGGGACGGGTTTTTGTGATCAACATTGAACAGGCATGGGCACAATATTTTACGCATATCAGCGCCACCTGTGTCCATTCCGCCCGCTGCGGCACGAATCTGGTCATGGAGCCGGACGGCAAACTCTATGCCTGCGATCATCTGATTAATAGCCAGCATTACCTGGGACAGCTTGCTAATAATACGTTAGCGCCAGCCGTAGATTCCGCAACCCGGCTTCCCTTTGGTATTAAGAAAAGCCAGCGCCGGGAGTGTCAACGGTGTTCTGTGAAAATAGTCTGCCAGGGAGGCTGCCCCGCACATATCAACAGTGCCGGCTACAACCGACTTTGTAGCGGCTATTACTCTTTTTTCACGGAGATTCTGGCTCCGCTACGCGCCTGGCCCCGGAATCTGAATGGACTGAAGGCCTGGCGTGCTGACGTTATGGGCAGATTTTCGGGCTGATGGTCCCTCTTGCCGCATTTGCCTGCCGCTCTTGTACAACATCCGTAGTCTGAAATGGAGAATAAGCCGTGAAAAAAGAAGTAACACTTGCCACACTCAGCATTATCTTCTCCGGTACGGCACACAGTACGCAAAACGAACGTCCTGATATTATCGTGATTATCGCTGATGATATGGGATATTCTGATATCACTCCCTTCGGTGGGGAAATCCCAACGCCTAATTTGCAGGCGATGGCTGAGAACGGCGTGCGGATGAGTCAATATTACACGTCTCCCATGTCTGCTCCCGCCCGTGCGATGCTATTAACCGGGAACACCAGTCAGCAAGCGGGTATAGGCGGTATGTGGTGGTATGAAAATACCATAGGTAAGGAAGGCTATGAATTGCGCCTGACTGATCGGGTGACGACCATGGCTGAACGCTTTAAAGATGCTGGTTACAATACGCTGATGGCGGGTAAATGGCATCTTGGTTTTACGCCAGGCTCGACGCCAAAAGATCGGGGCTTTCGTCATTCTTTCGCCTTGATGGGGGGAGGCGCCAGTCACTTTGATGATGCCGTGCCGCTGGGAACCGTGGAGATATTTCATACCTATTATACCCGTGACAATCAGCGCATTTCACTGCCCTCCAGTTTTTACTCCAGCGAAGCCTATGCCAGCCAGATTAATCGCTGGATCAGCGAGACGCCACGGGAACAACCTATCTTCGCGTGGTTGGCCTTTACTGCGCCACATGATCCTCTGCAGGCGCCGGATGAATGGATTAGTCGTTTTAAAAGTCAGTATGAACAGGGCTATGCAGACGTCTATCGTCAGCGTATTGCTCGTTTGAAGAAACTGGGTTTCCTGCGTGATGACATACCTCTGCCAGGACTGGAACTTGATAAAGAATGGCAGGCGATGACCCCGGAACAGCAGAAATATACGGCGAAGGTGATGCAGGTTTACGCTGCTATGATCGCCAATATGGATGCACAGATTGGTACCGTTATTGAGACATTAAAAAAGACCGGGCGCGATAAAAACACGATTCTGGTCTTCTTAAGTGATAATGGGGTGAATCCGGCAGAGGGCTTTCACTATGAATCTGAACCAGATTTTTGGAAGCAATTCGATAATAGTTACGAAAATATTGGTCGTAAAAATTCATTTATCTCTTATGGTCCCCACTGGGCTGATGTCAGCAATGCGCCTTATGGTCGCTATCACAAAACGACCAGCGGTCAGGGGGGAATTAATACCAGTTTTATGATTTCCGGTCCTGGTATCATCCATCATGGCGCCATAGATAACGCCACGATGGCGGCGTATGATGTTGCGCCCACGCTCTATGAATTTGCAGGTATTGATGCCAGTAAATCATTATCTGAAAGACCGACACTGCCAATGATCGGCGTGAGTTTTAAACGCTATCTGACCGGTGAAAGTCTGCACGCGCCTCGCACACAATATGGTGTTGAACTCCATAATCAGGCGGCCTGGATAGATGGGGAATGGAAATTGCGTCGTCTTGTCACAGTATTCCCACAGGCGGGTAATGCGCCATGGGAATTATTCAACCTGCAACGTGACCCCCTGGAAACGCATAATCTCGCAGCAAATTATGCGGATAAAGTGAAAATACTGAGCAGCGCATATGAGGCATTTGCAAAACAGACAATGGTGCTTTATGCCAAAGGCAAGCTTATCGATTATGTGGGTATCGACAGTAAAACCGGGCGTTATCTGGCTGTCGATCCACAGACATTGCAGCCAGTTCCTGCTCCGTTAGCGATTCCTTTAGACACAAAATCGGACCAATAATTATTGGTTACGTTTCAAATGATTATTCAACGCTCACATAACCGCATTCAGCCAGTGACTTTCAGGATGAAGTTTCTCAGCGTTGGCGATGTATCGCCGCGCCGGTATGCCAGAGCCAGCTTTGCGACGGGCATCTGGTCTGCAACG
The DNA here is from genome assembly GCF_046548235.1 of Salmonella sp. SAL4457. Classification (NCBI taxonomy): domain Bacteria; kingdom Pseudomonadati; phylum Pseudomonadota; class Gammaproteobacteria; order Enterobacterales; family Enterobacteriaceae; genus Salmonella; species Salmonella sp. SAL4457. The sequence continues at coordinate 266,591 of NZ_JBGDZO010000002.1, forward strand.
GGGCGGTATACTACTCCCTTGACATTAACCTGTCTCATTGAATCTGGAACCATCGACACGCCCATCTCTGCCGACACAAGGTTAATGACTGACGAAATTTGCGGCACGAGTTGACCAATTTTCGGTTCAAAGCCCGCTTTACCGCAGGCCTTGATCACTGCGTCATAAAGCGACAGGCCGATTTCACGTGGGAAGAGTAAAAAAAACTCATCTTTGAGAATCGAGAGTGCAATCTGTTTACACGCCGCAGCAGGATGCGTTTCTGCCAGCACAATAACCATTGGCTCTTCAGACAGTAACCTGAGCTGGAACCGTTCATTGCCTGTAAAACCGGGTCTCAGAAAGGCAACATCCAGCGATCCTTCATTCAATTCATCAGCCAGTTGGGTTGTATTTCCTTCCTCAAGCTGCAAACGAACGTCAGGATAAGCCCGCTTGAAAGTACGGATTGCGCTGGGCACCACACTGTTAAATGCCGCAGAGGCAGTAAAACCCACCCTTAACACGCCCGACTCCCCCCTGGCGACACGCTGCGCCGCCAGCACGGCTCTTGTCGCGGTAGCAGGCATCCCTTTAACAACATCATAAAATGCTTTTCCAGCCTCGGTTAATTCCGCGCCATGAGGCACTCTCCGGAATAGCTGCGCTCCCAGCTCTCTTTCCAGATCCTTAATCTGTTGGCTTAGCGGCGGCTGACCTATGCCTAATTTTGTCGCAGCCCGCGTGAAATGCCGCTCTTCAGCGACGGCGAGAAAATAGCGAATATGGCGCAGTTCCATCCTCATCTCCAAAAGCAATTAAGAATGGCACTATCATATATTGGAAGAATGAAACCAGCGAGCGCATAGTGAGGTTAACAGGAGGTGCAATATGCCCGATATTTCTCATACACCGACACGTAGCTGGCTTTTTACCCCAGCAATTCGACCAGAACGTTTCATAAAAGCAGTTGAAAGTGCGGCGGATATTTCTATTATCGATCTTGAAGATTCCGTCACCCCGAATGACAAGGCGCAGGCCCGGAAAATTGCGATGCAGTTCCTTTCATCCCGACCAAACTCATCGCTGAAAATAGCATTAAGAATTAATGGAATGAATACTCATGCTGGCATTGAAGACCTGCATATGTTACTGGAATGCCGTTTTTTTCCTGATTACATTATTCTTCCAAAAACAGAGTCAGCCGCGCACCTGCAAATCGTGGATAGTCTTATCATGATGGCTGGTTCTGATACTCGCCTTATTGGCATTATTGAGTCAGTTGTTGGGCTTAATGCCGTAGAGTCTATTGCGGACGCCACCCCCAGACTCTGCGGGTTGATGTTTGGCGCCGCAGATATGGCGGCTGACATTGGCGCCACACCCGCCTGGGAGCCTCTTGCGCTGGCGCGGGCCAGAATAGTGGCTGCCTGCGCTATGAAAGGGCTTCTTGCAATAGATGCTCCCTTCTTTGATATAGGCGATTTTTCAGGTCTGAAAGAGGAAACGCTGCAGGCGCTCAGTTTTGGTTTTTCTGCAAAATCGGCTATTCACCCCGCTCAGATTAGTGTAATCAACGCCGCATTTACTCCTACAACGGCAGAAATTAATCATGCTCGTGCAGTACTGACAGAGAATGCCAAAGGCGTCGGGATCGTTAGCGGCATGATGATAGATGCAGCCGTTGCCCGTCAGGCCCGGAGATTACTCGCCCGGGCAGGGATCTTTTCCTGATTTTATTAACAGAGGAATTGATTATGAACACGTTATTACCCGCTTATAAAACCATTAGCGAGGGGCGCTACCGAGAAATTTCGGGTCTTTACTGGGAGGATTTTCATCCCGGTGATGTTTTTGAACATCGTCCCGGCCGGACGGTTCTGGACGCTGATAATGTGTGGTTTACCCTGCTCACTCTCAATGTGCAGCCGGTCCATTTCGATGCGGCTTACGCCAGCAAAACGGAATGGAAAAAGTTACTGGTTGATTCAACGTTCACTCTGGCGCTTTTAACCGGTATGAGCGTGCGTACTGTCAGCGCCAAGGTCGTGGCCAATCTTGGCTGGGATAAGGTACAAGCCGTCCATCCGGTTTTCGCAGGGGATACACTTTATGCTGAAAGCACTGTACTCAGCAAACGCCTGTCAAATAGTCGCCCGGGACAAGGCATCGTTACCGTTCGGACATGTGGTATTAACCAGAATGGTGTAGAGGTCATGCGCTTCGAACGAACAATGTTAGTTTATTGCTGTGGATGTTCGCCTGAAGAAGACGCTGCTTATTGAGAAATCGCCCTGAGGTTTAGAGTCATGATGAATGTTAATGCAGTGTATGCCGAAAAATGCGTGACGCCTGACGAGGCGGTTACTTTAATTACCTCCGGCAGTCACCTCTCTATGGGAATGTTTGCAGCAGAGCCTCCAGCTTTGCTGAATGCGCTGGCAAAGCGAGCGAAAAGGGGAGAAATCAACGATCTGCGGGTTTACTGTTATGAAACAGCCAGCATTGCCGGGAACACTATTTTCCGTTATGAGCTAAGTGACTATATTCATCTCTACAGTATGTTTATTACCGGTATTGAACGGGCTTTAATACGTCAGGGGATTGAGAGTTCCGGGCGAAAAATAGTTAACTATGTACCTTCAAATTTTCATCAGGCGACGCGATTACTGGCTGATGATATTGGTATTGATACCTTTATTCACACCGTGTCCCCTATGGATAAGTATGGCTATTTTAATTTTGGAACTGGAAACGATTATTCCACCCGGATTGCGAGGACAGCTAAAAAGCTTATTGTCGAAGTTAACAAATATATGCCGCGCGTTCATGGAGAAGGTGCTGCAGTCCATATTTCAGAAATTGACGCCATTGTTGAAAACCATGTCCCTTTAATTGAACTACCAATACGTACTGCCGTAGCCGAAGATATTGCTATCAGTCAGATTATCGCTTCTCTTGTGCCAGATGGCGCTTGTCTCCAGATGGGGGTCGGCGCATTACCGGAGCTCATCTGTAATGCGCTCAAGGAACATAATGATCTGGGGGTCCATACAGAGGCGCTGAATCCGGGGTTGGTAAGTTTGATTCAACAAGGCGTCGTTACCAATCAGCGTAAAAATATCGACCGGGGAATGTCTGTATTTACTTTTGCTATGGGACAAAAGGATATGTATGACTATCTCAACGACAACCCCTCTTTTTTTAGTCGGCCTGTCGATTATGTTAACGATCCGGGGATCATTGCGCAAAATGAGAATGTTGTCTCCATTAACGCTACCTTACAAATCGATCTCACTGGTGCCTGTAACTCTGAATATTTGCTTGGACACCAGTACAGCGCTTCAGGAGGGCAATTGGATTTTGTCAGAGGCGCATATGCATCTAAAGGAGGTCGTTCCATTATTACGACCCGCTCAACGGCCGCGAATGATACGATTTCTCGTATTGTTCCCCGCCTTGAGGGGCCTGTAACAACCCCACGAACGGATACGCACTGGATAGTCACTGAATTTGGCTCCGTAAACCTGAAGGGGCTCTCTTCAACCGAGCGTGCGCTCAGCATCATTGAATTGGCACATCCCAATTTTCGGCAGCAACTTAGAGTAGATGCAAAAAAAATGCATCTGATTTAAAAGTAGGTTAATGCTATTTTTTAATGTAGCATCCCTAAAATATAAACATCATGAGTCTATTCAAATGATAATTGACAGAATTGATCACCTTGTATTAACGGTATCTGATATATCAACCACAATAAGATTCTACGAAGAGGTACTTGGTTTTTCTGCGGTAACATTTAAACAAAACAGAAAAGCGTTAATATTTGGAGCGCAAAAAATTAACCTCCACCAGCAAGAAATGGAGTTCGAACCAAAAGCGAGTAGACCAACGCCGGGATCTGCCGATTTATGTTTTATTACATCGACACCGATAAATGATGTTGTGTCTGAGATCTTACAGGCAGGCATTTCCATTGTTGAAGGCCCGGTTGAGAGAACTGGAGCCACAGGCGAGATAATGTCTATCTACATCAGGGACCCTGATGGAAACTTAATTGAAATTTCGCAGTATGTTTAATGTTAAAACTTACTATTACTGCCTTTATTATGATCACGCATCCGTTTATATTGGTCTAATGGAGATCATATGGCAATAATTTCTGGAAAGAGTCTATGTTCAAACTTATTGACTTGAAGACATCGAGGAATTCATAAGAAAGCATAAAAAAGGGAAGGTGGTGCCCGGACTCGGAATCGAACCAAGGACACGGGGATTTTCAATCCCCTGCTCTACCGACTGAGCTATCCGGGCAACGAGGCGCATTAAACCGTAATCGCCTCGCTTCGTCAACGAAATTTCTTCAAATCAACGTAGACTGCACAATCTATCACCACTTTGTTGTTATTGCACGCAGAGTCAGGCAAAAAACATCGCCCATGCGGCGGAGATCGGCATCGCCAGCAACAGCGCCGGGAGCATATTCACTACCGGAAACATTTTGATTCCACATACACGCAAGCCGGTTGCCACCAGCAGCAGTCCGCCCACGGCGCTAAAGTCGCCCATCATTGCCGGCGTAGTCAGTGGAAGAATGAGGGTGGCGCAGGCGGCAAGCGTTAACTGGATAATCAACATCGGTGCGCAAATCGCCGAAACGGCGATGCCAAGCGAACAGGCGAAAATAATGGCAGTGAAAAAATCCAGAAAAGATTTAGCGATCAAAATGTTTGGATCGCCGGTCATCCCTTCATGCATCGCGCCGAAAATACCGGTGCCGCTGGCGCAAAAAAGTACAATGATAGCGACGTAACTTTGAATAAATGAGTCGTGTGTCGGCTTCTTACCCGATGCTATAAATAATTGTTGGATTTTCGCGACTGCGCCATTAATGCCTTTTTCCAGCAAACAAAACTCGCCGATAAGCGCGCCGACCAGCGTCGCCAGCACCATCACCGGAAGATTAGCGCACTTCATCACCAGCAGAATGCCAATTCCCAGAGAGCACAGACCAAAAATAGACGTCATTGAGACGCGAATCCGTTCTGGCAGACGCTGACTTAACAGCGCGCCAATAACGCCGCCGAATAAAATTGCGCCAGCGTTAATAAAAGGTCCAATTACCACAATGACTCCTGTTATTTGTCTTTCAAATTGCCTTATTATCACGCGATTAAGCTGTTAATAGCTTGATTATCTGTGACGTATAGAGCGCTGATTTTACCTTGCGCCGTCTGGTGAAAGGTGCCATGATTGCGCGAAATTTCTCCTGCCAGCATGGGGCTCGCCGGGATGAACATAGCGCCTTTATATTGTCTTCACTGTCGCCTGACTGCGCGAGGTTTGCCCCTTTCTTTCCTTTTTTTTGTCGTCCCCGCTATGCGGTGAGGGCAGCGCACGCTCACTGCAGGACAACAGTAAAATCAGAAACAGTCTGTTTTTACTGATGTCTGGCGGTCGGAGCTGGTATCCAGTTTGACCCGGCATCTCGTTGGGCAAGGCATCGGCCTTGTCCGGGGTTACTCTACTCCCGAAACGGGTATTTGCGCTTATGAAATCAATGAATATTGCCGCCAGCGGTGAACTCATCCCCCGTCTCTCCACCCACCGAAACGTAGTGGCGCTGGACAGTACCGACTTTACCGATGTGGCCGCAGTCGTCATTACCCCTGCCGACAGCCGTAGCGGTATTCTGGCGTTGCTTAAACGCACCGGTTTTCACCTGCCGGTATTTATGCTTGCGGATGAACCCGTCAGCGCGCCTGTCGGCGTTACGGCGGTAATCGGCGGGAACGCGCAGGAATGGCTGGAGCTGGAAAACGCTGCCTGTCGCTACGAAGCGGAACTTCTGCCGCCCTTTTATGGCACCCTGACCCAGTATGTCGACATGGGGAATAGTACCTTTGCTTGCCCGGGGCACCAGCATGGCGAGTTTTTTAGAAAACATCCCGCAGGCCGTCATTTTTATGACTTTTTTGGTGAAAACCTGTTTCGTGCGGATATGTGTAACGCCGATGTGAAACTTGGCGATCTGCTAATACATGAAGGTTCTGCCAAACACGCGCAGAAATTTGCGGCAAAAGTGTTTAATGCGGATAAAACCTACTTTGTGCTGAATGGAACTTCGGCGGCGAATAAAGTGGTCACCAACGCCCTGCTGACGCGCGGCGATCTGGTGCTGTTTGATCGTAATAATCACAAATCCAACCACCACGGCGCCCTGATTCAGGCCGGGGCGACGCCGGTCTATCTTGAAGCGGCGCGTAACCCGTTTGGTTTTATCGGTGGTATTGATGCGCACTGTTTTGATGAAACGTACCTGCGCGACCAGATTCGTGACGTGATGCCGGAAAGCGCCGATGCATCGCGTCCGTTCCGCCTGGCGATCATTCAACTGGGTACCTATGACGGCACTATTTACAACGCCCGTCAGGTGGTGGATAAAATCGGGCATCTCTGCGATTACATTCTGTTTGACTCCGCGTGGGTAGGCTATGAGCAGTTTATCAATATGATGGCGGATACCTCGCCGTTGCGGCTGGAGCTTAATGAAAACGACCCTGGGATCTTTGTGACCCAATCGGTACATAAGCAACAGGCGGGGTTCTCACAAACCTCGCAGATCCACAAAAAAGATAACCATATTCGCGGCCAGGCGCGTTTTTGCCCGCACAAACGCCTGAACAACGCCTTCATGTTGCACGCTTCGACCAGTCCGTTCTACCCGCTGTTTGCGGCGCTGGATATCAATGCCAAAATCCACGAAGGGGAGAGTGGTCGCCGCCTGTGGGCGGAGTGCGTTGCGCTGGGCATTGACGCGCGTAAAGCCATTCTCGCCCGTTGCAAACTGCTTCAGCCCTTTATCCCACTGGTGGTTGACGGCAAGCCGTGGCAGGCACATCCGACGGAGACCATTGCCAGCAATCGTCGTTTCTTCAGTTTTGAGCCCGGGGCGAAATGGCATGGCTTTGAGGGTTATGCGGATGACCAGTATTTTGTCGACCCCTGTAAACTGTTACTGACCACGCCAGGTATTGATGCCGATAGTGGGCGGTACACCGAATTCGGCATCCCGGCGACCATTCTCGCCCACTATCTGCGTGAGAACGGTATTGTGCCTGAGAAGTGCGATCTCAACTCGATTCTATTCTTGCTGACGCCCGCCGAGAGCGAAGAGAAACTGGCGCGGCTGGTCGCGATGCTGGCGCAATTTGAACGGCACATTGAAGACGATACGCCGCTTGCGGATGTATTGCCGACGGTTTTTCAGAAATACCCGGTGCGCTACCGCGATTACACCCTGCGTGAGCTATGTCAGGAGATGCACAATCTGTACGTTAGCTTTGACGTTAAGGATCTGCAAAAAGCGATGTTCCGCAAAGAAAGCCTGCCGCATGTGGCGATGAACCCACAGGATGCCAACAGCGCCTTTATTCGCGGCGATGTAGAGCTGGTGCGTATCAGCGAGGCGGGCGGGCGTATTGCTGCCGAGGGGGCATTGCCATACCCGCCGGGCGTACTGTGCGTGGTGCCGGGGGAGATTTGGGGCGGCGCGGCGCAGCGTTATTTTTTGGCGCTGGAAGAGGGCATCAATCTGTTGCCTGGTTTTTCGCCGGAATTGCAGGGGGTATATAGCGAGACCGATGCCGATGGAATTCAACGCTTGTACGGATATGTTTTAAAGTAACGTTGCCTGCAGGCCGGATAAGGCATTTACACCTTATCCGGCCTGCGAAACAGGGCAAGGATTAATGTGCAACGGGTTGCGAACTTGCCGGAACGCGAACGTGTTTGTATTTGAACAAGGCTACGAACGCGAAGGCCAGCACCAGCGAGTAGCCTGCGAAGATGAGCCACACGGTCTGCCAGTCGGTAATGCCGTTTTGAGTGTAATACTCCACCACTTTACCGCTCACAATGCCGCCCAGGATACAGCCGAAGCCATTGGTCATCATCAGGAACATCCCCTGCGCGCTGGCGCGGATTTCCGGGCGTACTTCTTTTTCGACAAACACCGAGCCAGAAATGTTGAAGAAGTCGAAGGCGCAGCCGTACACAATCATCGACAGTACCAGCAGAACGGTACCGAACGGCGTCGGGTCGCCATAAGCGAACAGGCCGAAACGCAGCATCCACGCCACAATACTGATAAGCATAACGTTCTTAATACCATAACGGCTCAGGAAGAACGGAATGGTCAGGATGAATAACGTTTCAGAAATCTGCGAAATCGACATCATCACCGAGGCGTGCTGCACGATAAAGCTACTGGCGAATAGCGGATCTTTATCAAAGCTATGCAGGAAGGTGTTGCCAAACATGTTAGTGATCTGCAGTTCCGCGCCCAGCATCATGGAGAAGATGAAGAAAATCGCCATCCGCTTATTTTTAAACAGCGCAAAAGCGTCAAGGCCCAGCATTGATGTCCAGCTCTGGTTTTTCTGTTGGTTCGCCACCGGAATGTGCGGCAGGGTAAAGGTAAACAGTACCAGCAGAACGGAAAGCGTCGCGCCGATATAAAGCTGCATATGGCTCAGCTCGAAACCGGAGAAACTCACGCCCCACATCGCCAGAATAAAGCCAATGGTGCCCCAGATACGGATAGGCGGAAAGTCAGTCACAATATCCATGCCGGCAGACTGCAGGCGGTAATACGATATGGTATTGATCAAGCCCAACGTCGGCATATAGGCCAACGAGTTAAGCAGGATCACAAAGAACATCGCCCCAGGCGTAGTGACTTCCGCGGCCATGAATAGCGTGATGGCGCCGACAACATGACACAGGGCATAGACCCATTTCGCGCTCAGCCATTTGTCAGCCACAATGCCTAACAAGGTCGGCATAAAGACGGCGGCAATCCCCAGTGAACTATAAACTGCGCCAATAGATGCGCCGTCAAATTTTAAGGTGACGAACATATACGAGCCCAGGGTAGTGAGCCAGCTTCCCCACAGACAGAACTGCAGAAAAGAGAGTATTTTAAGCTGCAGCTTAAGATTCATGTTAATTTCCTCACACCTGAGAGCGGATGAATGTTTTAAAAGGCACATTTGCCGTTGTGATTTGGTGTGATTCTATCAATGAGAGGCGGGCTTTTTTTGTTACCTGTGACAAATATTTGCAAACAATTTCTGATTGCAAAGCAAAAGGGTGACGGAGTTAACACTTTTACCTTTCCCGCCTCTGTCATTTGCCAACCAGAGGCGGGATGCGATGGTTTATCGGCGGCGATACGATCGCTGGGCGGAATTCACCTTATACAGATAGCGGCGCGACTCCGCAGATGGATGTCGGGTGGTTAATATCTGGTACACATCCCCCGGCGACATGCGGTTAATCATATTCGCGGCCTGAATCTTATCGTTCGAGAATACGCGTAATACGCTGCCTGCGCCGCCATTGTAGGCGGTAATGACCGCATAGCGCCGCGACGTCGGATTTTCGATACCGCTCAGATAGACATTATTCAACATCGCCAGATACGCTGTGCCGGTATCGATATTGCTGGCGGGGTCGAACAGGAAGTTACGGCTTGGCGTGCCGGACTTACCCTGAGAACGGAAAACATCTTTCCCGGCGCTGTGTTGCACTACCTGCATCAGGCCCAGCGCATCCGCGTGGCTGACCGCATACGGGTTAAACGAGGACTCCGTTTGCATAATCGCCAGAATCAGCGACTCGTCAACGCCGTATTTACGGGAGGCCTGGCGTACCATGCCAATGTATTTATGCGCGCGTTTATCAAGGTGGTTCGGCACCAGATTAATGGTGACGCTGTAAATAATACGCAGGCCGTTACTGCGGCTTTTGAGCCGCGTTTTCAGCAAGTAATCCGCGAATGTCGTGGCGCGGCCTTCCCAGCGAATAGGCTGGCCGGTATTGTCGAGGACCTGACCATACAGGAAGGGTTCTTTAGAAATTTTTATGTCATCGACATCGGAGTAAAGATCGACGGAGGTTGGGTCGTCACCCATGAGCAACGTTTTAATAATGGCCCGGCGCAGATGTGCGGTAGGTTCCGTCCCGGCGATGGTTTCAACGGTAATGGTCCCATCATCAAAGTTGATGTGGCTACGGGTCTGGAACTGATCGGTATATTTGACGTAGTCTTTCGGCCCGGCGATCAGGACTTCCTTATATCCCCACAGATTTTCAATATTGTTGGCAAATTGCCCCATCAAAATATCAAAGCCGTTGGTATCCTTGACCCAGGCTTCATTATACGTCTCGCCTTTTTTGGTCGAACTGGAGCAGGAGATGAGCAACGGCGCAATAACAGCAAGCGCGAGTAATTTTTTCATCATTCCGGGAGTGCATGTTGTGTTGTCGTTATGCCATGTTGCCGGGCAGCGGCGCTAAGGGCTTATCCGGCATAACTCACAGGCCGAATAAGCGCAGCCTCATTCAGCAACGGGCCTATTTTTTATCTTCCGGCGTATAACCTTCGATATGAACGTCTTTGCCTTCGAACAGGAAGCTCACCATCTCCTGTTCCAGCAGCTTACGGTGCTCGGCGTTCATCATGTTGAGCTTTTTCTCGTTAATCAACATGGTCTGCTTATGCTGCCACTGCGCCCACGCGTCCTTAGAGATCTCGTTATAGATACGTTTTCCCAGTTCGCCAGGGTAGAGCTGAAAATCTTGCCCTTCAGCGTCGCGTTGCAGGTAAGTACAAAAAATCGTTCTGCTCATAAGTCATCCTCTTCATCGACCGGGGCGTTAAACTGGCGCTCCGGTACGTAACTGCTGTAACAAGCGCTCCACGGGGGCCGCCAGTCCGACTGACGGCGGTTGCGCTAAGTTATACCAGAGCGCGCTGCCTTCATCCATGCAGGCGTCCAGTGACGACACGGGAAGCCACATAGGCACAATATCCAGGTGGAAATGGCTAAATGTGTGGCGAAACGCGTTAAGCTGGGTCAAATTATCAGCGTTAACATGCCGTTGCGCCAGCCATTCACGTAATTCAGCTTCGCTGGCGAACTGCGGAAAGCAGTAGAGTCCGCCCCATAAACCGCTGGGAGGACGCTGCGCCAGGAAAATCTCCTGATTATGCTGTAACAATAAAAAGTAACCCGTCCGCTCCGGCAACGTCTGTTTCGGTTTCTTGCCCGGATAGCGTGACCAGCTTTCATGCGCAGCGGCGATACAACCGTTTTGCAGCGGACACAGGGTGCACTTTGGCTTTGAACGCGTACAAACCATCGCGCCCAGATCCATCATCGCCTGATTAAAACGCTCCACGCCGTGTGCGGGCGTCACTTGCTCGCTCAGCGTCCACAGCGTATTCTCCACCTCTTTTTTTCCAGGCCAGCCGCTAACAGCATAACAGCGAGCCAGCACACGTTTAACGTTTCCATCAAGAATCGGATAATGTTTACCTAACGCGAGGGAGAGAATTGCGCCGGCGGTTGAACGCCCGACGCCGGGGAGCGCGGCGATTTCGGCAAAAGTTTGCGGGAATTCTCCACCGTGAAGCGTCGCCACCTGTTGCGCCGCTTTATGCAAATTACGCGCGCGGGCGTAATAGCCGAGCCCGGTCCATAAATGGAGCACTTCATCCAGCGGCGCATTCGCTAAATCCGTCACCGTCGGAAAGCGCGCCATAAATCGCTCAAAGTAAGGAATCACCGTCGTCACCTGCGTTTGTTGCAACATGACTTCCGAGAGCCATACTTTGTAAGGCGTCTTGTTAATTTGCCAGGGCAGCGTTTTCCGCCCGTATTTGTCGTACCAGTCCAGAACCTGGGCTGAAAATTGAGACGCTTGCATGGAAACTCATTCATTATTGCCGGGGGCAAGATTGCAGCACAGAGGCCGCAGGGTGTAAACCGGAACTTTCCGCAGTGCGCTTCATGCTTGCATCCGGCAACTAACTTTGGATAATGCCCGTTTTCAGAACTCAAACACAGCAGACTACACTTTTATGAAAAACGACGTCATTTCACCGGAATTTGATGAAAACGGTCGCCCGCTGCGCCGCATTCGTAGTTTTGTTCGTCGCCAGGGGCGACTGACAAAGGGGCAAGAACACGCGCTGGAAAACTACTGGCCGGTGATGGGCGTCGAGTTCAGCGAAGCGCCGGTAGATTTCGCCACGTTGTTTGGTCGCGAAGCGCCGGTGACGCTGGAGATTGGTTTTGGCATGGGGGCGTCTCTCGTGGCGATGGCGAAAGCGCGCCCGGAGCAGAATTTCCTCGGCATTGAAGTGCATTCACCCGGTGTCGGCGCGTGTCTGGCATCCGCTCATGAAGAGGGCGTTGAAAACCTGCGCGTCATGTGCCACGACGCGGTAGAAGTGTTGCATACAATGATTCCTGACAATTCTTTATCGATGGTTCAGCTCTTTTTCCCTGACCCGTGGCATAAAGCGCGTCATAATAAACGCCGTATCGTTCAGGTGCCGTTTGCTGAACTGGTATTGAGCAAGCTGAAATTGGGCGGCGTTTTCCATATGGCGACCGACTGGGAAGCGTATGCGGAACACATGCTTGAAGTCATGTCTTCTATCGACGGGTACAAAAATCTGTCAGAGAGCAATGATTATGTACCGCGCCCGGAATCGCGCCCGGTAACGAAATTTGAACAACGTGGCCATCGTCTTGGTCATGGCGTATGGGACTTAATGTTCGAGAGGGTGAAATAATGGCAAAGAACCGTAGTCGTCGTCTGCGTAAAAAAATGCACATTGACGAATTCCAGGAATTAGGATTTTCGGTGGCATGGCGTTTTCCGGAAGGTACATCTGAAGAGCAGATCGATAAGACTGTCGATGACTTTATTAATGACGTTATTGAGCCTAATAAACTGGCGTTTGACGGCAGCGGCTACCTGGCCTGGGAAGGGCTGATTTGTATGCAGGAAATCGGTAAATGTACCGAAGAACATCAGGCGATTGTGCGTAAGTGGCTGGAAGCGCGCAACCTTGAAGAAGTCCGAACCAGCGAACTTTTCGACGTTTGGTGGGACTAATAAGTACAGGGTCGGCAAATGCCGGCCCGCTTTGTCTTGAGGGAAAGTTATGATGCGCAAAACGCTGCTGGCGGCAGTGCTAACGTTTACGGCGATGGCCGCTCATGCAGATTACAAATGCAGCGTCACGCCGCGTGACGATGTGATCCTGAGTCCACAAACGGTGCAGGTGAAAGGTGAAAACGGCAACCTGGTGATCACGCCGGACGGCAATGTGATGTACAACGGTAAGCAGTACACCCTTAGCGCCGCGCAGCGCGAGCAGGCGAAAGATTACCAGGCGGAACTGCGAAGCGCGCTGCCGTGGATTGATGAGGGCGCCCGATCGCGCGTCGAAAAAGGCCGCGTGGCGCTGGATAAAATCATCGCTAAAGAGGTGGGCGAAAGCAGCAACATGCGTAGCCGTCTGACGAAGCTTGATGCGCAATTAAAAGCGCAAATGAACCGCATTATCGAACATCGTACGGACGGCCTGACGTTCCACTATAAGGCTATCGACCAGGTGCGTGCCGACGGTCAGCAGTTGGTGAATCAGGCGATGGGCGGTATTTTGCAGGACAGCATTAACGAAATGGGCGCCAAAGCGGTGCTTAAAGGCGGCGGCAATCCTTTACAGGGCGTGATGGGCAGTCTAGGTGGTTTGCAAACCGCTATCCAGAACGAATGGAAAAACCAGGAGAAAGATTTCCAGCAGTTTGGCAAAGATGTCTGTAGCCGCGTAGTGACCTTAGAAGATAGCCGCAAAGCGCTGGTTGGCAGCCTGAAGTAATCTTTCCTTTTTAAACAATGGCGCAGATCGTATCTGCGCCTTTTTATTCTGTTTTTTCCTGCATTTTGTTATCCATCTCTAAAAAATACTCTCTGTCGGATATATATCGCTGGTTAATCGTATGGCGTCACATTATTCGTCTGCAATATAGAGATAATGCGACCAGTTGACATAACTGGAGATATAACATGGAGTTTTTCAGGAAAACGGCATTAGCTGCTCTGGTAATGGGTTTCAGCGGCGCAGCGTTCGCTTTACCGAATATCACCATCTTAGCGACCGGCGGAACGATCGCTGGCGGTGGTGATTCAGCAACAAAATCAAATTATACGGCAGGTAAAGTCGGCGTCGAAAATCTGGTGGATGCCGTTCCTCAATTGAAGGACATTGCGGTAGTGAAAGGCGAGCAGGTCGTTAACATTGGCTCGCAGGATATGAACGATGAAGTCTGGCTCACGCTGGCGAAAAAAATCAATACCGAGTGCGACAGCACCGACGGTTTCGTGATCACCCACGGTACTGATACGATGGAAGAGACCGCTTATTTCCTCGATCTGACCGTGAAATGCAATAAACCGGTGGTACTGGTCGGCGCGATGCGTCCTTCCACGTCAATGAGCGCAGATGGCCCGTTCAACCTCTATAATGCGGTAGTAACAGCGGCTGATAAACAGTCTGCCAACCGCGGCGTGCTGGTGGTAATGAATGATACCGTTATGGACGGACGCGACGTCACTAAGACCAATACGACTGACGTGGCGACGTTTAAAGCGGTTAACTACGGCCCGCTGGGTTATATCCACAACGGTAAAATTGACTACCAGCGTACGCCAGAGCGTAAACATACCACTTCCACCCCGTTCGACGTGTCGAAGCTGACCGCGTTGCCGAAAGTCGGTATCGTTTATAACTATGCGAATGCGTCCGATCTGCCGGCAAAAGCGCTGGTAGACGCGGGTTATGACGGGATCGTGAGCGCAGGTGTGGGTAACGGCAACCTGTATAAAACGGTCTTTGATACCCTGGCGACCGCCGCGCACAACGGTACGGTAGTGGTGCGTTCTTCACGTGTGCCGACTGGCGCAACCACGCAGGATGCGGAAGTTGACGATGCAAAATACGGCTTTGTCGCTTCCGGCACGCTGAACCCGCAAAAAGCGCGTGTCTTACTGCAACTGGCGTTAACCCAGACTAAAGATCCAAAACAGATCCAGTCGATGTTCAATCAGTATTAAAGATAATGCCCCGGTCGGAAGGCCGGGGCTATCTTTGGAAGACCTCTCGCACAACCAACACTATTATCTTGCTAATTATCATCCTGGTTATGATAATTGTGGGCGTCATGTCTCTGGACGGGAGGTCCACAAGTGGTTCGACAATGGATTGCTGGCGCAGCGCTGTTTGCCCTGATTTCAGGCTATAGTTGGGCAGAGGTTGCTCAACCCTCCGATAACATCTTAAAAGAACAGTTTAGTAAGCAGTACCACGGCATACTTAAACTGTATTCCATTACCTTAAAAAATCTTGATTCGACGGGCAATCAGGCCACCTGGTCTGCCGAAGGGGATATTTCTTCCCGTGAAGATATGTATACCGGCGTTGGTATGGCGGCGGATTATTATTTTGTTGAAAAAACCTGGACCAAAGATCGTCCCGTTAAATTTTCTGCCATGTTAACCAGTAAAGGGACGCCAGCCTCTGGCTGGACGGTGAACTATTACTCATTACAAATGGCAGCCAGCGATCAGGGCCGGGCTATTGACGACATTAAAACGAATGATAAATACCTGATCGTCAACAGTGATGACTTTAACTATCGGTTTGGCAACATTGAAGCCTCCTGGCGTGCGCAGAAAGCGTCGATCCCCGGTCTTGAAGAACAACTCTCTGCCCTGGATAAGAAAATAGCGGTAGCTAAAAAAGAAGCGGACGCGTATTGGGGAAAAGGCGCTGATGGGAAACCGTTGACCCGCGCCGAGGCGTTTAAAAAGACGTTAAAAGAGCGCGATGATTATGTAAAAGCCAACGATAGCAGCGTATATGCCGAGAAATACGAAAAAGAGGTCTATCAACCGGCATTAGACGCGTGTCGTAAGCAGAGTGAGCCGTGCAATGAAGCGGCTATTCAGCAGAAAAGAGATTTAGACATACACGAGCAACGGCGGCAGGTATTTTTGAAATCAGAAGAGCTGCGTCGAAAAGCGCAGAATGACTGGATAACGTTAGAGAAAGGACAATATCCGCTGAATATAGCGGTACAGAAACTTCAGATGCAACAGAGTGATATCCGTGTGAAAATTATGGATATTAATGACGGTTACGAGCGCTGGAAAAAAGATACGGACGATTTGCGTCGTAAAGGGGTTATTAAATAATGCGCTTGCCGGCGGCGCATTAACCGCCACAGGTCGGTAAGCGTCGCGCCATCAGGTATTTTACCCGCTGGCGCGACAGGCTTATTCCTTGTTATTCCGCGAGAAACAACTCAAGAAGAGAGTTTAAAAACAGTTTACCGTGCCGGGTAATCTGCCAGTATTGCTCGCATTCGGTCAGGTAGCCCTGGGCAATAGCCTCGTCGATTGGCTGACGAATAACCGCTTCCGTAAGCCCGGTGTAGTCGACAAATTCGGCGCGAGGCGCGCGCTCCAGCAACCGAAAACGGTTCATAAAGAACTCAAAGGGTTTGTCATCATCACTCACGTCACGCTGGCTTTCCTGGTAACGTCCCTGCATATAACCGCGTGGGTGACGGGTTTTGGTGGTGCGCAAGATCCTGCTGTCCGGGAAGGTGACTTTACCGTGGGCGCCGCAGCCAATACCCAGATAGTCGCCAAAGCGCCAGTAGTTCAGATTATGCTGGCACTGATAACCGGGTTTGGCATAGGCCGACGTTTCGTATTGCTGATAGCCCGCGGCGGTTAATAACTGGTGGCCCTGATCAAAGATATCCCACAGAGCGTCATCGTCCGGTAAAACCGGCGGACGCGAACCGAACAAAGTGTTGGGTTCAATCGTCAATTGATACCATGAGAGATGCGGCGGATTAAGCGCAATCGCCTGTCGCAAATCATTCAGCGCCTCTTCCAGCGTTTGATCCGGCAATCCATGCATCAAGTCGAGGTTAAAGCTGCGTAGCCCAAGTCCATTTGCCAGTCTTGCTGCCCGCATCGCCTCTTGTGGACCGTGAATACGGCCAAGACGTTTCAGCTTAGGCTCACTAAAGCTCTGCACGCCAATGGAGATCCGGTTTACGCCGGCGCGCTGATAGTCGATGAAGCGGTCGGCTTCGACCGTGCCGGGGTTCGCTTCCATGGTAATTTCCGCATCCGCCGCCAGATTCAGGCGCGCGCGCGCGCCGTCCAGCAGCGTTTGCATCGCCGGCCCGGAAAGCAGGCTTGGCGTACCGCCGCCAATAAAAATGGTCTTTACTTCACGCCCTTGCGCCCAGGCGACGTCGGCATCCAGATCGTTTAACAGATGCTGGACGTAGTCGTCATGCGGCACCTCGCCCTTCAACGCATGGGAATTGAAGTCACAATATGGACATTTTTGTACACACCAGGGAATATGAATATAAAGACTGAGCGGCGGTAGTTTAGCCATTGCGTAACGCATCCAGCAGCAGCTTGAGCGCTTGTCCACGGTGGGAAATCGCGCTTTTTTCTTCACGGGTCAGTTCTGCGGCGGTTTTGCCTTCAGACGGTACGAAGAAAATGGGATCATAGCCAAATCCGCCATTTCCGGCCGCCTGGCGAGTAATGACGCCAGGCCAGCTACCGTGACAGACTATCGGTGTGGGATCTTCGGCATGACGCAAATAAACCAGTACACAATGGAATCGCGCCTGGCGTTTGTCGTCCGGAACATCTCGTAGAGTATGCAGCAGTTTTTCCAGATTTTGCTGATCTGTCGCGTTTTCGCCAGAATAGCGCGCGGAATAGATACCCGGCGCGCCGCCTAAAACGTCAACGGCCAGACCGGAGTCATCGGCAATGGCGGGCAGACCGGTCATTTTAGCGGCATGGCGCGCTTTGAGAATCGCGTTTTCAATAAACGTCAGGCCGGTTTCTTCCGCGGAGTCAACGCCCAGTTCCGTTTGCGCTACCACATCAAGCCCAAAATCGCTTAACAGCGACGCGAGCTCGCGCACTTTACCGGCGTTGCCGGTTGCGAGAACAACTTTTTGCATGGAATACCTACTCAGTTAACGCCGCAATTTCCGGCGGGATCTGTTGCGGGTGAATAATTTTTACCTGTTTGTGACGGCCCAGCTCGCCTTTTTCGATGACGATCTGACTTTTCGCCACGCGAAACTGTTTACCAAGAAACTTGGTCAGATGGCTGTTTGCCTGACCGTCAACCGGCGGGGCAGTAATGGCGACTTTCACCTCGTCGCCATGTAAGCCCACAATACTGTCGCGGCTGGCTTTCGGCTGAATATAAAGCCGTAACACCAGACCGTCTTCGCAGCGAGTCACAGCACTCATAGCGCCATCCATAGCCCCGGCAGCAACATGTTGCCTGTCGCTTGTAAGACTTCAGCGATCCCCATATTAACGACATACAGCAGCAGCACCAGAACCATCGGCGAGAAGTCGATGCCGCCCATCGCAGGCAGTATACGGCGAATCGGGCTGAGCAGCGGCTCGGCAAGCTGAATCAATACATATTCAATCGGGCTACGACCCTGGCTCACCCAGCTCATGATAGCCATGACCAGCAGCACCCAGAAGATCAGCAGGCCGATTGTTTTAAGCAAGATAAGCACTGCGGCAATCCAGATAATCGCCTGAAACGTAATGACCTTAAACAGCACTATCGCCTTAATAACGCTAAGAATAAACGCCACCAGCAGGGAAGCGCTGTCAATCGGCCCCATTGGTGGGATAATACGACGCAGCGGTCCGATGATGGGCTGCGTAATTTTCACCACGAACTGGGAGAAAGGGTTGTAAAAGTCACAGCGGGCCCACTGCATCCACACGCGCAATAATAGCACCATGGTATACAGCTCAATTACCGTTGAGAGCAGGAAGGTCAACGTATTCATGGCGTTCCTCAGTTTTCCTTAATTTTTTGTGTAATCACGAGCACCAAAGATAGCGGTGCCGATGCGCACCATTGTGCTACCTGCCGCAATCGCGGCTTCCATATCGTCGCTCATACCCAGAGATAAGGTATCAACGTCAGGGTAGCGCGCTTTCAGCCCGGCAAATGCTACAGCCATTTGACGTGCGACTTCAAACTGCCTTACATAATCTGACTCTGGCGCCGGGATCGCCATCAGTCCGCGAAGCCGCAGACGCGGCAGTGTTGCCACCGCCGCGGCCAGCTCATCCAGTTCCGCCAGCGGAATGCCTGATTTGCTGTTTTCATCGCTGATATTAATTTGGATCAGAACATTTAGCGCCGGCAGATTATCCGGACGCTGTTCGCTCAGACGCGAGGCGATACGCAGGCGATCGATGGTATGACACCAGTCAAAATGCTCGGCCACCAGCCGACTTTTGTTGGACTGTAAAGGGCCTATAAAGTGCCAGTGCAGGCCTTCCACTTTCGCTTCCTGAAAGTGGCGGATTTTTTCCACCCCCTCTTGTACATAATTTTCACCAAATGCCCGTTGTCCGGCGGCAATGGCTTCTGCGATGTCGCTCGCAGGTTTGGTTTTACTCACTGCAAGCAACGTAACTTCTTCTGAAGAGCGGCCGCAACGCGTCGCCGCGGCGGAGATTTTGTCCCGGATGTGTGCCAGGTTATGCGCGATATCGTTCATTTTCCGAGGATGTTTATATGAATATGGAAGAAATTGTGACGCTTAGTGTAAAGCATAACGTCTCGGATCTACACCTGTGTAACGCCTGGCCTGCGCGATGGCGCAAACAAGGACGCATGGAGACCGCGCCTTTTACCGCGCCTGATGTCGACAGGCTTCTGCTTGATTGGCTTAATGATGCGCAACAATATCAGTGGCGAACGCACGGCCAGCTTGATTTCGCCGTCTCGCTGTCTGGCACGCGGCGCCTGCGCGCCAGTGCGTTCACACATCAACAGGGAACGTCGCTGGCGCTACGGCTATTGCCCGAGCGTTGTCCTGATCTGGCGGAAATCCAGACGCCGCCGATAGTACCCGCACTGCTTGCCAGCGAGAACGGACTGATTCTGGTCACTGGCGCTACTGGCTGCGGGAAATCCACTACGCTGGCGGCGATGGTGGGACATCTTAATCAACATGCCGATAAACACATCCTGACGCTGGAAGATCCTATTGAGTACCGTTACACCAGCAAGCGTTGCCTGATACAGCAGCGGGAAATCGGCCAGCATTGCGCCACTTTTGCCGCCGGGCTGCGCGCGGCGTTACGTGAAGATCCCGATGTCATTTTACTGGGAGAGCTGCGTGACAGCGAGACCATTCGCCTGGCGCTGACGGCGGCGGAAACGGGGCATCTGGTACTGGCAACCCTGCATACTCGCGGTGCGGCGCAGGCGGTGGAAAGATTAGTGGATAGTTTTCCGGCGCAGGAAAAAGAACCGGTACGCAGCCAACTGGCGGGTAGTCTGCGCGCCGTACTATCACAAAAACTGGAGGTCGACAGACAGGATGGGCGCGTGGCGTTGTTTGAATTACTGATTAATACGCCAGCCACAGGGAATTTGATCCGTGAAGGCAAACTCCATCAGTTGGCCCACGTGATACAAACCGGGCAGCAGCAGGGGATGATGACATTCGCCCAGAGCGCGCAATGGCGTCAGGCGCAGGGACGACTGTAGCGAAGATGGCGGCGTAGGGGGGTTGTAAAGTGTTGACTGGCGCGGTGGATTGAACGGCATGCAGGCTTGTATCCTGGCGAACCGGCGTTAAAATCGCAGCTTTGTTAAAACCACAGCGAAGCCATTTAACGATGTCATCACAACCGAATCAAAGCCTGATAGATGGCATTCGCTGTCTGCAATATCTGGTCTCCAGCGACCGTGCTATCGGATGTCGCGAGCTTGCCCGGCTGATGGATATTAATACCACGCGCGTTAATCGCCTGTTAATGACGATGGCCTCTATTGGACTCACGATGCAGGATGAGCACCGACGCTATTTACCCGGGCCAGGCATTCATGCTTTGGCGGCGCAGGCGATTCGTGGTTCAGCGCTGTTCTCCCATGCGTTGCCTATCCTTGAACGCCATGCGCCCAAAGACATCGTGGTGGCATTAGGCGTGCTATGGGAAGACCAGATTATCTATATTTATCACTCTACGCCGGGTTCGCAGGGAAGTCAGGCGCTGGCGGGGTTTCGCATGTGCCCGGCCTGGCAGTCGGTAACAGGAGTGGCGTTACTGGCGGCAGAAAGCGATGAGGCGCTAATGCAGCGTTTTACTCCGGAGCAGTGGCGTAATCTGGCGCCGCATGTGGCGCAGCAGCGCCAGCGGGGATACGTGCTGTGGCATCACGCTGATGGTGAAGTTTCTATGGCGCAACCGCTAGACAAGCACGCCGCAGCGCTGGCCTTTGCGGGAATGTGGCGGATTGATGAGGCGGAGGCGGCTGCGCGTTTACAGGCGTTGAAGGCATTAAACCAGCTTATTGCCCAGTAAGCCTGGCAACCGTGACCGCGTTATCCGCCTGCTGACAAAAACGGCTTTAATACCCCTGTTCAAAATAGCTTTCGAGGATAATCACGGCGGAGGCCGAGTCCACTTTGCCTTTGTTCAGTGCGCGATACCCACCTCGTTCAAACAGACCGGAGCGTGCTTCAACGGTGCTGAGTCGTTCATCGTGCAGCGTGACAGTTACCCCGAAACGCCCATGAATACGGTTGGCGAATTTACGTGCGCGCGCCGTCAGCGGCTGTTCAGTGCCATCCATATTGAGCGGTAGCCCGACAATAATTTCGTCCGGCTGCCACTCTTTCAGCAAACGTTCAATGAGCGTCCAGTCGGGCGTGCCGTCCTGTGCTTTGATTGCCGGAAGCGGACGGGCGGTGCCGGTAATGCGTTGTCCTATTGCAACGCCGATGCTTTTTGTGCCGAAGTCAAAGGCCAGTAAGGTGCCGCTCATCAGGCGTGCCCCGCAACGCCAGGCATGGTCAGAATATCAATGCCAATAAGTTTTGCCGCTTCGCGCCAGCGCTCGGCAATGGGTGTTTTGAACAAAATATTGAGATCGGCGGGCGCGGTAAGCCAGGCGTTATCAAGCAACTCTTGTTCAAGCTGGCCTTTATCCCAGGAGGCGTAGCCCAGCGCGACCAGCACATCGGAAGGCTGTTGTTGGGTACCTAACGTTTCCAGCACATCGCGGGAGGTGGTAATCACGGTATTGTCTGAGATACGAATGCTGGAGGCGAAACGTGACGGCGGAGTATGGAGAATAAATCCGCGATCTTCCGCCAGCGGGCCGCCGAGCATCACGGCTTTATCAAGACGAATTGCCGAATCGCGCGGTTCCGGCGTAATTTTTAGTTTTTCCAGAATCCCTTCAATTTGCAGATTTTCCAAAGGTTTATTAATAATAATCCCCATAGCGCCGTCCTGGTTGTGCTCGCAAATATACACTACGGAACGGCGGAAAATCGGGTCCTGGAGCGCAGGCATGGCAATAAGAAAGTGATGCTGTAAATTCATTGTCAGAGGTTCTGTTTCCTGGTTCAAAAAAACGACAGCGTTCAGTATGTGGGGAAAGCGGACGGTTGTCACTCATATAAGCCGTCTTTTGCCAAAGGACGGCGGCCTTATCGGGCAATAGACTGCCGGATGGCGATGCTGACGCGCCGCCTTATCCGACCGGGGCGGCGTGATTGCTCAGGCCCGGTAAGCGCACGCCACCGGGCAATAAACGTTTACTTCGCCAGACGCGCTTCGATGGCGTCCATCAACATCCCGGTGATAGAGATCGGGTATTCCGCTTCAATTTCACGCACGCAGGTTGGGCTGGTCACGTTAATTTCCGTTAAGCGGTCGCCGATAATATCCAGACCGACGAAAATAAGCCCTTTGGCTTTAAGCGTTGGCCCAACGCGGCGGGCGATTTCCCAGTCGCTTTCGCTCAACGGACGGGGTTCGCCGCGACCACCAGCCGCCAGGTTGCCGCGGGTTTCGCCGCCCTGCGGAATACGCGCCAGGCAGTAAGGCACCGGCTCGCCGTCGACGACCAGTACGCGCTTATCGCCATCTTTGATCGCGGGCAAATAGTTCTGCGCCATGCAGTAGCGGTTGCCCAGCTCGGTCAGCGTTTCGGCAATAACGCCTATGTTAGGATCGCCTTCCT
The DNA here is from genome assembly GCF_046548235.1 of Salmonella sp. SAL4457. Lineage (NCBI taxonomy): Bacteria > Pseudomonadati > Pseudomonadota > Gammaproteobacteria > Enterobacterales > Enterobacteriaceae > Salmonella > Salmonella sp. SAL4457. The sequence continues at coordinate 289,572 of NZ_JBGDZO010000002.1, forward strand.
TAACGCGGAAAATGGACGCGCCGCCCATACCGTCCAGCGGTTTCATAATGATATCGCCGTGCTTTTCCCAAAACGCTTTGAGCTGCGCTTTATTGCGCGTTACCAGCGTTTCCGGCGTCAGATCGGCAAACCAGGCAGTATACAGTTTTTCATTACAGTCGCGCAGGCTTTGCGGTTTGTTGACGATCAGCGTCCCTTCTTCTTCAGCGCGTTCCAGAATATAGGTCGCATAAATAAACTCGGTATCAAACGGCGGATCTTTACGCATCAAAATGACGTCCAGATCGGCGAGTTTAATCTCCTGCTCGCTGCCGAACTCGTACCATTTATCGTAATTTTGCTCCACGCTCAACGTTCGCGTGCGGGCGCGGGCTTCGCCGTTAATCAGATAAAGGTCGGCCATCTCCATATAATGAAGTTCATAACCACGACGTTGGGCTTCCAGCAGCATAGCGAAACTGGTGTCTTTCTTGATGTTGATGTGTGCGATGGGGTCCATCACGATGCCGAGCTTGATCATTATTTTCTCCGTTAACGCTTCATCCTAAGTCGCCAAAACGCACCTGTAGCGCAGTAATGGCGGTGAGCGCGGTTGTCTCAGTACGCAGAACGCGAGGTCCTAACAGAATATCAGTAAACTGATAGCGCGCGGTCATCGCGATTTCGTCCGCCGACAGCCCGCCTTCCGGGCCGATTAGCAGTCGGACGCGTTCAACCGGCAGCGGCAGAGTGTTAATGCTGGCATGGGCGCGCGGATGAAGATTGAGCTTCAGCCCGGAATCTTGCTCGGCGCACCAGGCTTCCAGCGCCATCGGCGGGCGAATTTCCGGCACCCGGTTACGCCCGCATTGTTCGCAGGCGGCGATGGCGATCTTTTGCCACTGCTGGCGCTTTTTGTTCAGACGTTCACTATCCAGTTTAACGCCGCAGCGCTCAGAGAACAGTGGCGTAATGAGGCTTACACCCAGTTCGATCGATTTCTGGATAGTAAATTCCATTTTTTCACCGCGCGACATCACCTGGCCCAGATGGATATGTAGCGGCGATTCACGATCGTCGATTTCGCCTTTCATCACTTGCACTTCAACGCTTTTCTTACTGGCGCTAATGATTTCAGCATCGAATACCTGATTACTGCCGTCAAACAGCTGTAACGCTTGTCCCGCTCCCATGCGCAGTACACGACCAATATGGTTGGCCGCATCTTCGCATAACGAAATCTGCGTACCGGACGTCAACAATTCAGGGTGATAAATGCGGGGAATACGCATAATAAAAAAATCCGCGTCATGGCCCCGGCGTTTGGCTATCCAGGGCATGGGTTAACAAGAATCCCGCTAGTGTAGGTTAGCTCTTTCGCGCCTGGCAAGCGCGTTGCACATAGGGATTATGATTACCCTGGACCTTCGCGATACGCGCATCGCGCTCGCACTCCCAGGCGGTAACGGGGTACTGCTTATCCCAGACGTTAAAAAGCTGCGTTTGTTGGCGGGAAAGTTTCAGTTGGTATTGGTCGCGCATATAAAAATAAGTGCGGGCGATTGCGCCACGGGCGCGGGCGGGCGGCTCGGCGAGCTTCGCTTTGAAATCTACTTTCATGGCGCACTGCCCGTACTGACCTTCGCCGCCGTTCCACTGGCTATACATAAAGTTGCCGCGATCGCCATTCACTTCGCCAATCGCGGGTTGCAGGTTATGCATATCGCTTTCCATTTTGCGGTAGACCGGGTCTTTAGCGCAGTTTTTTCGCCCGCCGTCCTGCCAGCACTGGCGCTGATGACCGAATTGCCAGGCGGGGACAACGTGCTCCCACTCAATGCGTCTGGCGCGATTCTCGTTTTTACGCACCTTATAGCCGCAGGACTCCAGGTCTACGACGCCTTTTTTACCCTGCCAGCGGATTTGGCACCCGCAGTAAAAGCTGCCGGGCGCGTCAGCATTGACTTTGACGCTCGCCGCTTTGGCCTGAGAAAAATTGTTAATGCCATCGGCCAGGGCCTGGCCTGAAAACGCTGCGGCCAGCAACGCAGCGGCAAAAGAAAAATTACGGTACATTGCACACTCCATAGCAAAACGAGCCCGCAACGTAACGAAAGTTGTGTCTGTATGCAATCAGTCCGCTCAGGAAAGTTCCCGGACGTTTCGGGAAACTACCCGGCGACCAGTGGTTCGCCGCAGTGAACGCAACGATAAACCGCTTCGCCGCGTACTACCCGATTATGACGGCGGACGGTGAGTTGATGTTGCTGGCATTGGCAATGATAGGGAAAGGTATTGCGCCGTACGGATTGCAGCGCAAATTGATGGGTACGTCTGGCCGGAACGCCCAGCACGCTTTCCATCATCCACTTCCATTCCTTGCCATGCGGAGCCTTGCGTCCGAAGTGCTTCCACACCAACAGATGCGCCAGTTCATGCGGCACGACCTCTGCTATAAAGGTGTCGATGTTTTCCAGCAGTAACACCGGGTTGAGGCGGATTTCGTAGCTCTCCAGCCAGGCGGTGCCCGCCGAGGTGCCGCGTTGCGTATACACCAGTTTCGGCTCCGGATAATGTCTATCGAGCTTGAGGTTCGCCTGGGCGAGATTTTCCCGCAGACGGCGCATCACGGCCTGCTGGATAGCGATAGGGAGACGAGGGGTTTTCATAGCGGCAGAGAATAGTGCGACGGAAGAGGGACTGCAAGAAAAACGCTTCCTCCTGTGGCAGGAGGAAGCGTGGAGGGATTAGTCGTGGGCGCCGATTTCGCGCAGTTTACGACCTTTCATCAGGTTACGTTCAATGTGCTCCAGCGAAACGTGTTTGGTTTCCGGCACCAGCCACAGGGTCAGCAGGATAAACAGCACGTTCAGGCCAGCGTAGACCCAGAAGGTGTTGGCGTTACCCAGATTGTTCAGCATGGTCAGGAACGTTGCGCCGACGATCATATTGGCGATCCAGTTGGTCGCGGTGGAGCAGGTGATGCCGAAATCGCGGCCTTTCAGCGGCTGGATTTCGGAGCACAGTACCCAAATCAGCGGACCAGCGCTCATCGCAAATCCAATGATGAACATCAGCAGCATAGCGATAGCGAAGTATTGTGCAGACGGCGAATGGATGCCGATGTGCATCATCGTACCCAGAATCCCCATACCAATCGCCATGACCAGGAAGCCCAGCGTCAGGGTCGGCTTGCGGCCCCAGCGGTCAACCAGGCCGATAGCGATGAAGGTTGCCAGCACGTTAGTCAGACCAACAATAACGGTGCCCCACATCTGCTCCGTGGTATTCGTGTATCCCGCCAGTTCGAAGATTTTCGGCGCGTAATACATGATGACGTTCATCCCGGTAAATTGCTGCATGACCTGCAACAAAATGCCAAGAAACACGGCGCGGCGGAAGTTGCTGTTCTCTTTGAACAGCGCCCAACCGCTCTGTTTAACCTGCAAACTTTCGCGAATTTCATCGAGCTCACGTTTTGCTTCCGCACTGGTGTCACGCAGGCGCAACAGGACGCGTTCAGCATCATGGAAACGGCGTTTCGCCGCAAACCAGCGCGGGCTGTCCGGCAAGAAGAAGACGCCGATCAACAGCAGAATGGCCGGGATGATGATCACGCCGAGCATCCAGCGCCATGCGCCGCTGTAGCTGAACGCGGTATCTGACAGATAAGCGCCCAGAATCCCGATGGTGATCATGAGTTGGTACATTGAGATCATACTGCCGCGAATTTTTTCCGGCGCGATCTCGGACAGGTACAACGGTGCAGTGTAGGAAGCGACGCCGACGGCCAGACCCAGCAGCACGCGAGAAATAATCAGGACTTCAACGTTAGGCGCCGCAGCGGAGAACAGCGAACCGGCGACGAACAGGATAGCGCCGATCATCAGGCTTTTTTTACGACCCAGCTTAAAGGAGAGCCAGCCGCTGCCGACAGCGCCGACGGCAGCGCCAAACATCATGGAGCTGACCACCCATTCCTGAGTGTGTGCGGTAATCTGAAACTCGTCGGTAATGAAGGGTAAAGCACCGGCGATAACGCCGATATCCAGGCCAAAAAGTAATCCTGCCAGGGCTGCAAGAAAGCAGACAAAAAATGTCATGGCCTTGTTGGAACGCCCTTGTTTTTTATTGTCAGGCATTATGCCCTCCGGTTGGGTTAGCAATTTTATCGATGTTAAGAGTAGGTGAGTACGCCGTAAAAAGATGTGAGGCTAATCACAATGGTGTAATCGTTTACACTACTATTTATCTCGGTGATTATTTAATTATCTGAAAAATAATAGTTTTAATAATCTTATAACCATATCAATCGCCTGGTATTCAGACAAAGTTGAAAAATTATGTAATATTTTCATCGCAGAATTAGCATACCGATAGTGATGTAGTCAGTTCTTAATGAAAATGAATGTAACCGCTTTCATGATGACTGAAACTGAATGATAAAAAGTGTAGTCGAAGAAACGAAAGGGGAGAGTGGATTGTGCTGCGCATCACAAAAAGGTCAGTATAAATTCACGCTGGAATATCTGATAACGTTGCGTGTATCAGCAATGATAAAGGCCAGCAGAGCGCTGGCCTTGATAAGTACGGTATGGTTTCCCTGACTGAAAAACAGCGTCAGGCGCGGGCGATTATTTCAGACCGGCAGCATCGCGCAGCAGTTGCGCTTTGTCGGTTTTTTCCCATGGGAAGTTTTCGCGACCGAAGTGGCCGTAAGCCGCAGTTTCTTTGTAGATCGGGTGCAGCAGATCCAGCATCTGAATCAAGCCGTACGGGCGCAGGTCGAAGAATTCGCGCACCAGCAGAATCAACTGTTCAGCAGGCACTTTTTCAGTACCGAACGTTTCCACCATGATGGACGTCGGCTCCGCTACGCCGATAGCGTAGGAGACCTGGATTTCACAGCGATCCGCCAGACCTGCCGCCACGATGTTTTTCGCGACATAACGCGCAGCGTAAGCTGCAGAACGGTCAACTTTAGACGGATCTTTACCGGAGAAGGCGCCGCCGCCGTGACGCGCCATACCGCCGTAGGTATCAACGATGATCTTACGACCGGTCAGACCACAATCGCCCATCGGGCCGCCGATAACAAAACGCCCGGTTGGGTTGATAAAAAACTTAGTGGACGTATTTAACCATTCAGACGGCAGAATGGGTTTGATGATCTCTTCCATCACCGCTTCTTGCAGCGATTTTTGGTCGATATCTTCTGCGTGCTGCGTAGAGAGAACCACGGCGTCGATACCGACGATTTTGCCGTCGTCATACTGGAAAGTGACCTGGCTTTTTGCATCCGGACGCAACCATGGCAGGGTGCCATTTTTACGCACTTCAGCCTGACGCTGTACCAGACGGTGCGCGTAGGTGATTGGCGCAGGCATCAGTACGTCGGTTTCATTTGTCGCGTAGCCAAACATCAGGCCCTGGTCGCCCGCGCCTTGTTCCAGCGGGTCTGCGCGGTCAACGCCCTGGTTGATATCCGGAGACTGTTTGCCAATTGCGCTCAGTACCGCGCAAGAGTTGGCGTCAAAGCCCATGTCGGAATGCACATAGCCAATTTCGCGCACCGTATTACGGGTAATCTCTTCGATATCGACCCAGGCGCTGGTGGTGATCTCACCGCCAACTAAAACCATGCCGGTTTTAACGTAGGTTTCACAGGCGACGCGTGCTTTCGGATCCTGTTGCAGGATAGCGTCCAACACGGCATCAGAGATTTGGTCTGCGATTTTGTCAGGATGCCCTTCTGATACGGACTCAGACGTAAAAAGGTGTTTTGCCATATTTAATTTCACCTAAGGAGAATTTAGTTAGCTCAAACTGTTGTGCGGAATAGTCATGACAGAAGATTCTACCATGAGTCTGAAGGTCACTGACACTGGCAGTCTGAGTGTTAATCGGTATGGATGGATTAACATCTGGACGGCTATTTTAGGTCACTTCTTCGCCCAATTTCCAGCTTTTTTTGAAGGCCGTCGCAATGTCGGTCAAAATCAGGCGGTAAACGTTTCTGATAATGCTGACATTATGCGCATTTATGCTTTGCTTTTTTTCTGCGTTCTGGGTATAAAACGCGACGCGCGGCTCATACAAAAGCACACGACGTTTTCTTCGTGTCGCCACTTCCAGCCGGGTTAAAACGTTGCTTTGGCTTGTGGGTTCGTCTTACGAGGCGGCCGTGGAGGTGATACGAGATAATGAACCGTTGTATTCTGCTGAATCTGTCGCATCGTTCTGGTGCGCGCATGTCCCCCGCAATCTGCATCTCTGCTTTGCATACCTGCCGATGTTATACCCATCTCGGCGCTTCTCAGGATTCCAGAGCCGGCAATGGCGCTGAAGACTGAACAAGGGCGCTCTTGTTAACGCAAGAGTTTTCTCGTGGTTTCGCCGAACCGTTATCTGTGAGTTCGGTTACGTGTTTACAATGATATGAAAAAGAAACCGGTCGCGCAGGCGGAGCATCAGCGCTATCTGCTGGAAAATCCGCTTGTCTATGGGTTGTTATCGCGTCTTCGGATTGCGATAGTAGTCAACTGTTTTACACTTGCTAATAAAAATTGAGGTTCGCTATGTCTGACGACATGTCTATGGGTTCGCCTTCGTCAGCAGGCGAACAGGGTGTACTACGCTCCATGCAGGAGGTTGCAATGAGCTCCCAGGAAGCCAGCAAGATGCTGCGCACTTACAATATTGCCTGGTGGGGCAATAACTACTACGACGTCAACGAGCTGGGCCATATTAGCGTATGCCCCGATCCCGACGTACCGGAAGCGCGTGTCGATCTTGCCAAACTGGTGAAAGCGCGCGAAGCGCAAGGTCAGCGTCTGCCGGCGCTGTTCTGCTTCCCGCAGATCCTGCAACACCGTTTGCGTTCAATTAACGCGGCGTTTAAGCGTGCGCGTGAATCTTACGGTTATAACGGCGACTACTTCCTCGTTTATCCGATTAAGGTCAATCAGCATCGCCGCGTGATCGAGTCCCTTATCCATTCCGGTGAACCGTTGGGGCTGGAAGCGGGGTCAAAAGCGGAATTGATGGCGGTGCTGGCGCATGCCGGCATGACCCGTAGCGTGATCGTCTGTAATGGTTATAAAGACCGTGAATACATTCGGCTGGCGCTGATTGGCGAGAAGATGGGCCATAAGGTTTATCTGGTCATCGAAAAGATGTCTGAAATCGCGATTGTGCTGGAGGAGGCCGAGCGCCTGAATGTGGTTCCTCGCCTGGGCGTGCGTGCGCGTCTGGCCTCTCAGGGGTCCGGTAAGTGGCAATCCTCCGGCGGCGAAAAATCAAAATTCGGCCTGGCGGCGACCCAGGTGCTGCAACTGGTGGAGACCCTGCGTGACGCCGGGCGTCTGGACAGTCTGCAACTGTTGCACTTCCACCTGGGATCGCAGATGGCGAACATTCGCGATATCGCGACCGGCGTGCGCGAGTCCGCGCGTTTCTATGTTGAGCTGCATAAGCTGGGCGTTAATATCCAGTGCTTCGACGTGGGCGGCGGTCTGGGCGTGGATTATGAAGGTACCCGCTCGCAGTCCGACTGTTCGGTGAACTATGGCCTGAACGAATATGCCAATAACATCATCTGGGCGATTGGCGATGCCTGCGAAGAGCATGGTTTACCGCATCCGACGGTGATTACCGAGTCTGGCCGCGCCGTCACTGCGCACCATACGGTACTGGTCTCTAACATTATCGGCGTGGAGCGTAACGAATACACGGATCCGACAGCCCCTGCTGAAGATGCGCCGCGCGCGCTACAAAATCTGTGGGAAACCTGGCAGGAGATGCATAAGCCTGGCACTCGCCGCTCGTTGCGTGAGTGGCTGCATGATAGCCAAATGGATCTGCACGATATTCATATCGGCTACTCTTCCGGCGCGTTTAGTTTGCAGGAGCGCGCCTGGGCGGAGCAACTTTATCTCAGCATGTGCCATGAAGTGCAGAAGCAACTGGACCCGCAAAACCGTGCGCATCGCCCGATTATCGACGAACTGCAAGAGCGGATGGCGGACAAAATGTACGTCAACTTCTCGCTGTTCCAGTCAATGCCGGACGCGTGGGGAATCGATCAGCTCTTCCCGGTACTGCCGCTGGAAGGGTTAGATCAGGTACCGGAACGTCGTGCCGTGCTGCTGGATATAACCTGTGATTCCGATGGCGCTATTGACCACTATATCGATGGCGACGGTATCGCCACGACGATGCCGATGCCGGAATACGATCCAGAGAATCCGCCGATGCTCGGCTTCTTTATGGTCGGTGCCTATCAGGAGATCCTCGGTAACATGCACAACCTGTTTGGCGATACTGAAGCGGTTGACGTGTTTGTCTTCCCGGATGGTAGCGTCGAGGTTGAACTGTCGGACGAAGGCGATACCGTTGCGGATATGCTGCAATATGTGCAACTGGATCCGAAAACGCTGTTAACGCATTTCCGCGACCAGGTAAAACAGACGGATCTGGACGATGCGTTGCAGCAGCAGTTCCTTGAGGAATTTGAAGCGGGACTGTACGGTTATACTTATCTTGAAGATGAGTAATTAAGAGTATTCCGCTTGTGGGTCGATTTAATTATTTAAGTCGACCCTTTTATATTTTATAAATTCTTAATTATCAGCGGTGCCGCTTCTCTATGTGATTTTATGGGCCTACAATCCCCCTAATAATTAAAAAGGGGTATGAGTATGAGCAAATTTAAATTTAATGCCGTCATTGTTGGCTTGTTTTTGCTGTTAGGCGGCTGTTCCAGTGGAATGCAATCTAATAATGGCTCTTCATCCGACGTCGGCACCGCCTGGGGCGGCGACGTGCATTCATCGGTACAAAGCGTTTCGGTAGAACGTGTCGATCGAGAACCTGCCGAAATGGTGATAATAAATTACTCCACTCAATATCCGTCAGGTTACGATAAAGTTTATAGTATACGTATCAGCGATCTTGAATATGCTGTGCGCGACGCTAATTTTAATTCGATTCCAATTACTCGTCGCTACAACGCATCAATGGGACAATGGCAATATAGTATTCCTGCAAGATCAGGGATGAACTATCAGTTATATATTCGTAATTACAGTCATGATACCAATTACGAAATCGTCGCAACGGTTGATGGCCTGGACGTGTTGAACGGAAAAGCAGGCTCGCTGAATCATCATGGCTATATTGTTAACGCCGGCGATTCACTGGCGATTAAAGGGTTTCGCAAAGATAAACACACTGAGGCGGCATTCCAGTTCGCCGACGTAGCTGACGCTTATGCGGCCCACTCCGCGCAGGGCGACGTACGCAACATCGGCGTCATTGGCTTTGCCGCTTTTGCATTGCAGGGTAAAGCAACAAATACGCTACCGCCTTGTTCCTCGCAGGCTTTCCCGGCGGACAATAACGGGTATGCGCCGCCGCCCTGCCGCAAATAAACCCGGCATCAAACGTCAAATATGCGTTATGGGAATCAGCGCCTTTCCTGCCGAGTCTGGTGGGGAAGGACTGTGTGACGCGCATAGCCGTAGGTTGCGGGAAAGAAACGACCACTCTCTGACAGGGAAATTGTTTACCATAAACATTAGGATTTGTTTACACTACCCTCAAGTGGAGCAATTGCTGTCTACATAGGTATGTGCATGGAACAAATTTTAACCAAGCGGCGCTATTTTGATATAGGGCTGCAAATAGAAGAACTACTCTATTCAGGGGTATTTAAAGCTGGCGAGCGACTTCCGGCGGAGAGAGAACTTAGCGAGCGTTTTCAAACCAGCCGCACGACGATTCGTGAGGCGATTATTATGCTTGAGCTGAAGGGAGTGGTAGAGGTTAAGCAAGGCGCAGGCACTTACTTTATTGATAGTCTGGAGAAAATCAATCAAAAAGCGCTCTTGCCTTACTCAGACATTGGCCCCTTTGAATTGCTACAGGCCCGGCAGGTCATCGAAAGCAACATCACCGGTTTTGCCGCTACGCAAATAAGATTTAATGAACTTAAGCAGCTTAAACGTATTATTGAGCAGCAGGAAAAGCAGATTGGCGGCGACAGCGACAAATTTGAAGAACTGGATCGCCAGTTCCACAATATCATCGCGGAATCTACGCAAAATCGTGTATTAATGAAACAATCTGCCGAGCTGTGGCGGGCTGTCAGGACCGAAAATCCGCGCTGGAAGCAGTTAAACTATAAGTATTTACATAAGAAAGAGTTAAGAATGAAATGGGTGGAAGATCACCGTAGTATCTTCCTTGCATTGCAAAAACGCGATGCTGAGCAGGCCAGACAGGCTTCGTGGACCCATCTTGAAAACAGTAAAAATGAGCTGGTAAAAATCTTCCAACAGGATGATTCGCTGGAAGATTTTGATGATTTTTTCTTCGCCACCTGACGGCTATTTTCAGGCGGATGACATTTTTGTCAGCGATTAACCGGGCCTGCCGCCAAAAACAAGCCCGGAGAGAGGGAATCAGGCTTCGTAAACGCTCAGCTTATCCCAGTCAAACTCTACGCCAATGCCGTAGGTGTCCGGTGCCACGGCGCGATAATTGTCGACCACCAGCGGATGTTTGGTATATTGATCGATCGGGAAACTGTGAACCTCCAGTCAGCCAGTCTCGAATGCGGAAACCAGTCTGACGTGTAATTCCTGCATACCGAGCGAGCATACCAAACGACCGCCATTCGTCGACAGACGCGCCGCCTTCAACCAGCCATTTTCCACAGCGGCAGTTTTTCACGTTTGCCTTTCAAATCCCAAAGGGCGATATCCACCGCAGACATCGCAAACGATGCGATGCCTCCGCGACCCACATAGTGAATATGCTATTCCATAAAGTCATAGATATCGTCAATCGCAGCGCCTCTTTCCCTGACAGTACCGGGGCAAGATCGTGGTCGATCATCGCTTTAATTGCATACCCACCCTTTCCGCCGGTATAGGAATATCCGGTGCCAGTTGAACCGTCTTCCAGCGTAATCGTCGTGGTTACCAGTTCGAAATGGCTATTATGCCATGTTTCGCGTCAACTAAGACCTCGGCCAGAGGGGCTTTGAAAGCTTTGTTTCAACGTGCCTAATCTGCGTCTTCATCAATTTTTTCCTGTTTTTAATCAATGGATTAATTTGCCAATTACGTCTAAAGGCGGCTCACTCCTCATCGCTTTAGCAGCGACCCGGATGATCAAAACCGTAACTGATGTTCTTAGGTTAACGTTGATGCTGATAATAAATTGAGTTCATTAATTCACTAGACAAATTATCAGGGTTGGTTTGCTGTATTTCGGGTGATTATTGAACCAATCATGCGTGACATATACGCTTGCAGCGGGCGTGTTATTCAATAAGATATTGTTTTTCATGTGGTTTAATGATTACGGGTTGTATGGGTGGTATGCCAATTCGTGGCCGATTTTTCTAATCAAAATCACGCTTTTGTGAATCGTAAAATTTATCCTGAGAAGTGCTTTTTGTAACTAATTGATAAATAAATTATTTTTATTCATTGGCTATTAGTCAGCATACCATGATAAAGAATTTGGTGCCATGAGTGTGATCATATTCACGGATTTTGGTATGCTGTTTAAGCAGAATTGGTAAACAAAACAGGAGTGGGAAAAATTCATGGACACCATAGCTCGCCAGTTAGACGCCGCAAGGCACCAATTCAAAACGACTTATTCACGTCAGGGAATGGAAGCCAACATCGTACATATTGGATTTGGCGCCTTTCACCGTGGTCACCAGGCTGTTTATAACGATCTCACGAATGAGATAACCGACAACCGCTGGGGGATTTTTGAACTAAATCTGTTCGGCGATGCGGAGCTGGTGGATGCGCTAAATGCGCAACAGGGGCTGTTTTCAGTGGTGGAAACGTCAGCCAGCGCCATCAATAGTCGCCTGGTTCGTACCGTCACCGGCGCGTTGCATACGCCGAAGTCAGGTATTCAGGCGGCGATCGAGAAGCTGACTGAGCCGCAGGTAAAAATTGTTTCGTTGACGATAACGGAAAAAGGTTACTGCACCGATCCGCGGTCCAGAACGCTCGATCTCAGCCATCCGCTCATCAAACACGATCTTGCCGATCCTGAACATCCCCGGTCAGCACTCGGACTGATCGTCGAAGCGCTACGGATACGCCGCCAGCAAGGGCTTCCCCCGTTTAGTGTACTGTCGTGCGATAACATTCCGGAAAACGGTCATTTGACCAAAACGGCGATCGTTACGTTTGCCGATAATCTCGATCCGCAACTGGCGGCCTGGATAGCGAAGCATGTCACCTTTCCTGGCACCATGGTCGATCGCATCGTGCCGGCAATGACGCCAGAGCAATTTGACATGATTAAAGACCAGATCGGTTTTGCCGATCCCTGCGGCATCGTATGCGAGGATTTCCGTCAGTGGGTTATCGAAGATAATTTCGTTGCCGGTCGTCCTGACTGGGATAAAGCAGGGGCGATGTTCGTCTCGGACGTGCTTCCCTATGAAGAAATGAAACTTCGTATGCTGAATGGCAGCCATTCGTTTCTCGCCTATAACGGCAGCCTGGCTGGATATGAGTTTATCTATCAGTGCATGGAAGACGACGCTTTTAAAACCGCCGTACATCATTTAATGACGGAAGAGCAGGCAAAATCGCTGCGCCCGAATTTGGCGGTAGATGTACATCAATATGCGCAGTTGCTCATTGATCGATTCAGCAACCCGAATATTAAACATAAGACCGGACAGATTGCGATGGACGGTTCTCAGAAGCTGCCTCAGCGGGCCGTCGATCCTTATCTGACGCTCCAGGCGCGCGGCGTTAAGGGCAGGGCGTTAGCGACGCTGATTGCGGGCTGGCTCCATTACGTCATTAATACCCTCTCTCAGGGGCAGAGTGTGGCCGACCCGCTCAATGATACTTTCAATGCGGCTATTAAAAATAAAAACACGCGATGGGAACAAGCGCTGTCTTTGCTGCAGATAAATAGCATCTTTGGAACGCTGGCCGGCGACAACGCAGACTTTTTAAACGACATTCAGCAGGCCTTTAACCATATTGAGTTACATGGCGTCACGGCCACCATTCACCGTTTATCTTCAAAGGGTTAAGTATGAAAACGCTTATCTGTAATAATCCGGGAAATATTGAATACATTGAAAGGGATATTCCTCATTTAAAAGACGATGAAGTACTGTTAAAAATTAAAGCGGTTGGTATTTGCGGCACCGATATCCATGCGTTTGCCGGCCGCCAGCCCTTTTTTGCCTATCCGCGCGTGCTGGGTCATGAAATTTGCGGCGTGGCTGAAATGTTGGGTAAATCGTGCAGCACGGCGAAGGTCGGCCAACGCTATAGCGTTATTCCCTGTATTCCTTGCGGCGCTTGCGCAGCCTGCCGGGAAGGAAAAACCAACTGCTGTGAGAACGTCTCGCTGTATGGTGTTCACCAGGACGGCGGCTTTAGCGAATATCTGGCCGTTCGTGAACAAAATCTGGTTGAACTGTCGGATAACCTCACCGACAGCGCGGGCGCGCTGGTTGAGTGTTTCGCCATCAGCGCCCATGCAGTACGCCGCGCTGACGTGAAGCCGCAGCAAAACATTTTGGTGGTCGGCGCCGGGCCGATTGGGCTGGCCGCCGCCGCGATAGCAAAAGCCAAAGGCGCTCGCGTCGCGGTAGCTGATATTGACGCCGAACGCCGTCGTCTGGTCGCCGAAAAGGTAGGCGTTGCAACGCTCGATCCGTCGTCAGACGACTATATTGATGCGCTGAAAGCCTGTTTCTCCGGTGAATTGGCCGGCACTGTGCTTGATGCCACCGGCAATAAATCCTCCATGAGCCGCGCTGTCGATCTGATTCGTCACGGCGGAAAAATCGTCTTCATCGGGCTGTATATCGGCGAGCTCGTCATTGACGATCCGACCTTCCATAAAAAAGAGACCACGCTATTGAGCAGCCGTAACGCGACGCGGGAAGACTTCGAATGTGTCATTGAGCTAATGGCTCAGGGCGCTATTAGCGAAACAATGATGAAAAACCAGGAATTCGATTTCTATACGTTCGGCAACCAGTACCAGAAGAACGTGGTAGAAAACAAAAAATTGGTTAAAGGCGTTATCAAATTTTAATAGCGGGATAGTTATGTCAACAATATTAGTCAAAGAAAATGAATTGAAAGCGCTGGCGTTTAATAAACTCACCCAGGCGGGTCTTGACGCGCAAACGGCGCAGCAGGTAGCCGACGTTTTGGTTCATGCCGATATCACCGGCGTTCACTCCCACGGCGTTATTCGCGTAGAGCACTATTGTACCCGCCTGAACGCAGGCGGGCTCAATCCAAAAGCAACATTCAGCATCGAACAGATTTCGCCTTCTGTCGCTATTCTGGACTCTGATGATGGAATGGGGCACTGCGCGCTGATAAAGGCGACAGACCACGCTATTAGTCTGGCAAGAGAGACGGGGCTGGGCTTCGTCAGCGTCAAAAATACGTCCCACTGCGGCGCGCTCTCGTGGTTTATTGAGCAGGCGACAAGCCAGGGAATGGTGGCTATCGCCATGACGCAAACGGATACCTGCGTTGCGCCGTATGGCGGCGCGGAGCGCTTTCTGGGGACTAACCCAATCGCCTTCGGCTTCCCCGTTAAAGACAGCCATCCGATGATCGTCGATATGGCGACCAGCGCCATTGCGTTTGGTAAAATTCTGCACGCCAAAGAAACCGGGAAACCAATAGGTCATGGCCTGGCGCTGGATAAAGAGGGACATATCACTACCGATCCGCATAAAATTGAAAATCTGCTGCCCTTTGGCGGACACAAAGGTTCTGGTATTGCCCTGGCGATTGATGCGCTCACGGGCGTCCTGATGGGGGCAAACTTTAGCAACCATATTGTTCGGATGTATGGCGACTATGACAAGATGCGCAAGTTAGCGAGTCTGGTTATCGTTATTGATCCGCAGATGTTGGGCAATCCGCTGTTTTCCTCAATAATGAGCACAATGGTCAATGAGCTAAGGGCTGTAAAACCGATGCCCGGTGTTGATAAAGTGCTGGCGCCAAACGATCCGCAAATCGCCTATAAAGAAAAATGTTTAAAAGAAGGTATTCCTGTGGCTGAGGGTATTTACCAGTACCTGATTGGCTGATAATTATAATCACGACCATTATTTAGGATAACTATAGTATGCTATATGGAAATATAGAGCAGCTTACTTTATTACCTTACGTTAACAACATTATTAAAAAACTTATCATCGAAGCGGTGAAGATAGCTGAAGATCAGCCTGCTGGTAGATATGAACTTTCTTTCCCGGAATCATTTCTTATGATAAGCGAAGGAGAAACACACTCTTCGTTAAACCGCAAAGCTGAACTTCATAAAAAATATATCGATGTTCAGATTTTACTAAGCGGTTATGAGGAGATTGGCTATTCCAACAAAATTGATACCAGGATAAAGGAGCTTGAGCATCTTCCTGATGACATCATCTTTCCTGAATGTGTCGCTAATGAGCAGTTCGTTACATTAAATCCTGGCGATTTCGCGCTTTTTTATCCAAACCAGGTCCACCGTCCGCTTTGTACGCGTGGTAAACCTGCGCCGGTTAAAAAAGCGATTGTGAAAATTCCGGCCACGGCATTTAGCGAGTCAAGCTTGCCCTGTCAGACGAAGGAATAAAGAAAGCGCCAAATGCAATTCAGGAAGAGACCTTCAAGTCATCCTGAATTACAGCCAGAATGAATAAGGTGGCACTTTTCTGACTTCAGAGCCTTTTCGCGTTGAGGCTAATCGCGGAAAGGCTTTTTACGTTCTGTAAAAAGAGGATGCGGGGTCTCCCCGGTAAATAAGTGAAAATGATACAAATCGATTTTGATGTTATTTTTGTTCAATCTGAATAATATGGTCTTTTACACGGAAAGTGATTGGCGAGGTGTTATGAATCATATTTTTAAATTAGCATTTATTTTTATTGTCAATATTATATTTTTAATAAATGCTTCAGCAACAACGATGGACAAAGATAAATTTGTGGAAGCGAATGGTATCAAAATTCATTACGTTGAAGAGGGCGAGGGGCCTCCGCTGCTGTTGATTCATGGTGGTGGTCTGACGGCGAAAAGTTGGCAGGGATTAGCGAAAGAGGCATCTCGATATTTTCGCGTCATCATGCCGGACAGTCGTGGACATGGATTAACCAATAACCCGCAAGGAACGTTTAGCTATGATCTGATGACGGAAGATATGGCGGCTTTTGTTAAAGCGCTGAAGATGGAAAAACCGCTGGTGATGGGTTACAGCGATGGCGGCATGGTCGTTCTGAAGTTAACCAGCCGATACCCGGATCTAGCGCGCGCTGCTATCGTCGGCGGCGCAACGCATCGCTTTGCTACGACCCATTACATGCAGGGGATGGAAATTTTTTATGGTAAAGGAATGCCTCAGGGGCAATTGACGGATCGCGATCTGGATAAAATGGCTTCGGATGCGCCCGGGATGGTTAAATTTTATCAGAACATGCATCATCCAGAGCAAAAAGACTACTGGCGCACGTTCCTCAAAGGTGTCTGGCCAATGTGGACAACGCCCACATCGCTGACGGAAGAAGAGGTGAAAAAAATCCACATTCCGGTGCTATTACTGGACGGCGACCGGGATGAATTTTTCACCGTTGAAGAGGTAACGCAGCTGTACCGGCTGCTGCCTCAGGCGGAGATGACCCTCATTCCCGGTAGCGGTCACGCCATTTTCCAGACGCCAGGAAAAACACCGCTGTTTTACGCATTAGTGCTTGAGTTTTTACAGCGGCAACTCCCTAAGGCCTCTTAACTGACCGCGATGGACGTATGAGCCTACTGATTTGCGCTGGATATATATTTTTTTCGGGCGTTGTCTACTGTACCTGGCTAAACTGACTTCAATAATGCGGTCTGTCAGAGTAAACTTTGAGCCGTAAACAAATTCAAACCCTTCCTCGTCGGGCCTAACGACGCGGGAGGGTTTTTTTATATTGACTAAGAAGAGGTTTTTGCCATGAGCACCTTAGGTCATCAGTACGATAACTCACTGGTTTCTAATGCGTTTGGTTTTTTACGTCTGCCAATGAACTTCCAGCCGTATGACAGCGATGCCGACTGGGTGATCACTGGCGTACCGTTTGATATGGCAACGTCCGGTCGCGCTGGCGGTCGTCATGGCCCGGCGGCGATCCGTCAGGTGTCGACCAACCTCGCCTGGGAACATCACCGTTTCCCGTGGAATTTTGACATGCGCGAGCGCCTGAACGTCGTGGACTGCGGCGATTTGGTGTATGCGTTTGGCGATGCCCGTGAGATGAGTGAAAAATTACAGGCGCACGCTGAAAAACTGCTGTCTGCAGGCAAGCGTATGCTCTCTTTCGGCGGCGACCACTTCGTCACGCTGCCGCTGCTGCGCGCCCACGCGAAACATTTTGGCAAAATGGCGCTGGTACATTTTGATGCGCATACCGATACCTACGCTAACGGCTGCGAATTCGATCACGGCACGATGTTTTACACCGCGCCGAAAGAAGGCCTGATCGATCCGCATCATTCGGTACAGATCGGTATTCGTACTGAGTTTGACAAAGACAATGGCTTTACCGTGCTGGATGCCTGCCAGGTCAACGATCGCGGCGTGGATGATATTCTCGCTCAGGTGAAACAGATCGTCGGCGATATGCCGGTCTATCTGACCTTTGATATCGACTGTCTGGACCCGGCGTTTGCGCCTGGTACCGGTACGCCGGTGATCGGCGGCCTGACCTCCGATCGCGCCATTAAACTGGTACGCGGTCTGAAAGATCTGAACATTGTCGGTATGGATGTAGTGGAAGTCGCGCCGGCTTACGATCAGTCGGAGATCACCGCTCTGGCGGCCGCGACGCTGGCATTAGAAATGCTCTATATCCAGGCGGCGAAGAAAGGCGAGTAAGTTGTTTTGCCGGATGGCGCTGCGCTTATCCGGCCTACAGCTGATTGATGCTTGTAGGCCGGATAAGGCGTCCACGCCGCCATCCGGCACTGTTCGGGGATTATTTGATCCCGTCCGCGCTCATACGATCGCGCACATGCTGTGCGCGTGCGGCGGACGCCGGGTGATCGTCGAACATCGAGCTTTGACGACCCGCTTCCAGTTTTGCCAGTTTCTCAAAGCTGGTGGCAAGTCCTGCCGGACTGATACCGCGTTTGCGCAACAGATCGTAAGAATAATCATCCGCTTCGGACTCCTGACGCTGGGAGAACTGCGAGTTCACCAGTTTTTCGCCAAGATCGCCAAGCTGTGATTGCGACAGGCTGCCGACAACGCCTCCTGCCGATGCCGCCGCGACGCGCACGGCGTTAGTGCCCAGCGCGACCTGCATCCCTTTCTTTACATGACCCAGCGCGACATGGCCCATTTCATGGCCGATCACGGCTTCAACTTCGTTGTCGGTCATCATATCCATCAGTCCGCTGTAGACGCGAATACAACCGTTCGCCATGGCAAACGCGTTGACGTCTTTCGTCTCGTAAACCTTATAGTTCACCGGCTGGCCGTTAATGTTATCCCCCAGCGCAGCGGCAATTTTTGCCAGTCGTTTAGCGTATTCGCTGCTCGCCGGCGCGATTTTCGCTTTGCTGTCGAGCTCTTGACAGGATTGATCGCTCAACGCTTTTACCTGCGCATCGCTTAACGTATAGGCCTGAAAAGCTTCAGCGCCCGAAGAAAGCAGTCCATTAGAGTCCATATTCTGGCAACCGGTCAGCACCGTCGCCATGCCCAAAGCAAGCAGTAAAGCGCGAATTTTCATTTTTCTCTTCCATACGAATTAATATTATTTTGAAATGCGCTCGTTGCAGATGAATTAGCGCCTGGGTTAAGTATAAAGAAAAGCGTGGCAGGCAAGTTAGCTAATTGCGCAACATGCGAGCACGATCCGGAGATTTCTGAAGCGGTAAAAGGATGTTCCATGTACATGACGCGCGGCTTGGGGTAAATTGTTGGCAAATTTTCCGGCGTAGCCCAAAACGCGCTGTCGTCAAGTCGTTACGGGCATGGCCTTTCAACATCCGATCTGGAGTCAAAATGTCCTCACGTAAAGAGCTTGCCAATGCTATTCGTGCGCTGAGCATGGACGCAGTACAGAAAGCCAAATCCGGTCACCCGGGTGCCCCGATGGGTATGGCTGACATTGCCGAAGTCCTGTGGCGTGATTTCCTGAACCACAACCCGACCAACCCGTCCTGGGCCGACCGCGACCGCTTCGTGCTGTCCAATGGCCACGGCTCAATGCTGATTTACAGCCTGCTGCACCTCACCGGTTATGACCTGCCGATGTCCGAACTGCAGAATTTCCGTCAGCTACATTCAAAAACCCCGGGTCACCCGGAAGTGGGCTACACCGCTGGCGTTGAAACCACTACTGGCCCGCTGGGTCAGGGTATTGCCAACGCCGTCGGGATGGCGATTGCCGAGAAAACTCTGGCGGCGCAGTTTAACCGTCCTAGCCACGACATCGTTGACCACTTCACCTACGTCTTTATGGGCGACGGCTGCATGATGGAAGGCATTTCTCACGAAGTGTGCTCTCTGGCTGGTACTCTGAAACTGGGCAAACTGATCGCGTTCTATGATGACAACGGTATCTCTATCGATGGTCACGTTGAAGGCTGGTTCACCGATGACACCGCGAAACGTTTTGAAGCCTACGGCTGGCACGTTATCCGTGGCATTGACGGTCACGATGCCGACGCCATTAAACGCGCCACGGAAGAAGCTCGCGCCGTGACTGACAAACCGTCTCTGCTGATGTGCAAAACCATCATCGGTTTCGGTTCGCCGAACAAACAGGGTACCCACGATTCCCACGGCGCGCCGCTGGGCGACGCGGAAATCGCGCTGACCCGCGAACAGTTGGGCTGGAAATACGCGCCGTTCGAAATCCCGTCTGAAATCTACGCCCAGTGGGATGCGAAAGAAGCCGGCCAGGCGAAAGAGTCTGCATGGAATGAGAAATTCGCGGCTTATGAGAAAGCCTTCCCGCAGGAAGCTGCTGAATTCACTCGTCGTATGAAAGGCGACATGCCGGCTGACTTCGATGCGAAAGCGAATGAATTCATCGCTAAACTGCAGGCTAACCCGGCGAAAATCGCCAGCCGCAAAGCGTCCCAGAATGCCATCGAAGCCTTCGGTCCGCTGTTGCCGGAATTCCTCGGCGGCTCCGCTGACCTGGCACCGTCTAACCTGACCCTGTGGTCCGGTTCGAAAGCGATTAACGAAGATGCCGCAGGTAACTACATTCATTACGGTGTGCGCGAATTCGGTATGACCGCTATCGCCAACGGTATCGCCCTGCACGGCGGTTTCCTGCCGTACACCTCCACCTTCCTGATGTTCGTCGAATATGCCCGTAACGCAGTGCGTATGGCAGCGTTGATGAAACAACGTCAGGTGATGGTGTACACCCACGACTCCATCGGTCTGGGCGAAGATGGCCCGACGCACCAGCCGGTCGAGCAGGTGGCAAGCCTGCGCGTAACGCCGAACATGTCCACATGGCGTCCGTGCGACCAGGTGGAATCCGCGGTGGCGTGGAAATATGGCGTAGAGCGTCAGGATGGCCCAACCGCGCTGATCCTCTCCCGTCAGAACCTGGCGCAGCAGGAACGTACTGAAGAGCAACTGGCGAATATCGCCCGCGGTGGTTACGTACTGAAAGATTGTGTGGGCCAGCCGCAGATTATCTTCATTGCGACCGGTTCAGAGGTTGAGCTGGCGGTTGCCGCTTACGAAAAACTGACTGCCGAAGGCGTGAAGGCGCGCGTGGTTTCCATGCCGTCCACCGACGCGTTCGACAAGCAGGATGCGGCTTACCGTGAATCCGTGCTGCCGAAGGCGGTCTCTGCGCGTGTGGCGATTGAAGCGGGTATCGCTGACTACTGGTTCAAATACGTCGGCCTGAACGGCGCTATTGTCGGGATGACCACCTTCGGTGAATCCGCCCCGGCAGAGCTGTTGTTTGAAGAGTTTGGCTTCACGGTGGACAACGTGATCGCCAAAGCGAAAGCACTGCTGTAATCCTTAATACGGCATAAAACGGGTCGCTTCGGCGACCCGTTTTTTATTCTCCCTTTGACAACCTGCCGTTTTCCAGCCGTACCACCCGTGAAAAATGACGCCGGGTAAACGCAGCGTCATGGCTAATCGCCACGACGCTGGTTCCCCGTGCCCGGCATGTCGCCAGCCAGTGTTCAAATACGGTTAGCCAGTGGGCGTCAAAATCCCGGCTGGGTTCATCCAGCAATAACACAGGCGGCGCCATCGCCTCCAGACTGGCGACCGCCACCATCCGGCGCTGTGCGGCGTGCAGATCAAGCGGGTGCGCCTCGGCGACGTCCGTTAGCTGGCATAACCGCAGCGCGGCCTGCGTGCGCCGTGAAATTTCCTCTGCCGATAAGCGTTGTAGTTTCAGCCCAAAAGCGACCTCTTGCGCGACATTGCTGTGGAAAATCTGGTTTTCCGCTTCCTGAAAGAGTACGCCGATAGCGGCGGCGCGTTGACGATTTTTAAGCTGCGCAATCGGCTCTCCATTAAGCGTTACCGAGCCGGAAGTGGGGGAAAGCAGGCCGGCCATAATCCGTAACAGTGTTGATTTTCCCGCGCCGTTATCGCCGGTCAACGCCAGCCATTCGCCGTCACGAAGTTCAAGCGAGATAGCGTGCAGACAGTCGGCTGCGGCATCCGGCCAGCGATAAGCGACCTGATTTAACGTCAACATAATGGGGTTAGCGCTCCGTCGCGCAATTGCCATACCCGCTGGCATCGCGTCAGAAAAGGAAAATGGTTACGCTCAAAAAGCACAATGAGAGAATGACGTTCCAGCGCCCACTGTTGTAGCCGTTCCAGCAGCATCCCGGTGGCCGCTGACGTCAGCCGACTGAAGGCTTCATCAAGAATTAACAGTCTGGGCTGCATGGCAAGCGCGCTGGCAATTACTACCCGCTGCGTTTCGCCGCCGGAGAGCGTGCCGGGATGGCGATGGCGTAACGACTGGCAGTTTGTCAGGGTCAGCGCCTCGTCAATGCGCCGTAGAATTTCCGCTTCATGGAGGCCGAGATTCTCCGGGCCAAACGCCACCTCTTCCTCTACGCTAAAGGTACAGCCGGAAAGCTGTAAATAAGGCGATTGCTGCACCAACTGGATGGTGGGCGACTGTTCTACCAGCGGGAGCTGCCCGATAGGGACGCCAAGCAGTAAGCCTGTGCCGTCAATATCACCGGGAAGATAATCCGGATACCAGCCAGCCATCAGTTGCGCCAGCGTACTTTTTCCGCTGCCGTTATCGCCGACTATCGCCACTATTCCGGGTGTTGAATAGTGGAAATCAAAACATGCCGGCGGGCGTGTCGCATCGGACGGAAGATAACGAAACTGCTCTAACGTAACCATATCCACACTCCCGCTTCCGCCAGTATTAGCAGTACCATGCCATACCGCGCAACCCGTTGTAACATGCTATCTTTCGGCGCCCACAGCGTGGTTCGGGCTCGATGCAGCCGAAACCCCCGCATATCCAACGCCGCGCCGCGTATTGTCAGATCGTTAAGCGCATTTTGCGTAAGCGGCACGATCAGCGCAGGCATTGCCCGTAGCCGCTGATACCAGCCTTCATCCAGCGGTACGCCACGCGCGCGCTGGGCTTCATGAACGATCGTCAGTTGTCGTTTGAGCTGTTCGACGACCAGCAGAGGGCCAGCGAACAGGTAAGCGATGCCGGGCGGCAGACGTGAAGCGAACAGGGCGCGAATAAACCGCTGAACCGGCACATACTGCATCCATAGCTGCGACGTCGACACGATCGCCAGCAGACGTAGCCATAGCGTAACGGCATATATCCAGCGCTGCGGATCGCGAGGCTGCCCGCTTATCCATTCCGTTAGCCAACCGCCATGTACCAGCCATAGCCCAAATCCTAAAGACAGCATCAGCCAGGCGACATACTTCGCCCGCCGCCGCGTTGATTTCAGCGCCAGCAGACAGAGGAAGGCCGCCGCGCTATAAACCGGGAGCACGGTCTGCGCAGGGAGTAGCAGCGTGGTGCAGGCCGCCAGCGCCCATAAGGTTAACGAGGTAAACGGATGCATTTAGCGTACGGCTGACATCGCAGGAAAATGCCGTGTCGTACGTAACGGTAGCTGACGCAGCAGCACCCAAACGATGATCGCCGTCAGAATTTTATCGACCAGATTAGCGCCTATGACGGTAATCGCGACTGACTCCACCAGGTTTTGGCCCATTGAATGCATCCAGGCGACGAACAAATCAGCGCCGCTGCCGGTAACGCCGCCAAAAAGTGCGGTACGAAGCGGTACGGCGACCAGCGTCACCGCTAACGTAATGACGACCCCGCTGACGATCACTTTGGGCAGGGTACGAAACCAGCCTGCGCGCGCCAGCCACCCGGCGACCAGACCGATAACCATCGCTACCGGGGCAAACGCGGCAGCGATAGGATCGGTAAGCAGCCCCCACAGCAAGTTGGTCAGAAGCCCAGTCAACATGCCGATGAACGGCCCTAACAGTACCGCGCTAATTAAGGTGCCGATCGAGTCGAGAAAAATAGGCAGCTTCAACATGCTAATAAGCTGTCCGCCAATCATATTGATGGCAATAGCGATGACAATCAGCACCAGAGACTGGCTGGAAAACGGGCGACGCGCCATAAAGTACCTCTTAAAGAGTCGTCAATTAACGGGAAGAAATATGCAGTTCGTCATAACCGGAAATGGCGCACGGTTGACGGCTGAACGTCAGCGCTGGCAGCTCGCCGATAACCAGCTCCAGCGTGGTACGCACGGTACACCCTGGCATCATATGGCCGCCGAGCATGGCCCCGTAGGGATCCGATACCGCGAGATGCAGATGCTCGCCGGTCAATTCAAGCGTGCCGTTTAGCGAGATAACTTCAAACGTGCCGGTGAGCGATGTGGTCGCCTTTTGCCCGGCATAACGCAGCGCAACGTCGGTCAGACTGCCGGTACACCCTGCAATCCAGGCGGCATGTAATTGGTTCTGTTGCACAAAGGCGTGTAATTGGGAAAACACTTCCTGGCCGGGAAGCAGACGAAGCGCGTAAAAGCGCGCTGTAGAGGCATTGTGGTGAGATACAGTCATCGTTACAGGACTCCGAGACTCGGACGTGGCGCTGATAATATAGACGCTGGCGACAGCGCTTTCTGATATAAATCAGTATTTGTGACGCGACGATGAAAAGATCTGACGGATGTACTGGTGATTCTTAAATATGGAATAAATTGCAGCGTAAGCGGCCATGAAATGTGATGCAGGTCAGATAACTGTCTTCTTCGACTGGACAAACATTCCTTTTATTCCCCGTTTCGCTTATTCTAGCTGAAGCGTTTCAGTTAATTAAATGTTCGACAATTAACCAATCAGTCGCAGTTTGCGACAGGTGAGGTTTTACTCGACAATGAGCTGCATTACTCTGTCAGCCTCATCTGAATCGGGATAGCCTTGCAGGAGACCTATGACCGTACGCATAGCGATTAATGGCTTTGGTCGCATCGGGCGTAACGTGGTTCGTGCTTTGTATGAATCCGGACGTCGGGCGGAAATTACCGTGGTGGCCATCAACGAGCTGGCGGATGCCGCAGGCATGGCGCATTTGTTGAAATACGATACCAGCCACGGGCGTTTTGCATGGGAGGTTCGCCACGAGCGCGAGCAGCTTTTTGTCGGCGACGATGTCATTCGTATTCTGCATGAACGAACGCTGGCGGATCTGCCGTGGCGCGAACTGGGCGTGGATGTCGTGTTGGATTGTACGGGCGTATATGGCAACCGGGAGCATGGCGAGGCGCATATTGCCGCTGGCGCGAAGAAAGTGCTCTTTTCTCATCCGGGCAGCAACGATCTTGACGCCACCGTCGTTTTTGGCGTGAACCAGAATCAACTGCGTGCGGAACATCGTATTGTCTCAAACGCATCCTGTACCACGAATTGCATAATTCCCGTCATTAAATTGTTGGATGATGCTTACGGCATCGAGTCTGGTACCGTCACGACGATCCACTCCGCGATGAACGATCAGCAGGTGATCGACGCGTATCACTCCGATCTGCGGCGCACGCGCGCGGCCAGCCAGTCGATTATCCCGGTAGATACAAAACTGGCGGCAGGCATTACGCGTATATTCCCGCAGTTTAACGACCGTTTTGAGGCGATTGCGGTGCGCGTTCCAACCATTAATGTGACGGCGATCGATTTAAGCGTAACGGTGAAAAAACCAGTAAAAGCCAGTGAAGTCAACCAGTTGCTGCAAAAAGCAGCACAAGGTGCATTTCATGGTATAGTTGACTATACGGAATCACCGTTGGTCTCGATAGATTTTAACCACGACCCGCACAGCGCCATTGTTGATGGCACGCAAACCCGGGTCAGTGGCGCCCACCTGATCAAGACGCTGGTCTGGTGCGATAATGAATGGGGCTTTGCTAACAGGATGCTCGACACCACGTTAGCGATGGCCGCAGTTGGTTTCAGGCTCGACGCGTCAGCGTCGACAAAACTTTAAGCATCATTGAGAGGATTCACCATGTCTGTAATTAAGATGACCGATCTGGATCTGGCCGGGAAACGCGTTTTTATCCGTGCGGATCTGAACGTACCTGTTAAAGAAGGGAAAGTGACCAGCGACGCGCGTATCCGCGCTTCTCTGCCGACCATCGAACTGGCTCTGAAACAGGGCGCGAAAGTGATGGTAACTTCCCACCTGGGTCGTCCTACCGAAGGCGAGTACAACGAAGAATTCTCTCTGCTGCCGGTTGTTAACTACCTGAAAGACAAACTGTCTAACCCGGTTCGCCTGGTCAAAGATTACCTGGACGGCGTTGACGTGGCCGAAGGTGAGCTGGTGGTTCTGGAAAACGTTCGCTTTAACAAAGGCGAAAAGAAAGACGACGAAGCGCTGTCTAAAAAATATGCCGCCCTGTGTGACGTATTCGTGATGGACGCCTTTGGTACCGCGCACCGCGCGCAGGCTTCTACCCACGGTATCGGCAAATTTGCTGATGTTGCGTGCGCAGGCCCGCTGCTGGCCGCTGAACTGGATGCGCTGGGTAAAGCGCTGAAAGAACCGGCTCGTCCGATGGTGGCTATCGTTGGTGGTTCTAAAGTATCTACCAAACTGACCGTTCTGGATTCCCTGTCTAAAATCGCTGACCAGCTGATTGTCGGCGGCGGTATCGCCAACACCTTCGTTGCCGCTCAGGGCCACAGTGTCGGTAAATCCCTGTACGAAGCTGACCTGGTTGACGAAGCAAAACGTCTGCTGACCACTTGCGATATCCCGGTTCCGACCGATGTTCGCGTTGCCACCGAGTTCTCCGAAACCGCACCGGCGACTCTGAAATCCGTTAACGACGTGAAAGAAGACGAGCAGATCCTGGATATCGGCGATGCTTCCGCTCAGCAGCTGGCTGAAATCCTCAAGAATGCCAAAACCATTCTGTGGAACGGCCCGGTTGGCGTGTTTGAGTTCCCGAACTTCCGTAAAGGGACTGAAATCGTGGCGAATGCCATCGCTGATAGCGAAGCGTTTTCCATCGCTGGCGGCGGCGACACCCTGGCGGCAATCGACCTGTTCGGCATTGCTGACAAAATTTCCTACATTTCTACTGGCGGCGGCGCATTCCTCGAATTCGTGGAAGGTAAAGTTCTGCCAGCCGTAGCGATGCTCGAAGAGCGCGCTAAGAAGTAATCGTTACGGGCAGGGGATTCCTGCCCGTTGATTTATCGCCGATCTGACATTCAGGGCGGCCCGTGTTTTTTCCCAAAGCCCGACGATACAGGACAACGAAACATGTCTAAAATTTTTGATTTCGTAAAACCAGGCGTGATCACTGGTGATGACGTACAGAAAGTGTTCCAGGTAGCAAAAGAAAACAATTTTGCTCTGCCGGCAGTTAACTGCGTGGGCACTGATTCCATCAACGCTGTTCTGGAAACCGCTGCAAAAGTTAAAGCACCGGTCATCGTTCAGTTCTCCAACGGCGGCGCGTCCTTCATCGCGGGTAAAGGCGTGAAAACTGACGTACCTCAGGGCGCGGCAATCCTGGGCGCTATCTCTGGCGCGCATCACGTTCACCAGATGGCTGAACACTACGGCGTGCCGGTTATCCTGCACACTGACCACTGCGCGAAGAAACTGCTGCCGTGGATCGATGGCCTGCTGGACGCGGGTGAAAAACACTTTGCGGCTACCGGTAAACCGCTGTTCTCTTCTCACATGATTGACCTGTCTGAAGAGTCTCTGCACGAAAACATCGAAATCTGCTCCAAATACCTGGCGCGCATGTCCAAAATTGGCATGACTCTGGAAATCGAACTGGGTTGCACCGGTGGCGAAGAAGACGGCGTGGACAACAGCCACATGGACGCTTCTGCCCTGTACACCCAGCCGGAAGACGTTGATTACGCGTACACTGAACTGAGCAAAATCAGCCCGCGTTTCACCATTGCCGCTTCCTTCGGTAACGTACACGGCGTTTACAAGCCGGGTAACGTGGTTCTGACCCCGACTATTCTGCGTGATTCTCAGGACTATGTTTCTAAGAAACACAACCTGCCGCACAACAGCCTGAACTTCGTTTTCCACGGCGGTTCCGGTTCTACTGCTCAGGAAATCAAAGACTCCGTAAGCTACGGCGTAGTGAAAATGAACATCGATACCGATACCCAATGGGCAACCTGGGAAGGTGTTCTGAACTACTACAAAGAAAACGAAGCGTATCTGCAAGGTCAGCTGGGCAACCCGAAAGGCGAAGATCAGCCGAACAAGAAATACTATGACCCGCGCGTATGGCTGCGTGCTGGCCAGACTTCGATGATCGCTCGTCTGGAAAAAGCATTTAAAGAACTGAACGCGATTGACGTTCTGTAATATAGTCTGCTGATTGAAATGGCTTCCCTCGGGAAGCCATTTTTTTATCGTTATTTCCGGAGAGCGGCGTTAGTTAGCGCTTTCATCCGGCCAACTCACAATGTACCTGCCTTTTTTGGGATGATGCCGAAAAATGGCATATTCTTCTGTTTTTGTTTACCTTTAAAAAGTTCTTTTCGTGAGAATGATCTCATTTGCTTGTTTTGCTATGACCAAGGAATATTGAATGGAAGATTTGAATGTTGTCGACAGCATAAATGGTGCGGGCACCTGGCTGGTACGCAACCAGGCGTTATTGCTCAGCTATGCTGTGAATATTGTTGCGGCTATCGCTATTATCATCATCGGCTTGATTGTAGCGCGCGTGATCTCCAATACGGTAAATCGTCTGATGCGTGCGCGTCATATTGATGCGACAGTGGCCGACTTTCTTTCTGCGCTGGTGCGCTATGGGGTTATCGCTTTTACGCTGATTGCGGCTCTGGGTCGCGTGGGGGTTCAAACCGCCTCGGTTATTGCCGTACTGGGTGCCGCTGGTTTAGCCGTTGGCCTGGCATTACAGGGATCGCTTTCTAACCTTGCGGCTGGGGTATTGCTGGTTATGTTCCGTCCGTTCCGCGCCGGTGAGTATGTCGATTTAGGCGGCGTTGCCGGTACGGTACTTAACGTGCAAATCTTTTCCACGACAATGCGCGCGGTAGACGGCAAAATTATTGTGATTCCGAATGGCAAAATTATCGCGGGAAATATCATCAACTATTCTCGTGAGCCGGTTCGCCGCAACGAATTCATTATTGGGGTGGCCTACGATTCGGATATCGATCAGGTGAAACAGCTGCTCACGACGATTATCGAGTCCGACGATCGTATTTTAAAAGATCGCGAAATGACGGTGCGTTTGAATGAGCTGGGCGCCTCATCAATTAATTTTGTGGTGCGTGTCTGGAGTAAAAGCAGCGACCTGCAAAATGTCTACTGGGACGTGCTGGAACGTATTAAACGTGAATTCGACGCCGCTGGTATTAGCTTCCCGTACCCGCAGATGGACGTCAATTTTAAACGCGTGAAAGATAACGCCGCGGAGTAATTTTTCTCCCGCGCTGCGCTTATCCGCCTCCAGTATTCTCTGGTTATTGAGCGGATAAGCGTAGCCGCCATCCGTTATTCAGTCTCTTCATTAGCTTTTCTTATTAGTGATTAAAATTATCAATTTCCGCTAATAATATTCCCGCGCTATAGTCTGCCTTTAAGAAAAATAGCTCAGGGTAGTTAACGTGATATCTTATTATTTTCAAGGGTTTGCCCTTGGCGCCGCCATGATCCTTCCGCTTGGCCCGCAAAATGCGTTTGTGATGAATCAGGGAATTCGTCGCCAGTACCACCTCATGATAGCGCTGCTTTGCGCGTTAAGTGATTTAGTCCTTATTAGCGCCGGTATTTTTGGCGGCAGCGCGTTGCTGATGCAGTCGCCGTGGCTGCTGGCGCTGGTCACATGGGGCGGGGTCGCGTTCTTGTTATGGTACGGTTTTGGCGCGCTGAAAACGGCAATGAGCAGTAATCTGGAGCTGGCCAGCGCCGAGGTTATGAAGCAGGGGCGCTGGAAAATTATTGCTACGATGCTGGCGGTAACGTGGCTGAATCCGCACGTTTATCTGGATACGTTTGTCGTGTTGGGCAGTCTCGGCGGACAACTGGCTATGGAGCCAAAGCGCTGGTTCGCCCTCGGCACGATTAGCGCGTCGTTCTTATGGTTTTTTGGGTTAGCGCTACTGGCGGCCTGGCTTGCGCCTCGACTGCGTACGGCGAAAGCTCAACGCATTATCAACATTCTGGTTGGGGTGGTGATGTGGCTTATCGCCTTCCAACTGGCGCGGGAAGGCGTCGCGCATATGCACGCGCTTTTCAACTAAGCGTTGTCTGATGGACAACAGGCCGATATCCGCTAAGCTTGCCTGCATGCGCCCTGTATATCAGGGCAATGACTGCAATATGGAGGAGAGACTGTGAAGTTCAAAGTGATGGCCCTGGCGGCATTAGTGGGTTTAAGTGCAATGTCGGCGCAGGCAAGCGAATTGCCGGAAGGCCCGCACATCGTGACTTCCGGTACGGCAAGCGTCGATGCTGTGCCTGATATCGCCACCTTAGCGATTGAAGTGAACGTCGCGGCGAAGGACGCGGCGACGGCGAAGAAGCAGGCCGATGAGCGCGTGGCGCAATATCTTTCCTTCCTTGAGCAAAATCAGATTGCGAAAAAAGACATTAGCGCGGCAAATCTGCGCACGCAGCCAGATTATGATTACCAAAACGGTAAAAGCATTCTGAAAGGGTATCGCGCGGTGCGAACCGTTGAGGTGACGCTGCGTCAGTTAGATAAACTCAATTCGCTGCTGGACGGCGCGCTGAAGGCGGGTTTGAACGAGATTCGTTCGGTATCGCTGGGCGTGGCGCAACCGGACGCCTATAAAGACAAGGCCCGCAAAGCCGCCATTGATGACGCGATTCATCAGGCGCAAGCGCTGGCAGCCGGTTTTAACAGTAAATTGGGGCCAGTTTACAGCGTTCGTTACCATGTCTCTAATTATCAGCCGAGTCCGGTGGTGCGAATGATGAAAGCCGCAGATGCTGCGCCGGTATCCGCGCAGGAAACTTACGAGCAGCCGACCATTCAGTTCGACGATCAGGTCGATGTGGTCTTCCAGCTTGAACCTGGAACAGGGCAGACGTCGACAACGGCCGCCAGCACGCAGTAATCTTGCCCGTCCTGGGCGCTTCCAGGCCGCGTTTTCTCCCGGTGTTCTCATTTTTTGCTCCGTATTACGCAATGAAATGAAGATTTGCTGATACGGTGAGCGTTTTAAATCGTCTTGCCGCCAGCAAAAAATAGCCAATGGCGCGTCGTTTTTTGCCGCCTGAACGCAATGATTTTGTGATGAATTTCAAAGAAGCGACGGGGGAATAATGGGGCATGCAGGCCGGATAAGACGTTCACGCCGCCATCCGGCATTCATAGAGAGGCTAATCCTGACGCAGCACCTTGTGCCCGTACTCCAGCAGCGCGTCGGTCACTTTGCGCATCATCCGGCTTTCCGGGGCAAAGCGGTGCCAGTAAAGCATCCGGCGTTGTAGCAAACCAGGCGTTAAGTTGATCAACTCGCCGCTTTCCAGCTCTTTCTCAATCTGCAGGTGAGGGATCATGCAGCAGGTCGTGCCCTGACGCGCAAGCTGTACAAACGCTTCGGATGAATTAACGATATGGCACGGCACGCTGCCGGGCGGTAGATCGAAATTCTGTTGCAAAAAGGCCTGATGCATATCATCCAGATGGTCGAACGCGACGGCGGGCGCTTTCAGCAGCGACGACCGGGTAACGCCATTGGGGAAATAGCGCTCGGCAAACGGCCTTGACGCGACAAACAGATAGTCGAGCGCGCCCAGTTTGTCTACCAGGCAACTGGGCAGCGCCTGATGCTGAATACTCACCGCGCCCACCACCTCGCCGCGCCGCAGACGTTCTTGCGTGCGCGTTTCATCTTCCACCTGTAAATTGAGACGGATAGGGGAGTCCGCCAGCACCGGCGCCAGCGCCGGAAGCAGCCAGGTCGCCAGACTATCGGCGTTAACCGCCAGCGACAGCAGCAGCGGTGTAGAGCCGGTTTGTTCATCGCCCAGCCACTCTTCTTCCAGCAGTTCAACCTGACGCAGCAGAGCCAGTAATTTTTGCCCTTGCTCCGTAGGGCGAGGAGGAACGGTACGCACCAATAAAGGTTGTCCGAACATATTCTCAAGCTGTTTTATGCGCTGTGAGACGGCGGATTGCGTGATGCACAGCTTCTGGGCGGCGCGCTCGAACCCTCGTTCACGTATAACGGCATCCAGCGCCTGTAGTGTTCTGTAGTCCGGACGTTTCATTGTTGTGTCATGCTCCTGTTATTTTTTTCCGCACTATGACATAAATTTGCCGTCGGTACAGATGAAATCCGTAGCCTGTGTACGGACACGGAGATTTTTCCCGACAATGTTCTATAATGCGGCTGTATTTTCACACCACAGGCGAAACGATCTATGACGCAGGATGAACTGAAAAAAGCGGTAGGATGGGCGGCACTTCAGTATGTACAGCCCGGCACCATTGTGGGCGTTGGTACAGGCTCAACGGCCGCACACTTTATTGATGCGCTGGGCACAATGAAAGGCCAGATTGAAGGCGCGGTCTCCAGCTCGGACGCCTCGACTGAAAAACTCAAAGGCCTCGGTATTCACGTGTTTGATCTCAACGAAGTGGATAGCCTGGGTATCTATGTCGACGGCGCGGACGAAATCAACGGTCATATGCAGATGATCAAAGGCGGCGGCGCGGCATTAACCCGTGAGAAAATTATTGCTTCCGTGGCGGAGAAATTTATCTGTATTGCGGATGCCTCTAAACAGGTGGATATTCTTGGCAAATTCCCGTTGCCGGTCGAAGTGATTCCGATGGCGCGCAGCGCGGTCGCTCGTCAACTGGTGAAGCTGGGCGGGCGTCCGGAGTACCGTCAGAACGTGGTCACGGATAACGGCAACGTGATTCTGGATGTTTATGGTATGGAAATCCTTGATCCCATCGCGCTGGAAAACGCCATTAACGCGATTCCGGGCGTCGTGACCGTAGGGTTGTTCGCCAACCGTGGCGCCGATGTCGCACTGATCGGCACGCCGGACGGGGTGAAAACCATCGTAAAATGATCCCGCCAGGCGTATTTCCTGCCGCGTAAAAAATTCGGTCAGGGCAAATTTGGTGACATGTATCACGTTTAATCGTTTGCCCTGCCGATCCCTCCAAAGAAAAAGTTATTCCCGGTATTTTCATCTGCTATTTCCCGCTGTATGCGATTCCTTCACGACGCTGGCGCAAACGTTCATATTGCCGTGATAATTTTTTTTGATATGTTGAAGGACGGATGCAAATCCACACACAACATCAGATGGCAAAAAAAGACAGGATCGGGGAAATGGCAAAGGTATCGCTGGAGAAAGATAAAATTAAATTTCTGCTGGTTGAAGGGGTGCATCAAAAGGCGCTGGAAAGCCTTCGTGCGGCAGGTTACACCAACATTGAATATCACAAGGGCGCGCTGGACGCTGAACAGTTGAAAGCGTCCATCCGCGATGCCCACTTCATCGGTCTGCGATCCCGTACTCATCTGACAGAAGAAGTGATTAACGCCGCAGAGAAGCTGGTGGCGATTGGCTGTTTTTGCATCGGCACCAACCAGGTGGATTTAAATGCGGCGGCAAAACGCGGTATTCCGGTCTTTAACGCGCCATTCTCGAATACCCGTTCCGTGGCGGAGCTGGTGATTGGCGAGCTATTGCTGCTGCTGCGCGGCGTGCCGGAAGCGAACGCCAAAGCGCACCGCGGCGTATGGAATAAACTGGCGGCGGGATCGTTCGAAGCGCGCGGTAAAAAGCTTGGCATTATCGGTTACGGCCATATCGGAACGCAGTTGGGCATTCTGGCGGAATCGCTGGGGATGCATGTCTATTTCTATGATATTGAAAATAAACTGCCGCTCGGTAATGCAACTCAGGTGCAGCATCTGTCTGAATTGCTGAATATGAGCGATGTGGTCAGTCTGCACGTACCTGAAAACGCCTCCACCAAAAACATGATGGGCGCAAAAGAGATTGCCCTGATGAAGCCGGGTTCGCTGCTGATTAACGCCGCGCGCGGTACGGTGGTAGATATCCCGGCTTTGTGCGACGCGCTGGCGACGAAACATCTGGCGGGGGCGGCTATCGACGTCTTCCCGACGGAACCGGCCACTAATAGCGATCCGTTTACCTCTCCGCTGTGCGAATTCGATAACGTGATCCTGACGCCGCATATCGGCGGCTCGACGCAGGAGGCGCAAGAAAACATCGGTCTGGAAGTCGCAGGAAAACTGATTAAGTACTCGGATAACGGCTCGACGCTGTCCGCCGTGAACTTCCCGGAAGTGTCGCTGCCGCTGCACGGTGGTCGTCGCCTGATGCACATCCACGAAAACCGCCCGGGCGTATTGACCGCGCTTAACCAGATCTTTGCCGAGCAGGGCGTTAACATTGCCGCACAGTATCTGCAAACCTCCGCCCGAATGGGGTATGTGGTAATTGATATAGAAGCCGATGGCGATGTGGCGGAGAAAGCGCTGCTGGCGATGAAGGCGATTCCGGGCACCATTCGCGCCCGTCTGCTGTACTAATTTCCGCTAAATGGGCAGGAGATGACCTGCCCATCCTTTCTCTGGTTTCCCTGCCTCAACATCTCTTCGTGTAACGCATACATTCTGTTTTCGAGCCTTGCCGCAATTGGTAATTAAAGGCAGCGTTGCGTGTTGTACAGCAATAAAAGGAATTTACGATAAGGGCTCAGCATAGCGCTGAAACGGGAAAGCCCCTACCGAGGCAGGGGCTCTAAAAAGGAAAGGGACGATGATGAGATACGTCATCATGCTGCTGATCCTGTTAATCATCGCTTGCCCAGCATATTAACAGTGAGTACGCAGGAGGGAGGTTCGCCTCCCTCACCCTTCACCGAGAAATTTAGGTCAAAAAAGCGACGCTGTCAATCGACAAAACACGGCTACCACTCCCAAATTTTGGACGGCGTCACCACCGCAGGCAGCGGGATATCCCACTCTTCAACTGGCAGTTTTTCTACTAACTGGCAATCATGCGCGTAGCCCACGGGCTGGATCTTATGCTGCTGCCAGTTTTGCAACGTACGGTCATAAAATCCGCCGCCCATCCCCAGGCGCTGCCCGCCTTCGTCAAACGCCACTAATGGCGTTACCAGCACATCCAGCTTTGCCAGCGGCAATACGTCGCGGACATCAAGCCGTGGCTCCCGGATCTTTAAGCGGTTGGTCACCAGCGCACTCTGCGGATGATAGTGCAGGAACAGGAGGTTGCCAGGGCTGAAGGGATGAA
Organism: Salmonella sp. SAL4457; assembly: GCF_046548235.1. Classification (NCBI taxonomy): domain Bacteria; kingdom Pseudomonadati; phylum Pseudomonadota; class Gammaproteobacteria; order Enterobacterales; family Enterobacteriaceae; genus Salmonella; species Salmonella sp. SAL4457. The sequence continues at coordinate 324,445 of NZ_JBGDZO010000002.1, forward strand.
GAACCGGAAGGTAGACGCGCTTGCCTGCTCGCCATAGCTGTTCAATCAGCGGCTGGGTGTCGAGTTCGCCATCAAAGGAGAGAAACACGGCGACAGTGTGCGCCATCACGACGGGAGGAAAGCTGAGCATTCGGGCGGCGGCCTGTTGACCAAAACGGCGTTGCTGCTCTGGCGTTAGCGCACGGCGACGTTGCCGAATCATCCGGCGGATTTCTTGTCGTGATAAAGAGAGTTCGGGAAGTTGCGTCATGGCTGTCGCCAGTCAGAAGGGGAATCTCCGAGATGCCGCCGCAGGCTGTAACCCTTGAACCCTTGGTTCAAGGTGAATGTGTCGTCACAGTTTTAAGGCTTCTCGGACGAACCGAGCATGCTCACCAACCGCGGAGCGCCACATTCTTGTGGTATGAAATATCGGCTCAGGGGACTGGCCCGCTTGCAAACATCTCAGAGAAATTCTGTTTTCACAATCACTTTACCATAGTAAAGCGAAAAGTGTTATTCAAAGTTTTGGCCCGTTTTTTCGGTTATGCGACCTTGATCAAGCAACGCCTGTTCGATGGTCTGTTGTAGCATCCGAATACGTTGTTCCATGCTCGCCGCGTAATCGCGGGTCTTCGCTTTTTCCTGAGTTAACTCATAGCTGATATTCAATGCGGCAATGAAAACCAACTGCTCAGTATTTGTGACTCTAGTGCGAACTTTCAGATCTTGCAACCGCTGATTCAGATCGTCCGCAGCCTGATTCAACGCATCCCTTTGGTCAGGCGGGCAATTCACTCGCAGTGAACGGCCAAATATTTGGATATCGACGGGTTGTGCAGACATGCCACCTTCCTGCTGATTGACTGCGCTGCCTTCGTCTCCAGACCCAGGGTCCGCGAAGGGGCGACACTATAGCTACCCTGGTGTGAAGATACAAGCCCTTTTCTGGTTCACCAGGGTCCAAAGTGGTAGCATATCATGAATATCCTCCCTTTGATGACGAATGCTTATGTCTATACAGAACGAAATGCCTGGTTACAACGAAATGAACCGGTTTTTGAATCAACAAGGGGCCGGTCTGACCCCGGCTGAAATGCATGGTTTAATCAGCGGGATGATTTGCGGCGGCAACAACGACAGCTCATGGCAGCCGCTGTTGCACGACCTGACGAACGAAGGTCTGGCCTTCGGGCATGAGCTTGCTCAGGCGCTGCGCAAAATGCACGCGGCGACCAGCGACGCGCTGGAAGACGACGGCTTTCTTTTTCAGCTTTATCTGCCTGAAGGCGACGATGTCAGCGTATTCGATCGCGCAGATGCCTTAGCCGGGTGGGTTAACCACTTTTTGCTTGGCCTCGGCGTAACGCAGCCTAAACTTGATAAAGTCACCGGCGAAACGGGTGAAGCGATTGACGACCTGCGTAATATTGCGCAGCTTGGTTATGATGAGAGCGAAGATCAGGAAGAGCTGGAGATGTCGCTCGAAGAGATCATCGAATATGTCCGTGTTGCGGCGCTGTTATGTCATGACACTTTCACGCGCCAACAGCCGACCGCGCCGGAAGTGCGTAAACCGACGCTACACTAAGAAAAAACGAAATGGAGGCCATGTCATGACTCAGCAGGAATACCAACGCCGTCGCCAGGCATTACTGGCGCAAATGCAGCCCGGCAGCGCCGCGCTGATCTTTGCCGCGCCGGAGGCGACGCGCAGCGCAGACAGTGAATATCCGTATCGCCAGAGTAGCGACTTCTGGTATTTCACCGGTTTTAACGAACCGGAAGCCGTGCTGGTACTGATTAAGAGTGATGACACCCACAACCACAGCGTTTTGTTCAACCGCGTTCGCGACCTGACTGCGGAAATCTGGTTTGGTCGCCGTTTAGGACAGGATGCCGCGCCGGAAAAACTGGGCGTTGACCGGGCGCTGGCGTTTAGCGAAATCAACCAGCAACTCTTTCAGTTGCTTAATGGTCTGGATGTGGTGTACCACGCGCAGGGCGAATATGCGTATGCCGACGAGATTGTTCTGGCTGCGCTGGAGAAGCTGCGTAAAGGCTCCCGCCAGAATCTGACCGCGCCGGCCACCATGACTGACTGGCGACCGATCGTCCATGAGATGCGCCTGTTCAAATCGCCGGAAGAGATTGCTGTCCTGCGCCGCGCCGGGGAAATTAGCGCGCTGGCGCATATCCGCGCGATGGAAAAATGCCGTCCGGGGATGTTTGAGTATCAGCTGGAGGGGGAAATTCACCACGAATTTAATCGCCACGGCGCGCGCTATCCCTCCTATAACACCATTGTCGGCAGCGGCGAAAATGGCTGTATCCTGCATTACACTGAAAACGAAAGTGAAATGCGCGACGGCGATTTAGTGCTTATCGACGCAGGTTGTGAATATAAAGGTTACGCGGGCGACATCACGCGTACTTTCCCGGTGAACGGGAAATTTACGCCAGCTCAGCGTGAAATTTATGACATCGTTCTGGAATCGCTGGAGACCAGCCTGCGACTGTTCCGTCCTGGTACCTCTATTCAGGAGGTGACCGGCGAAGTCGTGCGCATCATGATAACCGGGCTGGTGAAGCTGGGGATTTTGCAAGGAGAGGTTGATCAACTGATTGCCGAAAATGCGCATCGTCCTTTCTTTATGCATGGCTTGAGCCACTGGCTGGGGCTGGATGTTCATGATGTCGGCGTTTATGGGCCGGATCGCTCCCGTACCCTGGAGCCGGGCATGGTACTGACCGTAGAGCCAGGCCTCTATATCGCGCCGGATGCCGACGTGCCGGAAGCGTATCGCGGCATTGGCGTTCGAATTGAAGATGACATTGTCATTACCGAAACCGGTAATGAAAACCTGACCGCTGGCGTTGTGAAGAAGGCGGATGACATTGAGGCATTAATGGCGGCGGCGCGGCAGCAATGAGCGTCATTATCGTTGGCGGCGGCATGGCAGGCGCGACGCTGGCGCTGGCCATCTCTCAGTTCAGTCATGGGACGTTGCCGGTACACCTGATTGAAGCGAAAGCGCCTGAAGCCGACGGTCATCCCGGCTTTGACGCCAGAGCGATTGCGCTGGCGGCGGGCACTTGTCAGCAACTGGCGCGAATTGGCGTCTGGCAGGCGATTTCCGATTGCGCAACGGCAATCAACACCGTACACGTCAGCGATCGCGGCCATGCCGGATTTGTGACTCTCGACGCGCAGGACTACAGTCTGGCAGCGTTGGGGCACGTTGCGGAGCTGCATGATATCGGGCTGCGTCTGTTTGCGCTCTTGCGTAAAGCGCCAGGCGTTACGCTGCACTGCCCGGAGCGCGTAGCCAGCGTGTCGCGTACCCAACAGCAGGTTAACGTCACTCTGGAAAACGGCAATGTGATAGCTGGCAGCGTGCTGGTGGCGGCTAACGGTACCCACTCCGCGCTCGCGTCAGCCTGCGGCGTTGACTGGCATCAGGAGCCTTACGAACAGTTAGCGGTGATAGCGAATGTCGCGACCGCTATCCCGCATCAGGGACGCGCCTTTGAACGTTTTACTCCCAATGGCCCGCTGGCGATGTTGCCGATGTCGCATGGCCGATGTTCGCTGGTTTGGTGTCACCCGCTCGACCAGCGCGATGAGGTGCTGAGCTGGTCCGACGCGCAGTTCTGCCATGCATTGCAGGCCGCGTTCGGCTGGCGGCTGGGGCGAATTACTCAGGCCGGTAAGCGCAGCGTGTATCCGCTTGCCCTGACTACGGCGGCAAAAGTGTTTACTCACCGGACTGTCATGGTCGGCAATGCGGCGCAGACGTTGCATCCTATCGCCGGACAAGGGTTTAATCTCGGTCTGCGCGATGTCATGAGCCTGGCGGAAACGCTGGTCGCGGCACAGGACGCGGGCGAGGATATTGGCGCCTGGCACGTGTTATCGCGCTATCAGCAGCGTCGTCAGGTTGACCGGGATACGACGATTGGCGTAACGAACGGTCTGGTCCATCTGTTTGCAAATCGTTGGGCGCCGCTGGTTATTGGGCGCAATATCGGTTTAATGGCGATGGAATTATTACCGCCTGCGCGCGATGCGCTGGCACAGCGGACCTTAGGTTGGGTTGCGCGTTAAGCAGATCTGTAGGCCGGATAAGGCATTTACGCCGCCATCCGGCATCGTGTTCGTAAAAATACCGGATGGCGGCTTCGCCTTATCCGGCCTACGGTTTTGATTGTTCCGGTTTCCAGGAGTAAATAGTGCAAAGTGTTGATGTAGCAATAGTTGGCGGAGGCATGGTGGGACTGGCTGTCGCCTGCGGCTTGCAGGGGAGCGGTTTGCGCGTTGCGGTACTGGATCACGTTGTCCCCCAGCCGTTGGCGAACGATGCCCCGCCTCAGCTTCGGGTGTCGGCGATTAATGCCGCCAGCGAAAAACTGCTTACCCGTCTTGGCGTATGGTCAAACATTGTGGCGCGACGGGCAAGTTGCTACCACGGTATGGAAGTCTGGGATAAAGACAGCTTTGGCCGTATTACGTTTGATGACGCAAGCATGGGATATAGCCATCTGGGGCATATTGTTGAAAACAGCGTCATTCACTACGCATTGTGGCAAAAAGCGCAGCAAGCGGCGGATATCACCTTAATGGCGCCAGCGGAGTTACAGCAGGTTGCCTGGGGAGAGAACGACGCCTTCCTGACTTTAAAAGACGGCGCGATGTTAACCGCGCGTCTGGTGATTGCCGCGGATGGCGCCAACTCCTGGCTGCGTAACAAAGCGGATATTCCCTTAACTTTCTGGGACTACCGCCACCATGCGCTGGTAGCGACTATCCGCACCGAAGAGCCGCACGGCGCGGTTGCTCGCCAGGTGTTTCATGGTGAAGGTATTCTGGCGTTTTTGCCGTTAAGCGATCCGCATCTGTGTTCCATTGTCTGGTCGCTTTCTCCGCAGGATGCGGAGCGTATGCAACAGAGCGGCGACGAGGCGTTTAACCAGGCGTTGACTATCGCCTTCGATAATCGGCTGGGCTTATGCCGCCTGGAAAGCGAACGGCAGGTTTTTCCGCTGACGGGCCGCTATGCTCGCCAGTTTGCCGCGCATCGTCTGGCGTTGGTCGGTGATGCCGCGCACACCATCCATCCGCTGGCAGGGCAAGGCGTCAACCTCGGCTTTATGGACGCGGCCGAACTGGTGGACGATCTGCGCCGGCTTCAGCGCCAGGGCAAAGACATTGGCCAACATCTTTATCTCCGTCGTTATGAGCGTAGCCGTAAACATAGTGCGGCGATGATGCTTGCCGGGATGCAAGGTTTTCGTGACCTGTTTGCCGGCGAAAACCCGGCAAAAAAATTGCTGCGCGACATCGGACTGAAACTGGCGGACACGCTCCCCGGCGTCAAACCCCAACTGCTTCGCCAGGCAATGGGGCTAAACGACCTTCCGCAATGGCTTCGTTAAGCGTCTGACTGCACGCCAGCAAGAGTTTGAAACCCGTCACACTTTGCTTTCCCGGCTATCGCGCCGGGGGGCTTTCCTCGTTTGAAATAATCTAATTTCACCGCTTATTTCGCATTATATTTTCTAATGCCGCTATTTTTGGCGAACGCGATTTTCGACATTTTTTCCGCATTTAATATTAATTTATGTTGTAGTAAATCGTATCAGCTTCCTTTTTATGACGGTTATTTAGCGTAATAGTGGTTTTTTGTGCTGATTGGGTTTTAGCATTTTTTAGTCATAAGCTAATGTGATGGTAAATTCAGCCTTATGGTTTAGCGCCTGGTTCGGTGGTAAGTTCAGGAGCAAGAGAACGTTTGCGTCGGCGCAGGAAAAAGGGCGTCGATGCCAGGTTTCGTGGCGAAGATTTCCCATGAAAATGGTTGTTAGCCCCCGCTAATTCAACGAGGAAAAGATGGCCCAACAGACGCCTTTGTACGAACAACACACGCTATGCGGCGCCCGCATGGTCGATTTTCATGGCTGGATGATGCCCCTGCATTACGGCTCTCAGCTTGATGAACACCACGCTGTGCGCACCGATGCCGGGATGTTTGATGTATCGCATATGACCATTGTCGATCTTCATGGCAGCCGCACCCGGGAGTTCTTGCGTTATCTGCTGGCAAACGACGTCGCGAAGCTAACGAAGACGGGTAAAGCCCTCTACTCCGGTATGCTTAACGCATCGGGCGGCGTGATTGATGACCTTATCGTCTACTACTTCACTGAAGATTTCTTCCGTCTCGTTGTTAACTCCGCCACCCGCGAAAAAGACCTCTCCTGGATTACCCAACACGCTGAACCTTATGCCATCGACATCACCGTTCGTGACGACCTGTCGCTGATTGCGGTACAGGGGCCGAATGCGCAGGAAAAAGCGGCGACTCTGTTTACTGACCAACAGCGCCATGCAGTAGAAGGTATGAAGCCGTTCTTCGGCGTTCAGGCGGGTGATCTGTTTATCGCTACCACCGGTTATACCGGCGAAGCGGGCTATGAAATCGCCATGCCGAATGAAAAAGCGGCGGATTTCTGGCGTGCGCTGGTGGAGGCGGGCGTGAAGCCGTGCGGTCTTGGCGCGCGCGACACGCTGCGTCTGGAAGCAGGCATGAACCTGTACGGTCAGGAGATGGATGAAGGTATCTCTCCGCTGGCGGCTAATATGGGATGGACTATCGCCTGGGAACCTGCTGACCGCGACTTTATTGGCCGTGAGGCGCTGGAGATGCAGCGTGAAAAAGGCCATGAGCAGCTTGTCGGTCTGGTGATGACCGAGAAAGGCGTATTGCGTAATGAACTGCCGGTGCGTTTTACCGATGCGCAGGGCAATCAGCAAGAAGGCATTATCACCAGCGGGACGTTTTCCCCAACGTTGGGCTACAGCATTGCGCTGGCGCGCGTTCCGGCGGGCATCGGCGAGACGGCGATTGTACAAATTCGTAACCGTGAAATGCCGGTAAAAGTGACTAAACCTGTTTTTGTGCGTAACGGCAAAGCCGTCGCGTGATTCATCCTTTTTTGGAGATTAATTGATGAGCAACGTACCCGCAGAACTGAAATACAGCAAAGAACACGAATGGCTGCGTAAAGAAGCGGATGGCACTTACACCGTTGGCATTACTGAACACGCTCAGGAGCTGTTGGGCGATATGGTTTTTGTTGATCTGCCGGAAGTCGGCGCGACCGTAAGCGCGGGCGACGACTGCGCCGTGGCGGAGTCCGTAAAAGCGGCGTCCGACATTTATGCGCCGGTAAGCGGCGAGATCGTGGCGGTAAACGATGCGCTGAGCGACTCCCCGGAGCTGGTGAACAGCGAACCGTATGCCGGTGGCTGGATCTTTAAAATCAAAGCCAGCGATGAAAGCGAACTTGAATCGCTGCTGGATGCCACCGCGTATGAGGCATTGTTAGAAGACGAATAATGTTGTGCCGGATGGCGCTAATGCTTATCCGGCCTACTCACTGCAACGCGAATGATTTTGCGTATTCGTTTTCGCACGCGTAGGCCCGGTAAGCGTCAGCGCCACCGGGCAATTGAGTTAGAGACAATCACGATTCACTGCACGTTTCAGGAACCATCGCCCATGACACAGACGTTAAGCCAGCTTGAAAACCGCGGCGCTTTCATTGAACGCCACATCGGACCGGACGCCGCACAGCAACAAGAGATGCTGAATGCGGTTGGCGCCGAGTCGTTAAACGCGCTGACAGGTCAGATTGTGCCGAAAGACATTCAGCTCGCGACTCCGCCGCAGGTTGGAGAGGCGGCAACCGAATATGCCGCACTGGCGGAATTAAAAGCCATCGCCGGGCGTAACAAGCGCTTCACGTCGTACATTGGCATGGGCTACACCGCCGTGCAGCTACCGCCGGTTATCCTGCGCAACATGCTGGAAAATCCAGGCTGGTACACCGCCTACACTCCTTATCAGCCGGAAGTCTCTCAGGGGCGTCTGGAAGCGCTGCTCAACTTCCAACAGGTGACGCTGGACCTGACAGGGCTGGACATGGCTTCCGCCTCGCTGCTGGATGAAGCGACCGCCGCCGCTGAAGCGATGGCGATGGCAAAGCGCGTCAGCAAACTGAAAAATGCCAACCGGTTCTTTGTCGCCTCTGATGTCCATCCGCAAACTCTGGACGTCGTGCGTACTCGCGCCGAAACCTTTGGCTTTGACGTCATTGTGGATGACGCGGCGAAAGCACTGGATCACCAGGATGTGTTTGGCGTGCTGTTGCAGCAGGTTGGCTCCACGGGCGAAATTCACGATTACAGCGCGCTGATTAGCGAACTCAAAGCCCGTAAAGTGATTGTCAGCGTCGCCGCCGACTTTATGGCGCTGGTGCTGCTTACCGCGCCGGGTAAACAGGGCGCGGACATTGTTTTCGGTTCTGCGCAACGCTTCGGCGTACCGATGGGGTACGGTGGCCCGCACGCGGCGTTCTTTGCCGCCAAAGATGAATTCAAACGCTCCATGCCAGGCCGTATTATCGGCGTATCAAAAGATGCGGCGGGCAATACCGCACTGCGCATGGCGATGCAGACTCGCGAGCAGCATATCCGTCGTGAGAAAGCGAACTCCAACATTTGTACCTCGCAGGTACTGCTGGCTAACATCGCCAGCCTGTATGCCGTTTATCATGGTCCGGTCGGTCTGAAGCGCATTGCGAATCGTATCCACCGCCTGACCGATATTCTGGCGGCAGGTCTGCAACAGAAAGGCTTAAAGCTGCGTCATGCGCACTACTTCGACACCCTGTGTGTGGAAGTGGCTGATAAAGCTGCGGTACTGGCGCGTGCGGAAGCGACAGAGATCAATCTGCGCAGCGATATTCATAACGCGGTGGGTATTACGCTCGATGAAACCACCACCCGTGAGAATGTGGCGCAGTTGTTCAATGTTTTGCTGGGCGACAGCCACGGTCTGAACATTGAAACACTGGATAAAGACGTGGCGCTTGATAGCCGTTCCATTCAGCAAAGTATGCTGCGTGACGATGCGATTCTGACGCATCCGGTATTTAACCGTTACCACAGCGAAACCGAGATGATGCGCTATATGCACTCGCTGGAGCGTAAAGATCTGGCGCTGAACCAGGCGATGATCCCGCTGGGTTCCTGCACCATGAAGCTGAACGCCGCCGCCGAGATGATTCCTATCACCTGGCCGGAATTCGCTGAACTGCACCCGTTCTGCCCGCCGGAACAGGCCGAAGGATATCATCAGATGATTAGCCAGCTTTCTGACTGGCTGGTGAAACTCACCGGGTACGACGCCGTCTGTATGCAGCCTAACTCCGGCGCACAGGGGGAATACGCGGGGCTGCTGGCGATTCGTCACTATCACGAAAGCCGCAACGAAGGGCATCGCGATATCTGCCTGATTCCGGCCTCTGCTCACGGCACTAACCCTGCTTCTGCACATATGGCAGGAATGCAGGTGGTGGTGGTCGCCTGTGATAAGAACGGCAACATCGACCTGGACGATCTGCGGGCAAAAGCAGAACAACATGCTGCGAACCTTTCTTGCATCATGGTGACCTATCCGTCCACCCACGGCGTGTATGAAGAAACGATCCGTGAGGTGTGTGAAGTTGTGCACCAGTTCGGCGGTCAGGTTTACCTTGACGGCGCGAACATGAACGCTCAGGTCGGCATTACCTCACCGGGCTTTATTGGCGCGGACGTTTCGCACCTCAATTTGCATAAAACTTTCTGCATTCCGCACGGCGGCGGCGGCCCAGGCATGGGACCGATCGGCGTGAAAGCGCATCTGGCACCGTTCGTACCGGGTCATAGCGTGGTGCAAATCGAAGGCATGTTAACCCGTCAGGGCGCGGTTTCTGCGGCGCCGTTCGGTAGTGCCTCTATCCTGCCAATCAGCTGGATGTACATCCGCATGATGGGCGCAGAAGGCCTGAAGCAGGCAAGCCAGGTCGCGATTCTTAACGCTAACTACATTGCCAGCCGTCTGAAAGATGCCTATCCGGTACTGTATACCGGTCGCGATGGCCGTGTGGCGCACGAATGTATTCTTGATATTCGCCCATTGAAAGAAGAAACCGGCATCAGCGAGCTGGATATTGCCAAGCGTCTGATCGACTACGGTTTCCATGCGCCAACCATGTCGTTCCCGGTGGCGGGCACGCTGATGGTAGAGCCGACGGAATCTGAAGGTAAGGCTGAGCTGGATCGCTTTATCGATGCGATGCTGGCTATTCGCGCAGAGATTGACCAGGTGAAAGCGGGTGTCTGGCCGCTGGAAGATAACCCGCTGGTGAACGCGCCGCACATTCAGAGCGAACTGGTCGCCGAGTGGGCGCATCCGTACAGCCGTGAAGTTGCCGTATTCCCGGCAGGCGTGGCAGACAAATACTGGCCGACGGTGAAACGTCTGGATGATGTTTATGGCGACCGTAACCTGTTCTGCTCCTGCGTACCGATTAGCGACTACCAGTAATTTACTGATTCGACTGTTTTCTAAAGGCGCTTCGGCGCCTTTTCAGCTTGTTAATAAAGTGCGTTTTGTTTATGTCGGATGCAGTGTGAGTGCCTTATTCAGGCTACAAAGTGTTACTAATTCAATATATTACAGTAAATCGTTGGCTCCTGTCAGGCAACCTGGCGTTTGTATCAGTGTATTAGCCAGAATTAAATTACCGGCTTTTTAGAGTTTAATGATTCATTGTGCATCATTTTTACCTTGCTGTTATTTAATCAAAACAACACAGTATATTTACATGTAGTTACAAATAGTTTCTCTCCGGAATCGTTATTTACCTCTCAATATAGTTACAAAAATTTCCGTATATTAAATTCATCAAGTTATTAATTTAAATTAAAAATAACCATAAATAACGTAAATATTTATTAACTTAGCGCTTTGTTTTTTATACCTGGAGGGAATAATGAAACGATTTATATTTCTGCCATTAATGACATATTTTCTATTAATGAATGCAATGGCAGCTGACGGAGAAAATAATCCCAGTAATCTATTAGGTGCACCAGTTAATACCGCTATTTCTGGTGGTTCAGTATTGCCGGAAGGAAAGTTATTAACCGCCGTGAATAGCTCATTTCGCGATAAAGATCATCAAATCGAGGGGCACGGAAGTCCGGATGTTTACTCCCAGATATGGTTATTGAAGATTCGTTACGGTTTGACCGACAGACTGGAATTATCAACTGTGGGTTCCTATATCAATAACAAACGAGACAATCTGTCTCCTGAGCACATAGAGGGAATGGGCGACCAATCGGTGGGGGTCAATTATGCTTTAATGAGCCAGCGAATAGGTGATCCGTTTTGGGTTACGGTAGGCGGGGCATTATTACTACCCACCGGGCAAGATGGAGATAATCATTTGCCTGGGAATAGCGCCTGGGGAGGAAGAGTAACACTCACTTTAACAAAATTATTTACTCCTAACATTAAAGGGGATATGGGTTTTGTCTATCAGGGACCATTTGAGCGCGGTAACCAGGACGTGAAACGAGGTAACGAATTCCAGTGGAATACCCAGGTGCGGTATATGTTTAGCGATTTACCGCTGGATCTTGGTCTGGAAAGTGCCTACAGCAATAATGCCTCTGGAACGAAAAAACTGTCTAATGGCAGCGTAATTAATAACCATTCTGGAACTACCGAATGGGTTGTTGGTCCGTCATTTAATATTGCCGTCGATTCACTGAAATTATGGTTTGGTGCCGGAGCCTTCTTCCCGGTAATGCAGGAAGCGAAGTCGCCAACCAAAATGGAAAATGTACGCTGGGAATTTAAAATAGGTAAGACCTGGTAAGACTCGTTCAAAGTGTTACCCGCCGACTGGCGGGTAACGTGCAGGAGTTAAAGCTTCTCGCCGTTGCTGGCAATCACCTCTTTGTACCAGTTGAAGCTCTTCTTACGCGAACGCGACATATCGCCCGTACCGTCATCGTGCTTGTTCACGTAGATGAAGCCGTAGCGCTTGCTGTACTGACCGGTGGTGAACGACACGCAGTCGATGCAGCCCCACGGCGTGTAGCCCATCAGGTCGACACCATCGTAAGTCACCGCTTTTTTCATCTCTTCAATATGGGCGCGCAGGTAGTCAATGCGATAGTCGTCGTTGATGCTGCCATCTTCTTCTACTTTGTCGTAAGCACCAAAACCGTTTTCGACAATAAACAGCGGCTTTTGATAGCGTTCGTACAGTTCACACAATGAATAACGCAGGCCCACCGGGTCAATCTGCCAGCCCCAGTCAGAGGCTTTAACATAGGGGTTCGGTACGCTGCCTTCAAAACCGGAAATCGCATCGCCGCTACCGCCTTCGGCTTTGACCGCGTTGGTCATGTAATAACTGAAACCAAGATAATCGCAGGTGCCTTCGCGCAGCACTTCAAGATCGCCATCTTCCATTTTGATGTTAAATCCGCGGCGCTCCCACTCGTTCAACACATAGGACGGGTAATAGCCGCGCAGCTGCACATCGGTAAAGACGTAGCGTTCACGCATCGACTCCTGAGCAAACATCACATCTTCTGGTTTACAGGAGAAAGGATACAGCGCGACCATCGCCAGCATACAACCCACTTTCATCTGCGGGTTAATGCGACGTGCCGCTTTTACCGCCAGCGCGCTGGCGACAAACTGATGATGTAAGACCTGATACATGGTTTCTTCTGGATTCTCATGCTCGGTATACACCACGCCGGAACAGCAGTAGCCAAACAGCGGCGCGCGCCAGTTTCGCTGATTGTTGATTTCGTTGAAGGTCATCCAGTATTTGACCTTATGTTTGTAGCGTTCAAACACGACTTCAGCAAAACGGACAAAGAAATCAACGACCTTACGATTGGTCCAGCCGCCGTAGTGCTGTACCAGATGTAATGGCATTTCAAAGTGGGAAAGGGTAATGACCGGTTCGATGTTGTATTTGAGTAACTCATCAAACATGTCGTCGTAGAATTTCAGACCGGCCTCGTTTGGCTGGGATTCGTCGCCATTCGGGAAGATACGCGTCCAGGCAATAGAGGTACGGAAGCATTTGAACCCCATTTCGGCGAAAAGACGGATGTCTTCTTTGTAATGTCCGTAAAAATCCACCGCCTCGTGGTTCGGATAGTATTTCCCAGCAACGACATTCTGGGTGATTTCGCGTGGCACGCCGTGTGCGCCGCCGGTTAGCACGTCGCAGATGCTGGGGCCTTTACCGTCTTTATTCCAGCCGCCTTCAACCTGGTGGGCGGCAACCGCGCCGCCCCATAAAAAATCTTTTGGCAGGGTGAGTTTTCTCATTGTTGCATAATCTCAATTTATTTAGTCTGTTATCATTCATTCTGCACCAAATGACATGTAAAGCGTACGCAAAATTCCAGGGTGCTCGCGTGTCGGGGCAAGAACACATTCAGATCGTAACATCCACTTCAAGGGGTCATATTCAGGGGGATAACCACATGCAGCCAAATGACATTACTTTCTTTCAACGTTTCCAGAATGACATTCTGGCAGGGCGTAAAACCATCACTATTCGTGATGCCTCCGAGTCCCACTTTAAAGCAGGCGATGTGCTACGCGTGGGGCGGTTCGAAGATGATGGCTATTTTTGCACAATCGAAGTGACAGGAACGTCAACTGTGACGCTGGATACGCTGAACGAAAAACATGCGCAACAGGAAAATATGTCGCTTGATGAGCTGAAACGGGTCATTGCTGAAATCTATCCCAACCAGACGCAATTTTATGTGATTGATTTTAAATGCCTTCGATAAATATGAACGCGTGTTAGTTGAGTTTTTGTAATTAACTTATTGAATAATAAGCAAAATTTAATTTTGCGAATTTATTTTTAGCTAACATGTGTTCACTGGAACCATTCTCAGTTACGCTAGAGGCGCAGTTCATCGTTATGAACGTTTCTCCGGAGTAAGTTATGGTGCAAAAACCATTAATGACGCAGGGATATTCGCTGGCTGAGGAAATCGCCAACAGTATTAGCCACGGCATTGGATTGGTATTTGGTATTGTCGGCCTGGTGCTGTTGTTGGTTCAGGCGGTAGAGGCGAATGCGGGTATGACGGCTATCGCCAGCTACAGTTTATATGGCGGGAGCATGATCCTGCTTTTTCTTGCCTCAACGCTTTATCATGCCATTCCTCATCAGCGGGCAAAAATCTGGTTAAAGAAATTTGATCACTGCGCTATCTATCTGCTCATTGCCGGAACCTATACGCCATTTCTGCTGGTAGGTCTGGATTCGCCGCTGGCGCGCGGACTAATGATTGTGATCTGGAGCCTGGCGCTATTCGGTATCCTCTTCAAGTTGACGATTGCGCACCGATTTAAAGTGCTTTCACTGGTTACGTATCTGGCAATGGGCTGGCTGTCGCTGATAGTGGTTTATCAGTTGGCGATTAAGCTGGCGATAGGCGGCGTGACGCTGCTGGCGGTAGGTGGCGTCGTTTACTCGCTGGGCGTAATTTTCTATGTTTGCAAACGTATACCTTATAACCACGCCATCTGGCATGGCTTTGTGCTGGGCGGCAGCGTGTGCCACTTCCTGGCCATCTATTTGTATGTGGGACAGGCGTAATTCCCGGATGCCCGTGCCGGATGGCGGCGCTGTCGTACCTTATCCGGCCTACGAGAACAGCACGTGCGAGCCTGATGGCGTTGCGCTATCAGGCTATCCGGCTTTTAACGTGATATCACTCTTCCAGCGAGTAGGGCAGCGGGACGATATGCAGGGTGTTGGCATCGTCGCGAACGCGGAAGACGCTTTCGGCTTCTAAATCGTTATTCATGACGGCCTGAACCAGTAACTGACCGTCGTCTAACTGCGCCGCCGCCAGAATAGCGCCGGTACGACGCCAGTTCTCGCCCATCTGTAGCTCCAGATCTTCTCCTGCTTCCGGTACCCGGCTGGCTTTGCCCGCCAGCAACCAAAGCGCGCGTTTATTGGCGCCGCGGAATTTTGCCCGTGCGACCATCTCCTGTCCGGTGTAGCAGCCTTTCTTGAAGCTGATGCCGCCCAGCGCCTGTAGGTTAGTCGCCTGGGGGATAAACTGACCGCTGTTCGCCGCGTCAATCACCGGAATGCCTGCTTCAATATCCAATGCCAGCCACTGTTGGCTGTTATTCAGTTCGGCTTCGCCATGCAACTTCTCCGTTAACATGTTGGCCGTCGCGACATCGGTGACAAGCAGGAATCGTTCCGCAGGATGTTCAAACCATAGCAGCGTGGAGGCGCCGTCTCTGACCACCTGATTTTTGCTATTGGGCAGTTCGCTAAAGACATTAGCCAGCGCCGCGCGGGCCTGAAAACCGGCCACGCCAAGCAATACGCGTTCGTCATCTGGCGCGATGACCACTTTGGAAAATACGGCGTACTTTTTCAGCTCCGTTAATTGCGCTTCACGCACGCTACGGCGTTCAATCCAGGCGAAACCGTCGCGCTCACGGAACAGGCGCAGAGTGCTCCACATCTTACCTTTAGCATCGCAGTGGGCGGCGAGAAGGTGTTGCTGTTCAGTCATCTGGCTTACGTCAGCGGTGACCTGGCCCTGAATATACTTTTCACTGTCTACGCCGGTAATGGTCGACAGCGCCCAGTCGTCAAGCGCGATCAGCGTCAGCGGCAGGCGGGCTGACGATGAAGGATGACGTGGTGGAAAGGAGATAAAAGCCATAAATAATGTCCTGGTTAGCTGCAACAATAATGGTTAATGGTAAAAGAGCCATCGGTCATTGCAAGTGCTTTAAATAGCCCATTGAGAGCGGATTGATCGTTTTGCGAGACGGTATCCAAAATGGATGAACATATTGATTCCCAGCTTTTATTTCGCGATCGCGTTCCAGATTACTGAGATTCCCGTAAAACAACGCCAAAAACACGTTACAATAGCCCGGTACTTCATTTTCGCGAGGCAGGAAGAACATGGATATTCACAATAAAGCACGTATTCACTGGGCATGTCGTCGCGGTATGCGCGAACTTGATATTTCCATCATGCCGTTTTTTGAACATGAGTACGATAGTTTAAGTGATGAAGAAAAGCGTATTTTTGTCCGTTTGTTGCAGAGTGATGACCCGGATTTATTTAACTGGTTAATGAATCACGGTAAACCGGCTGACGCTGAACTGGAACAGATGGTCCGACTCATTCAGACACGGAATCGGGAACGTGGTCCTGTGGCAATCTGATTTACGCGTCTCATGGCGCGCTCAGTGGATCTCATTGCTCATTCATGGGCTGGTTTCTGCGGTGATTTTATTGATGCCCTGGCCGCTGAGTTATACCCCGTTATGGATGATACTACTGTCGCTGGTCGTGTTTGACTGTGTACGTAGCCAGCGCAGGATTAATACCTGCCAGGGAGAGATCAAGCTACTCATGGACGGTCGCTTACGCTGGCAGGGGCAGGACTGGACGCTCTTGCGTCCGCCCTGGTTACTGAAGAGCGGGATGGTGTTGCGTTTACGCGCAGAGTCTGGACGTCATCAGCATTTATGGCTGGCGGCGGATAGCATGGAAGAAGCGGAATGGCGTGAGTTGCGTCGGATACTGTTACAGCAGCCGATATCAGGCCAACACTGACGGAACGGCGTAAACGCGGTTCCGTCGAGAGGGAAGTACAGCGAGTAAGGTTTCAGGCGTAGTGTTCGGCCATTTCGCCGAGAATTTGTTCACACCAGGTCTGTATACGCTCATCGCTGAGATCGTACTGGTTCGTTTCATCCAGCGCCAGGCCGACAAACAGTTGCCCATCCGCAATGACCGGTTTATTGCTGGTAAATTCGTAGCCTTCTGTGGGCCAGTAGCCGACAAATTTAACGCCTTTGAGGGCAAGTTTGTCATGCAACATACCCAGCGCATCCAGGAACCACTCGCCGTAGCCGAGCTGGTCGCCCATACCGTAAAGCGCAACGATTTTGCCTTCCAGATTGAGATCGTCCAGTTGCTCCCAGACGGCTTCCCAGTCCTCCTGAATTTCGCCAAAATCCCAGGTGGGGATGCCTAAAATGAGCACGTCGTACTGCTCCATTAAGGCGGGGGCGTCATCCTTGAGGTTATGTAATGTCACCAGCTCCGGGCCGAGGATATCGCGAATTTTCTCTGCGGCCATCTCGGTGTAGCACGTGCTGGAACCGTAAAAAAGACCCATGTTCATTACGTTACATCTCGATTCTGCTATAGCGTTGCGGGTAGTGTAACAGAATCACTGCATTCACGGCACAATGAGGCATAATGCACCAAAAGTAAGCGTGAAGTAGGGAGCGCGAATGGAACAGGATTTAGCGCGTATTGAGCAGTTTCTGGATGCCCTGTGGCTGGAACGAAATCTGGCGGAAAATACATTAAGAGCGTATCGTCGCGATTTATCGATGGTCGTTGCGTGGTTGCATCATCGCGGAAAAACGCTTGCGACGGCGCAGGCTGATGATTTACAAACGCTGCTGGCTGAACGGGTGGAGGGCGGATACAAAGCGACCAGCTCCGCACGCCTGTTAAGCGCTATGCGGCGCTTCTTCCAGCATCTGTACCGTGAAAAGTATCGTGAGGATGATCCGAGCGCGCAGTTGGCCTCGCCTAAGCTTCCGCAGCGTTTACCGAAAGACCTTAGCGAGGCGCAGGTTGAGCGGCTCTTGCAGGCGCCGCTTATTGATCAACCTTTGGAGTTGCGCGATAAAGCTATGCTGGAAGTGCTGTATGCCACCGGTTTGCGCGTGTCGGAACTGGTGGGGCTGACAATGAGCGATATCAGTCTGCGGCAGGGCGTGGTGCGGGTTATCGGTAAAGGCAATAAAGAGCGGTTGGTGCCGTTAGGCGAAGAGGCGGTATATTGGCTGGAAACGTATCTGGAGCATGGGCGTCCCTGGTTACTCAATGGCGTATCGATTGACGTATTGTTCCCCAGCCAGCGTGCGCAGCAGATGACGCGGCAGACCTTCTGGCACCGTATTAAACATTATGCGGTACTGGCTGGAATCGATAGCGAAAAACTATCGCCGCATGTTTTACGTCACGCTTTCGCCACGCATTTGCTGAATCACGGCGCCGACTTGCGCGTTGTACAAATGCTACTTGGGCATAGCGATCTTTCGACGACACAAATTTATACGCATGTCGCAACGGAGCGTTTGCGTCAACTTCATCAACAGCACCATCCGCGGGCATGAGTGCTGACAGGAAAGGATAGTTTATGAAAAAGCGTTTTATGATGTTCACTTTACTGGCGGCGGCGTTTTCAGGCGTGGCCCATGCGGATGATGTGGCTATCCGTCAGTCGCTGGCTAAGCTGGGCGTTCAGAGTACGGAAATTCAGGCCTCGCCAGTGGCAGGGATGAAAACCGTCCTCACTCACAGCGGCGTACTGTACGTCACTGATGACGGCAAACATATTATTCAAGGGCCGATGTATGACGTAAGCGGCGCGCATCCGGTAAACGTGACGAACAAACTGCTGATGAGCCAGCTAAATGCGCTGGAAAAAGAGATGATCGTCTATAAAGCGCCGGATGAGAAACATGTCATTACTGTTTTTACCGATATCACCTGCGGCTATTGTCATAAGCTACATGAAGAGATGAAAGATTATAACGCGCTGGGGATCACGGTACGTTATCTGGCCTTCCCGCGCCAGGGGCTGGAAAGCCAGGCGGAGCAGGATATGAAATCTATCTGGTGCGCCAAAGACAAAAACAAAGCGTTTGATGACGCCATGGCAGGTAAGGGCGTGAAACCGGCAAGCTGTGACGTGAACATTGCTGATCATTATGCGTTGGGCGTGCAGTTGGGCGTCAGCGGTACGCCAGCCATTATATTGAGTAACGGCTATGTGGTGCCTGGCTATCAGGGACCGAAAGAGATGAAAGCGTTTCTTGATGAGCATCAAAAACAGACCAGTGGTAAATAATACGCGTGAAACAACAGAGACAACTTCGTCGGCGCGAGGCTGATGAGACGGCGGAACTCCCCGCCGATCTTCCTCCATTACTACGACGTCTATATGCCAGCCGGGGCGTTCGTAGCGCCCGCGAACTGGAGCGCAGCGTGAAAGGAATGCTGCCCTGGCAACAGCTTAGCGGCATAGATAACGCGGTGGAGATCCTCTACAACGCCTTTCGCGAAGGTACCCGCATTATTGTTGTTGGCGATTTTGACGCCGACGGCGCGACCAGTACTGCGCTAAGCGTATTGGGAATGCGTGCGTTGGGATGTGACAACATCAGTTATCTGGTGCCTAATCGCTTTGAAGACGGCTACGGTTTAAGCCCGGAAGTGGTCGATCAGGCGAAGGCGCGCGGCGCGCAGCTTATCGTCACCGTAGACAACGGCATCTCATCCTACGCCGGCGTAGCGCATGCAAAGACGTTGGGGATTTCGGTGATCGTGACCGATCACCACCTGCCTGGCGACACGTTGCCGGATGCCGAAGCAATTATTAATCCCAATCTGCGCGACTGCGAATTCCCGTCTAAGTCGCTGGCGGGCGTCGGCGTGGCGTTTTACCTGATGCTGGCGTTGCGAACATTTTTGCGCGACAAAGGATGGTTCGACGAGCGTGGCATCGCGCCGCCGAATCTGGCGGAGCTGCTGGATTTAGTGGCGTTGGGAACGGTAGCAGACGTTGTGCCGCTGGACGCCAACAACCGTATTCTGACCTGGCAAGGGCTAAGTCGTATTCGTGCCGGGAAATGCCGTCCGGGAATTAAAGCGTTGCTGGAGATATCGAATCGCGATCCGCAGCAGCTTGCCGCCAGTGATTTAGGCTTCGCGTTGGGGCCTCGCCTGAATGCCGCCGGCAGGCTGGATGATATGTCCGTTGGCGTGGCGTTACTGTTGTGCGACAACCTCGGCGAAGCGCGTGTTCTGGCCAGCGAGCTGGATGCGCTTAACCAGACGCGCAAAGAAATAGAGCAGGGGATGCAGGCGGAAGCGCTTATCCTGTGCGAAAAGCTTGAGCGCAGTAGTGAAACGCTTCCGGGCGGTCTGGCGATGTATCATCCTGAATGGCATCAGGGCGTGGTCGGAATTCTGGCGTCGCGCATTAAAGAGCGTTTTCACCGCCCGGTGATCGCCTTTGCGCCTGCGGGCGACGGCACGCTAAAAGGCTCAGGTCGTTCGATTCAGGGGCTGCATATGCGCGATGCGCTGGAAAGGCTGGATACCCTTTACCCTGATCTGATGATCAAGTTCGGCGGTCATGCGATGGCGGCGGGATTGTCGCTGGAAGAGCATAAATTCGAGCAGTTTCAGCAACGTTTTGGCGAGCTGGTGACGGAATGGCTCGATCCTGCCCTGTTGCAAGGCGAGGTGATCTCCGATGGTCCATTAAGCGCGGCGGAGATGTCTATGGAAGTGGCGCAACTGTTGCGGGATGCCGGACCGTGGGGGCAAATGTTCCCGGAACCGTTATTCGATGGTCGTTTCCGTCTGCTACAGCAGCGTCTGGTGGGCGAGCGCCACCTCAAGGTGATGGTGGAGCCCGTCGGCGGCGGCCCGCTGTTGGATGGCATCGCATTTAATATTGATACGACCTGTTGGCCGGATAACGGCGTGCGGGAGGTAGAACTGGCTTATAAACTGGACATTAACGAGTTTCGCGGCAACCGTAGTTTACAGATTATTATCGATGATATTTGGCCGCTATGATCGGGGCGATTTAACAACACTTTCGCTGTAATTAAGGGGCGAAATCCGCTAATATTTCGCCCTTATAACTGCATTTTGACAAGTCAAATAAAAGAAATCAGACCATGTTTGAAATTAACCCGGTGAATAACCGCATTCAGGACCTCACGGAACGCACCAACGTTCTTAGGGGGTATCTTTGACTACGATGCTAAGAAAGAGCGTCTGGAAGAAGTAAACGCCGAGCTGGAACAGCCGGATGTCTGGAACGAACCTGAGCGCGCGCAGGCGCTGGGAAAAGAGCGTTCATCGCTCGAAGCGATCGTCGATACGCTTGATCAAATGACTCAGGGGCTGGACGACGTTTCCGGGCTGTTGGAACTGGCGGTAGAAGCTGACGACGAAGAGACGTTTAACGAAGCCGTCGCGGAACTGAATACGCTGGAAGAGAAACTGGCGCAGTTGGAATTCCGTCGGATGTTCTCCGGCGAGTACGATAGCGCCGATTGCTATCTCGATATTCAGGCCGGTTCTGGTGGTACTGAAGCGCAGGACTGGGCCAGCATGTTGCTGCGTATGTATCTGCGTTGGGCGGAAGCGCGCGGCTTCAAGACAGAAGTCATTGAAGAGTCGGAAGGGGAAGTCGCCGGCATTAAGTCCGCGACTATCAAAATCTCCGGCGAATATGCCTATGGCTGGCTGCGCACTGAAACCGGCGTACATCGTCTGGTGCGTAAAAGCCCGTTCGACTCCGGCGGTCGCCGTCATACCTCGTTTAGCTCCGCATTTGTGTATCCGGAAGTGGACGACGATATCGATATCGACATTAACCCGGCGGATCTGCGTATCGACGTCTATCGCGCGTCTGGCGCAGGCGGTCAGCACGTTAACCGTACGGAGTCCGCCGTGCGTATCACCCATATTCCCACCGGGATCGTGACGCAGTGCCAGAACGACCGTTCGCAGCACAAAAACAAAGACCAGGCCATGAAGCAGATGAAAGCGAAGCTTTATGAACTGGAGATGCAGAAAAAGAACGCTGAAAAACAGGCGATGGAAGACACTAAGTCCGATATCGGCTGGGGAAGCCAGATTCGTTCCTATGTCCTGGACGATTCCCGCATTAAAGACCTGCGTACTGGGGTGGAAACCCGCAATACACAGGCGGTACTGGACGGTAGTCTGGATCAATTTATCGAAGCAAGTTTGAAAGCAGGGCTATGAGGAATCAACATGTCTGAACAAAACGCACAGGGCGCTGACGAGGTAGTCGATCTCAACAATGAAATGAAGGCACGTCGCGAGAAGCTGGCTGCACTGCGTGAGCAGGGTATCCCGTTCCCGAACGATTTCCGTCGTGACCGTACCTCAGACCAACTGCACGCAGAGTTTGACGCGAAAGAAGCTGAAGAACTGGAAGCGCTGAATATTGAAGTGTCCGTCGCGGGCCGTATGATGACTCGCCGTATTATGGGTAAAGCCTCTTTTGTTACCCTGCAAGACGTAGGCGGCCGCATTCAGCTGTATGTGGCGCGCGATGATCTGCCGGAAGGCGTTTACAACGAGCAGTTCAAGAAGTGGGATCTTGGCGATATCCTCGGCGCGAAAGGTAAGCTGTTCAAAACCAAAACCGGCGAGCTGTCTATCCACTGCACCGAACTGCGCCTGCTGACGAAAGCGCTGCGTCCGTTGCCGGATAAATTCCACGGCCTGCAGGACCAGGAAGCGCGCTATCGCCAGCGTTATCTGGATCTCATCTCTAACGATGAATCCCGTAACACCTTCAAAACCCGTTCGAAGATCCTGGCTGGTATTCGCCAGTTTATGGTTGCTCGCGGCTTTATGGAAGTCGAAACGCCGATGATGCAGGTGATCCCAGGCGGCGCGTCTGCCCGTCCGTTTATCACCCATCACAACGCGCTGGATCTGGACATGTACCTGCGTATCGCGCCGGAACTGTACCTCAAGCGTCTGGTGGTTGGCGGCTTCGAACGCGTATTCGAAATTAACCGTAACTTCCGTAACGAAGGCATCTCCGTGCGCCATAATCCTGAGTTCACCATGATGGAACTCTATATGGCGTATGCGGACTACAAAGACCTGATCGAGCTGACTGAGTCTCTGTTCCGTACGCTGGCGCAGGATGTTCTGGGCACCACCCAGGTTCCGTACGGTGATGAAGTGTTTGACTTCGGTAAGCCGTTCGAAAAACTGACCATGCGTGAAGCGATCAAGAAATATCGTCCGGAAACAGATATGGCTGATCTGGACAACTTCGATTCCGCGAAGGCGATTGCTGAAAGCATCGGCATTCACGTCGAGAAGAGCTGGGGTCTGGGCCGTATCGTCACCGAGATCTTTGACGAAGTCGCTGAAGCGCATCTGATTCAGCCGACCTTCATCACCGAATATCCGGCTGAAGTGTCTCCACTGGCGCGTCGTAATGATGTGAACCCGGAAATCACTGACCGCTTCGAGTTCTTTATCGGCGGTCGTGAAATCGGCAATGGCTTTAGCGAGTTGAACGATGCGGAAGACCAGGCGCAGCGTTTCCTGGATCAGGTTAATGCAAAAGCGGCGGGCGACGACGAAGCCATGTTCTACGACGAAGACTACGTGACGGCGCTGGAACACGGTTTACCGCCGACAGCGGGTCTGGGAATTGGTATCGACCGTATGGTGATGCTGTTTACTAACAGCCACACGATTCGCGACGTTATTCTGTTCCCGGCGATGCGTCCGGTGAAATAAGATGTAAATTGCCGGATGGGGCATTAGCCGCCATCCGGCATCTCTTTGTTCAGGCGTAGCGCCATCAGGCAATCTTTAACGCTGGCAGTAATTGAGCAGTCGTTCACGCGCTTGTTCGTCTGACGCTTGCATGACCATCCACGGGCTAAATGCCCACGGCGTAGCGAGAAGGCTTTTCCATACGCTTTTAAATTCGCTCCACTGATAGTCCATCACCTCTTCGCTGTTAACCTGTAACACACTGGTTGCCCGCGCGGCAAATACCGGACAGACTTCATTTTCCACAATACCGTTTGGATCTGTCGCCCGATAGCTGAAGTGCGGATAGACGGGGGTGAGATCGGTAATTTCCACGCCGAGTTCGAACCGACAACGGCGGATGATCGCCTCTTCGGTGGTTTCGTCTTGTTGCGGATGACCGCAAACCGAATTCGTCCACACGCCTGGCCAGGCTTTCTTGCTCAGCGACCGTCGTGTTACCAGCAACTGACCATCTTCGTTAAATAGCCAGCAGGAGAAAGCCAGATGCAAAGGCGTATTAAGCGTATGAGCCGCATACTTTTCCAGTGTGCCGGAAGGCTTATCCTGCTCATCCAATAAAACGACATGTTCCTCAGTCATGAAAGCTCCTGAAAATTAAAATGACCCGGCAGCATGGCCAGGCCATATACTCAGACGATCAGCGTAGCGCATAACAGAAAGAAAGGCATTACCAAAACAGGCCCTGACAGAACGCAGACGAGCACCATTGTGCCGTGAGTCGATATTATGCTGGCATATCGGATATTCGCGGCATCATCATCCGCGCGGACCCTTTCCGGCGTCAATGGATTGGGCATACGGCATTTGGCTGCTATCATAAGGCGTCTGTCAATAGAGTGAGGAATGGTTTTGAGCGCAGGACGCCTGAACAAAAATAGCCTGGGTATTGCGGTGCTGTTATGCACAGGGCTGCTGCTGGCGGGGTGTTCCAGTAATTCCGGCTCAGGAACGTATTCCGGCTCCGTCTATACCGTTAAGCGCGGCGATACGTTGTATCGTATATCGCGCGCTACGGGAACCAGCGTGAAAGAACTGGCCCGACTGAATGGCATTTCTCCGCCTTATACTATTGAGGTGGGGCAGCGAATTAAAGTGCGCGGCAGCGCAAAGAGTAGCAGTTCAACACGCAAAACCAGCAATAAAACAGCAACAAAAACTGCTGCGGTCAGACCGTCATCTTCGGTGCCAAAATCCTCCTGGCCGCCGGTGGGGCAGCGTTGTTGGGTATGGCCTGCTAACGGTAAAGTGATTTTACCTTATTCCACCGCGGAGGGCGGAAATAAGGGGATCGATATTGCGGGCGCGCGCGGAACGCCTGTTTATGCGGCGGGAGCGGGTAAAGTTGTCTATGTCGGGAACCAGCTGCGCGGTTACGGCAATCTCATCATGATTAAGCACAATGAAGATTACATTACGGCTTACGCTCATAATGACACCATGCTGGTTAATAATGGACAAAGCGTTAAAGCGGGGCAAAAAATCGCTACGATGGGCAGCACGGATGCCGCATCCGTAAGACTACACTTCCAGATTCGCTACCGGGCGACGGCCATCGATCCGCTGCGTTATCTGCCGCCGCAGGGGAGTAAACCGAAGTGCTGACGGCGAATTAATCGCCAGTCAGCCAGTAAGTCTCTTGCCAACCAGAGCGTAAGGTTTATAATGCCTTACGCATCTCAAAGCGGGCGTAGTTCAATGGTAGAACGAGAGCTTCCCAAGCTCTATACGAGGGTTCGATTCCCTTCGCCCGCTCCAGACAACTACCTTCTAATGTCTACTAACTCCACGAATTTACAGCAATTTTTCCTGTCTGAACGTCTGCCGTTTCTTATGTAACCCCATTCTGGTTAACGATCCGCCTCCGAAGAGGTGAAGGAATAGTCCATCAGACGGATTTCCTGTCGCGCGGTCTCAATTATCTTAAGAACAAGCTGGAGATCTGTACCTTCCGGATAAAATCCTGCCTCAATGATGGCTGCGTAAGTATGCGGTACTGGCGCACACCGAGCCAGACCGAGCAAACCGGGCAGAAGCCATGGGCACATATGTTTTTTATGCATTGTTTGCATGGTATTTCCTTCATTGGATGTATTCAGAAATGCCGGAGTCGGGGAAACTCGCTTTCCCCGATTGCCGGGGTTGGACAAGGATGCCCTGCGGAGTGCGCGTCATGTGACTGGATTATTTTTTCCTGTATATCTCTTTGACATATACATCGCCTCTACTCATAATGGATATACGCGTTGTATATCCAGAAAGGAGGCAGTTATGCACACAACACTTTTTTTTAGTAACCGGACCCAGGCAGTCAGATTGCCTAAATCGATATCCTTTCCGGAGGATGTGAAACATGTCGAAATCATTGCGGTTGGTAGAAGCAGAATCATTACTCCAGTCGGAGAATCCTGGGACAGCTGGTTCGATGGCGAAGGCGCCAGTACTGATTTTATGAGCACCAGAGAACAACCCGCAGTACAGGAACGGGAAGGATTCTGATGCTGAAATTCATGCTTGATACCAATACTTGTATTTTCACCATCAAAAATAAGCCCGAACACATCAGAGAACGCTTCAACCTCAATACATCCCGAATGTGTATCAGCTCCATCACCTTAATGGAGCTGATTTACGGTGCTGAAAAAAGCCTGGCGCCGGAGCGTAATCTTGCCGTCGTGGAGGGATTTATCTCCCGCCTTGAGGTTCTGGATTACGATACACAGGCAGCGATACATACCGGTCAAATCCGTGCCGAATTGGCCCGCAAGGGAACACCTGTCGGGCCTTATGACCAGATGATTGCTGGCCATGCCCGTAGCCGCGGACTGGTCGTCGTCACAAACAATCTCCGCGAATTTGAACGCATTCCGGGTATCCGAATCGAAGACTGGTGCTAATTTCTGCATCAGATGTTATCCCCGGATTCAAACTCTTTTCCGGATTTAGTGGCACAGTCAATTTGGTTACCTGCTTAATGGTGGTTTGCATCACATTTTTAGCTGGTGGTATTTTTTATGTTGACTGGAGATATCTGCCAACAGCATAACTTTTACGGCCAGATAATAAATAAAAGAGTACCAAAATGTCGTATTCTGACATGTTTACGAAGGGAGTACCGCTCCCTTCTTTTTTTCCTGGATACTCACTGAACAATGCCGTTACTGCCCGATAACTGCCGCATCCCCCTCTCCATAGCCGTTTCCTGCAACTTAAATCACAGACGTTGATTTACCAGGCCGATATGCCTTCTTTCCCGTTATATACCCTTCATACTTCAAGTTGCTTATGTGTTGGCTACGGATTACTCAGTCCATCCATGGGCCTCGCCCTGACGGGCCGTCGCACGCGACGTTCAAGTCTGCTCCCGGCAGATTTGTTGCTCTCCCCGGTCACAGCGTTATCTATGCTCCCGGGGACTCACTCCCTTGCCGCCTTTCAGCAACTCAAATTATTTTTGGTATATATCAGTGAACTTCTATTTTTGTCAGTTTTTATTTTCCAGTTTATTTATTATTAAATACTGTTTCTGGCCTAGATATATTTTCGTGAATAGCCTCCCGACAGCCGGAGATAAAGTTATTTGCTGGCGTAACAGTGCTCATAATTTAAAAGATTTATTTATAGTTTGTTATCACGGAAAGATTTTAACTTAATACATGCCAGTAAGGCATCAGGTAAAATAACCGGAGAGAAGAAGATGAACAAAATGCTATTAGCCGGAAGTACCGGTATTGTTCTGCTGTCTGCTGCAGCCAGTCCGGTATGGGCAGACGATAATGCCAGTACATTTTCACTTGGATACGCCCAGTCCCATACTAATCACGCCGGGACGTTGCGTGGGGTACGGCTGGCAAACAACTATGAAATGTCACCGGACTGGGGGCTGACAACCTCATTTGCATGGCTAAATGGAAGCCAGCGCTATTCCGATGAAAGCAGTAATGGTCGTGTAACAACCCGTTATTACTCCCTGCTTGCAGGCCCCTCATGGAAAATAAATAACCAGTTAAGTCTGTATAGTCAAGTGGGCCCCGTATTATTGCATCAGCGTGATCACGGGATAAATGAGTCCGACAGTAAGGTCGGATATGGTTATTCTGCTGGCGTGGCTTATACCCCGGTCAGTAGTGTCGCTATAACTCTGGGTTATGAGGGAGCGGATTTTGATGCTACCCATAACAGCGGAAGCCTTAATAGCAACGGCTTTAATCTTGGCGTGGGTTACCGGTTCTGAATAGGATAATACGATAAAAAATGTTACTTTGTGGAGATGATGGATTATGAAAAGCCATATTATGCCAGGCGTTGCGCTGATGTTTATCCTGTTTTCAGGAAATATTATGGCCGCAACAAACATGACTGATAACGTTACTCTGAATAATGACAAGATATCCGGACAGGCCTGGCAGGCCATGCGTGATATCGGAATGTCGCGATTCGAGTTGTTTAATGGTCGGACCCAAAAGGCGGAACAACTGGCTGCGCAAGCAGAAAAACTCCTGAACGATGACAGCACTGACTGGAAGCTGTATGTCAAATCAGATAAAAAAGCCCCAGTTGAAGGAGACCACTATATTCGGATAAATTCATCGATTACGGTAGCAGAAGATTATCTCCCTGCGGGCCAGAAAAATGATGCTATTAATAAAGCAAACCAGAAAATGAAAGAAGGAGATAAAAAAGGGACTATAGAGGCCCTGAAACTAGCAGGCGTCAGTGTTATTGAAAATCAGGAACTCATTCCTCTTCAGCAAACCCGTAAGGATGTGACCACAGCGCTTTCCTTGATGAACGAAGGAAAATACTATCAGGCAGGTCTATTACTGAAATCAGCTCAGGATGGCATAGTTGTAGACTCTCAGTCAGTTCAGGAATCACCCACGCCCCCCGTGCAGCACGACGCCGCGCATTAATATCCCCCAGCCTGCTGTATATATTACAGCAGGCAGCATTATGTCTGACAGCTATTACCAGTTTGCTCTTTGCTGTCGGCATTGTTTTTAAAATTCATCCGTGAAGTTCAGTAATGTCAGGGTACCTGCATTTATATCTATTGTGATGCCCATCACAAATACAGAAGAATATCATTTCATTTATTATTTTTTATTCCTTCCACTTATGATGGTTCATAATGATTTATTAAGTTAATGTTTTGGAATTAAATGCCTTTTACTTGCGTTATATCCAGTTTTTTATGCTACCAGTAATTTCATTGTTATATATGATTAGTATTATGTTTTGTAAATATCCAGTGTAATGGAAAAGCAAAACATACATTCCCGATAATATATTACAAAATATTTCATGTCCGCTGCGAATATCTGTCTGTTAGGTATTCACCCGCTTATAATTACATTAAAAAGTATTTCTTTGATGATTATTCTTAAATTACGATCATAATCATCGATCGTATCGATCTATTTTTATTGTTTTAATTTGAATGAGAATTTTCTTACAACTGATTAGGCATTAGCTGAAATCAATATTTTTCGATGGAAAGTTCAGGTGCTTCGTTTAACACCAGGCGTTTATTATTCATGCGAATCTTTTCTGAACGCTTTCATTAATACCCTCAGAGTTGTTTTCAGCCTTTGCAAAATAATTCTCATTCACCCAAAGGACATATTATCTATGCGTAATAAAATAATACTTGCCATGGCGGCTGCCGGTATGATGTATGGCGCTTCTGTATTTGCCGCCGGTACAACGCCCACAGCAGGCCCGTTCGGCTCAGGTAAAATTACCTTCACCGGCACTATCACCAACTCACCCTGTGATGTCGCACCGGGTGACGATGCGATTACTGTTCCGTTTGGACAGATTTCTTACCGTAAACTGAATACCGCTGACGCAACTACGGACTCAAAACCGTTCACCATTCACCTGCAGAACTGTGCTTTCGATGCGGGTAGCTCCGATGTACCTGGCTCCGCAGGGCTAATGTCTAAAGTGACTGTTTCTTTTTCTGGCACGGGAGACAGCACTCATCACGCATACATCAGTACCGGCAGCGCTGAGCATGTTGGTGTCCAGCTATTAAAAAGTGACAACTCCACAATTATCGAGCCCAACACCCCGATGCCGGATGGCGAAGCTCAGCAACTGCAAAATGGTAATAACGAACTCAACTTCTTTGCCCGCCTGATTGCCCTGAGCACTGGCGTCACCCCCGGTGATGTCAACGCCTCCGTCACCTACAAGCTGAAATACCTGTGATTTTTACGCGGTAAATAACGACAGGGATAAGCCGTCCACGGAGGGTTTCGGGCGGCTTTCATATCTGACCACGCCTGCGGGCTGTCTGTTACACGGACGACAACACGAAAGCGCCATGCCATGAAAATTACCCGGCTTGCCATTCTGATTACCCTGACATTTTCCGTCCTGAAGTCGCAGGCCACGGAGTTCAATGCCAGCCTGCTGGACAGCGGGAACCTGTCTAACGTGGACCTCACGGCCTTCAGCCGCGAGGGGTATGTGGCGCCCGGTAACTATATTCTCGATATCTGGCTCAATGACCAGCCGGTACGGGAACAGTATCCGGTCAGGGTTGTACCGGTTGCCGGACTCGACGCGGCCGTCATCTGTGTGACAACAGACATGGTGGCCATGCTGGGTCTTAAGGATAAGATTATTCATGGCCTGAAACCCGTTACCGGTATCCCGGACGGGCAATGCCTTGAGCTGCGCTCCGCTGACAGTCAGGTACGGTACAGCGCTGAAAATCAGCGTCTGACCTTCATTATTCCCCAGGCCTGGATGCGTTATCAGGACCCGGACTGGGTGCCCCCTTCACGCTGGAGCGACGGCGTCACCGCCGGCCTGCTTGATTACAGCCTGATGGTCAACCGCTATATGCCGCAGCAGGGGGAAACCTCTACCAGCTACAGCCTCTACGGCACCGCCGGGTTTAATCTCGGCGCCTGGCGATTGCGGAGCGATTACCAGTACAGCCGTTTTGACAGTGGGCAGGGCGCATCACAGTCCGATTTTTATCTGCCGCAGACGTATCTGTTCCGTGCCTTGCCAGCACTGCGCTCAAAACTGACGCTCGGACAGACGTACCTCAGCTCCGCTATTTTTGACTCCTTCCGCTTTGCCGGGCTCACTTTGGCCAGCGATGAGCGCATGCTGCCGCCCTCTCTTCAGGGGTATGCCCCGAAAATTAGCGGCATTGCGAACAGTAATGCACAGGTCACCGTCAGCCAGAATGGTCGCATTCTGTACCAGACCCGGGTGTCGCCGGGGCCTTTTGAGCTTCCCGACCTGAGCCAGAATATCAGCGGCAACCTGGATGTCAGCGTCCGGGAAAGCGACGGTAGCGTCCGGACCTGGCAGGTCAACACGGCCAGCGTCCCCTTTATGGCACGCCAGGGACAGGTTCGCTATAAGGTGGCCGCCGGACGTCCGCTGTACGGCGGGACGCATAACAACAGCACGGTCAGCCCTGACTTCCTGCTCGGGGAGGCCACCTGGGGAGCATTTAACAACACGTCGCTGTATGGCGGCCTCATTGCCTCCACCGGCGACTACCAGTCCGCGGCGCTCGGGATCGGCCAGAATATGGGGCTGCTGGGCGCTCTGTCTGCGGACGTCACCCGCTCAGATGCACGGTTGCCGCATGGGCAGAAGCAGTCCGGTTACAGCTACCGTATCAACTATGCCAAAACGTTTGATAAAACCGGCAGTACCCTGGCGTTCGTCGGATACCGCTTTTCGGACCGCCATTTTCTTTCCATGCCGGAGTACCTGCAGCGTCGGGCCACCGACGGCGGCGATGCATGGCATGAAAAACAGAGCTACACCGTGACTTACAGCCAGTCCGTTCCGGTACTCAACATGAGCGCGGCCCTCTCGGTAAGCCGGCTCAATTACTGGAACGCACAGTCCAACAATAACTACATGCTCAGCTTCAACAAAGTGTTCAGTCTCGGCGACCTTCAGGGGCTCTCGGCCTCGGTGTCGTTTGCCCGTAACCAGTACACCGGCGGGGGGAGCCAGAACCAGGTCTACGCCACCATCAGTATCCCGTGGGGTGACAGCCGCCAGGTGAGCTACAGCGTGCAGAAGGATAACCGGGGCGGCCTGCAGCAGACCGTGAATTACAGCGATTTCCATAACCCGGATACCACATGGAACATCAGCGCCGGTCATAACCGCTATGACACCGGCAGTAACAGCAGCTTTAGCGGCAGCGTGCAGAGCCGTCTGCCGTGGGGTCAGGCGGCAGCGGACGCCACCCTGCAGCCCGGACAGTACCGCAGCCTGGGCCTGAGCTGGTACGGCTCGGTGACCGCCACCGCCCACGGCGCCGCCTTCAGCCAGTCGATGGCCGGGAATGAGCCTCGCATGATGATAGATACCGGAGACGTGGCCGGTGTGCCGGTGAACGGCAACAGCGGGGTGACCAACCGCTTCGGGGTGGGCGTGGTGAGCGCCGGCAGCAGCTATCGGCGCAGCGATATTTCGGTTGATGTGGCCGCCCTGCCGGAGGACGTGGACGTCAGCAGCTCCGTCATCAGCCAGGTGCTGACGGAGGGCGCGGTGGGCTACCGGAAGATTGACGCCAGCCAGGGGGAGCAGGTGCTCGGTCATATCCGACTGGCTGATGGCGCCAGTCCGCCGTTTGGCGCTCTGGTAGTGTCCGGGAAAAGCGGCAGAACCGCGGGGATGGTCGGAGATGACGGTCTGGCCTACCTGACAGGTCTCAGCGGGGAAGACCGCCGGACCCTAAACGTGTCCTGGGATGGCCGGGTGCAGTGCAAACTCACCCTGCCGGAAACGGTGACACTCAGTCGGGGGCCGCTGTTACTGCCCTGCAGATAAAAATATCCCTGTCACAGAGCAGGACTAACGGAGAAAACAGGTGAAAAACAGCAGAAGAAGCCGTGTGATTTTACTCGCGCTGGCGGCAGCATGGAGCCAGTGCAGCCCGGCGGCCGTCAATGTCGACCGGACCCGTATTATCATGGATGCGCCGCAGAAAACGGTGGCCATCACGCTGAATAACGATGACAAAACCACGCCGTTCCTGGCGCAGTCCTGGGTGACGGATGCTGACGGGGGGAGAACCGATGCGCTGATGGCGCTGCCGCCGCTGCAGCGTATTGATGCCGGACAGAAATCCCAGGTCCGCATCACCCAGGTTCGCGGGCTGACAGATAAGCTCCCTCAGGACAGGGAAACACTGTTCTGGTTTAACGTGCGGGGCGTTCCCCCGAAGCCGGAAGACGACAACGTCCTGCAGCTGGCCATGCAGAGTCAGCTGAAACTGTTTTACCGTCCGAAAGCCATTATCAGAAGCAGCAGTGACCAGCCGGAAAGAAAGCTGACTGCTGAGCGGAATGCGGGACATCTGACCCTCAGAAACCCGACGCCGTACTACATCACTGTGGCGTGGCTGGGAGCAGACCGCAGCCACAGGCTCAGCGGTTTCCGCGAGGGCGTGATGGTGCCGCCCCTGGGGAGCCTGCCTTTAAAGGCTGTTCTGCCGGCAGAAACCCGGACGCTGTGGGTGGGGTATATTGATGATTACGGTGGACTGCAGATGAACCGCTACGCCTGCGATGCCCTGAACTGCGCGTTTAAGGACGCAGGGGCGACATCATGACAGGACGATTATTCAATATGAAATCACTGATACTGTCAGGTGTGTTTCTTTTCTTTGCTGTCTGTGATTCTGCGAGGGCAAACTATGACTGGTCAAAATGTGATGCCAATGGAAATGTAAATATTCAGAATATCAGTCTGAAGGGAGGACAATATTTACAAGGGCAGGAACTACAGAGGGTTACCGTTCCGATCAGTTATACCTGCTATACAAAATGGAGCAGTTTTGGTTCACTTAGTTACTCCGCAGCTATGTATCTTTCCGGTATGGGGCAGGTAGTAAATGCGCTAAAAAGTACCGGTTTGGGAATGGATATCATTGCTCAGGAAGGGAGTCTGGCGCCAGTCACATTTACATGGAAGGAGATACAGGCAGGGTTTTCTGGGTGGGGCAAGTCAAAAACATTCGGGCAATGGATGGCGCCTGAGAAAACATATAATCTGAGCGGAACCCTTACGTTACGTATATTTGTCGAATCCTCTTTTAAAAATACTTTTGTGAACATAAACATTCCGGCAACTGTGATTCATATTTTACCCTATAACCCAACACAACCTGGGATTTCTGTTGGGCCACCAACTGTTCCTTACACATCTTTAACCGTTTCTGCCTTTAATATCAGGTTTATTCCAGACAATTCTGGCAGGGTTATTATTTCTCCCTCTGTTGTCAATCTTGGACATTTTTATACGGAATATAAGGAAACCATGGTGCCCAGGGAAGTACCTTTCACCGTTACAGCACAACAGAATGTCGGAACGCAGATCCCGTTCGTCGCCCCACTGGCTATAGAGTTCAGGACCAACGGTCTGGCACTGGCAGATGCTGACAGCACCGTGATTCTTAAGAATAATAAACAAGAAAACAATGGTTTCAGACTGTCGGTAATGGATGTGGATAATAACACACCAGTTAAATTTAATGTGAAAACAGATATGGGATCTATCCATCTTGATAACGGTGCCGGTGGCAGAATTATAAAACAGTATAAAGCAAAGGTCGAAGCTATACCCGGTGCGGTAATTAAAACAGGTGCTTTTTCAGCCGCAATGACAGTGATTGTTACTTACAATTAGCAGGATTAAATACCATTTCCTGATAGTTAATTAAAAAATAGCTATAAATTTATCTTTATGATTATTTTTTTCTTCTCGGTCTTTTTCACTAAAAAAACGGAGAGTTTGCATGTCTTCTGATAAATCAAAAGGGAAGATAGTTTTTTCAGGTAACGATATTCATTATCCCGGACAGACCAACCATGATGCCTGTTTTATTCCGGTAAGTGTCCGCCAGTATGCCGGCGAGCCCCTGTATATCATCGTGGCACACTGGTGCCTGTTGCAGCAGAACTGGGTTCAGCGTAACCAGATAGCAGAGGCGTTTCACATCACGGCCAGACGGGCCAGCTACCTGATTGCCTATCTGCGAAGCAAAACATCGCGGGTGGTCAGCATCTGCCGTCACCAGACCCTGCCCAATAAAGCACGACGCTATGAGATTTATGTTATCCGGGTTCTTGACAGTCCCACCCCGTCCACGCGTCGTGAAAAAGCCGGACCGCCGCCGGTATCAAAACGCCGGGTCGGTAATGGTGACAGGTCGATGGCAAATGAACTGTGGAACCGGCTGTGCAGTAACAGAAATGCGGGGAAGATCCTGAAAAAGAAGGAGGATGAGGATGACGGAACATAACCGGATACCGGCCCGGCAGATTATCGTTTACGGTGACTGCTGGCCGGTGACGATCGCCGTGGCACACCTGGTCCGGAGATTTATGCCGGGCTGCAACTGTGAAACCGCATACAGGCAGCCTGTTCTGTTGCAGCAATTACGTCGGAAACCGGAGGCCATACTGATACTGTGTCTGCGTCCCCGTGAACATCTCTTTTTGTTCTATTCCCTGAGACAGATACTGCCGGACTACCCGGTTATGATTATCAGCGATGAGCTGTTTTTCAGCGACCGGGTGGTACTGAAGGTATACGGCGGCATCCCGGCGCTGCTGGAGCCGGAACTGGCGGAGATACTTATCCGGGGGCGGCGGGGTGAACAGTGGGCCGGGGGCGCACGCCTGCGCAGGACAGGAGCGCTGGACGCCTTTTTGTTATCTCCGGCTCCGGTGACGGGCTTTCTGGAAGTGCCACCGATATTTAACAATCCGAAGCGGTTGATGAACTATATGGACCAGTTGATGCACCGGGAGATACTGGCATGCGGAGTGAGCCTGGCCCAGTTACGCTTGCTTCAGGAAGTTTACCGTGGACGGGGAAGGCTGTCAGCGTTGTGTGGAAGGCTGAATACGCAGGAGAAGCAAATCTGGCAGGACAAATACCGGTTACTGGTGAAGCTGGGAATGCGGAACCGATTACGGGAACTGCTGTTTGGTACCCGGTTTTGTAAATCACTGCAGCGAACTCCGTTTATCGCTCCGCAATAACCCGCCTCCGGCAACCCTATCCAGAAACACTGACACTCCGGCTAAACCCGGTGGCGGTGGGGTATGTTTTGCCTGTGGTGTAGTGGAGTAAAACACAGAATTCAGGCGGGACGCTGAATGTATGGCCTTTCATACCGTTTGATAAGTAAAAACGCTTCTGGAATGAAACCCGACGTGAATGATACGGCCTGAGCAGAAGCGTTACATATTTACTGCATGATCCCGGTATAGCCATGAATTCCCATATACACGCCGACCAGACCAATCAGAATGCTCGAAAAATAGGGCGCCCGCCGGGCAAGCGTCGAAAAACCACTCCAGCGCTTTGCTGCCTGTTGAACGCTTATCGCCGCGCCAACGCCTACCGTCACCAGCGTTAATGCCAGGCCAAGACTAAAGCTCAGCACCATCGTGGCGCCCAGCGTAAACGCTTTAAGCTGGATACAAATCAGTAAAACAGTGATCGCAGCCGGACAGGGGATAAGCCCTCCGGTCAGGCCGAATAGCAGGATCTGTCCATTAGTCACTGTTTGACCATCAAAACGGCGTTGAATATCGGCAGCATGGGCGCGTTCATGGGCATCCTGATACGCTTTTGACGTTGCGCCTTCCGGATGTATGTGACCATGATGGTCGTGGTCGTGGTCGTGGTCGTGGTCGTGGTCGTGATGATGGTTTCCCGCCAGCCACTGCTGCTCGCCTCGCCATGTCCGCCAGAACATCCAGCACGCGGTGCTCAGAATAATGATCGCAGAAATTAACTGCAGCCATGGTTCCACTGATTGTGCGGTGAATGCCCGGCTAAGATACATCCCACCCAGAGCGATTAACCAGACGATCGCGGTATGAGAAAGCGTTGCTGCCAGACCGAGCATGACAGCCTGTTTAACCGTACCTTTAATGGCAATGATAAAAGCCGCCATCATAGTTTTGGAGTGCCCTGGTTCAAGCCCGTGCAAAATACCTAATAAAATGGCGCTGGGAATGAAGAACCAGCCGTTTCCTTGCTGAAGAAGTGTCGAAAATTCACCCATGAGAATGATTCTTAGTTGTTTTATGTGGGTGTCATTCTACTCCCCCCCAGTATGGAATACTACCCCCCAGTAGCATCGTAATGCTATAATTTGTATTCGTTAATGTTAGTGAGGTGTTGCAATGTCACATACCATCCGGGACAAACAAAAGCTTAAAGCCAGAACCAGCAAGATTCAGGGACAGGTGATAGCGCTAAAAAAAATGCTGGATGAACCGCATGAATGCGCGGCCGTGTTACAACAGATCGCGGCGATTCGCGGCGCGGTAAATGGCTTAATGCGCGAGGTGATTAAAGGGCATCTGACCGAACATATCGTTCATCAGAGTGATGAAGCCAGACGTGAAGAAGATCTGGACGTAATATTAAAGGTGCTGGATTCTTATATAAAATAGCCGGGAGTTATATCCCGGCTATCTTTTACTTTAGCCGAAAAACATCACCGATACGCAAAGTAAACCGACGACCAACGTAATGAAATTACCTACTGAACGGTAGGGTTTCAATGCCGGTATCAGGTACGTTGACAACGTGGGCATAATAAACAGAATCATCGCAATGAGCGGGCCGCTAATGGCATAAATCATAGAGATGGCATTCGGGTTAATACAGCAAATAATAAACGTAATCCCGGAAACCAGCATGATAGATAGTGCGCGATTGAACGCCCGGCTTTTTTTCACGCCAACCTGCTGTAGGGTGGTTCTTACCATTTCGGTTGCGCCCTCGATGACGCCGAAATAGGTGCCGAGGAAAGATTTCGACATGGCCACGACGGCAACGATAATACCGGAAATAGAGAGCCAGGCCGGCGCATTGGGCATCATCGAGAGCGCGGAAAGGATGGTAACGCCTTCGTTGCGCGCGTCTTCAATGTATGACGGCGGAATGGAGAGCAGGCAGCTAAAGACAAAGAACAGCACGCTCAGGCAGATAATCAGATAGGCGACCTTCATGATCTTTTTGCATTTATCCATGGCCTGATCGCCAAAATTTTCCCGTCTGTCGATGGCAAACGTCGAAATAATGGGCGTATGGCTAAAAGCAAAAACCATCACCGGAATAGAAATCCATACCTGGTGCAACGTGTGACTATCCAAAGACATCTGCCCGGTCAGTAACGAGGGTTGCCAGCTTCCGGTTAAGTAGAGCGAAAGGAACAAGAAGTAAGCGATAAGTGGAAAGACTAAAAAGCCCATTACGCGAAGAGTGGCATGTCTTCCCATTAAGAAAATCATATTCAGGATAAGTACTACGCCGAAGCTAACTGCCATCCGGATGCGAATATCTATCTGAATATGCTTCGCTAATTGCTCTGTCAGGGAATTGGTAATCGCCACAGCATAAATTAATACCACGACAAAAAACGCAATGAAATAAAGCGTGGTAATAATACTGCCGATTTTCTTGCCGTAATAATGAGTAACGGCGCCAGTAATTCCCTCACCTGCAGAAGTCTTTGAGGAAAGAATAAACTGACACAGCGCTTTATGCGGCCAGTATGTTAGAGGCCAGGCGACCAGCGCGGTAATAAATAGCACGATTGCGCCTGCCGATCCCAACTGGATGGGAAGGAAAAGAGTGCCTGCGCCTACAGCCGTTCCGTATAATGCAAAACTCCAGAGAGTCTCATCTTTTGACCAAATTTTAGACATTATTTGAATTTATCAACTATAAAACACACAAAAAGAAGCGCAATTTACCATAAATAGCGTCAGTTGGGGGCGTTTTAAGCAGATGGATGTCGTGGAGGAGGAGGGCCGGGAGCGTTGCGATCCCGGCAAAAAAGAGCAATATCATGCACTAACGCGCTGTTGGCGGCGGGTCACTATTCGCTGGCGTAAAACATCGTATGCCCAGTTGTACAGCATCGTGTACGGCAAAAAGAACAGGAAGAAACCAATTTCCAGGGTGAATGCTTGTAGCAGGCTGACATTCAGTACCCAGGCGACAATACTCACGCCAATGACAATAAACCCACTTTCAAATCCTAACGCATGGAGTGCGCGCACTTTGGCGGTTCGTCTCACCTGATGCGCAGGCCACAGTCGATCAAACAGAGCGTTATAAATGATATTCCAGATCATGGCCGTCGTTGCCAGCAATATCGTCAGGCCGCCCATCTCCAGCACCGAGCGCTGCATTAGCCAGGCGGTCGTTGGCGCCAGTATCGCAGTCGCAATACCTTCAAAACAGACAGCATGGAAAATACGCTCCGGCAGCGAGCGACGTTGTATGGCGTCATGTTGCATAAACGAAAAAACCTTACTCTTAATCAAACGAAAGAAATTTCCGCTATTTTATCGTTTAATGTGATACCTAAAAGATAACATCCATCGATAAAGTAGATAGGTTATGCGTTACTCACCTGAAGCGTTAATGGCATTTGTTGAGACCGTTTCTTGCGGTTCGTTTTCTGCGGCGGCGCGCCGCCTGCGTAAAAGCCAGTCCACCATTAGTACCGCCATTGCGCATCTGGAGGCGGATCTGGGATTTTCATTATTTGATCGATCTTCGCGCCAGCCCGTTCTGACCGAAGAAGGAAAACGGGTGCTTAGCTATGTTCAGGCTATTTTATCGGCGAGCGACCGTCTGGATGAGGTGGCGCTGACGTTATCCGGCGAGACGGAGGCAAGACTCACGTTTGTCCTCTCTGATACCCTGCATCCTGACAGTCTGGAAGAGTTAATGGCGCAGTTTGATCGTCAATTTCCGCATACCGAGTTTGAATGTTTGATCGGAGAAAATGATGATGTCATCGACCTGCTGCAAAAAGGGCGCGCCCAGATAGGCCTGATTGAAGCGCGTGATGACTATCCCACAGACATTGGCGCGACGCGTCTGCCTGTTCAAAGCTGGATGGGGGTTTATGTGGCGACCACGCATCCGTTGGCGTCGCAGACGAACCTGCAATGGGAACAACTGCATACCTGGCGCGAGCTGCGTCTGAATACCTACCTTGACTCTAACGCCAACATTACGCGCGGCCCGGCCTGGTCAGCGCCAAACTATTTATTGCTGTTGAGCATGGCGGTTCAGGGATTTGGCTGGTGCGTATTGCCCTGCGCGCTGGTGGAAGAGTTTGCGGCGGAAAAACCGCTGGCGCAGCTGGATGTTCCTGGCTGGCCGAGGGCGATTGCTATTGATTTGCTGTGGAACAAGAAGACGCCGCCCGGAACGGCGGGGAACTGGCTTCGCTACCATTTGCAGCAGAAATAAGCTGCGTCACCGTCAAATCAGCGTCATTTCCTTTGTGATAAAACTCACTTTTTTTAAACAATCAAGATAACTAATTTTAACAATGCTCTACTATGGCGGTGTCATTTTGCGCTGAGGTGGTAATGAAAGAGGTTGTGATAGTGGGGGCTTTACGGACACCCATCGGCTGTTTTCAGGGAACGCTGGCCCGTCATTCCGCCGTCGAGCTGGGGAGCAT
Source organism: Salmonella sp. SAL4457 (assembly GCF_046548235.1). Taxonomy (NCBI): domain Bacteria; kingdom Pseudomonadati; phylum Pseudomonadota; class Gammaproteobacteria; order Enterobacterales; family Enterobacteriaceae; genus Salmonella; species Salmonella sp. SAL4457. Next base: position 364,326 of record NZ_JBGDZO010000002.1, read on the forward strand.
GGTCGTAAAAGCGTTAATTGAGCGCACCGGCGTGGACGCTAACGCTATCGATGAGGTCATCCTCGGTCAGGTGCTGACGGCTGGCGCCGGGCAGAATCCGGCGCGCCAGTCAGCCATCAAAGGAGGGCTGCCGACTACCGTTTCCGCTATTACCATTAATGACGTTTGTGGTTCCGGTTTAAAAGCGTTGCACCTGGCGACGCAGGCTATTCAGTGCGGCGAAGCGGACATTGTTATTGCGGGCGGGCAGGAGAATATGAGCCGTGCGCCGCATGTCCTCAATGACAGCCGTACCGGCGCGTTGCCTGATGCCGACAATCTGGTGGATAGTCTGGTACATGATGGCTTATGGGATGCCTTCAACGATTATCACATTGGCGTGACGGCAGAAAACCTGGCGCGGGAATATGGCATCAGCCGCGAGTTACAGGATGCTTATGCGCTCAGTTCGCAGCAAAAAGCCAGGGCCGCGATTGATACCGGACGTTTTAAAGATGAGATTGTCCCCATCGTCACGCAACGTAATGGGCAGACCGCAATTGTCGATACGGATGAACAACCGCGGGCCGACGCCAGTGCGGAGGGGTTAGCCCTGCTGCATCCGGCGTTTGATAGTTTAGGTTCGGTGACGGCGGGTAATGCCTCCTCAATCAACGATGGCGCCGCCGCGGTGATGATGATGAGCGAGGCGAAAGCCCAGGCGCTGGGGCTGCCGGTGCTGGCGCGCATCCGCGCGTTTGCCAGCGTCGGCGTCGATCCTGCGCTAATGGGGATTGCGCCGGTATATGCTACCCGGCGCTGTCTGGAGCGTGCCGGCTGGCAACTGACGGAGGTCGACCTTATCGAAGCCAACGAAGCGTTTGCCGCCCAGGCGTTGTCGGTAGGAAAAATGCTGGAATGGGATGAGCGACGGGTAAACGTTAATGGCGGCGCGATTGCGCTGGGGCATCCCATTGGCGCTTCCGGCTGTCGAATTCTGGTTTCACTGGTGCACGAAATGGTTAAACGCGACGCGCGAAAAGGCCTGGCGACGCTGTGTATCGGTGGCGGCCAGGGCGTTGCTTTAACCATTGAACGCGACTGATCCTGCGCCAGCCACCCTTTTCCTGCTTCAGTATTCCGTCATAAAAAGCCCTCTATCACGAGGGCAAAGCCAGTGACAGACCCCCCTTTTTCGTTATAGCGCGGAACGTCTTGCCGCGTCGGGCATTGCAGACGCATACCGCTTTTAATTCAATTCGCACATCAGACCTCGTTCTAAAACAAGCTTCAATTTTTATCTGAGTAACCGCATACAGCACTTGGCGCACATGTCTGAAAATCAGACAAGTGTGTAAATTTTAGCGCCGATCGTGATCGCTACAGCAGTTTTAAAAATAACCAACCATATAAATGAAACGTTGTTTTATTTATTGTTGAAAACCTTTATCCAGGCGACTATGATGCCGTTAAATAAATCAAAACAGTGTTTTGATTTTATGCCATTGCGATCGATTTATCATTGGAGGGAAAAGTGGACGTAAGGCAAAGCATCCATAGCGAGCACGCTAAAACGCTGGACACCCAGGCGCTGCGACGCGAGTTTTTAATAGAAAATATTTTTGTCGCTGATGAATATACGATGGTCTACAGCCATATCGACCGTATTATTGTCGGCGGCATTATGCCCGTCAGCCATTCTGTTGAAATCGGCGGAGAGGTGGGTAAACAGCTTGGCGTTTCCCGGTTACTGGACCGCCGCGAGCTGGGCGTCATTAATATTGGCGGCGCGGGCGCCATTATCGTTGACGGGCAGCGCCATGATATTGGTCATCGTGATGCTCTGTATATTGGTAAAGGGGCGAAAGAGCTGGTCTTCGTCAGCAATGAGGCGAGCAGACCGGCGAAGTTTTATTACAACTGCGCGCCAGCGCATACCGCTTATCCGACGAAAAAAGTGTCGCCTGCCGACGTTGCGCCCGTCACCTTAGGCGATAACCTCACCAGTAACCGTCGCACCATCAATAAATACTTCGTACCGGATGTACTGGAAACCTGTCAGCTCAGTATGGGACTCACCGAACTGGCGCCCGGCAATCTATGGAACACCATGCCATGCCATACCCATGAGCGCCGTATGGAAGTGTACCTCTATTTCAATATGGAAGAGGACAGTTGCGTTTTCCATATGATGGGGCAGCCTCAGGAAACCCGTCATATTGTAATGCGTAATGAACAGGCGGTTATTTCCCCAAGCTGGTCAATACATTCCGGCGTTGGCACCAAAGCCTATACGTTTATTTGGGGCATGGTGGGAGAAAATCAGGTCTTCGATGACATGGATCACGTTGCGGTACAAGATCTGCGCTAGTCGCGACCGGTGATAACGCCTGTGCGTGACAGGCATGACAAAAATAAGGATTAACAATGATTTTGAATGCATTTTCTCTTGAAGGTAAAGTCGCGGTTGTGACGGGGTGCGATACCGGATTGGGGCAGGGGATGGCGTTAGGGCTGGCGGAAGCGGGCTGTGACATTGTCGGTATTAACATTGTTGAACCGACGGAAACTATTGCGCGCGTCACCGCTCTGGGACGTCGTTTTTTAAGCCTGACAGCCGATCTGCGCCAAATCGATGGTATTCCGGCGCTACTGGAACGGGCGGTGACGGAATACGGTCATATTGATATTCTGGTGAATAACGCGGGTTTAATCCGTCGTGAAGATGCGATTGATTTCACGGAAAAAAACTGGGATGACGTCATGAACCTGAACATCAAGAGCGTGTTCTTTATGTCTCAAGCGGCGGCAAAACATTTTATTGCCCAGGGCAACGGCGGCAAAATTATTAATATCGCGTCTATGCTCTCCTTCCAGGGCGGCATTCGCGTTCCGTCTTATACCGCGTCGAAAAGCGGCGTAATGGGAATAACGCGTCTGATGGCGAACGAGTGGGCGAAACACAATATCAATGTGAACGCCATCGCGCCGGGCTATATGTCCACGAATAATACCCAGCAATTGCGCGCTGATGCACAACGTAGCGCCGAAATTCTCGACCGTATTCCGGCTGGACGTTGGGGGCTACCGGGCGATTTAATGGGCCCGGTAGTCTTCCTGGCATCCAGCGCCGCTGATTATATTAACGGCTATACCATAGCGGTAGATGGCGGTTGGCTGGCGCGTTAATCCGCTACTGACAAATGCGTTTCTGGGAAAATCGACGCTTTGGCCGAAAAAACTGATAAAGCCCTGTCCTCGTACAGGGTTTTTTTATGATCTTATTAGCATAGTCCATATTGTGGGTTTAACTTAATCCATATATTATTAAATAATAGCTATAATCAATGATTTAACTTATTGAAATATTGGTGGTTTGAAAAAATACCTGGCAACGGCGTTAAATTTAAAAAGTGTAATATCCATCACATATCGCTATAGCGTAGCCATTTAATCCATATTTATGCCGTTTCCAGCCTGACACTTGAGGAAGAGTATCCCGTACTTTCAGGCTATGTCTTACTCTGTGGTGGCAGGAAAATATGGTCTCTATTAATGACTCTGCTTTAACGCCGCGTTCGCTTCGCGACACACGACGTATGAATATGTTTGTTTCGGTTTCTGCGGCGGTAGCGGGACTGTTATTTGGTCTGGATATCGGCGTTATCGCCGGGGCGCTGCCTTTTATTACCGACCATTTCGTGCTGACCAGTCGGCTGCAGGAATGGGTCGTCAGCAGTATGATGCTTGGCGCGGCAATTGGCGCATTATTTAACGGCTGGCTTTCATTTCGGCTGGGGCGTAAGTATAGCCTGATGGCCGGCGCGATTTTGTTCGTGCTCGGCTCGCTGGGGTCGGCGTTTGCTTCCAGCGTGGAAGTATTGATTGGCGCCCGCGTGATACTGGGCGTAGCAGTAGGGATTGCGTCCTATACCGCGCCGCTTTATCTCTCTGAAATGGCAAGTGAAAATGTTCGCGGCAAAATGATCAGTATGTATCAACTGATGGTGACGTTAGGCATTGTGCTGGCTTTTTTATCCGATACGGCATTCAGCTACAGCGGCAACTGGCGCGCGATGTTGGGCGTACTGGCGCTGCCTGCGGTGTTGCTCATTATTCTGGTGGTATTCTTGCCGAATAGTCCGCGTTGGCTGGCGCAAAAAGGTCGCCATATTGAAGCGGAAGAGGTGCTGCGTATGCTGCGCGATACCTCGGAAAAAGCCCGTGATGAACTGAATGAGATTCGGGAAAGCCTCAAACTCAAGCAGGGCGGGTGGGCATTATTTAAAGCTAACCGTAATGTTCGCCGCGCCGTGTTCCTCGGTATGTTGCTACAGGCAATGCAACAGTTCACCGGCATGAACATCATTATGTACTATGCGCCGCGCATTTTTAAAATGGCCGGCTTTACCACCACGGAACAGCAAATGATCGCCACGCTGGTGGTCGGACTGACCTTTATGTTCGCGACGTTTATCGCCGTCTTTACGGTCGATAAGGCCGGGCGTAAACCGGCGTTAAAAATCGGTTTCAGCGTAATGGCGTTAGGGACATTGGTGTTGGGCTACTGCCTGATGCAGTTTGATAACGGTACGGCATCAAGCGGTCTCTCCTGGCTTTCCGTTGGGATGACGATGATGTGTATCGCCGGTTACGCGATGAGCGCCGCTCCGGTGGTGTGGATACTGTGTTCGGAAATCCAGCCGCTGAAATGTCGTGATTTTGGCATTACCTGTTCAACCACGACAAACTGGGTATCGAACATGATCATCGGCGCGACATTCCTGACACTGTTGGACAGCATTGGCGCGGCAGGTACATTCTGGCTCTACACCGCGCTGAATATCGCTTTTATCGGTATCACTTTCTGGCTGATTCCGGAAACCAAAAATGTCACCCTGGAGCATATCGAACGCAAGCTAATGGCGGGCGAGAAGCTAAGAAATATTGGCGTGTAATCCCCCCTCCCATGCCGGATGACGCCTGTTATCCGGCATGATGAAAAATAGACTGGAAACGGATGTGTAAGTTTGCTTCACTGCCATAATGCTTTACAAAAAGGAGAGCGCAGTGAAAACGATCGGACTGTTGGGTGGTATGAGCTGGGAATCGACTATCCCTTATTACCGTTTAATCAATGAAGGCATTAAACAGCAGCTGGGAGGCCTGCACTCGGCGAGCTTACTGCTGCATAGCGTAGATTTCCACGATATTGAAGTATGTCAACGCCGCGGCGAGTGGGATAAAGCGGGCGATATCCTGGCGCAGGCCGCCCAGGGGTTACAGCAGGCGGGCGCAGAAGGCATTGTGCTATGTACCAACACCATGCATAAAATCGCGCACATTATTGAATCTCGTTGTTCTCTGCCTTTCCTACACATCGCGGATGCTACCGGGCGAGCTATCGCCCGTCAGGGGTTGCATCGCGTGGCGCTATTAGGGACCCGCTATACGATGGAGCAGGATTTTTATCGCGGGCGGCTGGAACAGCAATTTGCGATTGAGACCATCGTGCCGGAGGCGGACGATCGGGCGCGTATCAATCAGGTCATTTTTGACGAGCTCTGTCAGGGGACATTCACTGACGCGTCGCGCCACTATTATTTACAGGTTATCGAACAACTGGCTGCGCAAGGCGCGCAGGGCGTTATTTTTGGCTGCACTGAAATAGGTTTGCTTGTTCCCCAGACGCAAAGCGCGCTACCGGTTTTCGATACCACTGCAATTCATGCCGCAGATGCCGTGAGCTTTATGCTTTCGTCATCGGCCCCAGAATAACCTCCAGCGGTTCGACCAGGCGCGAAAGATGCGTTTGTAAATGCTTACTGAAGGCGTCAACCAGCGCGGAGGCGGGGCGGTGTAGCGGGCGAATCAGGCTGACGGTAAAGGGCACGTCAATGCTGAAGCGGCGAACGGTGACGCCGCTGGCGGCATAGTCCAGCGCGGTCAGCGGGTTAACGATCGAAACGCCCGCCCCGGCGCGCACCATCGCGCAGACGGAGGCCGCGCTATGCGTTTCCACCACCATTCTGCGCTTCACCTGATGTTCGGCAAATAACGTATCCAACAACTGTCGATAGCTGTCCAGGCGGGAGAGGCTGATAAAGTTTTCCCCCTGAAAATCGTCTGGCGTCAGCACCGTTTTGGCGGCAAGCGGATGGTCGCAGGGCAGTACGCACACTTCATTTAGCGTTAGTAACTCGGTACGGGTTGTTCCTGCCGGGGCATGAAGCGTCTCCGTCAGCCCTAAGTCGTGGCGCTGAGCGGAGAGCCACTCTTCCAGCAACGGCGACTCCTGCGGCACAATATTCAGGCTGACATCCGGATAACGCGCCAGAAAAGGCGGTAGTAGCGGCGGCAAAAAGGATTGTGAAAAGACCGGCAGGCAGGCGATAGAGAGTTCGCCCTGACGGAACTCGCGCAGACTTTCCGCCGCACTGACGATGCGATCCAACCCATACCAGGAGCGTTGTACCTCTTCGAACAGGCGTAGCCCTTGCACCGTCGGATGTAAGCGCCCGCGTGTGCGCTCAAACAGCGTTAATCCCAGCACTTTCTCAAAACGCGCCAGCTCGCGACTGACGGTAGGCTGCGAGGTATGCAGCAGCCGCGCCGCTTCGGTGAGATTTCCGGCGGTCATTACGGCATGAAAAATTTCAATGTGACGTAAATTAACGGCAGCCATACGTTTCCCTGAATCATTTATCCCATATCATTTTTGCATAGACTGACAATAAAACGATATTTTTTATTCTTTCTAAGGTATGGCGTAATCGTTAAAAAGCCTGTTCCGGAGTTTGTTATGTCATTGCCGCATTATTACGCTGAAACTGACCTTAACGCTGAAAATTTGCTCAGATTGCCTGCTGAATTCGGCTGTCCGGTCTGGGTCTATGACGCGCACATTATTCGCCGTCAGATAGCCGCCCTGCAGCAGTTTGACGTCGTGCGTTTTGCGCAAAAAGCCTGTTCGAACATTCATATCCTGCGCTTAATGCGCGCGCAGGGCGTCAAGGTGGATTCTGTTTCATTGGGGGAGATCGAACGTGCGCTGGCGGCGGGCTACGATCCGCAAACGTGCCCTGATGATATCGTTTTTACCGCCGATGTGATTGACGCCGCCACGCTGGCGCGCGTCAGCGAACTGCATATTCCGGTCAATGCCGGTTCGGTAGATATGCTGACGCAGCTTGGTCAGGTTTCGCCTGGGCATCGCGTCTGGTTGCGCGTGAATCCTGGCTTTGGTCACGGGCACAGCCAGAAAACCAACACCGGGGGCGAAAACAGCAAACACGGCATCTGGCATAGCGATCTTCCGGCGGCGCTGGCGATAATGCAGAAATACCGACTGAAACTTGTCGGTATCCATATGCACATTGGTTCCGGCGTCGATTATGGCCATCTGGAGCAGGTTTGCGGCGCGATGGTACGCCAGGTGCTGGAATGTGGTCAGGATGTGGAGGCGATTTCGGCAGGCGGCGGACTCTCGATACCTTATCGTGAGGGAGAAGAGCCCGTTGATACGCGCCATTACTATGGTCTGTGGAACGCGGCGCGCGAGCAAATCGCCCGCCATCTGGGACATGCGGTCAAACTTGAGATCGAACCCGGACGTTTTCTGGTGGCGCAATCGGGCGTGCTGGTAACGCAGGTGCGTAGCGTAAAACAGATGGGAAGCCGCCATTTCGTGCTGGTAGATGCGGGTTTTAACGATCTGATGCGCCCGGCGATGTACGGTAGCTATCACCGTATTTCGGCGCTGGCGGCGGATGGTCGCGCGCTTGAAAATGGCCCGTGGGTCGAGACGGTGGTCGCCGGGCCGCTATGCGAATCAGGCGATGTTTTTACGCAGCAGGAAGGGGGAATGGTTGAAACACGCGCCTTACCTGCGGTCATCCCCGGCGATTACCTCGTATTGCACGATACCGGCGCGTACGGCGCGTCTATGTCATCGAATTACAACAGCCGCCCGCTCCTGCCGGAAGTACTGTTTGACAATGGACAGGCGCGGCTGATCCGCCGTCGTCAGACCATTGAAGAGCTGTTAGCGCTGGAGATGCTCTGAAGCGCATCATTAGGCCGGACGTTGAAAAAACGGGCCTGCGGCGACGGACTCGCGCAGAATCAGCGTGCCGGTAAAGGGTGGGATCGGGGCGACCGGCTCGCTGTTCGCCAGACGAACGGCCTGATCGATCGCGGTGGCTATCATATCCTCGATGGGTAAATAGACTGTTGAAAGCCCCGGTTCAAGCCAGGTTGCGCCCGGCGCATCGTCAAAACCAAACAGCGACACATCCTGCGGGATGCGTAATCCGGCCTGGCGCAGCGCTTTTGCCGCGCCCAGCGCCGTGTCATCATTACAGGCGAATAGCGCGCTAAACGTGACGCCTTCCTCCAGTAATTCCCGGCAGGCGTCATAGCCGCGCGTCAGCGTGTAATCGCCGTATTTCACTTTTGCCGGTTGCCAGGGAATACCATACTTTTCCAGCGCCTTGCGATAACCCGCTACGCGTGATGTGCCAGTGGGAGTATGAACAGGCAGCGTAATACAGGCGATATCGCGATGGCCCTGCGTAATCAGGTATTCCACCGCCTGGAATGCCGCCGTCTCCTGCTCGAAGAAAATAGCGCGATCGCGGGCCTGAGTGACGTTGCGATTAATAATCACCAGCGGCATTTCCGTGGCGTCAATCAACGACAAAATCGCCGGCTCATCCATATAGCGAGTGTAAAGAATAATAGCGTCGCACTGTCTGTCGGCCAACATTTGTACGGCTTTCTGCTCTCGTTCCGGCGTATCGTGACCATCGGTGACGATCAACTGCTTGTTATGCAACTCCGCCTGGCGCGACGCCCGGCGCAACAAACTGCCGAAATAGAAGCCGTCAAACGTAGAGACGACCAGACCGATGCTGTTGCTGGTGCGATTCGCCAGCGAGCGTGCCAGCAGGTTGGGGCGATAGCCCAGAGCCTGCATCGCCGTAAACACTTTCTGGCGCGTGCTTTCTTTTACCTGCCCCGTCCCATTCAGCACTCGTGAGACGGTGGCCTTTGATACGCCCGCATGGCGGGAAACATCCAGCATTGTCGCCATCATGCTACCCTGATTAATCGGTTGTCGACAGGTGCCCGGTATCCGTCGGCGTGGATACCGAATGTCGGCGTACCAGTGTCGGACTAAATACATGGGTCACTTCCGGCGTAGGGCATTTCCCTGCCAGCGCTAAGGCCAGCTCCGCCGCCTGTGTCGCCATGGTGACGATCGGATACCGAATGGTGGTCAGTCGGGGACGCACATAGCGTGAGACCAGTACATCATCAAAACCGATGAGCGATACTTCGCCCGGCACCCCCACGCCATTATCATTTAATACTCCCATCGCGCCGGCCGCCATCGAGTCGTTATAGCAGGCCACCGCGGTAAAATGTCTGCCGCGGCCTAATAACTCAGTCATCGCCTGCTCGCCGCCGCTTTCATCCGGTTCGCCGAACGTCACCAGCCGATCGTTAGCCGGGATATGGCTTTCCGCCAGCGCATCGTAATAGCCCCTCAGGCGATCTTCGGCATCAGAGATAGTGTGATTGGAACAGATATACCCAATACGCGTATGACCTTGCTGGATCAGATGCCGGGTCGCCAGCCATGCCCCGTAACGGTCATCCAGCGCGACACAGCGGTGTTCTAACCCCGGTAAAATGCGGTTAATCAGCACCATGCCGGGGATTTGCTTCATTAATGAGGCCAGGTCCGCATCCGGAATCATTTTGGCGTGTACCACTAACGCTGCGCAACGATGACGAATCAACTGTTCAATAGCCTGACGCTCTTTTTGTTCGTTATGATACCCGTTGCCAATCAGTAAAAAATTGCCGGTGTGATACGCCACCTGTTCAACGGCTTTCACCATCGCGCCGAAAAAAGGATCGGAAACGTCGCCGACCACCAGACCGAGGGTTTCCGTTGCCTGCTGTGCCAGCGCGCGCGCGTTGGCGTTAGGGTGATAGCTCAGGGACTCCATTGCGCTGGTCACCGCCAGCCGGGACGCTTCGCTGGCTTTTGGCGAATCGTTAATAACGCGAGAAACGGTGGCGACTGAAACACCGGCCAGTCGGGCTACATCTTTTATGGTCGCCATGATAATACCTATAGTGGGTAAACGCTTACATTACGCCAGTTTTACGGAAAATGAACGTCTGTTCAAGCCTCTTGCCCCGCCGTGTCGGGCAAATGTGACCTGCACGGGAGAAATGCGTCTGTAAAGTGACAATACAAATCTTTCGTTACAGTTTGCGAAGCGCTGTTGCGATTGTCTGCTGGCAGGCCAGCGAGTCAGGTTGATAGAGTGGTGATCCCAGAGGTATTGATAGGTGGAATCAACGTCATTGTTGATCACACGAATTACACCAACCTGCGTAGAGATGCGCAGGTTTTTTTTTGTTTCGCCTGAACCTGTAACAGTAACGGATAATTTACACAACTCGTTGCATTTCCGTTTATTCCTTTGCGTTTTCGGACTGGCGATGCAGACGCGCGAAGCCCACAATCAAGATCCCAGAGGTATTGATTGGTGAGATTATTCGGTACGCTCTTCGTACCTGTCTCTTGCACCAACCTGCGCGGATGCGCAGGTTTTTTTTCGAACCTATTTTGCTATCGCTCCTGTTACGCAACTCGTGTAATCTGCCACAATTCATCTTTTAGCGAATTGTCGGCCAAAGGGAGTTGAAATGCTGTTTGGATTTTTCCGTAACCTGTTTCGCGTGCTTTATCGTGTGCGCGTCACTGGCGATGTCCGGGCGCTACAGGGGAACCGGGTCTTAATTACCCCCAATCACGTTTCATTTATCGATGGTATGCTACTGGCGCTGTTTTTGCCGGTACGGCCTGTCTTTGCGGTATATACCTCCATCAGCCAGCAATGGTATATGCGCTGGTTAACGCCGCTGATCGATTTTGTGCCGCTCGATCCCACTAAACCCATGTCCATTAAACACCTGGTGCGTCTGGTGGAGCAGGGGCGTCCAGTGGTGATTTTCCCGGAAGGGCGGATTTCCGTGACCGGCTCGCTGATGAAAATTTATGACGGCGCAGGCTTTGTGGCGGCAAAATCGGGCGCAACCGTCATTCCGCTCCGCATTGACGGCGCGGAGCTTACCCCTTTCAGTCGCCTGAAAGGTCTGGTTAAACGGCGCTTATTCCCCCGTATTCAGCTTCATATTTTACCGCCGACGCAAATACCGATGCCGGAAGCGCCGCGCGCGCGCGACAGGCGTAAAATAGCGGGTGAGATGCTGCACCAGATCATGATGGAAGCGCGTATGGCGGTGCGCCCGCGCGAGACGTTATACGAATCGTTGCTGGCGGCGCAATATCGTTACGGCGCGGGTAAAAACTGTATTGAGGACATTAACTTTACGCCGGATACGTATCGTAAGTTACTGACCAAGACGCTTTTTGTTGGCCGGATTCTGGAAAAGTACAGCGTTGAGGGCGAGAAAATCGGTTTAATGCTGCCGAATGCCGCCATCAGCGCGGCGGTGATTTTCGGCGCGGTTTCTCGTCGCCGCATTCCGGCCATGATGAACTACACGGCGGGGGTAAAAGGGCTGACCAGCGCGATTACCGCGGCGGAAATTAAAACGATTTTTACCTCCCGCCAGTTCCTCGATAAAGGTAAATTGTGGCACCTGCCGGAGCAGCTAACGCAGGTTCGCTGGGTTTACCTGGAAGATTTAAAAGCGGACGTCACACCCGCCGACAAGCTGTGGATTTTTGCCCACCTCCTGGCGCCGCGACTGGCGCAGGTAAAACAGCAGCCGGAAGACGCGGCGATCATTCTTTTTACCTCCGGCTCGGAAGGGCACCCGAAAGGGGTGGTGCACAGCCATAAAAGCATTCTGGCGAACGTCGAGCAGATAAAAACGATTGCGGATTTCACCGCCAATGACCGTTTTATGTCGGCGCTGCCGCTCTTTCACTCGTTCGGTTTGACGGTGGGCCTGTTTACGCCGTTGTTGACCGGCGCGGAAGTGTTTCTTTATCCAAGTCCGCTGCACTACCGCATTGTGCCGGAACTGGTCTATGACCGTAACTGTACCGTGCTGTTTGGTACGTCAACCTTCCTCGGCAACTATGCGCGCTTTGCCAATCCGTATGATTTTTATCGCCTGCGCTATGTGGTGGCCGGTGCGGAAAAACTTCAGGAGAGTACCAAACAACTGTGGCAGGATAAATTCGGTCTGCGCATTCTTGAGGGCTACGGGGTAACGGAATGCGCGCCAGTAGTCTCGATTAACGTGCCGATGGCGGCTAAGCCTGGCACTGTTGGCCGCATTCTGCCTGGCATGGACGCGCGTCTGCTGGCGGTGCCCGGTATTGAAAACGGCGGTCGGCTACAGCTGAAAGGGCCGAATATCATGAATGGCTATCTGCGCGTGGAAAAACCGGGCGTGCTGGAGGTGCCGTCGGCGGAAAACTCCAGAGGCGAAACTGAGCGCGGCTGGTACGACACGGGCGATATTGTACGCTTCGATGAAAATGGTTTTGTGCAGATTCAGGGGCGCGCGAAACGCTTTGCGAAAATTGCTGGCGAAATGGTCTCGCTGGAGATGGTCGAGCAACTGGCGCTTGGCGTTTCGGCGGACAAAATGCACGCTACCGCCATTAAAAGCGATGCCAGCAAAGGTGAAGCGCTGGTACTGTTTACGACTGACAGCGAACTCACCCGAGAAAAGTTACAGCACTATGCTCGTGAACACGGTATTCCGGAACTTGCCGTCCCGCGTGATATCCGTTATCTGAAGCAGCTTCCCTTGCTTGGCAGCGGGAAACCCGATTTTGTGACGCTGAAAAGTTGGGTGGATGCGCCGGAACAACATCATGAGTGAGTCAGTACGTACTAACACCTCCATCTGGTCGAAAGGGATGCTGTCGGTGATTGTCGCGCAGTTTCTCTCGGCTTTTGGCGATAATGCGCTGCTGTTCGCGACGCTGGCACTGCTGAAAGCTCAGTTTTACCCGGACTGGAGCCAGCCTGTTTTGCAAATGGTGTTTGTGGGCGCTTACATTCTTTTTGCGCCGTTTGTCGGCCAGATAGCGGACAGCTTTGCCAAAGGCCGGGTGATGATGGTCGCCAATGGTCTTAAACTGGCGGGAGCGGCAGGTATCTGCCTCGGCATAAATCCTTTTGTCGGTTATACGTTGGTCGGGATTGGCGCGGCGGCTTATTCTCCGGCGAAATACGGTATTCTGGGCGAACTGACGACGGGCGATAAGCTGGTGAAAGCCAATGGCCTGATGGAAGCCTCTACGATTGCGGCGATTTTGCTCGGTTCCGTCGCGGGCGGCGTATTGGCCGACTGGCATGTCATCGCTGCGCTGGTTGCCTGCGCGTTGGCCTACGCTGGCGCAGTGGCGGCGAACCTGTTTATCCCGAAGCTTGTGGCGGCGCGTCCAGGACAATCCTGGCGGTTGTCGGCGATGACGCGTAGTTTCTTCAGCGCTTGCGTTGTCCTTTGGCGTAACGGTGAAACGCGTTTTTCGCTGGTGGGGACCGGGCTATTCTGGGGCGCAGGCGTGACGCTGCGTTTTCTGCTGGTGCTGTGGGTGCCGGTGGCGCTGGGGATTACGGATAACGCCACGCCGACTTACCTGAACGCCATGGTGGCGGTAGGCATTGTGGTCGGCGCGGGCGCGGCGGCAAAACTGGTGACGCTGGAGACCGTATCGCGCTGTATGCCCGCCGGGATTTTGATTGGCGTTGTGGTTGCGATCTTCTCATTACAGCACGCATTGCTGCCTGCTTATGCCTTGTTGCTGTTGATAGGTATGCTGGGCGGCTTTTTTGTGGTGCCGCTCAACGCTTTGCTCCAGGAGCGCGGTAAGAAGAGCGTTGGCGCCGGGAATGCCATTGCCGTACAAAATCTGGGCGAGAATAGCGCCATGCTATTAATGCTGGGACTGTACTCGCTGGCGGTGCTGGTTGGCGTTCCGGCAGTGGCGATAGGTATCGGCTTTGGCGTGCTGTTCGCGCTGGCGATCGCGGCGCTGTGGATCTGGCAGCGCCGGCAGGCATCATACTGAGTGAATATGCCGGGCGGCGAGTGCGTGTTATCGGGCTTACATTGTCTCTGTAAGCCCGGAAGCGTAGCGCCACCGGGCACTGACCATCACGGCGCCGGATAGGTATAAACCTGATGCGCCGCCTCAATCTCCGCCAGAACCTCTTCGCTTAACGTCAGATGCAGACTTTCCACATTCGTCTTGAGCTGCGCCATCGTGGTTGCGCCCAGTAACGTACTGGCGACAAACGGCTGGCGGCGAACAAAGGCCAGCGCCATCTGCGCCGGATCAAGATTGTGACGCTTCGCGATATCGACGTAGGCGGCAACGGCTTTTTGCGCCTGTTCGCCGCTGTAACGTGTGAAGCGGCTGAACAAGGTATTCCGCGCGCCTGCGGGTTTGGCCCCGTTCAGGTATTTACCGGTTAATGTGCCAAACGCCAGACAGGAGTAGGCGAGCAATTCAACACCTTCATACTGGCTGACTTCCGCCAGCCCGACCTCGTAGCTGCGGTTTAACAGGCTATAGGGGTTCTGGATCGTGACAATACGCGGCAGGTCATGTTTTTCCGCCAGATGCAGATAGCGCATAACGCCAAACGCTGTCTCATTTGAAACGCCAATATAACGAATCTTACCCGCTCGCTGAAACTCACTTAGCGCGTCTAGCGTCTCCAGTAGACTTACTACTGGCGTGGAGTCCGTCCAGTTATAGCCGAGTTTACCGAAGCAGTTAGTGGGGCGCTGCGGCCAGTGCACCTGATACAAATCCAGATAGTCGGTCTGCAATCGGGTCAAACTGTCGTGTAGCGCTTCGCGAATATTTTTACGATCCAGCGCCTGATGAGGCCGGATGCCTTGATCATTATTACGTGCCGGTCCGCTAACTTTGCTGGCGATGATCAGTTTTTCACGGTTGCCGCGTTTGGCGAGCCAGTTACCGATATAGGACTCCGTCAGCCCTTGTGTTTCCGGGCGCGGCGGTACCGGATACATCTCGGCGGCATCGATAAGGTTAATGCCATTTGCGATGGCATAGTCGAGCTGTGCGTGAGCGTCGGCTTCGCTGTTTTGTTCACCAAATGTCATTGTGCCCAGCCCTAGCGTACTTACTTCGAGCGAGCTGTGGGGTATACGGTGATAGTGCATAGCCGTTTCCTTTTTATTATGAAGTCAGAAATTCCCGACAAAGGACAATAAAAATGGCAGAGGGAAGGCAAAAGGGAAAGTAAAATTGCAGGCTGCGCGGCGTAATTGTTACCGGGCGTGGTCGCCACGCACCGTTACGGGACGCAGCCTGAAGGCCTGCAGAACGCTGACCTTGATCACAGGCCACCGCTTAACGTTCGATGATTTGGGATACTTCGTCACGGTTGATTTGCATCTCGTTTCCCTGTGCATCGGTATAGCTGACCAGACCGGTATCATCGTCAACTTGCGGTTTTCCATCGGTCAGGATCATACGACCATCTTTCGTCGCCATTACATAATCGCTGCTGCATCCGGATACCGCAAAAGCCAACCCTACTGCGGAAATTACAACTGCCCACTTTTTCATCCGTTTGTCCTCACGTAGCCTGCATCTGATAATAGTCTGTTAATCATATGTCTGATAATAGTCTAGTAATAACGCGCAGCTCTGCATGTCGGAAGCAGCAAAATCTTAATCTGTGAGAAGAAAGGAAATAAAGTGAGTATTCGCTCCCCGGCGGGGGAGCGAGACAGGATTACAGCGGATTCTTTTTATTACGCAACAGGTTCAGGCTCTCTACTGCGATAGAGAAGAACATGGCGAAATAGATATACCCTTTCGGAACGTGAACGTCGAAACTTTCCAGAATCAGGGTAAAGCCAACCAGGATCAGAAAGGAGAGCGCCAGCATTTTTACCGACGGATGGCGATCAACAAACTCGCCGATGGGCCGTGCCGCAAACATCATGACACCCACGGCAATAACGACTGCCGCCATCATAATAAACAGATGATCGGAGAGACCAACCGCTGTGATAACTGAATCAAGGCTGAAAATAATATCCAGCAGCATAATCTGCACTATTGCGCCCAGGAAAGAAGAAACCCGGGTTTTTAACCCTTCTTCTTCGCCTTCGATGGACTCATGGATCTCCTTGCTGGCTTTCCAGATTAAAAATAACCCGCCCAGTAGAAGAATGAGATCGCGGGCGGAAATCGCTTCGCCGAAAAGCTCAAACAGCGGATTAGTCAGCCGAGTGACCCAGGCGATTGACGCCAGCAGCGCCAGGCGCATAACCATCGCCGCCGCCAACCCAAGCCGCCGTGCGTGGTTTCGTTGCGCCGTGGGAAGTTTTGCTACCACCAGAGAAAGAAAAATAATGTTGTCGATCCCAAGTACAATCTCCAGCAGCGTCAGCGTACCGAGCGCCAGCCAGGCATTAGGATCGGTTATCCATGCAAATAACATCGAACAAAGTCCTGCCAAAAAAAGAAGCGGTAATTATAGGCCCGTCGAGTGACGGGCGAAAGCCCAGACTGAATTTGCGCAACCAGGAACGGTGTAAAATAGCGGCGTCAATACGCTTACGTTTATCCGGCGCCGGCCCGATGCGTAGCCATAGCGGAGGCGCATTTGCGTGTAATGGACGTTACGGATTCTGCAATAAAAAATGGCGAGCCAGCAGCGCCTGCGTAAAATTTTTTTTCAGATAAAATCCACGCGGTAGCGTCAAAATAGGTTCCCCGCGCGCGCCGATAGCCTCGGTGAGCGCCCTGGCATTGGCGGCTTTGGGCCGCAGTTGCAAGACTTCGCCATGACGGGCGGTAATGCGTTCCACCTGGCCCAGCACTATCATGTCCATCAGCTCTTCCCAGTCGAGGCGTAGCTGCCTGTCCTCTTCTTCACTCGGACTCCAGAGTAGCGGCGAACCTACGCGGCGTTCGGCTAACGGTATGCTGCGATCGCCTTCGACAGGCACCCATAGCACGCGCTTCAATTTATGCCGTACGTGACTTGTCTCCCAGGTCACGCCGCTGTTACCGGTTAACGGCGCCACGCAAACAAAGGTTGTTTCCAGAGGACGACCCAGACTATCCACCGGGATGGTTTTCAGTTCTACGCCTAACGCGGCGAAATCCTGCTCCGGCTTGCTCCCGGCGCTGGCGCCGAGCCAGATCTCCAGCAAGACACCGATCCAGCCTTTGTCTCGCTTCAAATCTTTAGGCGTGGTAATGCCGGCCATCGCCGCCAGCTCGCCTAACGTATAGCCGGAAAGCTGCCGCGCCTGGGCTAACAGCAATGCTTCCGAAGCAGGCGGAGTCAGTAGCGGACAAAGAGCGGACATGACAATTACCTTAGGTCAAAAAATGAGCAGTGATTTTATACCGTATGGGCAGAGTTTATCTTTTTCTGTGTCTTATATTCAATAGACTGATTTTTATTGCCTTTTTTGTGTTGTTTCTTCGTGTTGCGCAACGCTGAAGCGGGTTTTTCAATTCTGGTCACTGACAATAAACAGGATCTTACACTATGTTATCCACAGAAAGTTGGGATAACTGTGTAAAACCACCACTACTGTTTCCATTTACAGCCTTGACGTGCGACGAAAATCGAAAATTCAGACAAATAGTGCGTAAGTTATTGGCACAATCTGTGGATAAAACCGACGCTGGTTGATCTTTCATCAGCATAAGGATCTTAGATGTGATGCTGGTCACGCTTTATGAAGGTAGCATGTAAGATTTGTCTATAACGCAATGAATATAAGGCACTATTTTTACTGTCTCCAGCATGAGGAATTCAGACTGTTCTGGGTTTTCCCGTGGTAATTCCATACTTCTTCACAACTATATCCACAGAAAAGGTGAATAAAATGGCGCAAGGGCGTCATCATCTGTTTATAACTCGGCTATTTACTGTGAGTTATTCAATTGTTATTAGGCTGTGTCACTATTACAGAGTGGTTTACCGCCTCACTGGAGTATGAAACAATCGTTCATATATAAGGTTTATGTTGAGGTAGTCCGGTGATTGATGACGATGGCTACCGCCCAAATGTAGGTATCGTAATTTGTAATCGTCAGGGGCAGGTGATGTGGGCCCGGCGATTTGGTCAGCACTCCTGGCAGTTCCCGCAGGGCGGGATAAATCCAGGGGAGTCGGCAGAACAGGCGATGTACCGGGAACTGTTTGAAGAAGTTGGGTTAAGCCGTAAAGATGTGCGGATCCTTGCTTCTACTCGCAACTGGTTGCGTTACAAGTTACCAAAACGTTTGGTGCGTTGGGACACAAAGCCGGTATGTATCGGCCAGAAACAAAAGTGGTTTCTTTTGCAGTTAATGAGCGCCGACGCCGAAATCAATATGCAAACCAGCAGTACGCCGGAGTTTGACGGCTGGCGCTGGGTAAGTTACTGGTATCCGGTTCGACAAGTGGTGTCATTTAAACGCGATGTCTACCGCAGGGTAATGAAAGAGTTTGCAAGTGTTGTCATGGCGCTTCAGGATAATCCCCCTAAGCTACAAAGCGCGCCTGCTTATCGACGTAAAAGAGGTTAAGCCACGCAAATTATGCTCACTCGCCTGCGCGAAATAGTCGAAAAAGTGGCCAGTGCGCCGCGTCTGAACGAGGCGCTGAATATTCTGGTCACGGATATCTGTCTTGCGATGGATACAGAGGTTTGCTCGGTTTACCTGGCCGATCATGACCGACGCTGTTATTACCTGATGGCGACGCGGGGGTTGAAAAAACCGCGTGGTCGAACCGTTGCGCTTGCGTTTGATGAGGGGATCGTCGGTCTGGTGGGCAGACTGGCGGAACCCATTAACCTTGCCGATGCGCAAAAACATCCCAGCTTTAAATACATTCCTTCGGTAAAAGAGGAGCGTTTTCGCGCGTTTCTCGGCGTGCCGATCATTCAGCGTCGCCAACTTCTCGGCGTGCTGGTCGTACAGCAGCGCGAATTGCGCCAGTACGATGAAAGCGAAGAGTCTTTCCTCGTCACGCTCGCTACGCAAATGGCGGCTATCCTGTCACAGTCGCAGGTCACAGCGCTGTTCGGGCAATACCGGCAGACGCGAATCCGCGCGCTTCCTGCGGCGCCGGGCGTGGCTATCGCAACGGGCTGGCAAGACGCGACCATGCCGCTGATGGAACAGGTTTACGAAGCGTCTACGCTGGATACCTCTCTTGAACGCGAACGACTGACCGGCGCGCTGGAAGAGGCGGCGAACGAGTTCCGACGATACAGCAAACGCTTTGCCGCCGGCGCGCAAAAAGAGACGGCGGCCATTTTCGATCTGTACTCACACCTGCTTTCAGACGCCAGACTGCGTCGCGAACTCTTCGCCGAGGTCGACAAAGGCGCTGTTGCGGAGTGGGCCGTTAAAAAAATCATCGAAAAATTTGCCGAGCAATTTGCGGCGCTAACCGATAACTACCTCAAAGAACGTGCGGGAGACTTACGCACGCTGGGGCAGCGGCTGTTATTCCACCTTGATGATTCAGTTCAGGGGCCAAACGCCTGGCCGGAACGTTTTATTCTGGTCGCGGATGAGCTGTCGGCGACCACCCTGGCGGAGCTGCCGCAGGACAGGCTGGCGGGCGTTGTGGTGCGCGACGGCGCGGCAAACTCGCATGCGGCGATTATGGTGCGCGCGCTCGGTATCCCGACCGTCATGGGCGCTGATATCCAGCCTTCGGTGCTACATCGCCGTACGTTGGTGGTGGATGGCTATCGCGGTGAATTACTGGTCGATCCTGAACCCGTGCTTATTCAGGAATATCAGCGGCTCATTAGTGAAGAGATAGAACTCAGTCGTCTGGCGGAGGACGACGTCAATCTTCCCGCCCAACTGAAAAGCGGCGAGCGAGTCAAAGTGATGCTGAATGCCGGGCTCAGTCCCGAGCATGAGGAAAAGTTAGGCAGTCGGATCGACGGTATCGGCCTGTACCGTACTGAAATTCCCTTCATGCTGCAAAGCGGGTTTCCCTCGGAAGAAGAGCAGGTGGCGCAGTATCAAGGGATGCTGCAAATGTTTAACGATAAACCGGTGACGCTGCGGACCCTGGATGTGGGAGCGGATAAGCAACTGCCCTATATGCCGATCAGCGAGGAGAACCCGTGTCTGGGCTGGCGCGGGATCCGCATTACGCTGGATCAGCCGGAGATCTTTTTGATCCAGGTCCGCGCGATGCTGCGCGCCAATGCGGCGACTGGCAACCTCAGCATTTTGCTGCCGATGGTCACCAGTATTGATGAAGTCGATGAAGCGCGGCGTCTGATCGAACGCGCCGGGCGCGAGGTCGAGGAGATGATCGGCTATGCGATCCCGAAACCGCGTATCGGCATTATGCTGGAAGTACCATCAATGGTATTTATGCTGCCGCATCTGGCTAACCGGATCGACTTTATCTCGGTCGGCACCAACGATTTAACGCAATATATCCTGGCGGTAGATCGCAACAATACCCGCGTGGCCAGTATTTACGACAGTCTGCATCCGGCTATGCTGCGCGCACTGAGCATGATTGCGCAGGAAGCCGAAAAAAATGGCCTCGATCTTCGCTTGTGCGGCGAGATGGCGGGCGATCCGATGTGCGTGGCGATTCTTATCGGTCTGGGATATCGCCATCTTTCGATGAATGGCCGTTCGGTAGCGCGTGTGAAATATCTGCTGCGGCATATCGATTTTGAAGACGCGCAAACCCTTGCCAGACGCAGCCTTGAGGCGCAGATGGCGACCGAAGTGCGTCATCAGGTGGCGGCGTTTATGGAGCGCCGCGGGATGGGGGGATTGATTCGCGGAGGGTTGTAACGACTGGAGCGGGAAAAGAGAGTGACTGTGGATTCACGGCACAGACAACACGCCTGCAAGATGAAAGACAATGCGTATACATATCTTTTAACGGTAATCGGCATCTCGCTTTTAACCCTTGTGCTATTATTCGCACCTTTGGAGCGTCTGCAACGCGCAGGCGCGCTTATCAATCGCTATCTCTTCAGCGAAATAACAAGAAATTGTGGTGACAGATGACCAGTAGCTATCTGCATTTTCCGGACTTTGATCCGGTCATTTTCTCAATTGGGCCCGTCGCGCTTCACTGGTATGGCTTGATGTATCTGGTGGGGTTCGTTTTCGCGATGTGGTTGGCGGTGCGTCGCGCTAACCGTCCGGGAAGCGGTTGGACCAAAAACGAAGTTGAAAATTTACTCTATGCAGGTTTCCTGGGGGTCTTCCTGGGGGGACGTATTGGCTATGTCCTGTTTTATAACTTCCCTCTGTTTCTGGATAACCCGCTCTATTTATTCCGCGTCTGGGACGGCGGCATGTCCTTCCACGGCGGGCTTATCGGCGTGATACTGGTGATGATTATCTTCGCCAGGCGCACGAAGCGCTCGTTCTTTCAGGTGTCTGATTTTATTGCGCCGTTAATTCCGTTCGGCCTGGGCGCCGGGCGTCTGGGCAACTTTATCAACGGTGAATTGTGGGGGCGCGTCGATCCTGACTTCCGGTTTGCCATGCTCTTTCCTGGCTCACGCGCGGAAGATATTGCGCTGCTGCCGTCACATCCGCAATGGCAGCCTATTTTTGATACCTACGGCGTATTGCCGCGCCACCCTTCCCAGTTGTATGAACTGGCATTAGAAGGCGTGGTGCTGTTTATCATCCTTAATCTCTTTATTCGCAAACCGCGTCCGATGGGCGCAGTCTCCGGATTATTCCTGATTGGCTATGGCGCGTTTCGTATCATTGTTGAATTCTTCCGCCAGCCGGACGCGCAATTTACCGGCGCGTGGGTACAGTACATCAGCATGGGGCAGATTCTCTCTATCCCGATGATTATCGCTGGCGCGATCATGATGGTTTGGGCATATCGCCGCCGCCCGCAGCAACACGTTTCCTGAGGAACCATGAAACAGTATTTAGAACTGATGCAAAAAGTGCTGGATGAAGGCACACAGAAAAACGACCGTACCGGCACCGGCACGCTTTCCATTTTTGGCCATCAGATGCGTTTTAACCTGCAGGAAGGCTTTCCTCTGGTGACGACGAAACGCTGCCATTTACGTTCAATTATTCACGAACTGCTATGGTTTTTGCAGGGCGATACCAACATCGCTTACCTGCACGAAAATAATGTCACCATCTGGGACGAATGGGCTGATGAGAACGGCGATTTAGGCCCGGTTTATGGTAAGCAGTGGCGTGCATGGCCAACACCGGATGGCCGCCATATCGATCAGATCGCCACGGTCTTAAGCCAGCTTAAAAACGACCCGGACTCTCGTCGTATTATCGTTTCTGCGTGGAACGTCGGCGAGCTGGATAAGATGGCGCTGGCGCCGTGTCACGCCTTTTTCCAGTTTTATGTCGCAGATGGAAAACTCTCCTGTCAGCTTTATCAGCGCTCCTGCGATGTGTTCCTCGGTCTGCCGTTCAACATTGCCAGCTACGCGTTACTGGTGCATATGATGGCGCAACAGTGCGACCTGGACGTCGGCGATTTTGTCTGGACCGGCGGCGACACGCACCTGTACAGCAACCATATGGAGCAGACGCACCTGCAATTAAGCCGTGAACCGCGCGCGCTGCCGAAATTGGTCATTAAGCGTAAACCCGATTCGCTTTTTGACTACCGGTTCGATGATTTCGAAATTGAAGGCTATGATCCGCACCCCGGTATTAAAGCGCCGGTCGCTATCTAAGCGCTGACGATCCTGCCATAACCGACGTCATCGCGCGTCGGTTTTTTTTACCCTTTGTCTCAATCTTCGGCGCGGATTCCTGAAATTTTGCAACGCGCTGCAAGACATGAACTTTTTTCCGTAACGCGCCGAACAATCTGTATTTGGCGCTCGTTATTTTTGCCCCGCCCGCCATACTGCCGATATGAAAAAACAACAGGGCTATACGCTCATTGAAACGGTGGTCGCGATGTCGCTCATTATCATTCTCAGCGCCACAGGACTTTATGGCTGGCAACGCTGGCAGCAGCAACAGCGACTGTGGCAAACCGCATGTCAGGTGCGGGATTACCTGCTGCAACTTCGTGAGGACGCTCACTGGCATAACCGCGATCATATTCTTCGCGTGGTCAGCGAAGGCGGTTCATGGTGCTTTGTCAGCTCTGTTGCTACGCAAACATCGTGTACGCCATCTTCCCCCTTTGTGTTTACGCCCGACTGGCGTGATGTCGTCCTTGCCGATATCACGCCGTCGTTAGCCTTCTTTGGCCTGCGCAATACGGCATGGGCAGGGCACATCGTACTGAAAAACGCTGCCGGAGAGTGGCGTCTGGTCGTCTCCTCCTGGGGGCGAATCAGGCTATGTGAGCGTAATGAGGCCGCCACGTGTCAATAACCACGCGAGGGTTCTCGCTACTGGAGGTTGTGCTGGCGATGGCGATAGGTTCCATTTTACTGCTTGGGTCCGCACGATTTTTACCGGCGCTACAGCGTGAGATCTGGCACAACACGCGACAGTTATCGCTGGAAGATGAAATCTGGCAGCGAACCTATACCGTAGCGAAGCATCTTCAACGTGCGGGTTACTGTCATGGCCACTGTATTGGCGAAGGGTTACATCTTGCCGAACAGGGGCAATGCGTCATCGTTCAGTGGGACGGGAATAATAACGGTGTCTGGGATACCATACCGGCGAAAGAGGCCGACCAGACCGGGTTTCGTGTGAAGGATAACGTTCTGGAGACATTACGCGGAGCAACATCTTGCCAGGGTAAGGGATGGGAAAAAATGACCGATCCCAATACGGTACTCATCACGGCGTTTACCGTTGAGCGCCGGGATATAACGGGATTCTCGCCAGTGCTCATGCTGCATCTGCGCGGCGCCAGCAAAGCCGAGCCTCAGACGGTTATTGACGCGCAATACAGCGTAACGGGATTTAATCTGTGAATCGGGAACGTGGCGCTTCTTCGCTAATACTGGCGCTTTTAATACTGATTCTGGGCAGTCTGCTACTGCAAGGCGTAAATCAGCAGCAGGCCAGCTATGCCACTCGCGTGACGACGCAGAGCCTGGCGATACAACGCCAGGCGCTCGTACAGTCGGCGCTGGAATGGGGGCGGGGGCAGCTATGGTCAGGCGTAACCGAAATGGAATGTCGGCGCTATTCCCCTTCAGGAGCGAGGGTCTGTTTGCGGAGATTATCGGGGGATGAGGTGGTGATGGCGGCGCAAGATGATGGCATGACGTTATGGCGTTTGGGCAACGTCATTCAGGGAAGCATTGTCTTTTCTCCCCACGGCTGGAGCGATTTTTGTCCGTTAAAAGAGGTGGCGTTATGTCGCATCCCCTGAATTTACAACGCGGGTTTAGCCTCCCGGAAGTTTTAGTGGCGATGGTTCTAATGGTAATGATCGTCACCGCGCTGTCAGGCTATCAGCGGGTATTAATGCACAGTTTTGCATTACGACACCAGTATCTCCAGATCTGGCGGCAGGCGTGGCAGCAAACGGCGCTGTATCCATTTTCGCCTGCTGAGGACTGGAAGGCCAACCGGATGCAGACAACGCAATCGGGATGTGTCAGCATCAGCGTCACGATGGTTTCACCCTCTGGCAGGCAGGGGCAGATGACGCGCTTGCATTGTCCAAATCGTTAATCGTCAGGAGTAATTATGTTAAGGGTCTACCACTCCAATCGTCTGGATGTACTGGAAGCGTTGATGGAATTCATCGTCGAACGCGAGCGGCTGGATGATCCCTTTGAACCAGAAATGATTCTGGTACAAAGCACGGGTATGGCGCAGTGGCTGCAGATGACCCTTTCACAAAAGTTTGGTATTGCGGCGAATATCGCTTTTCCATTACCGGCGAGTTTTATCTGGGAGATGTTTGTCCGCGTGTTGCCGGATATCCCCAAAGAAAGCGCTTTCAGCAAACAAAGCATGAGCTGGAAACTGATGACCTTGCTGCCGCAGTTGCTGGATAAGGATGAGTTTGTACTGCTGCGCCATTATCTGACCGACGACACCGATAAACGCAAACTCTTTCAGCTTTCCGCGCGCGCCGCCGACCTGTTCGATCAGTATCTGGTTTATCGGCCTGACTGGCTTACGCAGTGGGAAGCGGGAAAAACCGTGGAAGGTCTGGGGGAGGCGCAAAACTGGCAGGCGCCGCTGTGGAAAGCATTGGTGGAATATACCGCCGCGCTGGGGCAGCCGCGCTGGCATCGCGCCAATCTCTACCAACGCTTTATTCAAACGCTGGAAAGCGCGACCGCCTGCCCGCCAGGGTTGCCGTCCCGCGTTTTTATTTGCGGTATTTCCGCGTTACCGCCAGTGTATCTCAGAGCATTGCAGGCGCTGGGTAAACATATTGAAATCCATCTCCTTTTTACTAATCCGTGTCGGTATTACTGGGGGGATATTAAAGACCCAGCCTGGCTGGCAAAACTCATGGCTCGCCAGCGTCGTCACAGTTTTGAAGACCGTCATTTACCGTTGTTCCGTGAAAACCAGAATCCGGAAGCCTTATTTAACAGCGACGGTGAACAGGATATCGGTAATCCGCTACTGGCCTCATGGGGAAAACTGGGGCGGGATTATATCTACCTGCTATCTGAACTGGAAAACAGCCAGGAGCTGGATGCGTTTGTTGATATTACGCCAGATAATCTTTTGCATCGGATTCAGGCGGATATCCTTGAACTGGAAAGCCATGCGGTGGCGGGCGTAAATCTTGAGGAGTATTCGCGCAGCGACAATAAGCGTCTGCTCGATCCCGAGGATAACAGCCTCTCTTTTCACGTTTGTCACAGCCCGCAGCGCGAGGTGGAGATACTGCACGATCGCCTGCTGGCGATGCTGGAAGCCGATCCGACGCTAACGCCGCGCGACATTATCGTTATGGTGGCTGATATTGACAGCTATAGCCCGTTTATCCAGGCGGTATTTGGTAGCGCGCCAACGGAGCGCTATCTGCCTTATGCCATTTCCGATCGGCGGGCGCGTCAGTCACATCCGGTGTTACAGGCATTTATCAGCCTACTTTCGTTACCGGACAGCCGCTTCGTCTCCGAGGATGTTCTGGCGTTGTTAGACGTACCGGTATTGGCAGCCCGCTTTACGATCAACGAAGAAGGGCTGCGTTATTTGCGCTTGTGGGTCAATGAGTCAGGCATTCGCTGGGGAATTGACGATGACAACGTACGCGAGCTGGAACTTCCTGCCACAGGGCAGCATACATGGCAATTTGGCCTGACGCGTATGCTGCTGGGGTATGCGATGGAAAGCGCCCAGGGCGAGTGGCAGTCGGTTCTGCCTTATGACGAATCCAGCGGTCTGATTGCCGAGCTGGTCGGGCATCTGGCTTCGCTGTTGATGCAGCTTAATATCTGGCGGCGCGGTCTGGCGCAGGAGCGACCGCTGGAAGAGTGGCTGCCCGTTTGTCGCGACATGCTCAATGATTTCTTCCTGCCCGATGCGGACACGGAAGCGGCAATGACATTGATTGAACAGCAGTGGCAGGCCATTATCGCCGAAGGCGTCGCGGCGGAATATGGCGACGCGGTACCGATTTCGCTACTGCGGGATGAACTGGCGCAGCGTCTGGATCAGGAACGTATTAGCCAGCGCTTCCTGGCGGGCCCCATCAATATTTGTACGCTGATGCCGATGCGTTCCATTCCGTTCAGAGTCGTTTGCCTGCTGGGAATGAACGACGGCGTATACCCGCGCCAGCTTGCGCCGTTGGGCTTTGACCTGATGAGCCAAAAACCCATGCGCGGGGATCGAAGCCGTCGCGACGATGACCGCTACCTGTTTCTGGAAGCGTTAATCTCGGCGCAGCAAACGCTGTATATCAGCTACATCGGTCGCTCCATCCAGGATAATAGCGAACGCTTTCCCTCTGTACTGGTGCAAGAATTGGTGGATTACATCGGGCAAAGCCACTATTTGCCGGGCGACGAAACGCTGACCTGTGATGAGAGCGAAGCACGAGTCAAAGCGCATATTACGCGTCTGCATACCCGTATGCCTTTTGATGCGCAAAATTACCAACCCGGCGAACAGCAAAGTTATGCCAGAGAGTGGTTGCCCGCGGCGAGTCAGTCGGGAAAAGCGCATTCTGACTTTGTGCAGCCGCTTCCTTTTACGATGCCGGAAACATTGACTCTGGAAAGTCTGCAGCGTTTTTGGGCCCATCCGGTACGCGCATTTTTTCAGATGCGGCTTCAGGTTAATTTCCGCTCGGAAGAGAGTGAGATTCCTGATGCGGAACCGTTTGAATTAGAGGGATTGACGCGATATCAACTTAACCAACAGTTGCTCAATACGCTGGTTGAAGAGGACGACGCCGAACGCTTGTTCCGCCGTTTCCGGGCTGCGGGAGAGTTGCCTTACGGCGCGTTTGGCGAAATATTCTGGGATGCGCAATGTCAGGAGATGCAGCAACTGGCAAGCCGGGTTATCGCCTGTCGTAAGCCGAGCCAAAGCCTGGAAGTGGATCTGCTTTGCAATGGCGTTCAGCTAACCGGCTGGCTACCGCAGGTACAGGAGGATGGATTATTGCGCTGGCGTCCCGCTTTAATCAGCGTTGCGCAAGGTGTGCAACTTTGGCTGGAACACCTTGTCTATTGTGCCAGCGGCGGGAGTGGCGAAAGTCGTCTGTTTTTGCGCAAAGAGGGAGAATGGCGATTTCCGCCACTTGATAAAGCGCAGGCAATGGCTTACCTGGCGCAACTGATTGAAGGCTACCGGGAAGGCATGTCTTCTCCGCTATTGGTACTGCCGGAAAGCGGCGGCGCATGGATAAAAGCCTGTTATGACGCTGAAAATGATGTCATGTTAGACGACGATGACACCTTACAGAAGGCCAGAACAAAGTTTCTACAGGCTTATGAAGGCAACATGATGGTGAGCGGCGAAGGCGAAGATATCTGGTATCAACGTCTTTGGCGTCAGCTGGAATCTGAAACGTTGCAGGCTATCATTGCGCAGTCACGGCATTACCTGTTACCGCTGTTTCGTTTTAGTCAGTCTCGTTGATTGTATGAAAATCGCGCCATTAAAAGGCTTCGACTATGATGCGCTCTTCGTCACGGACTGATTACTGATAAAAAAATGCTGCCTGGTTCAGCACAATAATATCCCGTTCCGCTCAGGTCGATGGTTTACGTGACCATACAGATGAGTGGGAATGAAAGTTAATGATGAGGTCCGTGAATGCCCCGCAGCACCTGGTTCAAAGCGTTATTGTTATTGGTCGCCCTCTGGGGGCCTGCAGTTCAGGCGGATATCGGTTGGCAACCGCTGCAAGAAACTATCCGTAAAAGCGATAAAGATACCCGGCAGTATCAGGCGATACGTCTTGATAATGGCATGGTGGTGTTGCTGGTATCCGATCCGCAGGCTGTAAAGTCGCTTTCTGCGTTAGTGGTGCCCGTTGGATCGCTTGAAGATCCTGAGGCTCATCAGGGGCTTGCTCATTATCTTGAGCATATGTGCCTGATGGGGTCAAAAAAATATCCGCAGGCGGATAGCCTTGCCGAATACCTTAAAAGACATGGCGGTAGCCACAACGCCAGCACCGCGCCTTATCGAACAGCCTTCTACCTGGAGGTTGAAAACGACGCGCTTCCAGGTGCCGTAGATCGCCTGGCCGACGCCATTGCCGCGCCATTGCTCAATAAAAAGTATGCCGAACGCGAACGAAACGCGGTGAATGCCGAGCTGACGATGGCGCGCACCCGCGACGGTATGCGTATGGCGCAGGTAAGCGCCGAAACCATTAACCCGGCGCATCCAGGCTCGCACTTTTCTGGCGGCAATCTGGAAACGCTAAGCGATAAGCCGGGAAATCCGGTGCAACAGGCGTTGATCGCTTTTCATGAAAAATACTATTCATCTAATCTGATGAAGGCGGTGATTTACAGTAATAAACCCTTGCCGGAACTGGCGCGTATTGCTGCCGCAACCTATGGCCGCGTGCCGAATAAACAGATTAAAAAACCGGAAATTACCGTACCTGTCATCACCGAGGCGCAGAAGGGCATCATTATTCATTACGTGCCGGCACTACCGCGTAAAGTGCTGCGCGTGGAGTTTCGTATTGATAACAATAGCGCGCAGTTCCGCAGCAAGACCGATGAACTGGTCTCTTATCTAATTGGCAATCGTAGCCCGGGGACGCTCTCTGACTGGCTGCAAAAACAAGGACTGGTCGAAGGTATTAGCGCGGATTCCGATCCGATTGTTAATGGTAACAGCGGCGTATTTGCCATTTCGGCAACGCTGACCGATAAAGGTTTGGCCAATCGTGATGAAGTCGTCGCGGCTATTTTCAGCTATCTCAATATGTTACGTGAAAAAGGGATAGATAAACGTTACTTTGACGAGCTGGCGCATGTGCTGGATCTCGACTTCCGCTATCCGTCGATTACCCGCGATATGGACTATGTCGAATGGCTGGCGGACACTATGATCCGCGTCCCGGTAGCGCATACGCTGGATGCGGCGAATATCGCCGATCGTTACGATCCTGCCGCTATCAAAAATCGCCTGGCGATGATGACGCCGCAGAATGCGCGCATCTGGTACATCAGTCCCCAGGAACCCCATAATAAGATTGCGTATTTTGTGGATGCGCCTTATCAGGTCGATAAGATTAGCGAACAGACGTTTAAAAACTGGCAGCAAAAAGCACAGGGCATTGCGTTGTCGCTGCCGGAGTTAAACCCCTATATTCCTGATGATTTCACGCTTGTGAAGAATGACAAAAACTACGTGCGGCCAGAACTGATTGTCGATAAAGCGGATTTGCGTGTGGTTTATGCGCCGAGTCGTTATTTCGCCAGCGAGCCAAAAGCTGACGTGAGCGTGGTATTGCGTAACCCGCAGGCGATGGACAGCGCCCGCAATCAGGTACTGTTCGCCCTTAATGATTATCTGGCGGGAATGGCGCTCGATCAGCTCAGCAACCAGGCGGCAGTGGGCGGCATTAGCTTTTCTACTAACGCCAACAATGGTCTGATGGTCACTGCGAACGGTTATACCCAGCGTTTGCCGCAGCTTTTCCTGGCGTTGCTGGAAGGATATTTTAGCTACGACGCCACGGAGGAACAGCTGGCGCAGGCGAAATCCTGGTATACGCAGATGATGGATTCTGCGGAGAAGGGAAAAGCCTACGAACAGGCGATTATGCCAGTGCAGATGATTTCGCAGGTGCCTTATTTTTCCCGTGATGAACGTCGCGCTTTGCTGCCGTCCATTACGTTGAAAGAGGTGATGGCCTATCGTAATGCGTTAAAAACGGGCGCTCGTCCGGAATTTCTGGTTATAGGGAATATGAGCGAAGCCCAGGCGACCTCTCTGGCGCAAGATGTTCAAAAACAGCTCGCGGCGAACGGATCGGCGTGGTGTCGTAACAAAGACGTGGTGGTTGAGAAAAAGCAGTCCGTAATATTTGAAAAAGCGGGCAGTAGCACCGACTCCGCGTTAGCAGCGGTCTTTGTCCCGGTCGGCTACGACGAGTACGTCAGCGCCGCCTACAGCGCGATGTTAGGTCAGATTGTTCAACCGTGGTTTTACAATCAGCTACGAACCGAAGAGCAACTGGGATACGCCGTTTTTGCCTTTCCGATGAGCGTTGGCCGTCAGTGGGGAATGGGATTCCTGCTACAGAGCAACGATAAACAGCCCTCTTACCTGTGGCAACGCTATCAGGCATTTTTCCCTGACGCCGAGGCGAAGCTGAGGGCGATGAAGCCGGAAGAGTTCGCCCAAATTCAGCAGGCGATCATTACGCAAATGCGCCAGGCGCCGCAAACGTTGGGCGAAGAAGCATCCCGTTTAAGCAAGGATTTCGATCGGGGTAATATGCGCTTTGACTCGCGTGATAAAATCATCGCTCAGATAAAATTGCTGACGCCACAAAAGCTTGCCGACTTCTTCCACCTGGCGGTGGTGGAACCACAAGGTATGGCAATATTGTCACAGATTGCTGGTAGCCAGAATGGAAAAGCAGAATACGTGCATCCGACAGGCTGGAAAGTGTGGGATAACGTCAGCGCATTGCAGCAAACGTTACCTCTAATGAGCGAAAAGAATGAATGATGTCGCCGAGACTCTTGATCCTCTACGCTTGCCCCTGACAGGCGAGCGTTTGATTGAAGCATCAGCGGGCACAGGCAAAACGTTTACTATCGCGGCGCTGTATCTGCGGTTATTGCTCGGCCTGGGCGGCAGTGCCGCATTTCCCCGCCCGTTGACCGTTGAAGAACTGCTGGTGGTAACCTTTACGGAGGCCGCCACTGAAGAGCTGCGTGGGCGAATCCGCAGTAATATCCATGAGTTGCGTATCGCCTGTCTGCGGGAAAGCACGGATAATCCGCTTTATGCCCGCTTGCTGGAAGAAATTAGCGACAAAAAGCAGGCCGCACAGTGGTTATTACTGGCGGAACGACAAATGGACGAGGCCGCGGTTTTTACCATCCACGGTTTTTGCCAGCGTATGCTCAGCCTGAACGCTTTCGAATCCGGTATGTTGTTTGAGCAACAGCTTATTGAAGACGAATCTTTGTTGCGTTATCAGGCCTGCGCCGATTTCTGGCGGCGTCATTGCTATCCGCTGCCGCGCGACATCGCGCAGGTGGTGTTTGACGTGTGGAAGGGACCGAAGGCGCTCTTAAAGGATATCGATCGTTATCTGCAGGGCGAAGCGCCGGTCATTAAAGCGCCGCCATCGCAGGAGGAGACGCTGGCATCGCGTCATGAACAGATCCTGGCGCGCATCAACCAGGTGAAGCAGCAGTGGTGTGAGGCGGTTAGCGAGCTGGACGCGCTGATCGAATCATCCGGCATCGATCGCAGAAAATTCAACCGCGGCAATCAGGCGAAATGGATCGAAAAGATCACCTCGTGGGCGCAAGAAGAGACGAAAAACTATCAATTACCCGAGGCGTTGGGAAAATTTTCACAGCGTTTTTTAGCTGAGCGCACCAAAGCTGGCGGCGTGACGCCCCAGCACCCATTGTTTGTCGCCATCGATAACCTGTTGGGCGAACCGCTATCGATTAAAGATCTGGTTCTTACCCGAGCGCTCTCAGAGATCCGTGAAACGGTGGCTCAGGAAAAACGCCGGCGCGGCGAGCTGGGGTTTGACGATATGCTCAGCCGTTTAGATACCGCGCTGCGTAGTGAAAGCGGCGAGGCGCTGGCTGCGGCGATTTGTACCCGTTTTCCGGTGGCGATGATCGATGAATTTCAGGATACCGACCCACAACAGTACCGTATTTTTCGCCGTATCTGGCGACATCAACCCGATACGGCGCTATTGCTGATTGGCGATCCTAAACAGGCGATTTATGCGTTTCGTGGCGCGGATATCTTTACCTACATGAAGGCTCGCAGCGAAGTGAGCGCGCACTATACCCTTGACACTAACTGGCGCTCCGCGCCGGGGATGGTGAATAGCGTTAACAAGCTGTTCAGTCAGATGAATGACGCCTTTATGTTCCGCGATATTCCCTTCAGTCCGGTAAAGTTTGCGCCCAGAAACCAGTCGCTGCAATTTAAAGTGAATGACGCGCCTCAACCGGCGATGACCCTGTGGCTAATGGAGGGGGAAAGCTGCGGTTCGGGCGATTATCAAAGTTATATGGCGCAGGTGTGCGCCACGCAAATTCGCGACTGGCTGCGTGCCGGGCAAACGGGCGACGCGCTGCTGACGAACGGCGATTCGTCGCGGCCCGTTCGCGCCTCGGATATTAGCGTGCTGGTGCGCAGCAGGCGGGAAGCCGCGCTGATACGGGATGCGCTGACCTTACTGGCGATCCCCTCCGTCTATCTTTCTAACCGCGACAGCGTATTCGAAACGCTCGAAGCGCAGGAGATGCTGTGGGTGTTGCAGGCGGTGATGGCGCCCGAACGTGAGAATACGCTGCGTAGCGCTCTGGCGACATCAATGATGGGCCTTACCGCGCTGGATATCGAAACGCTTAACAATGATGAAAATGCGTGGGATGCGGTTGTCGAAGAGTTTGATGGCTACCGACAGATTTGGCATAAACGCGGCGTGATGCCTATGCTGCGCGCGCTAATGTCGGCGCGCAATATTGCTGAAAACCTGCTGGCGACGGCGGGAGGCGAACGTCGGCTGACGGATATTTTGCATATTAGCGAGCTGTTACAGGAAGCCGGTTCGCAGCTGGAAAGCGAACATGCGCTGGTGCGTTGGCTGGCGCAGCATATCCTTGAACCCGATAGCAATGCTTCCAGCCAGCAACTACGTCTGGAAAGCGATAAGCATCTGGTGCAAATCGTCACCATTCATAAATCGAAAGGTCTGGAATACCCGCTGGTCTGGTTACCTTTTATCACCCATTTCCGCGTGCAGGACCAGGCTTTTTATCACGACAGGCACTCCTACGAGGCGGTGCTGGACCTTAGTCACGCCGAAGAGAGCATAGCACTGGCGGAAGCCGAACGCCTGGCGGAAGACCTGCGCCTACTTTATGTCGCGCTGACCCGTGCAGTGTGGCATTGCAGCCTCGGCGTCGCGCCGCTGGTGCGGCGTCGTAGCGATAAGAAAGGCGAGACGGATGTGCACCAAAGCGCGCTTGGGCGACTCCTGCAAAAAGGCGAACCGATGGATGCCGCAGGCCTTCGCGCCTGTATTGAGGCGCTATGCGACGAGGATATCGTGTGTCGAACGCCAGGCAGTACGGATAACGACCGCTGGCAAATTGCCGCTGCATCGCACGCGGAACTCAGCGCCAGAACGCTGCAACGTCTGCTTTATGATAGCTGGCGCGTCACCAGTTATTCCGGTTTGCAGCAGCGGGGACATAGCGTGGCGCAAGATCTTATTCCTTGTCTCGACATTGACGCCGCAGGCGTTGGCGAAGCGGCGGAAGCGCCGGCAATGACGCCGCATCACTTTCCTCGCGGGGCATCGCCGGGAACATTTTTGCACAGCCTGTTTGAAGAGCTTGATTTTACTCAACCGATAGACCCCCAATGGGTACAGGAAAAACTGGAGCTGAGTGGTTTTGAAACGCGATGGGAGCCCGTACTTACCCGCTGGCTGAACACCGTGTTACACGTTCCCCTTAACGAGACGGGCGTTAGTCTGAGCGTGCTGACCGGGCGTGAAAAACAGGTCGAAATGGAGTTTTATCTGCCGATTGCCCAGCCGCTTACCGCCGGAGAGCTGGATGCGTTGATTCGTCGATACGACCCGCTTTCAGCAGGTTGCCCTGCGCTGGATTTCATGCAGGTTCGCGGCATGTTAAAGGGCTTTATCGACCTGGTTTTTCGTTATGAGGGGCGCTATTACCTGCTCGACTATAAATCTAACTGGCTGGGCGAGGATAGCGCCGCTTATACCCAGGCGGCGATGGCTACGGCGATGCAGGCGCATCGCTATGATTTGCAGTACCAGCTTTATACGCTGGCATTGCATCGTTACCTTCGTCATCGCATGGCGAATTACGACTATGAACGCCATTTCGGCGGCGTCATCTATCTCTTTTTACGCGGGGTGGATAGCGAACGTCCGCAGCAGGGTATTTTTACCACTCGCCCTGCGGCGGCGTTAATTAACCAACTGGATGATATGTTTGCAGGTGAAATGAGTGAGGAGGCGCAATGACAATCCAGGAGCGGTTGCTGGAGGCCGTTGAACAAAAACTCTTACGGCCCATTGATGCCCAGTTTGCTTTAACCGTCGCCGGTAACGACGATCCCGCCGTGACGCTGGCGGCAGCGCTGCTTAGTCATGACGCAGGTGAAGGTCACGTGTGTCTGCCGTTGTCGCGTTTAACGTTAACGGAGGAGGCGCATCCCTTACTGGTCGCCTGGATAAGCGAAACGGCTACGCCAATCGACTGGAAAAAGCGGTTACTGGCGTCTGCGGCGGTTAGCTGCGGCGATAGCCCCGCGCCGTTAATTCTGTGCGGCGATCGTCTCTACCTGAATCGCATGTGGTGCAACGAGCGTACGGTTGCGCGCTTTTTTAACGAGGTTAACCAGGCCATCGCCGTAGATGAAGATCAGTTATCCCGTATTCTGGACGCGCTATTCCCTCCGACAGACGAGGTGAACTGGCAAAAGGTGGCCGCCGCCGTAGCGCTAACTCGCCGTATCTCCGTGATTTCAGGCGGTCCCGGCACCGGTAAAACCACCACCGTCGCGAAGCTGCTGGCGGCATTAATTCAAATGGCGGATGGCGAACGTTGCCGTATCCGGCTGGCAGCGCCGACCGGGAAAGCGGCCGCACGCCTGACGGAGTCGCTCGGCGCGGCGTTGCGTCAGCTTCCACTTACCGATGCGCAGAAAAAGCGTATACCGGAGGACGCCAGTACGCTGCACCGACTGCTAGGCGCACAGCCCGGCAGCCAGCGATTACGCCATCATGCGGGCAACCCGCTGCATCTGGACGTGCTGGTGGTCGATGAAGCATCAATGATTGATTTGCCGATGATGTCACGTTTGATTGACGCTCTGCCGCCGCACGGGCGGGTCATTTTTCTTGGCGATCGCGATCAGTTGGCATCCGTTGAGGCGGGCGCTGTGTTGGGCGATATTTGCGCCTATGTCAACGCAGGGTTTACGGCGGAACGCGCCCGACAGCTAAGTCGACTCACAGGGAGCGCCATTCCGGCGGGGGCCGGAACGCAAGCCGCATCTTTACGCGATAGCCTCTGTTTATTGCAAAAGAGCTACCGTTTCGGCAGCGATTCTGGCATCGGCAAGCTGGCGGCGGCAATTAACTGCGGCGACAGGTCGGAAATCCAGGCTGTTTTTCAGCAGGGGTTTAGCGATATAGAGAAGCGTACATTGCAAAGCAGCGACGATTATGCCGGGATGCTGGATGAAGCGCTGGCGGGCTATGGTCGCTACCTGCGGTTGCTGCATGAGAAAGCGGCGCCGGAGGCAATCCTGCAGGCTTTCAATGAGTATCAACTGCTTTGCGCGCTGCGCGAAGGCCCATTTGGCGTGAGGGGATTGAATGACCGCATTGAGCAGGCGATGGTGCAGCAAC
The DNA here is from genome assembly GCF_046548235.1 of Salmonella sp. SAL4457. Classification (NCBI taxonomy): domain Bacteria; kingdom Pseudomonadati; phylum Pseudomonadota; class Gammaproteobacteria; order Enterobacterales; family Enterobacteriaceae; genus Salmonella; species Salmonella sp. SAL4457. The sequence continues at coordinate 400,349 of NZ_JBGDZO010000002.1, forward strand.
GAAAAATTCAGCGGCATCCGCACTCTCGCTGGTATGAAGGGCGTCCGGTAATGATTGCGCGCAACGATAGCGCGTTGGGGCTATTTAACGGCGATATTGGTATTGCGCTCGATCGCGGGCAGGGGTTACGCGTCTGGTTTGTGATGCCGGACGGCACGATCAAGTCCGTTCAGCCCAGCCGTCTGCCGGAACATGATACAACCTGGGCGATGACGGTACATAAATCACAGGGGTCTGAATTTGATCACGCCGCGCTGATTTTACCCAGCCAACGTTCGCCGGTCGTGACGCGGGAGCTGGTGTATACCGCGGTTACGCGGGCGCGGCGGCGGTTATCGCTGTATGCCGATGAACGGATCCTGGCAGGCGCGATTGTGACGCGTACAGAACGGCGCAGCGGATTAGCCACCTTATTTGATGAAGTCAGTCGTACCGGATAAGAAGAGTTCTCGCCGGATGGCGACGCGTAGCGTCTTATCCGGCCTCCAAATGATGCTTTCGAGCGTAGGCCTGATAAGCGTAGCGCCATCAGGCCCCCCTTGTTATCCTAAATCTGCCATCAGCACCTTTGAACGTCGCTGATAGTTATACATTTTTTTCTTGCTCTCAGGCAGTAACTCAATATCGACAGGCGTAAAACCGCGCTCCTGGAACCAGTGAATACTGCGCGTCGTCAACACAAACAATTTACGCAGCCCCATTTGCCGTGCCTGGGCGGCAACCCGCTCCAGAAGCACTTCTCCACGCGATGAGCTGCGATAATCCGGATGTACCGCTACGCAGGCCATTTCGCCTATTTTCTCTTCCACAAAAGGATACAGCGCCGCGCAGGCGATAGTCATATTATCGCGCTGAATAATGGTAAATTTATCGATCTCCATCTCCAGTTGTTCACGGGAACGGCGTACCAGAATGCCCTGCTGTTCCAGTGGGCGGATAAGCTCCAGAATACCGCCAATATCGTTGATGGTAGCGCGGCGGATCTGCTCGGCGCTCTCCATGACGATCTGCGTACCGATACCATCACGCGAGAACAATTCCTGTAATAGCGAGCCATCTTCCTGATAGCTGATCAGATGGCAACGACGAACGCCGCTACGACAGGCTTTTACCGCGCCGCGCAAAAAACGTACGGTTCCGGAGTTGTAATCGCCCTGCGCTTCCAACTCTTCCACCCGCGCCTGTGCTTCATTCGGGAAGAGTTCAGAAATGATGCCGCCCTCGCTATTGGTAACGCCCTGAGAAGAACAGAAACCGATCATTTTTTCCGCTTTCAGTTTAACGGCGAGTTGAGTGGCAATCTCTTCTGAGGTCAGATTAAAACTTTCGCCGGTCACTGAGACGGCGACCGGCCCCATCAGAACGATCGCGCCGTTATCCAACTGGCGGTTGATCGCATCTTCATCAATGCGCCGGATACGGCCGCTATGACAGTAGTCCACGCCATCATCAATGCCCAGCGGCTGCGCAATGGTGAAATTGCCACTGACGACATTAATGTGCGCGCCCTGCAACGGCGTATTGTTCAGACTCATCGACAGACGGGCGGTAATATCAAGCTGGAGTAAACCGGCGGCCTGTTTCACCAGCTCCAGTGCTTTGGCGTCCGTCACCCGCGTGTTTTTGTGGTAAATCGGTTCATGATGATGCGCGGCCAGATTGGCGTCGATTTGCGGTCGCGCGCCATACACCACGACAAGGCGAATACCGAGGCTATGCAGTAGCCCGATATCGCTAACGATGCTGGAAAAATTGTCATGCTCAATGGCTTCGCCGCCGAGCATAATGACAAAGGTTTTTCCGCGATGGGTGTTGATATAGGGAACTGAATGGCGAAACCCTTCTACCAGTTCGGTTTTACGTTCCTTTATCATTGCGCGCCCCACTATTGAATTATTATTCGAAATTAGTGTATTTTTATTCTGTTTTTGCCCTCTGTGCAAGCGTAAATTTTATGCGGTCCGATCACTTTTCTTAGTAATGCCGTGAATATAAAAAGAATGTTTACCCTTTTATAGATGACAGATTATGCGTCATTCGCTAAAGTTTCCGGTCAATTTGGATGAACTTTGTATGATCTCTATTTAGTTTTTGCTCGGGAGAAGCATGTCGGGAGCCAATTCAGCAATCAGCCGTCGCCGTTTACTACAAGGCGCGGGCGCCATGTGGCTATTAAGCGTGAGCCAGGTCGGGCTGGCTGCCGTAAGCCAGGTCGTTGCGGTGCGTATCTGGCCTGCGTCCAGCTATACCCGCGTCACGGTAGAGTCGAATCGTCTGCTGAAATATAAACAATTTGCCTTAAGTAACCCGGACCGCGTGGTAGTAGATATTGAGGATGTGAATCTGAACTCGGTGCTTAAAGGCATTGGCGCGCAGATTCGCAGCGACGATCCGTATATCAAATCCGCAAGGGTAGGGCAGTTTGATCCTAAGACTGTGCGTATGGTCTTTGAGCTAAAACAAAACGTGAAGCCGCAGCTATTTGCGCTGGCGCCTGTGGCAGGCTTTAAAGAACGTCTGGTGATGGATCTTTATCCTGCCAATGCGCAGGATATGCAGGATCCGCTGCTGGCGCTGCTGGAAGACTACAATAAAGGCGATCTGGATAAACAGGTGCCGCCTTCGCAAAGCGGGCCGCAGCCCGGTAAAGCGGGGCGCGATCGTCCCATTGTCATTATGCTTGATCCGGGACACGGCGGCGAAGACCCCGGCGCGATAGGCAAATACAAAACACGTGAAAAAGACGTGGTGCTCCAGATAGCCCGCCGCCTGCGCGCGTTGATCGAAAAAGAAGGCAACATGAAGGTCTATATGACGCGCAATGAAGACATCTTCATTCCGTTAAAAGTCCGGGTGGCGAAAGCGCAGAAACAGCGCGCCGACCTGTTTGTCTCTATTCATGCGGATGCCTTCACCAGCCGGCAGCCTAGCGGTTCATCCGTATTCGCGCTATCGACCAAAGGCGCCACCAGTACTGCGGCGAAATATCTGGCGCAAACGCAGAACGCCTCGGACTTAATTGGCGGCGTGAGCAAAAGCGGTGACCGTTATGTCGACCATACGATGTTCGATATGGTGCAATCGCTGACCATTGCCGATAGTTTGAAATTCGGTAAAGCGGTGTTGAAGCAGCTTGGTAAAATTAATGACCTGCATAAAAACAAGGTCGAGCAGGCGGGGTTTGCGGTGTTAAAGGCGCCCGATATTCCGTCTATTCTGGTCGAGACGGCGTTTATCAGTAACATTGAAGAAGAACGCAAGCTCAAGACCGCGACGTTCCAGCAACAGGTCGCAGAGTCGATTCTGGCGGGCATTAAAGCGTATTTTGCCGATGGGGCGACGCTGGCGAGAAGAAGTTAACCTGAGATGACGGCGAGTTTATTGCGCGGGTAAGTAGGATGCTGCCCGCACTGTCGTTGCGGACCAGACGACAGATACAAAAAAACACCCGTAAGGGTGTTCATTAAGTTGGTTGCGGGGGCCGGATTTGAACCGACGACCTTCGGGTTATGAGCCCGACGAGCTACCAGGCTGCTCCACCCCGCGTCCGTCTAAACTTGCATTCTCATTGTAATTGGTTGCGGGGGCCGGATTTGAACCGACGACCTTCGGGTTATGAGCCCGACGAGCTACCAGGCTGCTCCACCCCGCGTCCGTGGATGCGCACTATACTCCGCTGAGCTTTTGTTGCAACCCTTTTTTCATATAAATCGCTAATTTCTCATGAATTGCGCAAATACACCGCAGATAGCGCGATTTTTAAACGAATTTACATAATGAGATCGCGATCGCATTTCATTACTTCGGACGGTTTGTTATCTTCACCGGGCACTTTCGATTACGCAGAAGACGAGACACCATGAAAGGACGTTGGGCAAAATATGTGGCGACAGGCGTAATGCTGGCAATGCTGGCTGCCTGTTCATCAAAACCGACCGATCGCGGTCAGCAATATAAGGACGGGAAATTTACCCAGCCCTTCTCCCTGGTAAACCAGCCGGACGCAGTGGGTGCGCCGATTAATGCTGGTGACTTTGCCGAGCAGGTCGACCAGATCCGTTCCGCGTCGCCGCGTTTATACACCAATCAAAGCAACGTCTATAACGCTGTCCAGAACTGGTTACGTTCCGGAGGCGATACGCGCACTATGCGCCAGTTTGGTATCGATGCCTGGCAGATGGAAGGCACCGACAACTACGGTAACGTCCAGTTCACGGGCTACTATACGCCCGTCGTTCAGGCTCGCCATACGCGCCAGGGCGCGTTCCAGTACCCTATCTATAGTATGCCGCCAAAACGCGGGCGCTTACCGTCCCGCGCCCAGATCTACGCAGGCGCGCTGAGCGATAAGTACATCCTGGCCTGGAGTAATTCGCTGATGGATAACTTTATTATGGATGTCCAGGGCAGCGGTTATATTGATTTCGGTGATGGTAGTCCGCTGAACTTCTTTAGTTATGCCGGTAAAAATGGCTGGCCTTATCGCAGTATTGGTAAAGTGCTTATCGATCGCGGTGAAGTGAAAAAAGAAGATATGTCGATGCAGGCTATACGCGAATGGGGAGAGAAGCACAGCGAAGCGGAAGTGCGTGAATTACTGGAGCAGAACCCGTCGTTCGTCTTCTTTAAGCCGCAATCTTTTGCGCCGGTCAAAGGTGCCAGCGCTGTACCGCTGATTGGGCGAGCATCCGTCGCCTCCGACCGCAGCATCATTCCGCCTGGCACGACCTTGTTGGCGGAAGTACCGTTGCTGGATAACAACGGTAAATTTAGCGGTCAGTATGAGCTACGTTTGATGGTCGCACTGGATGTCGGCGGAGCGATTAAAGGCCAGCACTTTGATATTTACCAGGGAATTGGCCCGGATGCCGGGCATCGTGCCGGATGGTATAATCACTATGGTCGCGTCTGGGTGTTAAAAAGCGCGCCGGGCGCCGGTAACGTGTTTAGCGGCTGATTGTGGTATTCTGCGACAACCGGATTGCCCGATAACGCGATCGCTATCGGGCCTGAAAATAGTGAGCAGGGGTGAGGAATAACCTCACCTTTTTTTATTCTGAGGTCATATGTCAGTGGTGATAAGTGATGCCTGGCGCCAACGCTTTGGCGGCACCGCGCGTCTGTACGGTGAAAAAGCGCTGCAGCGGTTTGCTGAGGCGCATATCTGCGTCGTAGGAATCGGCGGGGTGGGATCATGGGCGGCAGAGGCGCTGGCGCGTACGGGCATCGGCGCGATTACGCTGATTGATATGGACGATGTCTGCGTGACCAATACGAACCGTCAGATCCATGCGTTGCGTGATAACGTCGGGTTGGCGAAAGCGGAAGTGATGGCCGAACGGATTCGGCAAATTAACCCGGAGTGCCGGGTAACGGTTATCGATGATTTCATCACGCCGGATAATGTGGCGGGTTATATGAGCGCGGGTTTTACCTATGTCATTGACGCCATTGACAGCGTTCGTCCAAAAGCCGCGCTGATTGCGTACTGTCGCCGATATAAGGTTCCTTTAGTGACCACTGGCGGCGCGGGCGGGCAGATCGATCCGACGCAAATCCAGGTCGCTGATTTGGCGAAAACCATCCAGGATCCGCTGGCGGCAAAACTGCGTGAGAGATTGAAACATAATTTTGGCGTAGTGAAGAACAGTAAAGGTAAGCTGGGCGTGGACTGTGTTTTTTCCACCGAAGCGCTGGTTTACCCACAGGCGGACGGTTCCGTATGCGCGATGAAATCTACCGCAGAAGGGCCAAAACGGATGGATTGCGCCTCTGGCTTCGGCGCGGCGACGATGGTTACGGCAACGTTCGGTTTTGTCGCCGTTTCCCATGCGCTGAAGAAGATCATGGCTAAAGCGGCGCGACAAGAATAAAAGGACGGGGCGGAGTGTCACGCAGACGCGTATCCGGCCCTGCGCCCTTCGTTAGCGAAAGAAGCGCTGTACCCTGCCGAACACCGGTTTCAGACGGGCGCGGAGATAATGGGAATATAAATTTTCAGATATGCATAGAAACAACCCGAACCATACTGCACAAAAGCAGAGCAGTTCCGCGTAATTAATGTGCTCGCCAAATATCATAATGGCAAGTAAGAACTGTAAAGACGGCTCTATATATTGCGCCAGTCCGGTGACAATCAACGAGGTGTGATTTAACGCGATGGCAAATAATACCAGTGGAATGATCGTCACTGGCGCCGTCATGACATACAAAAAGAAAGGAGTATTAGCGGATATAAGTGGTCCGGTATCGCTAAAGAGAAAAATTAATAGTGAGACAGGCAATGCCCATAATGTTTCAATCGTTATCGATGTCATCACATCATAATGTATAAACTTTCGCGCCAGGCCATATAGCGCAAATGATAATCCCATGGTTAGCGCCAGCGCCGGGAAATGCCGTAGCATGATAATTTGAAAAGTCAGGCCGCAGACACCGGAAAAAACGGCGATGGCCTGAAACAACGACAGTTTTTCTTTAAGAAAAATGCATCCCAGCGCAATAACAAATAGCGGGTTGATAAAATAGCCGAGGCTGGCATCAAGTACCAGATGATGGGTTAGCGCATAAATAAAAGATGACCATGAGACAATCATCAAAAGTCCGGCGATCATGCAGAAGAAAAAAGATTTTTTATCTTTCCAGGCATCATGAAATCGCGTTCGCTGCCGAAATAACAATCTTACTGCCAGTAATAATGGAATTGACCAGAACACCCGGTATATCAATATTTGTGCGAGATTTCCCCCTGATAAATATTGATAATATAAAGGTGTTAACCCCCATAATATAAATGCCAGTACCACAAACATGGTACCGCTACGCAGATATTTTTCCACTTATCCATATCCTGTTATAACTTCACCCGATACGTATGAATTTTCCAGTTCACCTGCTACGCTACATCGAGTGGCTTTATTTACTCTAAAATCTTCACGCCGTTTTAACATGGATTCTAACATTGTAATTTCATTGTGATAGCTGATAAAAATCAAAAGAATGTTTATCAGGGAAATCTGACGCCGAAACTAATAAAGTGACTGGATTATTTTATCTGCATCGCCTGACCGCCGCGGACGGCACTGTCAGGCGACAGGATATTTACGCTATTTCAACGCTTATGCGTTGCGGCAACAATCGCTTCGCTCAGCGCGTTCAGCCCCTGACTGCGTGAGGCGCTAAGCTGGGCGCGTAAACCCAGCTCATCAAACAGCGCCAGCGGTGAACGAGCCTGTAATTCGGCGGCGTTTTTTCCTTCCACTGCGGTGAGCAATACCGCCAGCAGGCCGCGGACAATCCGCCCCTCACTGTCGCCGAAAAAGTGCATTGTTCCGTTATCTGATCGGGTGAAACCCAGCCAGACACGATTCTCGCAGCCGGCTATCTCCTTCGCCTGCGCTTTGCATTCATCCGGCAGAGCGGGGAGCTGTTTTCCTAACAGAATCAACTGACGATATTTATCCTCCCACTGGGTCAGCGGGAGAAAGATAGCGCGTAACGTCTCTTCCGTTACCGTTGTGCCGAACGGGTGTCCGGTATAAAGAGGGTTTGTCATTAATCCACCAGCAGTTCCAGCGCGCGGTCAACGGCGTTAACCAACGCATCCACATCATGTTGGGTATTATACGGCGCAAAAGAGGCGCGCAGAGTCCCTGTGACGCCAAGTTCCGCCAGCAATGGCTGGGCGCAATGTTGCCCGGCCCGGAGCGCAATACCGTATTCCGCCAGCAGCGTCACCATATCGCCGTGGTGCACGCCGACAAAATCAAAGGCCAGCAGGCTGGAGTCCTGGCAGCGGAACGAACGAAAGCCCGGGCGTTTCGCCAGTGCGTCTTCCGCCAGCGTCGCCAGCCCCCGGCTCCAGTTTTCGGCCTGTTCAATATCGATATCGGACAGCCATTCCAGCGCAGCGCTCAGGCCGATGACCCCGGCGACGTTCGGCGTCCCCGCTTCCAGCTTCCAGGGAGCGCTTTGAGTGGTGAAGCCTTCAAAGCTAACGTCACGGATCATCTTGCCGCCGCCGAGCCAGGGCGACATCGCCTCAAGAAGCTCCGGCTTACCGTACAGCACGCCGATACCGGTCGGGCCATACAGTTTGTGAGCGGAAAAAGCATAAAAATCGATATCAAGCTGCTGAACATCCGCCGGGAAGTGTACCGCGCCTTGCGCGCCATCTACCATCACGACCATTCCCGCTGCGTGAGCGGTGCTGATAGCGCTTGCGAGATCCGGACAGCCGCCCGTTACGTTCGACATTTGCCCCAGCGCCAGAATGCGGCTGCGCGACGTGATCAGTTCCGGCAGACGCTCAACATCAGGAAGACGTCGGTCATTAAGCGGCAGTTTTATGACCTGCGCGCCGGTTTGTTGCGCCACCATCAGCCAGGGCACAAGGTTGGCGTGATGCTCGGCGACGCTAACGATAATTTCATCGCCGGGGCGCAGACGAGGACGGGCGTAACACTGCGCCACCATGTTGATCGCTTCGGTGGTGCCGCGTGTCCAGACGATACTTTTTTCATCGGGCGCGTTTAACAGTCGCGCCGCTTTTGCTCTGGCCGCTTCATATTGCGCCGTCAGGCGCTGCGCCTGCGCAAACTGGCTACGATGAACGTTACCGGCGCTCAAACAATAAAACTGGTGCGTGGCGTCAATGACTGCCTGTGGCTTTAATGCCGTGGCGGCGCTATCGAGATAAACACCCGCATCGGCTAGCGCGGGAAACTGCGCGCGAAACTGCGTGGGATTAAAAGCGTTCATGATATTCCTCGGTTCAGTTTACCGATCGTGGCGTAAAAGCGCGGCTGATACAAGGTTTGTCCTAACCATCGGAATCGTCTGTATATCCTGGCGAATTATGTAAAGGAGGTTATGCTGAATAATGTTAGGCGAATGTTTAAGCCTGTTACGGAGTCCGCTTTAAATAGCACAAACAGCTTTAAGGAGAAGAAGATGAAAAAGACTGCCGCAATTATCTCTGCATGTATGCTGACTTTTGCCCTGAGCGCCTGTTCCGGTCCTAATTACGTTATGCACACCAATGATGGACGTAGCATTGTGACCGACGGTAAACCCCAGACCGATAACGATACCGGTATGATTTCGTATAAAGACGCTAATGGCAACAAACAGCAGATCAATCGTACTGACGTGAAAGAGATGGTGGCTCTGGAAAACTAACCGTTTGTTATACAAAAAAAAGCACCGCAATATGGCGGTGCTACATTAATCACTATGGACAGACAGGGTAAATGTACAGGAAGTGAAAAAGGGTAGTCTCGCTACCGTGGTCTGAATCGCAGACCAATTGCAAACACAACAACACAACATCACAACCGTAAGCCAAAAGCCCATCAGAACACGCATTCCGATAAAACTTTTCGTTCCGGCTCAGGAAGTGCCGCCACTATAGGTATTTGCTGGTAGAACCTCAACGGACAATTTATAATGTCTCAGATTAAAAAAACTAATAGGTTACATGTTGTTACCTATTTGTTAAATTCATTCGACATTAAGTCCAGAGGCCATGTCAAAACGATTACCTCCTTTAAATGCGTTACGCGTTTTTGATGCTGCCGCGCGCCATTTGAGCTTTACGCGAGCAGCGGAAGAACTTTTTGTGACGCAGGCCGCAGTAAGCCACCAAATTAAGTCACTTGAGGATTTTTTGGGGCTAAAACTGTTCCGCCGCCGCAATCGTTCGCTGCTGCTGACGGAAGAAGGCCAAAGCTATTTTCTCGACATTAAAGAGATATTTTCCCAGCTCACGGAAGCAACGCGTAAGCTCCAGGCGCGCAGTGCCAAAGGGGCGCTGACGGTGAGTTTACCGCCCAGTTTTGCCATCCAGTGGCTGGTGCCCAGGCTCTCCAGCTTTAACTCAGCTTATCCGGGAATTGACGTTCGGATACAAGCCGTTGACCGTCAGGAAGATAAACTGGCAGACGATGTCGATGTCGCGATTTTTTATGGCCGGGGAAACTGGCCGGGCTTGCGCGTCGAAAAATTATACGCAGAATATTTACTGCCCGTCTGTTCTCCTTTATTACTCACAGGCGAAAAACCGTTAAAAACGCCGGAAGATCTGGCGAAACACACGCTATTGCACGATGCCTCCCGGCGTGACTGGCAGGCCTATACTCGTCAGTTAGGGCTCAACCATATTAACGTTCAGCAAGGGCCGATATTTAGCCACAGCGCGATGGTGCTACAGGCCGCTATTCACGGACAGGGGATCGCGCTGGCGAATAATGTTATGGCGCAGTCGGAAATTGAAGCCGGGCGACTGGTGTGTCCATTTAACGATGTTCTGGTGAGTAAGAATGCTTTTTATCTGGTTTGTCATGACAGCCAGGCAGAACTGGGTAAAATAGCCGCCTTCCGTCAGTGGATTTTGGCGAAGGCGGCGACGGAGCAAGAAAAATTCCGTTTTCGTTACGAACAATAATTAACTTAGGGTATGACCATGACCAGCCGTTTTATGCTGATTGTCGCCGCTATCAGCGGTTTTATTTACGTTGCTCTGGGCGCGTTCGGGGCGCATGTTTTGAGTAAAACCCTGGGCGTGGTTGAAATGGGCTGGATTCAGACCGGCCTGCAATATCAGGCGTTCCATACGCTGGCGATCTTTGGCCTGGCGGTGGCGATGCAGCGCCGTATCAGCATCTGGTTTTACTGGAGCAGCGTTTTTCTGGCGCTGGGCACGGTGCTGTTTAGCGGCAGCCTGTACTGCCTTGCGCTTTCGCATCTGCGCCTGTGGGCGTATATCACGCCTGTCGGCGGCGTCAGTTTCCTGGTGGGCTGGGCGCTATTGCTGATTGGCGCCATTCGTATGAAACGTAAGGGCGCGAGCCATGAATAAAGTTGTATTGCTCTGCCGTCCGGGGTTTGAAAAAGAGTGCGCTGCAGAAATTACCGATAAAGCGGGAAAACGGGAAATATTTGGTTTTGCACGCGTAAAAGAGAACGCAGGCTATGTCATTTATGAATGCTACCAGCCGGAAGATGGCGAAAAGCTGATTTCAGAACTGCCGTTCAGTTCGTTGATTTTCGCCCGCCAGTGGTTTGTGGTGGGTGAACTGCTGCAACATTTACCGCCGGAAGACAGAATCACGCCGATTGTCGGCATGTTGCAGGGCGTAGTGGAAAAGGGCGGCGAGCTGCGAGTTGAAGTCGCCGACACCAATGAAAGTAAAGAACTGATGAAGTTCTGCCGCAAATTTACGGTGCCGCTGCGCGCCGCTTTGCGTGATGCGGGCGTATTGACGAATTATGAAACGTCGAAGCGTCCGGTCGTTCATGTCTTTTTTATCGCGCCAGGATGCTGCTATACCGGTTATTCGTTCGCGCATAACAATTCACCGTTTTATATGGGCATCCCGCGTTTGAAGTTTCCGTCTGATGCGCCGAGCCGCTCAACGCTGAAACTGGAAGAGGCGCTCCACGTTTTCATCCCGGAAGATGAGTGGGATGAACGTCTGGCGAACGGCATGTATGCGGTGGATTTGGGCGCCTGTCCCGGCGGATGGACGTACCAGTTAGTGAAGCGCAATATGTGGGTCTACTCCGTAGATAACGGCCCGATGGCGCAAAGCCTGATGGACACCGGACAGGTGACCTGGTTGCGTGAGGATGGCTTCAGGTACCGTCCGAACCGGAATAATATTTCATGGATGGTCTGCGATATGGTGGAGAAGCCGGCCAAAGTCACCGCGTTAATGGCGCAGTGGCTGGTGAACGGCTGGTGTCGGGAGACGATTTTTAACCTTAAACTGCCGATGAAAAAACGCTATGAAGAGGTGTCGCATAACCTGGCGTATCTTCAGGCGCAGTTGGATGAGCACGGCGTTAATGCGCAGATCCAGGCGCGTCAGCTTTATCACGATCGCGAAGAAGTGACGGTACACGTGCGTCGGTTGTGGGCGGCTGTTGGCGGACGTCGCGACGAGCGATAAAAACGCGTTGCCGTCGTCCGGCGCGTCATCAGCGCCGGATGACGCACGCTTATCCGGTCTACGATTGCGGCGCATCTGAAACAATATGCGTCACGTCATCCAGATGGCCGATGCGCGCCTCTCCTGAACGATTAAATTTACTTTTATCAATCAATAATAAAGACTGCGAGGCGCGCCTGAGCAGGATAGATTTAAAATCGGCGTTGATCGCATTGGAGTCCCACAGATCGCCGCCGCCGTCGATCCCCTCACAGGAAAAGATGAACAGATCGATATCAAGCGATTTTAGCTGTGAGATAAGCGACGGATTAACATAACAGCCATATTTACGTTCAAGCTGGCCGCCGGAACTTATCAGCGCAATGCGTTCGCGTTTTCCCAGCTCCTGACAGATAGGATGGCTATTGGTAAAAACCTGAATGGGAATATCCGGCAACTGGCGGGCCAGATACCAGCAGGTTGAACTGGCATCCAGCGCAATCGTCATTCCTTCTTCTATCCACGCTAACGCTTCACGGGCAATATCGGCTTTGTGCGCATAATGGCTTTTCAGGCGGATATGGAATGGATCGCCGCTGTCCTGATTTTCACGATGAATATATTTAGCTCGTCCGTGATTACGCAGCACTTTTCCCTGCGTCTGTAGTTCACTGAGATCGCGGCGGATGGTCTCTTTACTGACGTTAAGCCGGGTGGCCAGCGCTTCGGTGGTCAGACTTTTATGATTGATCAGCAGATCGACTATCGCTTGTTGGCGTGCCGCTTTCATTTTTCTCACCCCATCATTCGATGAACGCCCGCGTCATGCGGGCGCACCGGCAAGAGATTACGGCGTTACCCCTTTTTTTAAAAGAATATTTCCGTACTTCGCGCACTCACCTGTGATAACGATCGCAAACGCTTTTTGCGCCCGCTCATAAAACGCATAACGGTCGATACGAACGATATCCGGGCACGGCGCTTCTAATGACAAAGCATCGCGATAGCGCGCTTCAACGCTGGGGTCGAGCGTGTCGCCTTCCACGGCGGCCATCATTACCAGCGGCGGGGCGTAGCTATCCAGCTCAAAGAGCGGAATAATTGCCCGCAGTAGATCGCTGACGCTAAGACCATCGGCGCGAATCACCTGTGGGCCCAGGCTATGCGCGGGAAAGTGAGCGTCGGAAAAAATGATTTCGTCCCCGTGGCCCATCTCGGCCAGCACTTTGAGCAGTGTCGGGGAAATTAACGGTGAAATGGTTTTTAGCATTTCATACTCCCTCAATAATTTCGGGTTCGGTTTGCGGCCAGAAATAGCGATACTGATAATTGACCTGCGCGCGCGCCTGCTCCGGGCTACTAAATTCGCCTACGCCGTACCAGCCAAACATGGCAGCGCCGGCCACGGTGGTTTCCGCGTCGTCCAGCACCTTGATAGGGATAGCAAGCTGATTCGCTTTAATTTGATTCCATAAAGCGTTGCGACTGCCGCCGCCAACCAGTAACAGTTCTGTGGCGTTAAAATGACCGATTTTCTCCAGCGTGCGCAGATTACGCTGAAGTTGCGCCGTCAGGCCTTCCAGCGCGGCGCGATAGAAATGGCCGCGGGTGGTATTGAGCGTCACGCCCTGCCAGCCTGCATTTTGGCAGGCGAGCAGATCGCACTGCATCCGTACGCCTTCCGCGCCAGCGGGAATAGCGCGCGCTTCGTCGATCAGCGTTTGCCATGGCGTTTCCGGCGTCCACAGCAGTTTTCGTACCCATTCGAGTACGCCGGAGGCCAGCCACTGCATTCCGGGGTTATAAAGCCCCGACTGACTGTCCAGTTCACAGGTCGAGCCCGGATACTGACTGAGCAGCGAGGTATCCACCTGACCGCTGCGCACCATCAGAATCTCCCAGGTTCCGGAGGAGAGCACTGGTTCACCTTGCTGCGCGCCAGCGCCGAATAACGCGAACTGAGTATCGTGTCCGGCAGAGATCACCGGCACACCCGCCGGGAGACCGAGTAGCCTGGCCGCGTCTGTCTGTAGCGTGCCTATCGGGGCGCCCGCTTCCACGATACGCGGGAACAGGCGGCGCGCCAGGCCCGTCGCCTGCAGGATTTCCGGACTAAAGTCGCGCTGATGGATATCCAGTAGTTGGCTGGTGCCTGCCATAGTGATATCGGTCGTAAACTCACCGGTCAGACGGTGGTTAATCAGCGACGAGATAAACAGCCAGCAGTGAGCTTGTTCCAGCAGGCGCGGATGATTCTCTTTAAGCCAGACCAGTTTATACAGCGTGTTAAAGCTGAACGCGCCGACGCCGGAGAGCGTCTGCAATTGCCGGGGCGAGATAAAGCGCTCAATCGTTTCCATCACGGCAGCGGTTCGCGGGCATTTCCAACTGATGACCGGGTAGAGCAGCTTACCCTGCGCATCGACCAGCGCGCCATCGACGCCGAAAGTAGTCACCGTAATACCGCGAACAACACACTCCGACAGGGCGCTGGAGAGTGACCTGCAGCAGTCGGCGAAACGTTGCAGGATGGCGTCCAGCGACCACTGATGCCAGGCGCTATTTTCTGCGGCAATGTCGCTGGCGTTAGCGGTTGAGGCGCGGGCGACAATTTTCCCCTGGCGATCAACGGCGATCGCCCGAACGTTAGTCGCACCGCAGTCGAGAACCAGGATAACGTCTTGTTTCATAGATAACTCCATAAACGCCGCCTGATGGCGCTACGCTTATCCGGCCTACGGTTCACGCGCCCGTAGGCCCGGTAAGCCTGCGCCACCGGGCTAAGCCGCATTAACGTTTATACAGCGGGCCATAATTCTGGCAGGCGCGATAATCCTGGCCTTCGATATCCATACCGTGAGCCGCCCAGGCGGAAGGACGGTAGATCTTCGCCTCCTCCACGTTGTGCATACATACCGGGATACGCAGCATTGCGGCGAGAGTAATAAAATCCGCCCCTACATGGCCGATGGTGAGTACGCCGTGGTTAGCGCCCCAGTTCGCCATCACCGAATAGACATCGGTAAACGGGCCTTTGCCGGTAAGACGCGGCGCAAACCAGGTGGTAGGCCAGGTAGAGTTGGTGCGGGCATCAAGCTGATCGTGCATCGCTTTCGGCAGTTCGACGCTCCAGCCCTCGGCGATTTGCAGTACTGGTCCCAGGCCTTTGATGATATTCACGCGGGTCATGGTGAATGGCACGCCGCCTTCGGTCAGGAAACGGGATGAGTAGCCGCCGCCGCGGAAGTATTCGTGAATCGCCGGGCACCATTCGGTGGCCGCCAGACACGCATCCGCCTCTTGTTGGCTGATTTCCCAGTGTGGTTTCATGGTCGGCTTGCCTTCGCTGTCGCGCTGTTTACAGGCACCGTCCAGAGCGGCAGAACCGGAATTAATCAGGTGAATAATGCCGTGTTCCGCCAGGCCGCTGAGCGCCTGGCCGGTGACGCGTTCTACGGCTTCCGGCGACCAGTAGGTTCGCACGTCGGCGAATATCTGCGCGGTACCAGTGAGTTGATGGCCAAACAGCATCGCTACGCCGTTCAGACTGTCATTTTCGGTGGCGACGACAAACGGTTCGCGTACGCCGTTCCAGTCAAAAGAGCTATTGAGCAGCGCTTCGGCGGTATCGCCATTCGGGTATTGATCGGTCCAGTGGCGCTGGCCCTGAAAGCCGGCGGCAATGGCGTTGTAGCCCAGCGATTCTTCAACTAACCCTTTGTCCGCCAGCGTCTTGTTGCCCTGCATCATGTCGCGAATACACATCGCCATCAGCAGGCTCTCTTTTAACACCGCGCGGTTCTGGGCTTCATTGCGCTTATACTGCGAGGCGTTCTGATCTTCGCCGTAGCGGAAGTTTTTATCCGCCCACGCCAGCGCTATCTCCAGTTCGGCCTCATCATAAATTTTTTGATCGATACGGCGGCGCAGTTCGGTCATATCTACCGCTTGCACCTTCATGCCCAGCCAGGACTCAAAGAAGTTATGATCGACAATGGAACCCGCGATCCCCATCGACACGCCGCCGACGGAGAGGTAGCTTTTGCCTTTCATGCTGGCTACCGCTAACCCTGCCCGCGCAAAACGCAGCAGTTTTTCTTCGACGTCGGCGGGAATGGAGGTATCGTCGGCATCCTGCACGTCATGGCCATAAATGGAGAACGCCGGAATGCCTTTCTGGCTGTGCGCCGCCAGCGCCGCGGCAAGGTAAACCGCCCCAGGACGCTCTGTGCCGTTAAAGCCCCAGATGGCTTTTGGACGCATCGGGTCCATATCAATGGTTTCGCTGCCATAGCACCAGCATGGCGTAACGGTAATGGTCACGCCCACGTTTTGGCTGCTGAATTTTTCTTCACAGGCGGCGGATTCCGCCATTCCGGCAATACAGGTATCCGCAATGACGCACTCCACCTGAGCCCCGCAGGCGTGGCGGATTTTCTCGGTGATGAGCGCCGCCGTCGCTTTCGCCATGTTCATGGTTTGTTCTTCGAGCGACTCGCGTACGCCCATACGACGTCCATCAATCACCGGGCGGATACCGATTTTCGGTAAGCTGATTTTTTTCATGACAGATTCCTCACGTTATTCGGATAAATGTTCAGTTTGTCGCCGCTTGTGAACGGAAACGGGCAAAAATGAAGATGACGGCAAAGCACAATGCCGGAACCAGTTCGGCGGTCGGGATTTTGCCTGCGGCGTCGCTAACGAAGCCCATTACTGGCGTGACAATACCGCCGCCAATGATGGTCATGACGATAAAAGACGAGCCGTACTTAGTGTCCTGTCCCAGATTTTTGATACCCAGCGAGAAGATGGTCGGGTACTGGATTGACATAAATGCGCTACACAACGTCAGCGCCAGCAGGCCGATATGTCCGCCGCTAAAGGCGGAAATCAGACACAGGAGCATGGCAAACAGGGCGTAGGCGGCCAGCACTTTATGCGGCGCGAAGCGGCTGATAAGCCAGGTCCCGGTGAAACGGCCGATAAAGAAGCACACCATCGTGCCGGTCAGGTAGTTGGCGGCGAAACCGGGCGTCATTCCAGGGATCTCCTCAATGGCGTAGCGGATCAGATAGCTCCAGCAGGCGGTTTGCGCCCCCACGTAGCAGAACTGCGCCAGCACCGCCCAGCGCCAGTGGCGGATACGGATGAGTCGGGAGAGAGAAGATAAGAAAGAGCTTTGTTTAGCATCGCTATGATCGTCACTTTGCAGGGCCGGAAATTTGGTCAGCATAATCAGCAGCGCAACTACTAATACGATGGCGACGATAATCATGTATGGCGTTTGTACCGATAACACCAGGCTGTGTTTATAGGCGCTAAGCTGATCCGGCGTCATTTTATCAAGCGCTTCTTGCGATTGATGCGGCACGTTAGACAAAATAAGACTTTGCCCAAACACAACGGCGATAATAGCGCCAAAGGAGTTAAAAGTTTGCGCCAGATTAAGCCGGAAATGTCCGCCGCTTTCTGGACCTAATACCGTAACAAAAGGGTTGGCTGCAGTTTCAAGGCAACCTAAACCGGCGGCGATGATAAACAGGCCAATTAAAAACAATGTGTAATTCATTATCTCGGCGGCAGGCCAGAATAATGCGGCGCCAACAGCATACAAAAAAAGCCCGGTGATAATCCCTGCTTTATAACTGAGTTTTTTCATCAAAATCCCAGCAGGAATTGGAATGACGAAATAACCGAAATAAAAGGCTGACTGAATAAGTCCGGCCTGAAAGTTAGTTAGCGTAAAAGCTTGTTGAAACTGCGGTAATAAAATGTCATTCAGATTATTGGCGACGGCCCACAGAAAAAATAGCGAGCAAAGTAAGGCGAATGGAATAATGTAGCGCTTGCTCTTGCTTTGCTCTGCATCCACAGCACGAAAACTCTGCGTTTGTATTGTTGTGTTTCCCATAGCATCCTCATCGGTTCAGAAGCTTTTGCGTGCGGTCGGTTCTGGTCACCAGACCGTAAAATTAGGTGAGTTCGCTTTTCTTACCGGTAATAAATTGGCGTCCGGAATGAACTCATGGATTCATTTTCAAATAAAAAAGGCCTTTTAATATGATGGCGGTCACATTTATACCTGAGAGCAGAGCGTTCTGTGATTATCATCACTTTAATTTTCATAAAAAAATGACCGTTTGAGATGTTTAATTTAAAAAACCACAGACTGAATGCCCGAATTAAATTATTGCCACGAAAACGGGCAGTAGTAACTTATTCTTCATTTTTGCCCGTTTTAAAAAATATTATTAAGAGCGGGCATTTATCGGCGAGAGAAACGGTAGTCGTCTGGTTTATCGTGGCGAATTAATTGATGTGAATCACAAAATATCGTTATTTAAATTCCCTTCTCTTTATTCAGTATGATGATAGTTGCTAACTATTCGATTATTTCAACAGGACAGCAGCGCGATGCGAAAGGCGGTTTTGTTGTCTCATTTTGAATCACAGAGAGAGGTAAATAATGGAACGAAATAGACTGGCGCGGCAGATTATTGATACCTGTCTGGAAATGACGCGGTTAGGGTTAAATCAGGGGACGGCAGGTAACGTGAGCGTACGTTATCAGGGCGGATTGCTGATTACGCCGACGGGGATCCCCTACGAGAAGCTGACAGAGTCGCACATTGTCTTTATTGATGCTGACGGTCAGCATGAGCAGGGCAAGCTGCCTTCCAGCGAGTGGCGTTTTCATATGGCGGCATACCAGACGCGCCCTGACGCCAATGCTGTGGTACATAACCACGCTGTCCATTGTACGGCAGTCTCGATCCTGAATCGCCCGATTCCGGCGATTCACTACATGATTGCCGCCGCGGGTGGAAACTCTATTCCCTGCGCGCCCTACGCCACTTTTGGCACCCGCGAACTTTCTGACCATGTTGCCGTGGCGCTTAAAAATCGTAAAGCGACGCTGTTACAGCATCACGGGCTTATCGCTTGTGAAGAAAATTTAGACAAAGCGTTGTGGCTGGCGCATGAAGTGGAAGTGCTGGCGCAGCTCTATTTAAGTACGCTGGCCATTGTCGATCCGGTACCGGTACTGGATGACGAGGCGATCGCTATCGTACTGGAGAAATTTAAAACTTACGGATTACGTATTGAAGAGTGATGTCAGGAGACAGGCGATGGCGAACAGAATGATTCTGAATGAAACGGCATGGTTTGGCCGGGGAGCGGTGGACGCATTAACCGATGAGGTGACGCGCCGCGGTTATCATAAAGCGCTGATTGTTACCGATAAAACGCTGGTGCAATGCGGTGTGGTCGATAAAGTGACAAGCAGAATGGATGCCGCAGAGCTGGCGTGGGAGATCTATGCGGGCGTGATCCCTAATCCTACGATTTCCGTTGTCCAGGAAGGGCTTAAGGTCTTTACCCAAAGCGGCGCGGACTATCTCATCGCCATTGGCGGCGGTTCTCCGCAGGATACCTGCAAAGCGATCGGTATTATCAGTAACAATCCGGAATTTGCCGATGTGCGCAGTCTGGAAGGGCTATCGCCGACCCGTAAACCCAGCGTGCCGATTATGGCGATCCCGACAACGGCGGGAACCGCGGCGGAAGTCACTATCAATTATGTGATTACCGATGAAGAGAAACGGCGCAAATTCGTTTGTGTCGATCCACATGATATTCCGCAGGCGGCATTTATCGATGCCGATATGATGGACGGTATGCCGCCCGCGCTGAAAGCGGCAACGGGCGTGGATGCGCTAACCCATGCTATTGAAGGCTATATTACCCGGGCCGCATGGGCGCTGACGGATGCATTACATATCAAAGCCATTGAGATTATTGCTGGCGCGCTGCGCGGCGCCGTAGCCGGAGAAAAAGAGGCCGGTGAGGCGATGGCGCTGGGGCAATACGTTGCCGGGATGGGGTTTTCCAATGTGGGGCTGGGGCTGGTGCATGGGATGGCGCATCCGCTGGGCGCGTTTTACAACACGCCGCATGGCGTCGCGAATGCTATTTTGCTTCCGCATGTGATGCGTTTCAATGCCGGGTCTACCAACGAGAAATTCCGTGATATCGCCCGGGCGATGGGGGTGAAGGTAGAAGGATTGAGTCTTGAAGAGGCGCGTAATGCCGCAGTGGAAGCCGTATTTACGCTAAATCGCGATGTGGGAATTCCGCTGCATTTGCGTGATGTCGGCGTTCGAAAAGAGGATATCCCGGCGCTGGCGCAGGCGGCGTTCGATGATGTCTGTACGGGCGGCAATCCGCGTGAAGCGAGTCTGGCGGACATTGTCGAACTGTATCATACCGCCTGGTAATTTTGCCGGATGGCGCTGCGCTTATCCGCTCTACATTTCGTGCAGTTCTGTAGGCCGGATAAGGCGTTCACGCCGCCATCCGGCAACAAAACTACCGCGCCAGCCGTAGCTGCTGTAAGTTTCCGTCGATATGTAAATCGGTTTGCAGACGTGCAATATCGCGGCAGAGAAATGCCATTTCTCTATGCGTCTCAAGCTTTTTGCGCCACTTTTCCGGCACCTCGTCCAGATGGGCGTAAATTCCCTCCAGATTTTGAAACTGAACCAACAGCTGGGTCGCGCTTTTAGGGCCGATACCGGCAACGCCGGGGACTTTCGAACTACTGATTCCTGCCAGACCCCAGTAATCCGGCAACTGCCGGGGGAGTACGCCAAACTCTTTTTCAATAAACGGCGCGTCCAGCCAGCGTTTCTGGAAGTAGTCGCGAATGCGCAATCCCGGAGAGAGCAACTGGCAATAGCCTTTATCGGTTGACACAATGGTTGCCTGGTGTCCGGCTTCGGTAACTTTTAGCGCCAGCGTCGCCGCCAGATCGTCCGCTTCGTTACCGTCTGATGCCCAACAGCGTACGCCGCGCTGTTCAAACGCGGCGCGTAGGGCGGGCATTTCATTATGTAAATCGTCAGGCATCGGCGGACGTCCTGCTTTGTAGTCCGGCAAACGCTGGTGACGCCAGCCGCTGCTGCGCGCGTCGTCATCAAATACCGCTACGGCATGGGTTGGCTGGCTGTGGATAATCAATTGATCGAGCGCGTGTTGGCAGGTTTCCACACAGGGCGATCCCTGAACGGCGTGAATACGGCGAATCAAATTGAGCGCGTCGACGATAAGCAGATGAGCAGCCACGGTGTTCTCCCTTACAAACCTGCGCGTAGGGTAACATTCACGGCGGGGGGAGGCGAGCATTGCGAAATAGCGCTATCCGTAGGCCTGATAAGCGAAGCGCCATCAGGCAACAAAAGCCGGATGGCGGCGAGCGCCTTATCCGGCTTACAGATCCTAAAATGTGCTGAGAATTAATCGCAGGTAACGATCTTCATCGCCAGGCCGCCGCGCGAAGTTTCGCGGTACTTAGCGTTCATGTCTTTACCGGTTTCGTACATGGTCTCAATCACTTTATCGAGGCATACGCGCGGTTCGCTGGTACGGCGCAGCGCCATACGCGCGGCGTTGACCGCTTTGACTGAAGCAATTGCGTTACGCTCAATGCAGGGAACCTGTACCTGACCGGCAACCGGATCGCAAGTTAACCCCAGATTATGCTCCATGGCGATTTCTGCGGCGATGCACACCTGCGCCGGGCTACCGCCCAGCAGCTCGGCCAGACCCGCTGCCGCCATGGAACAGGCCACGCCGACCTCTCCCTGACAACCCACTTCGGCGCCGGAAATAGAGGCGTTCATCTTATACAGCGAGCCAATCGCGCTGGCGACCAGCATATAGCGAGCAAGCGAGTTAGCATTTACTTCGCGGATAAACTTGTCATAGTACGCCAGCACCGCCGGAACAATACCACATGCGCCGTTAGTCGGGGCAGTGACTACTCGTCCGCCTGCGGCATTCTCTTCGTTCACCGCCAGCGCGAACATATTGATCCAGTCGACGACCGCCATCGGATCGGTGGTGGTCTTATCCTGACTGACCAGCACCCGACGCAGCGCCGCCGCGCGACGCGGAACGCGCAGTTTGCCCGGCAATACGCCCTCGGTGGTGATACCGCGCTCAATACCGCTGCGCATCACCTCCCAGACCCTGGCGAAGTGCTGCTCCAGCGCTTCTTTACTGTGCAGAGCCAGTTCGTTTTGCATCATCAGACCGGAGAGCGACAAACCCGTCTCCTGGCAGTGGCGCTGTAAATCCGCGGCGGTTTTGTAAGGGTACGGTACGTTAACGGGTTCGCTATTCGTCAAACCAAAGTGCTCTTCATCGACGATAAAGCCGCCGCCGATGGAGTAGTAGGTTTGGCTGTAGAGCGCTTTATCGCCCGCCAGCGCGGTAATACGCATCCCGTTCTCATGCAGAGACAGGTTGTCGGCGTGGAAATTCATGCACTTATCGACCGGAAATTCGACTTCATGCTGCCCATTAGCCAGTAGTAAACGCCCATGGGTGTTCACATCCTGGATAAAGGACGGAATGGCGTCGATATCGACGGTGTCCGGCAGATTCCCCGCCAGGCCCATAATAATGGCGATATCAGTGTGGTGGCCTTTACCCGTCAATGACAGAGAGCCGTAGACATCCACCACGACGCGGGTGACATCTGTAAGAATATGGCGGGCAATCAGATCGTCCGTGAACTGCTTGCCTGCTTTCATTGGTCCGACGGTGTGAGAACTGGAAGGGCCAATGCCGATTTTAAAAATATCGAATACGCTAATCATAGGGCATCCATTGCGGTTGTATCATAGAGAAGCGCCGCGGTAAGCGGCGCTAAAGGACTTAGCTGAACAGTGAGTAGAAAATAGCGGAGATGGCAATCAGGCCCATAATCACAACGAATACGTTGCTGATATGACCGCTGTACTTACGCA
Organism: Salmonella sp. SAL4457; assembly: GCF_046548235.1. Taxonomy (NCBI): domain Bacteria; kingdom Pseudomonadati; phylum Pseudomonadota; class Gammaproteobacteria; order Enterobacterales; family Enterobacteriaceae; genus Salmonella; species Salmonella sp. SAL4457. Next base: position 423,096 of record NZ_JBGDZO010000002.1, read on the forward strand.
TTGCCGGTACTTTCTGGATGGCATACATCGGCATCAGGAACAGAATCATCGCGATGATCGGGCCGCCCAGGGTTTCAATCATGCCCAGGATGCTGGGGTTCAGCGTCGCCACAATCCAGGTGGTGACCAGCATGAACAGCGCGGTAATTTTATTCAGTTTGTTGATTTCGATGGATTTACCTTTACCACGCAGCGATTTAATCACCATCCCGTTAAAGCCTTCACGCGCGCCAAGGTAGTGGCCGAGGAAGGATTTGGTGATAGCAATCATCGCAATGATCGGCGCCATCCAGGCGATGATCGGCGCGTTAAAATGGTTCGCCAGGTAAGACAGAATAGAGATGTTCTGCTCTTTTGCCGCCGCCAGATCTGCCGGCGTCAGGCTCAGCACGCAGCTGAAGACGAAGAACATCACGGTCAGCACCATCATGATGTGGGCGAAGGCCAGAATTTTAGAACATTTCTTCTCAGCGCCTTCACCGTACTCTTCACGCTTCGCAACCGCGAAGGAGGAGATGATCGGGGAGTGGTTGAAAGAGAAAACCATCACCGGAATCGCCAGCCACAGCGTCATCCACAGACCGTTACCGGTAGACGCGGCGGAATCAAAGGACAGCGTTTCCAGCGCCGCGCCGTTCCACTGCGGGATCAGGTACAAGGCCAGCAGCATCAGCGCAGCGACGAACGGGAATACCAGGATACTCATCGCCTTAACGATCATTTGCTCGCCGAAGCGCACGATGGTCATCATGCCAACAATCAGGATCAGGGAAAGAATCGCCCGCGGCGGCGGATTAATCGCTAACTGGTGGGTCAGGAAGCTTTCCACGGTATTAGTAATCGCCACGCTGTAAACCAGCAGGATGGGGTAAATCGCGAAGAAGTAGAGCAGGGTAATCAGTTTACCTGCGCCGATACCGAAGTGTTCCTCAACGACTTCAGTGATGTCTTCACCCGGGTTTTTACCGGACAGCACGAAGCGGGTTAAACCACGGTGTGCGAAAAAGGTCATCGGGAAAGCGAGAATCGCCATGATGATGAGCGGAATCATGCCGCCGACGCCTGCGTTGATCGGCAGGAACAGAACGCCCGCGCCGATTGCCGTGCCGTAAAGGCCCAGCATCCACATGGTATCCGTTTTGCGCCATGCGCTTCGAGAGTCAATCGAAGCAATCGTGCTGGTCTGAGTGGTTTCCATCTATTTCTCCTGGAGGATGCTAAAAATCAGGTTGCTGGTCTAATCCAATGAAAAAAGACCTGATCGTAAAATGAAATCTGCTTAGGGACGCTTTTTATATAATTTTTCGCCGTAATAATTTTCGGGCGGAAAGATACATTTAAGTGATGAATCTATCAGTGATCCCGATCTCAAATGCAATAATCCGCTTCTTACATGGATAAATTTGGACCATTAATCTATTAAAAAAACGTCATAACGAATTTCCGGGCGCGAAGGCTACCATTAACGATATAAGGCCGGAAAGATTGGGGCGCAAGATACGGAGGTTTGACTATAAAAATCAAGGTTTTTAGTGGATTCTTGCGAAGAATGAGAGTTTGAACCGATAAATCACGGTAAGAGGAGTCAGGTAAACGTTTGCCTGGCAATCTATTTATGATGAATTATAAATGGTGTTTATAAAACAATGCGGGCTATGCCTCTGATGATCATCATAAAAAATGAAGGAATACGTGAATCGCCATACCGCAATGAAAGGAATGGGAGAAGCGCCCGGCTGCTGGCGGCAACCGGGCATAAGCGTTAAGCGCAGATCTCGTAACAGGGGATGTAGGCGGAACCTGGCAATTTCATACGATGCTGCGCGACGAATCCCTGCAGCAGATCGTCCATGCGACGTATCATCTCTCGATCGCCGTGGATTTTATACGGACCATTAGCTTCAATGGCGCGTATCCCGACCTCCTTCACGTTCCCCGCGACAATACCGGAGAAGGCGCGTCGCAGATCCGCCGCCAGAATCTCAACCGGCTGATCCGGGTACAGTTTCAGGTTGGCCATATTCTCATGCGACGGCTCAAACGGCACCTGCAGATCCGGTGCAATACGCATCGACCAGTTAAAACTATAGGCGTCGCCGGTATCGCGGCGATTCTCTTTCACTTGCGGCATCGCTTTCTTCATCAGTCGCGCTACCTCCGCCGCATCGTCAATGATGATGCGGTAATGACGGCGGGCCGCTTCGCCCAGCGTATGGGTAATAAACTCATCCAGCACGCGGAAGTAATCGGCGCTCTCTTTTGGTCCGGTCAGGATCAGCGGCAACACCTGATTTTTATTGGCTGGATTCATCAGAATCCCCAGCAAATAAAGCAGCTCTTCCGCCGTACCCACGCCGCCCGGGAAGATGATGATACCGTGTGCGATACGGACGAACGCTTCCAGGCGTTTTTCGATATCCGGCATGATGATCAGTTCATTCACCAGCGGGTTAGGCGGTTCAGCCGCAATAATGGAAGGTTCAGTCATGCCGATAAAGCGGCTGTCTTTATAACGCTGTTGCGCGTGACCGACCGCCGCGCCCTTCATGGGGGCTTCCATCGCCCCAGGGCCGCAGCCGGTGCAGATGTTCAGCTCGCGTAATCCCAACTGCGTGCCGACGCGACGGGCATACAGGTACTCGTTTTCGTTAATTGAGTGGCCGCCCCAGCATACCACCATGTTTGGCGCTTCGCCGACGTGCAGCGCCCGGGCGTTGCGCAAAATAGAGAACACCAGATTGGTGATATGTGTTGAGCTTTCAAGATCCAGATGCTGGAAACGGCCGGCATTGTGGATCTGCCCATTCACAAAGAGAATGTCGCGCAGCACCGCGAACAGGTTAGCCTGTAGCGCACGAATAATCCGCCCGTCAACAAAAGCGTCTTCAGGCGGATTAATCAATTCCAGCTTCACGCCGCGCTCGCGGCGCAGTACGTTAATATCGAAATTTTCAAAGCGGGACAGCAGCTCTTTGCTGTTGTCGGTCAGGCTGCCGGAGTTAAGAACGGCAAGTGAACAGTTACGAAACAGTTGATACAGGTCGCTACTGGCCGTGCGTTTCAGCATGTCCACTTCCAGTTGCGACAACATATCCATTGAGCCAAGCGGGCTAATATGTGTAATCAAGTAAACTCCTTATGGGACGCAACACGCCATTCCCTGTTGATTACAATAGCCCTGGCTGATGACCTTTCACAACCTTACATGCGCAATCCGGCACGCAAAATTGACAAAAAAATTACTGTCGCGCCAGCCTGCCTGTGGCGGGCACGAAATCGGTATTGCTGCGCCAGGGATTAATGTCCAGCCCGCCGCGGCGAGTATAGCGCGCATAAACGCTTAACGTTTCCGGCTGGCAGAAGCGCAGAATGTCATTAAAAATACGCTCTACGCACTGCTCGTGAAATTCATTATGGTGACGGAAGGAGACCAGATAACGCAGCAGTTTTTCCCTGTCGATTTTGCGCCCGCGATACTGAATTTGTATCGAGCCCCAGTCCGGTTGGTGGGTGATCAGGCAGTTGGATTTCAACAGATGACTGACCAGCGTCTCCTCTACTTGCTTCTCGCCGCTGACCGCATGTTGCAGATAGTCGGTAGTAAACTGGTAGTTGTCGATACTGATATCCTGATCGTCAATACAGGTGCCGTGGAAATGGGCGACAGGCTGTCCTTCCAGCTCATCAAGACGATGAAGCCTCACGCTAACGTTGCCCTGCGCGCAGGCGCGCAGATCGCGCTCCAGCGTCTGGCGCACCGTCTCCCAGGTGTCAAAGCGCGTCTGGTTAAAGCTGTTCAGATACAGTTTAAAACTTTTGGATTCGATTAAATTAACGCTGGTGTAATCCAGTTCGACATGCCCGACGGCGACCTGCGGAAGACCCTGGCTGTTAAGCCAGGAAAGTTCATACAACGTCCAGATATCCGCGCCGTGGAACGGCAAATTATCGGCTGTTAATCCGAGCGGGTCGCGATTCAAACTGCGCGGTACGCCCTGCAGCAGGCTGGCGTCATAATTGTCCCGGTAATCCGTTGATTTTCCGAGAGTCAGGCCATCAAGAGCCTGATGGTTTTCATAAGAAGACATGTTTCACCGTCATAAACCAGATACACTATGCGTCAAGTGTATCCTGGCTTTTATGAAGAGAGAAACTGGTGGACGAACTGACAGCGCAGGCATTGAAAGCCTTTACGACGCGTTACTGCGACGCGTGGCAAGAAAAACACGGTAGCTGGCCGTTGAGCGAAGAACTGTATGGCGTACCTTCTCCGTGCATTATTTCTTCAACCCGCGATGCCGTTTACTGGCAGCCGCAACCTTTTGAAGGCGAAGAAAATGTAAACGCGGTTGAACGCGCCTTTGATATTATGGTACAACCTGCGCTCCACGCGTTTTACACCACGCAGTTTGCTGGCGACATGCCCGCGCAGTTTGCGGATGAAAAGCTTACGCTACTGCAAACCTGGAGTCAGGATGACTTTCGGCGCGTGCAGGAAAATCTGATAGGCCACCTGGTCACGCAAAAGCGGCTCAAGCTTCCTCCCACGCTTTTTATTGCGACGCAGGAAAATGAGCTTGAGGTCATTTCGGTCTGTAACCTGTCCGGCGAGGTGATTAAAGAAACGCTGGGCACCCGTAATCGCACCGTTCTTGCCGCAACGCTTGCGGAATTCCTTACGCAACTTAATCCTCTTCTGTAATCGTTTGCCCTAACGGGTGTGAGAGATCTCTTACAAAGTCTGTAGGAGATCGCCAGGATATCAGCGGATACTGAGTTCCGTTTTCTTATGTAAGTCTATATAAAACAACTAATTAAAATGTTTTTGCGCACTTTCATATGAAAATTTACTTAAGGTATTGTCTGTAAGCGTCTTGTAAGACAAGGTGAAACAGGCGATTCTATCTTCGTCGACAGGGAGTCGTACAACGAAGCGAACGTCAGGATGATGACGCTTCAGCAGGACACGCCAGGATGGTGTTACAAGGAAAGGCTTCAGGATGAAGCAAAGTGGAAAGCGCAGGATGCGTTAAAGGACACCTCCAGGACGGAGAACGAGAGCCGATCAGGATGTTCGGCGGGTCTGGATGACCAGGGACGCTTCAGGAAGAAGCTATCACATCGGGCGATGTGCGCAGGATGCAAACGTTCAGGATGAACAGGCCGTAAGGTCACAGGAAAAGTTGTCACGGATGAGCAGGGAGCACGAAAAGTAGCTGGAATGCTGCGAAACGAACCGGGAGCACTGTTTATACAGTGCTCCCTTTTTTTTGTTATTCTTCGCGCCAGATTTTCATCATTGAGGTTTTTAACATGACGACTCATGACCGTGTGCGTCAGCAGTTACATACGCTTGAAACGCTGCTGCGCGAGCATCGCCACTGGCGGCAGGATGCGCCGCAGGCGCACCTGTTTACCAGCACCCAACCATTTTTTATGGATACCATGGAACCGCTGGAATGGCTGCAATGGGTATTGATTCCACGTATGCATACCCTACTTGATAATGCGCAGCCGCTGCCCGAGGCATTTGCCGTCGCCCCTTATTATGAAATGGCGCTGGCGGCGAATCATCCGCAGCGGGAGGCGATCCTGGCGGTTTTGCAGGATCTGGATGCGCTATTCGTCCGCGATAAATCCTGATGCTGGAGATCCTCTATCAAGACCCGTGGCTGGTTGCCGTGAATAAACCCGCAGGCTGGCTTGTTCACCGGAGCTGGCTGGATCGCGACGAAAAAGTCGTGGTCATGCAAACGGTGCGCGACCAAATCGGCCAGCATGTTTTTACCGCCCACCGTCTCGACAGACCCACGTCGGGCGTACTGTTAATGGGGCTGTCCAGCGAAGCGGGACGCCGTCTGGCGCAGCAGTTCGAGCAGCACCACATCCGTAAACGCTACCATGCCATTGTGCGCGGCTGGCTGATGGATGACGCGGTACTGGATTATCCGCTGGTGGAAGAGCGCGATAAAATTGCCGATAAATTCGCCCGCGAAGATAAAGCGCCCCAGCCGGCTGTAACGCAGTATCGCGGACTGGCGACGGTCGAAATGGCGGTACCGACCGGGCGTTATCCCACCACGCGTTATGGTCTGGTTGAGCTGGAACCAAAAACGGGACGTAAGCACCAGCTCCGTCGTCATCTGGCGCATCTGCGTCATCCTATCATCGGCGACAGTAAACATGGCGATTTGCGACAAAACCGCAGCGCCGCAGAGCATTTTGCCTGTCGTCGCCTGATGCTTCATGCCAGTCGGCTTGAGCTGACGCACCCCTTCACCGGACAGCCGTTGATGATTCAGGCCGGGTTGGATGAAACCTGGATGCAGGCGCTGACACAGTTTGGCTGGCGTGGACTTCTCCCTGACAATGAAAGGGTTGAGTTTACGGCGGCGTCCCGGCAGGATGAGACTCATCAGGCATAATTCAGGGAGATACGCATAATGGCAGAAATTGGTATTTTTGTCGGGACCATGTATGGCAACTCACTGCTGGTGGCGGAAGAAGCGGAAGCGATCCTCGCCAGACAGGGCCACAGCGCGACCGTGTTTGAAGATCCTGAACTGTCCGACTGGCAGCAATATCAGGATAAGGTTGCGCTGGTCGTTACCTCGACGACCGGGCAGGGCGATCTACCGGATAGCATTGCGCCGCTCTTTCACGGCATTAAAGATACGTTGGGTTTTCAGCCAAACCTGCGTTACGGGGTGATTGCGCTAGGTGATAGCAGCTACCCCAATTTCTGTAATGGCGGCAAACAGTTTGATGCCCTGTTGCAAGAGCAAAGCGCGCAGCGGGTGGGGGAGATGTTATTCATTGACGCCAGCGAACATCCGGAGCCGGAGAGCCAATCCAATCCCTGGGTTGAAAACTGGGGAACTTTACTTTCCTGAGGTAAATCCCTCCCCCCTACGGGAGGGTACCTTTTCGTTTGCTTGCGTTGCCAGTAAGCAAAATCACGACCTGTACACAGTGTAAAGTAACTGAATCGTGTTAGCTTTGGGCATATGCCCGCAAAAGCGGCAGTTTTTTACGGGCGTTTTCATGTAATCAAGCGACCTGTTTCACATTCTTCTCTTTTTACTCCTCCTGCGTCGACGCCGACGCCTTCTGATTTCATTTCCGTGAAGTGGCTTCCACTGTCCTGGGCTTTTGCCATAAACAGGCGTAATTCATCGCCAAAATACTGTGTTGTTGCACGGTGAGTGTGTGTGGCGCGCTTTTTATACTTCTCCTGCCAGTGAATAAAAGCATGCAGCGTGCAAAGCAAACGACCTAATAAAAGCTGCAACAAGGAAACGTTATCTCTGATTCCCTACCGGTTGTGCAGTTCAGAGTGAGCGTAGCTAACGCGAAATTTCAGGAGTGCAACAATGAGTTCATTAAGTCACGCGGCGAGCAGTGCGGAGAAACGCACGAACGCCCGCTACTGGATAGTGGTGATGCTGTTTATCGTCACATCCTTCAACTACGGCGACCGCGCCACATTGTCCATTGCCGGCTCAGAAATGGCCAAAGATATCGGCCTTGATCCGGTAGGCATGGGCTATGTTTTTTCTGCTTTTTCATGGGCCTATGTTATCGGGCAGATCCCGGGCGGCTGGCTGCTGGACCGCTTTGGTTCCAAACGCGTCTATTTCTGGTCTATTTTCATTTGGTCAGTCTTCACCCTGTTGCAGGGTTTTGTCGATATCTTTAGTGGTTTCGGCATTATTGTCGCCCTCTTTACGCTTCGTTTCCTGGTCGGTCTGGCGGAATCGCCTTCTTTCCCGGGCAACAGTCGCATTGTTGCAGCCTGGTTCCCGGCGCAGGAGAGGGGAACGGCGGTGGCCATCTTTAACTCCGCGCAATACTTTGCCACGGTTATTTTCGCGCCAATTATGGGCTGGCTGACGCACGAAGTGGGCTGGTCGCATGTCTTCTTCTTTATGGGCGGGTTAGGGATCATCATCAGTTTTATCTGGTTGAAAGTTATCCATGAACCAAATAACCATCCGGGCGTAAATAAGAAAGAGTTGGAGTACATCGCAGAAGGCGGCGCGCTGATCAATATGGATCAGAAAGACACCAAAGCGAAAGTACCGTTTAGCGTCAAATGGGGCCAGATCAAACAGCTGCTGGGCTCTCGTATGATGATTGGCGTTTACATCGGTCAGTACTGTATTAACGCATTGACCTATTTCTTTATTACCTGGTTCCCGGTCTATTTGGTCCAGGCGCGCGGCATGTCGATTCTCAAAGCGGGCTTTGTCGCCTCGGTTCCTGCAGTCTGCGGCTTTATCGGCGGCGTGTTGGGCGGCATCATTTCCGACTGGCTGATGCGTCGTACTGGCTCCCTGAATATCGCGCGCAAGACGCCGATTGTGCTGGGAATGTTGCTGTCAATGGTTATGGTGTTCTGTAACTATGTGAACGTGGAATGGATGATCATCGGCTTTATGGCGTTGGCCTTCTTCGGTAAAGGTATCGGCGCGTTGGGCTGGGCAGTAATGGCGGATACCGCGCCGAAAGAGATCAGCGGTCTTTCCGGCGGCTTGTTTAATATGTTCGGCAATATCTCCGGTATTGTGACGCCAATCGCGATTGGTTACATCGTTGGCACCACCGGTTCCTTCAACGGCGCGTTGATCTATGTCGGCGTACATGCCCTGGTGGCCATCATCAGCTATCTGGTGCTGGTAGGTGATATTAAGCGTATTGAACTGAAACCTGTCGCAGGACAATTATCATGACAACGCAATCCAGTCCCGTTATTACGGACATGAAGGTCATTCCGGTTGCCGGACATGACAGTATGCTACTCAACATCGGCGGCGCGCATAACGCGTACTTCACCCGTAACATCGTCGTCCTCACCGATAACGCCGGGCATACTGGCGTCGGCGAGGCGCCGGGCGGAGAAGTGATTTATCAGACGCTGGTCGATGCTATTCCGATGGTATTAGGCCAGGAAGTCGCCCGCCTGAACAAAGTGGTGCAGCAGGTGCATAAAGGCAACCAGGCTGCTGATTTTGACACCTTTGGTAAAGGCGCATGGACGTTTGAACTGCGGGTTAACGCGGTGGCAGCTTTGGAAGCGGCGCTGCTTGATCTACTGGGGCAGGCGCTTAATGTGCCGGTCTGTGAACTGTTAGGACCCGGTAAACAGCGCGATGCCGTCACCGTGTTGGGCTATCTCTTCTATATTGGTGATCGCACTAAAACCGATCTGCCGTATCTGGAAAGCACGCCGGGCAGTCATGAATGGTATCGCCTGCGCCATCAGGAAGCGCTGAACAGCGACGCGGTCGTGCGGCTGGCGGAAGCGTCTCAGGATCGCTACGGCTTTAAAGATTTTAAACTCAAGGGCGGCGTGCTGCCGGGCGAACAAGAGATTGATACCGTTCGCGCGCTAAAAAAACGCTTCCCGGACGCACGTATTACCGTGGATCCGAACGGCGCCTGGCTACTGGATGAAGCCATTGCGTTGTGCAAAGGGCTGAATGATGTACTGACCTACGCGGAAGATCCGTGCGGCGCGGAGCAAGGATTCTCTGGTCGTGAAGTCATGGCGGAGTTCCGCCGCGCGACAGGACTGCCGGTGGCGACCAATATGATTGCCACCAACTGGCGTGAAATGGGACATGCAGTGATGCTCAACGCGGTAGATATTCCTCTTGCCGACCCGCATTTCTGGACCCTCACCGGCGCCGTTCGCGTGGCGCAACTGTGCGATGACTGGGGGCTAACCTGGGGCTGCCATTCGAATAACCATTTTGATATTTCACTGGCGATGTTTACCCATGTCGGCGCGGCGGCGCCAGGCAAACCCACCGCTATTGATACGCACTGGATCTGGCAGGAGGGCGATTGCCGCCTGACTAAAAATCCGCTGGAAATTAAAAACGGCAAAATTGCCGTTCCGGATGCGCCAGGACTGGGCGTGGAGCTTGACTGGGAACAGGTGCGAAAAGCGCATGACGCGTATAAAAAGCTGCCAGGCGGCGCGCGTAATGATGCAGGCCCGATGCAATACCTGATCCCCGGCTGGACTTTTGACCGCAAACGCCCTGTTTTTGGTCGTCACTAATTCTGAATAAGGACACAGTTATGAGTACTCAATTTACGACGCCTGTAGTGACTGAAATGCAGGTTATCCCGGTTGCGGGTCATGACAGTATGCTGATGAACCTGAGCGGCGCGCACGCCCCGTTCTTCACGCGCAACATCGTCATTATTAAAGATAACTCCGGTCATACCGGGGTCGGCGAGATTCCTGGCGGCGAAAAAATTCGCAAAACGCTGGAAGATGCGATCCCACTGGTGGTGGGAAAAACGCTGGGTGAATATAAAAATGTCCTGACCGCCGTTCGCAACCAGTTTGCCGATCGCGATGCGGGCGGACGCGGTTTACAAACGTTCGATCTCCGTACCACTATCCATGTGGTGACGGGCATTGAAGCGGCAATGCTTGACCTTTTGGGCCAACATCTGGGCGTCAACGTCGCTTCGCTGTTAGGCGACGGTCAGCAGCGCAGCGAAGTCGAAATGCTGGGTTATCTGTTCTTTGTCGGCAATCGCAAGGCTACGCCGCTGCCGTATCAGAGCCAGCCGGATGAGCAATGCGACTGGTATCGTTTGCGCCATGAAGAGGCGATGACGCCGGAAACGGTAGTGCGTCTGGCGGAAGCCGCCTATGAAAAATACGGCTTCAACGACTTCAAACTGAAAGGCGGCGTGCTGGCGGGCGAAGAAGAGGCCGAGTCAATCGTGGCGCTGGCGAAACGTTTCCCACAAGCGCGCGTTACGCTCGATCCAAACGGTGCCTGGTCGCTGAACGAAGCGATCAGCATTGGTAAATACCTGAAAGGTTCTCTGGCCTATGCAGAAGATCCGTGCGGCGCGGAGCAGGGTTTTTCCGGACGTGAAGTGATGGCGGAATTCCGTCGCGCGACCGGATTACCGACGGCCACCAATATGATAGCGACCGACTGGCGTCAAATGGGGCATACGCTGTCGCTGCAATCCGTCGATATCCCGCTGGCGGACCCGCACTTCTGGACTATGCAAGGCTCTGTACGCGTGGCGCAAATGTGCCATGAGTTCGGTCTGACCTGGGGCTCGCACTCTAACAACCACTTTGATATTTCGTTGGCGATGTTTACCCATGTTGCCGCGGCGGCGCCGGGCAAGATCACCGCGATCGATACCCACTGGATCTGGCAGGAAGGCAACCAACGTCTGACTAAAGAACCGTTTGAAATTAAAGGCGGCATGGTGCAAGTACCGACCAAACCGGGTCTGGGCGTTGAGCTCGATATGGATCAGGTGATGAAAGCGCATGAGCTCTATCAAAAACATGGCTTAGGCGCGCGTGACGACGCGATGGGAATGCAGTACTTAATTCCTGGCTGGACGTTTGATAATAAGCGTCCTTGCATGGTGCGTTAAGTCAGAGCCGGTTCCGTAAGGAACCGGTTCTTCTCTGGGTGTATGCTTAACAGGATCAACATGCGTAAGGACGACTTATGAAAATAGTGATCGCACCAGACTCGTATAAGGAAAGTTTGAGTGCTCTTGAGGTAGCGACCGCCATTGAACAAGGATTTCGCGAGATCTGGCCTGACGCCGATTACCTGAAATTGCCGCTGGCTGATGGCGGAGAAGGTACTGTCGAAGCGATGGTTGAAGCGACGGCGGGTCGAATCGTGCATGTTGAGGTCACCGGGCCGTTGGGGCATCGCGTCAATGCGTTTTATGGGCTTTCCGGCGATGCGCGTTCCGCATTCATTGAAATGGCGGCCGCCAGCGGGCTGGAGCAGGTGCCGCCCGCGCAACGCGATCCGTTGAAGACCACGTCATGGGGAACTGGCGAGCTGATCCGTCATGCGCTGGATGCGGGCGTTGAGCATATCATTATTGGTATCGGCGGTAGCGCCACCAACGATGGCGGCGCGGGGATGGTACAGGCGCTGGGGGCCAGGCTACGGGATGCGCAGGGCAATGATATTGCGCAAGGCGGCATTGGGCTGGAAACACTCGCCAGCATTGATATCAGCGGCCTGGATAAGCGTTTGTCGGCGTGCCATATAGAGGTCGCCTGCGATGTCACGAATCCCCTTACCGGCAAAGAGGGCGCGTCTGCGGTTTTTGGTCCGCAAAAAGGGGCGACGCCGGAAATGATTGAACGCCTGGATACGGCATTGACTCGCTATGCGCATTTGATTGCCCGCGATCTGCATGTCGATGTGTTGGATCTGGCAGGCGGCGGAGCGGCAGGCGGCATGGGGGCGGCGTTATACGCGTTTTGCGGCGCGCAGCTACGGCGTGGTATTGAGATTGTCACCGATGCGCTTCATCTGGAAGCGTGTCTTGCGGATGCTGATTTAGTCATCACCGGCGAGGGACGCATCGACAGCCAGACCATTCACGGTAAAGTCCCTATTGGCGTGGCAAACATCGCCAAACGGTATAACAAGCCGGTAATTGGTATAGCGGGTAGCCTGACGGCGGACGTTGGCGTGGTTCATGAACATGGGCTTGATGCCGTTTTCAGCGTGATTTATACCAGCTGCACGCTGGAGGACGCGCTGAAGAATGCGAGTGAAAACGTACGAATGACCGCGCGCAACGTGGCTGCAACGCTGAAAGCGGGGCAACAGTTACGCTGAGTTGTAGGCCGGATAAGGCGGTCACGCCGCCATCCGGCGAATATCAGCCTAATATCTTCTTCGCTTCACGCGCGACATTATCCATCTCATCCAGCAGCTCCAGAAACTCAGGCTCCAGCTCCTCTTCGTGGACGCCGCTGCGAAGCTGTTGCTCAATAAGCTGGCAAAGGTTCTTCATCCGCGGTACGCCGCTATAGCCGCAGCTCCCGTGTAGCTTATGGACCAGATCGACCAGGCCGTTGGGATTTTCTCCCACCAGTTGTTCTTCAATTTTGTTGCGCACTTCCGGCAGAAAATCAATCAGCATTTGCAGCATATCCCGCGCCAGATCGGGCTTACCGGCAGCCTGGCGGAGCGCAAGCTGCCAGTCGAGCGTTGCATTCGGATTGAAGATAAATTCAGCTGGTTCCGGCGCCATCAGACGCGCTGCTACGTTGGCGCCAGGTTTATAGCGCAGCAACAGATTATGCAACTTCTCTTCTTCTATCGGTTTAGCCAGATAGTCGTTCATGCCCGCGCTGAGCAACTTCTCTTTTTGCCCGGCCATCGCATGTGCCGTAACGGCAATAACCGGTGTTTGCTGCTGATGAGGAAGCTGGTGAATCAATTCGCAGGCGCGTATGCCGTCCATATCCGGCATCTGAATATCCATCAAAATCAGATCAAACTGCATTTGTTTCGCCCGATCCACCGCCTGATGTCCGCTATCACAAAGCTCTACGTGCTGGACTTTATCTTCCAGTAACGCGCCGATAAGCTTCAGATTAGCGGGATTATCATCAACCGCCATAACCGTCATGGTGATTTTACTGGTATCCATTAGCAGCGGTTCAGGATGGTGATTCAACTGGCAATATTCTGTCAGCGCTGGCAACAGGCGCGTTGACGTCAATGGTTTTAACAGACAGGCCGCCGCGCCTCCTTGTTTCAGCTTTTCGGCGTTAATTTGCGCATGGCAAGGTAGCGCCAGCAGTAGAAAGTCCGTCATTGACGCCGCTTTCGCCAGACGTTCATGCTGCATGGTGAGCGGCTCGCGGAAGGTCACCGGAACGCTCAAAATCATAATATCGTAGTGCGCTAACGGCAGCGCGGAGAAGGTCGGGCTGTAAACCACCTCCACCGGCGTGTCGCTCAGTAGATCCAGGGTACATTGCGCGGCGGTAGCATTCGGTTCGACATAAGCCAGCCGTTTTCCGGCCAGACATGCGGTCGACGGCCCGTCAATAATAACATTTGGGTTAAGATCAAGATTAATATGAAACCAGAAGGTCGAGCCGCGATTAGGCTGGCTGTGGAAAGAGATATCCCCGCCCATTTCGTTGACCAGCTTTTGCGTAATCACCAGCCCAAGCCCGGTGCCGCCGTGACGGCGAGAAATACTGGCATCGGCCTGGCGAAACGCCTGAAACAGTCGCGACTGGTCGCGTTCCGGAATGCCGATCCCCGTATCCCGGATCTGCACTTCAATCTGTACTTTGGTGTTACTGAGCGCCCGCTTTTCTACCAGAATATCGATATTGCCACTCTCGGTGAACTTAATGGCATTACCCACCAGATTAGTAATGACCTGTTGCAGGCGCAGCGGGTCGCCAATCACATTATCCGGGACGTCGTTTTTAATATTTAACGTCAACTCCAGCCCTTTATCATGCGACGAGTGGGCCAGCAGCGTAACCACTTCATCCAGCGTGTTGCGCAGTGGAAAAGGGATACTTTCCAGAATGAGCTTACCGGCTTCCAGCTTGGAGAAGTCGAGCACGTCATTAATGATCGCCAGCAGATTATTCGCGGAACGCTCAATGGTGTTCAGATGGTCACGCTGGGTGGGGTTCAGCTCCGTTTTTAATGTCAGGCGGGTAAAGCCAATGACGCCGTTCAGCGGCGTTCGCAGTTCGTGCGACATGTTCGCCAGGAACTCCGACTTAATACGCGCCGCTTCCTGGGCGCGCTTTTTCGCCAGATCCAGCTCAACGTTTTGGATTTCCATCTGCTCAAGGGTTTCACGCAGGTCTGAAGTGGCCTGATCGATATTATGCTGCATCTCTTCGTGATAGGCGGCAAGCGACATCGCCATGGAATTAATGCCGTTTTTCAGCATATCCAGTTCGCCCAGCATAAATCCTTCCACACGGCTATCCAGTTGTCCGCGGCGAATGCGGTCAACGGTATTCACCATATTACGGATAGGCCCGGTGACATCGCGCATAAGCCGCCAGCCAAAGATTAGCGCAATGCCAATACAAAAAAGCATCATCACGCTGGAGATAAAAATCTCTTTGTATTGCTGTAGCCTGACCGACTTGAGATCCAGTTCAAGCGCCACATACCCCAGCATATTTTTGGTATTTTTCGCGTCAGCAATCGCTGACTCGTCCGGCGAATAGCTCTCCGAGATAATCGGGGTGCGCAGAATCATAATATCGCCGTGGCGATCAACGCTCAGACGACGTGGAAACGGCGCTCCGGCGGGAAGCTGCATCTGTGAGGGGTCCAGATGGAAATTAGACGTTACAAACAGGCGGTTATGATCGTCATAAACGGAAATTGCCCGCACAATATCAGAGTGTCTGCGGTGCAGGACGCTGATAAGTTGGCCGATAGACTCCCGGTTTTGTAAGTTCATACCATATTCGCTGGAGACGGCGAGCGGTTCAATAATACTGGCGCCGGCATCTTCCAGTTGACGCTGCAGGTCGTTATAGCGGTGCACTACAAAAAAGATACTGAGCAGCAAACCTATCAGGACGGTCGGGGCCAGGATCAGAATCATCATGCGTGCGCGCAGGCTGTAGTTGGTCATGGAGTTCCGTTATGGGACAATTAGGGTCACACTGTTAAATTGAGAAAAAGCTGGTCAATGGCGCAATTCTACTCTGCAAAACGGCGCGTGACGACGCGTCAGATCATAACCGTTAAAGTCAATGACCTCGATTCATTTGGTCAGGGCGTAGCCCGTCATAACGGAAAGGCGCTGTTTATCCCCGGTTTATTGCCTGAGGAAAGCGCAGAAGTCATTATTACAGAAGATAAAAAGCAATTTGCCCGCGCACGCGTTTCGCGCCGTTTGAATGATAGCCCGGAACGAGAAACGCCGCGCTGCCCGCATTTTGGCGTCTGCGGCGGTTGTCAGCAACAGCATGTCAGCATCACCCTGCAACAACGCAGCAAAAGCGCGGCGCTGGCGCGTTTGATGAAACACGAGGTGAATGACATCATCGCCGGTGCGCCCTGGGGTTATCGGCGTCGTGCGCGGTTAAGTCTGAATTGCCCGCCGGATAAACCGCTGCAAATGGGATTTCGCAAAGCGGGTTCCAGCGATATCGTCAATGTCGAACAGTGCCCCGTTTTGGCGCCCCAGCTTGAAGCATTGCTGCCCCGAATCAGGGCGTGTCTGGCGAGTTTACACGGCACCCGACATCTTGGGCATGTTGAGCTGGTACAGGCGGGAAGCGGTACGCTGATGATTCTGCGCCATACCGCGCCATTAAGTGCGGCGGATAAAGAAAAACTGGAACGCTTTTCGCATTCTGAGGGATTGTCTCTGTTTCTGGCGCCGTTTAGCGAGATACTGGAAACGGTATCTGGCGAGGCGCCCTGGTATGATTCGCACGGCTTACGTTTAGCCTTCAGTCCGCGAGACTTTATTCAGGTTAATGAGGCGGTAAACCAGCAAATGGTCGCCCGCGCGCTGGAGTGGCTTGATGTGCGCGCCGAGGATCGTGTCCTGGATCTGTTCTGCGGAATGGGGAATTTTACGCTGCCGCTGGCAACGCGCGCGGCAAGCGTGGTAGGGGTTGAGGGCGTTCCGGCGCTGGTAGAAAAAGGCCGTGAAAACGCCATCCGCAATGGTTTACATAATGTGACATTCTTCCATGAGAACCTGGAGGAAGATGTCACGAAGCAGCCGTGGGCGAAAAACGGCTTTGACAAAGTCTTACTCGATCCTGCGCGTGCGGGGGCTACAGGAGTGATGCGACATATTATAAAATTAAAACCTATTCGCATTGTTTATGTATCCTGTAACCCGGCGACGCTGGCGCGCGATAGTGAAGCGCTGGTCAATGCGGGATATGAGGTTACGCGTTTAGCGATGCTCGACATGTTCCCGCACACAGGACATCTGGAATCAATGGTTCTGTTCGAGCGCATGTAATGATTACCGGCTTACCGACTTCGGTAGGCCTGGTCCCTTAAGGAGAGGACGATGGTCGCGGTAAGAAGTGCACATATTAATAAAGCTGGTGAATTTGATCCGAAGAAGTGGATCGCAAGCCTGGGAATTTCCAGCCAGCAGTCGTGTGAGCGCTTAGCCGAAACCTGGGCGTATTGCCTGCAACAGACACAAGGACATCCGGATGCGGATCTGTTGCTGTGGCGTGGCGTGGAGATGGTAGAAATTCTTTCCACGCTGAGTATGGATATCGACACGCTGCGGGCGGCGCTACTGTTCCCTCTGGCCGACGCCAACGTAGTCAGCGAAGATGTACTGCGCGAAAGCGTCGGCAAATCTATCGTTACCCTGATTCATGGCGTGCGCGATATGGCGGCGATCCGCCAGTTAAACGCCACTCATAACGACTCTGTTTCTTCGGAGCAGGTTGATAACGTCCGTCGAATGTTATTGGCGATGGTGGATGATTTCCGCTGCGTGGTCATCAAACTGGCCGAGCGAATCGCTCATTTGCGCGAAGTGAAAGAGGCGCCGGAAGATGAGCGCGTGCTGGTGGCGAAAGAATGTACCAACATCTATGCGCCGCTCGCTAATCGTCTGGGCATCGGGCAACTGAAGTGGGAACTGGAAGACTACTGTTTCCGCTACCTGCATCCGGCGGAATACAAACGCATCGCCAAACTGCTGCATGAGCGCCGTCTCGATCGCGAACATTACATCGAAGAGTTTGTTGGACATCTGCGCGCCGAAATGAAAAACGAAGGCGTGCAGGCGGAAGTCTACGGACGACCAAAACATATTTATAGCATCTGGCGCAAAATGCAGAAAAAGCATCTGGCGTTTGATGAACTCTTTGACGTGCGCGCCGTGCGTATCGTCGCTGAACGTCTGCAAGACTGCTACGCCGCGTTGGGGATAGTGCATACGCACTATCGTCACCTGCCGGATGAATTCGATGATTATGTCGCTAACCCCAAACCGAACGGTTACCAGTCTATCCACACCGTGGTCCTGGGGCCGGGCGGTAAAACCGTTGAGATCCAGATCCGTACCAAACAGATGCATGAAGACGCCGAACTGGGCGTGGCGGCACACTGGAAGTATAAAGAAGGCGCCGCGTCCGGCGGCGTGCGTTCCGGTCATGAAGACAGAATTGCGTGGCTGCGTAAGCTGATCGCCTGGCAGGAAGAGATGGCCGACTCCGGCGAAATGCTGGATGAAGTGCGCAGCCAGGTGTTTGACGATCGGGTCTACGTTTTTACGCCAAAAGGCGACGTGGTTGACTTGCCTGCCGGATCTACGCCGCTCGATTTTGCTTACCACATCCACAGCGATGTTGGGCACCGCTGCATTGGCGCTAAAATTGGTGGGCGTATTGTGCCATTCACCTATCAGTTGCAGATGGGTGATCAAATTGAAATTATCACGCAGAAGCAGCCGAATCCCAGCCGCGACTGGCTGAATCCAAACCTGGGCTATGTGACGACCAGCCGCGGACGCTCGAAAATTCACGCCTGGTTCCGCAAGCAGGATCGTGACAAAAATATCCAGGCTGGACGGCAGATCCTCGACGATGAGCTGGCGCATTTGGGGATTAGCCTGAAAGAGGCCGAAAAACATCTGCTGCCGCGCTACAACTTTAATGAGCTGGAAGAGTTGCTGGCGGCGATAGGCGGCGGCGATATCCGTCTTAATCAGATGGTGAATTTCCTGCAATCACAGTTCAATAAGCCGAGTGCAGAGGAGCAGGATGCAGCGGCGCTGAAACAGCTTCAGCAAAAAACATACGCGCCGCAAAATCGTCGTAAAGACGACGGGCGCGTGGTGGTAGAAGGCGTGGGTAATTTGATGCACCACATCGCCCGCTGCTGCCAGCCGATTCCGGGGGATGAAATTGTCGGCTTCATTACTCAAGGGCGAGGGATTTCCGTGCACCGGGCCGACTGCGAACAGCTGGCGGAACTGCGCTCCCATGCGCCGGAGCGGATCGTAGAGGCGGTATGGGGCGAAAGCTACTCGGCGGGATATTCGCTGGTGGTGCGCGTCCAGGCCAACGATCGCAGCGGCTTGCTGCGCGATATCACCACTATTCTGGCTAACGAAAAAGTCAACGTGCTGGGCGTCGCCAGCCGCAGCGACATTAAACAGCAGATCGCCACCATTGATATGACCATCGAGATCTACAACCTGCAGGTGCTGGGCCGCGTGCTCGGTAAGCTGAACCAGGTGCCGGATGTGATTGATGCACGGCGACTGCACGGGGGGTAAAGTGAAACGTTATTATCTACAAAGTAGTCTGATATATCTACCCGTTATACTTTACGTTGCCTGTGTGTTTGCATGGCCCGGCTCTCCGGGCCTCGCCCTAAAGGGCCGCCGTAAGTGGCGTTCACATCGGCCTTGCCAATTTGTCCTCGCTCCCCCCAGTCACTGACCAGCGTAAGCCCCGGGGATTGATGGGGGACATCCTTGTCCCCCACCGCAGGCAGCCTTCGGCTGTTCAAATTCGTATCAGACGAATTTGTCACTGCGTCGCCGCCTGCCTGCAACTCGAATTATTTAGGGTATATGAGTATAAAAGTATGCAATCGTAAACTCAGATCTATTAAGAAAAATACTATTGCCAGGGCAAAATAACTGTCACGCTGCAATTAGTATCAACGTTTATTCGTTCCCAGTTGCCGATTATTCTTCCCAGTTCGCCATTGTTGCATGCCCCCATATCACCATTCCTACATTGATAATCTACATTTGTTTTAATCCTGCTATCAGCACAAACTACATTGATCGTGCTATTTTCCAATGTATAATCGAATCCTTCACCCCACGTGACATTTTTCTCCTTATACATCAAATAAATTTTCCCTAGTTCTATATTTTCTGCCTTATCGTTATAATGAAGTTCATTATAATTTAACACGGAGTTCTTATCCAAAGACGCAGTTATGAAACCAATCGGCGATGCAACCGTATAAGTTGAATTGTTATTCGTAAAAACAGAACCTGTCCCAGAATGATATTTGTATTGACCGCATCTAGGTACCGTAAAAATAAACCCGGGATCATATAGTGGTGGCATTGTTATGTTAGAAATAACACCCGTATTAGGGGTTGGTGTTATTGCGCCTGTATTAATTACTACTGCACCACCAATCGCCATACCCTGAAAGCCACTGCCATCCATCGGGATCTCTGTTATATATCTCATTGTTCCTGTAGCATATAATTTACTTTCGATAATTGACATGCCATTATCTGTCCTTACAGGTACAGCTTTGTCTGTGTCATAACCAGTAACAAAGCATGTTATGCCGTAATAACCAGGAAAATTACCATTGAGTAATGTACACTGGGCATCTGTATTAACTTTGACATCTGCTGTTGTATATAAATTAACTGTTATGCCACCAATAAACATAGATATGAGACTTCCATTAAGCAGGGTTGCCTCATATTTTGCTGGAATAACAGTGCTATCATGCGGCCAGCTTTTGCATTGTGAGAATTCAGCCTGTTGAGCCTGAGGTAGTACTAAATAATTTGTTGAGTCACGTATTACTAATGGTTCAATCATTACATTTTGGTTAATGGCCTGAGTTATCCCAGGATATGCAATTATACTTAGAAAAAATAATACTTTTTGATTCATTTAAATTTCCATTATTTAAATAAAATATTAGAAATGAGTATATAACTTGAGAAGTTACTGATATTCAAAACTCACTGTTGCGCTACCCGAAAATTCCCCCGGCATAACCTCTTCACCAGCGTATTTTTGCAGCCTGGCCTGCAAGTTGATGGTGGTAATCCCTTCTTTCAGCACAAAAGCTGTACCCACTGTTGCATTGATACTCACTGGTTGCTGTGCAGCCGTTTCCACGCCAATCGCAAAACCACTGGCTTCCGACGAGGGCTCCAGCGCCAGCAGTCCGGGCAGGGTACTGTCTTCAACGCCCTGAAAGGTCACCAGCACGCCGTTGGCTAGCGCTGTTTTGCAATCCTGGAGGCTAAGTGTGAATGGAACAGGAGTCGTTTGCCCGCTGGCGTCGAAATTGTCACTGCCAATAGTATGAAAATCCACCGTCGCCATCGTGTCATTATCCACTACCAGGTTACAGGCGCCGGCAACCAGCTTACCGCTGTAGTGCACATTAGGCGTGGCGGCAGGTAGCGTATTGCAAACCGCCCATAACATTACGCCTCCGATCAAATGCCCGGCAGTTTGAAAAATACGGTTCATTGGTAATCCACCTGTAACGTGGCAAAAGCCTCAAAATCGCCTTCGGCAGGCTCTTTACCGGGCTGTTTTACCGGCACGGCTTTTAATGTGGGAAGCGATGACTCATCGATGGTTAGCGACGTGCCGGGAGGAAATACCGTGCCGTTCTGCTGAAGTTCAATGCCCAGCTCAGGGACATTGGTGGTTAAGGCATTTGCGGAGTAAGGCGTCGCCGTGCCCAGATAGCTCAACGTAAAAGTTAATGCGTCATCGCGAAAGCTGCTGTCGCAGGTAAGGGTCCACGGGATCTCGGTCAGGTAATTGACGCCGTCAATATTATCAATAATCACGCTACCAAAACTGACCTCCAGCGTTTCACCATTATTGATAGTACAGGCGGGCGGGTTTATCAGTTTGCCGTGAAAGGTCAAATTGTCGGCGCAGGCAAACTGGGTGATTAAAAGCGTCAGGATAAGCACCCTTTTCACTATGAATCTCTCCATCACTGGTAATCCACGACTAACGTCGCACTGGCGTTAAAATCGCCCCCCGCTAACTGCGTGGTGGGCTCTTTAACCGGTACGGCTTCCAGCTCCGGCCCATTGCTGCCGCTCAGGGTGAAGTTCAGCCAATCCGTTATGCCAACCGGAACCAGTTGCTTATTGCCCGCCTGCTGAATACGGATGCCTAACCCCTGCACCGAAGTTTGCAGAACCTGCTCCCCGCTGATGGTGGTAGTGGTCCCCTGAATTTGTAGCTTCAGATAGTCGCTCGCTCTGCCATCGCAGTTCAGGCTGTAGCCCACAGGTTTCGTTTGAGAAGCATCGCCAACTTTGGTGGTCAGGACATCGCCAAACTCTACGGAAGCGCCGCCTATCGTACAGGGCGGTGGTTGAGTGACGACCAGATGCAGCTCCAGTTGCACGGTTTTTGTGCCGGCAGCCTCGGTGCCGGTAACGAATCCACCGCACAGCAGCACCAGTATTTTCCAGCGAGTCAACATCGTCATGGATCTCTTTCGCACAGGATTACTTATTCGCTTTCTTCTCAGCGTCACGGGTTTTTTCCTCATTGACCTTGCAGGTATTCCCTGAGCAGGTAAAAACCAGCAGGCGATGGCCGCCGTAATCATCGACGTAGCCCACCACCGGCGAGCTGCCGAGCGAGGCATCTTTGATGGGAGAGGTCACTTTTTCACGCGGGGCAATCAGCAGGTTTTTAAAGCCGGAGGCGGTTTCGTTCTCTTTGCTACCGGCATTGCTGATGATGAGGTAAAACGGTGTGGGGTTGTCGAAGATCACACCATCGCCCTGGTAGGTCAGCGTGAGCTTCGTCTGCCACGGGTGCGTCTTATCCACCTGCCGGGCGACGGCTACCGGGCGGTAGAAAAACTTAATACGCGTTTGCAGCGCCAGCTGGAGCGTATTAGGCTTATCGCTTTTCGGCGGAATTTCCCGCACGTTGAAATAAAACAGACTTTCCCGGTCCTGCGGTAGGCTAGCCGCGGCTGGTAACGGCTGGACTTTAACCTGCCCGTCGGATTTTGGCTCAATACGCTGCAGTGGCGGCAGGGCGGTAAAATAGCGGGTATCTTTGGCGAACTTATCGTCTTCCAGCCACGCCTGTGCGAGGTAGGGCAGAGTGGCGTTGCCGTTTTTCAGCGTGACGGTGATTGAATTTTCATTGCCGTTAAAAATAACGCGGGTACGATCCGGCACAATCGCGCTGTGCGATACCAGCGGCGCAGCCAGTAATACCGAAGCGATAAGCGCCTGGCGCTTAAAATGGTTGGTCTTGTTCATTACAGGTTCCCTTTATTCCATATCCTTGCGATTCACCGCATGGTTGTCAGCCAGCGGTATGGGCGGGGTTTGAGTGGTTGTCGCCACCGGCGCGGCCGGTTGGCCATCGGTTTGCGTATGTTCCTGGATTAGCGGTTGCGCAGGCAGCGGAGAACTTTTCTGCGGTGCGGTGGGGGGCTGACCTTCCAGCATTTTGCACGGCAGCAATAGCGCGTTGGCCAATAGCTCCGGTGTAAACGTGGGCGGGAGTGATGCTTCACACTGCGCCGCGCCATCCCAGAAGACTTTCAATGTTTCCCCGGCTTTTACGCCCGCCAGCCAGGCGTTGCCGTCATCGGCCACCAGGCCCAACTGCTGCTGGCGTTCGTTTTTCACTTCGGCGCCGAACGGTGGGAAGTCGCCGTCTGCCAGCCGGAAAACCGCCATCATTTTCTCGCCGCTGACCACGTCAAAGTGACGGTAGCCGATGGCGCCTTCGGTGAGCGTGATCTGCACAACCGACTTAGTAGCTTCCGCCTTCTCCGGCAATTTGTTCAGATCGATACGCGCCAGGCTGCGCGAATAGCTTCCGACATCCGCAATCACGGCCTTGCCGAAAATGTTGGTTGAGGTTGGCGAGCCGTTACCGCTAACGGGGACGTCCGCAATGCCGTCGGTATCAACCAGCAAACGTGTGCTGCCCGCTAAACTTCCCCGGTGTAGCGCGCCGCCCTGGGTGGTTAGCGTCATGCCGCCGCGCAGCGACATACCCAGCGAACGGTACGATCCTTCTTCATAATCCGCGCTCAGATCGATGTCCGTCAGCGCGCCCTGATGGCTGTAATAACCGTCTGCCTGTGCGCCTTGTTCATCCTGCCCGACGTGAAGCTGCCAGTTATCGCCGTTCTGGCTGTGGCCGGAATAGCCGAGCTGATTACGGTGTTGACTACCGTTAAACGTACCGTTGTAGCTGATGGAATCATTGCCCCAGGGAACAGACAGCGAGATATAGACGCCATCATCTTTATCACCGTTATATTCGCTGCGATAGCCGTTCAGCGACGCACTGAGATTTTTTATCGACCCTAAGTCGAAGTACCAGGAAAGAGACAGGTTATAGTTACTCTGATCCGGGCTGTCCCAGAAGGTACTGCGTGAGTAGCTGAAATAGGCGCTCATGCCTTGTTCACGGAAGTTCTGGTTATAGGTGACCGTATAGCGTTCTTTTTCGTGACCGGCATTGAGATGATGATAGGTTTTCGCATCCAGATAGTCGCTCATGCTCATAAAGTTCTTTTCTGAGAAGCGGTATCCGGCAAAGGTTAGTCGGCTGTCGATTTCATCAAAGTCACGGGAGTAGCTGATGCGATATGAGTTACCCTGCAGCGTTTCGCCGTCAAACCCGTCGTCTTGCGGCATGTGGGCGATGGAGTGCGTAATGTCGACCGCCACCGCGCCCACCACGCCAAGATCCTTACCGCTTCCCAGCGCCACGGCCTGATAGTTGCTTTCTCCAATTGCGCCGCCATAGAGCGACCAGCCGTTGGTGACCCCCCACGAAGCTTCCGCCGAGGCGAATGTGCCGGTAATGGGGTGATGATCCCAGTCCTGCGGGCGGCCCAGCGCCATCTTGTAGCGCACCATGCCGGGGCGCGTCAGGAAGGGAACCGATGCGGTGTTAACGTCAAACTCCTGGGTCTGACCGTTCTGCTCTTCCACGGTGACGTGCAACGTACCGGAAACGGACTGGTTGAGATCCTGAATACGGAACGGTCCTGCGGGCACCTGCGTTTCATACAGTACGCGCCCCTGCCAGGAGACTTTGACTTTGGCATTAGAGCGCGCAATGCCCACGATCTCCGGCGCATAGCCGCGCAGTTTCGGCGGCAGCATCTGATCGTCAGAAATGACGCTGGCACCGATATAGTTAAAGCTGTCGAAAACATCGGACTGGAGATAGCTTTCGCCCAGCGTAAGTTTGGCCCCGAGCGTCGGTAGTGCGCGATAGGCGTAGTAGCGGCTCCAGCTCTGATCGTGGAGGGTGGAAGTGTTCTCGTCATCGTCACGATGGTCGTAGCTGGCCTGCCAGTCGGCCCGCAGTCGCCATGCGCCCAGGTTCGCGCCTAACGTCCCGTTGCCGCTGATGCTTTGCTCTTCGCTGCCGCTTTCTTGATCGTGGCGGAGCTGATTATTAATGTTGTAATCCAGAATTATGCCGGGAATACCATTATCCCAGCGGGCGGGTGGGTCCCAGTCGACATCGCTGTATTCCATATACGCCTGGGGTAAATTCACCAGCAGCGTGGAGTGTCCCAGGTCGGCCTGAAAATCCATGCCCTTCAGTGAATCTGGCGCCAGACATTGTCGTTCACCGTGCATTATCCAGACGAGTTTTTCCGCGAGTTCCGGTTTTATACCCAATTGCGTAACTAATTCTGGTTCTGCGCAAACCTCACTTCCTTGTGGATCATGTTCTGGTATAACCCAGTTAACAGGAAATTCCTGCGGCAGAGTCTGTCCGTTAATTTTAATTTGTAAGAGGTAGACGCCTGGCAGAATAAAACCCTTACGAGAAAACTGTGCAATGTTAACGTTATCGCGATTTTTTACATCGAGGAAATCGGTATTAAATTCGATGTCTTTGCCTGACGCGCTATAAGGGGAGACGCTTAGAAGCATTCCCACTCCGCACGCTATTGGGCAAAGAACACTTTTCCATGTGTTATTCATCAAATATATTCCGCAATAAAACTCAACAGGAATACCCTACCTAAAGCGGCAGGGTATTATCGTCGTGACTCTGTTAACTGAATTACAGGTAAGAGATAGTGACGTTGGCGGCGCTGCTGAATTCACCTGTGCCTACGGTGCCGGTTGCTGCGCCAACCAGCCAGGCGGTGAAATTCAGGCTTTGCTTCTCATCAAGAATGGTATCTCCGTCCAGGTCCGCAATGGCCTGTGTATAGGTATCGCCCAGTTTGATATTGTTTTTGCCAGCATCGCCGATTGCCAGGCTTACATTGCTAATAGCGCCGGTGCCGTCAGTCTTCATCAGCGCGAGATTATCCGTGGCGCCTGTAGCCGCTGTGGTTCCACTACCTGTAGTGAATACCACATTCATATTTTTCTCGGTAGCCCAGGTACAACCCTCAAGATCGATATGAAAGGTACGGGCATTGTTGATGGTCGTTTTACCATTACTCAGCGTGCCATTACCGATACTTGAACCCATATTGACTGTTTGATCTTCCGTATCCAATGTGACGGAGCAGGGGGAGTCAACAATATTACCAAGGAAAGTGACCTTCGCTGTGTTGCTACCCGCGGCTTGAGCGCCGGAGACAATTCCCATAACTAAAGATGCAGTTACTGCCAGTTTACAAAAATGAGATGACTTCATCGTGTTATCCTTAATTAACGTGTTTTATGGCAACATTTTGTACGCGTATACCAAGGGATATGCGGCATAGAGCCATGCTGCGGGCTTTGGGTAAAAATAGGTCATAATAAAAATATTATATTTCTACATTTTTATGAGTATATTCTTATGAGCTGAATAATCGTACCTGCTCATAGAATATTATATGTAATACTTTCAATATATTTATTTCATGTATGTTCCAGAAAAAAACAAAAAAAGTGGTCTTTTTTGAATATTAAACTGGCGTGCATGCTACTCGTTTTTGCGTAAAAGTGAAATAATTTATTTTTTTTGAAAGGGAAGACTCTTTGGGTAGGGGGCTTATAGCGTTTGCATGATTTTTTACTTAATTGATGTTATTTATAATGCTTGGTGCAAATATCTGTTTTTTTAATAAATTAGTTATATGGTTATTATATTGTTGTGTATCGATTAATAATTTTAAAGTTATACGGGAAAGGTAGCATTCAACACCTGTTAACAATATATTTTATTATATAGGCGTTACCGTAGTGTCTCTGTGCGTGAATGGTTAAGAATAATACGTTACAATTGTCGCTAGTATTTACAACCGATTAAAAACCATGACAACTAACCATCAAATTGACCGTCTTCTCACCCTCATGCAGCGCCTGCGCGACCCGGAAAACGGCTGTCCGTGGGATAAAGAGCAGACCTTCGCCAGCATCGCGCCTTATACGCTGGAAGAAACCTATGAAGTACTGGATGCGATTGCGCGTGAGGATTTTGACGATTTGCGCGGAGAACTGGGCGACCTGTTGTTCCAGGTGGTGTTTTACGCGCAGATGGCGCAGGAAGAAGGCCGCTTCGATTTTAATGATATCTGCGCTGCCATCAGCGACAAGCTGGAGCGCCGCCATCCGCATGTTTTTGGCGAGCTTTCCGCGGATAATAGCGAAGAAGCATTAGTTCGCTGGGAGCAAATCAAAACGGAAGAGCGCGCGCAAAAAGCGCAGCATTCCGCGCTGGACGATATTCCGCGCAGCTTACCGGCCTTGATGCGCGCGCAAAAAATCCAGAAACGTTGCTCAAACGTGGGCTTTGACTGGACGACGCTGGGACCGGTCGTCGATAAGGTCTATGAAGAGATCGATGAGGTGATGTTCGAGGCGCGGCAGGCGGTTGTTGATCAGGCTAAACTGGAAGAGGAAATGGGCGATTTGCTCTTTGCCACGGTCAACATGGCGCGTCATTTAGGTACGAAAGCGGAGCTCGCTTTGCAAAAAGCGAACGATAAATTTGAACGTCGTTTTCGCGAAGTTGAACGTATTGTCGCAGCCAGAGGCCTGGAAATGACCGGGGTGGACCTGGAAACAATGGAAGAAGTTTGGCAGGAAGTAAAACGCCAGGAAATTGATCTCTAAAGGTTTTAGGCGGTCAAGAGCGATTTGTGTGATTTTTTAAATAACAAGCGCTTGATTTACGTCAAAAACATTTACCTCAAAGGGGCTATTTTCTCCCTCCCTGTGTGAATGTCAGCCTGACGAAGAGGAGGAATAATGAAAGTTTGTGGCGTAGGTCATGTTCGGGTATACTGCTTTCCCGTCCTGGTTATTCCATCGTCTTTTAAACCTAACTTCTCAGGTTCCGCATGACAACGAACTATATTTTTGTGACCGGCGGGGTCGTATCCTCTCTGGGTAAAGGCATTGCCGCAGCCTCCCTCGCAGCCATTCTGGAAGCCCGTGGTCTCAACGTGACCATCATGAAACTGGATCCGTACATCAACGTCGATCCGGGTACTATGAGCCCAATCCAACACGGGGAAGTGTTCGTTACTGAAGACGGCGCTGAAACCGACCTGGACCTGGGGCACTACGAGCGTTTCATCCGCACCAAGATGTCTCGCCGCAACAACTTCACGACTGGCCGCATCTACTCCGACGTTCTGCGTAAAGAACGCCGTGGCGACTATCTGGGCGCAACCGTACAGGTAATCCCTCACATCACTAACGCGATTAAAGAGCGCGTGCTGGAAGGTGGCGAAGGCCACGATGTGGTACTGGTGGAAATCGGCGGTACCGTCGGTGATATCGAATCGCTGCCGTTTCTTGAGGCGATTCGTCAATTGGCGGTAGATATCGGTCGTGAACACGCGCTGTTTATGCACCTGACGCTGGTACCTTACCTGGCGGCTGCGGGCGAAGTGAAAACTAAACCGACTCAGCACTCCGTGAAAGAGCTGCTGTCTATCGGTATTCAGCCCGATATTCTGATTTGTCGTTCCGATCGCGCGGTTCCTGCCAACGAGCGTGCAAAAATTGCATTGTTCTGTAATGTGCCGGAAAAAGCCGTTATTTCAATGAAAGATGTCGATTCCATTTATAAAATTCCAGGCCTGTTGAAATCTCAGGGGCTTGATGATTATATTTGTAAACGATTCAGCTTGAACTGTCCGGAAGCTAACCTGTCTGAATGGGAACAGGTCATTTACGAAGAAGCGAACCCGGCAGGCGAAGTGACTATCGGCATGGTCGGCAAATATATTGAACTGCCGGATGCCTATAAGTCGGTGATCGAAGCGCTGAAACACGGTGGTCTGAAAAACCGCGTTACCGTCAACATCAAATTGATCGATTCGCAAGATGTTGAAACGCGCGGCGTCGAAATTCTGAAAGATTTGGACGCTATCCTGATCCCCGGCGGCTTCGGCTATCGTGGCGTTGAAGGTAAAATCGCCACTGCGCGCTATGCGCGTGAAAACAATATTCCTTATCTGGGCATTTGCCTGGGGATGCAGGTTGCGTTGATTGAGTTCGCTCGTAACGTGGCCGGCATGGACAACGCCAACTCAACGGAATTTGTGCCAGACTGTAAGTACCCGGTTGTGGCGTTAATTACCGAGTGGCGCGATGAAGACGGTAACGTTGAAGTCCGTAGCGAGAAAAGCGATCTGGGCGGCACCATGCGCCTGGGCGCGCAGCAGTGCCAGCTTAGCGATGACAGTCTGGTACGTCAGTTGTACGGCGCGTCGACGATTGTTGAACGTCATCGCCATCGTTACGAAGTCAACAATATGTTGTTGAAACAAATTGAAGCAGCGGGTCTGCGTGTCGCAGGCCGTTCCGGTGATGATCAGTTAGTCGAGATCATTGAGGTACCGAATCATCCGTGGTTCGTGGCCTGTCAGTTCCATCCGGAATTTACTTCCACGCCGCGTGATGGACATCCGTTGTTCGCTGGCTTTGTTAAAGCCGCCAACGAGCATCAGAAACGTCAGGCGAAGTAAAAAAGTTAGAACGGCGGTGCACCCTCAGCGGTGCACCGTTTGTCTGAAGTTTTAGTTTAACTAGTGACTTGAGGAAAACCTAATGTCCAAAATCGTTAAAGTCATCGGTCGTGAAATCATCGACTCCCGTGGTAACCCGACTGTTGAAGCTGAAGTACACCTGGAAGGTGGTTTCGTAGGTATGGCGGCGGCTCCGTCAGGTGCTTCTACTGGTTCCCGCGAAGCGCTGGAACTGCGCGATGGCGACAAATCCCGTTTCCTGGGTAAAGGCGTAACCAAAGCTGTTGGCGCGGTTAACGGCCCGATCGCTCAGGCTATTCTTGGCAAAGACGCTAAAGACCAGGCTGGCATCGACAAAATCATGATCGACCTGGACGGTACTGAAAACAAATCTAACTTCGGTGCAAACGCCATTCTGGCTGTCTCTCTGGCTAACGCCAAAGCTGCTGCTGCCGCTAAAGGTATGCCGCTGTACGAGCACATTGCTGAACTGAACGGCACTCCGGGCAAATACTCCATGCCGGTTCCGATGATGAACATCATCAACGGCGGCGAGCACGCTGACAACAACGTCGACATCCAGGAATTCATGATCCAGCCGGTTGGCGCGAAAACGGTTAAAGAAGCCATCCGTATGGGTTCTGAAGTTTTCCATCACCTGGCAAAAGTGCTGAAAGGCAAAGGCATGAACACCGCTGTGGGTGACGAAGGCGGCTATGCGCCGAACCTGGGCTCCAACGCGGAAGCGCTGGCTGTTATCGCTGAAGCGGTTAAAGCGGCTGGTTACGAGCTGGGTAAAGACATCACCCTGGCGATGGACTGCGCAGCATCTGAATTCTACAAAGACGGTAAATACGTTCTGGCTGGCGAAGGCAACAAAGCGTTCACCTCCGAAGAATTCACCCACTTCCTGGAAGAACTGACCAAACAGTACCCGATCGTTTCCATCGAAGATGGTCTGGACGAGTCTGACTGGGACGGTTTTGCATACCAGACCAAAGTACTGGGCGACAAAATCCAGCTGGTTGGTGACGACCTGTTTGTAACCAACACCAAAATCCTGAAAGAAGGCATCGAGAAAGGCATCGCTAACTCCATCCTGATCAAATTCAACCAGATCGGTTCTCTGACCGAAACTCTGGCTGCAATCAAGATGGCGAAAGACGCTGGCTATACTGCTGTCATCTCTCACCGTTCTGGTGAAACTGAAGACGCTACCATCGCTGACCTGGCTGTTGGTACCGCTGCAGGCCAGATCAAAACCGGTTCTATGAGCCGTTCTGACCGCGTTGCTAAATACAACCAGCTGATTCGTATCGAAGAAGCTCTGGGCGAAAAAGCACCGTACAACGGTCGTAAAGAGATCAAAGGCCAGGCGTAATCCTGCTTTTAGCTCTTAACGTAAAAACCCGCTTCGGCGGGTTTTTTTGTATCTGTTCAATAGCGCAGCCGCTGTGCATGACCGGGCAGACGAAATCTGCAATAATTAACGATTATCCCCTTAACAGAGAACGCTATGCAGTACCCGATTAACGAGATGTTCCAGACCCTACAAGGCGAGGGTTACTTTACCGGCGTCCCCGCTATTTTTATTCGTTTACAGGGATGTCCGGTCGGCTGTGCCTGGTGCGATACCAAACACACCTGGGATAAACTTAGCGATCGGGAAGTGTCCCTGTACAGTATTCTTGCAAAAACCAAAGAGAGCGACAAATGGGGGGCTGCGAGCAGTGAAGATCTGCTGGCGGTGATTAATCGTCAGGGCTATACCGCGCGTCACGTTGTCATCACCGGTGGAGAACCCTGTATTCACGACCTCATGCCGCTCACCGATCTGCTTGAAAAGAGTGGTTTTAGTTGTCAGATTGAAACCAGCGGGACGCATGAAGTGCGCTGTACGCCTAACACCTGGGTCACGGTTTCACCAAAAGTGAATATGCGCGGAGGATATGACGTGCTTTCCCAGGCGCTGGAGCGCGCCAATGAAATCAAGCATCCCGTTGGGCGAGTTCGTGATATTGAGGCGCTGGATGAACTGTTAGCCACGTTGAGCGATGATAAACCGCGCGTGATTGCTTTGCAGCCCATTAGCCAGAAAGAAGACGCGACGCGTCTGTGTATTGAAACGTGTATTGCACGTAACTGGCGGCTGTCTATGCAAACGCATAAATATTTAAATATCGCCTGATGCATTACTAATCTTACAGACGGCCTGCCGATGCCGTCTGTGACTCATCCATTACCTTGCATTGTTTATTTTCTCTATGTGAATTTCGATGAGTGTATAAAAGCGCTGATAAATTTTTCCATAGCGATGCACGGATCGCGCTATTTTGGTAAATTTAAAGAAAAAATCATTCTATGAACTTTTTTGCATCAAAATCAGCAAATTAGCTGTTCTTTAATAATTTAAATTGTTGCGATTATGTTGGTGGAATGTGGTGCTGATAAAAAGTAGTTTATAAACAATGATATACGTTTAGTGTGTTCCCCGCGCCAGCGGGGATAAACCGTTAGTCGCACCACCGGAACCTACCTGCGCCTCGTGTTCCCCGCGCCAGCGGGGATAAACCGTTGTCATGCGGCGCTGCGAGCGTGCGGCCTTTGTGTTCCCCGCGCCAGCGGGGATAAACCGCGTCCAATACGAGCCGAGTGCGCACGCCCTTAGTGTTCCCCGCGCCAGCGGGGATAAACCGGGCTAGCCTACCCTTTAAGGGGTTCCACAACGGTGTTCCCCGCGCCAGCGGGGATAAACCGGCTGCCAGCACTACTACCCGCCGTCGTTCCGCGTGTTCCCCGCGCCAGCGGGGATAAACCGCGTTTATGGCCGGTGCAAAATTTGGTGCTAATGTGTTCCCCGCGCCAGCGGGGATAAACCGCGCCGCGAGGTGATCGAGATGCTTGAGGGTATGTGTTCCCCGCGCCAGCGGGGATAAACCGGTATCTCGAAGAGCGTCAAAAAAGCCGGAATGGTGTTCCCCGCGCCAGCGGGGATAAACCGGGGCATGAGTGCTACTGCTTTCAACCCGAAAGGTGTTCCCCGCGCCAGCGGGGATAAACCGATAAATTATCGGGAAATCATAATCAGCGCCGCGTGTTCCCCGCGCCAGCGGGGATAAACCGTCGAGTTCTGGCATGTCAGACTGACGTATCGCGTGTTCCCCGCGCCAGCGGGGATAAACCGAAAACCCTCAAATATGCGTAACGGGAGGCTGGGTGTTCCCCGCGCCAGCGGGGATAAACCGGGGATCGCGCTGGCGGTCGCATCCGTTGCCGTGTGTTCCCCGCGCCAGCGGGGATAAACCGTCAGCGTAGGTTGTTGACGTCCCCACCAGCCCGTGTTCCCCGCGCCAGCGGGGATAAACCGCCATTTTTGATCATCTCCTCCAGCCTGCTGAGGTGTTCCCCGCGCTAGCGGGGATAAACCGTGGGAACCGTCAAGGCCCGAGGGTGACGGCTGGTGTTCCCCGCGCTAGCGGGGATAAACCGGATTGTTCAGATTGGGAATTTGACCAACGCCCGTGTTCCCCGCGCTAGCGGGGATAAACCGGTTACTGTATTATCTCTCGCATAGACCCGGCAGTGTTCCCCGCGCTAGCGGGGATAAACCGCCTGAGGAGATATTCACCTTCCTGCATTTCATGTGTTCCCCGCGCTAGCGGGGATAAACCGTCTGGTGGCTGCCTCATATTGTTGCGCATCTAGTGTTCCCCGCGCTAGCGGGGATAAACCGAAAAAAATGCGATCGGTACTCAACCCGGCCACGTGTTCCCCGCGCCAGCGGGGATAAACCGCGCCGGTTTCGGTGGGGGCTGAATCCTGAACCGTGTTCCCCGCGCCAGCGGGGATAAACCGTGGGACATTCTCGCTAGTCACGGTCATGTCATGTGTTCCCCGCGCCAGCGGGGATAAACCGTGCGCCAACGACTGGAATTTTTGCGTGTAGCCGTGTTCCCCGCGCCAACAAGGATAGCCGTTGCATAATCATAATCTGTGTACCAGTAATGGCTGCTACAAACCTGTAAAGTAAAAAGGCCGCGTTTTCCCGGGGAGGCTTTTATACAGGAGAAGGCCATGGCGTTAAGGATCAGGGTATTGCTCGAAAATCATAAGGGAGCTGGAGCGGATAAATCGTTGAAGGCCCGGCCAGGATTAAGCCTGTTGGTCGAGGATGAGTCTACGTCGATCTTGTTCGATACCGGCCCTGATGGCAGTTTTATGCAAAACGCGTTGGCGATGGGGATCGATCTGTCCGATGTGTCTGCTGTGGTGCTTTCGCATGGTCATTACGATCATTGCGGCGGCGTGCCGTAGCTTCCTGATAACAGTCGAATCATCTGCCATCCCGATATTGCGCGCGAACGTTATGCGGCAATGACTTTTCTCGGTATTACCCGAAAAATAAAAAAATTGTCGTGTGAGGTGGACTATTCACGCTATCGAATGATGTACACGCGTGACCCCCTGCCGATTGGCGAAAACTTTATCTGGTCAGGGGAAATACCGCTGGTCGCGCCTGAAGCCTACGGCATTTTTGGCGGCCACGATGCGGAGCCGGACTCTATTTTGGATGAGGGCGTACTGATTTACCAATCGACAAAAGGATTAGTCATCATTACGGGATGCGGGCATCGGGGGATCGCAAATATTGTCCGGCACTGTCAGAACATTACCGGTATAAAGCGGATTTACGCGCTTGTCGGCGGATTTCATCTCCGCTGCGCATCACCGTTCACGATGTGGCGAGTCAGGCGCTTTCTGCAAGAACACAAACCTGAAAAACTATGCGGTTGTCACTGTACAGGGGCCTGGGGGCGGTTGTGGCTACCGGAAATAACCGCACCTGCAACCGGTGATGTGCTGCGTTTTTAACACCGCGCTGGACAATGTTTTCACTGATAAAACGTCGTGTGGATGGGCTGGAATCAATTTGGCATCCAGCCCACGCGTTAATAAACCTTATTCGCCGCGATAGACGCAGCCGGCTGTACAGGTCTCTTTCACCATCACGGCGCTCAGTAGCGGCACGACGGGCTTAACCTGATCCCAAATCCATTTCGCCAGCACTTCGCTGGTGGGATTGGACAGCCCTGGAATATCATTCAGATAGTAGTGATCAAGACGATCGTAAGTAGGTTTAAACGCCGCTTTGAGATCCGCGAAATCCATAATCCAACCGGTATGCGGATCGACTTCACCGGTAATTTCGAGACGCACCATAAACGAGTGTCCGTGCAGGCGGCCGCACTTATGCCCTTCAGGCACGTGAGGCAGGCGGTGAGCGGCTTCAAAGGTGAAATCTTTATACAACGTGGTGGACATGATGAACTCTCAGGCAATAAAAAAACCGCCGTAGGGTACCGGAAAGCGCATTTTTTATCATTAACTAAAACCATTCTCCGCCTTGTGACGGGCAATTAATTTAAGAATTTCCAGAAAATTTAATAATTATCAATCAATTATGAAATCGATTTTGGCGTTAATAACGATAACTAAAACAGGTTAGTTCATTTGGTTATTTGTTATTTCCAACCCTTCTTTAATTGTTATTCCTCTCACCGTTACCCTTATCCTTAGTTTGGGATTTATCGCTTATACATTTCATCTTTCAAGCCGCATCTGTGTTGACTGCGTTTACTCACCCCAGTCACGTATTTATGTACGCTCCTGGGGCGCGCTCAGCTTACAGCGAACTTGAATGATTTTGTGTATAGATCCGCTTTGCTTACTGGAACATAACGACGCATGACGACACCGGCTCCACTGACTGGGTTGCTTCCGCTTAATCCGGAGCAACTGGCGCGCCTTCAGGCCGCGACAACCGACCTTACTCCCGAACAGCTTGCCTGGGTCTCCGGCTATTTTTGGGGCGTACTGAACCCGCGCTCAGGCGCTGTTGCCGTCACGCCTGCTCCTGAGGGGAAGATGTCGGGGATTACGCTTATCTCCGCTTCGCAAACCGGCAATGCGCGTCGTGTGGCGGAAGCGCTGCGTGATGATCTGCTGGCGGCCAACCTTAATGTGACACTGGTGAACGCCGGCGACTACAAATTCAAACAGATTGCCAGTGAAAAACTGCTGGTGATAGTGACGTCCACTCAGGGAGAAGGCGAGCCGCCGGAAGAGGCCGTCGCGCTGCATAAGTTCCTGTTCTCGAAAAAAGCGCCGAAACTGGAAAACACCGCTTTTGCCGTGTTTAGCCTCGGCGACACCTCTTATGAATTTTTCTGCCAGTCCGGAAAAGATTTCGACAGCAAACTGGCGGAACTGGGCGGTGAACGCCTGCTCGACCGTGTCGATGCTGACGTTGAATATCAGGCAGCTGCCAGCGAATGGCGCGCCCGCGTGGTTGATGTTCTGAAGTCCCGCGCACCTGTCGCGGCACCTTCGCAATCCGTCGCTACTGGCGCGGTAAACGACATCCACACCAGCCCCTATACCAAAGACGCGCCGCTGACCGCGACCCTCTCCGTGAATCAGAAAATCACCGGTCGCAACTCGGAAAAAGACGTTCGTCATATTGAGATTGATTTAGGCGACTCCGGTCTGCGTTACCAGCCGGGCGATGCGCTGGGCGTCTGGTATCAGAACGATCCGGCTCTGGTGAAGGAACTGGTTGAGTTGCTGTGGCTGAAAGGCGATGAGCCGGTGACGGTTGACGGTAAAACCCTGCCGCTCGCCGAAGCGCTGGAGTGGCACTTCGAGCTGACGGTGAATACCGCCAACATTGTTGAGAGCTACGCGACCCTGACGCGCAGTGAGTCGCTGTTGCCATTAGTGGGTGATAAAGCGCAGCTCCAGCACTACGCCGCGACCACGCCCATTGTTGATATGGTGCGTTTCTCTCCGGCACAGCTGGATGCTCAGGCGCTAATCGACCTGCTTCGCCCGCTGACGCCGCGCCTCTACTCTATCGCCTCTTCGCAGGCGGAAACTGAAAACGAAGTCCACGTCACCGTTGGCGTGGTTCGTTATGACATTGAAGGCCGCGCCCGCGCCGGTGGCGCTTCCAGCTTCCTCGCCGACCGCGTGGAAGAAGAGGGCGAAGTGCGTGTGTTTATTGAACACAACGACAACTTCCGCCTGCCAGCTAACCCGCAGACGCCGGTCATTATGATTGGCCCCGGCACCGGCATCGCGCCGTTCCGCGCCTTTATGCAACAGCGTGCGGCGGAAGGGGCGGAAGGCAAGAACTGGCTGTTCTTCGGCAACCCGCACTTTACCGAAGATTTCCTCTATCAGGTGGAGTGGCAGCGCTACGTGAAAGAGGGGTTGTTAAGCCGTATCGATCTCGCCTGGTCACGCGATCAAAAAGAAAAAATTTACGTACAAGACAAGCTGCGTGAACAGGGTGCCGAGCTGTGGCGCTGGATCAATGATGGCGCGCATATTTATGTCTGCGGCGATGCCAGGCGCATGGCCGCAGATGTCGAAAAAGCATTGCTGGAAGTGATCGCTGAATTCGGCGGTATGGACCTCGAATCGGCAGATGAATATTTAAGTGAGCTGCGCGTGGAGCGCCGTTATCAGCGAGATGTCTACTAATGAGCGAAAAACATCCAGGCCCACTGGTGGTCGAAGGTAAACTGTCCGATGCCGAGCGCATGAAGCTGGAAAGCAACTATCTGCGCGGTACCATTGCGGAAGATCTGAACGACGGTCTCACCGGTGGTTTTAAAGGCGACAACTTCCTGCTAATACGCTTTCATGGCATGTATCAGCAGGATGACCGCGATATTCGCGCCGAGCGTGCGGCGCAGAAGCTGGAGCCACGTCATGCGATGCTGCTGCGCTGCCGCCTGCCGGGCGGGGTGATTACTACGACGCAATGGCAGGCGATCGATAAATTTGCGGCGGATAACACGATTTATGGCAGTATCCGTCTGACCAACCGTCAGACCTTCCAGTTCCACGGCATTCTGAAGAAGAACGTTAAGCCGGTGCACCAGATGCTGCACTCGGTGGGGCTGGATGCGCTGGCAACCGCTAACGACATGAACCGTAACGTGCTGTGCACCTCCAACCCGTACGAATCGCAGTTGCACGCGGAAGCCTACGAGTGGGCGAAGAAGATCTCCGAACATCTGCTGCCGCGCACCCGTGCGTATGCGGAGATCTGGCTCGATCAGGAGAAGGTCGCGACCACTGACGAAGAACCGATCCTCGGCGCAACCTATCTGCCGCGTAAATTTAAAACCACGGTGGTGATCCCGCCGCAAAATGATATCGATCTGCACGCCAACGACATGAACTTTGTGGCGATTGCCGAGAACGGCAAGCTGGTCGGCTTTAACCTGCTGGTGGGCGGCGGTCTGTCTATTGAGCATGGTAATAAGAAAACCTACGCTCGTACGGCCAGCGAGTTTGGCTATCTGCCGCTGGAGCACACCCTGGCGGTGGCCGAAGCGGTAGTGACGACGCAGCGCGACTGGGGTAACCGTACCGACAGGAAAAATGCCAAAACCAAATACACCCTTGAGCGCGTGGGACTGGAGACATTTAAAGCGGAAGTCGAGCGTCGCGCGGGGATCAAATTTGAGCCGATCCGCCCGTATGAGTTTACCGGTCGCGGCGATCGTATCGGTTGGGTGAAAGGGATCGACAACAACTGGCACCTGACGCTGTTTATCGAAAACGGTCGTATCCTGGATTATCCGGGGCGTCCGCTGAAAACCGGTCTGCTGGAGATCGCGAAGATTCATCAGGGCGAGTTCCGTATCACCGCTAACCAGAACCTGATTATTGCCAGCGTGCCGGAAAGCCAGAAAGCGAAGATCGAGAAACTGGCGCGCGATCATGGGCTGATGAATGCCGTGAGCGCGCAGCGTGAAAACTCAATGGCCTGCGTGTCGTTCCCGACCTGCC
Source organism: Salmonella sp. SAL4457 (assembly GCF_046548235.1). Lineage (NCBI taxonomy): Bacteria > Pseudomonadati > Pseudomonadota > Gammaproteobacteria > Enterobacterales > Enterobacteriaceae > Salmonella > Salmonella sp. SAL4457. The sequence goes on from NZ_JBGDZO010000002.1 coordinate 461,453, forward strand.
CACTGGCGATGGCGGAAGCCGAGCGTTTCCTGCCGTCGTTTACTGACAAAGTGGAAGCGATTCTGGAAAAACACGGCATTCCTGATGAGCATATCGTGATGCGCGTGACCGGCTGCCCGAACGGCTGTGGTCGCGCGATGCTGGCGGAAATTGGCTTAGTAGGGAAAGCGCCTGGTCGTTATAACCTGCATCTTGGCGGCAACCGCATCGGGAGTCGTATCCCTCGGATGTATAAAGAAAATATCACCGAGCCGGATATTCTGGCCTCGCTGGATCAACTGATTGGGCGCTGGGCGAAAGAGCGCGAAGCGGGTGAAGGCTTCGGCGACTTTACGGTGCGTGCGGGCATCATTCGCCCGGTGCTCGATCCAGCGCGTGATTTCTGGGAATAACCTGAATTGCCGGATGGCATCTGTGTAGGCCTGATAAGCGCAGCGCCATCCGGCAAGGCAAACAGTGAGGAACTTATGTCCCAACTCGATCTCAACGCATTGAATGAACTGCCAAAAGTCGATCGCGTACTGGCGTTGGCAGAAGCCAACGCCCAACTGGAAAAACTGAGCGCCGAAGAACGCGTGGCCTGGGCGCTGGAAAATCTGCCCGGCGAATACGTGCTCTCCTCAAGCTTTGGCATCCAGGCGGCGGTGAGCCTGCACCTGGTGAACCAGATTCGCCCGGATATCCCGGTGATCCTCACCGATACCGGCTATTTGTTCCCGGAAACCTATCAGTTTATTGATGAGTTAACGGACAAACTCAAACTCAACCTGAAAGTTTACCGCGCGGGCGAAAGTCCAGCCTGGCAGGAAGCGCGCTACGGCAAACTGTGGGAGCAGGGCGTTGAGGGCATTGAGAAATACAATGAGATCAACAAAGTCGAGCCGATGAACCGGGCGCTCAAAGAGTTAAACGCGCAGACCTGGTTTGCGGGTCTGCGTCGCGAGCAGTCCGGTAGCCGCGCGCATTTACCCGTTCTCGCTATCCAGCGCGGCGTGTTTAAAGTGCTACCGATTATCGACTGGGATAACCGCACGGTTTACCAGTATCTGCAAAAGCACGGTCTGAAATACCATCCGCTGTGGGATCAGGGCTATCTGTCTGTGGGCGATACGCACACCACCCGCAAATGGGAGCCGGGTATGGCGGAAGAAGAGACACGCTTCTTCGGACTGAAACGTGAGTGCGGGCTGCATGAAGGGTAATTGTCCTTACGCGGTATGATTATACCTGCTGCTATGAAAAATCCGGCAGGCAGCCGGATTTTAAATTGGTTATATTACTGGCTATCTTTATGTCAGTAATATATTACGACTGCACCCATCTTTACCAATGTGCAAAGAACGTTCATGCGTTAGATATAGCTTTTCAAGAATTACATCAATAAACATTTTTTTTGCATGATAGTCGTTATAATCCTGATTAAGTTTTTTTAAAAAACCGGAATTTGTTGGTTTAAACTCTGCAAACGGTGAATAGGTATGTAGTAAATAGGAGATGCATGGATGCATCATGCTAAAAGCGACTTCACCTTGTACCTCCTGATAACCTATTTTGCAAAACTGAGTTGTAGGCTCAAAGTTACCTGCATTAATACAGGCCAGCATCGATTTTTCATCTTCAGTAAGCGAGTCCTGCCATTCGACAAGCGGGTGGTCTGGAGCCTCTGCGGGACGCATCATCTCATAAACCGCCGCTTTGATTTGTGCATTGCCCGTCACTTCTTTTCGTAGTGTAGAAATCGACTCCTGAAGTAATTCCGGGTGCCAGGTCATCTTCGCACCAATCACCTCGCATATTTGTAAAAATAACTGTCTCTCCTCTCTACTCATAGATTCTATCACTGCATCATCTGATATATTGAGGATGTCCTTAATATTGCTTTGGCTGATCACCGTGTCGCCGACCATAAGTAAAAATTGTGTCTGAGAAGCGTCCAACTTGATAGTAAACAGATCCTGATGAGCCGGGCAGGCCAGATGTTGTAGCCGTTTAAAGGCGTAAATTTTATTTATATCCTCTATGTTAACTTCCATCTCTCCAGGTTCACCACGGCCCTGCCCGTGAATGATGGAGTGTAACACTTCCAGCGCATGGTCCTTTTTTTCCGCTCTAAAATGATCCTGGACTTTATCCCAACCCCCCATATGGATTGCTTTTTCTTTATCTGCGCTTAACAGATGAGCAAGCCGACTTTCATTAAGCGTATAATTTTGATGATTACCGAAGCTTAAAGTGACTGGCATAATATTTTCCTTCAAATTTATATTATTCAATATCCGGAGTAAAATATATCGTTCAATTCTCTCTTTTTTATTAAACAGATAAAGTTTACTACAGGAGAGAATTTGAACGACATTATTAATACAGCACATTTATGGTTGGTAATCCTTTGTGGTGACGATAATTCAGACAAAAGGTAGATGATTCGCCGCAAATGGTCGTTTTTTTTAAATTTTGGTTTATGCAGAAGGCATTGGAGGAAGCCTCTTTGAGCGCTTCTTCCAGAAGAAAAAGGCGGAAAAATTTATAATAATTATTCGTGGGGTAAATATTTCTGAAGAATATATAAAATTGAGCGGGCATATTTAAATATAATCTCAGGAAGTGCAATTTTTGTGAGGTATATCAACAAAAAAGACCATTAAAAAGGCGTAGAGTGCTTTTATTATCCACATGCTGGAGTTTACGTGTCGATATATCACTATTGGGGAAAGTCTCGACGAGGAGAAACTGACGGCGGTGATGATTACCATTTGCTTTGCTGGCATTCTTTAGATGTTGCGGCTGTGGGTTACTGGATGGTGATAAATAATATTTATTTTATTGACCACTATCTAAAAAAATTAGGCATCCAGGATAAGGAGCAGGCGGCGCAATTTTTTGCCTGGATTTTATGTTGGCATGATATTGGAAAGTTTGCTCATTCCTTCCAGCAACTATACCGTCATGAGGCTTTAAATATCTTTAATGAGCCTACACGGCATTATGAAAAAATCGCGCATACCACGCTGGGATACATGTTGTGGAACTCCTGGCTAAGTGAATGCCCTGAATTGTTTCCTCCTTCTTCGCTTTCAGTTCGTAAAAGTAAGCGCGTTATGGCGCTTTGGATGCCAGTCACTACAGGTCATCATGGACGCCCTCCAGAGGCAATCCAGGAGCTGGACCATTTTCGCCAGCAGGATAAAGACGCGGCAAGAGATTTTCTTCTGAGAATAAAAGCGCTCTTTCCTTTAATTACTTTGCCTGAAGCCTGGGATGAAGATGAGGGTATCGACCAATTTCAGCAACTTTCCTGGTTTATTTCCGCTGCGGTTGTACTGGCTGACTGGACTGGTTCTGCCAGCCGTTATTTTCCGCGTACTGCGGAAAAAATGCCTGTTGATACCTACTGGCAGCAAGCTCTCGCTAAAGCACAAACTGCCATCACGCTATTTCCCTCAGCGGCGAATGTGTCTGCCTTTACGGGCATAGAAACGCTTTTCCCTTTTATTCAGCATCCCACACCGTTACAACAAAAGGCGCTTGAGCTGGATATCAACGTGGATGGCGCCCAACTCTTTATTCTTGAAGATGTCACCGGGGCCGGAAAAACAGAGGCGGCGCTCATATTAGCTCATCGACTGATGGCGGCAGGTAAAGCGCAGGGACTCTATTTTGGACTGCCGACAATGGCGACAGCCAACGCGATGTTTGAACGTATGGCGAACACCTGGCTGGCGCTGTATCAGCCGGACTCCCGTCCCAGCCTGATTCTGGCGCATAGCGCGCGTCGCTTAATGGATCGTTTCAATCAGTCAATATGGTCGGTCACTCTTTCTGGTACGGAAGAACCCGATGAAGCGCAGCCTTATAGTCAGGGATGCGCCGCCTGGTTTGCCGACAGCAATAAAAAAGCGTTGTTGGCGGAGGTTGGCGTAGGCACGTTGGATCAGGCGATGATGGCGGTAATGCCATTTAAACATAACAACCTGCGGTTACTGGGTCTTAGCAACAAGATTTTACTGGCTGATGAGATCCATGCCTGTGATGCATGGATGTCCCGAATACTTGAAGGTTTGATTGAACGGCAGGCCAGTAATGGCAACGCCACTATTCTGTTATCTGCGACGCTATCGCAGCAGCAGCGAGATAAGCTGGTGGCGGCATTTTCCCGTGGGGTGAGGCGTAGTGTGCAGGCGCCGTTGCTAGGCCATGACGATTATCCCTGGCTGACTCAGGTCACACAAACAGAGCTGATTTCTCAGCGGGTTGATACACGCAAAGAGGTTGAGCGTAGCGTAGATATTGGCTGGCTACATAGTGAAGAGTCGTGTCTTGAACGTATAGGTGAAGCAGTGGAAAAAGGAAACTGTATCGCCTGGATACGTAACTCCGTTGATGATGCGATTCGTATCTATCGCCAGCTTCAACTGAGTAAGGTCGTCGCCACGGAAAACCTTTTACTCTTCCATAGTCGCTTTGCTTTTCACGATCGTCAGCGGATTGAGTCGCAGACGCTGAATCTCTTTGGCAAACAGAGCGGCGCGCAACGTGCCGGTAAGGTCATTATCGCCACGCAGGTAATCGAACAAAGTCTGGATATTGACTGCGATGAGATGATCTCTGATTTAGCGCCGGTGGATTTATTAATTCAGCGGGCCGGTCGACTACAGCGTCATATTCGCGATCGTAACGGTCTGGTGAAAAAGAGTGGGCAGGATGAGCGAGAGACGCCAGTGCTGCGCATTCTTGCTCCGGAGTGGGATGACGCGCCGCGAGAGAACTGGTTATCCAGCGCCATGCGTAACAGCGCCTATGTCTATCCCGATCATGGGCGCATGTGGCTGACGCAGCGCATATTACGTGAGCAGGGGACGATTCGGATGCCGCAATCTGCCCGCTTGTTGATTGAGTCGGTCTACGGTGAGGATGTCAACATGCCGGTTGGATTTGCAAAAACCGAGCAATTGCAGGAAGGCAAATTTTATTGCGACCGGGCATTTGCCGGCCAGATGCTGCTTAACTTTGCGCCGGGCTACTGTGCTGAAATTAGCGATTCTTTACCGGAGAAAATGTCAACGCGGCTGGCGGAAGAGTCTGTCACGCTGTGGCTGGCGAAAATCGTGGATAGCGTCGTAACCCCTTATGCCAGCGGTGAACACGCCTGGGAGATGAGCGTGCTGCGAGTACGTCAGAGCTGGTGGAATAAACATAAAGACGAGTTTGAAAAATTAGACGGCGAACCCTTGCGTAAGTGGTGTGCGCAACAGCATCAGGATAAGGATTTTGCCACGGTGATTGTGGTGACGGATTGTGCCGCTTGTGGTTATTCGGCGAATGAGGGATTGATTGGCATGATGGGGGAATAACGAATACAGATATGGACAATTTTTCGCTTTTAACAACGCCCTGGCTCCCCGTCCGTTTCAAAGACGGTTCCACGGGCAAACTGGCTCCTGTCAATCTGGCAGATGAAAACGTGGTGGATATCGCCGCAACGCGAGCAGATTTGCAGGGAGCGGCCTGGCAGTTTCTGTTGGGATTGCTGCAATGCAGTATCGCGCCGAAAAGATACAAAAACTGGGAGGATATCTGGTTTGATGGATTGCATGCCGATGCGCTCCATAAGGCATTAGCACCGTTAGAACACGCTTTTCAGTTTGGCGCGGAAACGCCGTCTTTTATGCAGGATTTTGAAGAATTACCCGACAATAAAATAACTATAGCTTCGCTATTACCGGAAACACCAGGTATTCAAACTACTGAGTTAAATACAGATCATTTTATCAAACGTGGCGTAATGGAATGTTTTTGCCCGCATTGTGCCGCGTTGGCGTTGTTTTCAATGCAGCTTAACGCTCCTTCCGGCGGACAAGGCTACCGCACTGGGCTGCGCGGCGGCGGGCCGCTGACTACATTGATTGAATTGCAGGAATATCAGGGAGAGCGGCAAACGCCGCTCTGGCGCAAGCTGTGGCTCAACGTGATGCCGCAGGATGCTGCGGATCTGCCTTTGCCTGTCGTCTATGATGCGGCTGTATTTCCCTGGCTTGCCGCAACACGTACCAGCGAGCCACCAGCTCATACTATTACAACAGATGAGCAGGTAAATAAATTACAAGCATACTGGGGGATGCCACGCCGTATCCGTCTGGATTTCGCGACAATACGTCAGGGAGTGTGCAATATCTGCGGTAATAATAGCGATGAGCTGCTAATCCAGATGTTGGTCAAGAATTATGGCGTTAATTATGACCGCTGGCGGCACCCATTAACACCACATCGCCTGCAAATAAAGAATAGTAAGGGATTTGAACCTGTTATAACCCAACCAGGTGGACTTCTTTGGCGAGATTGGCTGGGACTAAGTCAAGAAAACCCGACGGAAAAGAATACCGAATATCCGGCACAGGTGATTAAAGTGTTTAATGCCCGAGAGCTCAGGAATATCAAAGTAGGCTTGTGGGGATTTGGTGCCGATTTCAAAAAAATGAAAATCCGCTGTTGGTATGAGCACCACTTTCCGTTGCTGATGACGGAAGGTCTGATCCCTGATTTACGTAAAGCAACACAAACTGCTACCCGACTCCTCAGCCTGCTGCGCAGTGCGCTAAAAGAAGCGTGGTTCGCCAATGCGAAGGGCGCCCGCGGTGATTTCAGTTTTATCGACATTGATTTCTGGAACCTGACGCAGGGGCGCTTTCTCAATCTGATCCACGATCTGGAAAACGGCCACAAGCCGGACGAAAGGCTGAATAAATGGCAAAGAGAACTTTGGCTGTTTACCCGTTGTTACTTCGATGATCACGTCTTTACCAACCCCTACGAGAGCAGCGATCTGGAGCGCATCATGAAGGCGCGCAAAAAATATTTTACCTCATCGGCGGAAAAGCAAAGCGCGAAAGCCGCCAAAGCAAAGAAGCAGGAGGCTGCTGAATGAGTATTGTGCAAGAGGATCACAAAGCCACGCTGCGCAAATGGCATGAGGATTTGCAGGAGAAGCGGGGTGCACGGGCCAGCTTGCGGCGCAGTAAAACGGTGAATGAGGCCTGCTTGTCTGAGGGATTTCATTTGCTGTTAATGCAGACGCATTCGTTGTGGAAAAACAAGGCAGACTGGCATGTTACTGCATTGGCAATTACTGCGGTACTGGCTGCGCATATCAAATTTATTGATGAGCGACAGAGTTTTGCTACACAGCTTGGACAGAAGAAGAGTGGTGACAATCCGGTAATGTCAAAACTACGCTTCTCCCGCCTGTCTGCGGTGAAAAATCCCGACGAGCTATTACGCCATTTGCGTCGTGCAGTGCAGTTGCTTGATGGTTCGGTAAATCTAATTTCTCTGGCGGACGATATTTTCCGCTGGTGTCAGGAACAAGACGACTTGCTGAACCACCATCGCCGCCAGCAGCGGCCAACCGAATTTCTCCGTATCCGCTGGGCGCTGGAATACTACCAGGCTGGCGATAACGAACAAGATTAACAGGGATATCTTTATGACAACGTTTATTCAGCTCCATTTACTGACCGCTTACCCCGCCGCTAACCTGAACCGTGATGATACCGGTGCGCCAAAAACCGTGGTGCTTGGCGGAGCAACACGTCTGCGTATCTCCTCTCAGAGCCTGAAACGCGCCTGGCGTACATCTGAGTTATTTGAACAGGCATTAGCTGGCCATATTGGTATTCGTACTGGTCGCATTGCTCGTGAGGCGGCGCAAATCCTCGTTGATAGCGGCATTGACGCCAAAAAAGCGGTTGAGTACGTCAAGAACATCGCCAACTGCTTTGGCAAGGTAAAAGAGGATAAGAAACCCAAAGATGAGTTGACGAATGCTGAAACCGAGCAACTGGTGCATATCAGCCCTGCTGAGTTTGAGGCCGTGAAAGCGCTGGCGCGCCGTCTGGCAGAAGAAAAACGTCCGGCAACAGAAGAGGAAGCGGAACTGTTACGTCACGATCGCATGGCCGTCGATATTGCCATGTTTGGCCGGATGTTAGCGAAGAAAACTGATTTTAACGTGGAAGCCGCCTGCCAGGTCGCCCACGCCTTCGGCGTCAGCGAAACGATCATCGAAGACGATTTCTTTACCGCTGTGGATGACCTACGCCAGGCATCGGCAGAAGATGCAGGCGCAGGCCATCTCGGCGAAACCGGCTTTGGCTCCGCGCTGTTTTACACCTATATCTGCATCGACAAAGATCTGCTGGTGAAAAACCTGAACGGCAATGAAGAACTGGCAAACAAAACGCTGCGCGCCTTTACTGAAGCGGCGCTGAAAGTGTCGCCGACCGGCAAACAGAACAGCTTTGCCAGCCGTGCCTATGCCTCGTGGGCGCTGGCCGAAAAAGGCACCGACCAACCACGTTCACTGGCGGCCGCGTTTTATGAACCGATCAACGGTACAGACCAATTGAACGTTGCGGTTAAGCGTATTACCGCGCTGCGTGAAAATATGAATGCGGTCTATGTACAGGAGACGGCGTTCAAAGACTTTAACGTGATGAATCAGCAGGGAAGCATGGAAGACGTGCTTGACTTCATCTGCGCGTAAGGGGCGGCTTATGAGCCAATATCTGGTTTTTCAGCTTCACGGGCCGATGGCCTCCTGGGGCGTGGATGCGCCAGGCGAAGTGCGCCACAGCCATGAACTTCCTTCGCGTTCTGCGCTGTTGGGGTTATTAGCTGCGGCGCTGGGTATTCGCCGCGATGAGGAGGAACGGCTAAACGCCTTCAATCGTCATTACCAATTTTTGCTGTGCGCCAGTGGTAACCCGCGCTGGGCGCGGGATTATCACACGGTGCAGATGCCGAAAGAGGTACGTAAGGCACGTTACTTCAGCCGCCGTGAAGAGTTGCAGGATCCTGAGTTACTGAGCGCGCTGATTTCCCGACGCGACTACTACACCGACGCCTGGTGGATGATCGCTGTCAGCGCGACGCCGGACGCGCCTTACACGTTGGCGCAGCTTCAGGCGTCGTTACAACATCCTGTGTTCCCGCTGTATCTGGGGCGCAAAAGTCACCCTCTGGCGTTGCCGCTTGCGCCGCAACTGCTGGACGGGCGTGCGCCGGATGTCCTGCGTGAAGCATATCGTTGGTATCAGGATCAATTCAATACGCTGAAACTGACTCTCCCCGGATTACAGAATGAATGCTGGTGGGAAGGTGAACACGATGGCTTAACGGCGAACAAAATTTTACGTCGTCGCGACATGCCGTTGAGCCGCCAGCAATGGCTGTTCGGTGAACGTAGCGTGAATCAGGGGCCGTGGCTCCGCAAGGAGGACGCGTGTATCTCTCAAGAATAACGCTGCACACCAGCGAGCTTTCGCCGGCACAGCTCTTGCATCTGGTGGAGCGCGGCGAGTACGTGATGCACCAGTGGTTATGGGATCTCTTTCCCGGCGGCAAGGAACGGCAGTTTCTTTATCGCCGCGAAGAGTTACAGGGCGCGTTTCGCTTTTTTGTTCTCTCACAGGAACAGCCTGCCGCCAGCACGATTTTTGACGTACAGACTCGCCCGTTTGCGCCAACGCTGAGCGCGGGACAGACGCTGCGGTTTAACTTGCGCGCCAATCCGACAATTTGCAAAAACGGCAAGCGTCACGATTTGCTGATGGAGGCGAAACGCCAGCGTAAAACGCAGGGTGATAGCCAGGATATCTGGTCTTATCAGCAGCAGGCGGCGCTGACGTGGTTGGCGCGCCAGGGGGAACAAAATGGCTTCACCCTGCGCGAGACGAGCGTTGATGCTTATCGGCAGCAGCAGATACGTCGCGGGAAAGATCGGCAGATGATTCAGTTTAGCAGCGTGGACTATACCGGCGTGCTGGTGCTTAACGATCCCGCGCTTTTCCTGCGACGTCTGGCGCAGGGATACGGTAAAAGCCGGGCGTTTGGCTGCGGAATGATGATGATCAAACCCGGAGACGACGCGTGACGTTCGTACCGCTCAACCCGATCCCGTTAAAAGATCGAACCTCGATGATCTTCCTCCAGTACGGTCAGATTGACGTGCTGGATGGGGCATTCGTGCTGATCGATAAAACAGGAATACGCACGCATATTCCCGTCGGTTCGGTCGCTTGTATCATGCTGGAACCGGGAACGCGGGTTTCCCATGCGGCAGTGCATTTGGCATCAACGGTCGGTACCCTGTTGGTATGGGTGGGCGAGGCGGGAGTGCGGGTCTATTCCTCCGGACAACCCGGAGGCGCACGAGCCGATAAGTTGCTTTATCAGGCAAAGCTGGCGTTAGATGATGACCTGCGGCTTAAAGTAGTCCGCAAAATGTATGAACTGCGTTTTCGTGAGCCGCCTCCCGCCCGTCGTTCCGTTGAGCAACTGCGCGGTATTGAAGGATCCCGTGTGCGGGCGACCTATGCATTACTGGCGAAGCAGTATGGCGTGAAATGGCATGGTCGTAACTATGATCCGAAAGACTGGGAGAAGGGGGATGTCGTCAACCGATGTATTAGCGCGGCGACATCGTGCCTGTACGGGATTTCAGAAGCGGCTATCCTGGCGGCGGGATATGCGCCGGCTATCGGTTTTATCCATAGCGGTAAGCCGCTTTCTTTTGTTTATGACATTGCCGATATCATCAAATTTGAATCGGTGGTGCCCAAAGCATTTGAGATCGCCGCTCGTCACCCGGCGGAACCTGATAAAGAAGTGCGCCTGGCCTGCCGGGATATTTTTCGCAGTTCGAAGCTGACCGGAAAATTGATCCCGCTGATCGAAGAGGTGCTCGCTGCCGGTGAAATTGAACCACCTCAGCCTGCGCCGGATATGTTGCCGCCAGCAATACCGGAACCTGAATCACTGGGTGATAGCGGCCATCGGGGGCATGGTTGATGAGTATGGTGGTTGTGGTCACGGAAAACGTACCGCCGCGCCTGCGGGGACGTCTTGCCGTCTGGTTACTCGAGGTTCGTGCAGGTGTTTATGTTGGCGATACCTCGAAGCGTATTCGGGAAATGATTTGGCAACAGATCACACAGCTTGGCGGTTGCGGAAATGCCGTCATGGCTTGGGCGACCAACACGGAGTCGGGATTTGAGTTTCAGACATGGGGTGAAAACAGACGTATTCCGGTAGATTTGGATGGACTGCGTTTGGTTTCTTTTCTTCCTGTTGAAAATCAATAAGTTGAATGTTCTTTAATAATAAGGAATTGTTATCTTACCGTTGGTAGTTTGTTATGTAGTAAAAAAGGGCTTTTAGAACAAATATATAGTTTTAGTGTGTTCCCCGCGCCAGCGGGGATAAACCTGTCCCGTACGAGATACTCCAGCGCCTGCCCGCGTGTTCCCCGCGCCAGCGGGGATAAACCGGAGTAATGGATGCCCTGCCCGGCGATTGGATTGTGTTCCCCGCGCCAGCGGGGATAAACCGAACGAATTGAGACTATTAGAGATTATTCGCCTGTGTTCCCCGCGCCAGCGGGGATAAACCGGCAACCCATTAATTAACTAAGCAGTAATAAACGTGTTCCCCGCGCCAGCGGGGATAAACCGGGTTAACCAGGGGTTTTTCCCCACTATTTCGCGTGTTCCCCGCGCCAGCGGGGATAAACCGGCAGAAACAGAAACCGGATATGAGCCATCCATGTGTTCCCCGCGCCAGCGGGGATAAACCGAGGGGCGTTCCGCAGTCGGCAAGGGCTGAAAAATGTTCCCCGCGTCAGCGGGGATAAACACGTTTCACCAGCATATCAGGACGTTTTTTCCGCCTTCGCCAGCTCTTTTACCAACGGCAGCATTATCCGCACTACATCGCGGCTACGGCGCTCAATCCGCCCTGGCAGCGCCTTGTCAATATGCTGTTGATTATCAAGCCGTACGTCGTGCCAGCTATTGCCGTTTGGGAAGGATGCATTTTTCACGCGTTGCTGGTATCCGTCTTTTTTACCCAGATTCCAGTTCGTCGCCTCAACAGAAAGCACCGATATTCCCGCTTTATCGAAAACCTCCGCATCATTACAGCAACCCGTTCCTTTGGGGTAGGATGGATTGCGTCCCGGATTGGTGTTGGCGGCGATACCATAACGGCGCGCAATCGCTAATGCCCGATCGCGGGTCAGTGTACGCACCGCTTCAGGCGTATTTTTCCCGCTATTAAAATAGAGCTTGTCGCCAACAATCAGGTTATCGAGATTAATCACCAGCAGCGTATTTTTCTTCTCAGCGTCACTCATTCGTTTGAGTAAATTTTCCGCGCCTAGCTTTCCCTCTTCTTCCCCGCTGGTGGCGATAAAACGAATCCCGTAATGGGTCGGTATATCTTTCAGACGCGCCGCCAGTTCCAGCATAACGCCTAATCCCGCGGCATTATCATCCATTCCCTGTAACGTTAAACCGCCCAGATTGGCATCGACATCAGCGTCGCTCTGCGGAGCGTACGTATCCAGATGCGCCATAATGATGATCTGTTGCGGCACTCGCCCTTCATGGGCGGCGATGACCGTACTGCCCGTCACGTTATGCCAGTTTTTGCGATTATCCTTCGTGGTATAAATAAATCGGCTATTAAACGTTCGAATATCGCTTTGGTATCCCATCTGGGTAAATTGTTGGCGTAAATAATCGGCAGACAACATCTCGGCGGGGGAGCCCGTCATTCTCCCGGGAAAAAAGGTGGCGATATGTCGTGCCTGAGTATTCGCTATTTCACCAGGCCCTGGTGATGCTGCTTGTGCAGGAAGGATAAAGCCTACGCCGAGCGCCAGAATGACGGCAAAGCGGCGCGTTGCGGAAAACATAATGAGTCCTTAAATACAGAACAAAATTTTACGTGGCTAGTATGAAACCGCGATCGTGTTAATACAATTTCATTTGCTCCTAAATGCTGGCAATCCGGTACGTTAAGCATTTTTTGATATTGGTTTTTGGGCCGCGTTATTCCTTTGAGGAACTACTCATTCCAATTCGTCATTTCATTCACTCTCCTGCGCTCCCTATAGTCGTGTAATCGAAATGTTTAGCAAAAAACGGTATTGCAAAGGAACGGTTATGGATCAAAAACGACTCACCCACCTGCGGCAACTGGAGGCGGAAAGTATCCACATTATCCGTGAAGTGGCAGCGGAATTCGCTAATCCGGTCATGCTGTACTCCATTGGTAAAGACTCCAGCGTCATGCTGCATCTGGCGCGTAAGGCGTTTTATCCGGGTACGTTACCGTTCCCGCTATTGCACGTTGATACCGGTTGGAAATTCCGTGAGATGTACGCCTTTCGCGATCGTACCGCCAACGCATATGGCTGCGAGTTGCTGGTACATAAAAATCCGGAAGGCGTGGCGATGGGCATCAATCCGTTCGTTCACGGTAGCGCTAAACACACCGACATTATGAAAACCGAAGGGTTAAAGCAGGCGCTGAATAAGTACGGTTTTGATGCCGCGTTCGGCGGCGCACGGCGCGATGAGGAAAAATCCCGTGCGAAAGAACGTATTTACTCCTTTCGTGACCGTTTCCATCGCTGGGACCCGAAAAATCAGCGTCCAGAGTTGTGGCGTAACTATAACGGTCAGATTAATAAAGGCGAAAGTATACGCGTCTTCCCGCTCTCCAACTGGACAGAGCAGGATATCTGGCAATACATCTGGCTGGAAAACATCGACATCGTGCCGCTGTATTTGGCTGCTGAACGCCCGGTTCTGGAACGTGACGGCATGTTGATGATGGTGGATGACGATCGTATCGATCTCCAGCCTGGCGAAGTCATCAAAAAAAGGATGGTGCGCTTCCGTACACTTGGCTGTTGGCCGCTCACCGGGGCGGTGGAATCCCACGCGCAAACGCTGCCGGAAATTATCGAAGAGATGCTGGTTTCTACCACCAGCGAGCGCCAGGGGAGGATGATTGACCGCGATCAGGCGGGGTCGATGGAGCTTAAAAAACGTCAGGGGTATTTCTAAGGAGCCGCTATGAACACCATACTTGCACAACAAATCGCCAATGAAGGCGGCGTCGAAGCCTGGATGATTGCCCAACAGCACAAAAGCCTGCTGCGTTTTTTAACCTGTGGCAGCGTTGATGACGGTAAAAGTACGCTGATAGGTCGTTTGCTGCACGATACCCTGCAAATTTATGAAGATCAGCTCTCTTCTCTGCATAATGACAGTAAACGTCATGGCACGCAGGGAGAAAAACTCGATCTGGCGCTGCTGGTAGATGGGCTGCAGGCCGAGCGTGAGCAGGGCATTACTATTGACGTCGCGTACCGCTATTTCTCCACGGAAAAACGAAAATTTATTATCGCCGACACGCCGGGCCATGAACAATATACCCGGAATATGGCGACCGGAGCGTCCACCTGCGATCTGGCGATCCTACTGATCGACGCGCGTAAAGGCGTGCTGGATCAGACGCGTCGCCATAGCTTTATCTCCACTCTGTTGGGGATCAAACACCTGGTAGTGGCAATCAACAAAATGGATCTCGTTGGCTACCGCGAGGAGACCTTCGCTCGTATTCGCGAAGATTACCTGACCTTTGCTGAACAGTTGCCGGGCGATCTGGATATTCGCTTTGTCCCGCTTTCGGCGCTGGAAGGAGATAATGTCGCCGCGCAGAGCGCGAATATGCGCTGGTACAGCGGTCCGACGCTGCTGGAAGTCCTGGAAACGGTAGACATACAGCGTGCGGTAGACCGTCAACCGATGCGCTTTCCAGTACAATACGTTAATCGCCCAAATCTTGATTTTCGGGGGTATGCCGGCACTCTGGCGTCTGGTAGCGTCAAAGTCGGAGAGCGCATTAAAGTGCTGCCGTCCGGCGTGGAATCCAGCGTGGCGCGTATCGTTACTTTTGATGGCGACAAAGAAGAAGCCTGTGTGGGCGAAGCCATTACCCTGGTACTCAACGACGACATTGATATTAGCCGCGGCGATCTGCTGCTGGCGGCAAACGAGACGCTGGCACCTGCGCGGCACGCTGCGATCGACGTGGTATGGATGGCGGAACAGCCGCTGGCGCCGGGCCAAAGCTACGACGTTAAACTTGCGGGTAAGAAAACCCGCGCGCGTATCGAGGCTATTCGCTATCAGATTGATATCAACAATCTGACCCAACGAGACGTCGAAAGTCTGCCGTTAAACGGTATTGGTCTGGTGGAGATGACATTCGATGAGCCGCTCGCGCTGGATATTTATCAGCAAAATCCGGTGACGGGCGGGCTGATTTTTATCGACCGACTTTCTAACGTTACCGTGGGCGCTGGCATGGTGCGGGAACTGGACGAACGCGGAGCGACGCCGCCCGTGGAATACAGTGCGTTTGAGCTGGAGCTGAATGCGCTGGTACGCCGTCATTTTCCGCACTGGGACGCCCGAGATTTGCTGGGAGATAAACATGGCGCTGCATGATGAGAACGTGGTCTGGCACTCTCATCCCGTTACTGTCGCCGCCCGTGAACAGCTCCACGGCCACCGTGGCGTGGTGCTGTGGTTTACCGGACTCTCCGGTTCGGGAAAATCAACGGTGGCCGGCGCGCTGGAAGAGGCGTTACATCAGCGTGGCGTCAGTACCTACCTGTTGGATGGCGATAATGTGCGCCACGGTTTGTGCCGTGATTTAGGCTTTAGCGATGCCGATCGCCAGGAGAATATCCGGCGGGTAGGCGAAGTGGCCAGCCTGATGGCGGACGCCGGCCTGATTGTTTTGACGGCATTTATTTCTCCGCACCGCGCCGAGCGGCAACTGGTAAAAGAGCGCGTCGGCCACGATCGTTTTATCGAGATTTATGTCAATACGCCGCTGGCTATCTGTGAACAGCGCGATCCTAAAGGGTTGTATAAAAAAGCGCGTGCGGGCGAGTTGCGTAACTTTACCGGCATCGACGCCATTTACGAAGCGCCTGACTCGCCACAGGTTCATCTTAATGGTGAACAATTAGTAACAAATTTGGTTTCCCAATTATTAGACCTGCTGAGACGGCGCGATATTATCAGATCCTGAGACACCACCGGGCTTGTATGCCCGGTATGGTCAAGGTTACAGGATTTAATATGCGTAATAGCCATAACATTACTTTCACAAGGTCAGACGCCTTCATGGTCGACGATGACGCCACCAGTGCATTTCCGGGGGCGGTGGTCGGCTTTGTGTCATGGCTGCTGGCGTTGGGGATCCCTTTTCTGCTTTATGGCCCTAACACGCTGTTTTTTTTCCTCTATACCTGGCCCTTTTTCCTCGCGTTAATGCCGGTATCGGTGATTATCGGCATTGCGTTGCATCTGTTGGTAAAGGGCAAAATACTTTTTAGCATCATGTTTACTCTACTGGCCGTAGGCGCGCTGTTCGGCGCGTTATTCATATGGCTATTAGGGTAGACGGGTTATCACTGTGCCTCCGGTCATAATTCAAACCGTAACCAACAATGAGATTATGTTCTCCTTACTCGGGTATACGTAACATCCGGCAAATGTGGTACATTTGCCGGCGTTGTCGCGGCAATCCCGTCCTTAATGTGGAGTCACAGAGGACGTTATGGGATGATGATGCCGTTTTTCAGGGGGCAGGATGGGTAAACTAACGCTGCTGTTGCTGGCTTTACTGGTCTGGCTACAGTACTCGCTGTGGTTCGGTAAGAACGGCATACATGACTATAGCCGCGTCAACGATGATGTGGTCGCGCAGCAGGCGACAAACGCCAAACTTAAAGCGCGTAACGATCAGCTTTTTGCCGAAATTGACGATCTCAATGGCGGCCAGGAAGCGATTGAGGAGCGCGCGCGCAACGAACTTAGCATGACCAAACCGGGCGAAACCTTCTATCGTCTGGTGCCTGACGCCTCAAAACGCGCGGCAACGGCGGGGCAAACTCATCGATAAACCATCCAGGGATTTAACATGGCAGCCACTTTATTGGACGTTTGCGCCGTGGTGCCGGCTGCCGGATTTGGCCGCCGAATGCAAACAGAATGTCCTAAGCAGTATCTCTCAATCGGTAATAAAACCATTCTGGAGCACTCAGTTCATGCGCTGCTGGCGCATCCTCGGGTGACACGCGTTGTTATTGCTATCAGCCCTGGCGATCATCGCTTTGCCCAACTTCCGCTGGCGAATCATCCGCAAATCACCGTTGTGGATGGCGGCAACGAACGCGCTGATTCTGTTTTGGCCGGGTTGCAGGCCGTTGCAAAGGCGCAGTGGGTGCTGGTGCACGACGCGGCAAGACCCTGTTTGCATCAGGATGACCTTGCGCGGTTGCTGACCATCAGCGAAAACAGCCGGGTCGGCGGTATCCTCGCCAGTCCGGTGCGCGACACCATGAAACGCGGCGAACCGGGGAAGAACGCTATTGCCCATACCGTAGAGCGCGCCGATTTATGGCACGCGCTCACCCCGCAGTTTTTCCCCCGCGAACTCTTGCACGATTGTCTGACGCGTGCGCTGAATGAAGGCGCGACCATCACCGACGAAGCGTCAGCGCTGGAATATTGTGGTTTTCATCCGGCGCTGGTAGAAGGTCGCGCGGATAACATCAAGGTCACCCGTCCGGAAGATCTGGCGCTGGCGGAATTTTATCTGACCCGAACCATCCACCAGGAGAAAGCATAATGCGAATTGGACACGGTTTTGACGTACACGCGTTTGGCGGAGAAGGGCCGATTATTATTGGCGGCGTGCGTATCCCTTATGAAAAAGGGCTATTGGCGCATTCCGATGGCGATGTGGCGTTACATGCGCTGACCGATGCGCTGCTGGGTGCGGCGGCGCTTGGCGATATCGGCAAGCTCTTCCCGGATACCGATCCGGCATTTAAGGGAGCGGATAGCCGCGAACTACTGCGTGAAGCCTGGCGTCGTATTCAGGCGAAGGGGTACACCCTCGGCAACGTAGATGTCACCATTATTGCGCAGGCGCCGAAAATGCTGCCGCATATTCCGCAAATGCGTGTCTTTATCGCCGAAGATCTCGGCTGCCATATGGATGAGGTTAACGTGAAGGCGACGACGACGGAAAAGCTCGGATTTACCGGACGCGGAGAAGGCATTGCCTGCGAAGCGGTCGCGTTGCTGATGAAGGCGGCGAAATGACAGAGTTTGACAATCTCACCTGGCTGCACGGAAAACCACAAGGTAGCGGATTGCTGAAAGCGAATCCGGAAGATTTTGTGGTGGTTGAAGATTTAGGCTTTACGCCGGATGGTGAAGGCGAGCACATTTTGCTGCGTATTTTGAAAAACGGTTGCAATACCCGTTTTGTCGCTGACGCGCTGGCGAAATTCCTGAAAATTCACGCTCGCGAAGTGAGCTTTGCCGGGCAAAAAGATAAACACGCCGTTACCGAGCAGTGGCTGTGCGCGCGCGTGCCGGGGAAAGAGATGCCCGATTTCAGCGCCTTTCAGCTGGAAGGTTGTAAAGTGCTGGAATACGCGCGTCACAAGCGTAAGCTGCGTTTAGGCGCGCTGAAAGGCAATGCCTTTACTCTGATGTTGCGTGAAATAAGCGATCGCCGCGATGTCGAAACACGATTGCAGGCGATTCGCGATGGCGGCGTGCCGAACTATTTCGGCGCACAGCGATTCGGCATTGGCGGCAGCAACTTGCAGGGCGCGCTGCGCTGGGCGCAAAGTAACGCGCCGGTGCGCGATCGCAATAAACGCAGTTTTTGGTTGTCGGCGGCGCGTAGCGCGTTGTTTAATCAAATTGTTCACCAGCGGCTGAAGAAACCAGACTTTAATCAAGTTGTTGACGGCGATGCGCTACAATTAGCGGGGCGTGGAAGCTGGTTCGTCGCGACATCTGAAGAACTGCCTGAATTGCAGCGCCGGGTAGACGAAAAAGAGCTGATGATTACAGCGTCGTTGCCGGGCAGCGGAGAGTGGGGAACACAGCGTGCGGCGCTGGCGTTTGAGCAAGATGCCATTGCCCAGGAAACGGTGTTGCAATCGCTGTTGCTGCGCGAAAAAGTAGAGGCGTCGCGCAGAGCGATGCTGCTTTATCCGCAACAATTAAGCTGGAACTGGTGGGATGACGTTACCGTCGAGTTACGTTTCTGGCTGCCCGCAGGCAGTTTTGCCACCAGCGTAGTAAGGGAACTGATCAACACAATGGGTGATTATGCGCATATTGCTGAGTAACGATGACGGGGTTCACGCGCCCGGTATACAAACGCTGGCGAAAGCGCTGCGTGAGTTTGCTGATGTACAGGTCGTAGCCCCGGATCGTAACCGCAGCGGCGCGTCTAATTCCCTCACGCTGGAATCTTCGCTTCGTACTTTTACCTTTGATAATGGCGATATCGCCGTACAGATGGGGACGCCGACCGATTGCGTCTATCTGGGCGTTAATGCCTTAATGCGTCCGCGTCCGGATATTGTCGTTTCCGGTATTAACGCGGGTCCGAATCTGGGCGATGATGTGATCTATTCCGGTACTGTCGCCGCGGCGATGGAAGGTCGTCATCTCGGCTTTCCGGCATTAGCGGTCTCCCTTAACGGCTATCAGCATTATGATACGGCTGCGGCCGTGACTTGCGCGCTTTTGCGAGGGTTAAGCCGGGAGCCGTTGCGTACCGGGCGTATTCTCAACGTGAATGTCCCGGATCTACCGTTAGCGCAGATTAAAGGCATCCGCGTGACTCGCTGTGGTAGCCGCCATCCAGCGGATAAAGTAATCCCGCAGGAAGATCCGCGCGGTAATACATTGTACTGGATTGGCCCGCCGGGCGATAAATACGATGCCGGGCCGGATACCGATTTCGCGGCGGTGGATGAAGGCTACGTCTCCGTCACGCCGTTGCATGTGGATTTAACCGCGCACAGCGCGCATGATGTGGTTTCAGACTGGTTAGACAGCGTGGGAGTTGGCACGCAATGGTAAGTGGACGTGTACAGGCTCTTCTTGAACAATTGCGCGCGCAGGGCATCAGAGATGAGCAGGTGCTTAATGCGCTTGCTGCAGTGCCGCGCGAGAAATTTATTGATGAAGCGTTTGAACATAAGGCCTGGGAAAATATCGCTTTGCCGATAGGCCAGGGTCAGACGATTTCGCAGCCCTATATGGTGGCGCGAATGACGGAACTGCTCGAACTGACGCCGCAATCCAGGGTGTTGGAAATTGGCACCGGTTCCGGCTATCAGACGGCGATTCTGGCGCATCTGGTGCATCACGTTTGCTCCGTTGAGCGGATTAAGGGGCTGCAATGGCAGGCGCGCCGCCGCCTGAAGCAGCTCGATTTACATAATGTTTCTACCCGTCATGGCGATGGCTGGCAAGGCTGGCAGGCGCGTGCGCCGTTTGACGCTATCATTGTGACGGCTGCGCCGCCGGAAATTCCTACCGCGCTCATGGCACAGTTGGATGAAGGCGGCATTCTTGTTCTGCCCGTGGGCGATGAGCAGCAGTTTTTGAAACGCGTGCGTCGCCGGGGCGGCGAATTTATTATCGATACCGTGGAGGCCGTTCGCTTCGTCCCGTTAGTCAAGGGAGAGCTGGCCTAGTTTGCTCTGCAAACAGCCACTATTACGCCTGATGAAGCCGAAACGAATACCTGGAGTTTTCCTGGTTATTCCCGGTGGGTTAAGCGTATCGTGAACACATTTTCCCGTGTTCACTTAATGCGTTGCACGGTTCTTACGTCACTGGTTGTTAACCAAATTTTTTCCTGGGGGATAAATGAGCGCGGGAAGCCCAAAATTCACCGTTAGTCGCATTGCGGCACTATCACTGGTTTCACTATGGCTGGCAGGTTGTACCAGTTCGTCAAACCCTCCGGCGCCGGTCACGTCTGTGGACAGTGGGTCGTCATCAAATACCAATTCCGGGATGTTGATCACACCGCCGCCAAAAATGGGCGCGACGACGCAACAAACGCCGCAACAAGCGCCGCAAATTCAACCCGTTCAGCGTCCTGTAACGCAGCCCATGCAAACTCAACCGGTCGCGGAACAACCCGTGCAGATGGAAAATGGGCGAATTGTATACAATCGCCAGTATGGGAATATTCCGAAAGGTAGCTATACGGGGGGAAGTACTTACACCGTGAAAAAGGGTGATACGCTTTTTTACATCGCCTGGATTACCGGGAACGATTTCCGCGATCTGGCCCAGAGAAACAGTATTTCTGCCCCGTATAGCCTGAATGTAGGGCAAACTTTGCAAGTTGGTAATGCATCCGGTACGCCAATTACTGGCGGAAATGCGATCACCCAGGCGGATGCAGCACAGCAAGGAGTTGTGACCAGGTCTGCACAAAATTCCACCGTTGCAGTTGCGTCTCAACCAACAATTACGTATTCTGAGGGCTCAGGTGAACAAAGTGCTAACAAAATGTTGCCAAACAACAAGCCTGCTGGGACGGTTGTCACAGCGCCTGTAACGGCACCAACGGTAAGCACGACCGAACCAAATGCAAGCAGTACGTCAACCAGCGCGCCGATTTCCGCATGGCGCTGGCCGACGGATGGCAAAGTGATCGAAAACTTTGGCGCTTCCGAAGGGGGCAATAAAGGGATCGACATTGCAGGCAGTAAGGGACAGGCTATCGTCGCAACCGCTGATGGGCGCGTCGTATATGCCGGTAACGCACTGCGTGGTTACGGTAATCTTATTATCATCAAACATAACGATGATTACCTGAGTGCCTACGCCCATAATGATACGATGCTGGTCCGGGAACAACAGGAAGTTAAGGCGGGGCAAAAAATCGCTACTATGGGTAGCACCGGCACCAGCTCTACACGCTTGCATTTTGAAATTCGTTACAAGGGGAAATCCGTAAACCCGCTGCGTTATTTACCGCAGCGATAAAGCGGCGGAACCAGGCTTTGACTTGCTAGTTCCGTCAAGGGATCACGGGTAGGAGCCACCTTATGAGTCAGAATACGCTGAAAGTTCATGATTTAAATGAAGACGCGGAATTTGATGAGAACGGAGTAGAGGCTTTTGACGAAAAAGCCTTGAGTGAAGAGGAACCCAGTGATAACGACCTGGCTGAAGAAGAGCTGTTATCGCAAGGGGCCACACAGCGTGTGTTGGACGCGACTCAGCTTTACCTTGGTGAGATTGGGTATTCACCACTGTTAACAGCCGAAGAAGAAGTCTATTTTGCGCGTCGCGCACTGCGTGGAGATGTCGCTTCTCGCCGTCGCATGATTGAGAGTAACCTGCGTCTGGTGGTAAAAATTGCCCGCCGTTATGGCAATCGTGGACTGGCGTTGCTGGACCTGATTGAAGAGGGCAACCTGGGGCTTATCCGTGCAGTCGAGAAGTTTGACCCGGAACGCGGGTTCCGCTTCTCAACATACGCAACCTGGTGGATTCGCCAGACAATCGAACGGGCGATTATGAACCAAACCCGTACGATTCGCTTGCCGATTCACATTGTTAAAGAGCTGAACGTATACCTGCGCACCGCACGTGAGTTGTCGCATAAACTGGACCACGAACCGAGTGCGGAAGAAATTGCAGAGCAACTGGATAAACCGGTTGATGACGTCAGCCGTATGCTTCGTCTCAACGAGCGCATTACCTCGGTAGACACCCCGCTGGGCGGTGATTCCGAAAAAGCGTTGCTGGACATCCTGGCCGATGAAAAAGAGAACGGTCCGGAAGACACCACGCAAGATGACGATATGAAACAGAGCATCGTCAAATGGTTGTTCGAACTGAACGCCAAACAGCGTGAAGTGCTGGCGCGCCGTTTCGGTCTGCTGGGATATGAAGCTGCGACACTGGAAGATGTAGG
Source organism: Salmonella sp. SAL4457 (assembly GCF_046548235.1). Classification (NCBI taxonomy): domain Bacteria; kingdom Pseudomonadati; phylum Pseudomonadota; class Gammaproteobacteria; order Enterobacterales; family Enterobacteriaceae; genus Salmonella; species Salmonella sp. SAL4457. The sequence goes on from NZ_JBGDZO010000002.1 coordinate 484,142, forward strand.
CCGTGAAATCGGTCTTACGCGTGAACGTGTTCGTCAGATTCAGGTTGAAGGCTTGCGCCGTCTGCGCGAAATTCTGCAGACGCAGGGGCTGAATATCGAAGCGCTGTTCCGCGAGTAAGTACCCTTGTCAAAAAAAGGCCAGTCGATAGACTGGCCTTTTTTTTACCGTTTGTCTTCTGCCAGCAGCGGCGGGATACTCGGCACCATTGGCGCGTCATCAATATCTTTTTGCGTCATGCGAAACGCTTGTGGATAGTGTTCGCGGCTGGTACGGCGTAACGGTTCGGTATCGCGCCAGGTATACAGACAATGCTGACACTGATATACCGTCCAGACTCCTTTTACCGGCGAAGTCGCCATGAGTTCAATATGTGCATCGGCACAGCGTGGACAAATCATCGGTTACTCCTTATTTACGGTTGGCCAGCATGGCGGCCAGCTTTTCAGCCCAGGCTTTAGTTTCCGGTAAATCAACAACCGGCTGGCTATAGTGACCACGGTTATCTGGCGCAACCGGCGTGGTGGCGTCAATGATCAGCTTGTCGGTAATCCCCGCCGGGCTTGAGCCCGGGTCCAGTTCCAGGACGGACATATTCGGTAGCTGTACCAGATCGCCTGCCGGATTCACTTTCGACGACAACGCCCACATCACCTGTGGCAGATTGAATGGATCGACATCTTCATCGACCATGATCACCATCTTCACATATCCCAGACCGTGCGGCGTCGTCATCGCTCGCAGGCCCACCGCACGGGCAAAGCCGCCGTAGCGTTTTTTGGTCGAGATGATGGCCAGCAAGCCGTGGGTGTACATGGCGTTTACCGCCTGCACTTCCGGAAATTCGGCTTTCAGCTGTTGATACAGTGGCACGCAGGTCGCCGGCCCCATCAGGTAGTCGATTTCCGTCCACGGCATCCCCAAATAGAGCGATTCAAAAATGGGTTTGCTGCGGTAAGAGACCTTATCGATACGCACCACGGTCATGTTGCGACCGCCGGAATAGTGGCCGGTAAATTCGCCGAACGGCCCTTCAATTTCACGTTTACGGCTTTCGATGACCCCTTCAAGAATGACTTCAGATCCCCACGGTACATCAAAACCGGTCAGCGGCGCGGTGGCGATAGGATAGGGGCTTTCACGCAGCGCGCCTGCCATTTCATACTCTGACTGATCGTATTTCAGCGGCGTTGCGCCCATCAGGGTAATGATCGGATCGTTACCCAACGTGATCGCAATCGGCAGATCTTCCCCGCGCTCTTCAGCTTTGTGCAGGTGCAATGCGATATCATGCATCGGCACTGGTTGCAGACCCAGCTTACGCTTGCCTTTAACTTCCATGCGGTAGATGCCGACATTCTGCTTGCCGAAGTTATCGGGATCGAGCGGATCGCGTGATACCACACAGGCTTTATCCAGATAGAATCCGCCGTCGCCGTCGTTCAGACGAAACAGCGGCAGGATATCAAACAGGTTGATTGCGTCGCCGTCGACGGTATTTTCCGCCCAGCCCGGATTCGCCCGCCGTTCCGGCGCTACCGGAAAATTGTCCCAGCGGCGAATAAATTCATCGATCTGTTTTTTAACCGGCGTGTTAGGCGGCAAACCCAGTGAGATGGCATGGTTCTGCCAGGAACCGATGGTATTCATCGCCACGCGGGCGTCGGTAAAACCACGAATATTGTCAAACCACAGCGCGGGCGCGCCATCGCCGATGCGTCCCGTTGCGTTGGCAGCGGCGGCGAGATCCGGCTCCGCATTCACTTCCTCGCTGATTTTCAGCAGTTGTCCCTGCTGATCCAGCGCATGTAAAAAACTGCGCAAATCATCAAATGCCATTATCCATTCTCCTGTGAAAAATTTGCTGCCTGTCGCAGTCCTTGCCAGCGGCGCGCGCGCGTATGCTCCAGACCAAACTGGTCGAGAACGCGCGCCACGATGTGCTGGATAATATCGTCAACGGTTTGCGGCAGGTTGTAGAACGCGGGCATGGGCGGCACTATCGCCACCCCCATACGAGAAAGCGCAAGCATGTTTTCCAGATGAATCGTGCTGAGCGGCATTTCCCGCGGCACAAGCACCAGCTTGCGACCCTCTTTCAACACGACATCGGCAGCGCGTCCCACCAGCCCCTCGGCATAGCCGGCGCGAACCCCCGCCAGTGTTTTCATACTGCAGGGGATAATAATCATGCCGTCGGTACGAAATGAGCCGGAGGAAATGGTCGCCGCCTGATCGGCCGGGCTATGACAATAATCTGCCAGGGCGGCTACCTCAGCGGGCGTGTAGGGCGTCTCCAGTTCAATAGTGGTTTTCGCCCACGTTGACATTACCAGATGCGTTTCAACATCAGGTATCGCCCGCAATGCCTGGAGTAGCTCGACGCCAAGCGGCGCGCCGGTCGCACCGGTCATCCCCACAATCAATCTCATTTCTTACCTCAAATATCGTTCGTATACGAACATTTTGATCAAAATACGCCCACACGGCCTTTGCGACAAGATCGCTCCCGACGCCTGCGCACGTTTAGCTAAAGCATTCGTCATTAAAAAACCGTGCATAAGTCGTTATGATAGAAAAAGTTAATTTATCCGGAGCGCTCATGGAGTTACGAAACACCGCGTTTCATCTGTTACGCCAACTTTTTCAGCAACATACCGCACGCTGGCAGCATGAACTACCGGAGCTCACCAAACCTCAATATGCGGTGATGCGCGTTATTGCTGAACATCCGGGTATTGAACAGGTCGATCTGACCGAAGCGGCGGTCAGCACTAAAGCGACGCTGGCGGAGATGTTAAGCCGGATGGAAAATCGTGGGCTGGTAAAGCGAGAAAACGATCCGCTGGATAAACGTCGGCGTTTTGTCTATCTCACCGTTCAGGGCCAAACGTTGCTCGCCGCCGCGATACCACTGGGGGATCGCGTTGACGATGAGTTTTTGGGGCGACTGAGCGCTGAAGAACGCGAACAGTTTACGCAACTGGTACGCAAGATGATGACGTAAGCGGCTTGCGCCGCTTCGCTATTGTTTGGCCATCAGCAGTGAGATATCCACTTTGGCCAGCGCCCGAATTGCGCTTTCCGGCAGGCCGTCATCGGTGACGATTTGGTTGAATTCCGCCAGCGGTAACGCCAGCCATGTAGCTACCTGGCCGTATTTGGTCGCGTCGCACACCAGAATTTTTTGGCGGCTGGCGCTGGCGACGGCCCGTTTCACCGTGACTTTATCTTCTGCCGGCGTTGAAATACCGCGCACGCTCCAGGACGAGGCGGAAATAAAGGCCTGGTCAATCATCAGCCCGCGCAAAAGCGTCGCCGCGGCTTCACCGACGCACGACCGGTTTTCCCGGCATACCGCCCCGCCAGTGTGAATAATTGTGCAACCGCTATTGTCCATCAGGTAATCGGCGATAACGAAATCATTCGTTACCACCGTAAGTTTATTCATCGTAACCAGCTGCCTGGCAATCGCCAGCGTGGTCGTACCTGCATCAAGGTAGATACAGCTTTCTGGCTGTACCAGGCTGGCGGCCAGTTTGCCAATCGCCGCTTTCTGCGGCGTCGCCAGTTCGGTTTTGATCTGATGCGAGGGTTCGTGCGCCACGCGAGTCGATGATTGCACGCCGCCAGAGACCTGGATTACCGCGCCTTGCTGCTCCAGTTTTTGTAAATCACGGCGGATAGTCATGTGGGATACATGCATGCGCTCGGTCAGTTCAGCGATACTGACGATGCCTTTCTCCGCCACCATATCAAGAATGATTTGTCGACGCTCAGTAGGTATCAACGTCTGCTCCTTTCTTTAGTCCTGTCGCGATTTTACGCGATTTCTCGTCACAGCGTGTGAAGTTCTATGAGGATTGCCTTCACAAAAAATAACACATTTTGTTATTTTTTGTGAAATAACTCACCGCAATTGTTTACAAAAACGCCTATATTCACATAACAAAACATAATATCACGTAAATTAACATGGAGTGATAATGACAACAGGAACTGATTTTCATGTCGGCATTGTGGGGCTTGGCTCAATGGGAATGGGCGCTGCGCGTTCATGCCTGCGCGCCGGGCTTTCCACATGGGGGGCCGATCTTAACCCGCAAGCGTGCGCGAATCTTCTTGCTGAAGGGGCTTGTGGGGCTGCCGCCAGCGCCAGGGAGTTCGCCGGCGTCGTGGATGCGTTAGTCATTCTGGTCGTCAATGCCGCCCAGGTCAGACAGGTGTTATTCGGTGAGGATGGCGTCGCCCATCTGATGAAACCCGGAAGCGCGGTGATGGTTTCGTCCACGATCTCAAGCGCCGACGCACAAGAGATCGCCGCGGCGTTGACGGCATTGAATCTTAACATGCTGGATGCGCCGGTTTCCGGCGGCGCGGTAAAAGCGGCGCAGGGCGAAATGACGGTGATGGCCTCCGGGAGCGAGGCGGCATTTACCCGCCTGAAGCCTGTGCTGGACGCCGTTGCCAGCAACGTTTATCGCATCAGCGATACGCCGGGAGCAGGCTCAACCGTCAAAATCATTCATCAACTGCTGGCTGGCGTGCATATTGCGGCGGCGGCCGAAGCGATGGCGCTGGCCGCGCGGGCCGGTATTCCTCTGGACGTGATGTATGACGTCGTGACCCATGCCGCCGGCAACTCCTGGATGTTCGAAAACCGTATGCAGCATGTCGTTGACGGCGACTATACCCCGCGTTCGGCCGTCGACATTTTTGTCAAAGATTTGGGGCTGGTTGCCGACACGGCGAAAGCGCTGCGCTTCCCCTTACCGCTGGCCTCTACGGCGTTAAATATGTTCACCAGCGCCAGTAACGCCGGTTATGGCAAAGAGGATGACAGCGCTGTGATCAAAATTTTCTCGGGGATTACTCTGCCTGGCGTCACGCCTGAGGAGCCGTCATGTTAAAAATTGGCGTCATTGCCGATGATTTTACCGGCGCGACCGACATCGCCAGTTTTCTGGTCGAAAACGGGATGCCGACAGTGCAGATCAATGATGTCCCAACCGGGACGCAACCGGAAGGGTGCGACGCGGTGGTTATCAGCCTGAAAACCCGCTCATGCCCGGCGCAAGAGGCGATAAAACAATCGCTGGCGGCGCTGGTATGGCTGAAAAAACAGGGCTGCCAGCAAGTCTATTTCAAATATTGCTCGACTTTCGATAGTACCGCCGAAGGCAATATCGGCCCGGTCACCGATGCGCTGATGGTGGCGCTGGATACCTCATTTACCGTGATTTCTCCCGCGCTGCCGGTTAACGGACGCACGGTTTATCAGGGCTATCTGTTTGTCATGAACCACTTGCTGGCGGAGTCCGGTATGCGCCACCATCCTATCAATCCGATGACCGACAGCTACCTGCCGCGTCTGATGGAAGCGCAGGCGCAAGGGCGCTGCGGCGTTATTCCGGCTCAGACGCTTGATGAAGGCGTTGCCGCGACCCGTGCGGCGCTGTCGCGTTTACAGCAGGAAGGATATCGCTACGCGGTACTTGACGCGCTCAATGAGCGGCACCTGGAAATTCAGGGCGAGGTTTTGCGTGATGCTCCACTGGTGACCGGCGGTTCCGGGCTGGCAATGGGGCTGGCGCGTCAGTGGGCGAAGCACGGCGTTTCTCAGGCCCGTTCCGCAGGCTATCCGCTGAGCGGTCGCGCGGTGGTGCTTTCCGGTTCCTGTTCGCAAATGACGAATCAGCAGGTGGCTTTCTATCGACAACATGCTCCCACACGCGACGTTGATGTGGCGCGCTGCCTGTCATCCGAGGCGCGCGAGGCCTACGCCGAAGCGCTGGCGCAGTGGGTGTTCAGTCAGGACAGCGAACTGGCGCCAATGATTAGCGCCACCGCCTCCACGCAGGCGCTGGCTGCCATCCAGCAGCAATATGGTGCTACCGAAGCCAGCTATGCGGTAGAGGCGCTCTTTTCCCTGCTGGCCGCTCGCTTAGCGGAAGGCGGTATCACCCGGTTTATTGTGGCGGGCGGCGAAACCTCGGGCGTGGTGACGCAAAGCCTCGGTATTACCGGTTTCCACATTGGACCGTGCATTTCACCCGGCGTGCCGTGGGTCAACGCGCTCCATGCGCCAGTCTCGCTGGCGCTAAAGTCAGGCAATTTTGGCGATGAATCCTTTTTCATCCGCGCTCAAAGGGAGTTTCAGGTATGACGACACTGGCAAAAGAAGAGCACGCTTTGCGAGAAGAGATGGTCAGGATAGCCGCCTCGTTTTTCCAGCGCGGCTATGCTACCGGCTCGGCAGGCAACCTCTCGCTGTTACTGCCGGACGGCAATATTCTGGCGACGCCCACCGGTTCGTGTCTGGGTAATCTCGACCCGCAGCGGCTATCCAAAGTGGACCCGCAGGGCGAATGGCTCAGCGGCGATAAACCGTCTAAAGAGGTGCGTTTTCATCTGGCGTTGTATCGCAATAACCCTTGCTGCAAGGCCGTGGTTCATCTGCACAGCACCTGGTCAACGGCGCTTTCCTGCCTCGAAGGACTGGACCCGCAAAATGTGATTCGCCCGTTTACCCCCTATGTGGTGATGCGGATGGGCGACATTCCGCTGGTTCCCTACTATCGCCCGGGGGATGACCGAATTGCCCGCGATTTGGCAGCGCTGGCGGCCCGGCATCAGGCCTTTTTACTGGCTAATCATGGGCCGGTCGTGTGCGGGGAGAATTTGCAGGAAGCCGCTAATAATACCGAGGAGCTGGAAGAGACGGCAAAGCTGATTTTTATCCTTGGCGAACGCCCGATTCGTTATTTAACCACCGAAGAAATTGCGCAGTTAAGGAGATAACCCGATGCCGCGTTTTGCCGCCAATTTGTCGATGATGTTTACCGAAGTGCCGTTTATCGAGCGTTTTGCCGCTGCTGCCGAAGCCGGTTTTCAGGCCGTTGAGTTTCTGTTCCCCTACGGCTTTGCCGCCAGCGAGATTAAAGCCCAGCTATCGCGTCATGATCTGACGCTGGCGCTGTTTAATACTTCGGCGGGCGATACCGCGGCGGGCGAGTGGGGACGTGCCGCGCTACCGGGGCGCGAACACGACGCGCGCGCCGATATTGATCTGGCTCTGGAATACGCTCTGGCGCTGGAATGTGAGCAGGTTCACATCATGGCGGGTGTAGTGCCGGATGGCGCTGATGGCGCACGTTATCGCGCCACGTTTATCGATAATTTGCGTTATGCCGCCGACCGGTTTGCCGCCCACGATAAACGTATTTTGATCGAAGCGCTGAGTCCCGGCGTTAAACCCGGCTACCTCTTTTCCAGCCAATATCAGGCGCTGGGCATCGCAGAAGAGGTTGACCGCCCGAATGTGTTCATCCAGCTCGACACTTTCCATGCGCAAAAAGTGGATGGCAATTTGAGTCACCTGATTCGCGAGTACGCGGGCCGCTATGCCCATGTACAAATCGCCTCGATACCGGACAGACATGAACCGGATGATGGCGAGATCAACTACCCGTGGCTGTTCCGGCTGTTCGATGACGTAGGTTATCGCGGCTGGATAGGCTGCGAATACCAACCACGGAATACCACTCAGGACGGGCTTGGCTGGTTTAACGCCTGGCGCTAACCCTGAACTACCCTACACAACAATAAAGAGGACATCCGGATGCAGATTATCATTACCGGCGGGGGCGGCTTTTTAGGCCAGAAACTCGCAAGCGCCTTATTAAACTCATCGCTGGCGTTTAACGAACTGCTTCTTGTTGATTTAAAAATGCCTGCACGGTTATCAGATTCTCCTCGTTTACGCTGCCTGGAGGCTGACTTAACCCAGCCGGGCGTGCTGGAGAATGTGATTACCGCTAATACCTCTGTTGTTTATCATCTCGCTGCGATTGTCAGCAGTCATGCGGAAGACGATTTCGATCTGGGATGGAAAGTTAACCTGGATCTTACCCGCCAGTTACTTGAGGCGTGTCGTCGGCAACCGCAGAAAATTCGTTTTGTCTTCTCCAGCTCGCTTGCCGTTTATGGCGGTACGCTGCCGGAATGCGTCACCGATACCACCGCGCTCACGCCGCGCTCGTCTTATGGCGCGCAGAAGGCTGCCTGTGAACTGTTGGTCAACGACTATACCCGCAAAGGCTATGTGGATGGGCTGGCGCTGCGTTTGCCGACGATCTGTGTTCGCCCGGGTAAACCAAACCGCGCCGCTTCTTCTTTTGTCAGTGCGATTATTCGTGAACCGTTGCAGGGCGAGACGACCGTCTGCCCGGTGTCGGAAAGTTTGCGGCTGTGGATTTCCAGCCCAGCGACGGTGATCCATAACCTGTCGCTGGCCGCAACGTTACCCGCGCCTGGCGAGGCGAGCAGCATCAACTTACCGGGGATCAGCGTAACCGTGGGCGAGATGCTGGAAACGTTGCGTCAGGTGGGCGGTCAGGCGGCGCGCGATCGGGTTACGCATCAGCGCGATGAAGGCGTCGAGAAAATTGTCGCCTCCTGGCCGGGACGTATCGATAACCAGCGTGCGCTGGCGTTAGGTTTTGTCGCCGATAAACGCTTCGATGACATTATCGAACGCTTTCGACAAGATGATATGGAGGGGAGGTCATGACAAGTTTACCGACCCCAATTATCGGCCTGATCGTTGCCGTTTTCGTGCTGGTATGGCTGGTGTTACGCACCCGTGTTCATGCGCTGATCGCGATGCTGGCGGCGGCCTGCATCGCCGGTCTGTTGGGGGGAATGGGCATTGATAAAACGCTCTCTGTCATCACCAGCGGATTCGGTACGACGCTGGGCAGCATTGGCCTGGTGATTGGTCTCGGCGTAATGATGGGGCGCTTGCTGGAGGTTTCCGGCGCGGCGGAGCGTATCGCCTGGAGCTTTATCAAATGGCTGGGGAAACGCCGTGAAGAGTGGGCGCTGGCGATCACGGGTTATATTGTCAGCATCCCCATTTTCGTCGATTCCGCTTTTGTCATTCTTTATCCGGTGGCGAAAGCGCTGGCGAAAAGCGGTAAGCGTTCGCTACTGACGCTGGGCGTCGCGCTGGCGGGCGGGCTGGTGGTCACTCACCATACGGTACCTCCGACGCCAGGCCCGCTGGGGGTAGCCGGGATTTTTAACGTCGACATCGGCGCAATGTTATTGACCGGGATGGCGCTGGCGGTGCCCTGTGTGATCGGCATTGTGTTCTATGCGCAGTGGCTGGATAAACGCTACCCTGATTTCGTGCCGCGTACGCTGAACGCCGATGAAGTCAATGCCGCGCTGGAGCAGTACAATAAAGAGAAAGAGCAAAAGGATCTGCCGAGCCTGACGCTCTCTCTGCTGCCTATTGTGGTGCCGATCGTGCTGATCTTCCTGAAGGCTATCTGTTCCACCCTCGCCACTGTAGAAGGATGGTCCGGCCTGGCGACGCATCCGGTGGTACAGGCAATCAACTTTGTGGGAAGCCCAGTGATCGCGTTGGCCATCAGCGTTCTGCTGGCGGTGTATACGCTGGTGCCGCGCATGGATAAACATACCACCGCAGAGCGTCTGGAAGAGGGCTTGCAAAGCGCCGGGATTATCTTACTGGTCACGGGCGCTGGCGGCGCGTTGGGCGCGATCCTGCGCGACAGCGGCGCGGGGCAACAGCTGGCGGAGCAGGTTGCCAACCTGCCGATCTCGCCGATCCTGATCCCGTTTATCGTGGCGACGTTGGTACGCCTGATTCAGGGATCGGGGACGGTGGCGATGATCACTGCCGCCTCGATTTCCGCGCCGATCCTGGCGCAGATCCCCGGCATCAATATGTTGCTTGCCGCTCAGGCCGCAACGATGGGGTCGCTGTTCTTCGGCTACTTCAACGATAGCCTGTTCTGGGTGGTTAACCGCATGATGGGCGTCTCTGATGTCAAACAGCAGATGGTGGTTTGGTCTGTACCGACGACCATTGCCTGGGCGATTGGCGGCACCGGCGTGGCTCTGATTAACCTGCTGTTCGGTTCCGGCGGCAGTTGGCTCGATCCGTTACTGCCGATTGTCGTTCTGGCGGCAATTATGCTGTGGGTGCGTTGGCAGGCGCAGGGGATCAAAGACAAGCTGGTAGTTAAGGATTAAGACGGTATTATCCGTCCGGGAGCGCAATGCTCCCGGACTGGCTACAATGATGGGCGTGCTCCCCGCAATCCCATTGCGAACGTAAAAAATCAATAAATGCGCGTACTTTTGTCGATACATGGCGGGCGTCCGGGTAAACGGCATAAATGCCCTGACGGGGAAAATGATAGTCGGGTAACACGTGAATTAACGTTCCCTCCTCCAGTGCGGTGTTGACTAACCATTGCGGCAGTAATGCGACGCCGCTTCCCGCGAGAGCGAAGGCCATCAGCGAGCGCGCGCTGTCGACAGAAATTTTGCCGGCTTTGCTTATCTCCAGGCGTGAGCGTTGGCCATGATTATTCGTTACTGTCCACCGTAGCGGGGTAGGTAATCGCTCATGAATAATCCATTCCGCCTGGGCCAACGACTCCAGTGACGACACAGGGTGGCGGGCGAGCCACTGCGGCGCGGCGACCGGCAGAATGGTAAAGCGGGATATCAGCGCGGCGCGATAGCGGGAGTCCGTCAGCGAGCCAAGCCGAATCGCCACATCAAAGCGCTCGGCAATTAAATCGGCATGATGTGATGAGGACATATGCCGAATACGGAGATCGGGATGGCGCTGACTAAACTGCGCCAGTACCGGAATGACCACCTGTTCGCCAAACTCGGACGTAGTGGTAATACGTAACTCGCCGCCCAGCCCACTATGGCTGGCACGCACTTCATCCTGCAAATTTTTCGCTGCATTGAGTAAATTCACGCCTTTTTGGTAAAAGAGGACGCCGGCGTCTGTGAGCGTCAGTCGTCGGGTGGAACGTAGCAGTAACGTTACGCCAAGCTCTTTTTCAAGCTGCCGAATATTAAAACTCACTACCGCTTTTGTTTGGCCCGATGCGGCGGCGGCGGCCGTGAAGCTGCCGCTATCTACCACGGCGATAAACAGCGACATACGCTGCAAATTGAGCATGGCGAGCTCCTTTACTGTCAAAATTATTTTGACAGTATATCGTTGAAGCGCGGACTTATCTGGCTTTCTCCGGACGGCTACATTAGCGCCTCTGACGGAGGATGCATAATGACGTATCGCAGTAAAGTGGCAGTGGTTTACCTGCTCGGCTTCTTTCTTGATCTGATTAATTTGTTTATTGCCAGCGTTGCTTTTCCTGCGATGTCCGTGGATCTGCATACGTCCATATCGGCGCTGGCATGGGTGAGTAACGGTTATATCGCAGGATTAACGCTGATCGTTCCGTTTAGCGCGTTTCTTTCACGTTATCTCGGCGCACGACGGCTGATCATATTTTCGCTCATTCTGTTTAGCGTTGCCGCCGCTGCCGCAGGTTTTGCCGATTCCTTACACAGCCTTGTTTTCTGGCGTATTGTGCAGGGGGCGGGCGGTGGCTTATTGATCCCGGTTGGTCAGGCGTTAACCTGGCAACAGTTTAAACCACATGAACGCGCTGGCGTGTCATCGGTTGTCATGATGGTGGCGCTACTGGCGCCGGCATGTTCGCCTGCGATTGGCGGGCTGCTGGTGGAAACGTGCGGCTGGCGCTGGATATTCTTTGCCACGCTGCCAGTGGCCGTTCTCACTTTATTGCTCGCTTATCGTTGGCTGAACGTCGCTTCGACGACAATGGCGTCAGCAAGATTACTCCATCTGCCGTTGTTGACGGACAGGCTGCTGCGTTTTGCCATGATCGTCTATCTGTGCGTGCCGGGTATGTTCATTGGTATCAGCGTGGTCGGGATGTTTTATCTACAGAACGTTGCGCAGTTATCGCCTGCGGCGGCGGGGTCGCTGATGCTTCCCTGGTCGATCGCTTCATTTGTCGCCATTATGCTTACCGGACGTTACTTCAATCGGCTTGGGCCGCGTCCGCTGATTATCGTCGGCTGTCTTCTTCAGGCCGCAGGGATACTGCTTTTAACTAACGTTACGCCTGCGACATCGCACCGTGTACTGATGATGATATTCGCCTTAATGGGCGCTGGCGGCAGTTTGTGCAGCAGTACCGCGCAGAGTGGCGCTTTCCTGACTATTGCTCGCCGGGACATGCCTGACGCCAGCGCGCTATGGAATCTTAATCGTCAGATCAGCTTTTTCCTTGGCGCGGCGCTGTTGACGCTGCTGTTAAACGCGCTCCAGCGCGTTATGTCGCTTGAGGTTGCTTATCGCTGGACCTTTATTGCCGCCGCCGGTATCACCCTGCTGCCCCTTATTTACGCTGTCTGTCTGAACAATAGACAGACGCTTCTGTGCCTGAAAAAGGAAAGACCATGAATCCATATAAAGAAGAAATTATTCACGCCCATGCGGCGATTGAGAACTGGCTTAGTAAGGGGATGGGGAGCCTGGCGGCGTTGATAGCGCGTTTTGCTGCTGATTTTACGATGATAACGCCAGGCGGTGTTTGTCTGGATTATCCGGCGCTGGGCGCTTTTTTCCAGGCGCAGCGCGCGTGTCGCCCGGGTCTGGTTATCGTGGTTGAGCACATTGACCTTGTGGCGGAGTGGCCGGAAGGTGCCGTGCTGCGTTATCGTGAGCGACAGCAACTGCCGGGCCAGGCCGAGACGGTACGCTGGTCGACGGTCATTTTAAAAAGGGAAAGAGGACGGATAGTCTGGCGTCATTTACATGAAACGACAGTCACAGCCTGAAAAGCCTGTTCCGGCGCGCAGACCCGATAGCGCGGCGCTATCGGGCCCGACACGTTTACACCAGACTTTTCAGCCGATAGATCCACTCCAGCGCCTGGCGTGGCGTCAGGGAGTCCGGATCGAGATTCTCCAGCGCTTCAACGGCAGGCGATGTCTCCTCCGGGGCGGCAAGCAACGACATTTGCGTGCCGTCCACCTGCGTTGCCGCCGCATTGGGAGAGATGCTCTCCAGCTCGCGGAGTTTTTGGCGCGCGCGTTTGATGACTTCTTTAGGGACGCCCGCAAGCGCCGCGACCGCCAGGCCATAGCTCTTACTTGCCGCGCCGTCCTGCACGCTGTGCATAAACGCGATAGTATCACCGTGTTCCAGCGCATCCAGGTGGACGTTCGCCACGCCTTCCATTTTCTCCGGTAATTGGGTCAGCTCGAAGTAGTGGGTAGCGAACAGCGTTAACGCTTTAATCTTATTCGCGAGATTTTCCGCGCAGGCCCAGGCCAACGACAGCCCGTCATACGTGGAGGTACCGCGCCCGATTTCATCCATCAATACCAGACTGTTTTCCGTGGCATTATGCAGAATGTTCGCGGTTTCGGTCATCTCCACCATAAAGGTCGAACGCCCGGAGGCCAGGTCGTCCGCTGCGCCGACGCGGGTAAAAATACGGTCGATGGGGCCGATTTCCACGTTTTGCGCCGGAACGTAACTGCCGATATAGGCCAGCAGGGCAATCAATGCCGTTTGTCGCATATAGGTACTTTTACCGCCCATATTGGGGCCAGTAATGATCAACATCCGGCGCTGCGGCGATAAATTGAGCGGGTTGGCGATAAACGGCTCATTCAGTACCTGTTCAACCACCGGGTGGCGGCCTTCGGTAATACGGATACCGGGTTTATCGGTAAATGTCGGGCAGGTGTAATTCAGCGTCCAGGCGCGTTCGGCCAGGTTAACCAGCACATCCAGCTCCGCCAGAGCGTTCGCGCTCTGCTGTAAATCGGCCAGATGCGGCAACAGCAGATCAAACAATTCGTCATATAGCTGTTTTTCCAGCGCCAGCGCTTTGCCTTTCGAGGTCAGAACTTTATCTTCGTACTCTTTAAGCTCAGGAATAATGTAGCGTTCGGCATTTTTCAGCGTCTGGCGACGCACGTAATTGATGGGCGCCAGATGGCTTTGACCACGGCTAATCTGAATGTAATAACCATGTACCGCGTTATAGCCGACTTTCAGCGTATCCAGCCCGGTACGCTCGCGCTCGCGAATTTCCAGACGATCGAGATAATCGGTGGCGCCGTCCGCCAGCGCGCGCCATTCGTCCAGCTCTTCATGGTAGCCGGGCGCAATAACGCCGCCGTCGCGGACCAGTACCGGCGGCGCGTCAATAATGGCGCGTTCCAGGAGGTCGCGCAGTTCGGCGAAATCGCCCATTTTTTTACGCAACGCCTGTACCGGCGCGCTGTCAACGGTTTCAAGCTGAGCGTGCAATTCCGGCAGCTGCTGGAAGGCGTGACGCATTCGGGCGAGATCGCGCGGACGCGCGGTGCGCAGCGCCAGACGCGCAAGGATGCGCTCCAAATCGCCGACCTGACGCAGCACCGGTTGCAGTTCGCTGACGGTGTCCTGCAAGGCGCCGATGGTCTGCTGGCGTTCACGTAATATGTCGGTATTTCGTACCGGCATATGCAGCCAGCGTTTAAGCATTCGGCTACCCATTGGCGTCACGGTACAGTCAAGCACCGCGGCGAGGGTATTTTCGACACCGCCGGCCAGGTTCTGGGTAATTTCCAGATTGCGGCGGGTCGCGGCATCCATAATGATGCTGTCCTGCTGGCGTTCCATCGTAATGGAACGAATATGCGGCAGGGAGGTGCGCTGGGTATCTTTTACGTACTGTAACAGGCAGCCTGCCGCACATAATCCACGCGAGGCATTTTCGACGCCGAAACCGACCAGATCCCGCGTACCGAATTGCAGATTTAACTGCTGGCGGGCGGTATCAATCTCAAACTCCCACAACGGGCGACGGCGCAGACCCCGGCGTCCCTCTATTAACGCCATTTCAGCAAAATCTTCGGCATACAACAGTTCGGCGGGATTGGTGCGCTGCAGCTCTGCGGCCATCGTTTCACGGTCGGCGGGTTCGCTCAGACGAAAGCGCCCGGAGCTGATATCCAGCGTGGCGTAACCGTAGCCTTTACCATCCTGCCAGATAGCCGCCAGCAGGTTATCCTGACGCTCCTGTAACAGGGCTTCATCGCTGATGGTGCCAGGCGTAACGATACGCACGACCTTACGTTCAACGGGACCTTTGCTGGTGGCCGGATCGCCAATCTGTTCGCAAATAGCGACGGATTCGCCCTGATTGACCAGTTTCGCGAGGTAGTTTTCTACGGCGTGGTGCGGGATACCCGCCATAGGGATAGGTTCGCCAGCCGATGCGCCGCGTTTGGTCAGCGAAATATCGAGCAACTGCGACGCACGCTTTGCGTCGTCATAAAACAGCTCGTAAAAGTCTCCCATACGATAAAATAGCAGGATCTCCGGATGCTGGGCTTTCAGCTTGAGATACTGCTGCATCATCGGGGTGTGGTTGGAGAAGTCCTTATCAAATGACTCATTCATATTGATTTTACTCGTTTTTTTATTCTTTCAAGTGCTCATGTGGCCCCGGGTAAAACCCTTATAAACTCACATAAACTCATAAATTTGTAGCTCACCTGTAGCCTAAAATGTGACAGGTTACATTCTCATCATTCCTGGACTACAACAGGGGTGATACTTTGAAAACAACTCTCAGCCAGCCTTTCATTATCAACAAGTTAAGTATTAATGTTAAGCCTGCACTCAGTCGCTCTGGAAAAATCGTTTTCGAAGCTAATCCAGCTCAAAAACTCTACATTGTTTTCGATGACCACAGAGAAGCTCCTGCTGGTTTCGGGGTAAAAGCCAGTTTGACGAAAAAAACCTACGTAATCCAGCGAAGAGTAGCCTCGTCAGATCGTAATGTCAGTGAGGGTAGGAAGCCAAGTTCTGTCTTGAAAGTAAAAGTTGGAAATGTGTTCGATTTTCCAAATATTGACGAAACAAGGCAAGCTGCCAGGCAATTAGTTCAGACCATGCTCGCAACAAAGAGAAATTCCAACAAAATTAAGAGGGAAACGGATGCTTCCGAACTCAAAATGAGACTGTAATTAAAATTGTGTAATTGCCTGATTTTGATATGTTCGATTCAACATCAAAAGCTGGTTGCTTTATGGACGAAAAACAGTTGCAGGCTCTGGCTAATGCATTGGCCAAAATCTCAAAATACCTGAAGATCTCAGCCCGTTCGATCGTCTGCTGAAGAAAAACCAGACCCGCATTTCCGGCATAGATAAATAGATAACCAACATGCTATCAAAAGCGTACAGTGTTTCCGACGGACGAGTCAGTGAAAAAGGTCGTGTGACTGGCAATTCAGGCCGACATCCGAAAATGGACAATGTCGCTAAGGGACTGGCTCATGACAACGAGTCGCTTTATTATCACGCTCGGGTTCGGTAGCCGCCTGGACGTTCACTTCCGAGAAAGGCATTTACACCGAATGGTGTATAGGCTCGTGGTTGGTCTTCGGTGAGAGGCAGGATGTCTCTCATTAATCTCCGGGAGCGTACAATAGTTGCTCCGGCAGCCTGAAGGATGAAGTGTATATAACCTAAAACATAACGGATATAGCTTCCTTACTCAACCTGACGTAATACGCCGACAGTAAAATCAGGGATACCATACCATCATGGAAAGTCGTCAATACACCCGGCATCTTTCGCTTTCGGAGCTGAAATGGTTTGCTATCGGGATCGGTTTTTTTATTCTCAGCATAGCAACAGCCACCGTGAATTATCGGCTTTCCGGTATATCGCTACTGGTGGGCCTGTTGTTTATCATCTGGAAATTCAGCGTCACAGTTCTGTTTCTGTTTACGCCGCGCAGGATGACGTTAACCGAAACCGCGTTGCAGGCCGGGCATCGTGTTATCCATTACGATGCGCTTGAATCAATGCGTCTGCTCCACCAATCCGACAAACTCATCTTGCGCCACAGTGGCGGCAAGAAGTACGTCATCTACCTTGATTTCTGGAACGATGGCAACGGAATTTACGACCGACTGGCTGCTGAACTTGTCCGGCGACACGGTTCTGCGCTGGGGGCGCGCCTCGCCGCCGATGGACGTCTTAAATTCGGCAAAGTGACCGCGCTGGCGGATCGGCTTGAACACAAAAACCGGGCGGTGCCGTATGCGCAGATCGCCAGTATTCGCACCCAGCGCGAGGAGGGGGCTGGCAGTTCAATGAGCTATCTGATGATTAGCACCGCTACGGGCCGGATCTGCAAAATCGACCGCTCCACTATCGTCAATGAGCCGCTGCTGCTCAACTTTCTTTCCCAGCGTTTACCCGCCTGACGACATTTTTATACAAGGATGAATCAATGGAACTGTACGTATCAAAAACCAGCCAGCAAAACATGCCTGTGGAGTTCAATATCTATTATTCCAGATCTAAAACGTTGGTTGGTATTGTGTTCTGGATTTGTATGATGGGAGTTTTTATTGCGCTGGCGGTGAATATGGCCACCGATCCCGAGGAGCCCAAAACTGGCGGTGCCGTCTTTATGGGACTTATTTGTTGCGGCAGTCTGTTATTTATTGTGCGCCTGGCTCGCTCATTTTTAAGCGCGGCAAAGCCGGCAGTCACCATCAGTCGTGAAGGTATTCGCTTCTGTAATGGCAAATTCGCGGCCTGGACAAATATCGCCGAAAACACCTGGCATTCACAGAGCATTAACTTCATCCCGGCCGCCGCCGGTATTAAGATTGTGTTGCATGAAGGCAAGCCGATCCATTTCGCCACCACGGTTATTGCGCTTTCTTCCGATAGGTATCTTGAGATGTGCGATCTTTACTCGTCTCAGGCGCTCGAGTAACTACCTGCGTCGGATTACGGCTTCGTTTTTTGATCTGCGATCTTAATGCTGAAATGGGCAGAAAAACGCGAAATTTAGACGCTATTACGAATGGGCAATGGTACTTATTGAAGGCTATATCATTGCCCATAATGCAGGGAGGGTTAATATTCTATGATAGAATTCTATGTTTGAATATATATCCTCAGAATACAAAATAAAGTAACGCTATCGTTGCGTATATTACATAATTCTATTTCCAGATTACTTTATTTTAAAAAAAGACAGATTGCCTGAACAGAAAGAACCTGTGTCAATGTAGATTTGATTGGCGAATGTTGTTGTGTAGTCAACAATCATATGGCCGAAGATAAAAGTATCCGCACCGCGTATTGGATGGATATTCCCCTGTAACGAACCAAGCAGACGATCGCGTGACTATAGAACGCTATCAATATCAACTTGCTTCCCATAATCGTAGCTGTCATCTGGATAATCGGCATGGGCAATCACGTACTTCTTTGAGGACGTTTCAACTTCTATGATGTGAGGACGCTGCTTAAAAGTTAGTAATAGCTCAGTGGCTTCTTGCCTGTCTTTTTCGGTGACCGAGTCGTACCAGTAACCACCGTTTACATACCAGAAATTGCCATCCTGTGTTTCAAAAGCGTCAAGCGCCATAGCTTCATGATTACCCACTACAGAAATAAACCATGGGGTATTTAACAGTCTCAGTGTTTCAAGGTTTTCTTTTCCTCGATCAATGTTATCTCCAGTGGAGATCAAGAGATCGGTATCAGGAGAGAAATTTAATTGAGCCAGTCTGGTTAACAATAAGGAGTAACATCCATGAATATCACCAACGACCCAAATGTGGCGATAGAGATCGCTGTTGATGTCAGCATAACGAATTAATTCCATGATGTTCCTATAGCACAATTTTGGAGGCTGGTATTATAACAAAGAAGTAGGGTGATATTAATTTTTATTCTTTAAAATACACAGTTATTAAAATAACCTACAAGCTAGAAATCAACAGATAATATATATTTTATGAATCGGTTAATTAAAGTAGACGATGTGCTTGAAAGATGCACGATTTCTCGCGCAACACTTTCCTGATTAATTGCAAAGGCATACTTTCCCGCTCAGCGGCTCGACAGATGCGCAGGCACTGCCGGGGCTGATTAGCCAGACTCACCGTAAAATCAGGGAAGCCTCGGCTGACGGCGCTTATGACACGCGCTATTGCCATGATGTGTTATTAATCAGGCCGCTAATCCCGCCACGAAGCGGTGCGCGATACTGGCCGGGCAAGTACCATGAGCGTAACCACGCGGTGGCGAATCAACATCGGAGCGGCAGCAATGAGGTCTGGAAAAGAAAGTGGGCTATCACCGTCATTCAGTAGTGGAAACAGCGATGTTCCGTATCAAAACCTTGCTGGGCGGCCATCTGAGCCAGCGGAACTATGGTGCGCAGGTGGGGGAAGCGATGGCGATGGTCAAAGCGCTGAACCGGATGACGTTGTTGGCAATGCCGTCCAGCGTCAGGCTCGTATAACGAGTGCTCCGGTGGGAGTCCTGTATCCTTATCGTTGGCCGATTCTGAATTATTCAACAAAGCCTCATGTTGTCATAACCTACCAGATGCAGATAAAGCAGCATAAAGCGTTTTAAACGACAGCAACAAGGAAAGGGGTTGATCGTTTAATGGTACTGCGCCAAATCCTTTGTACCAGTCGCAGACCTGTTTATTTTTGGCATCAATAAGCAGGGCTACGCCGCCGACCTGCAAAGCCGCCTGTATGCAACGCTTTCCGGCAGATAACAAAAGTTGTGCTCCCAGCCCTTGCCCCTGCATAGATTTGTCTACGGCTAAACGACCCAGACGAAACACTGGCACATCATATCTCCCTAATCCTTTGCTGATTGCGCCGGGAACCTGTGCATATATCAGTGATGCAGGACTGACTGAGTAAAAGCCGTGGATACGTGTAACATCCGAATTATCAAGCGCAACATAGGTTTTCGTTGTCCCTTTCTCATGATTTTGTAGTGCATGGCGTTGTAGGAATTGGTTCAGATCGGCATCCCCACAATCAAAATTCATTCGATTGTGGGTTTTCCCTATCGCGGCCTCATGCCAGTCTGTAAACATCATTTCTTCATGTCCGGCAGGGCGAAAGCAGCGGCAAGAAGCTTTTCATTCGGCGCTGGCGGGTTATCTAAAATTTCCATGATCATTTGAGTATCACGCTCCGTCAGATATACCCGTTCGGCGGCATCAACAATCTTCTGTGCGACAGGTAGTACGTTACTGACCACAAAATCCGTCAGGTTGGTTTGCTGGATTGCCGCAGCGCGGACTATCAACTTTTTGGCATCCGTCGATACACGTAACGACAGTCTTTCGTTAGATTCTATAGCTATCTGAGGCATGGTTTTCATCCTCCTGTTTATGAACAATATGTACAATTATAATACATATCTGTACGCTTTCAAGGTGTACATGTGAGGCTGATATAGTCCAGGCATGGCAAGAAGGTCGTTCACTGTCTTTAAACAGGGGATTAACTTCGGTTTATCGCGATTGTATTACTTTAATCTCACTGATTACGTATCATCAGGGAGTTTGCTAAATATATTCATGATTCTCTTTTTTGCCGTAACTGCTTGATTGATCCTACCCGCGTAATAGGGACACAACCCTAAGCGGCGGACATCTCCTGCTCACGTTCAGAAGAAGAGAGCTGAGTTTCGCCAGCTGTAGATCTGTGATTTATACAGGTTAAGCTCGCTGGTGGCAGCGGCCACCCCAATGCGTTCCGCCAGTTTCAGGGCTTTCAGGCGTGTGCTGCTTGCGTGGCTTATTGGTGGTTGATGCTGGTTTTGTCATGTGAGTCACCTCTTGCTTGAGCGTTTACTCACTTAGTTGCGTGTCCACTATTGCTGAGTAAGATCAGAAGGTTAAAAATCAACAAAGGCTCAACGGCGTGCATTAGGCCCTGGTGATGAAGGTGGCATATGGGAGGATATATATCCTACACTTTCATCCGGATGATGTAACAAAAATACAGGTATCGGTAATGAAACAATCATCACCGTTTAATAGAGGCCCATATATTGAGGTTCCATAATGGAAGAAGTTAACTCTGAATTCACAATCGTTGTTGAGTCTGATCTGGATAAATATGAGTTAATTGATTTTTTATCCCAAGGGATTCCAGACATAATAAAAGTGAACTTATTATATTTAAGATACGAAAATACAATGATTACAATAGAAATAAATTATGACTGTAATCCTAAGTTGATAAATGAGAATGATGGTTGGCTGTATTATAAATATGAATTAACGGTATTTTCCATGGAGAATACCTCGTATGAATATCAGTATGAATTAGCGAATAAAATTATGAATGCTCTACGTGAGGCGGGATATCTGGCAGAATCAATTTGGTAATATACCGGTACCTATGTAACAGCATCGTCGCCACCATACATGCAGGCTAAAAAAGAGTGAATAGTCAAGTACTTCAGAAATATCTACTCGCGATATACCACCAGAACCAAATGGTCAATTTAAAACGGATGGCGTCAGAGTTACTGGTGGTCGAAAGGTAGATACAACACATTATTTTAATTTGAAAAGTATATGAAATTTACTACTTTTAATTTTAATCGATTAACAAAATTCATAGTAATTAGCTCCTGATTAATTCGACATATTTTTCATTAATCATAAAGCCATTTCCCAGCTTTCGCTGATTCAGAAAACATTCTGATTGTTAAAGGCTTACGAGTTCGTTCTACATCTTCCCGTTTTAATTTAAACCATCGTGTAAGCAGTGGAGTATTCTCCCAAGGGAAATAACACGACCATTTAACTTGTGATAAATCTACATTAAATTTTTTTTCAAATTTATCCAAAGCTTCATGCAGGTCATCGCCTGGAGCTTCAAATAAATCAGAATCAAGTTCTAATGGGATTTCTTTCCAATTGCTGTCTAAATATCCGGGAATCTCTTCACGGAAGAGTGCTAACACCTCTTGCTGAATTGTGTCCATCAAAAGGATGTCCATTGTATACGATCTTTAGGGCGTGCTATTAGGTTGTATTTTGCCTGAGTTCTCCTTGATACCTGGTAAATTGAATTCACAAGACCAACCCAACCTAACCATGGAACATATCGTGCTATGACTGCGGCAAGATTATTTGTTTTTCGCATTCTTATACCAACGGGTGTAGGAACTCTAATACCAAAAGGAGTTCGTGCATTTCGTAAAAGCATTCTCCCATACCTGGAGATAACACTTGTCCCTTTGATTGCCTCTCCCGGTTTCGTTCTGGTTTTTAACCACGGTTGCCCGGCGAGGATAGCAGCACCTGACTCAATGCCAATCCCAAGTTCATCACAAAATTGCTCAAGGAAAATTACATCAAATAGTTCACCTGCTGACAGGTTCGATTGTCCGTGGTAGAAGTAGGTTCCGTTTAGTTCTTCTGTCGTATCCATTCAATCACCTTATAGACTGTTTGCCATTCATTCCAGGCATCGGGACGTTTCTGCCGCTATACTAGCCTGGTCGTCAATACGCTGTCACGGGTAAAAAGAACGTTATCCGCGAAAAGTGGATGGGGTATCGTAAGAATGCCAACATGTGGGGCAAGAGGGGGATGTCAGTTTACCGCGATATACGAGACGATAGTTTGTCAGTATAAGTTTCGGCTATTTTCCCGAGTCTGGAAGACAGTTCTTTATCGCCAATAAAAAAAGCAGCAGCGAGGTGCTGCTGTATCAAAAAGCAGATTGATAAATGCAACGTAAGAGACAAATGGCCAACCGTAAAAGTGACCATAGCTATAATAATTATATTGATATTAAGTGGCAATGCAAAATATGGTCTTAATTATATCATGATGAGTTCAGCCAACGGTGATATGGCCTTATAAGGCTTGCAGTCTTTCATGGGCAGCAAGTAACGTCTGATATATGCTTAAATTCTTACTTCCGGGTTCAAGCAAAACTTTTTTAAATTCGGTCATGAGTTGCTCTTCATCTTCTTTCGAACGCATGTATTGTGGATGTTCCTGGAAGAAGGTGAGCGCCTGTTCTTTGGTTTGTTTATATTTTTCGCAAAAAATGCTTGAGCTGATTGCGCTATTTTTTGATGCGGAATTATCAGCGTTCTGGTTTGATAATGATTTATTCTTCGCAAGGTCTGACGGCACATACGGAAGAGACTGACACTCATCAATACTATTTGCGTTGGCCAGTTGCTCTTTCTGAGCGCCAGGTTGCTGTACCGGTTTGCTCACGGAGGAAGGGAGGGGCACCTGAGCACAGCCGATCAGTAAAAAGACAGGAAGACAGCTATAAAATTTTTTCATATTAACTCCAACTACAGAAGAATGAGGCGCCATGTTTTTACACAACCGTCAGAACGTTATCTGACAATAGTTATAAGGGGGCGAATGCGTTTCAGGAATGCTAGCAAAAAAAACTCCTGATATAAATAATTAATTCTCCATCCCGATGACAATATCTGAATTTTTGCGGCTGCAGAACAATAAGCCAGAATTTATATACTATGAGCTGATTTTCTATTTTAAATCAGCGAGCGCTGTGCAAGTTGGCTAATTTAATTAGCGGGTGGCATCAGTTTCATAATGATTGCATCAGGATTTTGCCACCCGCTCCCGGTATTGTTTACATATTAAAATGATTTTTAACTGGTGCTGACAACTATGCTAAATACGCAGGAAGTACTTAAAGAAGGAGAGAAGCGGAAAATCCGCAGCCCGGAAGCATGGTTTATACAGACGTGTTCCGCGCAAAAGCTGCATATGTCATTTTCTGAAGGCCGACACAATGAAAACTGCCTGATTCAGGAAGGCGCGCTGCTTTTTTGCGAGCAGGCTGTTGTCGCACCAGTATCAGGAGACCTGGTTTTTCGACCGTTAAAAATTGAAGTACTCAGCAAATTACTGGCATTTATCGATGGCGCAGGATTAGTGGACACGACATATGCTGAATCCGATAAATGGGTTTTGCTGAGTCCTGAGTTTCGCGCTATTTGGCAAGATCGTAAACGCTGCGAGTACTGGTTTTTGCAGCAAATTATTACGCCTTCTCCGGCCTTCAATAAGGTACTGGCGCTGTTACGAAAAAGCGAGAGTTACTGGTTGGTTGGCTATTTACTCGCTCAGTCAACCAGCGGCAACACGATGAGAATGCTGGGAGAAGACTATGGCGTTTCTTATACCCATTTTCGTCGTTTGTGCAGCAGAGCGTTGGGCGGAAAAGCGAAGAGTGAATTACGAAACTGGCGTATGGCGCAATCGCTGCTGAATAGTGTAGAAGGCCACGAGAACATCACCCAATTAGCCGTTAATCATGGTTACTCATCGCCTTCACATTTTTCTAGTGAGATCAAAGAGCTGATCGGCGTTTCGCCGCGGAAATTATCAAATATTATTCAATTGGCAGACAAATGAAGACACATATTCTTTTGGCCAGAGTGCTGGCATGTGCCGCGCTTGTTCTGGTTGCACCTGGTTATTCTAGTGAAAAAATACCTGTAACGGGAAGTGGGTTTGTTGCGAAAGACGATAGCCTGCGGACATTTTTCGATGCCATGGCGCTACAGCTAAAGGAGCCTGTCATTGTTAGCAAAATGGCGGCACGAAAAAAAATTACGGGCAACTTTGAGTTTCACGATCCTAACGCATTACTGGAGAAGCTTTCCCTACAACTGGGGCTGATTTGGTATTTCGATGGGCAGGCTATCTATATTTATGACGCCAGTGAAATGCGCAATGCCGTGGTTTCTTTACGCAACGTCTCACTCAATGAGTTCAACAATTTTCTAAAACGCTCAGGCTTATATAACAAAAATTATCCGCTACGTGGCGATAACCGTAAAGGAACATTCTATGTTTCAGGGCCACCCGTTTATGTTGATATGGTGGTCAACGCCGCCACCATGATGGACAAGCAAAACGATGGTATTGAGCTGGGACGCCAGAAAATAGGGGTGATGCGTCTGAATAATACCTTCGTGGGCGATCGTACCTACAATCTGCGCGATCAGAAAATGGTTATCCCCGGTATTGCCACGGCCATTGAAAGGTTATTGCAGGGAGAGGAACAACCCTTAGGTAATATTGTCAGTAGCGAACCCCCGGCGATGCCAGCGTTTTCAGCGAATGGAGAAAAAGGTAAAGCAGCAAATTATGCCGGTGGCATGAGTCTGCAGGAAGCTTTAAAGCAAAACGCCGCGGCGGGCAATATTAAAATCGTGGCCTATCCGGATACCAACAGTTTGTTAGTAAAAGGAACGGCTGAGCAGGTGCATTTTATCGAAATGCTGGTTAAAGCGCTGGATGTCGCCAAACGTCACGTAGAATTATCCCTGTGGATTGTCGATCTTAATAAAAGCGATCTGGAGCGTTTGGGCACTTCATGGAGCGGCAGCATTACTATTGGGGACAAACTTGGCGTGTCATTAAACCAGTCTTCAATAAGTACCCTCGATGGCAGTCGATTCATCGCCGCGGTAAATGCGTTAGAAGAGAAGAAACAGGCGACGGTGGTTTCGCGCCCGGTATTACTGACTCAGGAAAATGTTCCCGCTATTTTTGATAACAACAGAACGTTTTACACCAAGCTGATTGGGGAACGTAATGTGGCGCTTGAGCATGTAACATACGGAACAATGATCCGAGTGCTGCCCCGTTTTTCCGCAGATGGTCAGATAGAAATGTCGCTGGACATTGAAGATGGCAACGATAAGACGCCGCAATCTGATACTACCACCTCCGTAGATGCGTTACCCGAAGTCGGGCGAACGTTAATTAGCACTATTGCGAGAGTGCCGCACGGAAAAAGTTTGCTGGTCGGGGGTTATACACGGGATGCAAATACCGATACTGTCCAAAGTATTCCGTTTTTAGGCAAATTACCGCTTATTGGTAGCCTGTTCCGTTATTCCAGTAAGAATAAAAGTAATGTTGTTCGTGTGTTCATGATTGAACCAAAAGAAATTGTCGACCCGTTAACGCCGGATGCCAGCGAATCGGTAAACAATATTCTGAAGCAAAGCGGTGCCTGGAGTGGGGACGATAAGTTACAGAAATGGGTTCGTGTTTATCTGGATAGAGGTCAGGAGGCAATTAAATGATTCCTGGCTCAACCTCCGGTATTTCATTTTCCAGAATATTGTCCCGGCAGACATCTCATCAGGATGCGACCCAGCATACTGATGCGCAACAGGCGGAAATACAACAGGCCGCAGAGGATTCGTCTCCAGGGGCGGAAGTACAAAAATTTGTCCAGTCGACGGACGAAATGTCAGCGGCGCTGGCGCAATTTCGTAACCGTCGCGATTATGAAAAAAAATCCAGTAATTTATCTAACAGTTTTGAACGCGTGCTGGAGGATGAGGCTTTACCGAAGGCGAAGCAAATCTTAAAGCTAATTAGCGTACATGGCGGCGCGTTAGAAGATTTTTTACGTCAGGCGCGTAGCTTATTTCCTGACCCCAGTGATTTAGTCCTTGTGTTACGCGAATTGCTTCGTCGTAAAGACCTGGAAGAGATCGTGCGGAAAAAGCTGGAGTCGTTACTTAAGCACGTTGAAGAGCAAACCGATCCGAAGACCCTCAAGGCAGGGATTAATTGTGCGTTGAAGGCCCGGCTTTTTGGGAAAACATTATCGTTAAAACCAGGCTTATTGCGCGCCAGCTATCGGCAATTTATCCAGAGTGAATCACATGAAGTGGAGATTTACTCTGACTGGATAGCCAGTTATGGCTATCAACGTCGACTGGTGGTACTGGATTTTATTGAGGGTTCGCTATTAACCGATATTGACGCGAATGACGCCAGTTGTTCGCGCCTGGAGTTTGGCCAGCTTTTACGACGCCTGACGCAACTTAAAATGTTGCGCTCCGCTGACCTACTGTTTGTGAGTACATTGTTGTCGTATTCGTTTACCAAAGCGTTTAATGCGGAGGAGTCGTCGTGGTTACTACTGATGCTTTCGCTATTGCAACAGCCACATGAAGTGGATTCGCTGTTAGCCGATATTATAGGTTTGAATGCGTTATTGCTTAGTCATAAAGAACATGCATCCTTTTTGCAGATATTTTATCAAGTATGTAAAGCCATACCCTCTTCACTCTTTTATGAAGAATATTGGCAGGAAGAATTGTTAATGGCGTTACGTAGTATGACCGATATTGCCTACAAGCATGAAATGGCAGAACAGCGTCGTACTATTGAAAAGCTGTCTTAATTTAATATTAACAGGATACCTATAGTGCTGCTTTCTCTACTTAACAGTGCTCGTTTACGACCTGAATTACTGATTCTGGTACTAATGGTGATGATCATTTCTATGTTCGTCATTCCATTACCTACCTATCTGGTTGATTTCCTGATCGCACTGAATATCGTACTGGCGATATTGGTGTTTATGGGGTCGTTCTACATTGACAGAATCCTCAGTTTTTCAACGTTTCCTGCGGTACTGTTAATTACCACGCTCTTTCGTCTGGCATTATCGATCAGTACCAGTCGTCTTATCTTGATTGAAGCCGATGCCGGTGAAATTATCGCCACGTTCGGGCAATTCGTTATTGGCGATAGCCTGGCGGTGGGTTTTGTTGTCTTCTCTATTGTCACCGTGGTCCAGTTTATCGTTATTACCAAAGGTTCAGAACGTGTCGCGGAAGTCGCGGCCCGATTTTCTCTGGATGGTATGCCCGGTAAACAGATGAGTATTGATGCCGATTTGAAGGCCGGTATTATTGATGCGGATGCTGCGCGCGAACGGCGAAGCGTACTGGAAAGGGAAAGCCAGCTTTACGGTTCCTTTGACGGTGCGATGAAGTTTATCAAAGGTGACGCTATTGCCGGCATCATTATTATCTTTGTGAACTTTATTGGCGGTATTTCGGTGGGGATGACCCGCCATGGTATGGATTTGTCCTCCGCCCTGTCTACTTATACCATGCTGACCATTGGTGATGGTCTTGTCGCCCAGATCCCCGCATTGTTGATTGCGATTAGTGCCGGTTTTATCGTGACTCGCGTAAATGGCGATAGCGATAATATGGGGCGGAATATCATGACGCAGCTGTTGAACAACCCATTTGTATTGGTTGTTACGGCTATTTTGACCATTTCAATGGGAACTCTGCCGGGATTCCCGCTGCCGGTTTTTGTTATTTTATCGGTGGTTTTAAGCGTACTCTTCTATTTTAAATTCCGTGAAGCAAAACGTAGTGCCGCCAAACCTAAAACCAGCAAAGGCGAGCAGCCGCTCAGTATTGAGGAAAAAGAAGGGTCGTCGTTAGGACTGATTGGCGATCTCGATAAAGTCTCTACAGAGACCGTACCGTTGATATTACTTGTGCCGAAGAGCCGGCGTGAAGATCTGGAAAAAGCTCAACTTGCGGAGCGTCTACGTAGTCAGTTCTTTATTGATTATGGCGTGCGCCTGCCGGAAGTATTGTTACGCGATGGCGAGGGCCTGGACGATAACAGCATCGTATTGTTGATTAATGAGATCCGTGTTGAACAATTTACGGTCTATTTTGATTTGATGCGAGTGGTAAATTATTCCGATGAAGTTGTTTCCTTTGGCATTAATCCAACAATCTATCAGCAAGGTAGCAGCCAGTATTTCTGGGTAACGCATGAAGAGGGGGAGAAACTCCGGGAGCTTGGCTATGTGTTGCGGAACGCGCTTGATGAGCTTTACCACTGTCTGGCGGTGACGCTGGCGCGCAACGTCAATGAATATTTCGGTATTCAGGAAACAAAACATATGCTGGACCAACTGGAAGCGAAATTTCCTGATTTACTTAAAGAAGTGCTCAGACATGCCACGGTACAACGTATATCTGAAGTTTTGCAGCGTTTGTTAAGCGAACGTGTTTCCGTGCGTAATATGAAATTAATTATGGAAGCGCTCGCATTGTGGGCGCCAAGAGAAAAAGATGTCATTAACCTTGTGGAGCATATTCGTGGGGCAATGGCGCGTTATATTTGCCATAAATTCGCCAATGGCGGCGAATTACGAGCAGTAATGGTATCTGCTGAAGTTGAGGATGTTATTCGCAAAGGGATCCGTCAGACCTCTGGCAGTACCTTCCTCAGCCTTGACCCGGAAGCCTCCGCTAATTTGATGGATCTCATTACACTTAAGTTGGATGATTTATTGATTGCACATAAAGATCTTGTCCTCCTTACGTCTGTCGATGTCCGTCGATTTATTAAGAAAATGATTGAAGGTCGTTTTCCGGATCTGGAGGTTTTATCTTTCGGTGAGATAGCAGATAGCAAGTCAGTGAATGTTATAAAAACAATATAAGGGCTTAATTAAGGAAAAGATCTATGCAACATTTGGATATCGCTGAATTAGTTCGTTCCGCACTGGAAGTAAGTGGTTGCGATCCTTCACTCATCGGAGGAATAGATAGCCATTCAACAATTGTTCTGGATTTATTTGCATTGCCAAGTATCTGTATCAGCGTCAAGGACGATGATGTATGGATCTGGGCGCAATTGGGTGCTGACAGCATGGTGGTATTACAACAGCGGGCTTATGAAATCTTAATGACCATAATGGAAGGATGCCATTTTGCCCGCGGCGGGCAATTACTACTGGGGGAGCAGAATGGGGAGCTAACGCTTAAAGCCTTAGTGCATCCGGATTTTTTATCTGACGGTGAAAAGTTCTCTACTGCCTTGAATGGGTTTTACAACTATCTGGAAGTTTTTAGTCGGTCGCTAATGAGATGAAAACACCTCGTTTACTGCAATATCTGGCCTACCCACAAAAAATAACCGGCCCAATTATTGAGGCGGAATTGCGCGATGTAGCCATTGGCGAACTGTGTGAAATACGCCGTGGCTGGCACCAAAAACAGGTTGTTGCACGTGCGCAGGTGGTTGGCTTACAGCGGGAACGCACCGTGCTGAGCCTTATCGGCAATGCCCAGGGGCTGAGCCGCGATGTCGTGCTTTATCCCACTGGACGTGCGTTATCGGCGTGGGTGGGATACTCGGTATTAGGCGCGGTGTTGGATCCGACAGGGAAAATCGTTGAGCGTTTTACCCCTGAAGTGGCGCCGATTAGCGAAGAACGCGTTATTGATGTCGCACCGCCGTCTTACGCTTCACGCGTTGGCGTCCGTGAACCGCTGATTACCGGTGTGCGCGCGATTGACGGGTTATTGACCTGTGGCGTAGGCCAGCGAATGGGCATTTTTGCCTCCGCAGGATGCGGTAAGACCATGCTGATGCATATGCTGATCGAGCAAACGGAGGCGGATGTCTTTGTTATCGGTCTTATCGGTGAACGAGGCCGTGAGGTCACTGAATTCGTGGATATGTTGCGCGCTTCGCATAAGAAAGAAAAATGCGTGCTGGTTTTTGCCACTTCCGATTTCCCCTCGGTCGATCGCTGCAATGCGGCGCAACTGGCGACAACCGTAGCGGAATATTTTCGCGACCAGGGAAAACGGGTCGTGCTTTTTATCGATTCCATGACCCGTTATGCGCGTGCTTTGCGAGACGTGGCACTGGCGTCGGGCGAGCGTCCGGCCCGTCGAGGTTATCCCGCCTCCGTATTCGATAATTTGCCCCGCTTGCTGGAACGCCCCGGGGCGACCAGCGAGGGAAGCATTACTGCCTTTTATACAGTACTGCTGGAAAGCGAGGAAGAGGCGGACCCGATGGCGGATGAAATTCGCTCTATCCTTGACGGTCACCTGTATCTGAGCAGAAAGCTGGCCGGGCAGGGACATTACCCGGCAATCGATGTACTGAAAAGCGTAAGCCGCGTTTTTGGACAAGTCACGACGCCGACACATGCTGAACAGGCATCTGCCGTGCGTAAATTAATGACGCGTCTGGAAGAGCTCCAGCTTTTCATTGATTTGGGAGAATATCGTCCTGGCGAAAATATCGATAACGATCGGGCGATGCAGATGCGGGATAGCCTGAAAGCCTGGTTATGCCAGCCGGTAGCGCAGTATTCATCCTTTGATGACACGTTGAGCGGTATGAATGCATTCGCTGACCAGAATTAAAGTATTGCAGCGGCGCTGTACGGTATTTCATTCACAGTGTGAGTCGATATTACTTCGCTATCAGGATGAGGACCGCGGGCTGCAGGCCGAGGAGGAGGCGATCCTTGAACAAATAGCGGGTCTGAAATTGTTATTAGATACGCTGCGTGCAGAAAACAGACAGCTCAGTCGTGAGGAAATTTATACGTTATTACGTAAGCAGTCTATTGTTCGCCGGCAGATAAAAGATTTAGAACTCCAGATTATACAAATTCAGGAAAAACGGAGCGAGCTGGAAAAGAAAAGGGAAGAGTTTCAGAAAAAAAGTAAATATTGGTTGCGCAAAGAAGGGAACTATCAACGCTGGATAATCCGTCAGAAAAGACACTATATCCAGCGAGAGATACAGCAGGAAGAGGCCGAGTCATAGGAGATAATTTAATGGGCGATGTGTCAGCTGTCAGTTCATCCGGGAACATTTTATTGCCGCAGCAGGATGAGGTTGGCGGTTTATCAGAAGCATTAAAAAAAGCGGTGGAAAAACATAAGACAGAATATTCCGGTGATAAAAAAGATCGCGACTATGGCGATGCTTTCGTAATGCATAAAGAAACGGCTTTACCGGTATTACTGGCGGCATGGCGACATGGCGCGCCAGCGAAATCAGAACATCACAATGGCAACGTTTCTGGTCTGCATCATAACGGAAAAGGCGAACTCAGGATTGCTGAAAAACTGTTGAAAGTCACTGCTGAAAAATCTGTCGGTTTGATTTCTGCGGAGGCCAAAGTAGATAAATCCGCAGCGTTGCTATCGTCTAAAAATAGGCCGTTAGAAAGCGTAAGCGGTAAAAAATTATCTGCTGATTTAAAAGCCGTGGAATCCGTTAGTGAAGTAACCGATAACGCCACGGGAATCTCTGACGATAATATCAAGGCATTGCCTGGGGATAATAAAGCCATCGCGGGCGAAGGCGTTCGTAAAGAGGGCGCGCCGCTGGCGCGGGATGTCGCACCTGCCCGAATGGCCGCAGCCAATACCGGTAAGCCTGAAGATAAAGATCATAAAAAGGTTAAAGATGTTTCTCAGCTTCCGCTGCAACCAACCACTATCGCCGATCTTAGCCAATTAACCGGCGGCGATGAAAAAATGCCTTTAGCGGCGCAATCAAAGCCGATGATGACTATTTTTCCCACTGCCGATGGCGTGAAAGGAGAGGATAGCTCGCTGACTTACCGTTTTCAGCGCTGGGGAAATGACTATTCCGTCAATATTCAGGCGCGGCAAGCAGGGGAGTTTTCGTTAATACCGTCAAATACGCAGGTTGAACATCGTTTGCATGATCAATGGCAAAACGGTAATCCCCAGCGCTGGCACCTGACGCGAGACGATCAACAAAATCCGCAGCAGCAACAGCACAGACAGCAATCTGGCGAGGAGGATGACGCCTGATGTCATTGCGTGTGAGACAGATTGATCGTCGCGAATGGCTATTGGCGCAAACCGCGACAGAATGCCAGCGCCATGGCCGGGAAGCGACGCTGGAATATCCGACGCGACAGGGAATGTGGGTTCGGTTGAGCGATGCAGAAAAACGGTGGTCGGCCTGGATTAAACCTGGGGACTGGCTTGAGCATGTCTCTCCCGCTCTGGCGGGGGCGGCGGTTTCTGCTGGCGCTGAGCACCTGGTCGTTCCCTGGCTTGCTGCAACAGAGCGACCGTTTGAGTTGCCCGTGCCGCATTTGTCCTGTCGGCGTTTATGCGTAGAGAACCCCGTGCCGGGAAGCGCGCTGCCGGAAGGGAAATTGTTGCACATTATGAGCGATCGGGGCGGCCTGTGGTTTGAATATCTTCCTGAACTGCCTGCAGTCGGGGGCGGCAGGCCGAAAATGCTGCGTTGGCCGTTGCGCTTTGTAATCGGTAGCAGTGATACGCAGCGTTCGTTGCTGGGCCGAATCGGGATCGGAGATGTACTCCTGATTCGTACTTCCCGTGCGGAAGTTTATTGCTACGCGAAAAAGTTAGGTCATTTCAACCGTGTTGAAGGGGGAATTATTGTGGAAACGTTAGATATTCAACATATCGAAGAAGAAAATAATACAACTGAAACTGCAGAAACTCTGCCTGGCTTGAATCAATTGCCCGTCAAACTGGAATTTGTTTTGTATCGTAAGAACGTTACCCTCGCCGAACTCGAAGCCATGGGGCAGCAACAGCTATTATCACTGCCGACCAATGCTGAACTTAACGTTGAAATTATGGCGAATGGTGTTTTGCTGGGTAATGGCGAACTGGTACAGATGAATGACACCTTAGGCGTTGAGATCCATGAATGGCTGAGCGAGTCTGGTAATGGGGAATGATATCTCATTAATTGCCTTACTGGCATTTTCCACCCTGTTGCCATTTATTATTGCGTCAGGAACCTGTTTCGTTAAATTTTCTATTGTATTTGTCATGGTGCGTAACGCCCTGGGATTGCAGCAGATACCTTCAAATATGACGCTTAACGGCGTCGCATTGCTGCTTTCTATGTTTGTTATGTGGCCCATAATGCATGATGCCTACGTCTATTTTGAGGACGAAGATGTCACCTTTAATGATATTTCGTCATTAAGTAAACACGTTGATGAAGGCCTGGATGGTTATCGCGATTATCTGATCAAATATTCAGATCGCGAGTTAGTTCAGTTTTTTGAAAACGCGCAACTGAAGCGTCAGTATGGAGAAGAGACCGAGACGGTAAAGCGTGACAAAGATGAAATTGAAAAACCATCAATATTTGCGTTATTACCTGCTTATGCGCTGAGCGAAATAAAAAGCGCGTTTAAAATTGGTTTTTATCTCTATTTGCCCTTTGTTGTCGTCGACCTGGTGGTATCCAGCGTGCTACTGGCGCTGGGGATGATGATGATGAGTCCGGTGACGATATCTACACCTATTAAGCTGGTGCTTTTTGTCGCGCTTGATGGCTGGACCTTACTGTCTAAGGGATTGATATTACAGTATATGGACATTGCAACATGACATCATTACGAGACGGGATAGTTAAATGGATGATTTAGTGTTTGCAGGTAATAAGGCGCTCTATCTTGTTTTGATCCTGTCAGGGTGGCCGACGATTGTCGCAACGATTATCGGCCTCCTGGTAGGGTTATTCCAGACGGTAACGCAATTACAGGAACAGACGCTGCCTTTTGGCATTAAATTACTTGGCGTGTGTTTATGCTTGTTTTTACTGTCTGGCTGGTATGGCGAAGTTTTACTCTCTTACGGGCGTCAGGTGATATTCCTGGCGTTGGCTAAGGGGTAAAAAATGTTTTACGCGTTGTACTTTGAAATTCATCACCTGGTTGCGTCTGCGGCGCTAGGGTTTGCTCGCGTGGCGCCGATTTTTTTCTTCCTGCCGTTTTTGAATAGCGGGGTATTAAGCGGCGCGCCGAGAAACGCCATTATCATCCTGGTGGCATTGGGAGTATGGCCGCATGCATTGAACGAGGCGCCGCCGTTTTTATCGGTGGCGATGATCCCGTTAGTTCTGCAAGAAGCGGCGGTAGGCGTCATGCTGGGCTGTCTGCTGTCATGGCCTTTTTGGGTTATGCATGCGCTGGGTTGTATTATCGATAACCAGCGAGGGGCAACGCTAAGTAGCAGTATCGATCCGGCAAACGGTATTGATACCTCGGAAATGGCTAATTTCCTGAATATGTTTGCCGCTGTCGTTTATTTACAAAACGGCGGTCTGGTCACGATGGTTGACGTGTTAAATAAAAGCTATCAGCTATGCGATCCGATGAACGAGTGCACGCCTTCATTACCGCCGCTATTAACGTTTATTAATCAGGTGGCTCAAAACGCGTTGGTTCTGGCCAGCCCGGTGGTATTAGTGCTGTTGCTGTCAGAAGTATTCCTGGGTTTATTGTCGCGCTTTGCTCCGCAAATGAACGCTTTTGCGATTTCACTGACGGTAAAAAGCGGCATTGCCGTTTTAATTATGCTGCTTTATTTCTCTCCGGTACTACCGGACAATGTACTGCGACTCTCTTTCCAGGCCACAGGGTTAAGCAGTTGGTTTTACGAGCGAGGGGCGACGCATGTCCTCGAATAAAACAGAAAAACCGACTAAAAAACGGCTGGAAGACTCCGCTAAAAAAGGCCAGTCATTTAAAAGTAAAGATCTCATTATCGCCTGCCTGACGCTGGGAGGAATTGCCTATCTGGTGTCGTATGGCTCATTTAATGAGTTTATGGGGATAATTAAGATCATTATTGCGGATAATTTTGATCAGAGCATGGCTGACTACAGTTTGGCCGTTTTTGGGATAGGGTTAAAATATCTGATTCCATTTATGCTGCTCTGCTTAGTGTGTTCCGCATTACCGGCGTTATTACAGGCCGGTTTTGTGCTGGCGACAGAAGCATTAAAGCCTAATTTATCGGCGTTAAACCCGGTAGAAGGGGCAAAAAAACTTTTTAGTATGCGCACGGTTAAAGATACGGTCAAAACCCTACTGTATCTCTCATCCTTTGTGGTGGCCGCCATCATTTGCTGGAAGAAATATAAGGTTGAAATCTTTTCTCAGCTAAATGGCAATATTGTAGGTATTGCCGTCATTTGGCGTGAACTTCTCCTCGCATTGGTATTAACTTGCCTTGCTTGCGCATTGATTGTCTTATTATTGGATGCTATTGCGGAATATTTCCTGACCATGAAAGATATGAAAATGGATAAGGAAGAAGTGAAGCGTGAAATGAAGGAGCAGGAAGGGAACCCAGAGGTTAAATCTAAAAGACGTGAAGTTCATATGGAAATTCTGTCTGAACAGGTGAAATCTGATATTGAAAACTCACGCCTGATTGTTGCCAACCCCACGCATATTACGATCGGGATTTATTTTAAACCCGAATTGATGCCGATTCCGATGATCTCGGTGTATGAAACGAATCAGCGCGCACTGGCCGTCCGCGCCTATGCGGAGAAGGTTGGCGTACCTGTGATCGTCGATATCAAACTGGCGCGCAGTCTTTTCAAAACCCATCGCCGTTATGATCTGGTGAGTCTGGAAGAAATTGATGAAGTTTTACGTCTTCTGGTTTGGCTGGAAGAGGTAGAAAACGCGGGCAAAGACGTTATTCAGCCACAAGAAAACGAGGTACGGCATTGAGCCGCGTAAAGCAGTAGCGATGTATTCATTGGGCGTTTTTTGAATGTTCACTAACCACCGTCGGGGTTTAATAACTGCATCAGATAAACGCAGTCGTTAAGTTCTACAAAGTCGGTGACAGATAACAGGAGTAAGTAATGGATTATCAAAATAATGTCAGCGAAGAACGTGTTGCGGAAATGATTTGGGATGCCGTTAGTGAAGGCGCCACGCTAAAAGACGTTCACGGGATCCCTCAAGATATGATGGACGGTTTATATGCTCATGCTTATGAGTTTTATAACCAGGGACGACTGGATGAAGCTGAGACATTCTTTCGTTTCTTATGCATTTATGATTTTTACAATCCCGATTACACCATGGGACTGGCGGCGGTATGCCAACTGAAAAAACAATTTCAGAAAGCATGTGACCTTTATGCAGTAGCGTTTACGTTACTTAAAAATGATTATCGCCCCGTTTTTTTTACCGGGCAGTGTCAATTATTAATGCGTAAGGCGGCAAAAGCCAGACAGTGTTTTGAACTTGTCAATGAACGTACTGAAGATGAGTCTCTGCGGGCAAAAGCGTTGGTCTATCTGGAGGCGCTAAAAACGGCGGAGACAGAGCAGCACAGTGAACAAGAAAAGGAATAATTATGGTAAATGACGCAAGTAGCATTAGCCGTAGCGGATATACCCAAAATCCGCGCCTCGCTGAGGCGGCTTTTGAAGGCGTTCGTAAGAACACGGACTTTTTAAAAGCGGCGGATAAAGCTTTTAAAGATGTGGTGGCAACGAAAGCGGGCGACCTTAAAGCCGGAACAAAGTCCGGCGAGAGCGCTATTAATACGGTGGGTCTAAAGCCGCCTACGGACGCCGCCCGGGAAAAACTCTCCAGCGAAGGGCAATTGACATTACTGCTTGGCAAGTTAATGACCCTACTGGGCGATGTTTCGCTGTCTCAACTGGAGTCTCGTCTGGCGGTATGGCAGGCGATGATTGAGTCACAAAAAGAGATGGGGATTCAGGTATCGAAAGAATTCCAGACGGCTCTGGGAGAGGCTCAGGAGGCGACGGATCTCTATGAAGCCAGCATCAAAAAGACGGATACCGCCAAGAGTGTTTATGACGCTGCGGCCAAAAAACTGACGCAGGCACAAAATAAATTGCAATCGCTGGACCCGGCTGACCCCGGCTATGCACAAGCTGAAGCCGCGGTAGAACAGGCCGGAAAAGAAGCGACAGAGGCGAAAGAGGCCTTAGATAAGGCCACGGATGCGACGGTTAAAGCAGGCACAGACGCCAAAGCGAAAGCCGAGAAAGCGGATAACATTCTGACCAAATTCCAGGGAACGGCTAATGCCGCCTCTCAGAATCAGGTTTCCCAGGGTGAGCAGGATAATCTGTCAAATGTCGCCCGCCTCACTATGCTCATGGCCATGTTTATTGAGATTGTGGGCAAAAATACGGAAGAAAGCCTGCAAAACGATCTTGCGCTTTTCAACGCCTTGCAGGAAGGGCGTCAGGCGGAGATGGAAAAGAAATCGGCTGAATTCCAGGAAGAGACGCGCAAAGCCGAGGAAACGAACCGCATTATGGGATGTATCGGGAAAGTCCTCGGCGCGCTGCTAACCATTGTCAGCGTTGTGGCCGCTGTTTTTACCGGTGGGGCGAGTCTGGCGCTGGCTGCGGTGGGACTTGCGGTAATGGTTGCCGATGAAATTGTGAAGGCGGCGACGGGGGTGTCGTTTATTCAGCAGGCGCTAAACCCGATTATGGAGCATGTGCTGAAGCCGTTAATGGAGCTGATTGGCAAGGCGATTACCAAAGCGCTGGAAGGATTAGGCGTCGATAAGAAAACGGCAGAGATGGCAGGCAGCATTGTTGGTGCGATTGTTGCCGCTATTGCGATGGTAGCGGTCATTGTGGTGGTCGCAGTTGTCGGGAAAGGCGCGGCGGCGAAACTGGGTAACGCGCTGAGCAAAATGATGGGCGAAACGATTAAGAAGTTGGTGCCTAACGTGCTGAAACAGTTAGCACAAAACGGCAGCAAACTCTTTACCCAGGGGATGCAACGTATTACTAGCGGCCTGGGTAATGTGGGTAGCAAGATGGGCCTGCAAACGAATGCCTTAAGTAAAGAGCTGGTAGGTAATACCCTAAATAAAGTGGCGTTGGGCATGGAAGTCACGAATACCGCAGCCCAGTCAGCCGGTGGTGTTGCCGAGGGGGTATTTATTAAAAATGCCAGCGAGGCGCTTGCTGATTTTATGCTCGCCCGTTTTGCCATGGATCAAATTCAGCAGT
The DNA here is from genome assembly GCF_046548235.1 of Salmonella sp. SAL4457. Taxonomy (NCBI): domain Bacteria; kingdom Pseudomonadati; phylum Pseudomonadota; class Gammaproteobacteria; order Enterobacterales; family Enterobacteriaceae; genus Salmonella; species Salmonella sp. SAL4457. Next base: position 522,331 of record NZ_JBGDZO010000002.1, read on the forward strand.
GGCTTAAACAATCCGTAGAAATATTTGGTGAAAACCAGAAGGTAACGGCGGAACTGCAAAAAGCCATGTCTTCTGCGGTACAGCAAAATGCGGATGCTTCGCGTTTTATTCTGCGCCAGAGTCGCGCATAAAAACTGCCAAAATAAAGGGAGAAAAATATGTTAATTAGTAATGTGGGAATAAATCCCGCCGCTTATTTAAATAATCATTCTGTTGAGAATAGTTCACAGACAGCTTCGCAATCCGTTAGCGCTAAAGATATTCTGAATAGTATTGGTATTAGCAGCAGTAAAGTCAGTGACCTGGGGTTGAGTCCTACACTGAGCGCGCCTGCGCCAGGGGTATTAACGCAAACCCCCGGAACGATCACGTCCTTTTTAAAAGCCAGTATTCAAAATACCGACATGAATCAGGATTTGAATGCTCTGGCAAATAATGTCACGACTAAAGCGAATGAGGTTGTGCAAACCCAGTTACGCGAGCAGCAGGCAGAAGTCGGAAAGTTTTTTGATATTAGCGGAATGTCTTCCAGTGCCGTTGCGCTGTTGGCTGCCGCGAATACGTTAATGCTGACGTTGAACCAGGCTGATAGCAAACTGTCTGGTAAGTTGTCATTAGTCAGTTTTGATGCAGCTAAAACGACAGCAAGCTCCATGATGCGCGAAGGGATGAATGCGTTGTCCGGTAGTATTTCCCAGAGCGCGCTTCAGTTGGGGATCACTGGCGTGGGCGCCAAACTGGAATATAAGGGGCTGCAGAATGAAAGAGGCGCGCTTAAACATAATGCCGCGAAGATCGATAAACTGACCACTGAAAGCCACAGTATTAAAAACGTGCTGAACGGGCAGAATAGCGTCAAACTCGGTGCTGAAGGCGTCGATTCTCTGAAATCGTTAAATATGAAGAAAACCGGTACCGATGCGACGAAAAATCTTAATGATGCGACGCTTAAATCTAATGCCGGAACCAGCGCCACGGAAAGTCTGGGTATTAAAGACAGTAATAAACAAATCTCCCCTGAACATCAGGCTATTCTGTCGAAACGTCTTGAGTCTGTCGAATCCGATATTCGTCTTGAGCAGAATACCATGGATATGACCCGAATCGATGCGCGCAAGATGCAGATGACGGGCGATCTGATTATGAAGAACTCGGTCACGGTCGGTGGTATTGCAGGGGCGTCCGGGCAGTACGCCGCTACTCAGGAACGTTCCGAGCAGCAAATTAGCCAGGTGAATAACCGTGTTGCCAGCACCGCATCGGACGAAGCCCGTGAAAGTTCACGTAAATCGACCAGCCTGATTCAGGAAATGCTGAAAACAATGGAGAGCATTAACCAGTCGAAAGCATCCGCACTCGCTGCTATCGCAGGCAATATTCGCGCTTAATCTGAAAGGTCATCTATACGCCATCATGGGTGTGATTTAATCGCGCTCCTGATGGCGAACTGGGGATATTATGCTTAATATTCAAAATTATTCCGCTTCTCCTCATCCGGGGATCGTTGCCGAACGGCCGCAGACTCCCTCGGCGAGCGAGCACGTCGAGACTGCCGTGGTACCGTCTACCACAGAACATCGCGGTACAGATATCATTTCATTATCGCAGGCGGCTACTAAAATCCAGCAGGCACAGCAGACGCTGCAGTCAACGCCACCGATCTCTGAAGAGAATAATGACGAGCGCACGCTGGCGCGCCAGCAGTTGACCAGCAGCCTGAATGCGCTGGCGAAGTCTGGCGTGTCATTATCCGCAGAACAAAATGAGAACCTGCGGAGCGCGTTTTCTGCGCCGACGTCGGCCTTATTTAGCGCTTCGCCTATGGCGCAGCCGAGAACAACCATTTCTGATGCTGAGATTTGGGATATGGTTTCCCAAAATATATCGGCGATAGGTGACAGCTATCTGGGCGTTTATGAAAACGTTGTCGCAGTCTATACCGATTTTTATCAGGCCTTCAGTGATATTCTTTCCAAAATGGGAGGCTGGTTATTACCAGGTAAGGACGGTAATACCGTTAAGCTAGATGTTACCTCACTCAAAAATGATTTAAACAGTTTAGTCAATAAATATAATCAAATAAACAGTAATACCGTTTTATTTCCAGCGCAGTCAGGCAGCGGCGTTAAAGTAGCCACTGAAGCGGAAGCGAGACAGTGGCTCAGTGAATTGAATTTACCGAATAGCTGCCTGAAATCTTATGGATCCGGTTATGTCGTCACCGTTGATCTGACGCCATTACAAAAAATGGTTCAGGATATTGATGGTTTAGGCGCGCCGGGAAAAGACTCAAAACTCGAAATGGATAACGCCAAATATCAAGCCTGGCAGTCGGGTTTTAAAGCGCAGGAAGAAAATATGAAAACCACATTACAGACGCTGACGCAAAAATATAGCAATGCCAATTCATTGTACGACAACCTGGTAAAAGTGCTGAGCAGTACGATAAGTAGCAGCCTGGAAACCGCCAAAAGCTTCCTGCAAGGATAACAGAAGAGGATATTAATAATGGTTACAAGTGTAAGGACTCAGCCCCCCGTCATAATGCCAGGTATGCAGACCGAGATCAAAACGCAGGCCACGAATCTTGCGGCGAATCTTTCCGCAGTCAGAGAAAGTGCCACAACGACGCTGTCAGGGGAAATTAAAGGCCCGCAACTGGAAGATTTTCCCGCGCTGATCAAACAGGCGAGTCTGGATGCATTGTTTAAATGCGGGAAAGACGCTGAGGCGTTAAAAGAAGTTTTTACCAATTCAAATAATGTCGCCGGTAAGAAAGCGATAATGGAGTTTGCCGGGCTCTTTCGTTCAGCGCTCAACGCCACCAGTGATTCTCCTGAGGCGAAGACGCTACTGATGAAGGTAGGGGCAGAGTATACCGCGCAAATCATAAAAGATGGCCTGAAAGAAAAGTCAGCTTTTGGGCCATGGCTGCCAGAAACAAAGAAAGCGGAAGCGAAGCTGGAAAACCTGGAAAAGCAGCTGTTAGATATTATCAAAAATAACACTGGTGGTGAATTAAGTAAATTATCGACGAATCTTGTTATGCAGGAGGTGATGCCCTATATTGCCAGCTGCATTGAACATAACTTTGGCTGTACGTTAGATCCGTTAACCCGCAGCAATCTTACGCACCTTGTTGACAAAGCGGCGGCGAAGGCGGTTGAGGCGCTTGATATGTGCCACCAAAAATTAACGCAAGAGCAGGGTACCAGCGTAGGACGGGAAGCCCGGCACCTTGAAATGCAAACGTTGATACCCCTGCTGCTACGTAATGTTTTTGCACAAATTCCTGCAGATAAACTGCCTGACCCTAAAATTCCGGAGCCTGCGGCTGGACCAGTACCTGATGGTGGGAAAAAAGCAGAACCTACGGGTATTAATATCAATATTAATATTGATAGCAGTAACCATAGCGTGGATAACAGTAAGCATATTAACAATAGCCGAAGCCATGTCGATAATAGCCAGCGCCATATCGATAATAGCAACCATGATAATAGCCGGAAGACGATTGATAATAGCCGAACATTTATTGATAACAGCCAACGCCATGGCGAGTCACACCATTCGACTAACAGCAGCAACGTAAGTCATAGTCATTCGCGTGTGGATTCGACTACGCATCAAACGGAGACGGCACACAGCGCCAGCACAGGGGCAATTGACCATGGCATCGCGGGTAAAATTGACGTCACGGCTCATGCGACGGCAGAGGCTGTGACCAACGCTTCATCCGAAAGTAAAAATGGAAAGGTGGTCACGTCAGAAAAAGGCACTACGGGTGAAACACCCTCTTTTGATGAAGTCGATGGCGTAACCAGCAAGAGCATTATCGGCAAGCCGGTACAGGCCACGGTGCACGGCGTTGATGATAATAAACAGCAAAGCCAGACGGCAGAGATTGTGAATGTGAAGCCGCTTGCCAGTCAACTGGCTGGCGTCGAGAATGTTAAAACCGATACCTTACAATCAGACACGACGGTAATTACAGGTAATAAAGCCGGTACGACCGATAATGATAATAGTCAGACAGATAAGACTGGCCCATTTTCTGGTTTGAAGTTTAAGCAAAATAGTTTCCTCTCAACAGTACCGAGCGTTACGAATATGCATTCAATGCATTTCGACGCCCGTGAGACGTTTTTGGGTGTGATACGTAAAGCCCTGGAGCCAGATACCTCCACACCGTTCCCTGTACGCAGAGCGTTTGACGGCTTGCGTGCGGAAATATTACCCAATGACACGATAAAGAGTGCAGCGTTGAAAGCGCAATGTAGCGATATTGACAAGCACCCAGAATTGAAAGCGAAAATGGAGACTCTCAAAGAGGTCATTACTCATCATCCACAAAAAGAAAAACTGGCTGAGATTGCACTGCAGTTTGCCAGAGAGGCGGGGCTGACCAGGCTAAAAGGGGAAACTGACTATGTGTTAAGTAATGTGCTGGACGGCCTTATCGGAGACGGTAGCTGGCGAGCTGGCCCGGCTTACGAGTCATACCTGAATAAACCTGGCGTGGATCGGGTTATTACTACCGTTGATGGCTTGCACATGCAGCGTTAATTAACCGGGAAAGATGCGATGAATATGGATATTGAAGCAAGAGTCAAAAAAGTGATCACCTCCTGTATTGCCGTTGATGTTGATAGTATCAATGGTCAGACCCATCTGGTTGAGGATCTTTACGCTGACTCATTGGATTTAATTGATATTGTATTTGGTCTTAGTGAGGAGTTTGACATTAGTTGCAATGAAAACGATCTTCCTGATATGACGACCTTTGCGGATATATGCCGTGTTGTTAAAAAAAGTCTTGAGTCCAGGGTGTAGTATTTTTCTCTCGCTTGACAACAATTGAATAAGATTAATTGTTATGAAAATCATCACACATGTAGTACCCGGTTCAGGTATGGCTGCAATATATGATGATATTGCTGACAGTTCGCGTTTTGTTATTAAAGGCAAGTTACGTCATGTTGAAAATGATCCGAAGGAGCTGCTGATATGTGTTCCGATGCGTAGTGAATGGCTATTCTACTGGATTAAAGGAGAGAAATATTGCGCCCGGCGATGGGCGCGAAAAAGTATCAAGACATTGTGTAACCAGATTAAATTTGAAGAAGCAATCTTATAAAAGATATAATTCAAGAGGAAAGTAAATTGCAAGCACACCAGGATATTATCGCTAATATTGGTGAGAAATTGGGTTTACCGCTCACTTTTGACGACAACAATCAGTGCTTATTATTACTCGATAGCGATATTTTTACGTCTATTGAAGCTAAAGATGATATCTGGTTATTGAACGGTATGATTATACCGTTATCGCCTGTTTGTGGCGATTCTATCTGGCGGCAGATTATGGTGATTAATGGTGAACTGGCTGCGAATAATGAAGGTACGTTAGCGTATATTGATGCCGCAGAGACGTTGTTGCTTATACATGCAATTACCGATCTGACAAATACTTACCATATTATATCGCAGCTTGAGTCATTTGTGAATCAGCAGGAAGCGCTCAAAAACATACTGCAGGAATATGCTAAAGTATGAGGAGAGAAAATTGAATAATTTAACGTTGTCTTCGTTTTCAAAAGTTGGTGTGTCGAATGATGCCCGACTTTATATTGCTAAGGAAAATACTGATAAGGCATATGTTGCGCCTGAAAAATTTTCGTCAAAAGTATTAACCTGGCTTGGAAAAATGCCGTTATTTAAAAACACTGAAGTGGTGCAAAAACATACGGAAAATATCAGAGTACAGGACCAAAAGATTTTACAGACATTTCTCCATGCACTAACGGAAAAATATGGGGGAACAGCGGTTAATGACGCACTGTTAATGTCCCGTATAAATATGAACAAACCCCTTACCCAACGTTTAGCAGTGCAGATCACGGAGTGTGTAAAAGCTGCTGACGAAGGGTTTATAAACCTTATTAAGAGCAAGGATAATGTTGGTGTCAGGAATGCCGCTTTAGTCATAAAAGGCGGCGATACAAAAGTGGCAGAAAAAAATAACGATGTTGGAGCAGAAAGTAAGCAACCTTTACTCGATATCGCGCTAAAGGGACTTAAAAGAACATTACCGCAACTGGAACAAATGGATGGAAATAGCCTGCGAGAAAACTTCCAGGAGATGGCTTCAGGTAACGGCCCGCTGCGTTCATTAATGACGAATTTACAGAATTTAAATAAAATTCCAGAGGCTAAACAACTTAATGATTATGTTACAACGTTAACAAATATTCAGGTCGGTGTAGCCCGGTTCTCACAATGGGGAACCTGTGGAGGAGAGGTTGAGAGGTGGGTTGATAAAGCCTCTACTCATGAATTAACCCAGGCTGTAAAAAAAATTCACGTTATTGCTAAAGAACTGAAAAATGTTACAGCTGAACTTGAGAAAATAGAAGCCGGCGCGCCAATGCCACAGACGATGAGCGGACCGACACTGGGCCTGGCACGATTTGCGGTCAGCAGCATTCCAATTAATCAGCAAACCCAGGTGAAACTGAGCGATGGAATGCCTGTGCCAGTGAATACGTTAACTTTTGACGGTAAGCCTGTGGCATTAGCCGGTTCGTACCCAAAAAATACGCCGGATGCGCTGGAAGCGCATATGAAAATGCTTCTTGAAAAAGAATGCTCGTGCCTGGTGGTGTTAACGTCGGAAGATCAGATGCAGGCAAAACAATTACCACCCTATTTCAGAGGGAGCTACACCTTTGGCGAGGTGCATACCAACAGCCAAAAAGTGAGCTCAGCCAGTCAGGGAGAAGCGATAGACCAATACAATATGCAACTGTCCTGCGGGGAAAAGCGGTATACAATCCCGGTATTGCATGTGAAAAATTGGCCAGATCACCAGCCGTTACCGTCTACGGATCAGTTAGAATACCTGGCGGATAGGGTGAAAAATAGTAACCAAAATGGCGCGCCGGGGCGTAGTTCATCAGATAAGCATTTACCGATGATTCATTGTCTGGGCGGAGTGGGGAGAACCGGAACGATGGCGGCGGCCCTTGTACTTAAGGATAATCCTCATAGTAATCTGGAGCAGGTACGTGCAGATTTCCGGGATTCACGGAACAATAGAATGCTGGAAGACGCCTCACAGTTTGTACAACTAAAAGCAATGCAAGCCCAGTTGCTTATGACGACGGCAAGCTGATAAAAATATAGCTTACTTTTAGAACTATCTGAAAGTAAGCTATTCCTGTCTCATTATTTGTTTACCGCGATAGAAAGTCTTTTGTTTTTCTCTTCTGCTGACATCCCTTTTAATTTTCTGTAATTCTCCCAAATTTTTTTAGCATAACGTTTCCTTATATCCGATCGTTTCGGCGACGTCCCGGCATTATAAGCGCCAACGGCCTCCCAGCTATAACCGTAGATTTTCATCATATCTGATAAAATGGATGCGCCCACAATGACAGAAATGCAGGGGTCCTGTAACAACTGTTTTTCACTAATCCCCATTTTTTTCAGCCTTTTCATATGGAAGCTGTTAATTTGCATCAGGCCAAGATCGGTTGAACCATCTCGGTTATGACCAATGGCGCCAGGTTTCATCGCCGATTCCTGCTGGGCGATAGCGTAAAGTAGTTCGGATTCAATATTGAACATTTTTTCAGCCTGAAGCCAGCAATCAGCCCATGCTGTATTTATGCTAAGCAACCAGATTACGATGATAAAAAAATAATGCATATCTCCTCTCTCAGATTTTACCGTAATTTAATCAAGCGGGGATCCTGTTTCCATCTTTTGAACCAAATATTGTCTTCGTTTTTAAATTTATTCCACATTTTCTCGGCAATAGCTTCGCCGTGGGCAACCAGCACTAACGGTAATAATCCCGGATTATTATCAATACGCTGTTCACTTTCCAGAAATTCTCTTATCGTTGGTAAGGCACGCTCGCTATTCTGACAGTATTCAGCATAAAGAAGATTAACAGCAATAAGCCCTGTAATTTCCTGCGTGGATATTTCTTTAGTTAATTTTCGTGCCAGTTCATGTTTACCTTTAAGCGAAAGAAACATAACCTGCATACTTAATAATATTGGATTATCCTGTAGGTGTTGTGAGCGTAATTCATCGCCTAAACGTATAGCATCATCAATACCGGTATGATAATAGGTAATCCACAGCTTAGTGATCCCTGCGGCTGCACGCGTTGGGTCCAATTTTAAACACTCGTTAATCGTTTGTAAGGCCTCCTCCAACTGACCAGCCATGAAGAGATTCCAGCCATAATAATATTTAATATCTGCAGAGATGGGCGAAAGTAAGTTAGCTTGTTTGAATAGCAAACTCCCGACGATGTATTCTGAGTGAATCGTATTAATTAGCCCCAGTAATCCTAAAGCTTGTGGATTATTGTGGTCCAGCTCTGTCGCCTTAATCGCATGTTCTTTAGCTTTGATCATAGCGTTTTGTTTATCAAAAATCCCCATTTGCGCCATGCTGAGGTAGCATTCTGCCAGCGCACAGTAAGGCGCAATGCTGTTTGGCGACATGTTAACGCATTGAGTCAGCAATTTAAGCGCTTGCTGTAAGCTATAGGGGGTGTATTGATTTAACTCATGCTTACCGCGTAAGTAAACCATAGTACTGTCAATCGAATTTAGCTCGCTAATCTGCTTTGTGTCCCAGCGAAGCCCGGGAATACATCTGAGCAAAAGATTCGCAATTTTGTTTTGCAAGAGAGAAGCGGGTTGGTGTTCTATCAACTTAATGCTTTCCTGGTGCAGCAGGTGATAACCTTTAACCCGAACTATCTCAATCTGTACAATATTATCATTACCATCGGGTATCATCTGCCCGGAGATATAATAATCGGGGCGTAATTGATCCATGAGCTCAAGAATATCCTTAACACTGCGGCAGTTCTTCGTAATGGTCACCGGCAGCACGCTCAGGCCAAAGGGCGCATACTGCGATAATCCCTTCACGATAGAGTAATGCAGACTCTCGGATTGAACCTGATCCTGCATCTGAAAAGGAAGTATCGCCAATGTATGAGTCGTAGGTTGCGGCGCTGGCGGAGACACCACTACGACCGGACGATTAAACCGATAGCCCTGTCCGTACAGTGTTTCAATGTAACGATGCTCTTTATCTTCCGACAGAATACGTCGTAAGGCATAAATACAGCGGGTAAGAGATTCTTCGTTAACTTCCGCGTCGCCCCATACCTGGTCCAGTAAGGTGTTTTTACTCACAATCTCGCCGGCGGCTTCGAGCAGGATGACCAGAACGGCATATTCTTTTGGCGGAATATTGACTTTCTTTTCTGAGCGTAGCAGGGAGCCGTCCATGTTGAGTATGAAATCATCAAAGACGAATTTTTTATTCGATACAGGAACAGGATTAAAATGTGGCATGATAATAGTGTATTCTCTTACAGGGTGAAAAGTTATAATAACTAATACAAGTCGTTAGGATAGAATCTACTGTTTCAGTAATTCTGCTGTTAGTACTAACGGTCAGGTTGAGCTTTTATTATGAGCTTAATGTCATATTCTACGGGCTCGGGTTTATATGTTTTTAACATTTGATTATTTAGCTTATGCCTGTGCTTTAAATAACTGACATGTTGGTAATAATATTGTTATAACTAACTGTGATTATCGAATGGACGCTGCCGTATATCCTGGTGCAGAGAGAGTCAGCGCCGGGCATCTAAATATTTACATATTTAACTTGGCCTCATTGCAATAGAGATTAGTTTTGTAGCTATCTTACTGCATTTTTTTGGGGTGTAAATGCTGCTTATTATATCTTCATGGTTAATGGTCTGATAATTACACCATCAGAACCATTTTTCTCGAAGATTTCCACTAAATGACCATTCGTTGAAAGTTTAAGAGTGTAATTTGTCTTAGGTTCCAAAATATAAATGAAAGACTGTTTTTAATGGTGCGCTTATTTTTATATTTTTTTGCAAAATAATGATATCGTCTTTTCTTTACTCCCTTCAGTTATAGCGTCAAAAAGGCAGGAGGGTTATGAGCAGTATCATCCTCAGGCTGGCTCCAGGCATTATATCGATATCAGGAGGAAGAGAGGAGGTATGCCTGGCAGAAAGCTAACAAGCGTGACTGTTTCGGTATAAACCGTTCAGGCAAATAGTTCTCAGAGGGAACGGATGATGTATAAATATGAATAAAATGCCGGCCTTAATCCACAGGGTTAAAGCCGGAAGGAGATAGTGTCATCTGGACGAATTCTTACGCTGTGAATAAGGCAATATCGTTTTACCAGTCATCATAGCGATGACAAGTTCACAAAAATCGTGTTATATAATCAGCCTTACTTTAAATTACCAGAGATATCAGTATAAGCTGTCTTCCGGACAGAACAATGATATTGAATAGCCTCCCATCCTGATAGAGCGTGTTAATGCGCAGTCTGAATTTTAAATTATTACAATTTTAATAAAAATCTTTACTTAAGTGACAGATACAAAAAATGTTAATGGTTCGCCATTTTTATGAATGTCGATGGCGTAGTTTTAAAATATTTTTTGAAACATTGAATGAAGTAGGACGTGCTGTCATAACCACATTTTAATGCTACAGCATTAACATTATGGTTGCCTATGCGTAAAAGTTTTGCTGCCTGATTCATTCTTGCCGATAAGTAGATGTCGCTAAAGCTGGTACCTTCTTCTGCAAGTTTCCGTTTGAGCGTTGACGTACTCATAAATATATGATCGGCAACATCCGTAAGCTTCCACTGTCTACTGGGTGACGAAGATATAATGTTGTAAACGCGCTCCTTTAACGTTATCTGAGCCGAGCTAAGGATGATCTCATAACTCTCCGGGAGTCGGAGAAAAGCAGTAAGCAGGAACAGCAGAAAATAAGGAATTAACTCTTCATTTTCAATACAACTTTTGTTGTTACAGTTACTGCAACCTTTGCTTGTATCCTTCGTACAGGAGAACGCCGTTTTCAGATGTTCAAATACCTCTCTTCTGGCAGGAAAGTCAGGCGTATAGAAGATTTTCTGCGCTTTCTCTGTGGGTACCGCCATTTTGGTTTGCTGCTCGTTTGGGATAAGTGCATAGAGAGCGCCAAGTCGTTGCGTCGGTATCTCGAGTATATCGAAATCCATGTGGCCATTGACCTCTTCAAGCGTCACGTTAACTACCTGCTCTTTTTTGAGCACCAACATCCCAGGTTCGTCACAGTAAATCGTATCGTGATTATTGCTAATCGTCAGTTTACCGCTCCGAAAGCAAACTAAAGTGAAACTGCTTACATAAAGATTTTTGATGGTAACCTGCTGAGTCTGACTTTTAATTTGCTGCCGGGTATTTGTCAAAAGTGATTTTAATTTCTGTAAGTTATCTGCGGCAGGACGCTGATGACTATTACTTACAAAGGTTACATTTTCCATATTATCCCTTTGTTGATGTTATTTTAATGTTCCTTACTGGTATCCTACTGAAAAAATCTGAGTTGTAAATGCTCTTTATTAGCGTGTGTTGGCAATGGTCTGATTGTTACACCAAAAGAACCCAAATTTGGGTAATTTATCTACAGTAGTTTAAGCCCCAATGGGGATGATGGTTCTTTTAATATGTGTTGAGACGCATTATACAGAATAAATTGATTTTATTTCTCACTTTTCATTCTATTTTCATCAGGAATCCCTGTGTCCTGTGCGGTAATCTGCTGCTATCGAGAACGACAGACATCGCTAACAGTATATATGGAAACATCAAAAGAGAAGACGATAACAAGCCCTGGGCCATACATAGTTCGATTACTTAACAGCTCACTGAACGGCTGTGAGTTTCCATTGCTGACAGGCCGAACACTCTTTGTGGTAGGTCAGAGTGATGCGCTCACTGCTTCAGGCCAACTCCCTGATATACCTGCCGATAGCTTTTTTATCCCGCTGGACCATGGCGGAGTAAATTTTGAAATCCAGGTGGATACGGATACGACCGAAATTATACTCCATGAGCTGAAAGAAGGAAATTCTGAATCTCGTTCGGTGCAATTAAATACGCCAATACAGGTCGGTGAATTGCTTATCCTGATTCGCCCGGAAAGCGAGCCGTGGGTGCCCGAGCAGCCTGAGAAGTTAGAAACGTCTGCAAAAAAGAACGAGCCGCGTTTTAAAAACGGAATTGTAGCCGCACTGGCCGGGTTTTTTATATTGGGAATTGGGACTGTGGGGACGTTATGGATACTTAACTCGCCGCAGCGGCAGGCCGCAGAGCTCGATTCGTTATTGGGGCAGGAGAAGGAGCGTTTTCAGGTGTTGCCAGGCCGGGACAAAATGCTCTATGTCGCTGCGCAAAATGAAAGAGATACGCTGTGGGCTCGTCAGGTTTTAGCGAGGGGCGATTATGATAAAAATGCGCGAGTGATTAACGAAAACGAAGAAAATAAGCGTATCTCTATCTGGCTGGATACCTATTATCCGCAGCTGGCTTATTATCGGATTCATTTCGATGAGCCGCGTAAACCCGTTTTCTGGCTAAGCCGCCAGCGAAACACGATGAGCAAGAAAGAGCTCGAGGTGTTAAGTCAAAAGCTGAGAGCGCTAATGCCTTACGCGGATTCGGTTAACATCACGTTGATGGACGATGTTACCGCAGCAGGCCAGGCGGAAGCGGGGCTAAAACAGCAGGCGTTACCTTATTCCCGCAGGAATCATAAGGGGGGCGTAACGTTTGTTATTCAGGGGGCGCTCGATGATGTAGAAATACTCAGAGCCCGTCAATTTGTCGATAGCTATTACCGCACATGGGGAGGACGCTATGTGCAGTTTGCGATCGAATTAAAAGATGACTGGCTCAAGGGGCGCTCATTTCAGTACGGGGCGGAAGGTTATATCAAAATGAGCCCAGGCCATTGGTATTTCCCAAGCCCACTTTAATTTAACGCAAATAAGGAAGTCATTATGGCAACACCTTGGTCAGGCTATCTGGATGACGTCTCAGCAAAATTTGATACGGGCGTTGATAATCTACAAACGCAGGTAACAGAGGCGCTGGATAAATTAGCAGCAAAACCCTCCGATCCGGCGCTACTGGCGGCGTATCAGAGTAAGCTCTCGGAATATAACTTGTACCGTAACGCGCAATCGAACACGGTAAAAGTCTTTAAGGATATTGATGCTGCCATTATTCAGAACTTCCGTTAATCAGTTATAAGGTGGATTATGTCGATTGCAACTATTGTCCCTGAGAATGCCGTTATAGGGCAGGCGGTCAATATCAGGTCTATGGAAACGGACATTGTCTCGCTGGATGACCGGCTACTCCAGGCTTTTTCTGGTTCGGCGATTGCCACGGCTGTGGATAAACAGACGATTACCAACAGGATTGAGGACCCTAATCTGGTGACGGATCCTAAAGAGCTGGCTATTTCGCAAGAGATGATTTCAGATTATAACCTGTATGTTTCTATGGTCAGTACCCTTACTCGTAAAGGAGTCGGGGCTGTTGAAACGCTATTACGCTCATGATTCGTCGATATCTATATACTTTTCTGCTGGTAATGACCCTTGCCGGCTGTAAGGATAAGGATCTTTTAAAAGGACTGGACCAGGAACAGGCTAATGAGGTCATTGCCGTTCTGCAAATGCACAATATAGAGGCGAATAAAATTGATAGCGGAAAATTGGGCTATAGCATTACCGTTGCTGAGCCTGATTTTACCGCTGCGGTGTACTGGATTAAAACTTATCAGCTTCCTCCCCGGCCACGGGTGGAAATAGCGCAGATGTTCCCGGCGGATTCGCTGGTATCGTCTCCGCGAGCTGAAAAGGCCAGGTTATATTCGGCTATTGAACAGCGACTGGAACAGTCATTACAGACGATGGAGGGCGTGCTCTCCGCCAGGGTCCATATTAGTTATGATATTGATGCTGGTGAAAATGGCCGCCCGCCAAAACCTGTTCATCTGTCGGCATTAGCCGTATATGAACGAGGTTCGCCGCTTGCGCATCAGATCAGCGATATCAAGCGTTTCTTAAAGAATAGTTTTGCCGATGTGGATTATGACAACATTTCTGTTGTGTTGTCAGAACGTTCTGATGCCCAATTACAGGCTCCCGGCACACCAGTAAAACGTAATTCTTTTGCAACCAGTTGGATTGTGTTGATTATTTTGTTATCCGTGATGTCAGCAGGCTTTGGCGTCTGGTATTACAAAAACCATTATGCCCGCAATAAGAAAGGCATAACGGCTGATGATAAGGCGAAATCGTCAAATGAATAGGCAGCCATTACCCATTATCTGGCAAAGAATCATTTTTGATCCGTTATCGTATATCCATCCTCAGCGGTTGCAGATAGCGCCGGAAATGATTGTCAGACCCGCCGCCAGGGCGGCGGCAAATGAGTTAATACTGGCGGCATGGCGGCTTAAGAACGGAGAAAAGGAGTGTATTCAAAACTCACTGACGCAGCTGTGGCTGCGTCAGTGGCGCCGACTGCCGCAAGTAGCGTATTTACTCGGTTGCCATAAACTGAGAGCCGATCTGGCAAGGCAGGGAGCCTTGCTTGGCCTGCCGGATTGGGCGCAAGCATTTTTGGCAATACATCAGGGAACAAGTTTATCTGTCTGCAATAAGGCGCCGAATCACCGGTTTTTACTTAGCGTCGGGTATGCACAGTTAAATGCCCTAAATGAATTTTTACCTGAATCTTTAGCACAGCGTTTTCCTTTGCTTTTTCCTCCATTTATTGAGGAGGCATTGAAGCAGGATGCTGTAGAAATGTCAATTTTGCTACTGGCCTTACAATATGCTCAAAAATATCCCAATACCGTCCCCGCTTTCGCCTGTTGAGGGGATACTGATAAAGCGTAAAACGCTGGAACGTTATTTCTCTATTGAAAGATTAGAACAGCAGGCGCATCAACGGGCTAAGCGTATTTTGCGAGAGGCGGAAGAAGAGGCAAAGACCTTGCGGATGTACGCCTATCAGGAAGGTTACGAGCAGGGAATGATAGACGCGTTACAGCAGGTCGCCGCTTATCTTACTGATAATCAGACAATGGCCTGGAAGTGGATGGAAAAAATACAGATTTATGCCCGCGAGTTATTTTCAGCTGCGGTCGACCATCCCGAAACGCTTTTAACCGTCCTGGATGAGTGGCTAAGGGATTTCGATAAGCCTGAGGGGCAACTTTTTTTAACACTGCCAGTTAATGCGAAAAAAGATCACCAAAAACTGATGGTGTTGCTTATGGAGAACTGGCCAGGCACTTTTAATCTTAAATATCATCAGGAACAGCGCTTTATCATGAGTTGCGGCGATCAGATCGCAGAATTTTCACCTGAACAATTTGTTGAAACGGCAGTAGGCGTCATTAAGCATCATCTTGATGAACTTCCACAAGACTGCCGGACAATTTCTGATAACGCCATTAACGCACTTATTGATGAATGGAAGACAAAAACGCAAGCGGAGGTTATAAGGTGATACCGGGTACGATTCCGACTTCTTATTTGGTCCCGACAGCAGATACTGAAGCGACGGGTGTGGTTTCGTTGAGTGCCAGGGCCGCTATGCTGAATAATGTGGATAGCGCGCCTTTAAGCAATGGCGGCGACGTTGATCTTTATGATGCATTCTACCAACGACTTTTGGCGCTTCCTGAGTCAGCCTCTTCTGAAACGCTTAAAGATAGCATTTATCAAGAGATGAATGCCTTCAAAGATCCTAACAGTGGTGATTCGGCTTTTGTTTCTTTTGAGCAGCAAACGGCTATGCTACAAAACATGTTAGCAAAAGTTGAACCGGGCACCCATTTATATGAGGCTTTAAACGGGGTATTAGTTGGTACAATGAACGCACAGTCACAAATGACCTCCTGGATGCAGGAGATTATTTTATCGGGCGGGGAAAACAAAGAGGCAATTGACTGGTGAACCCCCATTGCTGGCGATTTGTGATAAGGTATGGTGTATATATCAGCAAATAATGCAGAAAATGCACCATGCCAGTGTGTCTATCTTATTGATGTATATGGATTATTAAGATGTCTGCCAGCCGTTTTATTCTGAAATGATTATATTAATATTGTAAGCTTTTATTACAAAATTGTGCATAAAGTTTGTAAGGGTATCTTTTTGTGACGAAATGAACGCGCGTTGGAATGTAATTATTGGCTATAATAATAAAAAAATCGGATTTAAATCATCTCTGTGAGTTTTAATTATTTGTTTATAAGAATATAACGATTTTGAGTTCCTTATAGCACACAGGATAAAATATGGTATTGCCTTCAATGAATAAATCAGTTGAGGCCATTAGCAATAATCACCTTCAACAGCCGAACAAATTTCCATTAATAAATGGATTAGCTGACGTAAGAGACTATTATGTCGCAAACTGCTTATTGTTTAAACTTAATAAAGGCAGTTTGCGAATTGAAAACGAATTTGGGGAGTTCATCGAACAATCTGCGCCGTGTTTATTTTTATTGGAAAAAGATCAAACAATCACGCTTAGTATGAGCGAAATAGAAGGGCATATTGATTTTTCTTCACTGGAAGTTTCCTATGACTTAATGCAAAAATTCTACAAAGTTTTTTACAGTACAAGAAACTATAATGATCGAGAGCTATCATTAAAAACGAAACCAAAGTATTTTTTTCATGCGGACTTGTTGCCAGGGATGAGTGATACTTTTGACTCTATTTTGCATGGTGTGGCATGTCCACGGGTTTGTAGTAATGTGAGTATTGATGATCATGATTATTCATATTTCTCATTGATGTATCTTATATCGGCATTTGTACGTAAGCCCGGTGGGTTTGATTTCCTTGAGCGAGCAATAAAAATTACGACAAAAGAGAAAGTTTATAACATTATTATCAGCGATCTCACCCGCAAATGGTCACAGGCTGAGGTGGCAGGAAAGCTGTTTATGAGCGTATCAAGTCTGAAGCGAAAACTGGCCGCTGAAGAGGTGAGTTTTAGCAAAATATATCTGGATGCTCGTATGAATCAGGCTATAAAATTATTACGTATGGGGGCTGGAAATATTTCACAAGTCGCGACGATGTGTGGCTATGATACGCCTTCTTATTTTATCGCTATTTTTAAACGGCATTTTAAGATTACACCGCTTAGCTTTATGCGTACGATGAACCATTGATTTGTGAAATTATTTTAAACGTTACTATCTGTTTGCGTTACAGATACCAAATATTTTTTTAATCGTAGTGTATATTTCAGTATCGCTACACCAGTGATATATAGTTAATGAAAGGGAATCGAAAGCGTTCATTGTCAGACATACATGGCCACCAGGCGTCGGGCAATCGTTGTACTCTAAGAGATTACAGTAAAGTAAAACAGCAAATTTAATCATTATCAGATTTGTAAAAGGAATTCATTTCGGTAACGACATTGCGCATGTAATAACGTATCTGGTCTTATTACCTTTGTAGTAAGAAGGCGTTATCTACTTGCGCAGTAGTCGCCCAGGAAGAAAAATCATTACCGAAGCTGTGGTCAGTTTTCAAAAAAGGATAAATAAATGAGAAATGTAATTATATACGGTATTAACTGGACTAATTGTTATGCCCTTCAGTCTATTTTTAAGCAAAAATATCCGGAAAAGTGCGTTAAAACGTGTAACTCATTAACCGCACTTTTGCATTCTCTATCCGATATGCCGGACGCCGGGCTGATTTTAGCTTTGAACCCGCATGAGCATGTTTATCTTTTTCATGCGTTGCTGACGCGGTTGCAGAACCGTAAAGTTTTGGTAGTGGCAGATCGCTTGTATTATATCGATCGCTGTGTGCTGCAATATTTTGGCGTTATGGATTATGTTTTAAAAGACGAACTATCCTGCGCTATCCGCTCGGAGCGAGAGAAGCTCCGTCTTCCGGAAGCCTGGCTGCGTTTCTGCCACAGGCCACAAAAGAAAACCGTGGCTGCTACGTATGCTTTTAATGCCGGCGAGACGCCGGAAGAGGTATTGTTTAATATCAATCAATACGCCTGGTGGAATCTACCTCCCGGTGTCACGCAGGCGAAATATGCGCTGCTGATATTATTATCCTCCGGACATCCGGCAATTGAACTGGCGAAAAAATTTGGTCTGGGAACAAAAACCGTCAGTATTTATCGTAAGAAGGTTATGTATCGTTTGGGGATGGACTCTTCACCGCTATCGCTGTTCCGGGGACTGAAACTAGACGCGCATTTACAGCGCACTGCTTTTGCACATAACCCTGCTGTACCTGACGATAATTGCGCGTTACCGATTGCGGTAGGAATGAATTAAAATATTTTTTATCATTTATGACCATGTGTTGAGCTTTTATTATAAAAAAGATTTTTTGAGTAGTAATTCTTATATATAATCATCCGGAGGTGGCTGGTAGCCTGGCTCAATCATTGAGGCATATTTTTGCAGGCAATATATTGAATCTGAAAAGTTAAAGATGATATTTTCGGTGCAGGAGCTATCATGTGGAGGGAAAAGTATGCTAAGTCCTACGGCTCGTAATATGGGGGCGAGTTTATCGCCGCCTGACGTCAGCGGGGAGCTAAACACCGAAGCATTGACCTGTATTGTTGAGCGTCTGGAAAGTGAAATTATAGATGGCAGCTGGATTCATATCAGTTACGAGGAAACCGATCTCGAAATGATGCCTTTTCTTGTTGCACAGGCCAATAAGAAGTATCCAGAGTTAAATCTTAAATTTGTTATGTCAGTCCATGAGCTTGTTTCCTCTATAAAGGAGACCAGAATGGAAGGCGTTGAATCTGCCCGATTTCTCGTAAATATGGGAAGTTCAGGTATCCATATTTCAGTCGTCGATTTTAGAGTTATGGACGGAAAGACATCGGTGATTTTGTTCGAACCAGCAGCGTGTAGCGCTTTTGGACCTGCTTTACTGGCGTTGAGGACCAAAGCAGCTCTTGAACGTGAACAATTGCCTGATTGTTATTTTGCTATGGTCGAGCTGGACATTCAACGAAGCTCTTCTGAATGCGGTATTTTTAGCCTGGCGCTCGCCAAAAAACTTCAGCTTGAATTTATGAACTTAGTAAAAATTCATGAAGATAATATTTGTGAACGTCTGTGTGGTGAAGAACCTTTTCTCCCGTCCGATAAAGCAGACCGCTATCTGCCGGTGAGTTTTTACAAACATACTCAAGGCGTACAACGATTAAATGAATATGTGCAGGCCAATCCGGCGGCGGGAAGCAGTATAGTAAACAAAAAGAATGAAACGCTTTATGAGCGATTCGATAACAATGCCGTTATGCTAAACGATAAAAAACTCTCTATATCCGCTCATAAAAAAAGGATAGCTGAATATAAGTCTTTACTTAAACCGTAATGAAATTATGAGGTTGCCTGCCAGAGGAAATCCTTCCAGCGCCATAAAACTACTCTATATTATGACCGTATGTTTCCTGAATAGCAGGCAAAAAAGTGTTAACCTTGCGCCTCTGGTACGATTTCATTACTCCTGTCGCGCCATGTTGCGTAAATAAATACCACAATAAACACGATGGCAAATAATACCACGATGGTCGGCGCTGGCGCGCTATCAAGGTAAAAAGACAGATAGACACCCGCAAAAGCGGTAATAACTGACAGACTCACCGCTAATCCCAGCGCGCGCGCAAAGCGTCGCGTCAGCAAAATGGCAATTGCGCCGGGGGCGATAAGTAGTGAGATTGACAGAATAATGCCCACCGATTTCAGCGTGGCGACGATAGTCAGCGCAATCATACATAGCAGGCCATAATGCAGTAGCGTGGTATTCAGCCCGCTGGCTTTCGCCTGGTGCGGGTCAAAAGCGTGTAGCAGGAGATCTTTCCATTTCAGCCCTATGATTAACGCAATACCCAGCGCAATAACCGACGTTTGTACGATATCCCCCAGCGATACGCCCAGCATATCCCCAAACAGGATGTGATCCAGATGCACTTCCGATTGAATAGAAACATAGAGCACCAGACCTGCGCCAAACATCCCGGAAAAGACGATGCCCATCACCGTATCACGTTTGATGCGGCTGTTATCGTCCAGATAGCCGGTGGCGATAGCGCAAAATAATCCGGCAATGAAAGCGCCAATCGCCAGGGGGATCCCCACAATATATGCCAGCACGACCCCGGGGAATACCGCATGACTCATTGCGTCGCCCATTAACGCCCAGCCTTTTAACACTAAAAACACGGACAGTAAGGCGCAGGGAATCGCTACAATGACCGAAACCATAAGGGCGTTCACCATAAAATCAAACTGAAAGGGTTCCAGTAACGTTGTTAAGAACATGTCGGCTCCTTCTGCAGGCGGGCGCGTCGACGGTTGGCTAACAGACCGTGTTTCGGGGCGAAAATAAAGGCCGTGATGAACAGTAAGGTTTGCATGACGACAATAATTCCGCCAGTGGCGCCATCCAGCCAGTAGCTAAGCCATGCGCCCAGAAAACTGGTCAGGCTGCCAATCACGACGGCAATCATGAGCAGACGTGGAAAACGGTCGGTGAGTAACCAGGCCGTCGCGCCCGGCGTGACGACGAGACAGATCACCAGGAACGCCCCAACGGTTTGCAGGGCCGCCACGGTAGAGACGGACAATAGAGTGAAAAACAACAATTTTAGTCGACCCGGATTAAGCCCGATAGAACGCGCATGGGTCTCATCGAAAAAGACGACCATCAAATCTTTCCACTTTAACAGCAGAATCGTCAGCGAGACTGCGCCGATAATCGCCAGTTGCGCAATATCCGCTGGCGCGATCGCCAGCACGTTGCCGAGAATAATCGTCTGGATATTCACCGACATCGGATTGAGCGACACCATAAAAAGGCCGACGCCAAAAAAAGAGGAGAAGATAAGCCCGATAATCGCGTCTTCTTTCAGGCGTGAGCGTTGGTTAAGAAAGAGCATACTGCCTGCCGCCAGTCCGCCGGAAAGAAACGCGCCGAGCGAGAAGGGCAGCCCTAACATCCAGGCGCCAGCGACGCCAGGCACAATAGAGTGAGATAGCGCATCGCCAATGAGCGACCAGCCTTTGAGCATCAAATAGCAGGAGAGAAACGCGCACAGACCGCCCACCATTGCGGAGACCCACATCGCGTTGAGCATATACTGGTAGCCAAACGGCTCAACAAGCCAGTTCATGACGATTTTCCTCCGCTGGCCACGCGCCGGGAAATAAAGGGGCGCTCGTCATCGGTGATGATGTGCTCTTCGCCTCCGCTTAGCGCGATATGGCGTAGAACGCCGCTAAACGCCTGTTCCAGATTCGCGGCGGTAAACGTGGTTTCGGTAGGGCCGCTGGCCAGTACGGTTCCTTTAATCATTACCGTATAGTCGCAAAACTCGGTGACGGAGCCGAGATTATGCGTTGAGACCAGCATCGTGCGGCCTTCATCGCGCAGTTCCCGTAGTAGATCGATGATTCGCGCTTCGGTTTTTACATCCACGCCGGTAAAAGGTTCATCCAGCAGGATTACTTGTCCATCCTGAGCGATGGCCCTGGCAAGAAACACACGTTTTTTCTGCCCGCCGGACAGCTCGCCAATCTGCCTGTGACGATATTCCTGCATATCCACCCGCGCCAGCGCGGCGTCAACACAGGCGTGATCATGCGCACTGGGACGGCGTAGCCAGCCCATATGGCCGTAGCGTCCCATCATCACCACATCTTCTACCAGCACCGGAAATGACCAGTCCACTTCTTCCGATTGCGGAACATAAGCAATGAGGTTTTTTTTCAGTGCCTTGTTGACTGACTGTTGCAGGATAGTGATATCGCCCTGCGCAAGATGCACAAAGCCCATTAACGCTTTAAATAACGTAGACTTACCGGAACCATTTACGCCTACCAGCGCGGCGATTGAACCGCCAGGCACCTGAAAAGTGGCGTCCCGTAGGGCGGTATGACCGTTGCGATACGTCACCGTGACTTGATCAACGGTAATCGCAGATTGACTCATTGTTTACTCCTCAGTCCGTCGTTAATGCCGTTGACGATGGTTTCGGTCGTGACGCGCAGCAGATCCAGATAGGTTGGCACAGGGCCGTCAGCGGCGCTCAGAGAATCGACATACAGTACGCCGCCATAATGCGCGCCGGATTCACGCGCGACCTGGCGGGCGGGTTTATCGGAAACCGTACTCTCGCTAAAGATGGCGGGAATATGGTGCTTTTTAATGGTATCAATCACTTTACGCACCTGTTTTGGCGTCCCCTGTTGATCGGCGTTAATTGGCCAGAGATAAAGCTCTTTCATGTCATTATCGCGCGCCAGGTAAGAGAACGCGCCTTCACTGGTGACCAGCCAGCGCTGATCGGCGGGAATTTTTTCCAGTTCGGCACGCAACGGATCGGCCATCTGGCGAATTTTCGCTTTATAGCGTTCGGCATTTTGCTTATAGATCTGCGCATTATCCGGATCGTACTTCACCAGGGCGTCGCGAATGTTATCGACATAAATCAGCGCGTTTTCTGCCGACATCCAGGCGTGCGGGTTCGGTTTACCGTTATACGGGCCTTCGGTAATGCCCATCGGTTTGACGCCGGTAGAGACGACGACTTCCGGTACGCCGGAAAGGTGCTGATAAAAGCGGGCAAACCATCGCTCCAGGTTCAGACCATTCGCGAGGATAAGCTGTGCCCCCTGCGCTCGTTTAATATCGCCGGGCGTTGGCTGATACTCATGGATTTCAGCGCCGGGCTTGGTAATTGAGCTGACTTCCGCTGCGTCGCCCGCCACGTTTTTCGCCATGTCGGCAATAACGGTAAACGTGGTGATGACTTTAAATTTCTCTTTTGCATAGGCTGGCGATAGCGCGAGTATCGCAACAATACCGGCAAGCAGGAGTGTTTTCAGACGATGTAGATTCGTCATAGTATCCCTCGCAACAATGTGGTTAATTAATCATCGAATATAGCCTTTGCTATGTTATATAGCACAAGGCATGAATAAATGAAAATAATTCTTATTTGCGTAATGGCGACGATATGCAGTGATAGTGCTAAAGAGGGATAAGGTGTAAAATAAATGCTTCTTAATGTTCGGAGAGAGCACGATGCCTGGTAAACGTATCGCTCGTGAAAAACTGACGATCAAAAAAATGATCGCGCTGTATGAAAGCCAGTGTCCACAGGCGTCAGCGGTGCAGGGGCATTACGACGCGCTGTTCACCTACGCGCAAAAACGTCTTGATAAATGCGTATTTGGCGAGGAAAAACCCGCCTGTAAGCAGTGCCCGGTGCACTGCTATCAGCCGGCTAAACGCGAGGAGATGAAGCAGATTATGCGTTGGGCAGGTCCGCGAATGCTTTGGCGGCATCCTGTCCTGACCGTGCGGCACCTTATCGACGATAAGCGCCCCGTTCCGGAATTGCCGGAAAAATATCAGCGCAAGAAGTGAAGGGGAAGCGCCAGGCCTACGGCGCGCATCATCTCCTGGCCGGATCAGATCCGGCAACCCGTTACGCTAACGCGTCTTTATCAATACCCAATCGCTTCATACGCGACAGCAGGGTGGTTCGTTTAAGCCCCAGACGCTGCGCCGCGCCTTTTGGTCCAGCCACTACGCCATTGGTCTCTTTCAGCACGCGTATAATAAGCTGATATTCATCTTCGCCTTCTTTGGCGCTTTCAGTCGCAACAGGCGAGGTATCGGGCGTTACGGCGGTAATATCCGGTAGCGACAGTTGTAGCACATTGCCGCGCGTCAGCAGCACGGCGCGCTCGACGACATTCTCCAGCTCGCGAACGTTCCCCGGCCATTCCATGCTGCTAAGCGTGCGCAGCGTTTCGGCGGGAATGCTGTCGATATTACGCCCCATTCGGCGGGCGATTTTGAAAGTGAACGCTTTGACCAGTAGTGGAATATCTTCCGGACGTTCGCGCAACGGAGGAAGCTGGATCGGAAAAACATTCAGCCGATAGTAGAGATCGTTACGGAATTCGCGATCGGCGACCATTTTTTTCAGATCGCGGTTAGTCGCGGCGATCAGCCGCACGTCGGTCTGGATCAGTTTATTGCTGCCGAGACGTTCAAACTCTTGCTCCTGAAGGACGCGCAGCAGCTTAGGCTGTAGCTCCAGCGGCATGTCGCCCACTTCATCCAGAAACAGCGAGCTTTTATCCGCCAGCTCGAAACGGCCAATCCGCTGCGCGCTGGCGCCGGTAAACGCGCCGCGCTCATGACCAAACAAATCGCTTTCCAGCAGCCCCGCCGGCATCGCGGCGCAGTTCATCTTTACCATCCTGCGCCCGCTACGTCCGCTCAGGTTGTGAATGGCGCGGGCAATCAACTCTTTACCGGTTCCCGTTTCGCCCAGAATCAGCACGGTACTGTCGCTCTGCGCCACCATCTCAACCTGCTTTAGCACGTTGTACATCGCTTCGCTGCGTCCGATGATCTCGCCAAACTCGCTGTCGACGTTATTAAGCTGCTCCGTGAGCGCCAGGTTTTCGTCGACCAGGCGTTCCTTCAGTCGGTGGATTTCCTGATAGGCCAGCGCATTATCCACGGCAATGGCTACCCGTTCGGCAATCTGACGCAGCAGCTTGAGGTTGGCGGTGGTAAACACTTTTTCTTCGCACTGGGCCAGTTTGAGCACGCCAAGCATCGTCTTGCCGGACATCAACGGCAGCAGGCAAAGCGTCTGGATCTGATTGCCCCAGGTATCGAACAGCATGCGTTCGTAGGGGGCAAGCGGATCGCGTTCGTTGAGGTTGATAAGCAGCATCTCTTTACTTTTAAAGACGTGCTCCGTGAGCGTGCCGGCTTCGTCGACTTCGCTCTGTTCGTGCGCCGGATGATGCTCATCAAGGTAGTGGGTGGAGTAGATATTCAGCTTATTTTTGCGATGGCTGCGCAACACGATGCTGATTGCGTCGATATTGAAATAGTGGTGGATCTCTTTTGCGACTTCGCTTACCAGCTCATCAATATCCAGACGCGACAGGACGGCGTTGGTAATCGCAACCAGAATACGGAAGTTATCGCGTTCGCGGCACAATAGATCATAATCGACATTATTGTTTACCCGGTTTTGAATTTGCTCGGCGACCACGCCGACAATTTGGGTAAACGTATGCAGACGGTCATATTCCTTTTCACTCCAGGGGCGATCTTCCTGACGGATGAATTCGCAGCCGCCGAAAATACGGCCCTCCGCGGCTAAAGGAAGCAGACAGTAATGACCAAATTCAGGGTAGAGGCCGCTCGCGGCAAGCTGCGGCCAGGTTTCGGTAAACTCATGGAAATTACAGTGCAATGCATCGGGGCGAGAAAGGATGCGACGTACCGGGCCGTGCGCCAGTACGGTTTCATCTTCATATTCAACAGGACGGCCATTTTCTCGCGTCGCATAATATTGTGCGCGTTGCGACTGCGCCTGCCATAGCACAATGCCGGCGCTGTCGGCGAGCGCTGAACGCTTTACCAGTTGCGAAAGCGCTTCACTGAGCGACGCCAAATCGGGCTGCTGCAATAAGGTACGAGTGATATCGAACAAGCCTTGCTGTCCAAGATCGCTCATGGGTGTATACGACATGTTGCTTTTCCAGGAAAATACCGCAAAACGGTGCGAAAACGGTAAATGAATTATAGGTATAAGTCGTAAGTTATTGCCGGATGGCTGACCGCAAACTCGCTGGTCACACACTCCGTAGGCCTGATAAGCAAAGCGCCATCAGGCGTTCATGCAGCGTTAATGCCGGATGTCGACGCAAATGCGTCTTATCCGGCCTACAGTATGCTGCCAACAGGCTGCTAGCATATACGAGGTAATGGTTCGGCGTGTGGCAAATCAAGGGTTCGCTTCACGCCATAGAGTCCGGCTAAGCGAACGCCTTTGCGCTCCACGACTTCGCCAATCAGCGCTGCATCACGTCCCAGCGGATGCGCGCGTAATGCCGCCAACGCCCGATCTGCGGCCTGCCGTTCAACGGCAATCACCAGTTTTCCTTCGTTGGCAAAGTTCAGGGCATCCAGCCCCAACAGCTCGCAGACGCCGCGCACGGCAGGTTTGAGCGGCAGTGCGGATTCGGACAATTCAATACCGTAACCGCAGGACGCCGCAAACTCATGGGCGACCGCATTCACGCCGCCGCGCGTGGCGTCACGCAATGCCTTCACTCCGTCAATATGACGCAGCGTCTGAATAAGCGGCGTTAATACTGCGCAGTCGCTCGCCAGCTCGCCATCCAGTCCCAGTTGCTCACGCAGGTTGAGGATAGTGGCGCCGTGATCGCCAAGCGTACCGCTGACTAACAGCACATCGCCAACGCTCAGCGTTTGCGCGCCCCAGCGAATATCGGCGGGAATCGCCCCCATGCCGGCAGTGTTGATAAACAATTTATCCGCCGCGCCGCGCTGCACAACTTTGGTGTCGCCGGTTACAATGGCGATACCCGCTTCCCGCGCGGTCGCCGCCATGCTATTGACCACGCTTTTTAACGTCTCCATCGGCAGCCCTTCTTCAAGGATAAAGCCGCAGGAGAGATAGCGGGGGATCGCGCCGCTCACCGCAACGTCGTTCGCCGTACCGCAAATCGCCAGTTTGCCGATATTGCCGCCGGGGAAAAAGAGCGGATCGATCACATAGCTATCGGTAGAAAACGCCAGACGGTCGCCCTCCGCCGTCAGCTGCGCCAGCTCCAGACGCGCCTGATCTTCTTGTTCCGCCAGCCACGGGTTGGCAAAGGCCTCCATAAACAGGCTATTAATCAACTGTTGCATAGCCTGGCCGCCGCTGCCGTGGGCGAGTTGTATATTGTTCAAACTTCACACTCCTGCTGACGATACTGATACCAGGCGGCGCATGCGCCTTCGGAAGAGACCATCAGCGCGCCGAACGCGGTCTCTGGATTACATGTTTTACCAAATAGCGGGCACTGATGCGGCTTGCATCTGCCGGTCAGCACTTCGCCGCAGCGGGCGCGCGGATCGTCATAGACCTGCTGCGGCGCTGGGCGGAAATGCGCTTCGGCGTCAAAGCGCTGATACTCCGGCGTCAGGTGGACGCCGGAGGATTCAATCACGCCCAGGCCGCGCCACTCGCTGTCGCCATTAACGCAGAACACATCGGCGATGGCCTGCTGCGCCAGCATGTTTCCGGCATCCGGCACCACGCGACGGTATTGGTTTTCAACCTGGCTTAGGGCCGCTATTTTCTGCTCAACCAGCATGACCACGCCTTGCAGTAGATCAAGCGGTTCGAATCCAGCCACCACTAACGGGCGATTAAAATCGGCGGCGATAAACTGGTACGCCTCGGTGCCGATGACCATGCTGACGTGGCCTGGCGCAAGAAAGGCGTCAATGCCGTTGTCCGGCTGCTCCAGTAGGCTACGCAGCGTCGGGATCAGCGTAATGTGCTGGCAGAAAAAGTAGAAGTTTCGCACGTCACGCTGTTTTGCCTGCTGCAGCGTGATGGCGGTGGTCGGCATGGTGGTTTCAAAGCCCAGCCCGAAAAATACCACTTTGCGGGTCGGGTTATCCTGCGCCAGCTTCAGCGCGTCCATCGGAGAATAAACAATACGCACATCCGCGCCGCGCGCTTTAGCCTGCAACAGAGAACCCTGTTTCCCCGGCACGCGCATGGCATCGCCAAAGGTGCAGAAAATCACCTCCGGATGACTGGCGATTTCCACGCAACTGTCGATACGTCCCATCGGCAGCACGCAGACCGGACAACCGGGGCCGTGAATAAACTCCACGTTTTCGGGCAGTAACTGATCGAGACCAAATTTAAAAATCGCGTGGGTATGACCCCCGCAGACTTCCATAATGCGCAACGGACGTTCGGCAGTGTAAGGAAGAAGGGCGGCGCGTTCACGCAGGTGTTCAATGAGCTGCATTACCTGTTCCGGCGCACGGTACTCGTCAACAAAACGCATTATCTCTCCTCACCATACAGCAGTGCGCCGACGTCCGGCTCAACATCAAACATATTTTGTAGCGCGTCGAGCGTGTCGCGCGCTTCCGCTTCGTTAATGACGCTCATGGCGAATCCGACATGAACCAGCACCCACTGACCCAGACGCGGCTGACCGTTTTCATCACAACTGCCGACTAATGTGAGATCGACGTCGCGCTGAATGCCGCAGACGTCAACTTTTGCCTGATTGCCGTCAATGGCGCGGATTTGACCCGGCACGCCTATGCACATCGCTGCGCCTCCAGCCAGGCCAGCCACTGATCCATGCCTTCGCCGCTGGTGGCGGAAATCAGGATAATTTCAATCTCCGGGTTCACTTCACGCGCGCTGGCGATGCACTTCTCAACGTCAAAATTGAGGTAGGGTAGCAGATCGACTTTATTGAGCAGCATGAGCGACGCAGCGGCAAACATATGGGGATATTTCAGCGGCTTATCTTCACCTTCGGTCACGGAAAGCACTGCGACTTTATGCTTTTCGCCCAGATCGAAGCTGGCCGGGCAGACAAGGTTACCGACGTTTTCGATAAACAGAATACCATGGTCATCCAGCGGCAGGCGCGGCGCGGCGTCGGCGATCATTTGCGCGTCAAGATGACAGCCTTTACCGGTGTTGACCTGAATGGCGGGCGTGCCGGTAGCGCGGATGCGGGCGGCGTCGTTCACTGTCTGCTGGTCGCCTTCAATTACCGCGCACGGTACACGGTCTTTCAATTTCATTAGCGTTTCGGTCAGCAAGGTGGTTTTACCGGACCCGGGGCTTGACACCAGGTTGAGCACCAGTTGCTGGCGGGCGGCGAAACGGGCGCGGTTGCGCTCAGCCAGACGATTATTTTTGTCCAGCACGTCGATTTCAACCTCCAGCATCCGCCGCTGACTCATACCAGGCGCGTGGGTTCCGGCTTCGCCGTGGCCGTAATGCAGATCGCCTTCTGCGGTCTGACTTGGGGCAAAGTCAGGCGTTTTAATGCCGGTAATATTCAGCGCCGGGCGAGCCGCTGGGGCAAAGGGCGCGCTACGAAACGCTGAGTGCGGATTATGTTCATCGCCTTCTATATAAAGGTTGCCTTCAGCGCAACCGCAAGTCGTACACATCGCTTACTCCTGATCTTTTTCTTGTTACAGGCTTTCTGCCGGATGGCGACGCGAGCGTCTATCCGGCATTAATCTTCAGTTTCATCAATCTCTATGCGCCGAATTTGTAAGCCGTCATCGGCCACAATTCGCAGCGTATCGCTATGACATTGCGGACAACGACGTACACGGTGGGTTAACAACGTGACATATTGTTGACAATGCTCACACCAGCATTCGGCTTCCTGTTCTTCGAGGTGCAGTTTACAACCTTCTGCTATCGTGCCGCGGCATACCAGATCAAAACAAAAGGAAAGAGCGCTGGTTTCCACGCAAGAAAATGCGCCAATTTTGATCCAGACGGCTGTCACACGTTTTGCACCGTATGCTGAAGCCTGTTGTTCAATCAATTCCAGTGCCCGTTGGCAGAGGGTGATTTCGTGCATATCGCCTCCCGTAGTGGTTGCCCCTGTAAAGCAATATTTATGCCAATATTTGTATCCCCTGGCAGGTCAATGTCGACAATGACGAAATGACATGTCGTCACCGCGTCGAAACGGCAGTAACTGTGCGCGTCTTCCATTAAAAACAATAAGTTAAAAATTGGCATGGAAAATGCTTAACGCAGGCATCTCTGTTAAACGGGTAACCTGACATGACTATTTGGGAAATAAGCGAAAAGGCCGATTACATCGCGCAACGGCATCGTCGCCTACAGGACCAGTGGCATATTTACTGCAACTCGCTGGTTCAGGGGATCACCCTCTCGAAAGCGCGCCTGCATCACGCAATGAGCTGCGCGCCGGAAAGGGATCTTTGCTTTGTCCTGTTTGAGCACTTTCGTATTTACGTCGCGTTGGCGGATGGTTTTAACAGCCACACCATTGAGTACTACGTTGAAACCAAAGATGGCGAAGATAAGCAATTGATTGCACAGGCGCAGCTCGATATCGACGGCAAGGTTGACGAACGGGTTAACAACCGCGATCGCGAGCAGGTACTGGAGCACTATCTGGAAAAAATCGCCAGCGTTTACGACAGCCTCTATACCGCTGTAGAAACCAACTCGCCGGTTAATTTGCGCCAATTGGTAAAGGGACACAGCCCGGCGGTATAAGCCTGAGGCGTTGCCCGCTTTGATTCGCGATGTGGCGTTGCGCCATGTCATGAATGTTTTGGGGATGGGCGTGTCGATAAGTGTCGAAAATGACATTTCAACGGCATGTTTTCGTCAAAAATGACAATCACCTGAGGAATGCCTGGTGAATCGTTTTGTAATTGCTGACTCCACTCTCTGTATCGGCTGCCACACCTGTGAGGCCGCCTGTTCAGAGACGCATCGCCAGCATGGCCTGCAGTCAATGCCGCGCCTGAAAGTGATGCTGAATGAAAAAGAATCTGCGCCGCAGCTTTGTCACCACTGTGAAGATGCGCCATGCGCCACGGTATGCCCGGTTAACGCGATTAATCGCGTTGACGGCGCTGTCCAGCTTAATGAAAGCCTGTGCGTGAGCTGCAAACTGTGCGGTATTGCCTGTCCGTTTGGCGCTATTGAGTTTTCCGGCAGCCGTCCGCTGCATATTCCAGCGAACGCCAATACGCCGAAAGCGCCGCCCGCGCCGCCAGCGCCTGCGCGCGTCAGTACGTTGCTCGACTGGGTGCCGGGCGTACGCGCTATCGCGGTGAAATGCGACCTGTGCAGCTTTGACGAGCAAGGCCCGGCCTGTGTGCGGATGTGCCCGACTAAAGCGCTACACCTGGTGGATAACACGGATATCGCCCGCGCCAGCAAACGTAAACGTGAGCTGACGTTTAATACCGATTTTGGCGATCTCACCTTGTTTCAGCAGGCTCAGAGTGGGGATGCATAATGAGTTCACTTTCACTGATTACTAGCGGCGTCGCGTGGTTTGCCGCCGCCGCCGTTCTGGCGTTTCTGTTTTCGTTTCATAAAGCGCTGAGCGGCTGGATTGCCGGTATCGGCGGCGCGGTCGGCAGCCTGTGTACGGCTGGCGCGGGGTTCACCGCACTGACCAGCGCCGTTACGGTTAGCGGCGTGATGCCGTTTACCGGCCACATGCTGCAAATAACGCCGCTGAATGCTATCTGGCTGATTACGCTGGGGCTGTGCGGTCTGTTCGTCAGCCTGTTCAATATCGACTGGCATCGCCATCCACAGGTAAAAGCCAACGGACTGTTGGTCAACCTGCTGATGGCGGCAGCCGTCTGCGCCGTGGTCGCCAGTAATCTGGGGACGATGGTGGTGATGGCGGAAATCATGGCGCTCTGCGCCGTGTTCCTCACCGGCGGTAGCAAAGAGGGCAAACTGTGGTTTGCGCTGGGCCGTCTCGGTACGTTGCTGCTGGCAATCGCCTGCTGGCTGGTGTGGCAGCGCTACGGCACGCTGGATCTGGGGTTGCTGGATCAACGCGCTCAGCAACTGCCGCTGGGCTCCGATATCTGGCTGCTCGGCGTTATCGGCTTTGGTCTGCTGGCCGGGATTATCCCGCTACACGGTTGGGTGCCGCAGGCGCACGCCAACGCCAGCGCTCCCGCCGCCGCGCTGTTCTCGACCGTGGTGATGAAAATCGGGCTGCTGGGCATTCTCACGCTATCTCTGCTTGGCGGCAATGCGCCGCTGTGGTGGGGCGTGGCGCTGTTGGTGCTTGGGATGATCACCGCCTTTGTCGGTGGTCTGTACGCGCTGATGGAGCATAACATTCAGCGCCTGCTGGCCTATCACACGCTGGAAAATATCGGCATCATTTTGCTCGGTCTGGGCGCAGGCGTTACCGGGATTGCTCTCAATCAGCCGGTACTGATCGCGCTGGGTCTGACCGGCGGGCTCTATCACCTGCTGAACCATAGCCTGTTCAAAAGCGTGCTGTTTCTGGGCGCGGGCAGCATCTGGTTCCGTACCGGTCATCGCGATATCGAAAAACTGGGCGGTATTGGTAAACGGATGCCGGTTATTTCTATCGCCATGCTGGTCGGTCTGATGGCGATGGCTGCGTTGCCGCCGCTGAACGGCTTTGCCGGCGAGTGGGTGATTTACCAGTCCTTCTTCAAACTGGGCAACAGCGGCGCGTTTGTTGGTCGTCTGTTAGGACCGCTGCTGGCGGTTGGCTTGGCGATTACCGGCGCGTTGGCGGTGATGTGTATGGCGAAAGTTTACGGCGTGACGTTCCTTGGCGCGCCGCGCACGAAGGAAGCTGAAAACGCCAGCTGCGCGCCGATCCTGATGGGCGTCAGCGTGGTTGCGCTGGCTATCTGCTGCGTACTGGGCGGGGTTGCCGCGCCGTGGCTGCTGCCGATGATTTCCACTGCGGTACCGTTGCCGCTGGAAACCGCGCACACCACCGTATCGCAGCCGATGATCACGCTGCTGTTGGTCGCCTGTCCGCTACTGCCGTTCATCATTATGGCGATGTTCAAAGGCAACCGTCTGCCGTCGCGTTCTCGCGGCGCGGCCTGGGTGTGCGGCTACGACCATGAGCAGTCGATGGTGATTACCGCGCACGGTTTCGCCATGCCGGTGAAAGAGGCCTTTGCCCCGGTACTTAAACTGCGTAAATGGCTTAACCCGGTATCGCTGGTGCCGGGCTGGCAGAACGCGGCGGCCGCGGTGCTGTTCCGTCGTCTGGCGCTGATTGAGCTGGCGGTGCTGGTGGTGATTGTGGTTTCACGAGGAGCCTGAAAATGAGTGTGTTTTATCCGTTAATTCAGGCGCTGGTGCTATTTGCCGTTGCGCCATTGCTGTCCGGTATTACTCGCGTGGCGCGCGCCCGTCTACACAATCGCCGTGGGCCGGGCGTGTTGCAGGAGTACCGCGACATTATCAAACTGCTCGGTCGTCAGAGTATTGCGCCCGCTGATTCCGGCTGGGTTTTTCGCCTGACGCCGTTTGTGATGGTCGGCGTGATGCTGACTATCGCCACCGCGCTGCCGGTCGTCACCGTTGGATCTCCGTTGCCGCAACTGGGTGATTTAATCACCCTGATTTATCTGTTCGCGATTGCGCGCTTCTTCTTCTCTATTGCAGGCCTGGATACCGGCAGTCCGTTCACCGCGATCGGCGCCAGCCGTGAAGCGATGCTCGGCGTGCTGGTGGAGCCGATTCTGCTGCTGGGTCTGTGGGTCGCCGCGCAGGTTGCGGGTTCAACGCATATCAGCAATATCGCCGATACCATTTATCACTGGCCTGTCGCGCGCAGTATTCCGCTGATTCTGGCGCTGTGCGCCTGCGCCTTCGCCACCTTTATCGAAATGGGCAAGCTGCCGTTCGACTTGGCGGAAGCGGAGCAGGAGTTGCAGGAAGGGCCGTTGACCGAATACAGCGGTAGCGGCTTTGCGGTGCTGAAATGGGGCATCAGCCTTAAGCAACTGGTGGTGCTGCAAATGTTCGTCGGCGTGTTTCTGCCGTGGGGACAGATGGAAACCTTCAGCGCAGGCGGACTGTTGCTGGCGCTGGTGATTGCCGTCGTCAAGCTGATTGTCGGCGTACTGGTGATCGCCCTGTTTGAAAACAGCATGGCGCGACTGCGTTTTTGCGCCACTTCACGCGTGACCTGGGCCGGTTTTGGGTTTGCGTTTTTAGCCTTCGTCTCCTTGCTGGCGGCGTGATTTAAGAGAGTTTGAGCATGTCTGAAGAAAAATTAGGTCAACAATACCTTGCGGCGCTGCACCAAGCGTTTCCGGGCGTCGTGCTGGACGAAGCCTGGCAGACCAAAGATCAGCTGACTATTACGGTAAAAGTGAACTATCTGCCGGAAGTGGTGGAGTTTCTTTACTACCAGCAGGGTGGGTGGTTGTCGGTGCTGTTCGGTAATGACGAACGCCAGTTGTGCGGCCACTATGCCGTTTATTACGTGCTGTCGATGGAGCAGGGCACGAAGTGCTGGATTACCGTTCGCGTTGAAGTAGATGCCAATAAGCTGGAATTCCCATCCGTTACGCCGCGCGTGCCGGCTGCCGTGTGGGGTGAGCGCGAAGTACGCGACATGTACGGTTTAATCCCGGTCGGTCTGCCGGACGAGCGCCGTCTGGTGCTGCCGGACGACTGGCCGGATGAACTCTATCCGCTGCGTAAAGACAGCATGGATTATCGTCAGCGCCCGGCGCCGACCACCGATGCGGAAACCTACGAGTTCATTAACGAGCTGGGTGACAAGAAAAATAACGTGGTGCCGATTGGCCCGCTGCATGTCACCTCCGATGAACCGGGCCACTTCCGTCTGTTCGTCGATGGCGA
The DNA here is from genome assembly GCF_046548235.1 of Salmonella sp. SAL4457. Classification (NCBI taxonomy): domain Bacteria; kingdom Pseudomonadati; phylum Pseudomonadota; class Gammaproteobacteria; order Enterobacterales; family Enterobacteriaceae; genus Salmonella; species Salmonella sp. SAL4457. The sequence goes on from NZ_JBGDZO010000002.1 coordinate 556,583, forward strand.
AAACATTATCGACGCCGACTACCGCCTGTTCTACGTCCACCGTGGTATGGAAAAACTGGCGGAAACCCGCATGGGTTATAACGAAGTCACCTTCCTGTCGGATCGCGTGTGTGGTATCTGCGGCTTCGCGCACAGCACTGCCTACACCACTTCCGTGGAAAACGCGATGGGCATTCAGGTGCCGGAGCGTGCGCAGATGATCCGCGCCATTCTGCTGGAAGTGGAGCGTCTGCACTCGCACCTGCTGAACCTAGGCCTCGCCTGCCACTTTACCGGCTTTGACTCCGGCTTTATGCAGTTCTTCCGCGTGCGTGAAACCTCCATGAAAATGGCAGAGATCCTTACCGGCGCGCGCAAAACTTACGGACTGAACCTGATCGGCGGGATTCGCCGCGATCTGCTCAAAGAGGACATGATCCAGACCCGTCAACTGGCGCAGCAGATGCGTCGTGACGTGCAGGAGCTGGTTGACATGCTGCTGAGCACGCCGAATATGGAACAGCGTACCGTGGGTATCGGTCGTCTGGACCCGGAAATTGCCCGTGACTTCAGTAATGTCGGCCCGATGGTGCGCGCCAGCGGTCACGCCCGCGACACCCGCGCCGACCACCCGTTTGTGGGCTATGGCCTGCTGCCGATGGAAGTGCACAGCGAGCAGGGCTGCGATGTGATTTCTCGTCTGAAAGTCCGTATCAACGAAGTTTACACCTCGCTGAATATGATCGATTTCGGTCTGGATAATCTGCCGGGCGGCCCGCTGATGGTGGAAGGCTTTACCTATATTCCGCACCGTTTTGCGCTCGGCTTTGCCGAAGCGCCGCGTGGCGATGATATCCACTGGAGCATGACCGGCGACAACCAAAAGCTTTACCGCTGGCGCTGTCGTGCCGCGACCTACGCCAACTGGCCGACGCTGCGCTATATGCTGCGCGGCAACACCGTCTCCGATGCGCCGCTGATTATCGGCAGCCTCGACCCTTGCTACTCCTGTACCGACCGGATGACCGTGGTCGATGTGCGTAAGAAGAAGAGCAAAGTCGTGCCGTACAAAGAACTTGAGCGCTACAGCATTGAGCGTAAAAACTCGCCGCTGAAATAAGGAATCGCCATGTTTACCTTTATCAAAAAAGTTATCAAAACCGGCACGGCGACCTCGTCTTATCCGCTGGAGCCGATTGCGGTTGATAAAAACTTCCGCGGCAAGCCGGAACATAATCCGCAGCAGTGCATCGGCTGCGCCGCCTGCGTTAATGCCTGCCCGTCGAACGCGCTGACGGTGGAAACCTTACTGGCAACCAATGAGCTGGCGTGGCAGTTCAATCTTGGCCGCTGCATCTTCTGCGGTCGCTGCGAAGAGGTGTGCCCGACGGCGGCGATTAAACTGTCGCAAGAGTACGAACTGGCAGTGTGGAAGAAAGAAGACTTCCTGCAACAGTCCCGCTTCGCGCTGTGCAACTGCCGCGTGTGCAATCGTCCTTTCGCGGTACAGAAAGAGATCGACTACGCCATTGCGCTGCTTGCGCACAACGGCGACAGCCGCGCGGAAAACCACCGCGAAAGCTTTGAGACCTGCCCGGACTGTAAGCGTCAGAAATGCCTGGTGCCGTCCGACCGTATTGAACTGACTCGCCATATGAAAGAGGTCAGCTAATGAGTAATTTATTAGGCCCGCGTGACGCCAACGGCATTCCGGTACCGATGACGGTGGATGAATCCATCGCCAGCATGAAAGCGTCTCTACTGAAAAATATTAAGCGTTCGGCATACGTTTACCGCGTGGACTGCGGCGGCTGTAACGGCTGTGAAATCGAAATCTTTGCGACGCTGTCGCCGCTGTTTGATGCCGAGCGTTTCGGTATCAAAGTGGTACCGTCGCCGCGTCATGCCGATATTCTGCTGTTTACCGGCGCGGTGACCCGCGCCATGCGTTCTCCGGCACTGCGCGCCTGGCAGTCGGCGCCGGACCCGAAAATCTGTATCTCTTATGGGGCCTGCGGCAACAGCGGCGGCATCTTCCACGATCTGTACTGCGTCTGGGGCGGTACCGACAAAATCGTCCCGGTGGATGTGTATATTCCAGGCTGCCCGCCAACGCCTGCGGCGACGCTGTATGGCTTTGCGATGGCGCTTGGCCTGCTGGAGCAGAAAATCCACGCCCGCGCGCCGGGTGAGCTGGACGATCAGCCCGCAGAGATCCTGCATCCGGATATGGTGCAGCCGCTGCGCGTGAAGGTGGATCGCGCGGCGCGCCGGCTGGCGGGTTATCGCTATGGTCGTCAGATCGCCGATGATTACCTGACACAGTTGGGGCAGGGCGAGCAGCAAGTGGCGCGTTGGCTGGAAGCGGAAAACGATCCGCGTTTAACCGAAATTGTCACCCATCTCAATCATGTTGTTGAAGAGGCGCGTATCCGATGAGCGAAAAGGTGGTGTTCAGTCAACTGAGCCGTAAGTTTATTGATGAGAACGATGCGACGCCTGCCGAGGCGCAGCAGGTTGTCTATTACAGCCTGGCGATTGGTCACCACCTGGGGGTCATCGATTGTCTGGAGGCCGCGCTCACCTGCCCATGGGATGAGTATCTGGCGTGGATCGCCACCCTGGAAGCCGGTAGCGATGCCCGGCGTAAAATGGAAGGCGTGCCGAAGTATGGCGAGATCGTCATCGATTTCAACCATGTGCAAATGCTGGCGCGCGCGTTTGATGAGGCGCGCGCCGCGCAGACCCCGCAGCAGCAAGAATGGAGCAAACTGATGCTCAGTATGCTGCATGACATTCATCAGGAAAGCGCCATCTACCTGATGGTGAGGAGGCTTCGTGACTGACGTTTTACTCTGTGTCGGCAACAGCATGATGGGCGACGACGGCGCAGGCCCATTACTGGCGGAAATGTGCGCGGCGCAGCCGAAGGGGAATTGGGTGGTGATTGATGGCGGCAGCGCGCCGGAAAACGACATTGTGGCGATTCGCGAACTGCGCCCGCAGCGTCTGTTGATTGTCGACGCCACCGACATGGGACTTAATCCGGGCGAGATCCGCATTATCGATCCGGATGATATCGCCGAAATGTTTATGATGACCACCCACAATATGCCGCTCAACTACCTTATCGATCAGCTGAAAGAGGATGTCGGCGAGGTGATTTTTGTTGGTATCCAGCCGGATATCGTCGGGTTTTATTATCCGATGACTCAACCGATTAAGGACGCGGTAAACATCGTCTATCAGCGCCTGGAAGGCTGGCTGGGAAACGGCGGATTTGCCGCGCTGGAAGCGCCGGAGGCGTAAAATGCGCACATATTTAGGGAGAATTTGTGTTACACGGCAAAGGTTGTAAGAAGGACGTGAAGATTATCGTATGGAGCGGACTGCTATTTCTCTGCCTCGCCGCACGCGCACTGGCCACCGGTGTTGTCGGTTACCTGCCGATGAGCGACGGTGAATATGCGCAAAAGCGTGCGCTAAAGCCTCTGTTGACCCTGCCTTATTCTGTATCGCCCGACCAGACATGGCATTTTCGCCAGGTCGGAGTCAGTGGCGTGACGCTACTGCCGGAGCCGAAAAAAGATAACGAATGGCGGATTAGCGGAAAAGACAGAGCCGGTAATTCGTGGGTTGTCCCGGTGGGAAGGCTGATTAATTTGGCGGGTAATGCGCAATTTTATCGCGCTGACCTCGATCGTAACGGCATTCAGGATCTGGTTATCTGGTTGGGCAATCCTGGGTTGGGCCTGGCGCCGAGCGCGCAATACATCATTTTCACCTTTCTCAATAATGGCCGCCCCTGCGTCTTTGAACCGTGGGGGTTTTATACCGCCACCGATACTGGCGTCGATGATTTGCTTGATTTACAGGGCAATGGGCGCACGCAACTGTTGGATATGCAGTTTGACTCAGGCTACTGGATAACCAATTTATATCAGGTGAAGGACGCCCGCTGGCAGCGCGTACACGGCTGGTTTGGCCGGTTGAGTTATCCGGCGCTGACCCGTTTTAATCACTATCCTGGCCGTAAATTAATTATCAAACCTATTGCCGGAAGGAATCCGCAAACGGACGATCTTTCCCTTACGCAGCGCTGTTTAATACGCGGTAACGTATTGCCAGGCGTTAATCAGGATTGATGCCAGTTGCGGTGCAGAGTTGGCTAGCTATCACTGCAAATCTTGACCACCACTGGCGACATTACGTGTCATCGACACTTGTGACGATGACACGTAAATGCTCACGAAAATAGAAATAATATTCTTAAATAACAATGAAATAAAAATTGGCACGATTCGTGTATATATCGGCACATCATCTGTTATTGCTGGAGAATTTGATGAACCGTTTCATCATTGCAGACGCGAGTAAGTGCATTGGTTGCCGTACCTGTGAAGTGGCTTGCGTCGTATCCCATCAGGAAAATCAGGATTGCGCATCGCTGACCCCTGAAACCTTTTTACCTCGTATCCATGTCATCAAAGGCGTGAATGTTTCCACGGCAACGCTGTGTCGCCAGTGTGAAGACGCGCCGTGCGCCAACGTTTGCCCGAATGGCGCCATCAGCCGTGACAAAGGCTTTGTTCATGTGATGCAGGAGCGCTGTATTGGCTGTAAAACTTGCGTAGTGGCATGTCCTTACGGTGCCATGGAAGTGGTGGTACGTCCGGTGGTTCGCAATAGCGGCGCGGGGCTGAACGTGCGTGCCGAAAAAGCCGAAGCCAACAAGTGCGATCTGTGTCACCACCGTGAAGCCGGTCCGGCCTGTATGGCCGCTTGCCCAACGCACGCCCTCATCTGCGTTGACCGCAATAAGCTTGAACAGCTGAGCGCGGAAAAACGCCGTCGTGCGGCGCTGGATTCAACGGCATCGCTGCTTTTCTGATTTCTGCGATTGCGCGTAGAATACGCCACAAAGCATTGCCGGATGGCGGCATCAATGCCTTATCCGGTCTACGGTCCGTGCGGTTGTAGGCCTGATAAGCGTCGCGCCATCAGGCATCCGGGTTCGATGATGGCGGGAAAATAAGATGGCGATAGACACACCTTCCGGCGTACAGCTACGCATTCGGGGCAAAGTACAGGGCGTCGGTTTTCGTCCTTTTGTCTGGCAGCTGGCGCAGCAGTTGCGATTACACGGCGACGTGTGTAATGACGGCGACGGCGTCGTCGTTCGGCTGCTGGAAGAACCGTCGCAATTTATTGCCGCGCTCTATCAGGATTGCCCGCCGCTGGCGCGCATTGACAGCGTTGAACACGCGTCGTTGGTATGGGAGCGCGCGCCGACGGATTTCGCTATTCGTCAGAGCGCAGGCGGTTCGATGAACACGCAAATCGTGCCGGATGCGGCGACCTGCCCGGCATGTCTTGCCGAGATGAATACCCCAGGCGAGCGGCGCTACCGTTATCCTTTCATCAATTGCACCCACTGTGGACCACGCTTCACCATTATTCGTGCTATGCCCTATGACCGGCCATTTACGGTGATGGCGGCGTTTCCCTTGTGTCCGGAATGCGACAGCGAATACCGCGATCCGTACGATCGCCGTTTTCATGCCCAGCCCGTTGCCTGTCCGTCATGCGGGCCGCATCTTGAGTGGCGGAGCCAACATGAACGAGCGGAAAAAGAGGCGGCTTTGCAGGCGGCGGTCGCCCAACTGAACGCCGGAGGCATTATTGCCGTTAAAGGGCTGGGTGGTTTTCATCTGGCCTGCGACGCGCGCAACGATAACGCAGTGGCGATGCTGCGGGCGCGTAAACATCGTCCGGCGAAACCATTGGCGGTGATGTTGCCCACGGCGCAAACGCTGCTGACCGCGGCGCGTTCGCTGCTGACCACGCCAGCGGCCCCGATTGTGCTGGTGGATAAGCAGTATATACCTTCGCTGAGTGAGGGCATCGCGCCAGGACTTACGGAGGTGGGTGTGATGCTGCCAGCCAACCCATTGCAACACCTCTTGTTGCAGGAGCTCAATTACCCGCTGGTGATGACATCCGGCAACCTGAGCGGCAGACCGCCCGCCATCACCAACGAACAGGCGCTGGACGATTTACACGATATTGCCGATGGTTTTCTGTTGCACAATCGCGACATTGTACAGCGCATGGACGACTCTGTCGTGCGCGACAGCGGCGAAATGCTGCGTCGTTCGCGGGGATACGTGCCGGACGCGATTGCGTTGCCGCCCGGATTTCGCGATGTGCCGCCGATACTTTGTCTGGGCGCGGATCTGAAAAACACGTTCTGTCTGGTACGCGGCGAACAGGCGGTTGTCAGCCAGCATTTAGGCGATCTCAGCGATGACGGTATCCAGGCGCAGTGGCGCGAGGCATTGCGTCTGATCCAGTCAATCTACGATTTTACGCCAGAGCGTATCGTCTGTGATGCGCATCCGGGCTATGTTTCCAGTCAGTGGGCCAGTGAGATGCGTCTGCCGACAGAGACGGTGTTACACCATCATGCCCATGCGGCGGCTTGCCTGGCCGAGCATGGTTGGCCGCTGGACGGCGGAGAGGTGATTGCCCTGACGGTAGACGGTATCGGCATGGGTGAGAATGGCGCGCTATGGGGCGGAGAATGTTTGCGGGTCAATTATCGCGAATGCGAGCATTTAGGCGGTTTACCCGCCGTGGCGCTGCCGGGAGGCGATCTGGCTGCCAAACAGCCGTGGCGTAATCTGTTAGCGCAGTGCCTGCGCTTTGTGCCGGACTGGCAGGATTACCCGGAGACAGCGGGGCTGCAACAGCAAAACTGGAGTGTCCTGGCGCGCGCCATTGAGCGCGGCGTCAATTCCCCGTTGGCCTCTTCCTGCGGGCGGTTGTTTGACGCGGTGGCTGCCGCGCTTCGCTGCGCGCCAGCATCGCTTAGCTATGAGGGCGAGGCCGCCTGCGCGCTGGAGGCGCTGGCCTCTCAATGCGCTAACGTTGAGCATCCGGTAACGATGCCGCTTAACGGCGCTCAACTGGACGTCGCTGTTTTCTGGCGGCAATGGTTGAACTGGCAGGCCACGCCCGCGCAACGCGCCTGGGCTTTTCATGATGCGCTGGCGTGCGGGTTTGCCACGCTAATGCGCCAGCAGGCTACGGCGCGGGGGATAACCACTCTGGTCTTCAGCGGCGGGGTGATACACAACCGCTTACTTCGCGCGCGTCTTGCCTTTTATCTTTCTGATTTTAAATTGTTATTTCCGCAGCGGTTACCGGCGGGCGACGGCGGGCTGTCGTTTGGACAGGGCGTGATTGCCGCAGCGCGAGCGTTAAGTGAAGTGTAGGGCGCCGGATGGCGGCTGCGCCTTATCCGGCCTGTAAACAGATGCTCACTCGTAGGCCGGATAAGACGCGAAGCGGCGCTATCCGGCATCACAGGCTTATACCGACAACGTTTTCAGCAGTGCAAAGGCCTCTTTCATGCGGTCTTCACTTACCACAAAGGCGCGTAGTTGGCCTTCTCCGCTCATGCCTTTGGCAATCATACCGTCAGATTCTGCGGTAATCTGCCAGCTCAAATCGCGGCGCTGAGTTTCTCCCGCCAGATGCAGCGGCAGTTCCGGCGTTTTGACTTTGACCAGCATCGCCGGTAGCTTCAGCGGCGCGTTGCCGCCAAGCAGATTTTTCGCCAGGTACATCGCGCTTAACTGGATTGGTTGCAGGAAGGGCAGCACCTGACCGTTGATCTCCGCGCAGTCGCCGATCACATAAATATCCGGGTGACTGGTCTGTAGATAGCTATCCACGCAGACGCCGCGGTTGACGACTACCCCGGCGCGGCGCGCCAGAGCGGTTTCCGGGCGTAAGCCGGTGGCGGCAATCACCGCATCGACCTCAATACTATGCTGGCTTACCAGCGTAGCGCGGATACCGGCTTCGGTTTTCTCCAGTTTTTGCAACTGCGATTTCAGCAGCAGATGCACCCCCATATCGGTCAGGTGATGCTGTAAGCGACTGCTCACTTCCGGTGGCATCAGTGAGGCGAGAAGGCTGGCGGCGTTATCCATCAGCGTTACCGTTTTCCCGGCGCGGCAGAAATCCATCGCTAATTCACTGCCAATGAGACCGCCGCCGACAATCAGCACTCGCTGCGCGTCGCGCAGTTGTGTCTCACAGGCGCGGTACTCCTGCTGGCTATTCAAAGTAAGCATTAACTCACGTCCTGCAATCGGCGGCACAAAGGCTGTCGCCCCGGTCGCCAGTACCAGCTTGTCGTACTGCCACTGCTTATCCTGACTTTTCACCACATGGGCATCGGCATCAATGTCAGCAACCCAGGTATGCGGGAACAGTCGCAGATTAAACTGTTCAGCAAATTCCCCCGCTAACTGGCGGGTGAGATCATCGGCGCGCTGCGACTGGCTGATAACGTGGCTGAGATCGGGCTTGTTGTACTCATCCATGCTGTCCGCCGCAATCAGAGTTAACGGCACATGCGCATCTTGTTTACGGATATTTTTGACGAGCTGGCGGGCGGCGAAGCCCGACCCAATAATGATGATCCCCCGACTCATTTTGCCTCCGTCGCCAGTACGTCGAACACGTCTTTACCTAATGAACATTCCGGGCACAGGAAGTTATCCGGCACCTCGCTCCACGGCGTACCCGGCGCGACATCCTGCAACGGCTCGCCCAGCGCAGGGTCGTAAATCCACTGGCATACGCTGCATTGCATTTTGGGGCCGAGGTCTGCGGCGGCGCAGGTTGTGGTTTCTTCGACTGGCGCGGTTTTCTGTGTGGTTTCCGGCAGCGGAGCAAGCGCCCACTGACGCGCGATGTCGCGACCATGCTGACGGCACAACTCCAGCGCATCCAGATCCGGACGCCATTTCGCTTTCAGACTCAGGGACATTTCAAAACCGGCATCCTGTAAGCGCGTGGACAGTCGATCCACCGCGCCGCCGCTCCAGCCATGAGAACCGAAGGCGCTGGCGCGTTTGTTGCGAAAGCGCAGGCCGGTCATCTCTTCCACCAGACCAGCGATTTTCGGCATCATCACGTTGTTCATGGTAGAAGTGCCGACCAGCACGCCTTTCGAACGGAAGACATTGGTCAGTATTTCATTTTTATCGCTGCGGGCGACGTTAAAGATTTTGACCGCCACGTTCGGGTCCACTTCATTGATACCCTGCGCGATGGCATCCGCCATCATGCGAGTATTGTTCGACATGGTATCGTAGAAAATAGTGATACGATCTTCCTGATAATCTGCCGCCCATTTCAGATACAGTTCCACGATTTGCGTTGGGTTGTCGCGCCATACCACGCCGTGTGAGGTGGCAATCATATCCACCGGCAGGTTGAAGCCGAGGATTTCGGTAATTTTTGGCGTTACCAGACGGCTGAACGGCGTCAGGATATTGGCGTAGTAGCGCTGGCATTGTTCAAACAGTTCGGTTTGGTCCACTTCATCATTGAACAGGCGCTCGTCGCAGTAGTGCTGACCAAAGGCGTCGTTGCTGAATAACACCGCGTCGCCGGTCATATAGGTCATCATGCTGTCCGGCCAGTGCAGCATCGGCGTTTCCACGAAGATCAACTGCTTGCCGTTGCCGATATCCAGCGTATCGCCGGTTTTCACCACCTTAAAATTCCATTCCGGGTGATGGTGATGGCCGTTGATAGAGTCAATGGCGTTGGCGGTACAGTAGATAGGCGTGTCCGGGATCTGCGCCATCAGTTCGGTCAGCGCGCCTGCATGGTCTTCTTCGGCATGGTTAATGATGATGTAGTCGATATCCGCGAGGTCGATTTCACTGCGCAGATTTTGCACAAACTCACGGCTAAACTTATGATCGACGGTATCGATCAGCACATTCTTTTCTTCACGAATGAGATAGCTGTTATAGCTGCTGCCGCGCAGCGTTTTGTATTCAGTGCCGTGAAAATCACGTACTTCCCAGTCGCGTTGGCCAACCCAATGAATATTATTTTTAACCAGAATAGACATAACCACCTCAATTCATTCAACGTTTACAAAAAGTTGTTTTGCTTATTGCAGGTAGTGTGCCAATTTTACATCTTATTGATTTATATGAATTTATAATAAGTTTGTATTTTTGATATAGTCAAAAAGACTATAAATGATGCTGTCAATATGACACTATAGGTTGTCAAAATGACAATGAGGTAACCATGAGTTTTTCCGTGGAGGTATTGGCGGGCATCGCCATTGAGTTACAACGCGGCATTGGGCATCAGGATCGTTTTCAGCGGCTGATTACTACGCTGCGTCAGGTTCTGGCGTGCGACGCCTCGGCGCTGTTGCGTTATGAATCACGACAATTTATTCCACTGGCGATTGATGGCCTGGCGCAGGACGTTCTCGGCAGACGTTTTACCCTGGAAGGGCATCCGCGCCTGGAAGCCATCGCTCGCGCGGGGGACGTGGTGCGTTTTCCGGCTGATAGCGATTTACCCGATCCGTATGACGGGTTAATTCCCGGACAGGAAAGCCTGAAAGTCCACGCCTGTGTTGGTCTGCCGCTGTTTGCCGGACAGAACCTCATCGGTGCGCTGACCCTTGATGCTATGACGCCGGAGCAGTTCGAGGTATTTAGCGATGAAGAGCTGCGGCTTGTCGCCGCGCTGGCCGCCGGGGCATTGAGCAATGCGCTGTTAATTGAACAACTGGAAAGCCAGAACATGCTGCCGGGGTCGTCAGGCGTGTTTGAACCGATAAAAGAGACGCACATGATCGGCCTGTCGCCGGCGATGACGCAGTTGAAAAAAGAGATCGAGATTGTGGCGGGCTCCGATCTTAACGTGCTGATCGGCGGTGAAACGGGGACTGGTAAAGAGCTGGTGGCGAAAGCCATTCACCAGGGCTCCCCCAGAGCGGTCAATCCGCTGGTCTATCTCAACTGTGCCGCGCTGCCGGAAAGCGTGGCGGAGAGCGAGTTGTTTGGTCATGTAAAAGGGGCTTTTACCGGGGCTATCAGTAATCGTAGCGGTAAGTTTGAAATGGCGGATAACGGCACGCTGTTTCTGGATGAGATTGGCGAACTGTCGCTGGCGCTACAGGCCAAGCTACTTCGCGTGTTGCAGTATGGCGATATTCAGCGCGTCGGCGACGATCGTAGCCTGCGCGTGGATGTGCGGGTGTTGGCGGCGACCAACCGTGACCTGCGTGAAGAGGTGCTGGCGGGGCGTTTTCGCGCCGACCTGTTCCATCGCCTGAGCGTTTTCCCGCTCTTTGTGCCGCCGCTGCGCGAGCGCGGCGATGATGTGGTGTTGCTGGCGGGCTATTTTTGCGAGCAGTGCCGACTGCGGCTGGGGCTGTCCCGCGTGGTACTGAGTCCCGGCGCGCGCCGCCATTTGCTCAACTATGGCTGGCCGGGCAACGTCCGGGAGCTGGAACATGCCATTCACCGTGCGGTTGTACTGGCGAGAGCGACCCGGGCAGGGGATGAGGTGGTACTGGAGGAGCAGCATTTTGCCTTGTCAGAGGACGTTTTACCCGCGCCGTCTGCGGAAAGCTTTCTGGCGCTGCCGGCCTGCCGCAATTTGCGCGAATCGACGGAGAACTTCCAGCGAGAGATGATTCGCCAGGCGCTGGCGCAAAATAATCACAACTGGGCGGCCAGTGCGCGGGCGCTGGAAACCGACGTCGCCAACCTGCATCGGCTGGCGAAGCGTCTGGGACTGAAGGATTAGATAATCCCCGCCTGGTAGAAATCCTGCAGGTTAATGGCGCCGGTGAGTTTGCCGTTTTCATCGACCACCGGCGCGGCGGTAATTTTGCGTTTCATCAGGAGCTCTTTGGCGTCAATGGCGCGGCTTTGCGCCTGGAGCGTAATACCGTTGGGCGTCATGGCTTCGCTTACCGGCGTGGTGAGCGCGCCGCCGCCCACCAGCCAGCGACGCAGGTCGCCGTCGGTAAAGACGCCTTTCACAACATGTTGCTCATCGCAAACCGCCACCAGCCCCAGCCCGGTACGGCTAAGTTCCAGCATGGCATCCATCACGCTGGTGGCGAGCATTACCTGCGGTATTGCATCGCCCTGGCGCATCAGGTGATGCACATTATTGAGCAAACGCGCGCCCAGTGCGCCAGCCGGATGCGAACGGGCGAAATCTTCTTCGTTAAAACCGCGCGCCTGCATGACCGCCATCGCCAGCGCATCGCCCATCATCAGCGTATTGACGGTACTGGATGTCGGCGCCAGATGCATCGGACAGGCTTCACGCTCGACGGAAATATCCAGAACGGCTTTTGCCGCTCGCCCCAGCGGAGAGTGAGGTTTACCGGTCATCGCCAGCAGCGCGACGGATTTATCTTCCAGACGTGGGATGATGAGGTCGAGTTCTTTTGCGCCGCCGGAATAGGAGATAAATAACATCACGTCGCGGCTTTCAATCATCCCCAGATCGCCATGCAGTGCTTCCGCCGGATGAACAAAAAAAGCGGGAGTACCGGTACTGGCAAGCGTCGCGGCGATTTTTTTACCAATATGACCTGATTTACCAATGCCGGAAACGATCACTTTGCCTTCACAGTGAATAATGATATTGGCGGCGCGGACAAAATCATCGCCCAGACGCTCCGGCAGACGGCTGGCTTCCTGTAGCTCCAGCATTAAGGTCTGACGGCCCGCGTTTAGTAGTGCATCACTCATTGCTTTCTCCGGTTATGATTACTTCAATCCCTTTTGCTTCCAGCGCCTGACGAAATGCCGGATCGATCCCCGCGTCCGTGATCAGTTTGTCGACGGTTTCCAGACTGCACACCACATTGGGGCTTTTACGACCAAATTTTGAGGAGTCCGCCATCAGAATCACCTCGCGTGCTGCATTGCACATTGCGTTACTGACGGTGTAAACCTCATTGAACGTGGTCACACCGACATTCAGGTCAATACCGTCAGTTCCCATGAAAAGTTTATCAAAGCTGAATTGCTCAAAGGCGTTTTCCGCCAGTTGACCGTGAAACGACGCCGATTTTTTACGGAAGGTGCCGCCGGGCATCAGGATAGTTTGTTCGTTGTCCAGTTCCGATAGCGCGTTAACAATATGGAGGCTGTTGGTCATCACCGTGATGTTGCTAAAACGCGAAAGCAACGGCACCATCTGTAACACGGTACTTCCGGCGTCCAGAATAATGGAATCGCCATCATGGATATATTTCACAGCGGCTGCGGCTATCAGCGCTTTTTTGTGGGTGTTGATAAGCGTTTTGTGATCAATAGGCGGATCGGACTCTTCTTTATTCAACACCACGCCGCCATAGGTGCGGATGACGGTTCCGGCATTTTCCAGAATGACCAGATCTTTACGGATAGTGGTGCCTGTCGTGTCAAAGTACTGGGCCAGTTCTTCAACCGAGCATTTTCCCTGTTTTTGCAGGTGCTCCAGAATCGCGGCCTGACGCTGACGAGGTTTCATAGGCGTGATTACCCTGACTTATGTATTTACCCGTCATACTTCACGCTGCATGTGCGTTGGCTTTCCTCGCTCACCCCGGTCACGTACTGATGTACGCTCCTGGGATTCACTGCGTCGCCGCCTTCCTGCAACTCGAATTATTTAGGGTATTGGTTGCAAAATGATAATTTCGCAAGCTATACGCATTCACAACGAAATTACCCATGTTTCAGTTTAAGCGCCAATGATAGTGCATTCTGCGCGAGCGAATCATGGGGAAAGATCACATCAGGCTGTAATTCATGCAAATGTTTTCCTTGCATTGCGGCAATTTTAACCGGTCTGGCGAATACCGTAAGGCCTTTCATCAATAAAGTGTCCGTCACCCGCTGCTGTTCGTCCAGCGCCACGGCAACCACCACCCGGGGCTTAAAACGCCCGCCGGAGCGCCCGACGCCGACCCGCCCCTGTTGGCTAAGTTTATCGAAGGCCCGATTAAAGCGGGAAATCTGCCAGCCGCCCAGCGCCAGTTGCGCACACCAGGCGATAACGGCGACGGTAATCAGAGTGGAAACCATAATGTGCTCCTGTTGTTTTGCCGGATGGCGGCGTAACCGTCTTATCCGGCTTACGGCGCCATCCGGCAATTCACGGTCAGAACATCACTTGACCGCCGGTTACGTTGATCGACTGCCCGGTGCAATAAGACGCTTTCGGGCTGGCATAAAATAGCAGCATGTTCAGCACATCCTGATAATCACACCCGCGTTTGAGCGGTACTTTATCAATGTAATACTGTTCCACCTCGTCGGGCTTAATGCCCAGTTTAGTGGCGTATTGCGGCAGCAGTGACTGGAACATTGGCGATTTCAACAGGTTGCCGAGCATCAACGAGTGTACGGTAATGCCGTATTCCGCCAGATCCAGCGCCAGAGACTGGGTTAACCCCACGCCGCCGAATTTCGCCGCGCTGTAGCCGGAGTTGTGTTTACTGCCCACTTTGCCGGATTTAGAGTTAATCTGAATAATGCGCCCCTGAATGCCGTCGCGGATCATCAGGCGGGAAAACTCACGGGCGCAGAGGAAATAGCCCACCAGATTCACCTGTAGCGAGCGGTCAAAATCGCCCAACTGGAAATCGCTGATAAACGCCGCTTTGGCGATACCCGCGCTGTAAACCAGCAGATCGACGCGCCCGAAAATCTCGTCTACGCCGCGGGACAGCGCCAGCACGCTCTGCTCGCTGGTGGCGTCGGCGCCAAAACCGTACGCCATACCTTCGCCAAAATCGGCGTTAATTTCCTGGGCGACATTCGCGGCTTTATCGCTTTGAATATCAACGACCGCCACGCGGTATCCTTCTTCTGCAAGCCCACGGCAAAGGAATGCCCCCAGGGTCTGGCCTCCGCCAATGACAACGGCAACTTGATTCATGTTTTTTCTCCTTAAGCGACAAACGTCAAAATACAGCCCGGCGCGATATCGTCCGGTACAGGCCCCGCAACGTGTACGGTGCCGGGAAATTCCGCTTCACGCAGACCATCGAAGCGCAAAGTGATATGCCCCAGTTCACGCAGGTTTTGCTCGGCTACGCTGCCGACCGCCGTGACCGGATAGCAATGTTGGCCCAATTCACACCGCGCGCCAGGCTGCAGCGCGCCGGTCAGTTCGCCATGACAATGGATGAAGCAAAATTCTTCGATATCCGCCGGCGCGCCTTCCCGAAACGTAATCAGCATCTGTTCGCCGAGCGCCTCCTTCGCGCTCTGGCCGATACGGGTGATGGTGGTTTGATAAATCACGCTCATGTCTGAACCTCTTATTGATAGATAAAGCCGGAAACAAACCAGGCGATAAGTACCGTGGGCGCGCCAGTCAGGAAGCGTCCGACCAGCACAGAAGGTACGCCGACGCGAACGGTGTCTTGTTTCGCTTCCGCCAGTGACAGGCCGACCGGGATAAAGTCGCAGGCCGCCTGCGCGTTAATCGCGAACAGGGCGGGAAGCGCCAGATGCGGGGGGATATTGCCCAGGCCTATCTGAACGCCGATCAGGACGCCAATGACCTGAGCGATAACCGCGCCAGGGCCGAGAAAGGGCGACAGCAGCGGGAAAGAGCAGATCAATGCCAGCGTCACCAGCCCCAGTGGATGGCTGGCTAATGGCGCCAGGCCGTGGGCGATCCAGTCGCCAAGACCTGAGGCCATAATGATGCCGATCAGCGCCGAAACGAACGCCATAAACGGCAGGATTGTTTTCAGGACCGTATCAATGGTGTCGCGACCGGACTGGAACAGTACCGCCACGGCGGAGCCCATTCCCATACCGACTTTTGCCAGCAGCCCGTCGCTCTGCTCGGTGATTTTTTTGCTGGTGTCGTAGTCACGTCCTAATGTCGTTTTGGCAGGCTGGGGGCTGGCAGGCGTTTCGCCGACAAGAGTAATGTTTTCTTCTTTTACGCCGGAGACATAAATATCCTCAACAATATACTGCGCCAGTGGGCCGGACTTACCCGTCGAGTGAATATTAATGGTTGGAATCCGGCGTTTCGGATAGATACCGCAGCGCAGTGTACCGCCGCAGTCGATAATGGCCGCGCCGATTTCCGCTTCCGGCGGTTCGCCTTCTTTAAAGCCGTCCACCGCTTGCCAGCCTGTTAGTTGCGCCAGTTTGTCGACGATCGCCGGGCGCGTACCGGCTGTGATATAGACGATCTTTTTGCCTGGCGTAACGTCCAGTTCAAGCGGGCCGCCCCAGCCGCCGGCGCCTTTCTCAATACGAACCCGTGTCATGATACCGCTCCTGTCAGATGAACTTTCTGCTCAAGTTGAATCCCCATTTTTTTCTCAAAAATAGCGGTGGTGAGATCGGTGACCCAACCGCGGAAGAAGTTCGTCACCAGACCTACCAGCAGATAGCTCACCGCGAGCGGGCCGAGAGGAAGCCCTAACGTGGTGAGTCCGCTGGCGATACCCAGATAAACAAACAGTTCGCCGGGATTGATATGCGGAAACAGACCGTTCATGGAGTGACAGCTATAGGAGGCCGCCGCGTAATAGCTCGGCTTGTACTTCTCCGGCATAAAGCGTCCCAAACTCAGGGTCATCGGATTACAAAAAACAAATGTCCCGATACACGGTAAAAGCAGGTAACGAGATAGCGGATTTCCGGCACAACGTTGGGCAAAACGCTCAATACGCTGCTGGCCGATAAAATTGATGAGCGCATTCATGATAACCAGCAGGCTTATCAGTAGCGGAAGAATACCTGTCACCATACCGGTAAACACCTCTCCGCCTTTCTGGAATAACCCGATGAACCACTCCGCACCATGTGTAATGGTTTCGATCATTGTTCTCTCCTGTAGGGTTTTTAGTTTTCTTGCTAATTTCCTGTTCATTGTAATCATGTTGAAAGATTCAAAAGTGTTATTGTGATCGCAAAATAAAAGAAAAATATTTTAAGTTGAAAGATTGCGGGGGTGGGGGAGCGAATACAAACTGAAAAGAGGAGAAAGGTGATTTATTCTCTTGTGCCGCTTCCTTGTGCGGCGGGGGATGCTTTACCATACTTCTCCCTGGCTGAATTTGTTTAATGGATGTCTCATGTTCAAGCGTCGTTATGTAGCGTTACTTCCACTTTGCGTATTGCTTGCTGCCTGTAGCAGCACGCCAAAATCTTCCGAGACTCAAGCGACGACGGGCACGCCTTCCGGCGGCTTCCTGCTTGAGCCGCAGCATAACGTCATGCAGATGGGCGGCGACTTCGCCAACAACCCTAATGCGCAGCAGTTCATTGATAAAATGGTCAGTAAACACGGTTTCGACCGTCAGCAGCTGCAGGAGATCCTCTCGCAGTCTAAAAGACTGGATTACGTCCTGCGTCTGATGGACAGACAAGCGCCGACCACTCAGCCGCCCGCCGGACCAAATGGCGCCTGGCTGCGCTACCGCAAACAATTTATTACGCCGGATAACGTGCAAAACGGCGTCGCGTTCTGGAATCAGTATGAAGACGCGCTGAACCGCGCCTGGCAGGTATACGGCGTACCGCCGGAAATCATTGTGGGCATCATCGGTGTGGAAACCCGCTGGGGACGTATCATGGGGAAAACACGGATTCTGGACGCGCTGGCGACGCTGTCATTTAACTATCCGCGCCGGGCGGAATATTTCTCCGGCGAGCTGGAAACCTTCCTGCTCATGGCGCGCGATGAGCAAGACGATCCGCTCAATCTGAAAGGTTCCTTTGCCGGCGCGATGGGCTACGGCCAGTTTATGCCATCTTCCTATAAAGAATATGCGGTCGATTTCAATGGTGATGGGCACATTAACTTGTGGGATCCGGTAGATGCCATCGGCAGCGTGGCGAACTATTTCAAGGCGCATGGTTGGGTGAAAGGCGATATGGTTGCGGTGCCGGCGAGTGGTCAGGCGCCTGGGTTGGCGAATGGTTTCAAAACAAAATACAGCCTCTCTCAGCTTGCCGCCGCAGGCTTAACGCCGCAGCAATCGTTGGGCAATCATCAGGAAGCCAGCCTGCTGCGTCTGGATATCGGTACGGGATACCAGTACTGGTACGGCCTGCCGAACTTCTACACCATTACCCGATATAACCACAGCACGCATTATGCGATGGCGGTTTGGCAACTGGGCCAGGCGGTAGCGCTGGCGCGGGTGCGCTAATTTACGCTTAGGGAGGGGAGCACCCCCTCCGCTATTATTATGGCTTTTTGGGCTGATTCTCTGCCTGCAAGTGGGATATCTTCTTTGATAGTGCCAGACTATATCCCAGACATCCTAGGCCTAAGATAATTTGACCGCCGTCATACGGTTCAAAATAGCCTGACGACAATATATTCAGTACTCCCATTCCTAATGAACATACTCCACCCACAATTAACCACAGCCGTAGTTGACAGGATTGTTTCAGTTTGTGCTGTGCGCTTTCCGTTTTTTTGAGTGACATCCTTGCTTTCTCTCCGTACGTGTAAATTTAGCGACATGGTACTGCTATTTAGTCATGTGCTACCTCTTTCATTCTGCATAAATAACCTGCTGGCATTTTTTCGGAATCCGACTCGTAAAATCGACAGCTCGTCCCCATCTCTGGTGAGAAAGTGTTATCTTGTGCGGCAGGATTTCTAACTGACAGAGGTCATGATGACTGACAGTGAACTGATGCGGCTTAGCGAACAGGTCGGGCTGGCGTTAAAAGCGCGCGGGGCGACCGTAACGACAGCGGAGTCCTGTACCGGCGGCTGGCTGGCGAAAGCCATTACCGACATCGCCGGAAGTTCCGCCTGGTTTGAACGCGGCTTTGTCACCTATAGTAATGAAGCCAAAGCGCAGATGATTGGCGTGCGTGAAGAGACTCTGGCGCAGCATGGCGCGGTCAGCGAACCCGTAGTGGTCGAAATGGCGATCGGGGCGCTGAAGGCCGCTCGCGCCGATTTTGCTGTCGCTATTAGCGGGATTGCCGGGCCGGATGGCGGCAGTGAAGAAAAGCCGGTTGGTACGGTGTGGTTTGCTTTCGCCAGCGTCAGCGGAGAAGGGATTACGCGTCGGGAATGCTTCAGCGGCGACCGTGAATCGGTGCGTCGACAGGCGACGACGTACGCGCTACAAACCCTGTGGCAACAATTTCTACAAAACACTTGATACTGTATGAGCATACAGTATAATTGCTTCAACAGTACGAATTCACTATCCGGTTCAATACCAAGTTGCATGACAGGAGTAATAATGGCTATCGACGAAAACAAACAGAAAGCGTTGGCGGCAGCACTGGGCCAAATTGAAAAGCAATTTGGTAAAGGCTCCATCATGCGTCTGGGTGAAGACCGTTCTATGGATGTGGAAACTATCTCCACCGGTTCGCTTTCACTGGACATCGCACTCGGTGCGGGCGGTCTGCCGATGGGGCGTATCGTCGAAATTTACGGGCCGGAATCTTCCGGTAAAACGACCCTGACGCTGCAGGTGATTGCCGCTGCGCAGCGTGAAGGTAAAACCTGTGCGTTTATCGATGCGGAACACGCGCTTGACCCTGTTTACGCACGCAAGCTGGGCGTCGATATCGATAACCTGCTTTGTTCTCAGCCGGATACCGGCGAGCAGGCGCTGGAAATCTGTGACGCGCTGGCGCGTTCAGGCGCGGTGGACGTCATTGTGGTCGACTCCGTAGCGGCGCTAACGCCGAAAGCGGAAATCGAAGGCGAAATTGGCGACTCTCACATGGGCCTCGCGGCGCGTATGATGAGCCAGGCGATGCGTAAGCTGGCGGGGAACCTAAAACAGTCCAACACGCTGTTGATTTTCATCAACCAGATCCGTATGAAGATTGGCGTGATGTTCGGTAACCCGGAAACCACCACCGGCGGTAACGCGCTGAAATTCTACGCCTCTGTTCGTCTTGATATCCGTCGTATTGGCGCGGTGAAAGAGGGCGATAATGTCGTGGGTAGCGAAACACGTGTGAAAGTGGTGAAAAACAAAATCGCCGCGCCGTTTAAGCAGGCCGAGTTCCAGATCCTCTACGGCGAAGGCATCAACTTCTATGGCGAACTGGTTGACCTGGGCGTGAAAGAGAAGCTGATCGAGAAAGCGGGCGCATGGTACAGCTACAACGGCGAGAAGATTGGCCAGGGTAAAGCGAACGCGACTACTTGGCTGAAAGAGAACCCGGCGACAGCGAAAGAGATCGAGAAAAGGGTTCGTGAATTACTGTTGAGTAATCAGAATGCCACGCCCGATTTCGCCGTTGACGATAGCGAAGGCGTTGCAGAAACCAACGAAGATTTTTAATCATCAGGTGATGGTGGGTCGGACAAAACGAAGCCGCCATTCAGCAAAACGTTAAATTACCATCAAGGGCTGCATTTATGCGGCCCTTTTGGCATTTACCCCTGTTAAGGTTTTTTATGAGTGAACCCACATCGCGCCGTCCCGCTTATGCTCGTCTCCTTGATCGTGCGGTACGTATTCTTGCTGTCCGCGATCACAGCGAGCAGGAATTACGGCGTAAACTCTCCGCGCCGGTGATGGGCAAAAATGGGCCGGAAGAGATTGATGCGACGGCAGACGATTATGAACGCGTGATCGCCTGGTGCCACGAACATCACTATCTTGATGACGAGCGCTTTGTGATGCGCTTTATCGCCAGTCGTAGCCGCAAAGGCTATGGCCCGGCGCGTATTCGCCAGGAGTTGAATCAGAAAGGCATTTCCCGTGAATCGACTGAAAAAGCGATGCGAGAATGTGAAATTGACTGGAGTGAAATGGCACGTGAACAGGCCGTTCGCAAATATGGCGAGCCGCTCCCTTCAAACTTTTCAGAAAAGGTTAAGGTACAGCGCTTTTTGCTCTATCGCGGGTATCTGATGGACGATATCCAGCAAATATGGCGAAATTTTGCAGATTGAGCGCATACGGGATTTTACTTCCCGGTAAAGAAAACTTATCTTATTCCCACTTTTTCCGTCTGGACGCGGGTTGCTTAACGGCGAACAGCGTCTGCGACGAATATTCCTTAAATACACAAAATCATTCAAGCCGCATCAAAGCGGCAAGTGAGCCTCGGGAACGCGTGACCGGGAAACTCGCAGCCAACGCAGAGGCGGCCTGAAGGATGAAGTGTAGCTTGATTTCAGGATAATTATGAGCAAGAGCACCGCTGAGATCCGTCAGGCGTTTCTCGACTTTTTCCATAGTAAAGGGCATCAGGTAGTTGCCAGCAGTTCCCTGGTGCCTAACAATGACCCCACTCTGTTGTTTACCAATGCCGGGATGAACCAGTTCAAGGATGTTTTCCTTGGGCTCGATAAACGTAATTATTCCCGTGCAACCACTTCCCAGCGTTGCGTACGCGCGGGGGGTAAACACAACGATCTGGAAAACGTCGGATACACTGCACGTCACCATACTTTCTTCGAAATGCTGGGCAACTTCAGCTTCGGCGATTACTTCAAACACGACGCCATTCAGTTCGCATGGGAATTACTGACCGGCGAAAACTGGTTTGCTCTGCCAAAAGAGCGCTTATGGGTCACCGTCTATGAAACCGACGACGAAGCCTATGAGATCTGGGAAAAAGAAGTCGGCATCCCGCGCGAGCGTATCATCCGTATCGGTGACAATAAAGGCGCGCCATACGCATCGGATAACTTCTGGCAGATGGGCGACACCGGTCCCTGCGGTCCGTGCACCGAAATCTTCTACGATCATGGCGACCACATCTGGGGCGGCCCTCCGGGAAGCCCGGAAGAAGACGGCGATCGCTATATTGAAATCTGGAACATCGTCTTTATGCAGTTCAACCGTCAGGCTGACGGGACGATGGAACCATTGCCGAAACCGTCTGTAGATACCGGTATGGGGCTGGAGCGTATTGCCGCGGTACTGCAACACGTTAACTCTAACTATGACATCGACCTGTTCCGCACGTTGATTGAAGCGGTAGCGAAAGTCACCGGCGCCACCGATTTGGGTAATAAATCGCTGCGCGTTATCGCCGACCACATCCGTTCTTGCGCATTCCTGGTTGCCGATGGCGTGCTGCCGTCGAATGAAAACCGTGGCTATGTGCTGCGTCGCATTATTCGTCGCGCGGTTCGTCACGGCAACATGCTGGGCGCGAAAGAGACCTTCTTCTACAAGCTGGTTGGGCCGCTGATTGAGGTAATGGGCTCCGCAGGCGAAGAGTTGAAACGTCAGCAGGCGCAGGTCGAACAGGTTCTGAAAACGGAAGAAGAGCAGTTCGCCCGTACGCTGGAGCGCGGTCTGGCGCTGCTGGATGAAGAACTGGCGAAATTGCAGGGCGACACCCTGGACGGCGAAACCGCTTTCCGTCTGTATGATACTTATGGTTTCCCGGTCGATCTAACGGCGGACGTCTGCCGTGAGCGCAACATCAAAGTCGATGAAGCCGGTTTTGAAGCCGCCATGGAAGAGCAACGCCGTCGCGCGCGCGAAGCTAGCGGTTTTGGCGCGGACTACAACGCGATGATCCGCGTTGATAGCGCTTCTGAATTTAAAGGTTATGACCATCTGGAACTGAACGGCAAAGTGACTGCTCTGTTTGTCGATGGTAAAGCGGTTGAAGCGATTAACGCGGGACAGGAAGCTGTTGTCGTGCTGGATCAGACCCCATTCTATGCGGAATCAGGCGGTCAGGTTGGCGATAAAGGCGAGCTGAAAGGCGCTGGATTTACTTTCGCTGTGGACGACACGCAAAAATATGGTCAGGCGATTGGTCACCTCGGCAAATTGTCTGCGGGCGCTCTGAAAGTGGGCGATGCGGTACAGGCTGACGTAGATGAAGCGCGCCGCGCACGTATCCGTCTGAACCACTCCGCCACGCACCTGATGCACGCGGCGTTGCGCCAGGTGCTTGGGACACACGTTGCGCAGAAAGGTTCGCTGGTTAGCGATAAAGTGCTGCGCTTCGACTTCTCGCACAATGAAGCGATGAAGCCGTCGGAGATTCGTGAGGTTGAAGATTTGGTGAATGCGCAAATTCGCCGCAACCTGCCGATTGAAACGAACATCATGGATCTCGACGCGGCGAAGGCGAAAGGGGCCATGGCGCTGTTTGGCGAGAAATATGACGAACGTGTACGCGTTCTGAGCATGGGCGATTTCTCTACTGAACTGTGCGGCGGTACTCACGCCAGTCGTACCGGTGATATCGGTCTATTCCGTATTATCTCTGAGTCCGGCACCGCAGCGGGCATTCGTCGTATTGAGGCGGTAACCGGTGAAGGCGCTATGGCCACCGTTCATGCGCAAAGCGATCGCTTAAACGATATTGCGCATCTGCTGAAGGGCGACAGCCAGAATCTGGGCGACAAAGTGCGTGCCGTGCTGGAACGTACACGTCAGCTGGAAAAAGAGTTGCAGCAGTTGAAGGACCAGGCCGCAGCGCAGGAGAGTGCAAATCTTTCCAGTAAAGCGGTCGATCTCAACGGCGTGAAGCTCCTGGTTAGCGAGCTTGCTGGTATTGAGCCGAAAATGCTGCGAACCATGGTTGATGATCTGAAAAATCAACTGGGGTCTACCGTTATCGTACTGGCAACGGTTGTTGAAGGTAAGGTTTCTCTGATTGCGGGCGTGTCGAAGGATGTGACCGACCGGGTTAAAGCAGGGGAATTGATTGGTATGGTCGCTCAGCAGGTGGGCGGTAAGGGTGGCGGTCGTCCGGACATGGCGCAAGCCGGTGGTACGGATGCGGCAGCTCTGCCTGCAGCGTTAGCCAGTGTACAAGGCTGGGTCAGCGCAAAATTGCAATAATTATAAGCGTTCGTTGGCGCCGCAGCCCATGCTGCGGCGTTTACGTCAACGCTATCGACAACGATAAAGTCAGGTTGAAGTTTTGTATATCGGCTAAACTTAGGTTTAACAGAATGTAATGCCATGACTGCTTACACCTAAGGTGTTTGTCATCGCTTACTTTTTGGCGTTATATGATGGATAATGCCGGGATACAGAGAGACCCGACTCTTTTAATCTTTCAAGGAGCAAAGAATGCTGATTCTGACTCGTCGAGTTGGTGAGACCCTCATGATTGGCGATGAGGTCACCGTGACAGTTTTAGGGGTGAAGGGCAACCAGGTGCGTATTGGCGTGAACGCCCCGAAAGAAGTTTCTGTCCATCGTGAAGAGATCTACCAGCGTATCCAGGCTGAAAAATCCCAGCAGTCCAGTTACTAAGGTTTTCGCGTCTCACTTTTCGGGTGAGACGCAGCCTCTCTTCTCGCTCGCCCGCGTTGTCCCTTCATGACTTTTTTCAACCTCACTGTTGATATGGTGCGCTTTTGGCGGCCAGCGTGTCATCAAATTATCTGTTGATAAAACACTCTTTTTGGCTTTTTTACAGACTAATTGAGCGTGAAGTGTGCAAACGATAAAAGCTCTGGAAAAATTGTTTGACTTATAAGTCCCAGAAAGTAATATGTGCGCCACGCAGCGACGATGAGCAGAACAAGTTCTTCGAAGCACTCGTAAGAGGCGTGTGGTGAGGTGGCCGAGAGGCTGAAGGCGCTCCCCTGCTAAGGGAGTATGCGGTCAAAAGCTGCATCCGGGGTTCGAATCCCCGCCTCACCGCCATTTGCATCCGTAGCTCAGCTGGATAGAGTACTCGGCTACGAACCGAGCGGTCGGAGGTTCGAATCCTCCCGGATGCACCATCTCTTACTTGATACGGCTTTCCCGCGGTATCAATATCTGCAGTAAAGTAAGTTTCCCGATGCATCCGTAGCTCAGCTGGATAGAGTACTCGGCTACGAACCGAGCGGTCGGAGGTTCGAATCCTCCCGGATGC
>NZ_JBGDZO010000002.1:581335-725066 GCF_046548235.1 Salmonella sp. SAL4457
CATCCGTAGCTCAGCTGGATAGAGTACTCGGCTACGAACCGAGCGGTCGGAGGTTCGAATCCTCCCGGATGCACCATATTCTCCGTACTTTCAGCAATGCAGATAAGATAGTGGTAATCACCGCTGGCATCAGAAGGATAACGTTGCGTCAGCAACGGCCCATAAGGCGAATAATCCTCCCGGATACGTCACTGCCCTGCAATCGCTTTTCCCCTTATCCTGAACACACCTCTTCATCTCTATTAGCGACAAAATCAACCAATTGCGATAAAGTACTGTCTGGTTATTTGGTTTGCGAGAACACGATGTACGCACGTTATGCTGGTTTGATTTTTGATATGGACGGTACTCTCCTGGATACCGAACCCACGCATCGCAAAGCGTGGCGTGAGGTTTTGGGGCGCTATGGTCTTCGTTTTGATGAACAGGCAATGGTCGCGCTTAACGGTTCGCCAACCTGGCTTATCGCCCAGTCAATCATTGAGCTTAACCATGCCGATCTTGATCCCCTGTCACTGGCGCGTGAGAAAACCGACGCGGTAAAAAGCATCCTGCTGGACTGCGTAGAACCGCTGCCGCTGGTTGAGGTGGTCAAAGCGTGGCATGGGCGGCGTCCCATGTCGGTCGGTACCGGTAGCGAAAGCGCTATCGCGGAAGCCTTGTTAGCGCATCTGGGGCTGCGTCGTTATTTTGATGCGGTTGTGGCGGCAGATCACGTACAGCATCACAAACCTGCGCCTGACACCTTCCTACTGTGCGCCCAGCGGATGGGCGTCATGCCGACGCAGTGCGTGGTATTTGAAGATGCCGATTTTGGTTTACAGGCGGCGCGGGCGGCGGGAATGGATGCCGTGGATGTCCGACTATTGTGAGTGACGGACTGTCGCTCCTGTCTCTGTTTGCCAGTAGTTTTCTCAGCGCGACGCTGTTACCCGGTAATTCTGAGGTGGTTTTGGTTGCTATGCTGGTCTCCGGCGTCAGCCATCCCTGGGTCTTAGTCTTAACAGCAACAATGGGTAATAGCCTTGGAGGGGTAACTAACGTTATTCTTGGGCGTTTCTTTCCGCTGCGCAAAACGTCGCGCTGGCAGGAAAAAGCGACTGGCTGGCTAAAGCGTTATGGCGCAGCCACACTATTATTAAGCTGGATGCCGGTCATCGGTGATTTGTTGTGCCTGTTAGCGGGATGGATGCGCATCCCGTGGGGGCGGACGATCTTTTTTTTGTGTCTTGGTAAGGCGCTGCGCTATGTTGCGCTCGCAGCGGCGACGGTTCAGGGCATGATGTGGTGGTAATAATTGTAGGTTTGGCATGTATGGCCGCCATTACAGTTATGCTTATTAAAACGATTTGGACAGGCGGGAGGTCAATTTGATCCCGGACGTATCACAGGCTCTGGCCTGGCTGGAAAAACATCCTCAGGCGTTAAAGGGGATACAGCGCGGGTTAGAGCGCGAAACGCTGCGTGTCAATGCTGATGGCACGTTGGCGACAACAGGTCATCCTGAAGCGTTAGGTTCAGCGCTGACCCATAAATGGATTACCACGGATTTTGCGGAAGCCCTACTGGAGTTTATTACGCCAGTCGATGGCGATATCCAGCATATGCTCACTTTTATGCGCGATCTCCATCGGTATACGGCCAGGAAACTGGGCGATGAGCGGATGTGGCCATTAAGTATGCCCTGCTATATTGCGGAAGGGCAGGACATAGAGCTGGCGCAGTACGGCACATCAAATACCGGGCGCTTTAAGACGCTCTATCGCGAAGGGCTGAAAAATCGTTATGGCGCCTTGATGCAAACCATCTCCGGCGTACATTACAATTTTTCATTACCGATGGCGTTCTGGCAGGAGAAATGCGGCGTTACGGAAGGCGAAGCGGCAAAAGAAAAAATTTCTGCCGGCTATTTTCGTCTGATTCGCAACTATTACCGTTTTGGCTGGGTCATCCCCTATCTGTTTGGCGCGTCTCCGGCCATTTGTTCCTCTTTCCTGCAAGGGAAGCCAACCACATTACCGTTTGAAAAAACGGACTGCGGCATGTACTACCTGCCATATGCGACGTCGCTGCGTTTGAGTGATTTGGGCTATACCAATAAGTCGCAAAGCAATCTCGGAATTACGTTTAACGATTTGCATGAATACGTTGCAGGTCTGAAGCGCGCGATTAAAACCCCTTCCGAGGAGTACGCGCGGATTGGTGTGGAAAAAGACGGTAAGCGGCTACAGATTAACAGCAACGTTCTGCAAATTGAAAATGAGCTGTACGCGCCCATTCGTCCCAAGCGCGTGACGCGCAGCGGCGAATCGCCTTCTGACGCGCTTCTGCGTGGTGGTATTGAGTATATTGAAGTTCGTTCTCTCGATATTAACCCGTTCTCACCGATCGGCGTAGACGAGCAACAGGTGCGCTTCCTCGATCTGTTTATGGTTTGGTGCGTATTGGCCGATGCGCCGGAAATGAGTAGCGATGAGCTGTTATGTACGCGTACAAACTGGAATCGCGTTATTCTGGAAGGGCGTAAGCCGGGCCTGACGTTAGGCATTGGCTGTGAAACCGCGCAGTTCCCGCTGCCTAAAGTAGGGAAAGATCTCTTCCGCGATCTGAAACGCGTGGCGCAAACGCTGGACAGTATCCACGGGGGAGAGGAGTATCAAAAGGTGTGTGACGAGTTGGTCGCCTGCTTTGATAATCCTGAACTGACATTCTCCGCCCGGATCCTACGGTCTATGATTGATGAAGGCATTGGCGGCACCGGGAAAGCGTTCGGTGAGGCTTACCGTAATCTGTTACGCGAAGAGCCGCTGGAGATTTTACAGGAAGAAGAGTTTATTGCTGAACGTGACGCTTCAGTACGTCGTCAGCAGGAGATTGAGGCGGCGGATACCGAGCCGTTTGCCGCGTGGCTTGCAAAACACGCCTGACCCAAAAGAAAAAGGCCACTCACTGAGTGGCCAAAATTTCATCGCTGAAAACAGGGATGATGATAACAAATGCGCGTCTTTCATATACTCAGACTCGCCCCGGAACAAAGAGTTCAGTTTATTTTTAAAAAATTATCGGAGGTGACTAAATGCCATTATTAGATAGCTTCGCAGTCGATCATACCCGGATGCAAGCGCCGGCGGTCCGGGTTGCAAAAACGATGAACACCCCGCATGGCGACGCAATCACCGTGTTTGATCTGCGTTTTTGCATTCCGAACAAAGAAGTGATGCCGGAAAAAGGGATTCATACGCTTGAGCATCTGTTTGCTGGCTTTATGCGCGACCACCTCAACGGTAACGGCGTTGAGATTATCGATATCTCGCCGATGGGCTGCCGTACCGGTTTCTACATGAGCCTGATTGGCACGCCGGACGAGCAGCGTGTTGCCGACGCGTGGAAAGCGGCGATGGCGGATGTGCTGAAAGTGCAGGATCAAAACCAGATCCCGGAGCTGAACGTTTACCAGTGCGGTACGTATCAGATGCACTCGCTCAGTGAAGCGCAGGACATTGCCCGTCATATTCTGGAGCGTGATGTGCGCGTGAACAGCAATAAAGAGCTGGCGCTGCCGAAAGAAAAACTGCAGGAACTGCATATTTAGTCTTATTGGTAAGCGTTTCCAGTATTTAAATTAACCCCGGTCTATGGCCGGGGTTGTTTATTGCTTAATATAATTTTCGTTTATTATATTTGCGGCGAGAATACATTTTAAATTAAGTAATGCCTGGCCTGTTAAATAATAAAATGTGATCTGGTAAACAGAAAAGGCGGATAACTCACGATGCCAGAGTGTATTGATCACATAAACTAAAAATCATAAATAATTAATAGAAAAACATAATGGAATGCGCCAGATATCCAGGTAATAACAAGACTCTACTAATAGCCGGTCGATGGGGTTTTTAGCAAATCTTATCTGGTATACATCAAACTTAAGGGATAAAAAATGAAGGCTAAATATTTGGCGCTGATGATCGGTGCTTGCTTTTCTCATAACCTTTGGGCAGCGAATAATATCACTATTGAGCAGCGTCTGGCTGAACTGGAGCAACGTGTTGTTAATGCTGAAAAACGGGCATCCGATGCCGAGGCGCAAATTCGCTCGTTGAAACAGCAGCAGGTCGCCGCTACGCCGACGGTGAATGTCCAGTCCGCCGAGCCCATTGCAGCAGATAAAACGCCGCCGAAGCTGACTTTATCCGGATTCAGCGATATTAAGTTCTATGGCGATGTCGAATTTAATATGGATGCGGCAAGCCGTTCCGGTAGTCTGACATCGACGAGAACGTCAGCGAATAAAGATTGGGCACCGGGAACCAATGAACGCTGGGATATTAACGGACGCCTGTTGCTGGGCTTTGATGGCTACCAGCGGCTGGACAACGGTAATTTTGCCGGATTCTCTGTACAGCCTCTGGCGGACCTGACCGGAAAAATGAACCTTGATGATGCCGTTTTCTTCTTTGGTCGTGAGAATGACTGGAAAATTAAGGTTGGTCGTTTTGAAGCCTACGATATGTTCCCGCTGAATCAGGATACGTTTATTGAATATTCGGGGAATACAGCGAACGATCTTTACAGTGACGGTTACGGCTATATCTATATGATGAAAGAAGGACGGGGACGTAGCGACAGTGGGGGTAACTTCCTGCTGAGCAAAACCATCGACAACTGGTATTTCGAAGTTAACACATTGCTGGAAAATGGCAGTACGTTATATACCGAGAAGCAGTACCACGGAATGGATTTAAGCAACGATAAAAACGTGGCTTACGTCCGTCCGGTTATCGCCTGGCAAAACGGGCGTTTTTCAACGGCGATAGCGATGGAAAGTAACGTCGTTAACAACGACTATGGCTATTATGAGAATGGGAAGTGGATCGATCAGTCAGATCGTACGGGCTATGGTTTTACCATGACCTGGAATGGTCAAAAAACTGATCCGGAAGATGGCGCAGTGATTAACCTGAATACCGCCTATATGGACGCGACCGATGAGACAGATTTTACCGCTGGAGTGAATGCGCTGTGGCATCGATTTGAACTGGGTTATATCTATGCGCATAACAAAATCGAAGCCTTCAATGCTACCAATATTGATGCCGTTTGTGAGGACGATTGTTGGATCACCGATCCCGGCAATTATGACATTCACACTATTCATGCCTCATATTTATTCCCCAACGTGATGGATATGAAAAACTTTAACATCTACCTCGGTGCCTATGCTTCATGGGTAGAGGCCAATCCGAATAATGGTGATAACAGTGAAGATGCGCGTTACGGCGGGCGTCTGAGATTCAAATATTTCTTCTGATTGTTGGTCTACTAAAAAAGGGATCCGCAGATCCCTTTTATCAGATAGTTAGTGCGCGCCGCCACCGCCGCCGCCCGCACCGAAGGGCGGTTTGGCGAACCACACCAGGCCGAGCAGCACCAGGAAGATCCCCGCCGACATCCAGAAGATTTCGTTGGCGGAAATAATCAGCCCCTGATTCGTGATTTGCTGGGCTATCCAGCCTGACGCCTGTTGGTGCGTCATCCCTAAGCCTTCCAGTTTATCGTACATAGCCTGAGCGTTTGGATTATACGCCGTAACCGACTCCGTGAGCTGAGCATGGTGTAGCGACTCACGATCGGTCCACATAGTGGTGGTAATCGAGGTGCCAATGGAGCCCGCCAGCGTTCGCGTGAAGTTCGACAGGCTTGATGCCGCCGCCAGCCGTTCGGGCGGTAACCCGGAGAGCGTAATGGTGGTCAGCGGCATAAAGAAGCAGGCGACGGCAAATCCCTGAATAAACTGCGGCCATGCGGAAGCGCCGAAATCCATACCCGGTTCGAACGTCCAGGCGCGCCAGTAAAAACAGACGGCGTACATAATGAAGCTGAATGTGACCAGCCTGCGCATATCCAGTTTATGCGCGAAGCGTCCGATAATCGGCGACAAAATTACCGGAATAATGCCGACTGGCGCCGACGCCAGACCTGCCCACGTTGCGGTATAGCCGTACACCTCTTGCAAAAGCTGCGGCAGTAGAACAATGGCGCCGAAATAGAGCATATAGGCAAGGCTGATGCACAAGCAGCCAATCGTGAAGTTACGCGATTTAAAAAGAGAAAGATCGACGATAGGGTGATCGTCGGTCAGTTCCCAGACGATCAGGAAACTGATGGCGATGACGGCGACCACGGTCAGGATGATAATTTCCTGTGAGGAGAACCAGTCCAGCTCTTTACCGCGATCGAGCATAATTTGCAGGCTGCCGATGCCAATCACCAGTAACGCCAGCCCGACGGCGTCAATACGTCGCCGTTCGGTATGCGTTTCACGTCCGCGCAGCGTGTGTAACGTCATCAGGACGACGGCGATGCCAATCGGCACGTTGATGAAGAAAATCCATCCCCAGTGGTAATTATCACTGATATAGCCCCCCAGAATCGGGCCGCAAATCGGCGCGACAATGACGGTCATTGACCAGAGCGCCAGCGCAATGGAGCGCTTTGCAGGCGGATAGTTATTCAGCAACAGGCTTTGCGAGAGCGGAATCAGCGGCCCGGCGACCACGCCCTGCACCACGCGGAAGAAGATCAGCATATTCAGACTGCTGGATACGCCACAGGCCCAGGAAGCCGCGGCAAAGGCGACCGTCGACCACATGAACAGTTTGACTTCGCCAAAACGTTTCGCCAGCCAGCCGGTTAAGGGAATCGAGATAGCGTTCGCCACCCCGAAAGAGGTGATAACCCATGTCCCCTGGCTTAGGGAAGAACCCAGGTTCCCGGCGATGGTCGGAATCGCCACGTTGGCAATGGTGGAGTCCAGCACCTGCATGAATGTCGCCAGCGACAGCGCGATCGTCATGATGACGAGCTGCGCGCCTTCCAGCGGTTTTTGCTGTTGCATCACACGCACCTCAGGATTAACCCGCGTTAGCCTGTACGATGTCGTCGATCAGTTTATTGACCGGCGCGAGATTAATTTCGCGTGCGTTACTTTCGGCAACCGGCGTCGTTCGTACCTGGCTGGCCAGTACCTGACCGTCGCGATTAGCGGTATCCACGGTGACCAGCGTCGATAAACCAATGCGCAGCGGATGTTGTTCTAACTGGCGGGCGTCCAGTTCGACGCGTACCGGCAGACGTTGAACCACTTTAATCCAGTTACCCGTCGCATTTTGCGCGGGCAGCAGGGAGAAGGCGCTGCCTGTTCCCATATCCAGACCGACGACTTTACCGGTGTATTTTACGTCGTCGCCATAAATGTCAGTAATAATCGTCACTGGCTGCCCAATGCGCATATTCGCTAATTGGGTCTCTTTAAAGTTAGCGTCCACCCACAGATCGGTTGCAGGCACCACGGCCATCAGCGGCGTGGTGGGGCTGATCTGCGCGCCAGGCTGGACGGCGCGGCGGGAGACATAACCGGTCATTGGACTGACGATGCGAGTACGCTCCAGCGCCAGCCAGGCGTTACGCACTTCGGTCGCCGCTTGTTGAACCGCAGGCTGATCTTCCAGATTACTGTTGAGTATCATTGCCTGGTTGGCATTGTACTGTTGAATGGCGACATCCAGCTGTGCCTGCGCGCTGGCGACGGCATCGCGGGCGTGTTGCAGCTCTTCCCGGCCAATAAGATTGGCATTACCCAGCGGCACACGACGGTTAAGGTCGCTTTGCGCTTGCGCCAGGGCGGTTTTTTGCACGTCGATATTCGCCTGCAACTGCTTACTGTTAATCATCAACTGGTGCGTTTGGCGCACGCTGGAGGCCAGCGCCGTTTTGGCTCTTTCAAACGCTTGTTTGGCGTCAGTCTGATCGAGCGTGACCAGAACATCGCCCTCTTTTACAAAGTCGGTGTTATCAGCCCAGACTTTCGTCACGCTGCCTGACACCTGCGCCATGATTTGAACCTGGTTCCCTGCCACGTAAGCATCATCTGTCTCTTCAATATGACGCAATACTAAAAACCAATAAATTCCATATGCCACGGCAATAATAACAAAGAGCAAGGTAAGAAGTAGCAGCGCTGTTTTGCGTTTGCCTTTCTTCTTAGCCGGTTGCTGCGGGGTTTGGATCTCCGCATTTGCGCTCATGTTGTTCTCCACGATCTTATTATTCACATCGGCTGAGCCGACCTGTTGTCAGAAAGGCCAGCAGTAACGCGTGCCGGCCTGTCCGCTTTCCTGTTATTAATCTGGATTTTTGAGCGGGTCGGCGCTTTAGCGCAGCGCCTCAAGAACAGTGCCTTCCTGCTCCATTTGATCAAGACGCGTCAGGAGTTTACGAGTGATGTGCTCAAGTTGATCTTTTTCGGCTGTGCTAAGTGATGACCAGAGTTGATGCAGACAATGATGCTGAGGCGGAAGCACTTCTTGCAAAAATGCCTGGCCTTTCTCCGTTAATTGCAGATGCAGGCAACGGCGGTCGTTATCGCTCTCACGACGCTCAATCCAGCCGCGTTTTTCCAGCTCATCTGCAATGCGTGTCGCATTGGTGCGAGATGAACCCAGCGCGCAGCTTAATTCAGACGGCTGAATACTGTGGTTTTCCTGAGACTCCAGCGTAATCAACGCCATAAACAACGTCTCGTTAATCCCTTGAGCCTTCAGCATTTTATTGCGGTTTTCCAGGAGCTTGCCTTGCATGTGCATACAAAGACGAGTCAAAAGAATTTCCTGGTAAGGAAAGTCTTCGTGACGGCTGGCGCGAAATTTTAGCATTTGTTCAATGGGCGTAAACGAACTATCCATTTGGGCATGACCTCATTAATTTCAGCCGATATAGTAACGACAGTGACAAATAAAGTAAATGTATTATTAATACAAAATCATTCTTTCAGGCTATAAAGCAACCAATGATACGCAGACTGAGACGTCAGCGGGAACATTGGGCCCGGTAAAGCGCCGCCTGCGGCAAATCCAGGAATGACGAGAAAAGCGTGAGTGCCTGCATGAAAAAATCAGGAGAGAACGATAAGCGGGAGGGGCGAAAGCCGGGTAAACGGCCTTACAACCCGATGCAAAAGCCACCGGAATATCACGGATAGCTATCGGTGAACGACCTTCGAATCCTTGAACGGGCGCTATTGGCCTGGGAGCAGATGGGGATGCAGGGCTTTCCATAGAATTATATTATTCTTCACCGGTATAAAAATAACCATGATAAATGAATAGCATAACCTTAACAGACTGGGGAGCTCCTTAACACCCTAAGGAGCTTAAACAAAGGTAAACGCTCACTATCCGCTTAATTTACGGCTTCCTGTCGGTGAAAACCTCGCCACCAGACCAGTAAATTAAGTAAGGCTACCGTGACACCCGCCAGACAAACGCCGGCCCAGCCGGCATGTTGCCAGGCGGAGGCGGAAATCAGCGACCCCGCGGCGCCACCGATAAAGTAGCTGGTCATATAGCCGGCGGTGAGCCGGTTACGCGCATCCGGATGCAAACGATAGATGACCGTCTGATTGGTGATATGTACCCCCTGAACGGTGAGGTCCAGTACCAGAATGCCAATAATCAGCGCCAGTACCGAGGTGTGCCCAAGCCAGATAGCCAGCCAGGAGAGTAACAGCAGCAGTAAGCCGAACGTGGTGGTGAGGTGAGATTTACCTTTATCGGCAAATCCGCCAGCCGGACGCGCGCCTAAAGCGCCGGCGGCCCCCGCCAGGCCAAACAGGCCAATCATCCCCTCGGAGTAGCTAAACGGCGGCGCGGCGAGCAAAAAGGCCATTGATGTCCAGAGGATGCTGAAATTAGCAAAGGTCAGACAGCCCAGCAGTGCGCGGGTACGCAGCAGCTTATCGTGAATAAACAGGCTGAATACAGAACCCAACAGTTGCGGGTAGTTAAGATGGGTGTCGGATTTGAGCTTTGGCAGTCCGCGCCATAACGCGACGGCCATCAGCGCCATCAGCGCCGACGCTACCCAAAATACGGTGCGCCAACCGCCGAGGTTTGCCAGCAGTCCGGCGACCGTTCGCGCCAGCAGGATCCCCAGCAACAGGCCGCTCATAATGGTGCCGACCACTTTACCGCGGGTGGCGGGCGTCGCAAGTGTGGCGGCCAGCGGAACCAGAATCTGCGCCACCACGGAGAACAGTCCGGTTAAGGCCGTTCCGAGTATCATCATGCTAAGCGACTGACTGCTGGCGGTGATCAGCATTCCGCCAGCCGCCAGCAACGTCATGGAGACAATCAGCGTTCGGCGTTCAAACATGTCGCCGAGCGGCACCAGAAACAACAGGCCAGCGGCATAGCCCAACTGCGCGGCGGTAACGATAAACCCTGCGGAGCTGGCGGAAAGCGAAAAGTGATGCGCGATGGTATCAAGCAGCGGCTGGGCATAGTAGTTGCTGGCGACCGCCAGACCCGTGGCCACAGACATTAAAACGATCAGCGCCGGGCTAAGCCCATGAGTGGGTTTCGTCATTATGGTAATCGTGATTTAGATAATTATTTCCTGGGAAAACAATCATAGCGGATGTTGATGAATAAAGGGGAACAGTGACGTGATGAATCGTGCGCTTTGAGGAGAGATTGAATAGGCCGGATAGCGGCGCATGAACTGCGCCTTATCCGGCATAAAAAACGATATTATTTCTGCGCGGCCAGCGCTTCTTTCACCCAGCCGTCAAACTGCTGCTGGTGGGCGTTGATCCAGCCGTCTACGTGGCCCTGAACATCGGCTTCAGACGATTTACCGGCATGCATCATGGCGTTCTGCGCGTTGATATCCGCCAGCGGCAGCTTCATGATGGCGAACAGTTTCGCCGCCGCCGGGTTTTTCTCCGCCCATGCCTTATTGGCGACAATATGCATGGTATTAACCGGGAACCCATAGTTCGCGCCGTTCGGCAGTTTAGTATCAATATTTTTCTGTTCGCCCGGCAGAGAGGAGAACGGCACCTGTAGCCAGACGACATCTTTACCCGGCTTCATTACGTCGCTCACCCAGTACGGGGTCCAGGTGTAATACAGCACCGGCTTGCCTTCTTTAAAACGGGTAATGGTATCAGCCATCATCGCCGCATAGTTACCGTGGCTGACCTCAACGGTTTTTTGCAGATCAAACGCTTTATTCTGGTGATTGATCACGGCTTCGCAGCCCCAGCCCGGCGAGCAGCCCATCATGTCCGCTTTTCCGTCGCCATTGGTATCGAAGATTTTGGCGATTTTCGGATCTTTTAGCTGAGCGATATTGGTGATGTTGTACTGCTCGGCAGTTTTTTTATCGATCAGATAGCCCTGCGCAGCGCCGGAGACGAAGACGCCCTCGCGGTAAAACTTGTTGTCTCCGCCTGCTGCGGCATACATATCATCATGCAGCGGCTGCCAGTTCACGGCGGTAAACGTCGCATCGCCAGAGGCGATGGAGGTATAGCCTACGTTGTAATCGACTTCACTCGGCTTATTTACGGTATAACCCAACTTTTCCAGCGCCCGGCTGACCAGTAACGTCTGGAAGGACTCTTCAGAAATCGTGCTTTGGATAGGTTGGACGGTAATGCCTTTGCCAGGCAGGTCGGCAGCGAAAGCGCTGGCGGTGACAAGGGTGGCAAACGCTGAGGCAAATATCACGGTATGTCGCATCGTTGTTCCTTTAATTATGGTAGGGAGTTGTAAGCCCGGTAAGCGCAATGTCACCGGGCGTCAGGAGAGTTACTTAACGAAAGGGCGGGTGATTAGCCCAACAGGACCGGTGGTATACCAGCGACGGTTACCGCGGCTACGCGAGTCGCGCCCGACGGCCTGCGTCAGACGGTCCAGAATGATGGCAAGAATCACAATGCCGACGCCGCCGACGGTTGCCAGCCCCATATCAAGACGACCAATGCCGCGTAGTACCATCTGGCCAAGCCCGCCGACCGCAATCATCGAGGCGATGACGACCATTGAGAGAGCCAGCATCAGCGTCTGATTAACGCCTGCCATAATGGTGGGCATCGCCAGCGGTAGTTGCACTTTGAACAACATTTGGCGCGGGCTGGCGCCGAACGAGCGCGACGCTTCAATTAAGTCGGCAGGCACCTGGTTAATGCCCAGGATCGTCAGGCGTATAATCGGCGGTAGAGCAAAAATAATCGTCACCACCACGCCCGGCACGTTACCGATGCCGAATAACATGACAATCGGCACCAGATAGACAAACGCGGGCGTGGTCTGCATCGCATCCAGCAGCGGACGAACTATTTTGGCCGCACGCGGGCTGCGCGCCAGCCAGATTCCCATCGGTAATCCGATCACGACGCAGAACAACAGGGCGGTCAGCACCAGCGCCAGGGTAATCATCGCCTGCGACCAGGCGCCGATCGCGCCGATGGCGATCAGCGATATCAGCGTTGCGATCCCCATGCCCACGCCGGAAACCTGCCAGGCAATCAGCGCAAAGAGAATAATCGCCACAGGGGCGGGCATTCCCAGCAGCAGTTGCTGAAAGCCGTTAAGGATGTAATCCACCGGCACACGAATCCCCTGAAAAAGGGGACGGAAATGGGTGACGACCCAGTCGATTCCCTCTGTGACCCAGCTATCCAGCGGGATCAGCGTCTTATGGAACGGGTCCAGAAGAGAAAAGTGTTCAGGGGCTGGCGCGGGCGCGCTGTTCAACCAGTCGGTACTGCCGCCGTCCGTGGCTACGCCTGCCGGTGTTCCCCAGGCATCAGCCGTTTGCGTCGTAGTATCGGCCACCTGTGCGGTATCCCACGGATTCGTTTGATCAGCCATTGTTACCCCCCTCGCGATCTAAAGCCTGTAGCAACATACGTTTTGAAATAATGCCAACATACTGGTGTTCTTCATCGACAACCGGCACCGCGCAGGGCGCCTGGCCGACGTGAGAGAGCAACTCGCTGAGTGGGGTTTGCGCATCAACGACTAAAGGGTCGTCGATAAGCGCCGCTTCAATCCCTTGCGCCTGGCTTAATGCCGCTTTTAATGAGTCGATGGACACGACGCCCACGAATTTATTGCCACGCTCAATGACGTAACCATATTCACGGTCTTCATCCTGTAATAATTTCAGTGCCGAACGGGGACCAAAACCTGGCGTTTTACGAATTAATCCGACCGGACTGCGACGGGCAATATCTTTGGCGCTAAAGACCTGACTAATATCCACGCCACGGAAGAACGTGCGGACATAATCATTTGCCGGATTATTCAGGATCTCATCCGGCGTACCAACCTGTACGACCTCGCCATTTTGCATAATGGCAATCCTGTCGCCAATACGCATAGCCTCATCAAGATCGTGGGAAATAAAGACAATGGTGCGCTGATGTTTCGCCTGTAATTTCACCAGCTCATCCTGCATTTCGGTACGAATTAATGGATCGAGGGCGGAAAACGCTTCATCCATTAATAAGATATCAGGGTTGATTGCCAGCGCGCGGGCAAGCCCAACACGCTGACGCATCCCACCGGAAAGTTCATCCGGGTAGGCGTGAGCGTAATTCTCAAGCCCCACCTGACGCAAGGCGTCCAGCGCTTTTTCGCGACGCTCTTGCGCCGCGATGCCCGCTAATTCCATACCGAATGCCGTATTATCCAGCACGGTCATATGCGGCATGAGCGCAAATGACTGGAAGACCATCGCAATCTTTTTCCTGCGCACCTCGCGAAGCTCAGCGTCTGATATTTTGGCAATATCAACGCCGTCAATCAGTACCTGTCCGCGGGTGGGTTCAATCAGGCGATTGAGAAGGCGTACCATTGTGGATTTACCCGAGCCGGATAATCCCATGATGACAAATATCTCGCCTTCTTCAATGGCCAGACTGGCGTCTTTAACGCCAAGCGATAGCCCCGTTTTTTCCAGTATTTGCTCTTTCGATAGTCCCTTTTCAATATATTTGAAGGCACGCTGCGGATGCTCTCCAAATATTTTATACAGATTCTTCACTTCTAATTTAATTGCCATGCAATAGAATGATTCCTGTTATTTACTTATGTCGATATGTTACCTGATAGAAATAGTTACCTTTTTCTACCCTAACATACTCAGAATCTGAGACAACCCTGAATTTGCTTCTGGCATGAATATTGCGAGGTGCTATCGGCTGTGATTTCCTATGATATAAGGGCTGAACGCGAATGGGGAGGAAGAGATATTTTTTGGAACAACCAGCAAAAATCCACCTGAATTGGGGGAATCCAGGTGAATAATGTCACTCGTATTGAGTGTAGGACATGTTGTAATATTTGCGCGATTTGACTCCCTATTGCTTGAAATAAAGGCATGGGAAATGTAACGTTATTTCCCATGCCCGTAAGGTTAAAAATTCCAGTCTTCGTCTTCGGTTTCGACTGTTTTCCCCATCACATAAGATGAACCTGAGCCGGAAAAGAAATCATGGTTTTCGTCGGCATTCGGCGAGAGCGCGGCAAGGATTGCGGGATTCACGTCTGCCATCTCCGGCGGAAATAACGCCTCATAACCCAGGTTCATTAAGGCTTTATTGGCGTTGTAGCACAAGAAGGCTTTGACGTCGTTAACCCAGCCGGT
This sequence comes from Salmonella sp. SAL4457, assembly GCF_046548235.1. Lineage (NCBI taxonomy): Bacteria > Pseudomonadati > Pseudomonadota > Gammaproteobacteria > Enterobacterales > Enterobacteriaceae > Salmonella > Salmonella sp. SAL4457. The sequence goes on from NZ_JBGDZO010000002.1 coordinate 595,832, forward strand.
TTCCGCATATAACGCTTCTGTGTAGCAGATTTCGTTGTCGTACAGTTCCATCAACAAATCCAGCGCGAAAAGCTTTAACTCTTCACGCTCGATTGCCGATAGTTTTTGTAGCGCTATCTGATACTTATAGCCAATATAATAACCGTGAACCGCTTCATCGCGAATGATTAAACGAATCAGGTCGGCAGTGTTCGTGAGCTTACCGCGGCTGGAGAAATACATCGGCAGCCAGAAGCCGGAATAGAACAGAAAAGACTCTAAAAAGACGCTGGCAATCTTTTTCTTTAGCGGTTCATCGCTGACGTAATGAGCCAAAATAATCTGTGCCTTACGCTGAAGCGGCGGGTTTTCTTCGCTCCAGGCGTAGGCGGCATCAACCTCTTTCGTCTGGCACAGCGTGGAAAAAATAGAACTGTAAGAGCGGGCGTGTACCGCTTCCATAAAGCTGATGTTCGACAATACTGCCTCTTCATGCGGCGTGATGGCATCTGCCATTAACGACGGCGCGCCTGCGATGTTCTGGATAGTGTCGAGCAGCGTAAGTCCCGTAAACACGCGAATGGTGAGCTGCTGTTCGGCGGCGCTCAGCGTCTGCCAGGCCGGAATATCATTCGATAATGGCACTTTTTCCGGCAGCCAGAAGTTACTGGTCAGCCGGTTCCATACCTCCAGATCTTTGTCGTCCTGGATCTTGTTCCAGTTGATGGCGCTAATACGAGATAATTTCATATGGCTTTCCTTATAGCGCGCAGGATACGCAGCCTTCAATTTCAGTACCTTCCAGCGCCAACTGGCGAAGCCGGATGTAATACAGTGACTTAATACCTTTTCGCCAGGCATAGATCTGCGCTTTGTTGATATCGCGGGTCGTGGCGGTATCGGGGAAAAACAGGGTGAGCGACAGTCCTTGATCGACGTGGCGCGTGGCCTCGGCATAGGTATCAATAATTTTTTCCGGACCGATATCGTAAGCATCCTGATACATGTCCAGATTTTCATTGGTCATAAACGGCGCGGGGTAATACACACGCCCGGTTTTGCCCTCTTTGCGAATCTCAATTTTGGCCACAATCGGATGAATGCTGGAGGTCGCATGATTAAGGTAAGAAATCGAACCGGTCGGCGGCACCGCCTGCAAATTTTGGTTATAGATGCCATAGCGCATCACATCGTCGCGCAGCTTTAGCCACATTTCTCGTGTGGGCAGCGTAATGCCGCTGCGGGCAAATAGCGTTCTGACTTTCGCCGTTTTCGGTTGCCAGTCGTCCTGTAAATACTGCGTAAAATAGTCGCCGCTGGCATAGCGCGACTGCGCAAATCCGGCGAAGGTTTTGCCGCGTTCGCGGGCCAGCCGCATTGAAGTATGCACGGCATGCCAGGTAATGGTGTAAAAATAGAGATTGGTGAAATCCAACGCCTCCGGCGAACCGTAGGCAATGCCTTCTCTCGCCAGATAGCCATGCAGATTCATCTGGCCCAGACCGATGGCATGAGAGGCGGCATTACCGGCGGCTATTGAGGGCACGCTGCGTATATGGCTCATGTCCGACACCGCCGTCAGGCCGCGAATAGCGGTTTCTACGGTACGGCCAATGTCCGGTGAATCCATGACGTGAGCGATATTCAGCGAGCCGAGATTGCAGGAGATGTCATGCCCGATGTGGGTATAGTCAAGGTTATCGTCGTAACGGGAAGCGCTATTGACCTGTAAAATTTCTGAGCACAGGTTGCTCATATTAATGCGACCAGCAATGGGATTCGCGCGGTTTACCGTATCTTCAAACATGATGTAGGGATACCCGGATTCGAACTGAATCTCCGCCAGTGTTTGAAAAAAGTCACGGGCGTTAATATAGGTTTTACGCACGTGCGGATCGGCAATTAATTCATCGTACCGTTCGCTAATGGCGATATCGCCAAACGGTTTGCCGTAGCGTCGTTGTACGTCATAGGGCGAAAAGAGCGCCATTTGCGCGTTTTCTTTCGCCAGCCGGAAGGTGATGTCCGGGATCACCACGCCGAGAGAGAGCGTTTTGATCCGGATTTTTTCGTCAGCGTTTTCCCGTTTGGTATCCAGAAAACGCAGAATATCCGGATGGTGCGCATGGAGATAAACCGCGCCGGCCCCCTGGCGCGCGCCAAGCTGGTTGGCATACGAAAACGCGTCTTCCAGCATTTTCATCACCGGGATCACGCCGGAAGACTGATTCTCAATGCGTTTGATCGGCGCGCCCGCCTCGCGCAGATTGGAGAGTAAAAACGCGACGCCGCCGCCGCGTTTGGAGAGTTGCAGCGCCGAATTCACCGCTCGCCCGATCGACTCCATATTGTCTTCGATACGGAGCAGGAAGCAGGAGACCAGTTCCCCACGCTGCTGTTTACCGCAATTTAAAAAAGTCGGGGTAGCGGGCTGAAAGCGACCAGAAAGCATTTCATCGGTCAGTTGGGTGGCCAGCGTTTCGTCACCCTGCGCCAGCGTCAACGCCACCATTGTCACCCGATCTTCAAAGTGTTCCAGATAACGTTTGCCGTCGAAGGTTTTCAGCGTGTAACTGGTATAGAACTTCCAGGCGCCAAGAAACGTCTGGAAGCGAAAGCCGCTGGCGTGGGCGTGCTCGAACAGGCGGAGGACGAAGGCGCGGTCGTAACGCGCGAGGACGGTGTCATCGTAATACCCTTCCTGAACCAGCGTCTCCAGACGTTCATGCTGGCTGGCAAACGTCACGGAATGCGGGCGGACGTGGGCGGCAAAGAAGGCGTCGATCGCCTGCTGGTCCTTGTCGAACTGAATATGGCCTGCTTTATCGTAAAGATTCAGCATCGCGTTCAGGGCGTGGTAATCCATGGTTTCCTGCATTACGCGCTCCGGGATAGTTGTTGCCAAAATTCATTTACTCCTTTTCGGACGTTATCGATGTCGCGTTGTGTGCCCATGAGCTCAAAGCGGTACAGCCAGGGGACACCGCATTTTTGTGCTATCACATCGCCAGCGCATCCCCAGGCATCGCCGAAATTGCGGTTACCGGAGGCGATGACGCCGCGAATGCGCGCCCGGTTGTGTTCATCATTTAAAAAGCGGATCACCTGTCGCGGCACCGCACCGGCCATCCCGCCGCCGCCGTATGACGGCACAACCAGAATGTACGGTTCGTCTACCTGAATTCGCTCCCGTTCATTGAGCGGAATACGCGTGGCGGGCAGCCCCAGACGCTGCATAAAACGGTGCGTATTTTCAGAGCTGCTGGAGAAGTAGACGAGCGCGCTCATGCGTTTGCCGCGTGGGGTGTCGGGTGCAGACGGTTAATCATGTCCGGACGGAAGCCAGACCAGCTCAAATCGCCCGCCATCACCACCGGTAATTGACGAAACCCTTGCGCCCGGAGCGTATCCGCTGCATCCGGCACCAGATCGACGTTCACCATCTCAAATTCAAATCCACGGCTTTCCATCGCCCGCTTTGTGGCGTGGCACTGAACACAGTTATTGCGAGTGTAAATAGTAATGCTCATGATTCGTATTTCCATTTAAAATGAGAAAACGGCGCGATGAAACGCGTCGGATTGTCGTGTGTTGATACAGGGAATACTAGATGTAGTTGAATTAAGATTCAACCATACAAGATATGGGAATTTTCGATTGATTTTAACGCCGCTGATGAACGCAGCGGGGTAGGGGCGGCATGGCTAATTTTTGCCGGATGGCGGCGTGAACGCCCGATCCGGCCTACAGGTTGACGCATAACAGAGTTGGCTGACATCTGCGCCATCCGGCAACAATGCGTCACATTCGCATACCGATCGCCAGACGGTTAAAGCAGTTCATTAAACCGATGGCGAAGGTCAGATCGCTGATTTCACGCGCGCTGAAATGATCGAGCAGCGGCAGGTAAACATTATCTTCGGCGTGGGTTTCAGCAATGTGCGTCACCGATTCCGTCCAGGCTAACGCCGCGCACTCTTGCTCGCTGAAATGGTGGCTTACCCGCCATCCTGCCAGCGCATCTAATTTAGCTTGATTTACGCCAGCCTTACGCAGCGCTTTACTGTGCATCTCTAGGCAAAATGCACAGCCATTTATTTGCGAAACACGCAGGTAAATCAGCTCCATCAGAGTGAGGTCAAGCGTGCTCTTTTCCAGCGCGTTTTTCGCCTGCACCAGAGCGCTATAAACCTCCGGGCTCAGTTCATAATAGGGTTGGCGTAACGTCGTCATCATGTTTCTCCTCGTGTTGATGACGAGCACTGTAGCACTATAATGGTCTGTAAAAGAGAGCCATATTTTTACAGAAAAAGCAGACCATATGCCGCGCTATCAGCACATCGCTCGTCAGTTAAAAACGGCCATTGAGCAAGGAGAACTCGCGCCCGGAACGCGTTTGCCGTCCAGTCGGACGTGGGCGCAGGAACTGGGCGTTTCTCGCGCCACGGTGGAAAATGCCTATGGCGAGCTGGTGGCGCAGGGCTGGCTGGAGCGACGTGGCCAGGCAGGCACGTTTGTGAGCAACGCTCTACGGTTTGAGACGGCGCCGCCGATACCCGCTGTTTTTGCCGGAGAAAGTCCGGAACCGAAACCCTTTCAGATGGGGTTACCGGCGCTGGATCTCTTTCCACGCGAGAAGTGGGCGCGAGTAATGGGGCGTCGGTTGCGCACGCAGACACGCTTCGATCTGGCATTAGGCGACGTCTGCGGCGAGGCGATTTTGCGCCAGGCGATAGTCGATTACCTGCGGGTTTCGCGTAGCATTGAATGTCTGCCGGAACAGGTATTTATTACCTCCGGTTATGCGGATTCTATGCGGCTAATCCTGCGTACATTGTCTGTGCCGGGAGACAGCATGTGGGTGGAAGATCCCGGCTTTCCGTTAATTCGCCCGGTGATAACGCAGGAGGGGATTACGCTGGCGCCGATTCCGGTCGATGCCGATGGGCTGAATGTCGCGGCGGGGATGCGGGATTGCCCGCAGGGGCGCTTTGCATTGGTGACGCCCGCCCATCAAAGTCCGTTGGGGGTGGCGCTGTCGTTAACTCGCCGACGGCAACTTCTGGCATGGGCGGCGAATGTGCAGGCCTGGATTATTGAAGATGATTACGACAGCGAATTTCGTTATCACGGTAAACCGCTTCCGCCGCTCAAGAGTCTGGATGCCCCGCAGCGAGTGATTTACGCCGGAACGTTCAGTAAGTCGCTCTTTCCGGCATTACGTACCGCCTGGCTGGTGGTGCCGATAAAGCAGATTGAGCATTTCCGCCAGCAGGTGTCGCTGATGCCCTGTAGCGTACCGTTGTTATGGCAGCACACGCTGGCTGATTTTATCCGTGATGGCCATTTCTGGCGGCATCTGAAAAAGATGCGTCAACATTATGCTCAGCGACGGTTATGGATTGAAGAGGCGCTGGCAGAACAGGGATTTGTCGTGACATTACAGAAAGGCGGTATTCAGTTGGTTATTGAGGTTGAAGGTGATGAGAAAGCGCAGGTAGCAAAAGCGAATCAGGCCGGACTGGCGGTACAGGCGCTAAGCCGTTGGCGAGTGGTTTCGTCAGGAAAGGGGGGCATTTTACTGTCGTTTACCAATATTACTTCCGCTGGCATGGCGAAACAGGTCGCATGGCAGCTTCGACAGGCGATACAGTAACCGTTTCGCCGAATGGCGCGACCTGGGCCTGCGGCAATGATGCAGGCCCAATAAAGTATGTCGCCATCCGGCTGCGCACGTCGTTAGCGACGCAGGCTAAGCAGCGCCCCGATAAAAATTCCTACCGCTGCGGCGGCTCCTACGCTACACCAGGGTTTTTCACGCACAAACGTATCCGCGCACCCCATCGCATCACAGGCGGCTTGTTTTACGCGAGTACGACCCTGCATCCGCGCCCGGGTCTCTTTCAGCAACGCCTGTGCTTTGCGTCGTGCAGCCTCGGCTTCGTCTTTCGCATCGCTTCCCCAGGATTTAAGGACATCTTCCAGACTGTCGGCTAATCGATTGACATCATTCTGAATATCCTGAACACCATCATCGACGTCGTTTCGGTTCGGTTTGTTAAGCATATGATCCTCCATTGATTTCGATGTAGCTTTCAGTGTAGTTCATATTTTTACCTGCTGAGGCTTGTTACGGCGATATCATGCGTTTCTGGACTTTTCTGAAAGCGTTGATAACGCGCTATCGGGTAAGGTAAGCCCGCAGTAAAAGAGAATGAGGATAAAATATGTATTTACGACCTGACGAGGTGGCGCGGGTACTGGAAAAGGCAGGGTTTACCGTCGATGTGGTGACGAATAAGACGTATGGTTATCGACGCGGCGAGAATTATGTTTATGTTAACCGCGAGGCGCGTATGGGGCGTACCGCGCTGATCATTCACCCCAGATTAAAAGACCGTAGCTCATCACTGGCTGACCCGGCTTCGGATATTAAAACCTGCGATCACTACCAAAACTTTCCGCTCTATTTAGGTGGCGAGACCCACGAACATTACGGTATTCCCCACGGCTTTAGCTCCCGAATAGCGTTAGAACGTTATCTGAACGGGCTTTTTGGCGACGAAAAAAGCGACTAAAAGCGCGACTGGCAATGCCAGTCGCGACGTTAACTTACGCCTTAGCCTGATGATAGCTGCTCACTTTAAACAGGCGGCGACAATAATCCAGGAAGTAGCCATAAACCGCGCCCATTAACATTGAAACAACAATGTTTGAACTCACGGCGGCCACTATCTGATGCCAGCCGGCACCGACGGTCAGCAAGATGATAATATAAACGGGTGACTGAAAGGTGACATAAGCCAATACATCCGCCAGGTTTTTGGCCCATCCCGCCGGGCTTGCCTTACGCGCGACGCGCATAATCAGATCGCGGTAAACGCCGTATGGCCATGCAATCAAAATGTTGACAGGTATCGCCACCAGCCTGGAAGAAAGCGACTGCTCAAAGCTCATTCCGGAGAGGAATATCTCGATCAACATGTTCACAACAGAACAGTAAACAACCATCGCAAACGTGTCTGCTACGGCATGACGCAAGCGTGACTGTGGAGAGAACATGTTAATGCTCCTTGTAGCGTATCGATCAGAATGAGGCGATGGTTGGTAGTGAAATCATAAAGCACTTTTGTCTTTGCATAGAGTATATCCCTATATAATAACTATCAACTAGTGTAATATTTTTATTTATAGGCTTTTTGTCGATAAAATACTCTGGGATTGTGTGTTTTTTGCTCGCGGCGAGATTTTCGTTGTTGTTAGTCATTAATTAATTTTAAATCAATGCATTATAATGCATTGTTTTTCTGGCGATTTTCAGCCACATTCCAAATGTTGTCAGATGCGATGTATTCTCGGCTAACGGCACGCGCTCTACTTTTCTCAGCATAATTATAGCTATTGCAGGGTGATTTTTAGCATAAAGCTCTTATGATGATTTTTGAATAGTTAATCTCTTATTGTGATGAAATATTCACTTCTGTATAAGGTCAGCCACCGTGAGGGTCACCGTGGTTACTGAGATACGCAATACGCTATAAACAGCCGAACGGGAAACCTACAGATATACCGTAGGCAGAATAACCTGAAACACGCAGGGGGTAATGAATATAACCTTCTGGTTAACAGATTAATATAATTAATCGAGTTATGCTGTGTATATCTGTATGAACTTTAGGATCTGGAAATATAATCAACAATCGCATACAATACCGCCTGTAATAGTTTTTTGTTTTCTGCGTTAAAAGGTTTTTATTGATATGAATTTGATGTTACAGAACTTAAATAATATCCGCACGCTGCGCGCTATGGCTCGCGAATTCTCCATTGACGTTCTTGAAGAAATGCTCGAAAAATTCAGGGTTGTCACTAAAGAAAGACGCGAAGAAGAAGAATTGCAGCAACGCCAGCTTGCCGAGAAGCAGGAGAAAATTAATGCCTTTCTGGAGCTGATGAAAGCAGACGGTATTAACCCGGAAGAGTTATTTGCCATGGATTCAGCAATGCCGCGTTCTGCTAAAAAGCGCCAGCCGCGTCCGGCAAAATATCGTTTTACTGATTTCAATGGCGAAGAAAAAACCTGGACCGGACAAGGTCGTACGCCTAAACCGATTGCCCAGGCGCTGGCGGCGGGGAAATCTCTGGATGATTTCTTAATCTAATCACGGATAGCTTTTAACAGATGGCGCTTCGTTTCCTGTCTCTATTAATCGGGACTCCGGGAACGTTGCGCCATGCTCATTCTGATAAATCAGCACACGCCAAAATCGCCCTCTTCGCAATAGGGGGTGACATCTGCCGCTTTGAGGATCAATTTTTCGCCCGGCTCATTACCGACCTGTACCGCGACAATATGATCCTCGTTGACTTCAATCACTTTCAGTTTCGGCCCACCCATTCGGGGCTGTACGATATCGCCTGGTGTGAACATCACGCTCTCCTGTTGAACAATGGTATAAACCCGCCTTCAGTCTACTACACACCTACCGACGCGCGGTGAAGGTACCGCTTAATGAGTACGGGTATTCCAGGGCATTTTTTCCAGTAGTCGCGCCATTCCGCAGAAGCCGGTCATGCCTGCCAGCATTAACCCGGCCCCGACAAAACCGCTAATGAGGAAAAAGCCGCCGTGGACCGTATAGCCCAGAATCACCCCAAGCAACGTCAACCCGCCGGCGGCGATTTGCACCTGACGCATCAGTGGCAACGGTTGCGATTTGTCTTCTGTGACGGGCAATCCTGCCGCTTTCCATCCGTCGATACCGCCTTCCAGTAGACTGACCTGAGCTGGGGCGGCAATGGCCTGTAGTTTTGCTGCATTGCTGCTGGTTCGTTTACCTGACTGACAGTGAAAAATAATCTGTTCCGCTCGCAGATTGGCGGGCAAATCGCCCTGTTCAAGCCGGGAAAGCGGCGCCAGTTGCGCATGTGGAATATGCTCGCGCAGATATTCGTCGGCGTCGCGTACATCAATCAGTTTCGCGCCTTGCGCTATCAGCGCTTGCGCCTCACGGGGGGAAACTATCCCAATGGACATCGTGCCTCCTTATGGACAATAGAGATTCTTTAACGTGGCGATAAGCGTATTAACCGCCTCATTTTTAATGAAATAGTGAATGCGCTGGGCATCGCGTTGACTATCAATCAGCCCTTCTTCCCGCATCCGCGCCAGATGCTGCGACGTCGCGGAGGGGCTTAGCCCGGTAATGCGCGCCAGTTCGCCTGCGCTGGTTTTTGGCGAACCGCAAAGCATACATAAAATCAGTAATCTTTTTGGGTGGCTCATCGCTTTGAGCAGGGCCGCCGCCTGTTCTGCGCTGGCCTGAAGTTGTTCAAGCTCTGTCATAGTTATTTAAGTATTTTCTAAATTTAGTTAATTCTAAAATAAACATCAACCTGATGCCAGCGTAAAAAGCGTAAAGGAGGGTAAAAGCGCGGCGCGCGACTGGCAGGCTCAGGTAAACTGACTATGCTTAGAGATAAAATCTCTTTTTAAACAATGACTAATTTTGCTTGTATGGAGTGTATATGGGTTTCTGGAGAATTGTATTTACGATTATTTTGCCTCCGCTCGGCGTACTTTTAGGAAAAGGGTTCGGTTGGGCATTTATCCTTAATATCCTGCTGACATTACTCGGATATATTCCGGGGCTTATCCACGCATTTTGGGTTCAGATGCGTCATTAATTACCGGCCACCGGCGGCGCATAAGCGCCGCTTATCAGGATAACCTCATTCCCTCTGCTACACTTTTCTTTGTGTGTATTTTTGACAAGCGAGGTGAATATGGGACTTTTCAATTTTGTAAAAGATGCAGGTGAAAAACTCTGGGACGCGGTAACCGCTAATCATGATAAGGACGATCAGGCGAAAAAAGTCCAGGAACATTTAAATAAAACGGGAATACCCGACGCTGACAAAGTGAATGTGCAAATAGCTGATGGAAAAGCGACAGTGACGGGTGATGGGCTGAGTCAGGAGGCAAAAGAAAAAATTCTGGTTGCCGTGGGGAATATCGCCGGGATTAGCAGCGTTGACGATCAGGTTAAAACCACGACGCCGGCGGCTGAAAGTCAGTTTTATACCGTAAAATCAGGCGACACCCTGAGCGCTATTTCAAAGCAAGTGTATGGTAACGCCAATCTGTATAATAAAATTTTCGAGGCAAATAAACCGATGCTGAAAAGCCCGGAAAAAATATATCCGGGACAAGTGTTGCGTATTCCTGAAGAATAATGGCTATCAGGTCGCGCCAGGCTACATTTTCCCTGCCATCGCCTGGCGAATAATGGGAATCGGCGTCAGCAAATGCTGACGCATTAATTCGCTGGCGCGTGCCGCCTCGCGCGCCAGTATCGCTTCGGTTAGCGTGTGATGCTGGATATGTTTATCTTCCAGCATCTCGACGGACAGAACGGTTTCACGTAACCAAATAAAGCGGTAGCGGGCCGCCAGGTCAAATAAGCGTTCGCGCATCTGTAGCAGATAGTGGGAGCCGCACCCGGCGACAATGGCGGAATGGAACGCCTGGTGGCGCTGATCCCATTCATCGAGCATATGTTCACTGGCATCGCTGGCTTCCAGTTTGCTGAGCATATGCGCTCGCGCCAGGATCTCCGCCTCCCACGCATCATCGCCGCGTTCAATCGCCAGGCGTACCAGCATCGCTTCCATATTGGCGCGCGCGTCAAAAATATCGAGGAGTTCCGCCTCTGACATGGACGCCACGCGATAGCCTTTTTGATTCACCACGGTGACCAGCCGTTCCGCCACCAGTTGTGACAGCGCCTCGCGCAGCGGCCCTACGCCAAGCGCATAGCGGGCGGTTAATAAACTCATCCGCAGTTTCTCATCCGGCTGATAAGTGCCGCGAATAATGTCATTTTTAAGCCAGCGATAGCCATCTATGGCCGTCGGTTGGGAAAGGGCGGTCATCTTTTACTCCTGAGAAGCTTCCCGGCTGACGCCGGGAATAACTAACGTAGGTTTTGCAGGGGGGCTTTTTGCCACCTTATCAGTTTTTTCCAGCGAGACATAATGGGGACAGTACCTATTATGCCCAGCCCTAACAGCCCGGTCGAAATGACTTCTAGTTGCTGTGCCGGTCGAAACAGCATCACCACCAGGACAAAGCAGATAAAGCCGATAACCAGCCAGGTGAGCCACGGATAAAGCCACATTTTCAACTTAATTTCTCCGCCCTGTGCCAGCAGAATTTTACGCATCCGCAATTGCGAAATCGCAATCACCAGATAGACCAGCAGCGCGATGGCGCCGGAACTGTCGATAAGAAATTTAAACACTTTTGCCGGGGCGTAATAATTGACGATAACGGTTAAAAAGGCCGCGCCGGTAGAGAGGAGAACCGCCACCCAGGGCGTTTTGCTACGGTTAGTTTTTCCCATTATCGCAGGCGCATCGCCGCGGCGGCTAAGGGAATAGAGCATCCGGGAGGCGGTATATAATGCGGAGTTCAGACAACTGGTCACCGACAATAAAATCACGCAGTCCATAATGAATTTTGCGTGCGGAATATGAAGCAGCTCCAGTACCGAACGGTACGAACCTACGCTTTTCAGACCCGGCATATTCCACGGGATCAGCGCCACCACCACAAAAATGGAACACAGGTAAAAGATGGAAATTCGCCAGATAACAGAATTGGTGGCGCGTACGATATGTTTATCCGGCGTATCGGATTCCGCGGCAGCAATAGTGACGATTTCCGCGCCCATAAAAGAGAACATGGTGATCAACATGGCGCTTAACACCGCGCCGAAGCCGTTAGGCATAAAACCACCGTGATCCCATAGCCGGGAGATACCGCTTACCTCAGCATACGGATAAAAACCGCTAATCGCCGTCGCGCCCAGCGCGATAAACGCCAGAATGGCAATTACTTTACATAGCGCCAGCCAGAATTCGAACTCGCCGTAATTTTTGACGCTCAATAAATTGCTTCCGGTTAAGGCAAGCGTAATCACTAATGAAAATAGCCATACCGGAATACCCGGTATCCATGAATTCAGAATAATGGCGGCAATATTGGCCTCCAGCGGAATAACCAGCACCCAAAACCACCAGTATAACCAGCCGATGGTATACCCGGCCCAGGGGCCGATCGCTTTATCCGCATAGGTGGAAAAAGAACCGGTATCCGGTGTGGCGACGGCCATTTCAGCCAGCATTCGCATAATCATGACGACTAAAAGTCCTGCAAACAGATAGGCCAGCAGTACCGCAGGGCCGGCCTCCGCAATCGCCACGCTGGAACCGACAAACAGGCTGGCGCCGATGACGCCGGCGATCGATAACATGGTGACGTGGCGTGATTTCAGCCCGCCCCCTAATGCATGTGATTCTGACAATTGCCCCATCCTAAAACCTCTTTATTGTTATTGCGCTCGTTTACCGGATGGCGCCTGGCTTATTCGGCCTACAATCGAAACGGTTTTTGTAGGCCGGATAAGACAGTTACGTCGCCACCCGACGCTGCTTATTGGACATTACGCTTGTTTCGCCTCATCAAAGCACTGGGCGATAATCTCCAGGCCTTGCCGAATCTGCGAGGCCTCAATAGTGAGTGGAACGAGGATGCGCAAGATGTTGTAGTAAGGACCGCAGGAGAGCAGAATTAACCCTTTCTCGCGGGCGTGGGCCACAATGTCGGCGGTCAGAGTCGCGTTCGGTTTGCCGGGGTCGCCATTTTCGAACAACTCAATGGCGATCATGGCGCCCAGTCCGCGCACGTCGCCAATCTCACGGTGCGTTTCCGCTATCTCCATCAGGCCATCGCGCAGCGTGTTGCCAAGCGTATTTGCCTTTTGCAGTAGATTTTCCTGCTCGAAAATGTCCAGTACCGCCAGCGCGGCGGCGCAGGCAATCGGGTTTCCGGCATAGGTGCCGCCCAGACCGCCCGGCGCGATAGCGTCCATCACGTCTGCCCGGCCGGTAACGCCTGCCAGCGGAAAGCCGCCGGCGATCGATTTCGCAAACGTGGTTATATCTGCCGCAACGCCCATCTGTTCCATGGCGAACAGCGTACCGGTCCGGCCCGCGCCGCTTTGCACTTCGTCGGCAATTAACATAATGCCGTGTTGGTCGCATAGCGCGCGCAGTCGCTGCATGAACGCGGGAGAGGCGGCGTAAAATCCGCCTTCGCCCTGTACCGGCTCAATAATAATGGCGGCGATATCTTCCGGCGCGGCATCATTTTTAAAGATGCGTTCAATGCTGGCGATCGCGTCGTCGTCGCTGATGTTGTGTAGCGGGCAAGGATAAAGCGCGCGGTAGACATGGCCTGGCATCAAGCCCATACCAGCAGAGTACGGGTGTACTTTCCCGGTCAGAGAGAGCGTGTAGTGGGTACGACCGTGGTAAGCGCCGCTAAACGCGATAGCGCCGCTGCGTTTTGTCGCCGCGCGGGCGATTTTCACCGCGTTTTCAACCGCTTCTGAACCGGTCGTGACCAGCAACGTTTTTTTGGCGAAATCGCCCGGTACCTTCTGGTTCATGCGTTCGCACAACGCCAGGTACGGTTCATAGGCCAGCACCTGAAAACAGGTATGCGACAATTTCTTCAACTGCGCTTCGACCGCTGAAACAATGCCCGGATGTAAATGACCGGTGTTCAGGACGGCAATGCCGCCCGCGAAATCGAGATACTCACGGCCTTCGACATCCCACACCCGACAATTTTCCGCCCGCTCGGCGAAAATCGGGTGAATCTGCCCCACGCCGCGAGGAACAGCGTTATGACGGCGCTGCATTAAAGCGTTATTGGTATTCATTAGCGACTCTCCTGTTAAAGGCCGATGCACATATATTTGATTTCTAAATAATCTTCGATGCCGTATTTGGAACCTTCTCGGCCTAATCCGGAGGCCTTAATGCCGCCGAAAGGCGCGACTTCGTTGGAGATAATGCCGGTATTAATACCGACGATGCCGTATTCCAGCGCTTCGCCGACGCGGAAAACGCGGCTTAAATCGCGTGCATAAAAATAGGCTGCCAGGCCGAATTCAGTATCGTTAGCCTGCCTGATGACGTCCGCCTCGTCGCTGAAGCGGAACAGAGGCGCGAGCGGCCCGAATGTCTCTTCTTTGGCGACTTTCGCGTTATCAGGAACATCCGCCAGAATGGTCGGTTGAAAGAAGTTGCCGCCCAATTTGTGCGCTTCACCGCCCGTAATGACGCGGGCGCCTTTTTCCAGCGCGTCGGCGATATGTTCCTGGACTTTCGCCACGGCTTTTTCATCAATCAGCGGCCCGATAGCGACGTCGGCTTGCAGGCCGTCACCGACCGCGAGCTTATTTACCGCCTGGTTGAGTTTTTCCGCAAAACGATCGTAAACGCCGTCCTGAACATACAATCTATTGGCGCAGACACAGGTCTGCCCGGCGTTGCGAAACTTCGAAGCCAGCGTGCCCTCAACGGCTTTATCCAGATCGGCATCGTCAAAGACGATAAACGGCGCATTGCCGCCCAACTCCAGCGATACTTTTTTAATGTCTTTGGCGCATTGTTCCATTAGCTGGCGGCCAATCTCCGTCGAGCCGGTAAACGACAGTTTGCGTACCAGCGGGTTGCTGGTCAGCTCGCCGCCGATATCGCCAGCCGAACCGGTAACGACGTTAAATACGCCTGCGGGAATTCCGGCGCGCCGGGCCAGTTCCGCCAGCGCCAGCGCGGAAAACGGCGTCTGGCTGGCGGGTTTGAGTACCATTGTGCAGCCTGCGGCCAGCGCGGGGCCGGCTTTACGGGTGATCATTGCCGAGGGAAAGTTCCACGGGGTAATCGCGGCGGTGACGCCGATGGGCTGTTTAATCACCAGCAGCCGTTTATCGGCCTGATGACCTGGAATCGTGTCGCCATAGATACGCTTCCCCTCTTCGGCGAACCATTCAATAAACGAGGCGGCGTAGCTAATTTCGCCTTTCGCTTCCGCCAGCGGTTTACCCTGTTCCAGCGTCATCAGACGCGCCAAATCGTCCTGATGTTCCATCATCAGATTGAACCAGCGACGCAGGATATTGGCTCGCTCTTTGGCGGTGAGCGCGCGCCAGGCGGGCAGGGCGCGATTGGCGGCGTTGATGGCGTCGCGCGTCTCTTCCGCCCCCATTTTGGGCACATTGCCGAGCGGTTTCCCGTTGGCGGGGTTGCTCACGGGGATGACATCGCCGCCGCGCGCGTCGCGCCAGTCGCCATCGATAAAGGCCTGCTGGCGGAACAGGGTAGAGTCGTTAAGTTGCATAATTGCTTCCTGTCTGAAGGGTTAACGGGTAAATGCGGCGTGTAATGCGTCCACGCTGCGTGCCGCACGCAGCGCACGTCCGGGGTTGCTCTGGCTTTCGCGTAGCGCCTGAACTTTGCTGACGATATGCGCGCCGATAGGTATCGCGGATGTCGCCGCCGGGGAGGGGGCGTTACAGGTGTGAATGGAACGCGGCGTCGTGACAAACAGAAAATCATCAATCAGTTTGCCGTCCGGCGAAACCGCCTGCGCCCGCACGCCTGCCGGCCAGGGCTGGAGATCGTTGACGGTCAGGCTGGGGCAATACTTTTGTACTCGCCGCAAATAGCCGCTTTTGCACAGCGAGTTTTTCATCTCGCCCAGTCCGGAAAGCAGATGGTTTTGCAGTACGCGGCGAATGCCGGCGGAGCGGAAAATCTCCAGGGTGTCGGTGAAGGAAACGTCGCGCTTACGGTAGCCTTCGCGTTTAAGCGCCAGCACCGCATTCGGCCCGACCGTGACACTGCCGTCGATCATGCGGGTAAGATGGACGCCGAGAAACGGCATTGCCGGATCGGGGATCGGGTAGATCAAATGGTTAACGATCCGGTTGTGTCGCGGGGCCAGACGAAAGTACTCGCCGCGGAAAGGGCAGATAATAAAACCGGGCTCCACGCCCAGCATTTTGACCAGCCGATCCGCCATCAGTCCTGCACAGCCGATAAGCGTAGCGGTTTCTATTTCCCGACCTTGCGAGGTGCGAATAACAATGCCAGCGGCATGTTCTGTCAGCGCGCTGACCTCGGCATGGTAGATGATCTCGCCGCCTTTGGCCTGAAAGCGGTTCGCCATGGCCGTCGCGACATCGCGATAGCTGACAATCCCGCTGGAAGGGACAAAAATCCCGCCCAGGCCAATGATATTGGGTTCGCGTTCACGCAGCTCCGCCGCGCTTAACCACTCGCGCTCTAAGCCGTTGGCCGCCGTCCGCTCCCATAGCGCGCGCATCCGCGCCATTTCCAGCTCCGAGGTGGCGACCAACATTTTGCCGCAGGTGTCGTAGCGGATGTTGTTTTGATCGCAAAAGGTTTTGGTCGCCTGATTGCCTGCCAGACAAAACTGCGCTTTGAGGCTGCCGGGCGTGTAGTACACCCCGGCATGGATCACGCCGCTGTTATGCCCGGTCTGATGGCAGGCTGGCGCGGACTCTTTTTCCAGCAATGCGATGCGCGCATCCGGGTAGACATCAATAAGTTGCATGGCGGTCGACATGCCGATAATGCCGCCGCCGATAATCACAAAATCATACATCCGCGTAATTCCTTCGCCGTGGCGCTTATTGGTGAGTTTGATAATGGCTGGCGGCGTAGGCGAAGTAACCGCGCTGGCGCATCAGTTCGCGACGCAAGTCAGGATGCGGCGTAAAACGATCGCGTCCATGTAGCCAGAACAGATTGTTAATCAGCAGGAATTTGCCGACCGGTACCGGCACGGAGAGGATGTTTTGACTGGTTTCCAGCGCGTCTGAAAGTTCGCTGAGCCAGACGCCTTCTTCAAAGTCTTTTGGCTGGACGAACTGGTCGATATAACGCATGACCGGGCGGCCTTGTTGGTCGACATCAAACACCGGGTGCCAGACGTCATGGCTAACATTCTTGCTTGGCGGCGCCGCCCAGCGCATGACGCGACGCGCCAGCGGATGGGTAAAAAACGACTCCAGATGTTCCCAGTCATCAAGGTGCAGCAGCAGCGAATTACCGCCTTCCATATTTTGTTCGTCGATTTTCATCATCAGCACGTAGTCGGTCACCTCCTCAACATAGGTACCGTCATTGTGCAGTTCCATTACGCGGTGGGGCTGGCGCAGATAACTGTCGGAGTTGTCGACGTTTTTGACCACGAAACGCGCGTAGTACTGGCCGCTCATCGCATCGTAGTTGGAGCGACCAATAAGATGCGCCACCGCCGTCGCCAGTTTGACCATCTCTTCTGCCTGTGCGACATCATCGATCCCTTCGGCGCTGATCAACAGCGCGCCTTGTGCACGGTTGAGGAGCGTTTTGATCAACAGCGGTTGTAGCTGATTGCCGCACAGATCGTCGAGGATCTTGCCGATTTTGAAACGTAAGAAAGATTTGTATTCCAGCGCCTGCACCGGCCACTGCGCGACCTGATGGAGAAATTGTCTTGTGGTATCCGCCGTAAACGTTAACGCCAGCAGACGCGGCGACTGCGCCGAAGGGGCAAGGGTGAAACCAGTATGGCGTTGGGCTAAATCATCTGTGTTCGCTTTTACGGCAGTCAGTGCATTCATCAGAATCATTCCTCTCGGTAAGATGGTCAGGGAGACATGGCGATGCTCATTTCGTAGCCATAAATTAAAAATATCGACATTTTCCAGGAACGCGTATGAAATAACCGCTTTTGTTTAATTATTGTGATCAAAAACAACAAATATTTAACAATGCAAAGGGTGAGGTTAACGGCGCCACGAGCCTGACAACGGCAAGAAGGGGTGTAAAATGAGAGCGTTATGGGGAAAGTGATGCTGGCGGGGTTGCCCGGCCTGACACATGAGCGCGTAGGCCGGACAAGTACAACGTATTTCAGCAGTCAATTAACCGGCGTCAACCTGCGGTTTACGGCTGTGTTTACGGAGCAGACGTAACACTGGCGGTACGACAATGACCATGATCGCCATGATCAGCAGGGCTTTGGCAACGCCGCTTTGCCACAAAATCGCCATATTGCCGTTACTGATGGAGAGTGCGCGACGCAGGTTCTGCTCCAGCATTTCCCCCAGTACGAACCCCAGGATCAGCGGTGACATGGGGAAGTGCATTTTACGTAAAATGTACCCTAACACGCCGAGCGCGACCATCAGCACCAGATCGAAGGTGGTGCTGTGTACCGCATACACCCCTACCGCCGATACGGCAGCGATGGCGGGTACCAGGAACCACAGCGGAATGGTGAGCATACGGGTGAACAGACCGATCAACGGGATATTCATGATCAGCAGCATCACGTTCGCAATCAGCAGCGCAGCGATGAGTCCCCAGACGATATCCGGCTGTTCGGTGAACATCGCCGGGCCTGGCGTGATGTTGTACAGCGTCAGCGCCCCCATCATCACTGCCGTAGTACCGGAACCGGGAACGCCCAGCGTCAGCATCGGGATGAAGGAGCCGCAGGCAGAGGCGTTGTTTGCCGCCTCCGGCGCCGCGACGCCGCGAATATCCCCTTTGCCGAAGCTATCGCTGTTGCCGCTGAGTTTTTTCTCGGTCATATAGGTAATGGCGCTGGCAATGGTCGCCCCGGCGCCGGGCAATACGCCGACAAAAAAGCCGATTACCGAAGAACGCAGGGTGGTGCCGATACACTGCGCGCCTTCTTTCAGGTTGAACAACATTCGACCCGTTTTGCGGACCATTGTTTGCCCGCTGCTGGTATGTTCCAGCATTAAAAGTATTTCTGATACCGAGAACAGGCCGATCACCACGACGATAAACTGTACGCCGTCGGAAAGATGAACGCTGTCGAAGGTAAAGCGATAAACCCCGGTGTTGGCGTCCACGCCGACGGTCGCAAGGCCAAGACCGATCAGCGCTGCCAGAAATGATTTAAGCGGGTTTTGCGCCATCATGCTGCCAAGACAGGCGATGGCAAAAACCATTAAGGCGAAATATTCCGCCGGACCAAAGGCCAGCGACCATTGCGCCAGTAAAGGGGCGAACAGAATGATGCCGCCGATAGCGATTAATGAACCGAAAAACGAGCTGACTGCGGAAATCGACAGCGCTACGCCGCCTTTCCCTTGCTGCGCCATCGGGTAACCGTCCAGCGCCGTCATGATCGCCGCCGCATCGCCGGGGACGTTGAGCAATATGGAGGAGATCCTGCCGCCATACTCACAGCCAATGTACACCGTCGCCAGCAGAATTAGCGCCGACTCCGCAGGCAGATGCAACGCAAAGGCCAGCGGCAGTAAGATTGCCACGCCGTTGATCGGTCCCAGACCCGGCAGCAGACCGACGATCGTGCCCACGAAGCAGCCAATCAACGCGATAACCAGGTTTTCCGGCGTCATCGCCACCGCAAAGCCCTGAGAAAGATATATCCAGGTATCCATCGTTGCTCCGTTAACTCAGCCAGGCGCCGAGAGGTAAGGTGACATCAAGCAGCCGGTCAAAGGCATACCACAGCAGAATGCCTAATACCGCGCCGGAGATACCCGCCGCCGGAATCGTGGCGCCGAACAGCATCCCGATAACCATGGTGAGAAGCGCGGTGGCGATGGGAAAACCCAGCCATTCGAATCCCCAGGCATACATCAACAGGATGATGATCATGGTAATTAGCTTTTGCAGAACATGGCGGCGCGGCCAGCTAACCGTGTCGGGATGGCGTAATAACAGCGCTAGCGCGCAGAGCGCCATCAGGCCGATAATCCCCAGCGGAAAAGGGCGGGGGCCGACGGGTTCATAGCTGTATTCGCTTTGGATCTGCCAGGCGATGAATAGCCCGGCGATACAGAGCAACAGCCAGATACCCGCAAAGATACGATCGCTCATCATTGCCTCCGCGATTATTTCGCGAGTCCGAAGGCTTTCGCCTGTTCACGGTAATCAGTAACCTGTTTTTTCACGTAGTCATCGAGCTGCTGGCCGGTCATGTCGAACTCAAACAGGCCGCGCAGATCGCGCTGCTTTTTAAACTCGTCGGTTTGCTGGAGCTTCTTGAAGGTATCCACCCACCACTGGTAATCGGCATCGCTGACTTTGGGCCCGACATAGAAGCCGCGAATAATCGGCCACACCAGGTCGTAGCCCTGTTCTTTAGCGGTAGGGACATTGGCAAGCTGGCCCGGCAGACGATTTTCTGAAAAGACGGCAAGGACGCGGATTTTGTCGCCGCCCAGATAAGGCACCATTTCACTGAGATCGCCGGAGACAACCTGAACATGGTTGCCCATTAATGCCGTCACCGGCTCGCCGCCGCCCTCAAAGGCAACGTAGCGCATCTTGTGCGGGTCGACGTTCGCCTTTTGCGCCAGCAACGCCGACTTCATCCAGTCCTGGCTGCCAATAGAGGCGCCAGCGCCAATGACCACGCTGTTGGGATCTTTTTCCATCGCCGTCATCAGATCTTTCAGCGTCTTCCACGGGGAATCCGTACGCACGGCGATCATGCCGTAATCAGTGCCCACGCTTGCCAGCCAGCGCACATCATCCACGCCGTAGCGACCAAATTTCCCCTGCGACAGATTGAGCAGCGAACCGCCGGAAAAGGCGACCACTGTCCCGGGTTCGCCAGGGCGTTGGGCGACTATCGCGTTATAAGCCACAGCGCCGACGCCGCCGGGCATATACGTTACCCGCATGGGTTTCTCGATAGCGCCAGTCTCCAGCAAACTCACCTGAATCAGCTTACAGGTGAGGTCGAAACCGCCGCCAGGTTTGGCTGGCGCGATACATTCCGTTCGCGACGGCGCCTCCTGTGCCAGAACAGAGGTACTCATTAATAAAATGCTTGCAGTAAGGGTACGAAGTAATTGTTTTTTCATTTTTTATCCTCACGCCGGACGTCCGGATTTTTCAGGTTCGGAAGAAGATTTTTGTGATTATGTGAGCCGACATGTAGCAGTTCGGTTGCGTGATTGTTAAAACAATAACCTTTCAATTCCCTTTCAATGCGGCAGAAACTTTACAGGATGTGATATGCGTCTCTTATTGGCGGAAGATAACCGTGAGCTGGCTCACTGGCTGGAGAAAGCGCTGGTGCAAAACGGCTTTGCCGTGGACTGCGTATTTGACGGCCTGGCGGCTGACCATCTTCTGCACAGTGAAATGTACGCTCTGGCGGTGCTGGATATCAATATGCCGGGAATGGATGGGCTGGAGGTGGTGCAACGGCTGCGTAAACGCGGTCAGACCTTGCCCGTTTTGTTGCTCACGGCGCGAAGCGCGGTGGCGGATCGCGTAAAAGGTCTCAACGTCGGCGCGGATGACTATCTGCCGAAACCCTTTGAACTGGAAGAGCTGGATGCCCGTTTACGGGCCTTGCTCCGACGCAGCGCTGGGCAGGTTCATGAAGTTCAGCAACTGGGGGAATTGATCTTTCATGATGAAGGGTATTTTCTGTTACAGGGGCAGCCGTTAGCGCTGACGCCGCGTGAGCAGGCGCTCTTAACCGTATTGATGTACCGACGAACGCGACCAGTTTCGCGTCAGCAGCTTTTTGAACAGGTGTTCAGCCTGAACGATGAGGTAAGCCCTGAAAGCATCGAACTTTATATTCATCGACTGCGTAAAAAACTTCAGGGAAGCGATGTACGAATTACGACGCTGCGCGGCCTGGGTTATGTGCTGGAGCGCGGCGATGAAGTGGGTTAAGCCGCAATCGTTGTACCTGCAACTCTTGCTGTTCCTGGGGTTGCCGCTGATTCTGCTATGGGGGCTGTCGGCGTTTAACAGCTATGTCAATGCGCTACAGGCCGCCACTCAGGCTTATGATCGTACGTTGCTCTCCTCGGCGCGAACGGTATCGGAACGGCTGGTGGTGCGCAATAACCATCTGGAAGTTAACGTGCCCTGGGTGGTGCTGGATAGCTTCGAGCTTAATATGAATGATCGACTCTATTACAAAGTCGTCGACCCTTCCGGAAAGGTCATTTCCGGTTATGACGATCTGCCCGCCATGCCGCCCGCTACGCCCCGTACCCGGCTTTATCCGGCGCTGGCGTGGTTCTATCATACCGAGTATCGCGGCGAGGCGATCCGCGTGGCGCGTTTGCTACAGCCGATCAACGAAGGTGGCATTATCGGCATGGCGGAGATTTATGTCGCAGAGACGCTGCAGTCCCGTCGTTATCTGGCGGGCCAACTGCTGTTCTCTTCCTGGATCTCACAGGGTCTGCTGGTGTTGCTGACCCTGGTGCTGGTTGGTTGGTTATTACGCCGGATCCTGCGCCCTATGCGTCAACTTTCATCATTAATGGTACGCCGCGAACCGGGTCTGTTAACGCCGCTGCCGGAACTGCTGCCGTGGTCGGAAACACGCTTGTTAATCGTGGCGTTTAATCGCTACATTGACAGGCTCCGCGGCATCCTCTCCCGGCAGGAACGCTTTAGCGCCGATGCTTCTCACCAGTTAAAAACGCCGCTGGCGGTGTTAAAAACGCAGGCGGCAGTGGCGTTAGCCAGCCAGCACCCTTATCACTGGTACGAAAGTCTACAGGCGATGAGCGTAACGCTGGATAGCACCATTCAGCTCACGGAAAGATTGTTGCAACTTTCTGCGGTAAAGCATAAAGAGCAGGGCGAGCGGCGTTTTTCCCCGGTGAATCTGTACGATATCGTACAGAGCGGCTGTTTTACCCGTCTGGCGCAGGCGCGCAGTAAACATATCGACCTGGGCTACGAAGGCGAACAGGAAGCGATGTGGATCGAGGGGGATGAGGTACTGCTTAGCGAGCTATGCGGAAACTTGCTGGATAATGCGCTGAAATACACGCCTGAGCAAGGCATCGT
Organism: Salmonella sp. SAL4457; assembly: GCF_046548235.1. Classification (NCBI taxonomy): domain Bacteria; kingdom Pseudomonadati; phylum Pseudomonadota; class Gammaproteobacteria; order Enterobacterales; family Enterobacteriaceae; genus Salmonella; species Salmonella sp. SAL4457. The sequence continues at coordinate 618,575 of NZ_JBGDZO010000002.1, forward strand.
CACCGCGCGGCTTGAACGGGATGGCGATGCCGTGACGCTGGTTGTCGAAGATAGCGGCCCCGGTATTGATGATGAACACATCCATCTGGCGCTACAGCCGTTCCACCGGCTCGATAACGTAGGAAATGTGGCCGGGGCGGGCATTGGTCTGGCTTTGGTCAATGATATCGCACGCCTGCACCGTACTCATCCCCATTTTTCCCGTAGCGAAGCGTTGGGAGGGTTATACGTTCGGATACGCTTTTTAAGCCTTGTCCCGCAGTAATGCGCACAAATGTGTCAGCGGTAAAGCACGTTTACAAAAAGTCGCATCTTGAGGTGTGACGTTTTAATCAAATGATCATACATTCCCCCTACAAACCGTAGCGTTAATTAAAACTATAGTGGGTGCAGGGGCATGAATAATCATACTAAACGACGGGGAATAGCATTAACCGTCTTTCTTGTCGGGGTTAACATCCTGGCCTGGATTTGGGCGTTCTGTGTTTTTCATCACCATGCAGTCATGCTAAGCGCAGCCATACTGGCGTATAGCTTTGGGCTGCGTCATGCGGTTGATGCCGATCATATCGCAGCCATCGATACCGTCACCCGTAAACTGATGCAGCAGGGTAAAACGCCTTTAGGCGTGGGGGCGTTTTTTTCATTGGGTCATTCGACCATTGTCGTTCTGGCATGTCTGGCGATTGTTGTGACGTCGATGGCATTTCGCGATCGTATTGATGTTTTGCATCAATATGGTTCGTTGATTGGTACGGCTGTTTCCGCTTTTTTTCTGCTGGCGATGGCCCTGCTTAACCTGTTTATTTTGTTCAACGTCTGGCGGCAATTTCGCTCGGTTACCCGCGGCGAGTCAGTGAGGGCGCATGACGAGGCGATACCTGGCGGGCTGATGACGCGTATATTTCAGCGTACGTTTCGTTTGGTCACTTCCAGTTGGCATATGTATTTTGTCGGTTTTCTGTTTGGTCTGGGATTTGATACCGCAACCGAGGTTGGGTTGCTGGGCATTTCCGCTTCAGCAGCCAACCAGGGGCTATCTCTCTGGTCGATGATGATTTTTCCTGTGCTGTTTACCGCCGGGATGGCGCTGGTGGATTCCCTGGATAACTTTGTCATGGTCGGCGCTTACGGTTGGGCTTTCTCGCATCCATTACGTAAGCTTTATTATAATATGACCATTACCGCCGCATCCGTCATTGTCGCGCTGGCGATTGGCGGGCTTGAGGCGCTGGGGTTGATTGATGATGCGTTACAGTTAAGCGGAACATTTTGGCAGACCGTCAGCACGCTTAACGATCATATGGGGAATGTGGGCTTCTGGGTAGTGGGTGCTTTTGTGCTATTCTGGCTGCTCTCGTTGTTGAATTATCGCTGGCGCGGCTATGATAAAATCACCCTCAATACCTGATTGATTTCTTTAAAAATAGCATTTCGGCAGTGGTGTCATATCATTGCCGAAGCATTTTATCTCCTGAGAGTATATTCTTCCCGGTAAGTGCGTTATTTTTCATGCTTGCCTTTCGTTATCAATTTAAGCAATCCGATATAACATACAATACCAAAAATAATAATAACAGTTGTATACCCAAGAATCAGCCAGTCTGCATGTGTCATAATATAATCCAGTTATCAGGTATCCCGTGTTAAGGCGATCTTTAAGCCTGTTGTCAGCAAGAACCACTGTACCCGTTCAGTGCTGTTGGCAATAACGTATTGTTTATGCACAAGAGCGTTGTTACAAATAACGTATACATTGAGCATAGACCCCACCCGCATTTTTGTAATGCCATAAAGCAAGGCTACACCTTTAATCTACTGACGGTATGCCAGGCCAGAAGAGATAAAAGGGTAGTTGTCATCATCATCTGTTCCTGACGCCAGGTTAATGACACACACATATGAAAATGTATAACCGCTGCACGCTTTTTAGCACGTTATCTGTAACATACCGTGTTAATCAATTCCGTAAAACCGAGCATAGTGTAAGTGAATTTCGAGTAATTGTCATTATGATTATATGGTGGTTAACTTATTTTTTAAATTCTGATTAAATTTTCGTTTTTTATCATTTTATCAGGGTTTATGAAAAACCTGGGCGTAAAAAACATATTTACGTCCAGGCTTTCTTTTTAGCAAATCGATTTCCCGGTAAAATAGGGGGTCGACCACATGCGCTTATATTCCCATTCAGGCTTTAGTATGCCGATGGAAAAAAGCAATTTTTTTTGTCTTTCCTGGCAGTAATGTCTGGCACGGCTAATATTTAGCCACATTAGTATGCTGCCGGGACTGAGTGGCCTGCACTCATTTTTAATTGCACCATTAGATACGTCAAAGTAGACGTTCATCTGGCTTTCAGATTTCAGTACAATATCAAATGCACAGGGTATCCCTTCAATATAAAGAATATGCCCAAACAGAAGGTGATGCAGTTGACTAAAAAAGTTGGCAAGGTTATCAGCGGGATAGCAGGATGAAGTATTGCCGAAACGAGACCGAAATAACTCGATAAAAATATGAGTCAGTTCATCAGAAGAACAATCAGCAACGCTTTTTACACTTCCGCCTTTTTTAAGAAATCGCTGATATTCATTACGGCGTGTTTTTTCAAACTTAGAAGAGAACGCTTCTTTGACCAGACAATTTTGTTTTTTTCTGGTGAGTTTCCATATGGCATTGCGTATTTGTGGCTGGTGTAACGCCGAAAGTCGGTTAGTACGATCGGGTAAGAAGCAGCGTAAATCTGGTGCCATTGGAATAAGTATCTCATCTGACGATAGCGGGAAGGTTCTGCGCGTCAGGATGCCAATATTCTGATCATTACAGATAAAGTAGGCGCCTTTAATCTTATCATCTTCTTTATAGTGGAAGAATTTAAAATGCCAGTTATGGCGCTTCATAAAATAATCAACAATATCTGGGTGCATATTGATACTACCGCCGTATTGCGTAAACACCTCCCGGTATAGGGTAAAGGAAGACGGCTGCCAGCGGGTTAATATACGCTTAACTTCTTGTATTTTCACCAAAACTCCTGACTTAGCTTACTGAAAATGCTATTTTGTATTATTTTTTTGCTTAACCAAATAAAAATGTGACAAATGTTTAGCTTGTATTTAATGGTTAACATGCTAATCGATGACGTTATGGTGAAGGGAATAAGATTAAGATGTTGATCATAACATGAGTGAAAGCGACGGTTTAATGCCGCGCTTTTCACTCGCAAGACATTCTGTATTTAACCATCCAGTAGCGATACAGATTTCAAAGAGATCCGCTGAACGGTAGCAGGATCTGCACATCCGCGTATGAAATAGCTCTACCGGGAGAGGCTGTTGACCTCTTGTATTATTGTATCCAGAATATGATAGCGTTTCCGATACTCTGCGCGTTTTTTGCTGGGGATACTTTCAGGCGCTTTACGCATCACCTGTGATGGCAGATGATATAAGGCACCTTTCTTAACGCCGTTTAGCGACTCCCAGAATTCACTATAGCTGGCCACAAAAGTTTTTTTCTTCTGGAATAAGTACCTGAGTTGACGATAAACATGGTTGTTTTCACTTACCGCATAAATCTCGTCGATATTACAGGCCTGCATCAATGTTGCAAAAGCTTCATACAGCATCCGTTTAGGAAAGAGACCGTAACAATCTTTGGTGGCGTTACGTATGACTTGTGGGCCGACATGTTTACTGGGCCCTTGTAACCCGGCAACCAGCGCTATTTGCTTCCCTTCATGGCGGATAAAGGAAAATGATAAACGTGCCAACGGCGTATCATTGAAACACAGCGTTAATGTCAGTTCACCTTCTCTGTCATAGCCACAGGGACCGCAGTAGATATCTACCAGAGCACCGTTTTTTCCTTCCAGGTGAGCGAGTAAGATTTGTTCCTCGGACAGGAGGATCTTTTTAATTTTACTTTCCGGAAAGGACTGAACGAACTGGTAGTGTTCCAGAATAGCCCTTGCCCGGCAACGTATGCTAAGTCCGGTATACAAATAGGGCCGCTGGATTTTTGCCGGCAACAGTGGACGATGAATGATCAGCGTTCTGGGCTGAGACAGATGGCATAATTCATTGAAGTATTTAATTGTCGTTACGGGGTTAATAAGGCAACGTAATACAAATTTATAGCGAAACTTACGCTCTCCCCAGCGTTTATGGCGATAAGGCGTCTGCGCCATGACTTCTTTTAACATTAATAATGGATTATATCTTTCCATATCACTTTGCTGCATCGTCATACTACGTCTCTACTACTCGATAGACTTATAACCGAGACGGTAGCCTGATTGAGTTAAACGTAAAGGCAACGAAGAAGGCCTGTACAGACGACGTTGTTAAACAGTTTATCAATGGCAGCAATAAAACGCCTGAACACGCTTTTTAATAGGTTTTCTGCTAATGAGTGGGATGAGTCCTGAACGTAGTATTAAAACGAATGCCGTGTTTATTATTTTAAATAATGTTATATACTCTAAATAATTTGAGTTGCAGGAAGGCGACAAGCGAGCGAATCCCCAGGAGCTTACTAAAGTAAGTGACTGGGGTGAGGGAACGCAGCCGCAGCACATGCAACTTGAAGTATGACGAGTATAAGCCAATATATTTATTTGGCTGCTATTGTGTAAGCCAGACAGCAACGCGTCGTGATACGTTATTATGTAACCAGACGTAAAGGGGGTATTCACCTTATTTCTAAATGCAAATCTATATGATAAATTTTATCATGTACTGTGTTGCTCTCTCTGGGAGAAAATATATGCAGCGTTCACTCGATAGTCTGGCTGGTATGGCTACATCTGCTTTTGGCGCGGGGACTTCTGCTGCTATGCGGCAAGCTACCTCGCCCAAAACCATTCTGGAATATATCATTAACTTTTTTACCTGTGGTGGGATACGTCGGAGAAATGAAACACAATATCAGGAATTGATAGAGACTATGGCTGAGACATTGAAAAGTACAATGCCTGACAGAGGTGCTCCGTTGCCAGAAAACATCATCCTGGATGATATGGATGGGTGTCGTGTCGAATTTAATCTTCCTGGTGAGAATAACGAAGCTGGACAAGTTATTGTACGAGTCAGTAAAGGCGACCATTCTGAGACAAGAGAAATTCCGCTTGTCTCTTTTGAAAAAATATGTCGAGCTTTACTATTCAGATGCGAATTTTCTCTCCCTCAGGATTCTGTAATATTAACTGCCCAGGGAGGCATGAATCTTAAAGGCGCTGTCCTTACCGGAGCAAATCTGACGTCAGAAAATTTATGTGACGCAGACTTAAGCGGCGCAAATTTAGAGGGGGCAGTGCTGTTTATGGCGGATTGTGAAGGTGCAAATTTTAAGGGCGCAAATCTATCGGGAACATCACTAGGCGACAGTAATTTCAAGAACGCCTGTCTGGAAGATAGCATTATGTGTGGCGCTACCCTCGATCACGCTAATCTTACTGGCGCCAATTTACAACACGCGAGTCTGTTAGGCTGTAGCATGATAGAATGTAATTGCTCCGGTGCAAATATGGATCACACTAATCTTTCAGGCGCAACCCTTATACGTGCTGATATGAGCGGTGCGACATTACAGGGTGCTACTATAATGGCTGCAATTATGGAAGGCGCTGTCTTAACCCGGGCAAACCTGCGAAAGGCTAGTTTCATTTCTACGAACCTGGACGGGGCTGATTTGGCTGAGGCTAATTTAAACAATACCTGTTTTAAAGATTGTACACTAACCGATTTGCGTACTGAAGACGCCACAATGTCTACGAGTACACAAACACTTTTTAACGTATTTTATAGTGAAAATATTTAGCCCTATTTGACGTAAATCTGAAATAAAAGCAATGTAAGAATAACAATCTGCTACTGAATAGTAGCTGGGAGTAAATTATTTACAGTATCTTTTATTATTACAGGAGTATGCGACGGTAAAAATATCTGAATAACTATTTCTATTTTCTCAAGTAGAACTTCCAACTAAAGTGAATTGTTTGAAAAGGAAAACGTTATGCCTGGATGTATAAGTGCCTGTTCGTGTGTTGCCAGCCCGACGCCTCCCGATCCTAAGGGCCCCCCCGCGCCTAAATGGATAGAGTTAAAAGGTTATTGTGTTACATGTACTAGTCAGGAGGATATTCGTCCACCTAAAGGGGGTGAATCAAAGCAAAAAATGACACCCAGCGAGTTAGTGCTGTTACGAGGTCTTTTAAAAGATCTGGGGGTAACACAACATCCCTGGCAAGACCCGACAGTAAAATCCACTAACTGTGGGTTGCCATTTTTCCCGGTAGATCCTGGGGAACGAGAAACCGATGTTTGATGGTTTTCAGTCTGCAAAGCGCCTGATAAATATTACCAGGCGCTTTGTATTTTGGCGCCAACATCACTTTCATCGTCATATATCGAATGACTACAATCGTATCCGATCCCACCATTACCCAGACGGAAAGTCGCTGGCAAACTGTAAGAACGGTTCGCCGTCGGCAGGGAAGCGGCGGTGAACCCTGAACCGTGCTATACCATCTTACCTGGGTGTTTCTTGTGATTAACGATCTGAAAAATAGTTTTATTTTATCTATTTCTGTTTTGTAAAACCTCCGTTCAGTAGGCGCATTCTGCCCCCCTTCCCGGATTTACTGGAAAAGCGGAGCCCGGACAGAGAGTCATATTGCAAAATCCCGTTTCCGTTTTTTTATTACCAGATTTTTGCGGTCGAAAGATTGCCTTTTCCTTAATTGAATGATAATTATTATCATTAGCATATGATAATAATTACTATATAGACGTAACCTGGCAAGGATGTGAGCTTGAGGGCAACAGCGCTACTTTAGACATTATTTAGGGAATGGGTATGAGAGTTAAGAAGTTCATCTGGTTAATAACCGTGGTTTCTACAGGGGTTAATAGTCCATTATCAGCAGCAGAATCTACAGACGACAACGGCGAAACGATGGTGGTTGAATCCACTGCCGAGCAAGTATTAAAGCAACAGCCGGGCGTTTCGATTATTACTCGTGACGATATTCAGAAGAATCCTCCCGTTAACGATCTTGCCGATATTATTCGTAAGATGCCTGGGGTTAATCTTACCGGCAATAGCGCCTCGGGGACGCGCGGAAATAACCGACAAATTGATATTCGTGGTATGGGGCCGGAAAATACCTTAGTGCTGATTGACGGCGTGCCGGTGACGTCACGAAATTCGGTTCGCTATAGCTGGCGCGGAGAACGCGACACCCGTGGCGATACGAACTGGGTACCGCCGGAGATGGTAGAACGTATTGAAGTGATCCGTGGGCCCGCCGCCGCGCGCTATGGCTCCGGTGCCGCTGGCGGGGTGGTGAATATCATCACCAAACGTCCGACTAACGACTGGCATGGTTCGCTGTCGCTCTATACCAACCAGCCGGAAAGCAGCAAAGAAGGTGACACCCGGCGGGGTAACTTTAGCCTTAGCGGCCCGTTGGCTGGAGATACGTTGACGATGCGCCTGTACGGTAATCTCAACAGAACCGATGCCGACAGCTGGGATATTAACTCCTCCGCCGGTACCAAAAATGCCGCCGGACGGGAGGGGGTCACCAATAAAGATATTAATAGCGTCTTCTCATGGAAAATGACCCCGCAGCAAATCCTTGATTTTGAAGCGGGATACAGTCGGCAGGGGAATATCTATGCCGGCGATACGCAAAACAGTACTTCGAACGCGGTTACTAAAAGTCTGGCGCAGTCCGGGCGGGAGACCAATCGCCTGTACCGGCAGAATTACGGTCTAACTCATAACGGCATCTGGGACTGGGGGCAAAGCCGCCTGGGGTTCTACTATGAAAAAACCGATAACACCCGCATGAATGAGGGGCTCTCCGGCGGCGGCGAGGGGCGTATTACCAACGACCAGACGTTCACCACTAACCGCCTGACCTCGTATCGCACCAGCGGCGAGGTGAATGTCCCGGTGATATGGCTATTTGAGCAAACGCTCACCGTCGGCGCGGAGTGGAACCTCGATGAGCTGAACGATCCTTCCTCTACCAGTCTGACGGTTAAGGATAGCAATATCGCCGGGATTCCCGGTTCGGCGGCTAACCGTAGCAGCAAAAATAAATCGGAAATCAGTGCGCTGTACGTTGAAGATAATATCGAACCCATGGCCGGTACCAATATTATTCCGGGTCTGCGTTTTGACTATTTGAGCGAATCCGGGAGTAATTTTAGTCCCAGTCTTAACCTTTCCCAGGAGTTAGGTGAATACGTCAAGGTGAAAGCCGGTATTGCCCGGGCCTTTAAGGCGCCGAACTTGTATCAAACCAGTGAGGGGTATTTACTCTATTCGAAAGGCAACGGTTGTCCAAAAGATATTACGTCGGGCGGCTGTTACCTGGTTGGTAATAAGAACCTCGATCCTGAAATTAGTATCAATAAAGAGATTGGGCTGGAATTTACCGTAGACGATTATCACGCAAGCGTAACGTATTTCCGTAACGATTATCAGAATAAGATTGTCGCAGGTGATCAGATTATTGGCAGAAGCGCATCTGGCGCTTATGTATTGCAGTGGCAGAACGGCGGTAAAGCGCTGATTGAAGGTATTGAAGCCAGCATGGCTGTTCCGCTGATGCCGGACCGTCTGAACTGGAATACCAATGCGACTTATATGATCGCTTCTGAGCAAAAAGATACCGGCAATCCCTTATCGATAATCCCGAAATATACGGTGAATACCTTCCTCGACTGGACTATCACCAGCGCGCTCTCCGCTAACGTCAACTGGACGTTATACGGCAAGCAAAAACCGCGAACACATGCGGAGTCGCGTAGTGAAGAGACCAAAGGATTGTCCGGGAAAGCGCTGGGGGCTTACTCACTGGTCGGCGCTAACGTTAACTACGATATCAATAAGAACCTGCGTCTTAATGTCGGTATCAGCAATATCTTCGATAAACAGATCTATCGCTCCGCCGAAGGGGCAAATACCTATAACGAACCGGGTCGGGCTTATTATGCCGGTGTGACGGCCTCGTTTTGATGGATTATGCCCGTCGCTGGCGGGCATATTCTGGCGGCGGGTTAATGACAGCGTGGTTTTTGGCTTGCCGGTTCGCGACTGATATCCAGCAATGCACTGCGAAAAGAGGCGTTAAACATGGGCCCGTGGCCCAGGCCCGGGTAATGCTGCAGGGCCGCGTTAACGCCGTTGTTCTCAAGCGTTCTCACGGTCTCCTGAACTTTTTGCAGGAGCTCGGCCATCTGGCGTTGCCTGCTATCCCCATTCGACGCTGAACCTTCCATTATGATGAGTTTTTTATGGCAGAACGGCGACGGCTTCACTGCCGTAAGGCGATTCAACAGGGCAAAGTTATCCCTGCTGAGTGACGGGCTGGCGCTGTAATAGATATGAAAGAAGGATGACGACAGCCAGGAGTCCAAAACGAACAGGCCGCCATAAGAATGTCCCCATACCCCGCGCCGTTCGGGGTTGATGGTTATTCCTTGTTCCACCTGCGGCGCGATATGTCTCTCCAGTAGCTGGCGGAACGCTGGCCCGCCGCCGGTCTTACGATGAAAACGCGGGCTATTTTCACTGTCATCGCGATCGATTCCCGGCACCGACGTATAGTCATAAGCTCTGCCGTTAAGATCAAACGGCAGGTTAGTCTGATAGCCAATCGCCACAATCACCGGCGGCGAGCGGTCTGCCAGTTGTTTGAGCAGCGCCTCCGGCAGCCTGTCCATCACTGCGTTGCCGTCCAGCATATATAAGACAGGATAACCCGACGGCGGGGCGGCTTTATTGGGGATAGCGGTCCATACCCGGTAATGTCTTGCGCCATCGGCAGATTGAAAGTCATTGACCCTGAAATGGTAATATCCCGAACCTTTATCAGCGATATTCGGCCCTAATGGCTGCATATCCGGCTGCGCATAACTCAGCGCGCTAAAACAAAAACTCACTAAAAATAGCGCCATGCGATAGCGCTTGTTGTGGTACTGGCGACCATACATCGGATGTGATTCCTTTTTGGTAGGTGAAGTTTTATCGGGGCAGTAGACGTAATCCGTCAATCAGCGCGCCGCGCCACCAGGCATAATCGTGACCGCCGGTGTACACGCTGCAATGGCTTTCGACGCCGGCGGCGCGCAATTTTTCATGCAACTGTTTGACCTGCGGGACCGTCGAACCTTCCAGCGATCCCACGCACAGATGCGTACGTACGGCTGGCGAGGGCGCAGATAACACATGTTCGCTGACCCATGAGCGCTCTTCTGCGCTGAAATGGGGCGGGCGATTGCGGTTGTCCGGCGTCCACCACATTGAGGGGGAGTGGCTCAGCACCAGGCCGAAGCTCTCTGGCGCGTGGCGGGCCGCCATCAGCGCGGTCACGCCGCCGAGGCTTTGCCCTGCCAGCACCGTTTGTGTACGGTCCGCCCACTGTCGTTCCGGGTATTTGGCGCGAAGGGTTGGCAGCAGGCGTTCGGCAATGTCGAGCACCAGCTCGCGGCGACCGCCGAGGATTACGACGCGTTCACGCGCATTGATATTATCAACGCCGAGTACGGCCACCGGCGCGATGCGTCCGCTGCGGATGGCGGCGTCAATGGCGGCGCTTACCCCAAGATGGTCGAACCAGATCTCGCCATCCGTGAGTACCAGCAAGCCCAGCGGTTGTTCGACAGGAACGTCAGGAAGATACAGCCGCACACGGCGACGTTGTCCGGCGAGCCGATGTTCTGAGGTGAAAAGCTGCCCGGCGTAAGCGCGACAGCCTGACCACTCCTCCTGTGCCGGGGCATGATCCAGCGCCAGAACGGATTCCTGCGCATTGCCCCGAACATTTATTCCCGGCGCGCTGTTCAGCGGATCCGCCTTCCCCGCAAGGGAGGCGAAACGGCTTCCAAGCTGCAACACCGTCTCGTCCGGGGTTTCCGGTGGTATTTCGACCATCGTATAGGAACCGCAGTAGGACGCCGGTAAGCGAAGCGTCAGATGCCAGATATCCGTTGTGGGCAGTTGCGTCATCATACCTTTCGCCACGTTATCTTTATCGGTGACACGGTTCAGGCGAACATAAACCCCCCGCAGAGGAGAGGCGGCACGCCACAGGAAGGTGACTTCCCGTTCATCGTCTGCGCCGTTAATGGCTGTCACCAGCGGCAGCGCGAGCGAGTTTACTGCTCGCCAGAAGTGAGAAGCGTCAACCTGGCTTCCGGCGGCGAGTTGACGGCGAAGGCGCGTAGCAGTCTGTATAGCGACAGGAGCGACGGGCAGGCTCAGTCTCATTCTTTGTATTCCATCTCGTTTATATTTCGGTCAGTATCAATAGCTAAAGCGGCTGTTACAGGAACAGCCGCTTGCGGGCTTTCTTTTGCGTAAATCGTGGCGATAAAAACTATCCCATGACCTCTTCTTGCGTATCGCGTGTCTGGCCGATGCTGTCCCGCCACAGACGAGCATACAGGCCATGAGTCGCTATCAACTGCTCATGGCTGCCATATTCAGCGATACATCCTTTATCGATTACGACAATAACATCGCAACGGCGAGCGGTGGTCAGCCGGTGCGCGACGATAAGCGCGATGCGTTTCTCGGTATGCGTCACCCTGGTAAGCGAGGTCATTAAGCGCTCCTCGGCGCTACGGTCGATACGCGCTGTCGCCTCGTCGAGCAGCAGAATATGCGCCTGCGCCAGGTGGGCGCGGGCGAGGGCAATCAACTGACGCTGGCCCGCGGACAGATCCGTGCCGCCGTTATTGACCGGAGTACGGAACCCCAGCGGCAGATGTTGCACAGTTTCAAAGAGTCCCGCCCGTCGCGCCGCGCTCTCCACCTCCGTGTCGCTGCTGTTTGGCCGCGGATAGCGGATATTTTCGGCAATATCGCCGCTAAATAATGCGACATCCTGAGTGACCAGCCCCGTCTGGCGACGATAATCACTAAGCGACGCGGCATCAATTAGGCGCTCACCGACACGGATTTGCCCGCTGCCGGGAGAGTAGAGCCCGGCCAGCAGCTTGATCAGCGTCGATTTGCCGGCGCCGCTACGTCCGACCACCGCGACTACCGTTCCTGGCGGAATGGTGAGCGAGAGATTATCAAGCACAGGTTGCGTTTTTTCGGGATAGCGGAATGTCAATGCCTCCAGGCGTAGTGCGCCAGTGCCAGGCGTTATGGAGGACGGTTCAATATTCTCCGTGTCCTCAGTCGCCAATAGCGCATTGATATGTTTGCCGCTGGCGGTCGCCTGCTGCCAGGAATCGACAATGCCTGACAACTGCTGTACCGGGCCATAAAATTGTCCCAATAGCAGGAAGAACGCCGCCAGTATCCCGGGCGTCATTTCGCCTTCGGCGACCCGGGTCGCTCCGATTAAAAGCACGGCGGCATAGGCAGCCTCGGTGCAGAAGGTCAGGAACGGAAAATAGACAGCAAGGTATTTTTGCGCCCGCACGCGGGTGGCGCGGAAGTTGTCTGATAACGCCCGTAGCCTGGCGGCTTCCTGCTTCTGTTGACCGTGTGACTGCACTACCCGCATACCGGAGACCTTTTCCTGAAGCGTACTGTTCACCTTACCAATTTCCAGCCGTGCCTGGGCGTAAGCAGGTGAGCTCAAACGGCGGTAAATCCACGTCGCCAGTATCACTACAGGTACGGCGCTTAATGCCGTTAACGCAAGAATGGGGTCAAGCCAGAACATTGCCGCGGCGATAGCGACCATCGTCACGATGCTGGTGGCCGCGCTGGCAAGACCGTTTTGCAGAAATCGGGCGAGTGAATCAACGTCGACGGTCATGCGAGTAAGACGCGAGTCGATGTGCTTCTCGTGCCAGGGAAGACTCAGGCGTAGCAGGTGGCTGAAGCTGCGTAAGCGTACCGTATGCTGTACCGACTCTGCCGCGCGGGCGGCGAAGATCGTTTGCAGCGCATAGCAGCACCAACCGATCGCCACCAGGCACAGCGCGAGCAGGGCGCATATGCCAATAGTCGACATATCCCCTGCGGCAACGCCTGAGTCAATACCGCGCTGCAAAAGCACCAGCACGCCAACGCCTGCGGCGGAATCAAGCGCGATAAGCAGGGCGGCGATGACGAACATCCAGGCTACTGGCGTCAGCAGCGATGAGACTTGACGCCCGTGGCCTGCCAGCGCCATCTGTACGGCGCGTTCTGGAACGCGCGTCATCTGGTCGACAAAACCTTTTCCGGCGGGTGTCTGGCGCTCATGCGCGTCGTCGGATTTTACCGCCTGCGTTGTTGGCCATAGCGTACGTTGTTCTGCCGGGGCAAGGGCGAGAAAATCCCCCTCGCCGCTCATCAGCGAGCGAAACGTCGGACACCTTGCATCCAGCTCCGCCTGGGTACCGATATCCACGACGCGGCCTTTATCCAGCACGACGATCCGATCGGCTAACTGCAGTGTTGAACGGCGGCGTGCAATCACCAGCAGCATATGCTCATTATCGGCATAACGACCAAGAGCCGTGTTAATTTCCGCTTCAGTACCGGCATCGACCGCCGAGGTGGTGTCATCGAGAATCAGCAGTTCCGGCGCGGTAATCAGTGCCCGGGCTAGCGCAATACGCTGGCGTTGGCCGCCGGAGAGGTTGCTTCCGCGTTCGGTCAGTCGGGTGTTGAACCCCTGCGGTAGCGCATTGATGAACCCGCTGGCGCCTGCGGCATCGGCGGCGCGTCGAATGTCGTCCTGAGTCGCTTGCGGGTGCCCATAGGCGATGTTTTCCGCCACCGTACCGGCAAACAGAAACGCGTCTTCAAAAACTACGCCAACGCGACGACGAAGCGCCGTCAGTTTCAGGTCGCGAATATTCTGTTGACCCGTAGTGGTGTTGAGCCATACTCCGCCGGAGGTGGGATCGTAAAAGCGCGCCAGCAACATCAGCAATGTTGATTTTCCGGAGCCGGATGCGCCAACCACTGCCACGGTTTCACCGGCGTGAATGGAAAACGAGATCTCATTGAGGATACGGTTACCGTTGTCGTAGTGGAAACTCATCTTCTCCACGTCCAGCCCGATAATCTGACCTTCAACCGACTCAGTACCGTCTTCCATGCGAGAACGCGTGTCGATAAGCGCGAAGACGCGCTCCACCGACGCCTGTGTGCGCTGTGCGATAACCAAAAACGATGCCAGTACGCGGGTAGGGCCGGTCAGCATAGCGAGAAAACTCGCGAACGCAACGAAGGCTCCCAGATCGATGCGCCCATTCATTACCGACCAGCCGCCATAGCACAGCAGGACGATTTGCCCTATCACCGGTAGCGCCAGCATGGTTGCGCCCGGCATCGCCTGCGAGATAGCGGCGCCGATGCGTACCCGCACCATCTGCCGCGACTGACCATCGAGCCAACGCGTTTCGCGCAACTCCGCCACGCAGGACTTCACCACTGAGATCTGTTCCAATACTTCGCGCATATGTTCCGTCATGTGCGCCAGCCGGTCTGAGGCAAGCCCCGTTTGCGCGAAAACACGGCGACGGGCGCGCATGGCGGTAATGGCAAGGGCGGCCAGTACGCAAATCACGATAAGCGTCATGGATGGCGACATCCATAGCATCACCGCGATACCGGCCACATAGTAAGTGAGTACCGCCATCGGCACCGGGCACATTTGTAGCAAGGTGTGTACCTGTTGAAGATCGCTGTTGGTACGCGAAATGACCTGCCCGGTACGTAAGGCGTCCTGGCCTGCGCCGTCCAGTTTTTGAATACTGTCGAACGCACGGCTACGTAACGTATGCTGAACCCACAACGAGAGTTCCCCGGCATAGCCGCGGCGCACGTAATTCCCGATAAAATCAAAAAGGGCAATTAACAGCAGGCCGCAGGCAAGTAACGGCAGGTGGGTCGTATCGCCTGCTATCGCGTCATTGACGGCCTGACGCGTTATTAGCGGTGTCAGCGCAGCCAGTAAAATGGTCGATACTGATGCTACGATGACAATGATGCTCAGTGTTTTACGTTCCCAACACACGCGGGCAAGGCGAACTATCCAGGCACGAGCGGGCATGGGGGAATGAGTCGCGGGCATTAAGCCTCCTTATCGGTGAAAGATGAGATATGGCGACGCAATCTGGGTTCAGCCGCCACATTGTCATTGCGCTGCCGCGGTTAGCCGTGTTGCAGCATGGCGATCAGTTTTTTTGCCACCTCGGTCGGGCAAGGCTGGGCCGCCATTTCCGCCGCGACCTCCTGCGACGCCTCGCGAAGCGCGTGATTACCGAGGAAGGTATTGATCATGCTGCTCGTAAGTCCGCTCTTACCGGGAATAATTCCGCATCCGCGCTCGACCACGGCGCGGGCATTGACGGGTCTGTCGGCACCCTGACCAAAGACTATCTGCGGAATGCCGGCATGCAGCGCCGTCAGAGTGTTGCCTGCGCCGCCATGGTGGATAAAACCGTCGGCGCCGTTAAGGAAAACGCCCATCGGAAGCCAGTCGACCAGACGGACATTCGGCGGCAGAGAACGTAAATCCGAGCGGGCGTTTGCCGGAAGATGCAGAATGATTTCGGCATCTACTTCGCCGGCAGAATCCATTACCCAGGAAATCAGATCCAGGCCATCCACCATCGGTTTGACGGTGCCGAGGCTAACCAGAAGACGCTTGCGATCAGGTGTACGTTCCCACCATTCTTCCCAGACGGCGCCGCCGTTATACGGGACGTATTGCATGGAGATAACCGGCTCTCCGTCATTTTGCAGTATGCTCATGCTGGGCGGTGTGACGTCTATCCACGCCAGATCTGCTGGTGGCGCGCTGACCCCATGGCGGCGGTAGGCGTTAGAAAGTGATTTCGTCACGCCTTTGATGTGCCAGGGCGTATGACCGAAGCCGACGGTTTGCATCACTACCGGAATGTCATACTTAGCGGCAATCAGTGGTCCAACGACCCCAAGGGGAGGATAGACGATGAGATCTGGCCGCCACTGTCCGGCGAACGCGACCAGCGGGTCGGTCATCTCTTCGCTGAAAAATGAGAAGTTCCCCATTTTTGTTCCAATGTTATTTTCTTTTCGCAATGCCTCCTGACGGCGATAACCCGCTTCCGAATCGAAACCAGGCGCAGCGTCAAATACCACCAACCCAGCTTCTGCTGCTTTCTGTGCAAATTTTCCACCGCTTGCAATCAGCACTTCATGGCCATTAACACGAAACGCTTGCGCCAGGGACAGCACAGGGTATAGCAGTCCATACAGTGGTGGACCGACAAACAGAATACGCATGAGAAATCCTCTCTCTCCACGTCATAAATCGAACAAGTTGTTAATGAGAATGATAATAATTACCAATATCATTTGAAAAATGCAATAACAAATACGACCCTTGATCATGTGATGATTTTTTGCGTAAAAATCGGGAAAGAGGAGAGCGTTAAGCGGTGAAGTTTGGTTTCAGAGTTATTTACGCGCGTATGGTCGCGAAGGCAAAGCGCCAGGATTGGGGAACTGGATTCGCATACCAGACACCCGTGGATTATTAATGATAACTTCGTAAATAACCTTTCAGACAATGAGGTAAACGTACCGACAGCAAGGTAACGGGAAACGTAGGGAGTAGTATTGATAACACGTTGCGGGGCAATTTAACGGTGTCCGGCGGCGGATCGTGTTCTGTGTGGACTTTCCGGCGTTAAATCCCGTATCACCTGCGAGCCTGGACTATCTCTGTGGTATCAACTCTGTAGTAATTTTGTCCCCTTCGTCTTCATTAACCAATGAAACCAGCTTTAACGTCACCGTTCGAATGTTGCGAACGAACAGCTCCTTATGCGGATATCGTCACCGCTCTGCGATTTTTATAGCGCATCAGCCACACGATTTATTGGTTCTTGAAAACCAAGGTTTTTGATAACCAATGTTATGCCAGGCTTACCTGTGTCATCCAGGTTATCGACACTTGAGGCATAAACTTTACTATTTTTTCTGTCCGTAATTGCTTACATCTAACATTTTGATTAAAAAGCCTTTCCAGGTGAATACTGTGTCTGGTAGTGTTTTGAGCGATGTCGTCTATAGCTGGATGTAACATAGGCCTTATCGTGAGCGCGTTACACTATATATGTTAATACGTTGAATTTTTTCTCTTTTTAATTAGATGCTGTCTTTTTTGTATACCCTTTCGGTTTATTTATGCCATACGCCTGTATTACAAAAATGTTATATCCATCCTGTTGTGATTTTTATTTTAATTCATTCGTTTTTTTATACTGCTTGCCGGAAAGTATCTGTATAAGGTGGATACGCCAATACCAAAAATAATAGCTAATTGCTGCCGAGGATGGCCTTTCTCTAATAGCCGACTAATCTGTTCCTGTTCATGTTTGTTGATCGCCCGAGGGCGCCCTCCCAGTCGTCCTTGCGCTCTGGCGGCAGCCAGTCCGGCAAGGGTTCGCTCGACGATTAATTCTCGCTCCATCTCGGCCAGTGCTGACATTACATGAAAAAAGAATCGCCCCATCGCGCTACTGGTATCAATACTATCGGTTAAAGAATGGAAGTGAGCTCCACGTTCATGTAATTCTGATATTAACGCCACCAGATTTTTCACGCTACGGCCCAGTCTGTCTAATTTCCAGACGACAAGAGTATCGCCTTTATTTACATACTTTAACGCCCGTTTCAGGCCGGGGCGGTTTGCAATCTTGCCACTGATACGGTCTTCAAAAATGCGGTCACAATTTGCACTAGTAAGCGCATTACGCTGTAAATCGATATTTTGGTCAATTGTTGACACCCGAATATACCCAATAGTAGCCATGATTTTCTCCTTTACATCAGATAAGGAAGAATTTTAGTCGCTTTTCTCATGGAGGATTGCTTTATCAAAAACCTTCCAAAAGGAAAATTTTATGGCACAAGTAATCAACACTAACAGTCTGTCGCTGCTGACCCAGAATAACCTGAACAAATCCCAGTCCGCACTGGGCACCGCTATCGAGCGTCTGTCTTCTGGTCTGCGTATCAACAGCGCGAAAGACGATGCGGCAGGTCAGGCGATTGCTAACCGTTTTACCGCGAACATCAAAGGTCTGACTCAGGCTTCCCGTAACGCTAACGACGGTATCTCCATTGCGCAGACCACTGAAGGCGCGCTGAACGAAATCAACAACAACCTGCAGCGTGTGCGTGAACTGGCGGTTCAGTCTGCTAACAGCACTAACTCCCAGTCTGACCTCGACTCTATCCAGGCTGAAATTACCCAGCGTCTGAACGAAATCGACCGTGTATCCGGCCAGACTCAGTTCAACGGCGTGAAAGTCCTGGCGCAGGACAACACCCTGACCATCCAGGTTGGTGCCAACGACGGTGAAACTATCGATATCGATCTGAAGCAGATCAACTCTCAGACCCTGGGTCTGGACTCACTGAACGTGCAGAAAGCGTATGATGTGAAAGATACAGCAGTAACAACGAAAGCTTATGCCAATAATGGTACTACACTGGATGTATCGGGTCTTGATGATGCAGCTATTAAAGCGGCTACGGGTGGTACGAATGGTACGGCTTCTGTAACCGGTGGTGCGGTTAAATTTGACGCAGATAATAACAAGTACTTTGTTACTATTGGTGGCTTTACTGGTGCTGATGCCGCCAAAAATGGCGATTATGAAGTTAACGTTGCTACTGACGGTACAGTAACCCTTGCGGCTGGCGCAACTAAAACCACAATGCCTGCTGGTGCGACAACTAAAACAGAAGTACAGGAGTTAAAAGATACACCGGCAGTTGTTTCAGCAGATGCTAAAAATGCCTTAATTGCTGGCGGCGTTGACGCTACCGATGCTAATGGCGCTGAGTTGGTCAAAATGTCTTATACCGATAAAAATGGTAAGACAATTGAAGGCGGTTATGCGCTTAAAGCTGGCGATAAGTATTACGCCGCAGATTACGATGAAGCGACAGGAGCAATTAAAGCTAAAACCACAAGTTATACTGCTGCTGACGGCACTACCAAAACAGCGGCTAACCAACTGGGTGGCGTAGACGGTAAAACCGAAGTCGTTACTATCGACGGTAAAACCTACAATGCCAGCAAAGCCGCTGGTCATGATTTCAAAGCACAACCAGAGCTGGCGGAAGCAGCCGCTAAAACCACCGAAAACCCGCTGCAGAAAATTGATGCCGCGCTGGCGCAGGTGGATGCGCTGCGCTCTGATCTGGGTGCGGTACAAAACCGTTTCAACTCTGCTATCACCAACCTGGGCAATACCGTAAACAACCTGTCTGAAGCGCGTAGCCGTATCGAAGATTCCGACTACGCGACCGAAGTTTCCAACATGTCTCGCGCGCAGATTCTGCAGCAGGCCGGTACTTCCGTTCTGGCGCAGGCTAACCAGGTCCCGCAGAACGTGCTGTCTCTGTTACGTTAATTTATTTCGTTTTATTCAGCCCCGTGAATTCGGGGCTTTTTCATTTAGCATAGATGAATATATATTTATGGAATGTATGGCTGTAAATGATATTTCCTACGGGCGAGAGGCTGAAATATGGCCGCGGGATTATTCTATGCTTGCTCGTCGAGTTCAATTTCTACGTTTTAATGATATCCCTGTTCGATTGGTGAGTAATAATGCCCGGATAATCATAGGCTACATTGCGAAGTTTAATCCGAGGGAAAATTTGATTCTGGCTTCGGATAAACCTAAAGGAAATAAGCGCATTGAAGTTAAATTAGAGTCTCTGGCAATTCTTGAAGAATTATCAGGTAATGACGCTTTTAATCTTTCGCTGATGCCGACTGACGAATTTAATCTTCAGCAATATACTCCATCGAGAAGAGATTATTTCTCGATTTGCAATAAGTGCTATAAACAGGGAGTCGGTATCAAAATCTATATGAAGTATGGACAGGTTTTGACTGGCAAAACGACAGGCGTAAATGCGTGTCAGGTTGGTGTGAGGACATCCAATGGCAATCATATGCAAGTTATGTTTGACTGGGTGAGCAGGATCACGTCTTCGGACTACGCTGAATAACGCCTACGGTAATAAAAAATTCCGTGAGAAAATATTGCTCCTGGAGGAACAGAGACCATTCGACAGCGCATAGATAGTTTCGCCGCTGCTCGTGCCACTACGGCCAGGACGCTTAAAGCAGCTGACAGAAAAGAATTGATCATTAAAGCTTCGCAAAGAAGGTCTGCTGAATCTTCGCAAATCTATGGATACCGTAGCCCAACATCCTGGCGTCTCACGGGCAACTGCTTATCTTTATGCTCGACAGTCTGACTGCGAGCTTTGCCCCAGCCAGGCAGGACTCTCAGTGAGTGTTCTATTTTCTTTGACTCTCGTATTCCAATTCTTTCAGGAGTTATTGGTGAGACTTTTGGCGTTTTGCCCTGTCACCCATCGCGCAGCCGCTTTACCCACCGCGTCATTTGACTCCAGTGTCCGTAAGGTTCTCTGCAATCCTCACCAGGCGGCAATGGACGTAAAAAAGCCCGCAGAGCTTGTGCTATACGGGCTTAGTAGACTTTACTGAACTTCAGTACATCAATATTTGGTGGGCTGGCGGAGTCTGAATAAATTTCTTAATGTATTAAATGTAAAGGATTTTTCCGTATTCAACTTTCAGTTGTGTACCTAAACGTGTACCAATTATGAAATGTCATAGTAATACGATCCCTCTTTAGAAATGTGCCACCTTTTTCATGTGGTCTTTTTTTCTTAAACAATGAGCATTGAAAAAAAGTTTTTTTGCATTTAACTGTTCACACTGTTCACCTCGTTATTTTTCTTTTTAATATCATAGTGATAAGTGGTGAATGGTTGGTGAAGAGTGAACAGTCGACTCTTCACCTTTGTGATTTTTTCTCGCTCTGGATGCGCACGGTCAGGCGATGTGGTGGGGGGATAAAAAGTTTTTTTAGGTTTTACTGTTCACACTGTTCACCTTTTGTTTTTTTTCAATTATTTCATGGTGATAACGGGTGAATATACGGTGAAGGGTGAACAGTGGATTGTTCACCTTGCGGTAATAGTCAGAAAGA
Organism: Salmonella sp. SAL4457; assembly: GCF_046548235.1. Lineage (NCBI taxonomy): Bacteria > Pseudomonadati > Pseudomonadota > Gammaproteobacteria > Enterobacterales > Enterobacteriaceae > Salmonella > Salmonella sp. SAL4457. The sequence goes on from NZ_JBGDZO010000002.1 coordinate 639,589, forward strand.
AAAAGACCGGCTTTTGCCGGTCTGAGGTTGGTTATGTCGCTGCGGGTTCGTCGCACTTCGGCAGCCAGTCGCCGTTGCTTTCATCCTTAAGCGTCAGGTTGGTCTGTGTACCCTGCTTGGTATGCCGCTTCTCATAATTCATCCCGTACTCTTTGAGCATCATCGGCAGCCCCAGCCCGAACATTTTCAGGCTGAGTACGTTCCTGTATCCGTTGGCCTCCATATAGACCAGATAGGCATGATAGAGATAGTTACGGGGCTGGCGCGGAATAATATTGGCATTCCCCATAAACATCCCGTTGGTATGCGGCAGCGCCTCCAGATAGCCACAAAAATCAAATGCCGGGTCAGCGTCGCGTTTGATGCTGAGTGCTTCGTCGGAGTTCTGCTGCGACTGGAGCAGTGCGCGGGCGCTCATTGGATCGCTGAACTTCTGCATAAGCTGACGCACAATGACGGCCAGTTCGCGCGCAATTTTATCCCTGAGCTGCGGGTCGCGTTCCTCCGGCGCAATCTGCTCCGGGAAGTGAATAATCACCCGGCGACGTGACACACCACCGCTGCGGTCGGTGAAGCGCATCGGGTTATTGTTCACGGCCAGAATCACCGCCGGAATATGCGTTGAATACGGGTTCTGATATTTCGGGTCAACCGATACCGCATCGCCGCCGGTGATGGCTTTAAGCCCGGCACCGTCGCCGCTCCATTTCTCCTGGTCAGGCAGGCGTATCAACGAGAAGCCAATCAGGGATGCACGTTTGCGGGGGTCTTCCAGCGTGTCGATGTCGGCCGACGTGGCGTTATCCTCCCCAGCGAGCAGGGTCGCAATTTCGGCGAGAATACTTTTCCCGCTGCCACCCGGCCCGGTCACTTCGAGAAAGAGCTGCCAGTCGTAACGGTTCGCCAGCACCATAAACAGGGCGGCCAGAATCACGTCGCGCTTTTCGGCATTACCGCTGGCTGCCCGGTCGAGCCAGCGCCAGAAGTTTGGCGCGTGTGTCTCCAGCGTTTCCCCCTCCACCGGTGGTGTAAAGTCGACATCGCACAGCGTACGCAACCAGTACGATTTATGGTGTGGACTGAATATGCCGGTGCTGGTATCAAGCACACCGTTACGGAAGCCAATCAGACGCCGCGCCGGTGCATCCTGCTGCGGAATAATCAGTTTCAGGGTCTCCACCACGGAGGCGATCCTCCCCGACGAGAACGGGGCACGCAGACGCTGGAACAGTCCGGCCACATCACGGGCAAAATCGGACGGCGGTATCACCTTCCAGATGCCATTTTCATAGCGGGACAGGAGCTGACCGTTCGCGTCCACAGCCAGCGCTTCGCCGTAATGATCATGCACCCGCATCGCCTTTTCGCTGGCGCTCATGGCGGTAAATTCAGCCTCGCTCATGGTATCGAACGGACTTTGCGCCGGTGGCCGGATAGCGTCATAAATGGCTTTGCGTGTCGCATCCTCGCCTTTTTGTTCAAATGCGTCATTCCAGTCACCGAACACCGGCGGCAGGGCAACCATGCCCTCACAGGCGTCTGCGGCCGCCGCGGCTTTACTCTGGCCGTCGCCGTTCAGGTCGCGGTCGGCAGCAAGGACAATCTGACAGGCTGGATGTTTTTGACGGGCAAGGCTCGCCAGAGAAAGGAGGTTCACGGACGACAGCGCCACCATGACGGTTTCGCCGGTCAGGTGATGCACGGTGAGCGCGGTAGCATAACCCTCCGCGATCCACAGGCGTTTTCCCGCCTGTTTTTGCCCTTCGATGATATGGCATGCCCCTTTGACCTGACCGCCTTTCAGGGTGCGTTTGAGACCGTCTGAATTGATAAGCTGAAGGTTAACCAGCACGCCGCTATCATCATACAGCGGGACAACCAAATCACCGGCGCGGAACGTCACACCGCCAGTTTTATGCATGGTCGTCAGCGTCAGACATTCCCGACCGGGAAAGCCCTTGCCAGTCAGATAAGCGTTGCCAGTGGTCGTGTGGGTTTTCTCCATCAGTTTTACGGTAAGCTCTGCCGCCGCTTTCCGGTCGGCCTCCGTTCCGGCTTCTGCGGCCGCAATCACCTCCGGGGCAACCGGCGACAGACTGCCGGTCACGGCGTTTACCTTCCCGGCGGCCTCAGAGGCTGATACACCGAACACCTTCTCGACCAGTTTCAGTCCGTCACCCGCGCCGCACTGGTTACAGAACCATGTGCCGCGCCCCTCTTTATCGTCAAAGCGGAAGCGGTCAGAGCCGCCGCACACCGGGCAGGACTGATGGCGGTTTTTAATGACCTTCACCCCCAGCGCCGGGAGAATGCGCGGCCAGTGGCCGCACGCCTGTTTCACGGTGTCCGTTACGTTCATTTTCATTGTGGTTGTCTCCCTCAGTGCAGTACCGGCGCGGTGATGTGACGGGCGCAAAGTTCATCCATCACGGCCAGCCCGAGAAAGGACAGCGACGGCGCGGCTTTGAGTGGACCGGCTTCCATTAAATCTTCGAGTAATGCACAGGCTATCTGGCGACCTTTTTCCTCGCCGTGCTGGCGCAGGTAGAAGCCCTCCAGCTCGTCAGCAATGGCATTTTCCAGCGCGTCGAGGGTGAGGTGCGGATAGCGGTGCTGATGGGTGCACAGGGTCAGCCAGGCACAGGCGACCGCGCGGCGGTATAGCGCAGCACGCAGAGCGGGGGATAATGCAGTTTTCATACGTTACCCTCCCCGGTCAGCCAGCGCTGGTTGCAGCGTTCGACCACACCGTCGAGCTGGGCGGTCATGAGGTAAATCACGGAGGTGAGCTGTAATTGTTGTGCGGGGTCACGGCGTACGGTGGTGCAGTCCTGCACCTGCATCAGTTCGCCGACAAGATGGCCGACGTTGCGCATATGCTCAAGGCATTCGAGGTCACGGGCGGTAATGGTGGTGTGTTTCATGCGTGCACCTCCAGAACCGGCAAACGGTCAGCGAACGAGAGGACGTAATCGCGAACGAGGGAAAGGCGTGCGGCGTGCTCATCACCGGCAACGGTGCGGAGCATGCAAATACGGGGTTTACGGTCTGCGCGACGAACGGCGGCAAACACAAAGACAAACTGCGGGTGTGACGGGGTGAGGGTCGTAGCCATAGTGGCAACCTCCAATGTTTGCATGTGACTGCTACCACTGGAAACGCCAATTTCACTGGTGGTAGCCCAGACGGGGTTGGCGTAACCGGCAACATTGGAAACCGGCGCTTCGTGAGAAGCCCCCGCCTGAGCCACCATTACACAAAGGATCCATAGACAGATAAATCTCTGGATCAAAAATGGATGCGCTGAGGCATAGACACAAAAAAAGACGCAAGGCGCGTCCGGTGTCGCCAATGTTGTAAACGGGACGCCAATCCCGGCTGCCGATTTTGCGACAGCGGGAAAACTATACCTGGAAACGGCGAACGGAAGCAAGCCAGAAAAAGGGGCTGTTTGCTGAACGGTCATCATCATGCGTCATAGCCCCGGTTACGTTCGGCAATGCGATCTGCCATCCATGCGGTGATTTCAGACTGCGCCCACGCCACATTTTTTCCGCCGAGGGAGATTTGTTTCGGGAAGGCTTCCCGGCTGATGAGGTCGTAAATGGTCGAGCGGGACAGGCCGCACAGATGCATCACTTCGGGCAGGCGAATAAAGCGCTCGTGAACGGTATCAGAAACCGGCATCAGCGGCGCGGCAGGGGCAGAAGACGGGGAAGAAAAAGCGGTGTGCATCGGGCTACCTCACAAAGTCCATACAGTGCCGGTCGTGTCCGTCCGGCTTCGGGTAGCTCTCTATTTTGTGAATATTTTCCCTCAGGGCAACAAGTCATTTTGTAGTACTCCACCACACAACAGAGCGATTTTTATACAGTGGCAAACGTTGGCCGTTTTTTGGCAAACGTTGGCAAACCGGTGGCCCATTGCTGATTACTTTTATTTATATACTTCTGTTTTTTAATCGCTAAAAAGTCTAATGGGCTGACTGGCTGAACAAAGTGAAGGGTGAACAGTGGTGAACAGACGGTGAACAGTCAGACCTTCAACTGTTCACCCTTTAACTTACTGTATTACTTATCTTTTTATTTAAGGTGAACAGTGGTGAATAGTTATAAGTAAAAAAACAAACGGTGAGTAAGGTTTTCCTGCGACCTTTCTCTGGCCAGCCTGATTTTAAGGTCTGTTTGTGCCAGCACTCTGACAACGGCAATGAATCGTGTTGTTGTGCAGGAGGCGTCAGAATCATTTCAGGTTGAACACACGGAGAGCCTGAACATGAAACCCGAACTCATTATCAAAGCCATGCAGACCGTTATCAGTAAACAGGATGAAGGCGCGGAACAACGTATTGCCGGTGCGCTGGCCGCACTTAATGAAGCAAAAGACGCACACACGGCCAGCATGGGTAAACTCAGCGACATTGAAGCTTCCATTCAGCGTTGTGAGCAGGAACGACAGACTGCCCTCAGTGAAAGCGCACAGGCCGAACAGGACTGGCGCAGCCGCTTTCGAACCCTGCGCGGCAACCTCACTCCTGAACTGAAAGCTGAACACAGTAAACGTATCGCCAGCCGAGAACTGGCTGATGAGTTCACCGGTCTGATTACCGAGCTGGAGAAAGACAAAGGCCTCGCCATGCTTGGAGCATGCTCCTCCGGTACGGCTTATATCAGCGCCCACGAAAAAGCATTCACCACTTACGCCAACAGCGAATGGAAGAAAGTGCTGGCCGGTATCAGCCCTGCACTGTTACGTGCCTTCCTGTTGCGTATACGGTCGCTGGAAATGAGCGGAGAAACCTCGCCGCGTGCGACCGTGACCCGCGAGCTGGGCGATGCCTTGAATCTGCAGTCAGCCCTGTATCATTTCGATATGGAGCAGGAGCCGGTTCTGTCCGTAACGGGCATGAATCGCCCGGTCATAACCGGGGTTGATATGGCGCTGTTAAGAAGCCCGGCCAGACGGATGAAGCTTGCCGCTGAACTGGCCGCAAAAGACCACGAACAGGCAGAGGGCTGAATTATGTTTCACTGTCCGTTCTGCAAAAAGACCGCGCACGTCCGTACCAGCCGTTATCTGTCGGAAAACGTCAAACAGCGTTATCACCAGTGTACCAATATCGAATGCTCGGCCACTTTCCGCACCATCGAGTCGGTTGACGGTGTGATACGTGCCGCACCGGAAAAAACCGACCCCGCACCGGTGACGCCACCGCCGCCGCGTAAAGTACAGGGCTGTTACAGATCGCCGTTCCGGCATTAATCAGGAGAGACTCGTGACCACTGTGACCATACAGCAGGCCTTTGAGGCCTGTCAGACGAACAAAAACACCTGGCTGAAACGTAAAGCCGAACTGGCTGACCTTGAACTTGAATACCGTGAACAGCTCCTTGCCGGTGACGAACAAATCCCGCGCAGAATGCAGGATTTACGCGACAATATCGACGTGAAAAAGTGGGAGATTAATCAGGCCGCCGGTCGCTATATCCGCTCACATGAGGAGGTGCAGCACATCAGCATCCGCAACCGGCTCCATGACTTTATGCAGCAGCACGGCGCGGAGCTGGCACCTGAGCTGATGGGGTATAACGAACAGCTTCCCGCAGTAAAACAGAGCGCCATGCAGCACTCGGTTGATTATCTGCGTGAAGCCCTGTCGGTGTGGCTGGCCGCAGGTGAAAAAATTAATTATTCCGTGCAGGACAGCGATATTTTAACGGCCATCGGATTCAGGCCTGATGCGGCCTCGCGGGATGATAATCGCCAGAAATTCACCCCGGCACAGAACCTGATTTACACCCGCCGACGCGCAGAACTGGCCGCACAGTAGCACGCGAAAAAATCCCCGAAAATTCCGCTATTTTTCCCGCAAAAAGCCATGCATCCATAAGGTGCATGGTTTTGCATGCAAATCCCCGTATTTTTTATCCCACGCAACACCAGTACCGGCGCGGCCTGAGTCGGTTTATGCACCTGCATTAAAAGCGCCCCGGGAAGCGGGCAGGCGTGGCGGGGAGAGCATTGCGCGCCATCTATTTCATTAAAAATCAATAAGAGTTATCTTTTAAGTCACGATTGGGGGGCTACAGCATAGGATGTGTTATGGATGCTTTACAGACTGCGTTAGAGAAGTTGTTGAGGGATGATGGCGATACGATTTATAGCTACTTTCATGAAATTAAATCAGATTATTTGATTGAGGGAACTTCTGCATCCTGCCACTTTCATTGTATCAATTTAGATGGAAATGGACGCCCCAAAATCAATGCACTTATTCAATTTCTAGTTGGGAAAGTGATCGACTACTCAATTCCTCGTAAAAAGATAAATGAGGCGATGCAATATCAGCGTGATACAGGATCAACCCTTAAAATTACTAAATTATTTATGCAGGCTATGGGATTGTTTACCAGCCTTTCAAATAGTGGTGAGGGTGGGGAGTTAATACTGTTCTTATTTGCGGAGAAATTCCTAAAACTCCCACAAATAATTTGCAAAATGAACCTTAAAACTAATCCAGAAATGCATTACCACGGTGCAGACGGCGTACATATAGGCGTTGACAATCAGAGCCAGAAATTGTGTTTGTATTGGGGGGAGTCAAAGTTATATTCTGATTTAACTCAGGCGATTTATAAATGCATGAAGAGCATATCTCCTTTGATTACTAGTTCATTTGGTAGTGGTAGTGCGGAGGAAAGAGATATTCAACTACTCAGCGACTTTATGAATGTTGATGATCCTAAACTAGAAATTGCCTTAAAAAAATTCTTGGATCCTGATGAGCCTGAATTTAATAAATTAGAATATCGAGGGATTTGTTTGGTAGGTTTTGATATTGATGATTATCCATCTGAACCCAATAAGTTGAATATTAATGGATTGGCTGATTCGTTTAGCAGCAAGATTGATACTTGGAGAGATAGCATAAAAAAAAGAATAGTTGAGGAAAATATTCATGGGATATCATTACATGTGTTTTTAATTCCGTTTCCATCAGTAGATAGTTTTAGAAAGGCATTGGTTGCCTCTCTGGTAGGAGAGTGACATGAGTATGAAAGATCTACCTAATTGGTTAGTTCGTAATAAAGGTTTTATCAAGAAATTAGAGAAACTAACTATCGCATCAGTAGTTGGACAATTCCCTTCTGTTAGGGCATCTCATGAAAATGATATTTCTGATTTGGATATCAGCTATCTATTGACCTGCGGAAGTATTTTATCACAATCAAATGATGAACTCTGCCAAGATTCGGCCTTGAGGATTTCTCAATATTGTTTAATTAACTCTGTTAATGTGCAGAGAAAAGATAGTGCCGCATTGATTTTAGATACTTTGGCAAATAATGCTACAGTAGAGCTAGCAGTAGAAAAAGGATTTCTGAGCGAGGGGTTTGAGAAAAGGCTACCTATAGCTGGTCAGCTTGAAGCCATGAAGCGAAAAATTGAACATACAATAGAGATTGGAAATGATAAGTTTATTTATGCAAACAAATTTCAATCTGAATTTTGGGATAGTGCTCAACAAAACGAATGGATAAGTGTCTCTGCTCCAACATCAGTTGGTAAATCCTTCATTTTAGAATCATGGGTGGAGGACTATATTTTCAAAAGAGATAAAAGTTTAATTGTTTATCTGGTACCTACGAGAGCATTAATTAGTGAGGTGTTTGAGTCTATCGTAACACGACTTGACCCATATAGAACCGGAGTGATTAATATACAAACCTTGCCTCTTAGAACTGCTTATGACAACTCTAAGACAAATGTTTTTATATTCACTCAAGAAAGGCTTAATATATTTTATAACTCTCTGAATGAAAAGCCGATAGTAGATCTTTTAATAATAGATGAAGCTCATAAAATTGGTGATTCTCTCCGAGGTATATTCTTGCAGTATGTATTGGAAATGACATGTGCAAGGAATAGACATATTAAAGTTATTTTCGCTAGCCCTTTTACTTCCAACCCTGAACTATTGTTATCAGATGCACCATATAAAGGAAAAACAAGCGTTATAAAAAGTAGCTATGTTACTGTTAACCAAAATTTAATTTGGGTGGAACAACGCCAAAATACGCCTAAAAAATGGCGGATGTACTTTTTTTTCAGAGGCGAACGGCAATTTATAGGGGATTTTGATTTAGAAAATACGCCGTCTTCGGACAGTAAAAGATTGTCCTTTGTCGCACTTACGCTGGGAAGACATGCTTCAGGTAATGTAGTTTATGTAAACGGCGCTGCTGATGCTGAAAAAACGGCTAAACAAATTGCAGATGGTTTGAATTATGATACTGAGGATGAAGATGTTTTAAACTTGATTGAGTTAAGCGAGAAAGTTATTCATGAACGATTTGCGCTTAATGTTACTTTGAGGAAAGGGGTTGCATTTCATTATGGGAATATGCCATTAATAATAAAGACTGAGGTCGAGAGGTTATTTAGTAAAGGGAAAATAAAATATTTAATTTGTACTTCCACTCTAGTAGAAGGTGTAAATTTGGCCTGTAAAAATATTTTTATTCGCGGGCCTAAAAAAGGTAGTGGAAAACCTATGCAAGAGGATGACTTTTGGAATTTGGCCGGTAGGGCTGGACGATGGGGGAAAGAATTTCAAGGAAATGTGATTTGTGTTGACACTAATAATGAAAGAATATGGAATGGTACTCCTCCAATTAGTAAGAAAAATATTAAAATAATTCGTGCGACAGACTCACTGCATGACGAGGTTAATTCTATTTACGAATACATTGACTCACCTCATCATTATGGAATGACACGAGCAAACCCAAAATTGCAGGGGTTACTTAGTTATTTATGTATTTCACATTATCTTCATGATGGGCTGGTTTTTAATCCTTACATTGAAAAGTATAATTTAGAAAACTTAGACGAATTGGATGCTAAAATTACTGAAGTATTGGATTTATTGAGTTTCCCTCTTGAGGTGGTAACTCGTAATCCAGGCATTAGCCCAATATTAATGCAAAGTTTGTGGAATAGGTTTTGTGACTGTGATAAAGATAATTTAGAAAACCTACTCTTAGCTGACCCGTCAAGCGATGATGCTTTATCCTCATATGTCGCAGCATTTACACGTATATCTGACACGATGAGCATCGAGTTAGGATATAATTCTAAAGGTGCATTTGTTCTTGCCCTACTGGTCATTAAATGGATGAGGGGATATCCGCTAGCAAGATTGATATCTGAAAGAATAGATTATTTTAAAAAGAAAAAGAAAGAATACAAAGAACCTTCTGTAATAAGAAACGTTATGGAGGATGTAGAGCGAGTTGCTAGGTATCAAGCCCCGAAATTACTTTCTTGCTATAATGATCTATTAAGGTATTTTTATATTTCTGAAGGTCGGGCAGACCTTGTCGAATACATTGATGATGTAGGGGTTTTTTTAGAACTTGGAGTAAGTATAAAGACGCAAATATCTCTGATTAGCTTAGGTTTCTCACGAACGTCAGCCGTTATGATATCTGAGTATATTACAAGTGATAATTTAGATGAGCTATCTTGTATGCAATGGATTAATGAAAATAGCAGTTTACTTGATGACTTACCTGCATTAGTAAAAATGGAAATTTACTCAATCGTTAATGGGATTGAATTATAAATAATGGAGGGGGAACCCTCCATTATTGTTTTACAAATAAACCCCACCAATGTATTAGATCTCTTCTTTGCACCAGATATGTTGAGCGATTATAAGCTCTTCGTACTTCATTTTTATCAGTATGAGCTAAAGCTGCTTCAATTACATCAGGATTGAAATTAGCTTCATTCATAGCAGTACTAGCAATTGATCTCAGGCCATGAGCTACTAATCTGCCACCATATCCAATACGTTTCAAAGCGGCATTGGCTGTTTGGCTATTCATTGCTTTTTTTGGATCATTTCTACTGGGAAAAACATGTTCACGATGAGCACTGATAGGCTTCATAACTTCCAAAATATCTAAAGCCTGAGGTGATAAAGGAACTATGTGTTCCCGCTTAGCCTTCATCCGTTCGGCTGGAATCGTCCAGAGTTTGGCATCGAGATCGATCTCTACCCAGCGAGCACCAGAAGCCTCAGAAGGACGCACTAGGGTCAGAAGCTGCCACTCAATAAGACAGCGAGTCGAAACAGATAGATTTGACATGACCAGAGAACGCATCAGCTTGGGTAATTCTTCTGGTCGTAGCGTGGGCATGTTTTGCTTTTTGGGTTTCTCAAATGCCATTCCAACACCTGACGCCGGATTTGCATCAATCAGACCTGTATTAACCGCGTAAATCATTATCTCGTTAATACGCTGGACTAGGCGACGAACCGTCTCTAATGCGCCACGTGCTTTTATTGGCTCCAATGCTTCAACAATCGTTCTGGCCTTAATCTCCTGAACTGGTATCGCACCGATTGCCGGGAACACGTCTTTATCCAAAGAACGCCAAATATCCTTTGCATAATCCTCTGTGACACCTCTGCTTTTAATCTGGAACCAGTTAGCAGCTACTGTTGAGAAAATGCTGTCTAACTCAATCTGGCGTTGTTCTGACGCCTGCTCCTGTTGCTGTTGTGGATCCATGCCTTGCGCAAGCGTGATTAAGTGCTGGTCGCGTATCTGACGTGCTGCTGCGAGTGTAAGGGCAGGGTATGAGCCGAGACTCAAATTTGTGCGGCTGCTGCTTCCCGGTCGTTGATAACGGAAGCGCCAGAGTTTTTTACCAGTGGTTTTGACGAGCAAGAACAAGCCATCACCATCATGAAGGGTGAAGTCTTTTTCACGGGGTTTGGCTTTAAGGATTTCATTGTTAGTGAGGGGGCGTGTGATACGCGCCATATCTGGATCCCTTCCATAATTGGTACACGTTTAATGGACCACAGTATAGCGTGTACCTAAACGTGTACCAATTTTCTCTGGATTTAGCCGGATGTTCTCGGACAACGACAGACACAAAAAAGCCCGCAGGGCTTGTGCCGTGCGGGCTTTCTGTACTTCACCGGACGTATCCGGATCATGATTTGGTGGAGCTGGCGGGAGTTGAACCCGCGTCCGAAATTCCTACATTCTTACAATTACTATGTTAAATCAATAGATTCTCAATTTTATCAATCACATGGTTGTTAGTAGTTCATAGTGATGAGTAGTGGTTTGGCTATCGGGTGGACAAAATGTGGATCATGATGCTCTTCTAATGAAACTGCTGATACGAGATGATGATTTTTTAACAGTCCAAGAGTTCCACTCTGGAAATATATATTCGCTCATATATGAATATTGTACTACAGCATCGGGGACAATATATCCGTAGGCTTTCAGATCTATAGTGTCAAGAATATCCTGTGTTAACAAAAAGTACGCTTTTAATACACGTTTTAAATTTTCTTCATTTTCAAAACGTGAACAGAAATAGAATGAATTAGTATCTATTATGAATGAATACTTGGTGATTATTGGACTTAATTGTAAGTTTGAAGATATACTTGTCATTGCAGATTCTATTTTGTATATAATTTCGAAACAGTCCGGTTCATGAACCGTGTATCTCAACTCATCAATCAAAGCATCAATGCCCCTCCATAAAGACTTTAATGAATTAATTAGAGTGGTGGAAATGGAAAAATCATTGTCGTATGTGGATGCTTTATTGAAAATTTTCTTGTAAAGTTTAAATGGAGCAATGATTTTTATTTCAATCTCACTTTCAACTACTTTTTTTGTGACAATTGAGTGTGGGCTCTCCATTGTTTCAATTATGTATACATTTTTTTTTATAGATGTATTGAAATATTCAATGTAATTTTTTTGATGAGAATAAAACAAGTCTGTTCTATTCTTTAATTTTGTCTGTTGAATTTGCTCATCCGTTTGAATTGTCCTGTGTATGTTGTTAACGATTGCAACAAAAGGTATGCATAACGACAACAAACCTAAGGGGAGTTTACTTATACTGATGAAGTTATTAAATCCTTCTTGGTTAAATTGGAATTTATAATTTGCCCAAGAAAATAATCCAAAATAGATAAAGCTAATAAACGGGATTCTTATAGATGACCAGAATAAAGCTTGCTTTGTTAATGGTTCTGAGTTCATAGAAAAAGCATTTCTTGCACTAATGTAGATTAATTCAAATGCAAGGTAGAAAAAGAAAAACAACAAAGCGACCAAAGAATAAAAAGAATCTTGACTAATCTTATTGATAAAAATATCCATGACTTAGTCCGTTAAGTTTGAAAGAGGGTTTTTTGTTACTGCATCTTCTAAATGTGTTGGCGCAAAGTGTGCATATATCATAGTCATTTTTATATCAGAATGTCCTAATATTTCCTTTAGAACTAAAATATTTCCACCATTCATCATAAAGTGACTAGCGAAAGTATGACGTAGTATATGTGTACACTGCCCATCTGGCAACTCAATACCTGATTTATTAACAATTCGCTCGAAAGTTTTGCGACAGGGGGTGAACAGTCGCCCTCTCAATTTAGGTATCTGATCATAAAGCTCCTTGGCGATAGGAATAGAACGAACCTTTTTATTTTTTGTATTTCTATATGTGATTCTATAAGGCGTAACTTGGGCACCTTCAAGGTTTTCAGCCTCACTCCATCTGGCGCCAGTTGCTAAGCAGATTTTCGATATAATAGATACACTGGGATTATTTGATTCATCAAGATGTTTCAGCAGTATTTTGATTTCATTTGGGTAGAGAAAAGACACCATCTTCTCATCTATTTTAAACGTCGGAATTCCAGCTAAAGGATTAGCTAGGGGCCAATGGCCTAACTTTTTTAGTGTACCAAAAACAGCGGAAAGATTACGCTGTTCATGATTAACAGTTTGAGGTCGTATTGGCATACAGCGTCCGTTTATGTCTGGTATCTCTCCTTTTAATCTGCCTTCGCGATATTTGCTAAAGTCAGCCGCAGTAATATTTGCTGCGATAGGATTACCCATGCCAGCACAGATTGCTTTAAGTTTAGACATCATGCGACCAGAATCTGCAAGGGTTCTTCCATAGAGCGAATACCATTGTTCAATGATTTCTGATAGGCGTCTATTATCCTGCTTCTCAGCTATCCAAGGCTTATCTTCAATCTCGCTAGCGATGTACTTTTCATAAGCTAACGCCTCGCCTTTAGTTACAAATTTTTTACGAATGCGCTTTCCCTTAATACCGTTTGGTCGAAGATCGCAAAGCCATTCTCCAGTATCTAGCTTTCTTACAGTCATTATGCGTTTATAACCATTGTCATAATTACTTTACCAATAACTTTTACGTCTTCTGAATCACAATCTAGAGGATATTTACCCCAGTCAATACGCAGTTTATTCCCTGGTAAAAGAGTTAGTTCTTTAATACTTTGAGTGTCAGAGTACTCTATTAAAAACTTCCCGTCTCCGACAGCATAATCGGCCTTATCAATGAGGTACTTTATCTGTCCATCAATAATAAATTCTACATCTCCCTGATGGTTCGGAATGATTGTCTTATCAAAAATAAGAGATGAAATTTTAATCAAATTAGAACCATCAATTCTATAAGCAGGAATACGGATTGTGTCGCTTGAAAGGTGATCGAACATTGCACCTTCACCAGTGACCAGCCAGTGCAGGGACGCCCCAGTTTCCAGAGCGCAACGTATTGCTATATCAGCAGGGTAATTGTCTCGCATGATTCTGTTTCCGAGAGAGCTATTAGTTATACCCAGATGTTTGGCTAACTGGTTACGGGATGTGAACCCGTAAACCTCACAAATGCGTTCGATAGCCTGTCGTGCACCCGTTTCTAAATTCATAATGAACACCAAAGGTTGTCTTTATCTCTTGACAAATCATTTTGTCGTCCATAGGATGGCCATGAACACCAAAACCTGTCATTTGCTGTTAACTACTATCAACTGCTGTTAACTACTCGCAATAGTTAATAACTTAAAGGAGTGAGTTTGCCTCATGAGCCAGACTGTTTCAACACATAGCGAAAACCGTTGGGTGCCATTGAAAGCCTTTTGCGAACGCACTGGCATAAAAGAAAGCACAGCTCGTTACTACCTCAAAAATGGAAAGTTACCAATAAAACCAAAAGATAAGGCTAAAGGCCGAGTGTATGTCGATTGGTTTTCTTGGAACGCAGGAACAATAGTTCACTGATCGTGCATGTGCCATCGCACTTTGAATGATTTCGGAGATGGTTACTATGTTTGATTATCAAACCTCCAAACATGCTCACTTTGATGCGGCTTGCCGAGCATTTGCGATTGAGCACAATCTGGAAGATGTGGCTGCTGCTGTTGGTATGAGGCCGCAGATCCTGCGCAACAAATTGAATCCAGCACAGCCGCACCGTTTAACCTGTGATGAGCTTTTGGCCATTACGGATTACACCGAAGATGCGCGTTTACTGGATGGGATGCTGGGGCAGATTAACTGTCTTCCATCCGTGCCGGTGAACAATGCTACAGAAGCCAACATGCAACTGTGTGCTCTTAGCGCCACCGCCAGTGTGGGCGCAATTGCTGGGGAAGCCGTATCAACTGGTCACATGACCGCCGCCCGCCGTACACAAATTCTTGAGCGCGCTCGCGATGCTATCCGTAGCCTTTCCGTGTTGGCTTACACCGTTGAAAGCCGTATCCATTCTGCGCCGGTTTTAGCCGCAGCGGTGGATCTGGTCACGACGAATGCCACCGGTTTGATGTGAACAAGGCGCTATAACAGCGCCATGACCATAGAAGAAATTGTTATGCAATTACTTAGGAATACCACCCGCCAGCAAGGCCATGAGTTTTTCAAACTTCGTCAGCGGTTCAATGTCGCGGCGAAGCTCGATAGATGCTCTGTTTCTTGCGGGGTTGTAGAGGGAAGTCGGGGCGTTACTGTCGAATTCTTCGAGTTCATCCAGACGTCTGGCGATTTCAGCATCACTTGCTGCATGGATATCACTAAGCAACCGGGAGTATCGCTTTTTTTGGGCATCTGCGCAGGCTGCTTTATCGGCGGGTTTATATGCCACCCGGTAGGCAGAAAAAATGACAGCGAGAATACCGCACAGCCAGCCGAACTGAACGCCGACGCTAGTAAGTCCTCCAGTAAGGATAAGCAAAAAATTCATCAGGTTATCAGTGCGCCGGTTGAATGTTTCGGTCATCACTTCGAGGTAATAGCAGTAGGTGGCCTGAAATATCAGGTCAGTTGCTGGCTGGTTACTCATAGTCGTTTATTCCTGTTTTTTCTCACCTTTCTCACTCTGATCCTTCAGTGGGGCAGGTGCGGGTTTATGAAGTCGATGAAATTTGTTGTCGTCATCGTCGGCCATGTTTGTAGCTCCTGTGTGTGGTTGAATTTTAAACCGGGATGTCTTGGCAGATCCTCCGGTACTCGATCGCATACCCATGTGCCGGGCATGGCTAAATACCCCGGCAATCATACTGTTACGCAGTGAGGGAAACAATGAAAGCGTTTGTGACTTACCTGAAAAAAGAATCACCGGCTATGCAGTTACCCAGTGGTTCAACCGGTTGGATAGAACTGCCGAACGGCCAGCGCTGGAATCCTGGTCACACCTATAAATTCAATGCACATGAGTCTGTCCAGATGAAGGGCGGTTCTGTTCTGCGTTTCCTGACGACTAAAACCCGCCGCCTGCTGGGAATGGTTGGGGGGCGTTATGGCAATTAACCAGGAACAGCAAAAGCGTGGGCTGGATCATCTTAAAAAGATTCGGCGCAAATATTTCAGTACTAGCAGTGAAGCCGCTGAATGGTGGGACAACCTGACACCAGAATGGCGCGGGGTGGTTCTTCATGCTGCTGCAATCAATTCCAGATCCGGCGTTTTTAAACGCAGCTTAAGTAATTGTTGCTGGCGAGAACTTTTTGAGCGGTTGGAGTATCGGGACATGATACAGCTGCGCCAGGGAATTTCCCGTGCTCGTTTAACTTTTAGCGGATTCGGGAGTTTACGGGACAGTGATTTCTCCAGACGAACCGCTGAACGTCCAGTAAAAATCGTCCATCCCATTAATACCAGGAACAAAGTGCAGATGATTATCGCACCTCATATTGTCCATAAATTGCAGCAGGGGAATCACTGATGAGCATTATTTCTGTAGAGGGTAAATCGTTGGGGGCTGAACTGGCTGTGTGGGGAGTCCCGCATAACTACGCGGTAGCGTTTGCAGAGAAAAGCACCAGTAAAAATGGTCGTATTGCGTTGCATCCATTCTTCTTTAATGACACTGAGCACATGACTAATCCGCGTCACTGGCTGGCAATCAATGCCGCTTTCTGGTGCTGCGTGTACCGCGAGGCCGAAAGCAAAGAGGAACAGATTGAAGCACTGGCGGGGATTCGCGCAATTTTCTATACAGCCGGGGCGCTGGGTGTTGGCGAGATAAAGGCGCTAATCCAGGAGTGGTGGCGGACAACCTATGAGCTGCACCTGATTCCGGCACCGAACTACTCCGCCGCCACAGTACACCCCACTTTTCACTAATTAACTACCTGAATTTTTTGGCCACGGTTCAAGTGGTCGGGGATTCTTTTGCCCTAAGGAAACAAAAATGCATATGACACGTCAGGATTTACCCGCAACGAAATCAGATACTGACCTGCTGACCATGCTCACCAAAGCTACACAGGAAGGTAAAGCCGCTGCTGCTGATTTGTGTTCTATCCGTCTGGATAAGCTGGCCACCCATGCAGCTAATGAAGGTTTAAGCGCAACGGAAATTGTTGAGTTAATCCGTGAAGAGGCCGCAGCGATTTGTAGTAAAGGCGGTGCCGCATGGCAGTAAAAACTCCACTTAAGTGGGTGGGCAGCAAAGCCCGCCTTATGCCGCAATTACGTCCCCATTTGCCGGAAGGAAAGCGCCTGGTTGAACCGTTCGCAGGTTCCTGCGCCGTCATGATGAATACGGATTATGACGAGTATCTGATTGCAGATGTGAATCCTGATCTGGTTAATCTTTATAAAGCGATGGCATATCACACAGATGCGTTGCTTAATGAGCTGGAGAGTCTGTTTACTGCCGGTTCGTTAGGTGACGAAGAAAGCCGAGCGGTTTTCTATTATGCGGTGCGTGATGCTTTCAACCAGTCAGGTAAATCCTTTGGTTCGGAATCCGTAGAAGCTGCTGCGCATTTCCTGTACCTGAACCGGCACTGCTTTAATGGCCTGTGCCGGTACAATCGCCGCGGTCAGTTCAATGTTCCGTTCGGTAAGTACAAAAAGCCTTATTTCCCTGCTGATGAAATCTGCGCCTTTGCTGAAAAAGCAAAGCGCGCAACATTCATTACTGCCCACTATTCAGAAACGCTTGATTTGGTTCGGGACGGGAATGACGTTGTTTACTGCGATCCGCCTTATCTGACTGATAGCGATAATTTCACCGCTTACCATGAGCGTGGTTTTTCGCATATGGATCAGGGGCGGCTGGCGCGTAAGCTGCGGCGCCTGGCTGAACGTGGAATTCAGGTAGTCGCGTCAAACAGCGATCTGGAAATGGTGCATTACATTTACGCAGGTTTTAACTCGGTAAGGGTTAATGCGCCGCGTAGTGTTGGTGCGGCAGCTGCAAGCCCGAAAATGGCGGCAGAACTGATTCTTAAATGGCCTTTACCGGCGACTCCTGAGGCCAGCGCATGACGCTGGCAATAAACGAAGATTGTTACGCCGTTGATGCCTGGCGGCGTGAAACCTTCGCGCCAGGTACACCGGCAGACGTGACAATCACGGAGCGCCGCCTGTGGGCTGTAAACCCGCAGGATCATAAATGGCGTGCTCAATACCTGCATGAAATACCCGACTGGTTAGCCGGGTATTTTGGTCGTCGTTACGAAAAGCTTTTTACTGGCCCTGACGGGCGTCGCCGTGCCAATACATTCCTGCGTCAGACTATTGGAGGGAATGTATTGCCACGTCTGCGCAAAGTGGCTGCTCATTATAAGCTGGCCGCTGATGCAATAGACCTTCCTTTTGGCAAGTCGCTGGAACGCCTGCCGTCACTTGACCGCCCGGAACTTAAAAAACTGGCTGGCCAGATATCTGGCTGGATCTCCCAGTCGCTGTATGACTTCACCGAACGGTTTGATTCCGGCACTGACGACCCTAAAGAGCTGCACCGCCGAACGATGGAGTCTTATCGCTATCTTTGTGCGTGCAGTCTGATGCTGAATAATCAGCCGCCATACTGGGCAGAACATGAAGCCAATGCCGGGCAACTGGAAACACGTAAGGCTGAATCCGGCATTCTTCGCATGATGGCACCTGAATGGTGGTATCTGCGCCTGAAGCGAGCGCGTGACGTACAGCGTGAGCATATGGCCATAGCCGTGGGGCAGGTGCAGAAAGCGGCCAGCGCTTATGTATCCCGTAAAACTCTGGGGGAATGGATAGAACAGAAAAAGCGAAATCTGGAGTTCTTTAAAAAGTTTGATCTGCTGAATGATGAAGGGCTGCGCATTGCACTGGACAGCATGGTACACCGCAGTGTTGCAAATCCGGCGATCCGTCGCTGTGAGCTAATGGTAAGAATGCGAGGATTTGAAGATATGGCCAATGAAGAAGGGCTGGCCGGTGAGTTTTACACTATCACCGCGCCATCTCGTTTCCATGCGGTACACAGCAAAGGGGGCTTTGTATCGCAATGGGATGGAAGTACGCCGCAGGATACCCAGCGCTATTTATGTGGCGTATGGGCAAAAGCCCGCGCCGCGATCTCGCGTGCGGGTATCCATGTATTTGGGTTCAGGGTTGTCGAACCTCACCATGACGGGACACCGCACTGGCATATGTTGCTGTTCATGCGCCCGCAGGACGTGGACACGGTGCGAGATATTCTTTGTTATCACGCCAGAATTACCGATTCCGAAGAACTGCAAACGCCAAATGCGCTAAAGGCACGTTTCCATGTTGAAGCCATCGATCCCGCTAAAGGGTCAGCGACGGGCTACATCGCCAAATACATTTCCAAAAACATTGATGGATTCGCGCTGGATGGCGAGCAGGACGAAGAAACCGGCGAAAACCTGCGGGATATGGCTAAATCTGTTTCTGCATGGGCTTCACGCTGGCGCATTCGCCAGTTTCAGCAGATTGGCGGTGCGCCGGTGACAGTCTGGCGTGAGCTTCGTCGGTTGCGGGATCAGGTGCTGACCGATCGCAGAATGGATGCGGTTCTGGCTGCTGCTGATGTCGGGGACTGGGCTGCATATACCCAGGCGCAGGGCGGTGCACTGGTTGCCCGCCGTGATCTGGTTGTTCGTCTGGCCTATGAAATTACGGAACAGGGTAACGAATATGCGGAAGACGTGCAGCGCGTACAGGGTGTTTATTCTCCTTTGGTTCCAGATTCAGAGGTCTGCACCCGTCTGGTTAAGTGGCAGAAGGTTGCGAAGTTGACCGAAGCGTCAGCGGAGGCGGGTTTTTCTGGCGGCAACGCCGCCCCTTGGAGTTCTGTCAATAACTGTACGGAGGGTGGAACCCGCAGACGGTTAAAACTGGAATTAAGAAGCCGGGGATTCGATGGTTCTGATGAAGAAATCGACATTCTGAAACGAGGAGGTGGGCTTCGTTTCGGCCAGTCAGCACTTATTTACCGGAACGGAAGATTGCAGGAGAAGCAAAACGAGCCAATGCAGGAGCTGTGGCCGGGATGGTTTTAGTTTTAAGTCTGTGAAAGGTAAACGCTTATCACTAAATAGCAGGAAAAATCCCTTTTACATTTTGTGCTTGAATGTATACTGTAATTATATACAGTTGTTCTGTTTTGGGAGGATGCTTGTGCAGGATTTGTTTTTGGAAACCATCGCATTGCAGCGGATTGCTTTGTTTACCCGGTTGATTGCAAACAGTAAGTGCACTGGCTGTGAAAAAGATATAGCACTGGCCTGGCTGAGCGAATTGACTGCGGATCTGGAAAGTAAACTTGATGAATATGAAGGCAAAAGCCCCCAAAAAGGGGGATTGTCATGCGGCGGGAGTCGCTTTCAGTAAGTCTAATGCCATCTGACGCTGATCGGGTGAAAGGGCATTCAGTATTTTTTGTACCATAGCATCACCTGTTTTAGCGCTTGGGCTGAGAGTGTGGGAGAACGTCAGATTCATGACAAACGTGTGACCACACTCGACATCTGAACAGGCGCAGTAAATATCGGCAATCTGCCGGTGTTTCCGGTTCGTTTTACGAATAACAGCTTTTGAGCCGCATTCCGGGCATTCGATTTTCAGAACTCGCATATTCCATGCTCCAGCTGTTAAATGATGCCTGGATTTTAGCCTTTTTTGCCTCATACCGCACCCTTATCCGTTGATTCTGTGTAACTTAAATCAAAGTTCAGGTGCAGGTTTTCCGGTATTTCTGGATCATTGTTTACGGCCATCATAAACCGGCGCTGAACAGGGGCGACTTCGCTTTTTTTATAAATCCGTTCGGCCTTTTCTACGTCACCCAGTCCGGCAGTATTTTGCGGGACAATGCCGGCAAGCCCGGCAGGAAAACGGTGCGCGTTCAGAATGTCCTGGGCGCTGATATTCTTGATGTTGGCAAATTCATCCTTAGCGGAAATATCCCCCATTTCAATGAATTTGATGGCGTCACCGTCTCCGCCGGGAATGTTTACCAGGATGGTGGAGAAGTTGCCGATTCCTTTACTGTCACGCAGCTGCTGTTCAATTTCTTCTTCCATTTCATCCGTCATGCTGGGGTCGCGGGTATAAAGAATACCGCCCGTGTGTGCGCCATTGTGGTAATAGCGGCGACGGAAAATGACCGCTTCACTGTTGAGCAATGCAGAATGTACGCCACCGATATAGTCGGGGAGCCCGTAAATATGCTGCTGCGGGTCGTACATCTTGATAAAAATGATATCTTCCTGCGACCATATCTGCGGTTCGCCTTCCTGTAGCACCACGTAATCACCAGGTTGATCAGTTGCGTTGTTCCTGTCTTTCCTGCGTCGGATATAGAGGCCGGGTAAGGGTTCCAGTCCGATCACGTCTCCCCATCCGTTACGAATTTTTCCAAGCGCAATATCCCCAAATGTGATGTAGTCAAAAGCTGCGGCTTCCAGCTGGTCGTAAGTCAGGCCGCCAGACAGATAATCAGACACAATCATGTTTTTACGGGCATGGATGATGCCGCCATGTTGACCGTTAAGGTTAATCAGTTGTGCCAGTGCCAGCCGGTCAATTGGCTGGGTAAAATGATCGGCGGCATTGTCGTACCAGATATCCCGGTAGTCGGTGCCGGTGGTCAGAACAGGTTCCGGTTTGCCGAACGTAATAATGCTCATTTTTTTTGACTTATCGCCGCGCTGGTCGCGCTTAACGAAGTGTTTCTTTTTACTCATGCTGCCTTGTTCCTTAAATTCCAGCGTGATTTAGGTTTATTTTCATAGTTCAGAGGTTCGTTATGCAGGGCGTGGGTTATCGCCCAGAACGCTTCGGCGTGTCCTGTGTCCTGGCTGCGGTCTGCAACAAAGGTCATGGCATTGCCGCTTTGTGTGGTTGTGCGGCGTACGGACATAAAGCTGGCCGGGATCTCTTTCAGGTTTTTGTCCCATTCAATTCGCTGACTTTCGACCACGTCAGCCGCCTTCAGTACCAGCTGATTTTTCGTGTTCAGGTCGTAACGAATGGCGACGGCCACACGCATGGCAAAATGCTGAATGTTGTCAAAAACGCCCTGGCCAATACCGGTAACGTCCACGCCCAGATAGGTGAAGTTGTATTTTTTAAACAGCTGCTCGATCTGCTTTGCCTGGTACCGGAAGTTCATTCCTTTCCAGTAAATCACCTTCAGAACGCGGAATTTCTCCACGGCGAACATCGGCGGTGCCACAATCACAAAACAGGACAAATCACCGCTGCGAGCCGGGTCAAAGCCGCCCCATACTGGCCTGTCACCAAATGGCCGGGCGGCGTCCGGGTTATGATCCTGCCAGGTATCCACTTCCACGCCGCAGGCTTCCAGGTCGGAAAAGCTGAAAACGGAATCTTTACTGTCCACAAACACGCACATATAGAGCATGTTGAAAGTGGCTGTGTTGTAGCGGTTGCGCAGCTTCTCGATGTTGGCCAGATTGAAGCCGCCCGCAATGGCATCCTCCATCGTAATGACGTAGCGCCACTGGCCATCCGGACAAACCCGCCCGCCGTCGCGCAATTCATCAAAGGTCGGAAACTTAATGGCAGTACGTTTTTTACTGCCCTGTTTCCATTCATCGCCTGTCCAGAACGGGTACGCCTGGTGAGTTTTAGCTGACGGTGTTGAAAAGTAGGTGGTACGCCACTTGTCATGTGTGGCCATTGCACTGGCCACTTCATTAAGTTTTGTGAAATTTGGAACCCAGAAATATTCATCACAGTACAGGTGGCCGCTGTAGGACTGGGCGGTGTTCTTGTTGGTGGACAGGAAGCGCAGCTCCGCGCCGTTGGACAAGCGGATGGGGTTGCCGGTCAGCGTGATCCCGAAATACTGTTCAGCAATATTTACGATGTAAGACCGGAACACTTCCGCCTGCGCTTTTGATGCCGACAGAAAGATTTGTGGATCACCGGTCATGACTGCGTTTTCAAACGCCTCAAACGCAAAATACCAGGTCGCACCAATCTGGCGGCTTTTGAGGATGTTTCTGACCAGCTGGCCAATGTTCCGGCGCAGGTGTTTCTGGTATTCAAACAGGTGCTCATCAGCCCAGGCGTCAAAATCCTCCTGCGTCAGCGAGGAAATATCGTTTTTCTTGTATTTCCGTTTGCGGCGGGGTTCGTCGTCATTGCTGTCCCGCGCATCTGCCTGCCCGGAATTCTGACCGCTGGCCATCTTTTCTTTATGCTTATTGCTTTGCGCACGTAGTTTTGTGGCGTGAGCAATGAGCATGTCCATTTCTTTCAGGTCGAGATCGGTTTTGTTATCCCGGCTGGCCAGTAGCTGGTAGCGGCGTTCGATAGCCTCTTCAGTGCTTTCAAAACTGAGCAAATCAGCCCAGCTGTATTTTTCAGCCCAGTAGTAAACGATCCGCGCATTCGGCAGATTTAATTCAGATGCAATTTCTTTTGGCGTATAGCGGCGCAGATAAAGTGCGCGGACAACGCCTTTTAATTCTTCAGAGTATTTAGCCATGCGGTAATTATGCCGTGGCTGTAATAAAAAAACGGTGGTGATAATTCGTCTGCATTCGGTAAAGCGTTATATCCGAACTGTTCAGAATAAAACGTAATGCAGCAATGGTTTTATTTGGCAATAATTGATTTGCAGCGTCAGGGAGTGGAACAGGGGGGATATGTCACATTTAAAAACTGACTGGCTGTGTGTTGCTACTGAAGGGGATACCGTTGACGGCAGGATAATTAAACGCCAGTGGATTATCGATATGGGGGAAACCTATGACTATAACCACTGGGTCGCTTTAATCTGGCCAGAGCATGAGGACGATTACGGTAATTTTGGCGAAGTTCTGGAGGCCACCTGGAATGATGGTGAAGATGGACTGGCGCGGTTGTATGTCAGTTTATGCCCGAATATACGTCTGATCTTCGCCAATCATGAAGATCAGCTTTTGTTCTTCTCCATTGAGCCGGAAGAAAACTGGCGTGGTAGCGGACGGACTTACCTGAAAGGACTGGCAGTAACAGACACGCCAGCCAGTGTTGGCACCACACGGCTGCGTTTTAGCAGTCGGCGCAAAAAATTATCTAAGCAGGGTTATTACGGCTGTGTAATTTCCCGTGATGGAAAAATAAAACAGGAAGAAAGAATGAAGAACTGGCAAAAAATGTTTGGTATTAAACCGAAGTTTGAAGATGAAACGCCGCCAGATGATAGCACGCAGGGTGATGATAAGTTACAGGCACTGGCAAACGCGGTAAACGAACTGGAAGGCCGTGTGGCCAAAATTGAAAATCAACTGAATGATGTTCAGGGTGATGTGGATACTATTGCGGAAGTGGTGGATACAGAAGAATTTGCCGCCATTCGTGATAATGCAAAAGATATCGTTAAGCGTTTTAACGATTTGGGAAATAAATCAGTCCGTACACCAGGCCGCAAAATTTCAGAGAAAGCCGGAAAGTTTAATTTCCTGTAATTCACTTTAGCGCTGATTAGTTTCAAATATTTTTATTATCGCTTAATCGCGAGGGAGTTTTATGCACCTTAATAACCGTGCGCGGGAATTACTGGACGGATATTCGGCGGGCATGGCGCAGCAGTTTGGGGCGCGTGATGCCAGTCGTTATTTTTCCCTGAGTAACCCGCAGGAAAATGCGCTGCGTCTTGCGCTGCTGGAGTCCGTCGAATTCCTGGACATGCTTACCTGTCTGGATGTTGATCAGCTGAGTGGCCAGGTGATTTCCGTTGGTTCTTCCGTATTACACACAGGACGTAGTGAAAGTGGCCGTTTTATTCGCCAGGTTGGTGTGGACGGAAACGACTATTCACTGGTTGAAACAGACAGCTGCGCCGCGTTGCGCTGGGATCTGCTTTCGGTCTGGGCAAACGCCGGTAAGGATGAAAACGAGTTTTACAACCTTGTCCAGGCATTCACCACGCAGTCTTTTGCACTGGATATGTTGCGTATCGGCTTTAACGGTAAGAGCCGCGCAAAAACCACTGATCCCGAAGCTAACCCGAACGGTGAAGATGTGAATATCGGCTGGCATGAGCGCATGAAAACGCTGCTGGGCGGCAATCAGATTATGACCGATTCGGTGGTGCTGGATGCAGCCGGGGATTACAAATCACTGGATGCAATGGCGTCAGACCTGATTAACGCCAAAATTCCGGCGCAGTTCCGCAATGACCCGCGTCTGGTGGTTCTGGTGGGGGCTGATCTGGTTGCTGCTGAACAGTATCGCCTGTATCAGGCCGCAGACCGTCCGACTGAAAAAATCGCGGCGCAGTTGCTGGGGAATACCATTGCTGGCCGTCCGGCCATTATCCCGCCTTTTATGCCGGGAAAACGCATGGTGGTGACGCCGCTGAAAAATCTGCACATCTATACCCAGCGCAATACCCGTATGCGTAAGGCGGAGTTTGTGGAAGACCGTAAGCAGTTCGAAAACAAATACCTGCGCAATGAAGGATATGCGGTGGAAGTGCCGGAACTGTATGCGGCCATTGATGAATCCGCCGTAACTATCGGCAAGGTTTCCGAACCAGCGGAGGGCTGATAAATGGCACTTTCTCCCGCGCAGCGTCACAGCCAGCGCATTGCGATGGAACAAAAGCTGAAGCGAAGCCAGGCACTGGAAACCACGGAAAGTATGCACCTTCTGGTCAAAGCGCTGGAAACGGATGTGGGGCACGTACGCAGCCTGCCGACAATCGCGGATCGCATTGAGTTTAAAAGGGATGTGTTGCTGCCGCGCTGGGTACCGACTGTTGAAGCGTATCTGGAAAGCAAGCAGGTGTACGCCAATCCGGTATTTGCCTGGTGTGTTATCTGGCTGTTTGACGTGGGCGAGCTGGATCAGGCGCTGGAATGGGCTGATATCGCAATCAGTCAGCAACAGGCCACACCGGATCAGTTACGCAGCAATTTTCCCACGTTTGTGGCCGATACGATGCTGGCATGGGCGCAGGAAAGCGCCGGGCGCGGAGAAAGTATTGAGCCGTATTTCTCCCGTACGTTTGAACGTGTGGCAGGGGTATGGCGACTGCATGAGCATGTAACAGCCAAGTGGTACAAATTTGCGGGGCTGGAGCTGCTGCGTAATGAGGATGGCCAGCAAACTGCTGCGGGTGTGGATGATATTGAAACGCTGGAAAAAGCCGATCATTTGCTGGCCATCGCAGAAAAACACTACTCAAAAATTGGCGTCAGAACAGCGCGGCAGACCATTGCCGCCCGTGTCCGAAAACTGACGCAGGGGTAAAGACTACCGTACGCCAGGCGGACGCGGTGGAGGGCAAAACACCTTGTGTGTCATTGCGCCGTGGAAACCGGTCAGTCCGCCTTTTTCGGGGGATTTATGTTTAGTGGAAAACCGCTGGATTATCAGGACGAGCCGCTGGCCAATAACGGTTTCTGGCCGGATCTGAACCTGAAGGATTTTCAGGCGCAGCGGTCACTACCGCCAGATATTGACGCTGACACCATCAGCCAGGCGCTGCTTGCCGCTGTCGCGGAGGTGAATGCCGAGCTGGAAAACGTGGAGGCCAGCTGGAAAGCGAAAGGCCATACGCTGGCGGCAGATGTGCCGGGTGTAAAGATGGGCGGACTTAACAGCCTGTGCGCCCAGTACATGAAAGCCGTTTTTGCCAGGGCAAAAGCGGATCTGTTGGGTGAGTTCGCCACTATCGGACGGCGTGATAGCCATCCGGGGCAGGAAAGCCAGGAGACACGGGCCGGGTTACTGGCTGAGGCGTCCGTGGTGATCCGTCGCATGAAGGGGCTTAAACGGGCAACGGTGAAAAAAGTATGAGCCAGACGCAGATCCAAAGCCTGACCGCTTTTTTTCAGGAGAACGTTCCGCCGCGGGCGATGCAGTCATTTGACAGCGTACTGGATGAAATGAAGTTCATCCCCGCCGCGAAGGATTACGGACTGGGGCAATATCGCCAGGCGGTTATTCGGTATGACGCAGTTCTGAGCTGGGCGCGTTTTCCCTATCGCCTGTGTCCGCCGCAGTTACTTATGTCCTTACTGGCGGCGTGGCTGGACGATGCAGACAGAGACCTGCTGGATGAAGTCGGGCTGAGTGAAGCCGAACCTGACTGGGATGTGTCGGTGGAAGATGAGGAAACCGCCACTGTGGTGCTGACCGTTCCGATGGTGGAAGAACTGGTGATCAGGCAGGACGAAAACGGGGCTATTCCGTGGCGTGGTGAGCGCTGGTCACTGGCAGAGCCTGAAATCTGGACGGCGTTAACTGCCAGCATTTTTAGTGTGGATGAAACCGGGGCGCCGGTGAGCGGGGAAATATGATAGCCGGTGGCGAGCTGAATAAAAAACAGCTGACTGAATTACGTAAGGCACTGGTCAGTATGGAGTTGCCACCGCAAAAGCGCCAGCGGCTGATCTGGCGTCTGGCCAAATATGGCGTGATTGCTGCGGCAAAACGGCATGTGCGTAATCAGGAATCCCCGGATGGTCAGAAATGGCCGGGACGTAAGACAAAACGCAAAGGGAAGATGCTGCGTAACCTGCCAAAGCTGCTTCATATCCGCGAAATGCCTGAAATTCAGGCTGTACGGATCTATTTGCAGGGCGGCGGGTACCGGAACGGGGAAACGCCGGTTCCGGCTGGAACCGTAGGTTATGCGCAACAAAACGGAATGCGGGTAAAGGTCAGCCGCAGCAGTCAGCCACGTAAGGCGGACGCCGGAAAAATGGCGACACCTGCCCAGGCTAAAAAACTGCGTGCGCTGGGGTATCGGGTGAGAACCGGAAAACGCTGGAAAAAGCCCACGCTGGGCGATATCACGCGGACGATACCATACAGCCAGGCCGGATTACTGATTCGAAAGCTGAGTGGTAAAGCAGTGAAAACCAGCTGGACAGTGGATCTTCCTGCCCGCGTATTTCTGGGCATGAATGACGATGAATTTGATAAAGCGCTGGCGCGTCAGCTTCAGGCTATAGGCTTTGGCTGGAATGTAAAGGCGCAGGATATTAAGGGGAAAACATGACCTGGCCAACCGTGACCGTTAACCAGGTAAACCAGCTACTGGGTGAAACCAATGAGGTGGAGCGCACGTTGCTGTTTATCGGTACGGGTACCAAAAATGTGGGTAAAACGCTGGCTGTTAACGCACAGAGTGACTTTAACGCGCTACTGGGTGAGGGGAACAGCCCGTTAAAAAGTGATGTACTGGCGGCAATGGCGAACGCCGGCCAGAACTGGTGGGGATTTGTTCATGTACTGGCCGCAGACAGTGAGCCGGGCGCGTGGGTGGATGCCGTCAAAGCTGCACAGGTTTCCTGCTCGGTGGAAGGCGTGGTGCTGTCGGATGATGTGGCGGCAAAAGAACAGATTAACCAGGCGGCAACGCTGCGATCTGAACTGATTGCGCAATACGGGCGCTGGGTGTGGTTCATCCTGGCGGTTCAGGGAATGCAGGAGGATGAAGCCCAGGCGGATTATCTGAAACGTCTGTCCACCCTTCAGCAGGGTATTGCAGAGAAAGCGGTTCAGCTGGTTCCGCGTCTGTGGGGGAATGAACCGGGTGTGCTGGCCGGTCGCCTGTGTAACCGGGCGGTGACGGTGGCTGACAGCCCGGCGAGGGTGAAAACCGGGGCGCTACTTAATCTGGGCAGCGATGAACTACCGGAAGATGGCACCGGGAAAACACTGGAGCTGGCCACCCTTAAAGCGCTGGAAGCGCAGCGCTACAGCGTGCCGATGTGGTATCCGGATTATGACGGTTTTTACTGGGCTGACGGACGTACGCTGGATGTGGAAGGGGGGGATTATCAGTCCATTGAGACGCTACGTATTGTGGACAAGGCCGCCCGTCGTGTCCGTCTGCTGGCTATCGGTAAAATTGCCGATCGTTCGCTGAACAGTACGCCGGGCAGCATCGCGGCACACCAGACGTTGTTTGCCCGCCCACTGCGCGAAATGTCCACGGCGGCCAACATTAACGGTGTGTCGTTTCCGGGAGAGGTGAAGCCGCCGCAGGATGGAGATGTCTCTATTGTCTGGAAGAGCAAAAAGGCGGTGGATATTTACATTGTGGTACGCACGTATGAAGTGCCACTGCAAATTACTATCAGCCTGTTACTGGATGCCAGTCTGGAGGCCGCAGCATGACCAAACGTATTTCAGGTATGTCATTTGATGCCTACATCGATGGTGAACTGATCCATATAGAAAAAATTTCGCTGGATATCACGGATAACAGCGCCGCCGCCCAGACCCGTGGTGTGCCGGACGGCCATGTTGATGGCGATGTGGCCGCAGAAGGAGAAATTGAAGTCAGTTCTAAAGTGCTTCAGGTACTGACAGCCAAAGCCCGCGCCGCAGGTTCGTGGCGAGGTATTGAACCGCTGGATTTTCTTTTCTACGCCAAAGCAGGCAGTGAAGAAGTGAAGGTCGAGACGTTCGGCAATAAATTGCAGTTAAGCAATCTGCTGGATATTGATCCAAAAGGCGGCAGCGTATCCACGCACAAAATTAAATACTTCGTGACCAGTCCGAAGTTCGTCAACATCAACGGTGTTCCGTATCTGGAAGCGGAAGCTACGGAAAATCTGATCGGGTAAGGAAAAGGGATGCAGGACTACGAAAAAGGGTTTATTGCGCTGGCAATTATGGGGGCGCTGATTGCCCTGGGCAAGATGCTGAACAGTGACGAGCCGATCACGGCCCGTCTGGTGCTGGGGCGTGTCATTGTGGGCAGCGCGTTATCAGTAGCGGCAGGGGTGGCGCTTTACTTCGTACCGGATATCCATCCGCTTGCGCTTGCCGGCATTGGTTCAGCGTTGGGGATTCTTGGCCTTAATGGTGTTGAAGCCTGGCTACGTAAGAAAGGGATCGGTTTTCTGGGGAAAGGGGCTGATAAATGACACTGAGTGAAAAACAGCAGCTGTTTACCGTTATGGTGGCAAATCTGATCCACTGGGCAGAAGAACACGGCTACCGGCTGACGTTCGGGGAGGCTTACCGTACGCCGGAACAGGCGGCGCTGAACGCGAAAAAGGGCAGCGGTATTACCAACAGTCTGCATACACGGCGTCTGGCAGTGGATTTTAACCTGTTTGTTAACGGCCAGTACCAGACCCGCACAGAGGATTACCTGCCGCTGGGCGAATACTGGGAGTCACTGGGCGGCAGCTGGGGCGGGCGCTTCAAATCCAGGCCGGATGGTAATCATTTCAGTCTGGAACATGACGGGGTTCGCTGATGGATCGTGTGGTGGCGGGCTGGCTTATGACGGTTGTTCTGGCCTTCTGGGCAGGCTGGAAGGCGGCTAACTGGCAGCGTGACAGTATCGATCTGGCCATCAGTCGGTCAGCCAGCGCTACCGGGGAAACGCTGGCGAGCATGGCCAGTGAATCCGGGCGAAAACTGGAAGAACAACTGGAGGCTTTGAAAAATGCACCGCCGCGTGAAATTCGTACGGAGGTGGTTAAACCGGTGTTTACTAACGTGTGCCTGTCTGACGACTTTGTCCGCATGTACAACGACGCCACCGCCAGTACCGAACGTGCGTTATCAGGAAAACCTGAAAACTAAATGCGTCACGCAGCTGCCACGCCTGAAAGGGACTACGGGTAAAGATGCTGCGGAACTGTTGAATGCGTATCTTGAAATTTATGGTCAGTGTGCAGCACGCCATAATCAGTTAATAGATGAAATTAATCGTAGAGAGAGTCTTTTATATGGAAAAAATTAAACTGTGTGTCTGTGGGGCTGATATTATTTTTGAACCAAATCAGACCGCCTATAATAAGTTTATTAATGAAATGGCAATGGACAATAAAGTGGCACCTGCGCATAACTACCTGATGCGTATTGTTGCAACGGAAAGCAAGGAAGCTTTAGCTGAAATATTAAAACGTCCGGGCGCTGCGCTTCAGCTTGTCAGTAAGGTTAATGATATTTACGCTCCTGAACTGGAAATTGAAGTAAAAAACTGACAAAGCGAGTCCGGGCAATTGAACAGAACGGACTCGAACAATATTTAATACTTCGCCGTCATTATTTACCACATGGTCAGGATTCCGTTGACGATATTGCTGCGGCTATCTGGCTGGATAACCGTCACTGGGAATATACAGGAATTGCTGTGGCCAATGGTGTGGCTAAAGCATTTAAAGGCACAGAATGAAACAGTTAGATTTTACATTAAGCCTGATTGATAAGCTGTCCCGCCCGTTAAAACAGGCACAGAGCAGCGTCACCGGCTTTGCTGAAAAATCAAAAGCGGCCTTTATGCAGATTGGCTGTGGTGTGCTGGCTTTAGCGGGCACAGGAATGGCCATACGGGGTGCGTTATCACCGGCAATTGAAATGTATGATGCGCTGAATGATGCAGCATCAAAAGGGATTGATGATCAGGCATTGAAAGCCGTACAGCGGGATGCGCTGCGCTTCAGTACAACTTATGGCGCCAGTGCGGTGGAATTTGTTCAGTCCACTGAAAGTATTAATTCCGCCATTGCCGGGCTGACCGGTAATGAACTGCCGAAAGTGACAAAAGTTGCTAATACCCTGGCGTTTGCCCTGAAATCCACCGCCGCAGAAACGGCGGAATTTATGGGGCAGATGTTTGGTAATTTTTCCGCCGATGCGGAGCGTCTGGGCAAGGTTCAGTTCGCTGAACAGCTGGCCGGAAAAATGGTGTATATGCGTAAAACGTTCGGTACTGAAATGGCGACGATTAAGGATTTGATGGAAGGTGCGCGCGGTGTGGGGACTAACTACGGTGTCGGACTGGATGAACAGCTGGCGGTACTGGGGCAACTGAACCGCACGCTGGGAACGGAAGCCAGCAGCGCCTATGAAGGCTTTATGACGGGGGCAGTTGAGGGGGCGAAAAAACTGGGGCTGTCCTTCACTGACGCTACCGGAAAAATGCTGTCCATGCCTGAGATGCTGATTAAATTGCAGGGCAAATACGGCAAGAGCCTGGAAGGGAATCTGAAAGCCCAGGCGGAACTGGATGCGGCATTCGGTGACAGCTCGGCTGTGGTCAAACACCTTTACGGTAATGTGGCGCTTCTCCAGAGGAATATCACCGAACTGGGCGGATCTGACGGTCTGAAACGTACGCAGGAGATGGCCAGTAAACTGGTGAAACCGTGGGATCGGTTTGTACAAATCCTGAAAGCTATTCAGACCGTAATAGGGCTGACACTAATCCCGGTATTGTATCCGGTACTGAATCGTCTGGCGGATATGGGACAGACATTTGCCAGATGGATGCAGCTATTTCCCAACATTGCCCGTGTTATCGGCTACGCCGCTATGGCGTTGCTGGGGTTTGCGGCAGTGGGCGCGGTTGCCAATATTGTGATGGGCGCTTCTAAGTTTATCATGGCAGGTTTACGCGGGATCTGGGTTGCCATGACCGCCGTCACGAAAGCATATACGGCAATGGTATGGCTGGCACAAATTGCTGTTATCGCCTGGAATGCGACGCTTAAATTTTTGCGCGGAGCGTTGCTGGCCGTTCGTATGGCGGCAATCATGGCCGGAATCGGTATTAATCTTATGAGCTGGCCGGTCTTGCTTGTGATCGGGGCGATAGCGTTGCTTGCGGCGGGTTGCTGGTTGCTGATTAAACACTGGGATACGGTGAAAGCAGCTGTTATGGAAACATCCGCGTTTCAGGCGTGTGCCAGGGTGGTGGCGTGGCTGGCCGGGGTGTTTTCCACAGCGTGGCAATTTATCAGTGAAGGCTGGAACAGTTTTATTGCGCTATTAACAGGGTTTTCACCCTCACAAGCATTAAGTGGACTGGCGTCGGGTATTGTATCCATGTTTGATAATGTCTGGCAGTCCGTTAAAGGTGGTTTTCTGAAATCGTGGAACTGGATTGTTGAGAAGCTGAATAAAATACCCGGCGTTGATATCTCAATGGTTAATGAAACCTCTTTGCCACCATTAACAGTAAATAATTTATCTACAGGTGGCGAGCTAAAAGGAATTGATAAAGGTGGTATCAGTAAATCTGTCAGTAATAACTCAAGGTCTGTGACGGATAACAGCCGGAAAATTAATACTGTCAATATCTATCCAAAAGAAATGATAACGCCGGGGCAGTTAATGGAGTTTCAGGAGCTGGGCGTATGAATGAAATCCTGTATGTTGATTTATTAATTCAGGGAAATGACTTTGTCCTGAATACCGGTAATGAACCTGAATTATGTAATAACCGTAAAAGTATCGGGCAGGACATTATTCATTCCATTATTGAAAGCGGTCTGGCGACGGAATTAATTGCCGAGAGAAGCCCGACCATGCGGGCAGATATTTTTACCCGTATGGAATTACTGATTGAGGATGATGAACGTATCGTTCCGGGAACAGTGGAAATCGGTGAAGAAAGCCGGACACGGTTGTGGATCACGGCCAGTACTTATGACTTCGGCGGAATATCGGTACAGGTGGATTTATGACGGAAAAGCCACAGGTTGACTTTGAAGAGGTGGTGAAAGCCAGCGGTATGCCGGTGACGGAAGAAGAGATTCGCGATCGCTTTAATGCCATTGCGACGGAGGAGGGAATTATCACGAATACCTCCCGTATGTCTCCGTTCTGGCGACTGGTCACGGCCATTGTAACCGCGCCGGTGATGTGGCTGAAGGAGGTTCTGATCTCCACCGTACTGGCCAATATGTTTGTGGCCACGGCCAGTGGAAACATGTTACGGCTGCTGGCATGGGCGGTGAATATCACGCCGAAGCCCGCCAGCGCTGCACAGGGCGTTATCCGTTTTTACAAGGAAGACGCCAGCGCCGTGGTGACGGTGAAGGCCGGAACGGTGATACAGACAGAACGTATTAACGGCAGGGTGTATGAACTGGCCACCACGGAAGATGTGGTGATCGCCTCCGGTACCGCCAGCGTACTGCTGCCGGTAAAAGCAACGGGAACGGGCGGTGCATATAACCTGGCACCGGGATATTACCGCATTCTGCCGGTGGCCGTGGACGGCATCAGCCATGTGGCCAGTGAAGAAAACTGGCTGACCATACCGGGCGCGGATGAGGAAAGCGATGATGAACTGCGTGAGCGTTGCCGTAACCAGTTTAACCTGGTGGGCAACTACCACACGGACGCGGTGTACCGGTCGATGATTGCCGGTGTTGCCGGACTGAGCATTGACCGGATTTTCTTTGAGCACGAAGCACCGAGGGGGCCGGGGACGGCCAACGCCTATTTATTGCTGGACAGCGGTGTGGCTTCTGCGCCGTTTGTGGATGCCGTGAATGACTATATCAACACGCAGGGGCATCACGGCCACGGGGATGATATGCAGTGTTATGCCATGCCGGAGACCCTGCACGATCTGGCGGTCACTGTCTGGGTCAGGAACCTGAACAACATCAGTGATGATGAACAGAAGCGCCTGAAGGATGGTATTGAAAACCTGATCCGGTGCGCCTTCCGGGAAAATACGGACTATGACGTCAGAAGGACGTGGCCGTATTCGCGGTTCTCCTTCTCGCAGCTGGGGCGCGAAATCCATAAAAATTTTCCGGTAACGGAATCGCTGAATTTTTCGCTGGATGACATTGCCAGTGAGCTGAATGTGCCGCGCCTGAAATCGCTTGTGGTGAGTATTGAGAATGAATGAGTTCATGAAAAAACTGGCCGGAATGGTACTTCCCTCCTGGATGGACAGGGGAGAACCGCGAAAACTACTGCAAACGGCGCGTCGGTTCTGGGCGGAAGTGTACGGCTGGGTGACGTGGCCACTGAACCAGTTTGATCCGCTGACCTGTACACCGGCGTTACTTAACCTGCTGGCGTATGACCGGGACATTTCCCGCTTTGACGGGGAGCCGCTGGAACTGTTCCGCAGGCGTGTGGCGTATGCCTTCGTGAATGCGCGTGACGCCGGTTCTGTTGAGGGATTTATCAGTATCTTTGAGCGACTGGGGATCGGGTACGTTGAACTGATGGAGCGCCAGCCGGGAATTGACTGGGATGTGATTCAGGTTCGCGTCACGGACAGCCAGATTGCGACTAACACGCAGCTGATGATCCAGATTATCCGGCAGTACGGGCGGACATGCCGCCGTTACCAGTTTGAAGTGATCACGTCCGAACGGCTGACTATCCGGGCGGGATGGGATCAGGGGGAATATGTGGTTTATCCGGCAGCACTGAGCGGTACGGAAACCAGCAGCGCGACGTACAGCGCAGGGTTATAAGGGGATTATATGTCACAGACAACAATTACACTGGCATTTGAGCAGTGGAAAGCGCAGCAGGGTGCCACGGGGGAGTCTGTCCTGCTGGATGAATTTGTATTCGCTAATGTGCCGGAACTTGACCCGGATCAGCCGGTTGACCGCAATGAAACCCTGCCACCGGCTGAACAGATTGTTCACCGGCAGGCCGTCAGCCGTAAGGGCGTGGTGAATGACAACGCTGTGGTGCATTCCGTCGTACTGGGGGCGGATGTGGGGGATTTTTCCTTTAACTGGATTGGTCTGATTAATAAGGCCAGCGGTACGCTGGCAATGATTGTTCATGCGCCATTACAGCAAAAACTTAAAACAGCTGAAGGGCAACAGGGGAACGTGCTTACGCGCTCGTTTCTGATGGAATATAACGGCGCACAGGCTGAAACCGGAATTAATACGCCTGCCGAGACCTGGCAGATTGACTTTACCGCACGTATGGCCGGAATGGACGAGCGCCAGCGCCTGGAAAATATCGACATCTTCGGGGCGGCGGCGTTTTTTGGTGACGGCTATCTGGTCGGGAAAAGCGGGAATCAGTTTTATGTGACCAAAGGTACCGGCTATGTGGCAGGGCTGCGCACAACGCTTGCAGAAAACCGGAATATTACCGTGACAACCAGGACGGTCAAAGTCTGGCTGGATGTATGCTGGACAGGAACGCTTACCAGCGTGTGGGGTGTGCAGTCCCGTATTACGGTTGCTGACAACCTGGCGGATTATGTGCAGAACGGCGTACAGCATTATGTGTTTGCTGTGGCGGATATTGATGAAAACGGCAATATTACGGATTTACGCCCGAAAGGGACACTGAATGAGCAGCAGGCCAGCGATGCGCTGAGAAAACATGAGCAATCCCGTAATCATCCGGACGCCACTACCAGCGCGAAGGGGTTCACCCAGTTAAGCAGCGCGACAGACAGCACCAGTGAAGAACAGGCCGCTACGCCGAAAGCAGTCAAGATTGCTATGGATAATGCCGCAGCACGACTAGCGAAAGACAGGAACGGATCGGATATTCCTGATAAACCTCTGTTTGTTCAAAATATTGGACTGGGAAATGTGCTTTTCAAAGGTGATGGCAGGTTCCTCGCGGGAACATTTGTCAGTGACGCAATTGACCGAACATCAATTGGTGCCAGGGCGGCTACAGGCTGTCAGTTTATGCGCGCACATCAGGCACCTGATGCGCCAGACCAGGTAAGTTTCTGGCAAATTATTACCCTTAGCGAGGTGGTAAGTCCGACCACTGTTGTGGATGTTCTTGCAGTCAGTGGCAATAACGTATTGTTTGGTCACGGTACAGGAGCAGGTATTACCTCATGGCGTCATGTGGCGATGCTGGAGGGGGGCGCCTTTACGGGGGGTATTTCTGCTCCAAATATGCGTGGCGATACCCTGGTTACGGTTGGGGATGGCACTGGTGGGATGGCTAAAGGTGACGTTGATGGTGCAGGTTTTAATGGTAACAATCTGAACATTAAGTCATGGAATGGTATCGGATTTCAGAACTCAGAAGACCTGGCTATCCGGGCATATATCAGCACCCGACTCGGTGTTATCGCAGCTGCTGAAAATTTGCAGGCCGGAAATGCGATATTCAACAAAAACGGCGATGTTTACGGCGATATATGGGGCACAGGCAGCGGGCCTGGCTGGTTGAGTGCGTATATTGCAGGCAGACCGTTACGACAATACATCACCATGGTCGGTGTGTACCAGAACGACAAAACAAAGCCATTTATGCTTCATGATGATGGTTCTGGTGTATTCCTTGCTACAACTGACATGCTAAGTGGGTATGTTCAGTCAATTCGATTCGGTGCCGTTGAGCATGGAAACTTATATCGTTCGCCCGGATTTGCAGACCAGTTAGGTTACGTCATTACAGGTGTTGAGAATGGAGACTCGAACGATACACCAGACCGGATCCAACGACGCTTGTTACAGCTTAAAGTGAATGGTCAGTGGTATACGGTAGGGACATAAAAATGAGACATTTTAAAAAATTCACTAAAACAACTGAATTAACCCCTGTTCAGCAGGAGTTATCAGAGAACTGCAGCGTTCAGTTTATCCACGATGAATCAGGTGTTGACTGGTATGTGCTACAGAAACTATTTCAGCCAGACACACTGAAAATACAGTATGACAAAACAGGGCTGATTATTACTGCGGATAAAGATGCAACAAAGTTATTTCCGCTGAATTGCTCTGTTGTGGAATTTGCTGATACTGATATTCCTGATGGTTTCCAGGCTGGTAATTTTACCTATAGCAACGGCGTTATCGCACCTGTTCAGGTTGATTATGTTGCTTTAGCGACAGCAGAACGCGACCGGCGCATGGCGTCGGTCACGTCAAAAATCAATCAGCTTATGGAAGCGCAGGATGATAGTGATATTACTGATGCCGAGCTGGTCGAACTTTCCGATTTACGTGAAGTGCGTACAAAATTGCGCCGTCTGGATCTGACTGGTGCGCCAGATATTGACTGGCCGGAGGTACCGGATGTGGCGTGAAGCGCGTCTGGCTTTTACGGATTCTCTGGCTGCGCTGGATTGTTCCGTCGTTCCGGCGCATCCGTGGATTCACGGTCTGGGGCAGCAGACTGATAACGGGGCATACCTGAGTCCGGTCAATGCAATCCATTATCTGGCGGAAAGGCTGGCCGGAACGGGAGGCAATACCGATGTGGTGATCATGATGGTAACGGGACAGACCCATGAAAACTTCATGAAGGGGCTTAACAGCCTGGTGGATGTTTTCCCCGCGCCCGCATTCACCCAGGTTAGACGTCTGGCTGAGTCTGCGGCGACACTGGCTACTGAGAAAATGCAGATCCCCGCGAAAGCCGGGGCAGGACTGCCGGTTGCCATTCCGCTGTCCGTTCCGACCAACAGGGCAGCGTTATCCGCTGCCGCTATCAGTGAGGCGCAGAAAGCGGCTGGCGCCGGATTCAGCCTGGACGGGATGAAACAACAGCTGGGGGAGTTTACGCAACTGCGTGACAGCCTGATTAACGATGTGGCCAGCGGCCTCTCTGATTTACAGGGGAAAAGCGCCAGGGCATGGGTATTTACGGCCAGTGGCGACACCGCCGCCACCCTGCTGGCGCTGGTACAGGACATTCCGCAGCCTTCAGCCGTTTATACTGCGGCAATCATGCTGGCCGGAAAAAATCTTGATGGAATAAGGGGCATGATTCATGACGTCGATCCCGACACTGGCGCTTAATGGTGAGGCCATTCTGCTGAAAAACATGCGCGTGACTGTTTCCCAGCAGTTTCAGGATAAAGACCAGTCCGGCCAGACCAGCGCGACCACCAAATCAGAGCAGGGGGCAAAGGGCAAAGAGCTGCGTATCAGCGGCGAAATACCCTTTAAAAACCCGGAGATCCTGAAGCGTATTTTTGAACTGGCCAGCGCCACCGATGCAGACGGGAAACGCATGAAATACCGCGTTGCGCATGAGGTGGCCAGAGCGGTGAATTTTCGTGAGGCCACCTTCAGCGGAATGCTGGATGCACCGCCGCAGGACGGGAAAATGGCCTGGCTGGTCACGTTCACCCTGGCGGAACATGTCAGCGTACAGGAGAAGCGGGAAGCCAGGGCAACCGGTAAAACAACGGCAAAAAAACAGACGGCCAGCAGTACGGGACAATCCGGTGGCCAGAGTGCCGGAGAGGATGAAGAAAAACTGACGTGGTTTGAACGCAGGGTGCTGAAGCCCGTCAATGATGCTTTAGGTTAATGATGAAACCAGTAAAACGCCTTTACCTTTCAACGGATGAAATACACCTGGCTGACGCCAGTCTGGTGCTGGAGCTGAACAGCTGTGGACGTGGCTTTATTACGGCACAGACGACCACAGACTACACCGGCAAACTGGTACGGCTGGATGTGGGGTATTCCGGTTTACTTCTGCGCTGGTTTACCGGCTATGTGGAGCGCTCACAGCCTGCCGAAAACGGTTATCAGCGTCTGTTCGTCCGCGAGCTGGCTGGCGTATTTGAGCGGATGTGGCCATGCTCATTCCAGCATCCAACACTGCGCGATGTGGCCGGATGGCTGGAGGAAAACAGCGGGATCAGCATTGCGGTACCGGATGTGCCGTACAGTGATAAACCGATCCCCCATTTCACCCATAACGGGACGGGATACCAGCTGCTGAATAATCTGGGCAGGGCATTCAGTATCACGGATTACATCTGGTATCCATTGCCGGACGGTTCGCTGTATGTCGGCGGCGCAGAAAAGGCGCTGTTTGCCGGACGTCCGGTAGAAATCCCGGCAGAGTTCAGCCAGGGAACGGCGGGTGGTAATTCCATGACATTGCCGGTGATCCAGAGTCTTCGTCCGGGCGTGGACGTGAACGGGGAACGCGTGACTAAAGTTCATCTGACGAATGACACAATGACCATCACGTGGACACCACGGAACCGCGCCACAGGTCAGCCATTGCAGAAAACACCGGCGCATCGTCAGATAGAAAGCCATTACCCGGAGCTGGCTTCAGGTCTTCACCTGCCCAAACTGGCCAGGGTGGTGGCACCCAGCGAGGCCGTAAAAAGCGGTAATTTTGCCGACCCGTTCCGGCCACGGTACGCCGTTGATGTGCAGCTGCTTGACGCGGACGGCAACCCGGACAACCAGACGCCGGTATATTCCGCCGTACCGCTGCCGGTGCCAATGGCCGGTAACGATTCGGGAATGTTCCAGTTTCCACCGGAAGGAACGCTGGTAGAAGTGGCGTTTACGGGCGGCAGGCCGGACAAGCCCTTTATCAGGCAGACGCTGCCGGATGGCACCAGTCTGCCGGACATTAAGCCCGGCGAACAGCTGCAACAGCAGCGCGCGGAAGTTTCGCAACGCGTGACACAGGCAGGAGACTGGGTACGCCAGACAGATCAGACCATCAGTGAAACATCAATGGCGCGGACGGTGAAAGCCGACACGGAACGACGAGAACTGGTCAGCCGTGAAACCACGGTGAAAGCCACGGATAAAATCACAGTACTGGGTACCGCCACGCTGATGGCCGGAGCCATACAGCAGGTCAGTGCTGGCGACTTCAGCCAGGCGGTAAAAGGAAACCGGCTGGCCAGTATTACAGGAAATGAAGAAACCGAAATCGCCGGGCAGCTGTCCACGAAAGTGGCCGGCGCCATGAATGTTGATGTGGGGGGAACCCTGACAGAAAAGATTGCTGCATTACGTAAATCTGTGGCGGCGGGCGGTCAGCAGATTATGGGGCCAACCGTGCATATCGGTAGCGAGGGCGTAAATACGCTAACCATGATGCTGGACACCATTGATTTACTGGCAGAGCTGGCGCAGCAGTGCGCGAGCCATTCACACCCCAGTGTTGGTACGCCGACCAATGCCGGAGCATTCAACCAGACGGCAGTAAAGGCCGGGCAGACCCGGAGCAAGTACCAGAACATCATCGCCTGATTCTCTCTTTTCAGCCCGCATAATGCGGGTTTTTTTACACCCTTCATCAGGCGTCACCAGACGCATTTTAAGCGCCTCAAGTAGTCACCATATCCCCGTTTCCCATGTAAAAGGATCTGTGCCGCCATGACGTGCTGACGTTGCCTCACACAGACGAAAAAAAACTGTCGCAGACAAAAACGGCGCTACACCGCACCCGCCTGCGGTTTCTGGATCGTAAAAATTTTTCAGTTTTCTTTTTCTACAAAACACCAGCTCGGGCAGCGCCAGTACTGGTGGCTTCACGAAGAAAGCAAAGTGAAAAGATTGAAAATAATTACAGCGCTTTTCAGTTTTAAGGATGCACAGAGGATCTAATGTGAAACAAAATATCGTTGATTTATATGGATAATATTCATTTTATGTGAGTTTGGATGGATCGTTTAGGCGGCAACAGAAAGCTGCTAATGGGGAGTTACGGGCAGTGCTGGCGCAGGTTGTAGAGTAATTGAGGAAAACACAAAAGCTGAAAAATGTGCGCCGTTCTTCTTTTCGCAGAAGTGAAAAAGGCCAAAGCTGAATCAGCAACAAACTGATTAATCATCTTTGCTCATCTTGTACGTACAGTAGCCGCAATAACCATCATTATCCTGATCATCTTGATTAAGATGGGCGTCACAAAGTTTGCACTGTGAATAGTCAAGTTCCCCCCCGCACCAACGGCATGCTTGTTCGCTTATTACAAATGTGTGATGGTCGCAGCTGTAGCAAAGTTCATAAGTTGGATCTTCACCATCAGGCGGCCAATAAAAAAAAGCAGATTCGAAGGAATCGATTAATCGTGGTGCAAAACAATCTACGAACCCACACGCGACACAAACATATTCGAATTGATCTTCATCATTTTCAACAGTAAAACCATCTTCAATACTTAATGTTGAAGCCTTCAACAACTTGGAACCGCATTGAGCACATGTGCAATCTGGGACGAACTCAACCATTCCCTCTGGAACTCCTGCATCCAGCCAGCTTTGCTCGCATTCGGCCAATTGCTTAAGGTAGAACGTTCTGTGCTCTAGCATCGTGTCCCAAGCAGACCCTAGAACATCTTGTGGAAATTTATTCAACTCTTTTTCGATAAAGTCTGCCAAAACAGGGAATAAATTAGCAACAAAATCGGCTAGTTCTCCTAAGGTGTTTCTAGGGTGCAGATGTTCTAAATGATTGCGACAGTTATGTAATTCATCGACGACTTCCCAATCAACATGAATGTTAAAAGTACGAAAGCGAGCCTTTATGTGATGGACATCTATTGTTTTATTTTTTTGAAACTGTCCGTCTGGCTCCCATGTCATGCCTCCTATGCCATCTGGGTTCGGCAAAATATCTTTTGGTGGGATATGGATAAGCTGGTAAGCGTCTTCAGGACTTTTAACCGAATTGGCCAGTTTAAATTTAAAAAGAAGCATAACCCCAGCGAAGAGATTGCGAACGGAAGATAGAGAACGTGCGGGGTTACCGCCTTTATCAACAGATTTCTGGGAAAGCTCAAAATCT
Organism: Salmonella sp. SAL4457; assembly: GCF_046548235.1. Taxonomy (NCBI): domain Bacteria; kingdom Pseudomonadati; phylum Pseudomonadota; class Gammaproteobacteria; order Enterobacterales; family Enterobacteriaceae; genus Salmonella; species Salmonella sp. SAL4457. Next base: position 681,443 of record NZ_JBGDZO010000002.1, read on the forward strand.
TCAATGCCCAGTTGAATAGAAAGCACCGCATTTTCGTAAAGTTTGTCAGCATCAAGAGTTAGGGGCTGGGCAGTATTAGGTTTTGTACTTATTGCCATAGCTGTTGCCTATGTATGAAGTGGAGTTACATCTGCCGCCATTTTATCGCCAATTGCGCGCTAAACATGATGTAACTTATTTATTTTAGAGGGATAAGATAGCAGATAACAAAAAAACCATCATCTTTAGAACATGATGGGTTTATAACTTGCTTATTCTTTTTTTTCATCCCACGATTCAAGAATAAACATAGTTAGTGTATGTGCAGCATTGATGGCTAATCGTGCGTGTCGGGGCTTGAGATTGTAAATTTTTCGTCCTGCGCCATGAGCTGAACTAGCATGAGTTCTTAGCGAGCCGATACCATCGGTGAGAGAATATAAGCCGCTCAAAATGCGTTTTAAGTCCTCATCTTCTACCGCTTTAGTGTCAAGACCTAAATGTTCACGAACGGTCTTCCACAAGCCCTGCAAATCCTGCTTCGCAGGAATCGGTAGGTTTTCATCTGCGATAAAAATTTTAAATGTTGATTCTAATATATTACAGGCTGCTGATACTGCTTCTCTTGGGTCAGTATGCAAGTTTTCTAAAGCCCTTGCGAATTCCATTTCTACTGCTGGAGTATTACGTTTCTGGATAGCTTCTTTCAAGGAAAGGGATGCTAGTGATGCTCCATCAGTAACGTAACCGCCAGTCACATAGCTCAGCCCATAACGACCAAGTAGTTCCGGCATTTTTTTTACAAACTCAACTTTCTTTTTTTCCCACTCATAGTATGGATTGGCGGGTAACTCTGACTCCATATAGTTTTCGATTAATCGACCAAGTAAAACTAATGGTTCATCAGATTCTTTATTAATACGCCTTAACCATTCGAGGGCTTTAACGTGCTTAGATCCTTCGGGTGGCTCCCCTGGCGCATCAGCATAGGCAAACAAACTATCCAAACTAGCATGGGTTTCAGTGCTAGCAGCGAAGTCAGCTACAACAGATATTACAGGTTGAGGTATTGGCCGTCCCATATCTACTCCATCAGCGGGTCAGTTTTGAACTTAGTGGACGCAAAGTGGACATTGCATAAAAAAAGGGACTACGCTTTCACGTAACCCCTTGTTTTAATTGGTGGAGCTGGCGGGAGTTGAACCCGCGTCCGAAATTCCTACATCCTCGGTACTACATGCTTAGTCAGTCTTTACATTCGCCTGGCACCTGCGGACGGACACGCCACTACCAGACTAGCCTGATTCGTTTTAACGCTTCAACCCCAGGCAGGGCATCCGCGCGATCTCTTTTGGGTTTGACCTCTCTTGATCCCCGTCCTAAGAGCGGAGGCTAGGGAGAGAGGGCTCTAAGCAGGTTATTAAGCTGCTAAAGCGTAGGTTTCGTCGTTTGCGACTATTTTTTTGCGGCTTTTTACGAGGCCAACCGCCCCTCGGCATGCACCTTGGGTTTCGCAAATCCCGTCGAATCCAGAATCAGCCCCAATGTGTAAGGTAAGTATAACAGACTTGTGACACGCGTGACCAGCCCCCGTATCTTCTTATCTTCAACGATTTACCGCTCGCGCAGCGCTTCTTTCGCGCGATTAAACGGTTTGATTAAATAGTCGACAATGGTTTTTTCACCGGTTTTGATATCCACCGTGGCGATCATGCCTGGAACAATCGAAAAACGGCGTCCTGATTTATTTTGTAGATAGTCCTGGTGGGTGCGGATAAATACGCGATAGTAAAAAATTTCCGGTTTCACTTTATCCTGAATGGTGTCCGGTGAAATGGTCTCCACCACGCCGTCAAGCCCGCCGTAAATGGCGTAATCGTAAGCAGTAATTTTAACCAATGCGCGTTGGCCGGGATGAATAAAGGCGATATCACGCGGCGAAAGGCGGGTTTCAATCAGCAGACGATCGTCTACCGGCACTATCTCCATCATCTCGCCGTTAGGCGGGATCACGCCGCCAATCGTCGTGACCTGGATATTTTTAACAATGCCGCGTACCGGCGAACGCACGGTGAGGCGGGTGACGGAATCCTCGCGTCCTTTTAAAATGGCGGAGAGCATATCGACTTCAGCGTTCGCTTTCGATAACGCTTCGCGTGCCTGCACATAATATTGTGAGCGCAGATCGGTAATTTTTAAGCCTAAATCGCTTTTTTGTCGTTGCAGGCGTAGCACTTCAACATGACTGGCCGCGCCGCTTTTCTCCAGACGCTGGGTAATGGCCAGCTCTTTATTAACCGACGCCAGCGCATCCCGTAGCTCGGCTTCGGTATCGGACAGCTGCGCGCGGCGGCTTTTATAGAGACGCGTCTCTGCGGCAATCAGATCCGGCCAGCCGTTCAGCTCAGCGGGGAAGGCGAGAGGTAAGTCGTTGACTTCCGCGGTTAACCGTGCGCTGGAGGCGAGTGAAGCGCGATATTTTGCCGCACTTTCACCAACATTGGACGCCAGACGCGTCGGATCAAGCCGGGCGACAATCTGGTTAGCCTGAACTCTGTCGCCTTCCCGCACCGTCAACTGCGCCAGAATGCCGCCATCCAGCGACTGCAGAACCTGTTCGCGTGAACTGGGGATCACTTTCCCGTTGCCGGTGGAAACCTCATCCAGTCGGCCAAACCACGCCCAGATGCCGAGAATGAGAAATAACAGTGAGCAGATCAGAACAATACGACCCGCGCCGGAAAACGCCCGTTCACGCTGAATATCGGGATCGTCCATCGCGGCATCATGCTGATTGATTTTCATTTTTCCACTCCCGACGGTGACTTTGCATCCGATCCGCGTTAAGCGCCTGCGCTTTTGGCGCATCCATCACCAGTTGTCCTTCTTTCAGGACAACGACACGCTCAACCAGCTCCAGTATTGGTACCCGGTGCGTCGCGACGATCAGGGTACGGTTGCCAAGCCACTGATGTAACCGCTGAATAAACTCTTGCTCCGTATGCTCGTCCAGCGAGGCGCTGGGTTCGTCAAGTAACACAATATTGGGGGAGCGCAGCAGCATTCTCGCCAGCAACAGGGACTGACGCTGCCCGCCGGACAGGCCGTTACCGCCCTCCATAATGGGATGATCCAACCCTTTTGCCAGCCGCCTGACGAAGACGGCGCCGCCACTGACTTCGAGCGCGTCAAAAATCTGTTCATCGTTGGCGTGCGGCGCGCCGAGCGTCAGGTTCTCTCGTAGGGTGCCGAAGAAAAGCCGCGCGTTCTGGCTAAGAAAGCCGATGTTGCGGCGTAAATCCGCCATATCGATGTGCGACAAGCTGAGATTATCAAGCCGGGCATCTCCCTGAATCATCTCCAGGCCGCCCGCCATCGCCTGTAAAAGTGTGGATTTACCCGCGCCGTTACGCCCCAGTATCGCAATCCGCTCGCCTGGCATGATCTCCAGACGCACGAGGCGCAGCGGTATGCGTTGATCGTCGTTATGGTAACGAAACTGAGCGTTTTCAAAGAGGTAATGCCCGTGGAGGATGTCGCGGTGTATCAGGCTATCGTCATGCTGTGTCTCGGTGGGCAGTTGCATAATGTTGTCGAGACCCATCTTCGCCGCTTTCACCTGCTGCCAGCGCGCCAGCACGCCGCACAGGTTAGCCATTGGCGCGATCATCCGCGAGCCGAGCATCGACGCGGCGACCACGGCGCCGGTAGTCATACTGCCTTCAATGACCATCGGCGCGCCGAACATAATCACTGCGGCATACACCAGACTTTGTACCGACATCCCCCAACTGATAAGCCCTTGCGTGAGTTTGCGGGTGCGTAGACCCGACTCGCCGGTAATACGGATATAGCTATTCCACTGCTGAAGAAAGCGGTTCTCCGCCTGCATCAGTTTAATATCCTCCAGCCCCTGAACGCTTTCGACCAAGACTGCATTGCGTAGCGTCGCTTCGTGGGCGGCCTGGTTGGCGAGGACAGCCAGTTTTTTTTGCAGTGCGACGCCCGGCAGGATCATCAGCAGAGCCGCCACGGGCGCTATCCATGCCAGCGGTGGGGCAATAATCGCCAAGACTATCATAAACAGGAAAAAGAAAGGCAGATCGACAATGGTCGCCAGCGTTGAAGAGGTAATCATCTCGCGGATCTGCTCTAGTTCGCGTAACTGCGAGATAAAACTGCCGGTGGAACGGGGAATAGCGCTGTTGCGCAGCCTTAACGCGTGACCGAATACCCGATCGGAAATGCGCATATCGGCGCGTTTACCGAGCACGTCCATAATGTGCGTACGCGCTTCACGCAGCAGAAAACCGAACAGCACCGCTACCAGCACGCCGAAGGAGAGCACGTACAGGGTAGGATATGACTGAGCGGGGATCACCCGATCGTAAACCTGCATAGAGAACACAATCCCGGCCAGCGACAGCACGTTAATCAGAAAGGCGGCGACCATTACCGGTAAATAAGGGCGAATATCCTGCAGAACCAGCTCGCGCATCCAGTCGGGTTTAAAGCGGGAGATATAGCGGTCGACGCGGCTATCCTTGAGCGCCGATAGCGGGCGTAGCGCGGCAACATAGAGGAGCTCCGGCAATAACTCGCTGAGCGTCAGGCGGTTACGCTGACCCTCTTCTTCAATCACAAAAACGTCTACCGCCTCTTCGCCATTAACATGTTCGATGACCAATAACTGCCCGTCCCGGAGCTCGACAACCAACGGCAATCGCCACTGACTAAATGCCGTTTTGTCTATGTCCGGCGCATGAAAGGATAAACCCGCCTGCCGCGCGAGCTGCGTTAAGGCGGTCGTTCTGCTTTTACCCCTAAGCCACGGGGCGTTGGCCTGAATTGAACCGGGAGAACAGGCAACGCGATAATGACCGGCGACATAGCTGATGGCCTGCGCCCATTGGCTTAGCGCGCGCTCACTGAGTACCTCTTCTACATCGGGGGCGGCGCGGGTCATGGCTGGATCTCCACGGATTGAATGCTGCGATGATTTAACGCGAACGCCTGACGAAGCGCGCCGGTGTTATACAGACAGTTCAGTTGCAACTGATGCAACTGGCTTTCCGTTTGCAGTTCGGCAAAACGCGCCTGGTAAACTTCCTGCTCCGCATTAAGCACGTCGAGCAGCGGGCGGGAACCGAGGTCAAGGTATTGCTGCTGATACAGTTCGCGCGTGCGTTCGCTAAGCTGCTGTTGCCGACGAAGGATTTGTAACGCGCTGGCAAGACTCATTGCCTGGCTGCGCGCCTCCATCAGTTTCTGGCGGACATCAAGCCGGGTGCGCTGAATGGTCGACTGAGCCGCGTCTACCGCATGGCTGGCGGTGTTGCGTCGGGCAGTCAGCCCTCCGCCCTGATAAAGCGGCATCTCAACTTTTACCCAGGTGGAATACTGGGTTTTATCCAGCACTTCATGACTGGGATATTTATCATTAAGATAATGTTGTACAGAAGGTTCGAGCGAAATCGTCGGCGTCATTTGCGCGCTGGCATAGTCCAGATTCGCCCGCGCAACGTTGGCCTGCGCCCAGGCGGCCAGTACCGCGGGCACCAGTCGATCGTCGGGAGTCGCCGTCTCACAGCTGCGAGCGAGTTTCGCCGGGAAGTCATTATTGATGCCGTTAAGCGAATTCCAGCCCAGCCAGCTCATCAGTGAGGCTTTCGCACTGTCGAGATTGGCCTGATACTGCGCCAGTTGCGAGCGGGCGGATTCGATTCTGGCTTCGGTTTGCACTACGTCAGAGAGCGACGTAGCGCCTTCATCGCTGCGCTGCCGGATAAGTTTACCGATGCTGTCCAGCGCGACGAGCTGTTCTTCCGCCGCTTCTACCATTTGCTGCCAGCTCTGCGTTTGTACAATGGCGTTGGCGGTTTCGTGCGCGACGGTATCAATACTGAGCAACACATTGGCCTGTTGCTGCGCTGCGCCTGCGGTTTCGGCACGAACCTGACTTGCCACTTTGCCGAAGTCATAAAGCATTTGCGATACCGACAGCACCAGCGAGGGGCTATACCCGTGATCGGTGTAGGTATTGCTGTACCCATTGTTCACGCCAGCGCTGACTTGCGGATAATATTTCGATTTGGCGACCTCTATTTGTTCATTCTGTGCGAGCAGTTTGCCGATGGCTTCGCGAATAGAAGGATGCCAGTTAACGGCGCGATTGACCGCGTCATTGAGCGTCAGGTTGCCCGGCGCGGCGGCGCTGAGCGGCAACTCAGCGGCGGAGCCATCCAGCGAAGGAAGCATCTGGTCCGTTGCTAATCCTTCGGATGTAATCATTGGCGGCGCTTCTGCGCCCCGGGGCTGGTGATGAAACAAAGCAAATGCCAGTACGATGGCGACAGGCGCGACTCTTCCCATAGTTTATCCCTTTTAAATATCACCGCTTGTTGCCCCGAACGTCGTGGCGTTCGGGGCTTTTTTATCAACCGCCGGTTATCAGGTGGTTGTTCTGCAACAGATCATTTAGCGTGAGCTGCACATTCTCCAGAGTGACAAGGTCGGTTGATTTAAACGCGCTGCCGGCGCCGTCGCGATCGACGGATATCACCGTATTGGCGCCGCTGGTATGAACCTGAACAAAGTTACCCAGCGTCGCCGCCTGGTGATCCCATCCCGTCAGCAGTTCGTGGATATCGATCTTGTCGCCCTGCGCGGTAGAGAAGTTTTGCCAGCGATCGACGCCGTTGCCGCCGGTCGCGTCCGCGCCGTTTAACAGGTGGTAAATCAGCGTATCGCCATAGGCGGAGCCGATGAGAACATCGTTTTGGTTGGTACTGACGATTTGCGGCGCCATATCAATGGTCAATGTGGCGCTATCCGTATGACCCATCTTGTCATCCAGTTGATAGGTAAAGACCTCTTTACTGGTGATGGACGACATCGCGACGCCATTATTCAGGGTGTAGGTGTAAGCGCCATCAAGGTTAATTTGCAATGTGCCGTAATGTCCCTGAATCGTGGCGCTGGTGGTATTCGCCGCGGCGTCCAGCGTGGCGGCGCTGCCGTTATACCCGCTAATGCTCAGGCGGGTATTCACCGTATTAAGCTGATCCATCGCCCCCGCCGCGTCGCTGCCGTCAAAAATATTGCCGGGAACGGTATGCGTTCCGGACGTTTCAAAATTATCCAGATCGACGGTGGTGCCGATGACGCGTGGCGTGATCGTCGCCGCCCCGGCCAGGGTATTGGTACCGGTAAAGTTAAGCGTGTACGTTCCGGCATCCAGCTCCAGGCCGCTCAGGTTGACGGTCACCGTCGCGCTGCCCAGCGTGATATTCGCCACCGGAACGGTTCCGTTGCGTATGACGGTCCCGTTCTCCTGAATGGCCCAGCTAATATTCAGATTACCCAGCGTAATGAGCGTGGAGACATCAAAGACCAGTGACGCGCCTTTAAGTACGGTGCCCGTTGCAACGTCAAAGGTGCCGCTCCCGCTGCCCGATTTGCCGAGTAGCCCCCAACTGGCGCTGCCGACGCTGGAGTCCAGCCAGGCAGCGGTATCCTGAAGCGTGGCGACGCTAAGGGTATCGCTGACATCATTAATCGCATCCAGCGCCCTGGCGGTTGGCGTGATATTGAGCGAGGCCGTATCGGTATCGCCGTTTGGCGCTTTGACCGTATAGATAAAGCTGTCCGGCGTTTTAATGCTGTCGGCGCCGACGCCGTTCTTCAGCGTGTAGGTATAGTTGCCTCTTGCGTCAATGATGAGCGAGCCATACAGCCCGTTTACCTCCGTCGTGCCGGTCGCCGCAATCGCCACGCCGTTTACTTCAGTGAGGAGGGCGCCCGTAGGGGCGACATCATTGGTCAGTACGTTGCCGGTGGTGTTGGCGGTGATACTGTCAACGGCATAGGTGTGGTCCTGGGAAATCGCCAACGTATAGCCAGTGAGGACGCTAATGCCGCTGGCGGTATTCAGCACGAACAGGTATTCGCCGCCAGGCAACGTCAGGGTCAGCGGCTGGGACTGTCCGGCTAACAACAGGGTGTTAATCCAGCTTTTTTCCACCCGGAACTGCTCATATTGCTGAATGGCATCGTTGAAGCGATAAACGTACAGATCGAACGTGGAAACCAGTGAGACGCCGCCGACGGTTCCCTGTAACGTCATGGTTCGCGTAGCGCCTTCTTCAACGTTAAAGATGATCGGATTAGTCATATCATCAAGCAGATTCGCGTTCAGTACATTACCAAGTCCGACGCTTAATACCGTGACGCCGCTTTGTGTCGAGGGACCGTTGTTGACGTAGCTAACATGAGTATCAAAGACCAGAGAGGCGTTATTGTCTGTCGCTATCACACTGCCCGGTACAGGCGCGGGACCCAAATTAATAACCAGTTGCGCGGCGCTGCTACCGACGCCATTCTGGGTGATGGTGTAGGTGAAGCTCTCTTTATGTCCGTATCCCGCCGTGGGCTTAGTCAGCGTGTAGGTGTAACTGCCATCCTGATTAATGTGCAGCGTGCCGTATTGTCCCTGGATATCCACGCCACCCGCGCCGACCGGCGTACTGACGCCGTTGGCGTTGGTGATGGCGGTGACCGTGGTGCCCGTCGGCGCGGTATCATCAGCCATGACGTTGCCGGTACTGATGGTTGGCCCGCTAATAATACCTGCGCTGGTCTGGTGTACATCGACATCCAGGCTGGTATATGACCCGGTGGCGAGCAGACTGGTGTTATAAGTGAGTACCCGGTACTGGCCTTCGCCCAGTCCGCTCAGGTTCAGGGTAACGCCGCTCCCGGTCAGGGTAAGCAAATTCGCGAAGTCGCCAACGGCGGTGTTGACGATCGTCGTCCAGGCGCCGAGGCTGGTGTCGTAGCGCTGTACCACAATCTCCTGAGTGCTGAGCAGCGAAAGCACGATTCCCGTTGCGGCGGCATCGATGGTGACGTCGCCCGTACCACCTTCAGCAATGGTGAACTCAACCTGAGCGGTATCGTTACCCAAAACCGAGGCGACATCGCCAAGCGCGCCAACCAGCAGCAGGCCGTAATCCGAATAGTTTTGCGTGCTGGTGACGGCGGTCGAGGTCAGATCAAGACTGGTGATGTTATCCCTTGCCGCCAGCGGCAGAACCGGTGCGGTAATGCCTAACGTGCCGGAGGCGTTACCCGCAGCGTCAGTGGCCGTCACGTTAATGAGTTGGCCTTCAATTTGTTTTGTCGGCAAGGTGAGAGACCATGCGCCGTTGCTGCCGGCGGTGGTGGTGAGCGTCACGCCGCCCGCCAGCGTGACGGTTACGGTGCTGTTTGCCTCTGCCTGCCCGGAAAGTGAACCGCCATCGGCGCTGAGCGTACCTGACGGCGTACCGGGCGCCAGCGTATCGACAATCACCGTCGCGGCGGTGGAGACGCTGCCTGTTCCGTTGGCGTTAGTCGCGGTGGCGGTGAAGGCGTGGCTGCCTTCGGTCAAATTGCCTGTCGGGGTAAAGCTCCAGTTTCCGCTGGCGTTCGCCGTGGTGGTGCCGAGCAGCGCCCCGTTGTTATAAATGCTCACCGTGGCGCCCGCCTGAGCGGTACCATTCAATGTGGGTTGGGCGTCATTAGTGACCTGACCGTTGGCGATAGCGCCGGTATAAATACCCACATCATCCACTACGTTGGTGATGATCGGCGCTTCCGGCACGCGCGTATCGGGCGCGGTAAATCCGGCGGCAATGCCAGTGTTGCCTGCTTTATCCTGGGCAAATGCCAGTAGCGGCTGACCATTGGTCTGCGCGGGCGTGAGTGTGGCGGTGAAGCTGCCTGTACCGTCGGCGGTGGCGGTTCCCAGTACCACACCAGTATCAGAGGTAATCGTCACTGTACTGCCTGCTTCCGCGGTGCCCGTCACCCGATTACCGGTAGCATTGATGACCAGGTTGCCGGGCGCGCCGGGCGCAATGGTATCCACGATAATCGTTATCGATGGCGAAGCGGCGCTAACGTTACCAGCTGCATCGGCGGCGCTAACGCTATAGGCGTGACTTCCCTGGCCGAGCGCGGCGGTTGGCGTCCAGCTCCAGTTGCCGCTGGCATTGGCGTTCACGGTCGCGACCAGCGCACCATTATCGAAGATGCTTACCGCGCTGTTGGCTTCCGCGGTACCGTTGAGCGTCGGCTGTGTGTCGTTGGTCGATTGTCCATTGCCAATGGCGCCGGTGTTGTTCGGGACATCATCAACGATGCTGGTTATAAGCGGAACCGTTGGCGCAAGGGTATCGACCACGATAGTAAAACCGCTGGTGGCCGGGCTAACGTTGCCTGCCGGGTCGGTGGCGGTCACTGTTAATATGCGCGTGCCGTCGTTTAACCCTGTCGTCGGCGTGAAGCTCCACGCGCCGCCCGCGTTAGCCGAGGTGACGCCAAGCAGAGTGTTGCCATCATAGATACTGACCACGCTGCCCGCTTCGGCAGTGCCGTTCAGCGTGGGGCGGTTATCATTGGTTATCTGACCATTAGCGAGATTTCCTGTGACCCCGCCCGCGACGTCATCCACCACGGACGTCAGGATTGGCGTTTGCGGCGCGGTGGTATCGACCGTCAGGGTGAAAGCTGTACTGTTCGGGCTGCTGTTTCCTGCGGCATCGGTGGCGACGGCGGTGATGACGTGCGTTCCGCTTGCCAGCGTTGAGGTGGCGACGCTCCACGCGCCGTCAGGCTGAGCCGTTGTCGTGCTAATGACCGTACCATTTTCATAGAGCGTAATCGTGGCGCCGGCTTCTGCGGTGCCGCTGAAGGTTGGCGTAGGATCGTTGGTATTTTGGCCGTTCGCGATCGTGCCGAGGCCTGGCGCCTGATCGTCACTGACTGATGTGATTACCGGCGTCAGCGGCGGCGTGGTATCGACGACGAAATTAACGCTGTCCGAAACGGGACTGGCGTTGCCTGCGGCATCAACGGCAATGACGGTAATTACATGGTTGCCCGTCGCCAGAGAGGCATCGGGCGTGTAGCGCCAGCTACTGCTATTGTCGGCGGGAATTTCAGCCAGCAGTGTGCCGTTATCGTAGAGACGAATAGTTGTGTTGGCTTCACGGGTGCCGCTAATGACAGGGCGCGCCTCGTCTGTGATCTGTCCTGAACTCAGATTGCCGGTAATGGGGCCCGTACCGTCGTAGACCGTATCAATAACAGGCGCGGCGGGAGCCGTGGTATCAATAGTAAACGAGCGTATTTCGGACGCGGCGCTGGTATTGCCTGCCGCATCGGTTGCTGTCGCCGTCAGGTTCCAGACGCCCGCGCCCAGCGAGGTAGACGGCGTAAAGCTCCAGCTACCGTTGGCCTGAACTTGCGCCGTGCCGACCAGCGCGCTGCCATTATAAATCGAGATGGTTGTACCCGCCTCACCGGTACCCGAGAGTGTTGGTCGGGTTTCGTTCGTCGAGCCGCCGTTGGGGACGATGCCCGTCACCGGCGCCGTATTGTCTGCCACGCTGGCGATAACCGGCGCGGCGGGTGGTGTGGCGTCAATCGTCAGCACAAATCCGCTGGACACCGCGCTGCTATTACCCGCCGGATCGGTGGCGCTAAGGGTGAACGTGTGGCTACCGTTTGCAAGCGGCGTCTGCGGCGTGAAACTCCATGTGCCGTCGCTATTCACCGTCGTGGTACCGATGGACGCGGGATTACCGTCAAGATAGACATTAATCGTCGCGCCTGCCTCTCCGCGCCCGTTCAGGGTGGGCGTCGCATCGTTCGTTAGCTGCCCGCTAACCAGGTTGCCGGTAATACCGGGCTGGTCATCCACGACGGAGGTGAGAACCGGGATCGCCGGAGGCGTAATATCGACTATGATCGTCCACGGCGCGGAGACCGCGCTGGTATTGCCCGCCGGATCGGTAGCGCTAACCGTCAGATTATGGCTTCCCTCTGACAAATTGCGGGGCACCGGGAATGTCCAGCTACCGTTTTCGCCTACCTGAGCCGTGCCAAGCGGCGTACCGTTATCAAAAATGGTGATTGTCGCGCCAGGTTCGCCAGTTCCGTTCAGTATTGGCTGCCGATCGTCGGTGGATTGCCCCGGTAACACCGGAACGGTCGGTTGATTGTTATCGTCAATCACGGACGTGATAACCGGCACATCTGGCGCCTGCGCGTCAATGTTCAGCGTAAAGCCGTCCGAAGGCTGGCCGCTATTGCCGGCGGGATCGGTCGCTACGGCGGTAAAGATGTGTGCGATGCTCTCCAGCGGCGCGTTCGGGGTGAAGCGCCAGTTGCCGCTTTGATCTACCGTGGCGGAACCGATTTCTACGCCGTTATCCAGAATGCGGATGGTGGCGCCTGCTTCTCCCGTTCCGTTGAGCGTCGGGCGTGAATCATTGGTGAGCGCGCCGTTATCCAGCGTACCGGTCATGCCGGGGACATCATCCGTTGCGCTGGTAATAACCGGTTGCGCCGGCGCGCTAAGATCGACAGTGATCCCGACCGGTGCGGACAGGCCGCCCGGGCCATTCGCATTGGTTGCCTGGACGGTGAAGTAATGTGTGCTTTCGCTTAATGGCGTCGTGATCTCAAAGATCCAGTTCCCGCTGGCGTCAACGGTGGCAAAGCCTGCCGAATCGCCATTAATGAAAACTTCAACGGTAGAGCCGATATCCGTAGTGCCGCGCAGCGTCGGCGTGGTGTCGTCCGTGGCGCCGCCCGCCGCAATATTCCCCTGTACGCTCCCGACATCATCTTCAATCGCCGTGATGGCCGGGACGGCGGGCAGACCGCTGTCGGAAGCGGGAAAATTCGTAGCCGGGCCGTTATTCCCCGCGCGATCGATAGCAATTGCCGTCAGCGTACCGCCATCGGTTTGCGCCGGACTGAGCGTAACGACGAACTCACCGGTGCCATTAGCGACAGCGCTGCCGACCAGGGTGCCATCGGCATGATGAATTTCAACGGTAGCGTAAGGATCGGCAAGTCCGGCCACGCGCGTGCCATCGTCGTCCACCGTCTGGACTGTTGGCGCGGGCGGGGCGGTGATATCCACGGTAATGGTGATCGGCTGGGTTTGCGCCGTGGTATTTCCAGCATTGTCAGTCGCGCTGAAGGTTAGCGCATGGCTGGCTTCTGACAATTCGGGCGTATTGAATGTCCAGGTCCCGTCGGTGACGAGCGCCGTCCCGATTGCCACGCCATTGTCGTAAATCGTGACGGTGCTGCCGTTTTCGCCGCTGCCGTTGATAGTCAGCGTCCGATCGTTAGTAAAGGCGCCATCGGCTAATGGCCCGGTCACTGGTGCAACATCGTCAAGGATCTCATTGACGACGGGCGGCTGCAACGGAACGGTGTCGACGGTGAAGGTAAAGCTGTTCGATACGCCGCTGCTGTTTCCGGCGGCATCGGCGGCAATGGCGGTCAGGGTGTAGACGCCATCCGGCAACGCGCTGGTCACCGGCAGCGTCCAGGTGCCGGTCTCATCGACGGTGACTACGCCTAAAACGCTGCTGCCGTTATAGAGCGTAATAATGCTGCCGATGTCGCCAGTGCCGTGAATGACCGGTGTATTGTCGTCAGTGGTTGCGCCGCTGACAATAGTATCCTGGACTTCGCCGACGTTATCTTCGGCAAAAGTGATAACCGGATTGGCGGGCGCAGTGGTGTCTAGCGTAAAAGTGACTGAGGCGGAAGGTGGACTGATATTGCCCGCTATATCGGTTTCCGTGACGGTAATGGTATAGGTTTCTGGCGTCAGTGCCGCAGGCGTAAAGTTCCAGCTACCGTTATCGCCTACCGTTGTGCGACCAATTTCACTGTCATTATTGTAGAGAATTATCGTGCTGCCGATCTCTCCCGTGCCGCTGAAGGTCGGCGTGGTATCGTTCGTTGCGCCATTATTGCCGATGTTGCCAATAACCGGCGCGACGTTATCGCTGATTAGCGGCGCGTCAGGCTGCGCTGGAGGCTGGGTATCAAGGGTAACGGAGAAAACGCCGGAGGTCGGGCTACTATTGCCTGCGGCATCCGTGGCGGTGGCCGTCAGGATGTTTAACCCTTCGCTCAGATTACGGGTTAGCGGATAGGTCCAGCTACCCTGTGGATTGACCTGGACGGTAGCCAGTTCTACGCCGTTATTGTACAGGGTGATGATGGTGCCGGGTTCGCCGGTGCCGCTGAGGGTCGGCATACGCTGATTGGTAATACTGCCGTTTGCCAGTAGCACCTCGCCTTCTCCGCCGGTGATGGCGGCTGACACGATCTGCGGCGCATCCGGCGCCTGGGTATCGATGCGTAGGGTAAAGCTGATGGATTCGGGACTTTCGTTCCCCGCCGGATCGTTGGCGCGAGCGGTCAGAAGGTGGTCGCCGTCGCCCAGCGCGGCAGGCGGCGTAAACTGCCAGCGCCCGTCCGTACCGACCAGCGCCTGACCTATGGCATTGCCGTTATCGTAAAGGATGATTGTATCGCCTGCGGTGCCGCTACCGCTCAACCGGGGCTGGGATTCCTGGGTAATCTGATTGGTATCAATCGTATTTCCGTCGCCGTCAGCTACGCCGATAACGCCGGGAGCGGCAGGGGCCTGGGTATCAATGGTAATCGTAAAATCGGTCGAAAAAGGCGTGGTGTTGCCGTTACTGTCGCTGGCCGTCACGGTAAAGGTGTAGGTGTCGTCCGCCAGTGGCGAGGCCGTGGTGTAGGCGTAGCTCCAGACGCCGGAATTACCGACGATAATATCCGCTATCCGGGCGCCATTCTGATACAGGTGTACTGTGGAACCCGGTTCACCTGTACCGTTAATCGTTGGCGTGCTGTCGTTAGTGAGCCCCAGATGCGCGACGCTACCGAGAATACCCGGCGCATCATCTGTAATGAAGGTGATTACCGGTTGCTGCGGCGATTGCGTATCGACCACCAGGTCGAATGACGCGGCCGGACTGGCATTGCCTTTAGCGTCGGTTGCGATTACGGTCAGTCGATGCGCGCCTTCACCTAAATTTTGCGACGGCGTAAACGTCCAGGTGCCGTTGGGCTGTAGCGTGGCGAGTCCCAGCGAAACACCGTTATCAAAAATTTCGACACGCGCGCCAGCCTCCGCCGTACCGCTAAGGGTGGGGCGGTTGTCATTGGTGGTTTGTCCGTTAACCAGCGGCCCGGTGAAGCTTTCAACATCGTCCAGCACCTGAGTGATAATGGGCTTATCCGGGGCGGTGATATCGGGCGCTTGCGCTGTAGTTGGCGGGCTGACGTTGTTGGCGTTGTCGGTGGCGGTGACGGTAACCTGTTCGCCGTTGGTCTGTGCGGGGACGAGGGGAAGGGTAAAATGACCTTCGCCATCTGCTTTGCCGCTGCTAAGCGGCTTGCCGTCCGGCGTGGCGATCGTGATGGCGCTACCCGGTTCGGCGGTGCCGCTGATACTGGTGCCATCCTCACTAATTACCACGTTTTTCGGCATTTCCGGCGCGGTACTGTCCGGCGCGATAACCGTCGCGGCGGCGCTTTCGTTTTTCGCGACATCGGTGGCGGTAGCGATAAGCGCCTGGCCGTTAGTCTGCGCCGTATTCAGCGGAACGATAAATTGTCCGTTGCCGTTAGCGACGGCGCTGCCAAGTACGGTGTTGCTACTGTCGCGGATAGTGACCGTTGCCCCGGCTTCCGCCTGACCGCTTACGGACAGACCGTCGGTCGCCACGATAAGACCGTCCGGTGCCGCAGGCGCAGTTTTATCCGGCGCGTTCAGCGTTTCTACCGGACCGCTATTCGCGGCTTTATCGGTAACGCTAATGCTCAATGTTTCGCCGTTAATTTTCGCCGGGCTAATACCTATTGAGAAGGTACCGTCGTCGCCTGCCGTTCCACTACCGAGCGTATTTCCCAGGCTGTCTTTGATAACCACAGTACTGCCAGCTTCCGTAGTGCCGGTAAGTCTGTCGCCGACGTCGCTAACCGCCAGGCCTTCCAGCACCGGCGGCTGCGTGTCGATATCAATGGTAAAGGAGACGGACTGCCCGCTGGTGCCGCGATCGTTGGTCGCGGTAGCGGTAAAGACATGGTCGCCATCGGCAAGTGCCAGCGAGGGGGTAAAGCTCCATTTGCCGTCAGCGTCAGCGACAATGGGCGGAAAGGTCGGTACAGGAAAGCCATTATCGTTAATCGATATCGTACTGCCTGGTTCAGCAGTACCGCTGAGGGTTGGGCGGTTATCATCTGTGGCATCGCCATTTTTCAGCAGCCCGGTAACGGCGCCAGCGTCATCCGTCACGGTAAGGATAGTCGGCTGGGCAGGATACTGTGAATCAGAAGCGGTAAACTCCGTGGCGGGGCCGATGTTACCGACGGCGTCCTGAATACGCGCTTCCAGACGCTCGCCGTGGGTCTGAGCCGGATTCAGCGTGATGCTGAAGTGGTTATTTTCTCCGGTAATCGTGGAGCCCAGGTAATTTCCCGCCGGGTCATAGATCGACACGGTACTGCCAGCTTCAGCGGTGCCGCTAACGGTTGTGCCGTCTTTCGCAACATTATCAATGATAGCGGCGTCAGGCGGTGTGGTGTCCACAATGATAGTAGGCGTTGTCGTCACGCGGCTCGTGTTTCCGGCTTTGTCGCTTTGTTCGACGGTAAAGGTATGTTCGCCATCGCTTAACGGCGTAGTCGGCGTAAAGGTCCAGCGTCCATTTTCGTCTACGGTAGCGCTGCCGATAACGGTTGAACCTTCTTTAATCGTGATGGTATTGCCTGCCTCTCCCTGCCCGGAAAATAGCGGTTTTGCCTCGTCAGTCCGGTCATTATTCTGTAGCGGCCCGGTGAGCAAACCGGTGTTATCGGCAATCAGTTCAACGCGTGGGGCATCGGGGCTGAGTGTGTCGATAGTCAGCGTAAAGCGGGCTGATTCGCTACTTTCGCCTTTAACGTTAGTCGCAATGGCGGTGAAATGATTTTCCCCATCCGCTAGCGCGCTGGTAATGGCAAAACGCCAGTTTCCGCTGGTATCAACCGTTGTTGAGCCTATTTCCTGACCATTGGCGTAAATATGGATGACTGTGCCTGCGCTGCCGGTGCCCTCCAGAGTGGGGGTACTGTCGTTCGTAAACTGATTATTGCTCAGCGTGCCGGTGAGGGGAGCGGCATCATCGATAGCGGCGGTGATAACCGGTGTATCGGGGAGAGGAATGTTGGGCGCATCAATGGTTGCGGATGGGCCGGTATTGCCGGCATCGTCAGTCGCGGTCACGGTAAGTTGTTCGCCGCTAATCTGTGGCGCTGTCAGATCAATACTAAATTTACCGTCGCTATCCGCTTTGCCCTCGCCAACGACGTTGCCTGAGGGATCTTTGATGGTAATGGTACTGCCCGCTTCGGCTTGCCCGCTTACCGTTTTTCCGTCCGCTGAAATCAATAATTCGCCGGGAGCGAGAGGCGGGGTAGTATCTACAGGATTACTGCTACCTGGAGTATTGCCGTTGGGGGTACTGCCGCCGGGATTGCTGTTATCAGGGGGATTACCGTCAGGATTGGTGTTATCGGGGGGCGGATTATCGCCATCCGAATGATGGTGGGAATCGCCGCCGCCGGAAGACGCGATAGCGGCAATGCCGCCAGCCGCCACCGCGCCAGCCAGTACCCACGGCCAAACGGCGCCGCCTGCTTCATGGGAAGCGCCGGAAGTGACCAGCAGTTCATTAATATCAGCGATTTGTTCAAAATGTAGCCCGGCTTGAGGATTTTCTACCCACCATAACGTGCCATCGTTTTCCGCCAGTACTAACTGGCTTGCGCCCAGATCGTTGGTAACGTAAAAGTTTTTAATCGTGATCGTTTCGCCGGAATGGAGCCTCACCACCAGATCCTGATTAATGCGCGTAAGTTGACTAATTTCCTCCCGGGCCACTGATAATTTAACAATTGACGGGGCGTTAAGAGTGACCGCTGAGGATTCCACAGTGGTGGAGACGCCAGTCAATTTCGAAACCACGGCGAGTAGACGCATAAATTAGCTCCTGATGGATTTGCTCTGTGTATTAATTAACGGGCACGACGTTCAGGGCAAAATGCGTAGACGAGCCTTCCCGTTCATCGTGAGAGATGAATTTCCGTAGCCATATTCTTTTTTATGAGCGTAGGTGGAGGTCTGGTTTTCTCGCCGAATAACCCTTTGTTTTTTGTGCCTGACTAGTGCTTTCGTATTAGATGATATAGTCAGAAAAAAATCTTTCTGCAAATTAAGATCTATTGATAAAGGTGTTAGTGCGTCTGAAATATAACGGAGTTTGTGTTAAGTAGAGGTAGAGTGGGCTAACAATGCATGATAATTTTTTATTTATCTTTATGTTTTATAATGAATTTTAATTTTTTTCTTCTTTTTCTCTTTTAACATAAAAACAATACTTTTTGTGAAGGTATTCAGCACTATTAAATTTTATAAAAATCATTTGAAGTATTGTGTTATTAGGCTATAAAAATTTTTTAAACAAAGAATATATTCTTGTTGTGGTATTTATTGCTATTGATAAGCGTCAGACACAGAGAATATATTTTCGAGGCATGCATGAGATATGAACATTGACCAGCTTCATACTGAGAAGCTGGTCACAAAAAATGTCTATTATCGGCCTGCATTTTTCATAATGCGTGCTTTATCCAGTTGCCACTCACGTTCTTTAAGATCGGAACGTTTATCATGTTGTTTTTTACCTTTCGCCACGCCGATCTTCACTTTGCACCAGGCATTTTTCCAGTACAGAGAAAGCGCGACGACAGTATAACCTTCACGATTAATACGGCCATACAGCGAATCAAGCTCACGCTGATTTAACAACAGTTTGCGGGTTCGGGTTGGGTCGCATACAACATGTGTCGAGGCGACCGCCATCGGCGTAAAGTTTGCGCCAAACAGCCAGGCCTCGCCATCTTTGAGGATAACGTAACTGTCGCCGATATTGGCTTTTCCTGCGCGCAGAGATTTTACTTCCCAGCCTTGCAGGGCGAGACCAGCCTCGAACTCTTCTTCGATAAAGTATTCGTGCCGGGCGCGCTTATTCAGCGCGATGGTGGCTGAGCCCGGTTTATGTGCTTTTTTCTTCGTCATAAGTGTCGTGAATTCATAGGTAATCTGATATCGAAAACACCCCATTACGTCCTGATGAGGTGCAAAAATCTATCTTAGCATGAGTTGGGCTATGCACGCACAATTAAGGCATGACGGTTGGGGACAGCATTTTTTTTACTCGCTGATAAGTGGTATTATTTACACGATTTATGTTGATGGGAATTGCTATGCCTCAGATTAGTCGGACTGCTTTAGTCCCCTACAGTGCGGAACAGATGTATCAGTTAGTGAATGACGTGCAATCGTATCCCCAGTTTTTGCCTGGGTGTGTTGGTAGTCGCGTCCTGGAGTCATCGCCAGCACAGATGACGGCGGCTGTTGACGTGTCGAAGGCGGGTATCAGCAAGACGTTTACGACGCGTAATCAGCTAACGCGTAACCAGAGCATTCTGATGCATCTGGTGGATGGCCCCTTTAAAAAGCTGATCGGCGGCTGGAAATTTACCCCGCTCAGCCCCGAGGCGTGCCGCATTGAGTTTCAGCTTGATTTTGAGTTTACCAATAAACTCATTGAGCTGGCGTTTGGTCGTATATTCAAAGAGTTAGCGTCCAACATGGTGCAGGCGTTTACGGTTCGCGCCAAAGAGGTTTACCGTGCCGGATAAACTTGTGGTTGAAGTGGCTTATGCGCTGCCGGAAAAGCAGTATTTGCAGCGCGTAACGCTGGAGGAGGGCGCGACGGTCGAAGAGGCGATTCGCGCTTCCGGCTTGCTGGAATTGCGCACGGATATCGATCTGGCGAAAAATAAAGTAGGTATCTACAGTCGTCCGGTAAAACTCACCGATACGGTGCAGGATGGCGATCGGGTTGAAATTTACCGTCCCTTAATCGCCGATCCAAAAGCATTACGCCGCCAGCGTGCCGAAAAATCGGCTGGCAGATAATTAGCCTCTTTTGCCGGATAACGGTGTGAAAGCCGTACCACACCTGAAGCACAGGCGTGCCTGTAAGCCAGATAAACGTAGCGCCATCAGGCAAATTCGTACCAAATGGCGGGGGAGAGGTTTGCAGGCCTGATGAACGTAACCTCATCAGGCGGTATCACAAAATTACTTCGTCAACGCCGGTTTGTTATCAATATTGGTTAACACGCCGCTGCTGTTAAAGGTGAGCGTCAGAGTCTGCTGCGTCACGTTCTCATGTCCTGGCTGCTGGCGGAAGACATAAAACCAGGTGTTCGTACCAAAAGGATCGGTCATCATCGGCGTGCCTAAAGCATACGCAACCTGTTGTTGCGTCATACCAACACGCACTTTGGCGACATCCGTAGGTGTAAGATAGTTCCCCTGATTGATGTCAGGTCGGTAAACCACTCGCTCCAGAGTGGAACAGCCTGCGGTCAACATCAGGAGTACTGCTGCGGCAGCAGTCAGCGTTTTACAGCGCATAGTGATTGGGTTCCTTTTCGGGCCTGAGCAGTACGTGGCTCATATTAATATGCCGATGATAATAGACCTTTCATCACTTTAAAACCTTTTGCTGTCGGGTCTTACGCGTTTTTGTTGTGAACTCAGACCTTCGGGAGATAAAAAAGTTTACGCCGCCAGCAGTTCTTTTGCGTTTGCCAGCGTATTACGCGTAACTTCACTTCCTCCCAACAGGCGGGCCAGTTCCTGTAAACGCGCACGTTTATCCAAAGGTTGCATATGGGTTTCGGTCATTGCCCCGTCTGTTTCTTTACTGACAAAGAAGTGCTGGTGACCGCACCCGGCTACCTGTGGCAGGTGAGTGACGCACATCACCTGAGTGGATTCGCCAAGCTGACGCAGGAGTTTACCGACCACGGCGGCGGTTGGGCCGCTGATGCCAACATCGACCTCGTCAAAAATTAGCGCCGGCGTTTCCATTTTGCGCGCGGTAATCACCTGAATAGCCAGCGCAATGCGCGACAGTTCACCGCCAGACGCGACTTTAGCGATAGGCTGCAGCGGCTGACCCGGGTTTGTCGTCACTTTAAACTCCACGCGATCGGCGCCGTCGTTGCTCAGATGATGCTCATCAAATTTCACGTCGATAGTAAACAGACCGTGCGGCATCGAAAGTAAATGCATACTTTCAGTGATCAACTGCCCCAGCTCCTGGGCGTAAAACTGACGCTGTTGATGCAGCGCTTGCGCCGTTTCCAGCGCTTGTTGGTGATGCTTATTAACCGCCAGAGTCAGCGTTTCCAGCGAATCCGCCTGATCGTCGAGCTGCTGCTGTTCTTCGAGCAGTGACTGATAAAGCTGCGGCAGCGCTTCCGGGCTGACGTGATGTTTTCGCGCCAGCGAAATTTGTTTAGCGATGCGCTGTTCAAGCTCAAACAGGCGATTGGGGTCTAAATCCAGACGCTCGCAATAGTGGCGTAATTCATCGCTGGCTTCGGTGAGTTGGATAGTGGCTTCTTCCAGCATATCCAGGATGCCGGAAAGCTTGCTGTCCATACCCACCAGCTCGCTAACCAGTTGTTTTGCGCTATATAACTGGCTTTGCAGGTTAACGTCTTCGCCGTCCGCGAGTAGCGCCAGAGCGTTCTGGCTGGTCGTAAGCAACTGCCCGCTGTTGGCCAGCCGTTTGTACTCTTCGTCAATTTGCTCGAATTCGCCGGCCTGCGGATTAAAGTCGTTCAACTCTTTTAACTGATATTGCAGCAGTTCCGCGCGCGCGGCGCGTTCCTGGCTTTGTTGCTGGTGATGGGCGAGATCGCGGCAGCTTTGATGCCATAATTGGTAGCGAGCAGCCATCTGCTGCGCTAAAGCGGCTTCGTTGGCATAGCTATCCAGCAGCGATTTTTGCTGTTCGGGTTTGGTAAGCTGCTGGTGCGCATGTTGACCGTGAATTTGAATCAGCAACTGACCGAGCTCGCGCAATTGAGACAGGGGCACAGCGGTGCCGTTAATAAAGCCCCGTGAGCGACCATCGCTGCTGATAACGCGGCGAAGTAAGCATTCGCGACCTTCTTCAAGCTGGTTTTCTTCCAGCCAGCGCAATGCCGCAGGCGTGTCTTTCAGCGCAAAGCGGGCACACAAATCGGCGCGGGTCGCTCCGGTACGGACCATATCGGCCTCAGCGCGACCGCCCAGACACAGACCCAGGGCATCAATCGCAATAGATTTACCCGCGCCGGTTTCACCAGTGATGACGGTCATTCCGCTCTGAAAATCGATCTCAAGCTCACGAACGATAGCAAAATTGCTGATGGTCAGTTGCGCCAACATAGCTGTTTTCCTGTATGAAAAACCATGACTGTAATTAAATACAGTATAAACTGGTTTTTTATACAGTAAAGAGGCTAACGTAAAATTAGAATAATTTTTTTGACCAACCGAGTTTTGTGCTTAATGTATTGAAATAGCTATAGTCTTTGGGATGTATCAGGTTGAGATGGTAGTCGCAGCGGCGAATCAGCACATCTTCTCCTTCCTGAATAGGCAGCGCTATCTGGCTGTCGCAGCTAATTTCCAGATCGCTACGGCGATGCGAAAAACGCAGACGAATCGTGCTACTGCTGTTAATGACTAACGGGCGTGCCGACAAGGTATGCGGGAACATCGGCACCAGGGTGATGGCATCCAGTGAAGGGGTCAGAATAGGGCCGCCTGCGGAGAGCGAATAGGCGGTGGAGCCGGTCGGCGTAGAAATGATCAGACCATCAGATCGCTGTGAAAAAGCGAAGGTTTCATCAATATAAACCTCGAATTCGATCATATGCGCCACTTTTCCCGGATGCAGCACCACTTCATTAATGGCTGTGCTGATACGCTTCTGGCGGTCCTGTTGGCAGACCTGCGCTTCCAGCAGAAAACGTTTTTCGGAGATATAGCGCCCTTCCAGCACATCAGATAATTGTTGCAGGGCGTTGTCCGGATCGAGATCGGTCAGGAAGCCAAGATTACCGCGGTTAATGCCAATCACATTGATGTCATAACGCGCCAGCGTACGCGCTGCGCCAAGCATATTGCCGTCGCCGCCCACGACTACCGCCAGATCCGCCTGTTGACCAATTTCCGCCAGCGTGCCGGTTGGCACATTTTTTAGCTGTAATTCGTGGGCGATTTGTTGCTCCACAATGACCTCATAACCCTGATCGCATAGCCAACGGTAGAGCATTTCATGTGTCGTGAGTGCGGTGGGATGACGCGGATGCCCCACAATGCCGATACACTTGAAATGATTATTCATTTTTCTGAGGTCCTTGTAGCGAAGATTGATGACAATGTGAGTACTTCCCTTGAAACCCTGAATCTGATCCCCATAATAAGCGAAGTTAGCGAGATGAATGCGAAAAAAAACGCGGAGAAATTCATGAGTAGTAAAGAACAGAAAACGCCTGAGGGGCAAGCCCCGGAAGAAATTATCATGGATCAGCACGAAGAGGTTGAGGCAGTTGAACCAAACGATTCTGCTGAGCAGGTGGATCCGCGCGATGAAAAAATTGCGAATCTGGAAGTTCAGCTTGCAGAAGCCCAGACTCGCGAACGCGACACTGTGTTGCGCATCAAAGCGGAAATGGAAAACCTGCGCCGTCGTACTGAACAGGATATCGAAAAAGCGCATAAATTCGCTCTCGAGAAGTTCGTCAACGAATTGCTGCCGGTCATCGATAGCCTGGATCGCGCGCTGGAAGTCGCAGACAAAGCCAATCCGGATATGGCGGCAATGGTCGAAGGGATTGAGCTGACGCTGAAGTCTATGCTGGATGTGGTGCGTAAGTTCGGCGTGGAAGTGATTGCTGAGACCAACGTGCCGCTGGACCCGAACGTGCATCAGGCGATTGCGATGGTGGAGTCGGAAGAGGTTCCGGCAGGCAATGTGCTGGGTATTATGCAGAAAGGCTATACGCTGAACGGTCGTACCATTCGCGCGGCGATGGTGACTGTAGCGAAGGCGAAGTAAAAGTCTGATGGCCGATGTAAAGTCGGCCATTTTTTTAGCTTAAAAAATCCTGCACTTCCAGCCACGGCGTGTTGAAGTCCTCTATTTTTTTATATTCGCTCATTGGCAGAACGACCACATTATAGGTGTCAGATCCTTCATTCAGATCAAAAATCTGGAAGCCCCTCTTATTGAGTTCGGTCTGGATGCGTTCAAAGATCTCGTCAAGGTAACGGTCCCCGGCTTCACAGACATCGGAGATTTCATCCTCTTGGGTTATTTCGACAAGAAGATTTCTTAATTCCTCAGAATCCGTCAGGTTTTTTGTGAGTTCATAAAAGCGATCTGCGGCAAAATTAGCCAGTTCGCCTTCTTCATCTTCACCTTTCCAGTCAACGAGGTGAATAAATCCTTCGCCGCGTAGAATTTGTAAAAATGCCTGTGCCAGCTCGTTATTTCCGAGATCGCCACCGCTACAATCCAGGACGTCCTGCAACCCATATTCGTCTTCATCTTCGTCTTCAAAGATTTCAGGTTGCGTCGAAAGTTGAGAGAAAATAGTGGGCCATAAGGTTGGGTTGTGCGATAAAAAAACGTTGGCGACGACGTTGAGGTCGTCTGCAAAATTCTTATCCCATTCAATTACATAATCTTCTGACATAACATCAATATCCTTTCTGAATGCCTGAAAAGACATTATTGCATTGTTAAGTAAATGGCTGGAATTGATGGAATCTTAAAAGACGGCGATAAAAAAGGCGAACCGGAGTTCGCCATTGGGTTACTCCGCCACACTCTCGCGCAGCGGTTTTACCGGTACAACCTTTACCTGCTTAATCATATTTTCCTGTACATCGAGAATATCGATATCGTACTGCTCAATGCGCACGCGCGTGCCAGCAACCGGAATTTCCTCCAGCGCCTCCAGAATCACCCCGTTGACGGTGCGCGCGTCATCTTCCGGCAGGTGCCAGTTAAACGCTTTATTGATTTCCCGGACGTTGGCGGTACCGTCAATAATGACCGAACCGTCGTTTTGCGGCGTGACCTCTTCCGCCAGTGTCGGCGACATCGATGTGGTGAAGTCGCCGACGATCTCCTCGAGAATATCTTCAACGGTGACCAGCCCCTGGATATCGCCATACTCATTGACGACCAGTCCGACTTTCTTTTTATTGCGCTGAAATTTAATCAGTTGCGTACTGAGCGGCGTACCTTCCGGGACGTAATAGATTTCATCGGCGGCGCGCAGCATCATCTCTTTGGTGAACTCTTTTTTCTCGGCCATTAACCGCCAGGCTTCACGCACGCGCAGCATACTGATGGCGTCATCCAGCGAATCGCGATAGAGCACAATGCGTCCGTGCGGCGAGTGGGTGAGCTGCCGCTCGATAGACTTCCAGTCGTCATTGATATCGATCCCGATAATTTCATTACGCGGCACCATGATGTCATCCACGCTGACCTTTTCCAGGTCGAGAACCGACAGCAGCATATCCTGATTGCGGCGAGAGATTTGCGAACGGGATTCATGCACGATAGTGCGTAATTCCTCTTTGCTTAACGACCCGCTAACCACGATGTCCGTTTTAATTCCCATCAGACGCATCAGCAGGCGGGTGATGGTGTTAAGTAACCACACCAGCGGCATCATCAGTATCTGTAACGGCGCCAGCAGGAAGCTGCTGGGATAGGCCACTTTTTCCGGATAGAGCGCGGCGATAGTTTTGGGCAGGACTTCAGCAAAAACTAACACGACAAACGTCAGTACCCCGGTGGCGATAGCCACGCCGGCGTCGCCGTAAAGCCGCATACCCACAATCGTGCCGAGCGCCGAGGCAAGAATGTTGACCAGGTTATTGCCGATCAGCACCAGGCTTATCAGTCGGTCGGGTTTACGCAGTAATTTTTCTACCCGTTTTGCCGAGCGATTACCTTGCTTCGCCATATGGCGTAAACGGTAACGGTTTAGCGTCATCATTCCAGTTTCGGAACCGGAAAAATAGGCCGAGATGACCACCATGATGATTAATATGATAATCAGCGTGGTGGTGGAGATGTGTTCCAGGGGAAACTCCTTTAAAAGCTTAGCTTACAAATTGCTGTAATATGCGGCTACCAAAATAGGCCAGCGTCAGAATACCCGCGCCTGCGACGTTAAACCACACGACCCGACGACCCCGCCAGCCTTCATGGTAATGCCCCCACAGCAGAACGATATAGACAAACCATGCCACGATAGAGAGCACGGCTTTATCAATATTTTCAGTACTGAACAGGTTATGCATGTAAAACAGGCCGGTACACAGAGTAAGGGTCAGCAGTACGACGCCAATCTGCGTGATATGAAACATTTTGCGCTCAATGCTCATCAATGGCGGCATTTCATTACTAAACGCCAGCTTTTTGTTCTTCAACTGATAGTCGATCCACGCCAGTTGTAGCGCATACAGCGCGGCGATTATCAGCGTCGCGTAAGAGAAAAGCGACAGACCGATGTGCACCATCATGCCAGGGGTCGCTTCCAGATGCGTAATATATTCATTAGGCATAAACGTGGCGAAGGCCAGGTTAATCAGCGCAAAAGCATAGACAATGGGTAGAAGTAGCCAGCCGCGATTACGCGACGCGACAATGGTCATCACCGTGCAGATCATCAGGCTGACCAGCGAACCGACATTCAGCAGGCTCAGGTTTTGTCCACTGTCGCCGCCGGGCAGAATACGCGATTCCAGCGCGACAGCATGGCACACCAGCGCGATGACCGCAGAAAGAATAGCCATACGCCGCCAGCCGCTGTTTTTTTGCAACAGTCCGGGAACGATCAGCGCGAGGCTGAAGGAGTAGGCGACAAGGGCAAGTAAAGCAAAAACGGGCATAGTTGTGTCGACAGTTGACCAGTGAGAAAGAGAAGCAGTATAGCGTTACGTGACCGCAGCTCCAACCGTTGCATAACAACAAAGACGGCTTCATGGTATACTGTGGCGAAATTCTGTAACTGTGTCGCTGCGGCGACCAACCGTTTCCACCCCAGGCGAGAGACAATGTTTGATAATTTAACCGATCGTTTGTCGCGCACGCTGCGCAATATCAGTGGCCGTGGGCGCCTTACTGAAGACAACGTTAAAGAGACGCTGCGCGAAGTGCGCATGGCGCTGCTGGAGGCTGACGTTGCGCTGCCGGTAGTGCGTGAGTTCATCAATCGCGTAAAAGAGAAAGCGGTTGGTCATGAAGTTAACAAGAGCCTGACCCCAGGGCAGGAGTTCGTCAAGATTGTCCGTAGCGAACTGGTTGCGGCGATGGGCGAAGAGAACCAGACGCTGAATTTAGCTGCGCAGCCGCCAGCCGTAGTATTGATGGCGGGTCTGCAGGGGGCGGGTAAAACCACCAGCGTCGGTAAGTTGGGTAAATTCTTGCGCGAGAAGCACAAGAAGAAAGTGCTGGTCGTCTCTGCCGACGTCTATCGCCCGGCGGCGATCAAACAGCTCGAAACGCTGGCTGAGCAGGTTGGCGTGGATTTCTTCCCGTCTGATGTCGGCCAGAAACCGGTTGATATCGTCAACGCCGCGTTGAAAGAAGCGAAGCTCAAATTCTACGACGTGCTGCTGGTGGATACCGCCGGTCGTCTGCACGTTGACGAAGCGATGATGGACGAAATCAAACAGGTCCACGCTTCTATCAAGCCAGTGGAAACGCTGTTTGTCGTCGATGCGATGACCGGTCAGGATGCGGCGAATACCGCAAAAGCCTTTAACGAAGCGCTGCCGTTAACCGGCGTGGTGCTGACCAAAGTTGATGGTGATGCGCGTGGCGGTGCGGCGCTCTCTATTCGTCATATCACCGGCAAGCCGATTAAATTCCTCGGTGTCGGCGAGAAAACCGACGCGCTGGAGCCGTTCCACCCGGATCGTATCGCCTCGCGTATTCTCGGCATGGGCGACGTACTGTCTCTTATCGAAGATATCGAAAGCAAAGTTGACCGCGCACAGGCTGAAAAGCTGGCGACCAAACTGAAGAAAGGCGACGGTTTCGACCTGAACGACTTCCTGGAACAGCTCAAACAGATGAAAAACATGGGCGGTATGGCCAGTCTGATGGGCAAATTACCGGGCATGGGGCAGATTCCGGACAACGTTAAATCGCAGATGGATGACAAGGTGCTGGTGCGTATGGAGGCGATCATCAATTCGATGACGCTGAAAGAACGCGCGAAGCCGGAAATCATCAAAGGTTCCCGCAAGCGTCGTATCGCGCAGGGCTGTGGGATGCAGGTGCAGGACGTTAACCGCCTTCTGAAACAGTTCGACGACATGCAGCGCATGATGAAGAAGATGAAGAAGGGCGGGATGGCGAAGATGATGCGGAGTATGAAGGGGATGATGCCGCCAGGCTTCCCGGGTCGCTAATTTCCCGGCCTGGCTCACTTGCTATTTCGGCACCGGGGTGTGCTCGCCATCCTCACGTACTGCGTGTACGCTGCGGTGGCTGCGCGCACGCCGGTACCGAACTCGCTGCGCCGCCGACGGCCTTCTACAGCAGAGTTATTAACTGTTGATTGCAATTCTCCCAGAAATCAGTAAAATTTTCGGGCTTTTAATATGACGCCGGGCTCCGTTCCTCGATGGGGCCCGGTTGTTTTATTCACACAAGAGGATGTTATGGTAACTATTCGTTTAGCTCGTCACGGCGCTAAAAAGCGTCCGTTCTACCAGGTTGTTGTCACCGACAGCCGTAATGCACGCAACGGTCGCTTCATTGAGCGCGTTGGTTTCTTCAACCCAATCGCTAGCGAAAAAGAAGAAGGCACCCGCCTGGATCTGGATCGCATCGCTCACTGGGTTGGCCAGGGCGCAACCATTTCCGATCGCGTTGCGGCGCTGATCAAAGAAGTAAAAAAAGCAGCTTAATCTGTCACGGTGGTCATGATGAGCAAGCAACTCGCCGCACAAGTACCCGCTGAACCGGTTGTACTGGGGAAAATGGGTTCTTCATACGGTATCCGTGGTTGGCTCAGAGTGTTTTCCTCCACTGAAGACGCCGAAAGCATTTTTGACTATCAGCCCTGGTTTATCCAGAAGGCGGGTCAGTGGCAGCAGGTACAGCTGGAAAGCTGGAAGCACCACAATCAGGATCTGATCATCAAGCTGAAAGGCGTTGACGATCGAGATGCCGCGAATCTTCTGACAAATTGCGAAATTGTCGTGGATTCCTCGCAACTTCCTGCGCTTGAGGAGGGAGACTACTACTGGAAAGACCTGATGGGCTGCCAGGTAGTCACCGCTGAAGGCTACGATCTCGGTAAAGTTATCGACATGATGGAAACCGGGTCGAATGACGTTCTCGTCATTAAGGCGAACCTGAAAGATGCATTTGGTATCAAGGAACGACTAGTACCGTTCCTCGATGGGCAGGTTATCAAGAAAGTCGATCTCGCTACTCGTACTATCGAAGTAGACTGGGATCCTGGTTTTTAAACCACCGAATAAACGGTAATAAATGGCGTTATGGGGATTGGCTTGTGTTTATTGGCATCGTTAGCCTGTTTCCTGAAATGTTCCGCGCAATTACCGATTACGGGGTAACTGGCCGGGCAGTAAAAAATGGCCTGCTGAACATCCAGAGCTGGAGTCCTCGCGACTTCACGCATGACCGGCACCGTACCGTGGACGATCGTCCTTACGGCGGCGGACCAGGGATGTTAATGATGGTGCAACCCTTGCGGGACGCCATTCACGCAGCAAAAGCCGCGGCAGGTGAAGGCGCTAAAGTGATTTATCTGTCGCCTCAGGGACGCAAGCTTGATCAAGCGGGCGTTAGCGAGCTGGCCACGAATCAGAAGCTTATTCTGGTGTGTGGTCGCTACGAAGGCGTAGATGAGCGCGTAATTCAGACCGAAATTGACGAAGAATGGTCAATTGGCGATTACGTTCTCAGCGGTGGCGAACTACCGGCAATGACGCTGATTGACTCCGTCGCCCGGTTTATACCGGGGGTTCTGGGGCATGAGGCATCAGCAATCGAAGATTCGTTTGCTGATGGGTTGCTGGATTGTCCGCACTATACGCGCCCTGAAGTGTTAGAGGGGATGGAAGTACCGCCAGTATTGCTGTCGGGAAACCATGCCGAGATACGTCGCTGGCGTTTGAAACAGTCGCTGGGCCGAACCTGGCTTAGAAGACCTGAACTTCTGGAAAACCTGGCTCTGACTGAAGAGCAAGCAAGGTTGCTGGCGGAGTTCAAAACAGAACACGCACAACAGCAGCATAAACATGATGGGATGGCATAGGCCCCCGAATATCAGTTTACCCAGGATAAGAGATTAAATTATGAGCAACATTATTAAGCAACTTGAACAAGAGCAGATGAAGCAGAACGTACCTTCCTTCCGTCCGGGCGATACCGTGGAAGTGAAAGTATGGGTTGTTGAAGGTACCAAGAAACGTCTGCAGGCATTCGAGGGCGTGGTTATCGCTATTCGTAACCGCGGTCTGCACTCTGCATTCACTGTTCGTAAAATTTCCAACGGCGAAGGCGTTGAGCGTGTCTTCCAGACTCACTCTCCGGTAGTTGACAGCATTGCTGTTAAACGTCGTGGTGCTGTTCGTAAAGCTAAACTGTACTACCTGCGTGAGCGTACTGGTAAAGCGGCTCGTATCAAAGAGCGTCTTAACTAAGAACGCGCTTTCGCAACATCCGAAAGCTTGTAGAAAAGAAGGGGCTGGCATTACGCTGGCCCCTTTTTTATGGGGTTGCTCCACGCCATAGACGGTTGCATGATTAGTCTGGGTCAGTGGTCTCAACGCTGAGTCAGAAACGGCCAGGCCCGTTCCTTAGTTTAGCGAGCGTTCCGCACGCCGGTGTTTAGCCTGATACATATTTCGATCGGCCAGTTCTTGTAGTTTTTCGGCAGTGGCATGTTCCCATGTCAGCGCAAAGCCAATACTCAGGGTCATCGTTATTCGCTGGCCGTTATGCAGTTCAAAAGGTCGATTAAACGCCTGGGATAGCGCTGCGCAAATACGTTGTACTTCATATTCCGAATGTACATCGTAAAGCACCATCGCAAATTCATCGCCGCCGAGTCGGTAAGTCTGATAACGGCTACCACCGAATTCCGCTAATCTTTTGGCAACCTCTATAAGTACGCGGTCGCCTGCCGCATGTCCCCAGGTATCATTAATATATTTAAAGTTATCGCCATCCAGAAATAACAATGCCGAACTGCTACGAGCGGAATTGTCCTTCATCAGCGCGTTAATACAGCTGCGAAATGCCGCGCGATTGGCAAGCCCCGTCAGCGGATCGTGCAGCGCGGTACGTAGTAACTGAGCATTTTTAGCCTGAAGCCGTAGCTGCCATTCTTCCATCTCATCCAGAAGGCTATTGAAATCCTGCGCAAACAGGTGAAATTCCGCAATACGCTCATCAGGTACCCGGCGTGAAAAATTTCGGTTAGTGCGAACGTCGTGTACAACTTCAGTAATATTTTGCAGCGCATCCACAACGCCATTGTGTAAATAACGTGTGAGCAGCAGGGCAATGCCGGATGCCAGCAGAATACATCCTGTCAGTACTGCCAGCGATAGCCAGATAAAATGACCAATAAGGCTGTCGCGGGCGACAAGCCGTACTTCGCCGATGGCCCTGCCGTTGTGCCAGACGGGTTGTGATACCGGCAATGGAAAAAGCCAGTGGCTAATTAAGCCGATGAGCTTATCGTCTGCGGCTCGCGCATCATAGCGCCATGAGGCGATAGTTCGGCCATTTTTATCGCGGACCTCCGCCGCTGAAAATTGTCCCTGGCGTCCCAGTGTGGCGAGCGTTTCCGCTGCGGCCGCGTTATCGGAAAATACCAGTGCCGCTTCAAGGCTATGGGCCATTGTGGCGGCGGTCAAATCGAGATTTTTTTGCGCATACTGTTTGAGCGTAAGGACAGACGCAACGCAAATTAATAGCCAGATCAATGTCATTGTAAGCAGCACGCTGATTATACTAATCCGCCGTAGTGTGCGTTTAAATGTTGGTCTGGACAGAGAAAATTCCTTATTCATGCTTTTGATTCCGTGCAAGCATTAATACTTCTGGATTCACTCTCACCCCGCTATGCGAGAGGGAGTCCAGGTTGACGGAAAATTTGACTTCATCATTGTTAATGATCAGACAAAATGCGCTGCCAATAATACATTCGGTATTTTGCTCGGCAATTAATAACAAGGCATTAACTGGATAATGACGCGTTAACTCCACCTGATAAGCTGGCGATTCATTGCCAAAGTAAAAACCATCACAGCGGGCGCTCAGGGCTTCTTGTGTGGTACGGATGACAAGCGGTTGATAAGGGAAAGCCCAGTCAGCCTCTTCGCTAAGTACCCTGACAAAACGCGCAGATGAAAATATGCATAGCCTTGGCGGCCCGGATAACGCCGGCCAGTGTGTATAACTGACGATACCGGAGACGATGGCGCGTACGGATTTCTCTTCTTCCGTGACGCGTTGAGCATACAGAGGCAAGCTTGCTAATAATAGCGATAACAGAAGGATAAATCGGTGAGAAAAACGCATTAACAAGTCCCCACCATCTTCAGTCGTAAAGCATTAAAATACATCCGTGATTGTTTGTAGCAAAATAACATTATTTTGCCATATCGTCATTATGTCTTATTGATAATATGAATAATTTAAGTGGCGTCCCTGATATTAAATTCTTGTGATAATGGTATTAATCAACCTATATCAGAAAGTAAAAATATGTGTGCGGAGAAAAAATAATCAAAAAATAGCGAGCATCGCTCATTTTACCGCTTTTCTGAGGCTGGGAATAAAATAATTCACTTGTTGTGTAAAGTTTTTGATACGAAATGGAGTGGTTTAATCGACGATTGCGCATGGTGTAAAGTTTATTTTACGTAATATGGATTGAAATCTTTACTTTTTGTGGTATGGTTTAAACATCCTCGTGGAGGATCAACTATCGCAAACAAGAAAAGACAGGATCGCCATCATGCAAAAAGACGCGCTGAATAACGTACGTATCACCGATGAACAGGTATTAATGACGCCGGAGCAGCTTAAAGCGGCCTTTCCCTTGAGCCTGGCGCAGGAAGCGCAGATAGCGCAGTCCCGGGGAATCATTTCTGACATTATTGCCGGGCGCGATCCGCGTCTGTTGGTGGTATGCGGTCCTTGTTCTATTCACGATCCTGAAACCGCTCTGGAATATGCCCGTCGATTTAAAGCCCTTGCCGCAGAGGTCAGCGATAGCCTCTATCTGGTAATGCGCGTCTATTTTGAAAAGCCGCGGACTACCGTCGGCTGGAAAGGGCTGATTAACGATCCTCACATGGATGGCTCATTTGATGTGGAAGCCGGGTTGAAAATAGCGCGTCAGCTACTGGTGGAACTGGTGAATATGGGGTTGCCATTGGCGACCGAAGCGTTGGATCCGAACAGCCCGCAATACCTGGGCGATCTGTTTAGCTGGTCGGCGATAGGCGCGCGCACAACCGAATCGCAAACCCACCGCGAAATGGCGTCTGGTCTTTCTATGCCGGTCGGCTTTAAAAACGGCACGGATGGCAGCCTGGCGACAGCGATTAACGCCATGCGCGCCGCTGCGCAACCCCATCGCTTTGTTGGCATTAACCAGGCCGGTCAGGTTGCGTTATTGCAAACCCAGGGAAATCCGCATGGCCATGTGATTCTGCGTGGCGGCAAAGCGCCAAACTATAGCCCGGCAGATGTCGCTCAGTGTGAAAAAGAGATGGAACAGGCGGGACTACGTCCTTCGCTGATGGTAGATTGCAGTCATGGTAACTCCAATAAAGATTATCGCCGCCAGCCAGCCGTTGCCGAATCTGTGGTTGCGCAGATTAAAGATGGCAATCGTTCAATCATTGGCTTAATGATTGAAAGTAATATTCATGAGGGGAATCAGTCTTCTGAACAGCCGCGCAGCGAAATGAAGTATGGCGTTTCCGTCACCGATGCTTGTATTAGCTGGGAGATGACCGATGCCCTGTTACGTGAAATTCATAAAGATTTGAGCGGCCAGCTGGCGGTGCGCGTCGCATAAGAGGTTGTTATGGTTGCTGAATTGACCGCGTTACGCGATCAAATAGATGATGTCGATAAAGCGTTGTTGAATTTACTGGCTAAGCGCCTGGAACTGGTTGCCAAAGTCGGCGAGGTGAAAAGCCGTTTTGGCCTGCCTATTTACGTGCCGGAGCGTGAGGCCTCTATGCTGGCTTCACGACGGGCGGAAGCAGAAGCGATCGGTGTCCCGCCCGATCTCATTGAAGATGTCCTGCGCCGGGTAATGCGTGAATCTTACTCCAGCGAAAATGATAAGGGGTTCAAAACGCTTTGTCCTTCTCTGCGTCCGGTCGTCATTGTGGGCGGCGGCGGACAGATGGGGCGTCTGTTTGAAAAAATGCTCACGCTGTCGGGCTATCAGGTCCGTATTCTGGAACAACAGGACTGGCCGCGCGCCAGGGACATTGTCGCCGATGCCGGAATGGTGATCGTCAGCGTGCCGATTCATGTTACTGAACAGGTCATAGCGCAACTGCCGCCCCTGCCGTCCGACTGTATTCTGGTCGATCTGGCATCGGTGAAAAGCGGTCCGTTGCAGGCAATGTTGGCGGCCCATGATGGCCCCGTGTTGGGCTTGCATCCGATGTTTGGTCCGGACAGCGGGAGCCTGGCGAAGCAGGTAGTGGTCTGGTGTGATGGGCGTCAACCGGAAGCGTATCAGTGGTTCCTTGAGCAAATCCAGGTGTGGGGCGCGCGGTTGCACCGAATTAGCGCTGTCGAGCACGATCAGAACATGGCTTTTATCCAGGCGCTGCGCCACTTTGCTACCTTCGCTTATGGGCTGCATCTGGCGGAAGAGAACGTCCAGCTTGAGCAGCTTCTGGCGCTATCATCGCCGATTTATCGACTGGAGCTGGCGATGGTCGGGCGTCTGTTCGCCCAGGACCCGCAGCTGTATGCGGACATTATTATGTCGTCGGAGCGCAATCTGGCGCTTATCAAGCGTTACTATAAACGTTTTGGCGATGCGATCGGGTTACTGGAACAGGGTGATAAGCAGGCTTTTATCGACAGTTTTCGCAAAGTTGAACACTGGTTTGGCGATTATGCCAGACGCTTCCAGAATGAAAGCCGTGTGTTATTGCGTCAGGCGAATGACAGCCGACCATAATGATGACATCTATACTAAAAGCCAGCTTTGCTGGCTTTTTTCGTTTAAGGAACCGTTATGACTACGCCGCACGTTTTATTTGATTATGTCGGACATTTACCAGAATGCCCCACATGGAGCGAGGATGAAAGCGCGCTGTATTGGACCGATATCCTGGAACAGGAGATCCATCGTTACCATCCGGCGAGCGGGACGCATAGCGTGCTGGCGTTTCCGGAAGAGGTGGGCTGTTTTGCCTTGCGTGAGCAGGGCGGATTTATTGTGGCCATGCGTCATGCTATCTGGCTGGCCGATAAAAATGGATTATTGCAGCGTAAGGTTTGCGACAATCCCTCTAATACGAAACTGGCGCGTTTCAACGATGGCGGCACTGATGGCGATGGACGTTTTTATGCCGGAACGTTCTGGGCGCCAGGTGACTATAATGGCGCGTTGCTGATGCGGATCGATCATGACCTGACGGCAAAAGTGATCCAGTGCGATATCCAGGGACACAACGGCCTGGCGTTCAGCCCGGATAACCAGTGGATGTATACCTCCGATACGCCGAATGGCGTGATATACCGCACGTTACTTGATAAGCATGGCGATCCGGGCAAGCGTGAACTTTTTCGCCATTTTGGCGAAGGAGAAGGACTTCCCGACGGCGCGGCGATGGATAGCGAAGGGTGCTACTGGAGCGCGATGTTTGACGGCTGGCGCGTGGCGCGTTTCTCACCGCAAGGAGAGCAGCTGGAAGAGTACCGGTTGCCGGTACGTTGTCCGACGATGGTTTGCTTTGGCGGCGCAGATATGAAAACGCTGTTTATTACAACTACCAGAGAAAATATGTCTGCTCAGGAAGTGGCGGATTATCCGCTCTCCGGCGCCATCTTCACCCTGCAGGTAGCCGTCGCAGGGATGAAGAAAAGCCGTTTTATTGAACGTCAGGCAGGTTCTACCGGCACGACGTTTTCGCTGGGATAGCAGCCAAGCACTTTCATTGAGCGCGTGATCTCGCCCAGCTCTTTTAGCGCGCTTTGCATTACCTGCGACTCCAGGTTCGCCTGAATATCGAGATAAAACATCTCTTCCCACGGATTGCCGTGAATGGGGCGCGACTCCAGTTTCGTCATGATGAGATTGTGGTTACGCAGCACCAGCAGCGCTTCGACCAGCGCGCCAGCTTGCTGCCCGGTGGCGATTAACAGAGTGGTTTTTGCCGGAACCTGATCGGAAACGTTGATGGCTTTGCGCGCCAGTACCAGAAAGCGGGTGATATTCTGCGTCTGGTTTGCGGCAATGCGTTCCAGCACCTGTAAACCGTGCAACATGCCGCCTGCCTCGCTGCCGAGCGCCGCGACGCGCGGAGAGTTTGCCTGCGCGACTTTTTCCATCGCTGCCGACGTACTCTCGGTATAGTCGATTTTCCAGTGCGGATAGCGGCTCAAAAATTTACTGCACTGCTGAAACGGCTGCGGATGGCTGTACACCGTTTCGATGGTATTCAGATCTGTAGCGCCGGAAACCAGCACGCAGTGATCGATAGTGACAGTCATCTCACCGACAATCGACAGACTGGTGTGTTGCAATAAGTCGTACACATCGTTGATAGCGCCGGAGCTGGTGTTCTCTATCGGAACCACGGCGTAATCGGCCTGGCCGGTTTCGACCTGATGAAAAATATCGGCGAATTTTGCGCAGCCGCTCTCAATAAATTGCTCAAAATGGCGTGCAGCATACTGGCGCGCCGCGAGATGAGAATAGGAGCCTTTCGGCCCAAGAAACGCAATACGTGCCGAATGAGGGTGAGTATTATTCAGATGTTGTTGCAGCAGCGCCTGCTGAGTAAGCACGGAGTCTTCAATGATAAGCTGGAACAGACGGGTAATGTAGTGTGCGTCGAGATGGTGGGCTTTACCGAGATGGATGAGTCTGTCCAGCAGCGCGCGTTCACGATCGATATCCCGAACCGGACGATGCGACAGTAGTTTTGCTTGTCCCACTTCAATCGCCAGCGCGCGTCGTTTTGCCAGTAAGGCCAGTAACTCTTCGTCTAAAGCGCTGATTTTATCTCGCAGCGCCAGTAATGGGTTTTCCGATGTCATAGTGTTGCCTTTTTTGTTATCAATAAAAAAGGCCTCCCGGTGGGGGAGGCCTTCTTGTTCGTCTTCGCATTCTTTATCACATGACGAAACGCCTCCCGGTCAGGGGAAGATAAAAAAGAATGCGAAGAAAAACCGGGTTAGCTTCATAACTGTTTCCTTTGTGTACGTAAGTACAGTACCCGTACTGTTTTAATCCTGTCAACAAAAAACGCGCCCGAAGGCGCGTTGGCGATACACTCAATGTAAGGGACTACTCTTCTTCTGCTTCGACGAAGCTGGC
This sequence comes from Salmonella sp. SAL4457, assembly GCF_046548235.1. NCBI lineage: Bacteria > Pseudomonadati > Pseudomonadota > Gammaproteobacteria > Enterobacterales > Enterobacteriaceae > Salmonella > Salmonella sp. SAL4457. The sequence goes on from NZ_JBGDZO010000002.1 coordinate 718,877, forward strand.
ATCTTTCACCGATGCGGTGGCACGACGGGCTTCGCCTTTATGCTGCACTTTATTGAGCTGCCGTTCCAGCTTGTTGATCAATTCATTAATAGCGGTGTACATATCTTCGTGTTTTGCGCTGGCGACCAGATGTCCGTTCGGTGTATTAATGGTGGCGTCAGCAATAAAGCCCTGTGGCTCTTTAGACAGAATGATATGAGGATTAATCAGGTGAGTTTGCCATTTTTCCAGTTTGGCGAGACGGTCTGCGACATGTTGGCGGATTGCCGGAGTAATTTCCATTTGTTTACTGGTAATGTTCATTGTCATAAATTTTACCTCTTGTCTTTCCCGTCTTGGTGATTCCAGCATACCGTTCTTAATGTCAAAATGTGTGATGTAAATCACATTATTTTGTCACTTTTTGTCAAGGCGAACTTTTTGTGAGGCATCGCAGGAAGAAGCGATCTTTTACTTGAGGAATGGCTGAAAGCAGGCCATATTTGACTGGATGCGTTGCAGTGAAATCATTTCTGTTGCATCAGATATCGAATAAAAAAACGGCAGCCGGAAGGCTGCCGTTTTGCTTGTTGGTATTGCTTCAGGTGTTTTTGCTGTTAGCGGCAATAATTTTCGCGACTTTGTCAGCCTGCGCATTCAGCTGCATCTGACGATAGGCGTTTTCCATCAGCGGCAACGCATCGCGCGTGGCCTGCGTATCAGGATAATTGCGTAGCATACCTTCTACCCGGTTTACGACCGCAACCCATGCGCCGCGCGCGGTATAGTACTCTGCGACGGAATATTCATATTTCGCCAGACGGTCTTTCAGGAATACCAGACGCTTAGTGGCGTCGGTGGTGTACTGGCTATTAGGATAGCTGCGTACCAGTTTCGAAAAGTCATTGAACGCCGCCCGCGCATGTTGCGGATCGCGATCGCTGCGATCGACGCCAAAGAAACCTTGCAGCGCGCTATCATCCAGCGCCATGTTCGTCAGGCCGCGCATGTACATGACATAGTCAATATTAGGGTGCGTTGGATTAAGACGCATAAAACGATCGATGGCGGCCTGCGCTAGCGGCAAATCGGCGTTTTTGTAATAGGCGTAGATAAGATCCAACTGCACCTGCTGAGAATACGGTCCGAATGGATAACGATTATCTAACGCTTCCAATTGCGTTATTGCCTGTTTCCAGTTACCGTCCTGCAGCTTTTGCTGAGCAGTCGCGTAGATTTCATTCGGCGGATTATCGGGCACCTCTTCCTTTGAACCCGAGCAACCCGCCAGAAACAGGCTCAACGTGGCTGCTGCCACCAGATATTTCATGCGCGTCATGACGTTTTGACTTTCCTCAAAATGTTTTACGGGAGATTCTCTGTTCCTGCTCCCGGTTAAGACCAGCTACAATAGCACACTATATTAAACGGCAAAGCCGTAAAACCCAACGTTAAACGAAGAAGCTGTATATGGCACAACGAGTACAACTCACCGCAACGGTCTCCGAAAACCAACTCGGTCAACGCTTAGATCAGGCTTTGGCCGAAATGTTCCCGGATTATTCACGTTCGCGTATAAAAGAATGGATTTTGAATCAGCGCGTGTTGGTCAATGGTCAACTTTGCGATAAGCCAAAAGAAAAAGTGTTAGGCGGCGAGCGGGTGGCTATTGATGCGGAGATCGACGAAGAGATTCGTTTTGAAGCGCAGGATATCCCGTTAGATATTGTTTATGAAGATGACGATATTCTGGTTATCAACAAACCACGCGATCTGGTGGTACATCCTGGCGCGGGTAACCCGGACGGTACGGTACTGAACGCGTTGCTACATTATTATCCGCCGATTGCGGATGTCCCGCGCGCGGGCATTGTGCATCGTCTGGATAAGGACACGACGGGGCTGATGGTGGTGGCCAAAACCGTTCCGGCGCAAACGCGCCTGGTGGAGTCTTTGCAGCTGCGCGAGATCACCCGCGAATATGAAGCGGTCGCGATCGGACATATGACGGCGGGAGGAACGGTGAATGAACCCATCAGTCGTCACCCGACCAAACGTACCCATATGTCGGTGCATCCCATGGGCAAACCGGCGGTGACCCACTACCGCATTATGGAACATTTCCGTGTGCACACGCGTCTTAGGTTGCGTCTGGAGACCGGGCGTACGCACCAGATCCGCGTGCATATGGCGCATATTACGCACCCGTTAGTGGGCGATCAGGTCTACGGTGGTCGTCCACGTCCACCGAAAGGCGCATCGGAAGAATTTATTTCCACGCTGCGTAAGTTTGACCGCCAGGCGCTGCATGCAACAATGCTGCGTCTCTACCATCCTGTATCGGGTATCGAAATGGAGTGGCACGCGCCGATTCCACAAGATATGGTGGACCTTATCGATGCGATGCGCGCCGATTTTGAAGATCATAAAGATGATGTGGACTGGTTATGAATGCACTGATTGTCCCGCAGTGGCCGCTGCCGAAAGGCGTCGCAGCCTGTAGTTCTACCCGTATTGGCGGGGTGAGTTTACCGCCTTACGACTCGCTGAATCTGGGCGCGCATTGCGGCGATAACCCGGAGCATGTTGAAGAGAACCGCAAGCGTCTGTTTGCGGCGGGCAATCTGCCTTCGAAACCTGTCTGGCTTGAACAGGTTCACGGTAAAAATGTGTTGAGGCTTACCGGAGAACCTTATGCCTCCAAACGTGCGGATGCGTCTTACAGCAATACGCCAGGAACCGTCTGCGCGGTAATGACGGCAGACTGCCTGCCTGTGCTATTCTGTAACCGTGAGGGAACAGAAGTGGCGGCGGCTCATGCGGGCTGGCGCGGATTATGTGAAGGCGTACTGGAGGAAACTGTCACCTGCTTTGCTGACAAACCAGAAAATATCATCGCCTGGTTAGGTCCGGCGATCGGCCCGACCGCGTTTGAAGTGGGGCCGGAAGTGCGTGACGCATTTTTAGCAAAAGATGCGCAAGCCGATAGCGCATTTTTGCCGCACGGGGAAAAATTTCTGGCGGATATTTATCAGCTTGCACGCCAACGTCTGGCGAATACCGGCGTTGAACATGTCTATGGCGGGGATCGCTGCACCTTTAGCGAAAGTGAGACTTTCTTCTCTTATCGTCGCGACAAGACGACAGGTCGTATGGCAAGTTTTATTTGGCTGATATAACCTAAAGAATCAAGACGATCCGGTACGGGTAACTTTCTTTTCACATAATTCAGGTCATTCACCTTGAATAATTGAGGGATGACCTCATTTAATCTCCAGTAGCAATTTTGACCTGTTATGGGAGGAGTTATGCGTCTGGATCGTCTTACTAACAAATTCCAGCTTGCTCTTGCCGATGCCCAGTCGCTCGCGCTGGGGCACGACAACCAATTCATCGAACCTCTTCATTTAATGAGCGCCTTGCTGAACCAGGAAGGGGGATCGATACGTCCTTTATTAACCTCCGCCGGCATTAATGCTGGCCAGTTGCGCACCGCTATCGATCAGGCGCTGAGCCGTTTACCGCAGGTGGAAGGCACCGGCGGCGACGTACAGCCTTCTTCGGAACTGGTACGCGTACTGAACCTTTGCGACAAGCTGGCGCAAAAACGGGGAGACAATTTTATTTCGTCAGAGCTGTTTGTTCTGGCGGCGCTTGAGTCTCGCGGCACGTTAACCGATCTGCTGAAATCAGCCGGTGCGACCACGGCCAATATCACTCAGGCAATTGAACAGATGCGCGGAGGTGAAAGCGTGAACGATCAAGGGGCTGAAGACCAACGTCAGGCCTTGAAAAAATATACCGTCGATCTGACCGAGCGGGCTGAACAAGGTAAGCTTGACCCGGTAATTGGTCGTGATGAAGAAATTCGCCGTACCATTCAGGTACTGCAACGTCGTACTAAAAATAACCCGGTGTTAATCGGTGAGCCAGGGGTCGGTAAAACGGCAATTGTTGAAGGACTGGCGCAGCGCATTATTAACGGTGAAGTCCCTGAAGGCTTAAAAGGTCGCCGCGTACTGGCGCTGGATATGGGCGCGCTGGTGGCCGGGGCGAAATATCGCGGCGAATTTGAAGAGCGTCTGAAAGGCGTGCTGAACGATCTGGCGAAACAGGAAGGCAACGTCATCCTGTTTATTGACGAGCTGCACACGATGGTTGGCGCAGGTAAGGCCGATGGCGCCATGGACGCCGGGAATATGCTGAAACCGGCGCTGGCGCGTGGTGAACTGCACTGTGTGGGCGCCACCACGCTGGATGAATACCGTCAGTACATTGAAAAAGACGCGGCGCTGGAACGTCGTTTTCAAAAAGTGTTTGTCGCAGAACCTTCAGTGGAAGACACCATTGCTATTCTGCGTGGCCTGAAAGAACGTTACGAGCTGCACCACCATGTGCAGATTACTGACCCGGCGATTGTGGCGGCGGCAACATTATCTCACCGCTATATCGCCGACCGTCAGTTGCCGGATAAAGCTATCGACCTGATCGATGAAGCGGCATCCAGCATTCGTATGCAGATTGACTCTAAGCCGGAGGAGCTGGACAGGCTCGACCGCCGTATTATTCAGCTCAAACTGGAACAGCAGGCGTTGATGAAAGAGTCTGACGAGGCGAGTAAAAAACGTCTCGATATGCTCAACGAAGAACTGGACGACAAAGAGCGCCAGTATTCTGAGCTGGAAGAAGAGTGGAAAGCGGAAAAAGCGTCGCTCTCTGGTACGCAAACTATTAAAGCGGAGCTGGAGCAGGCGAAGATTGCCATCGAGCAGGCGCGCCGCGTTGGCGACCTGGCGCGAATGTCTGAATTGCAGTACGGCAAAATTCCGGAGCTGGAAAAACAGTTGGAAGCCGCGACCCAGTCGGAAGGTAAAACCATGCGTCTGTTACGTAACAAAGTAACGGATGCGGAAATTGCCGAAGTGCTGGCGCGCTGGACCGGTATTCCGGTTGCCAGAATGCTGGAAGGCGAACGTGAAAAACTGTTGCGTATGGAACAAGAGTTACACAGCCGTGTGATCGGGCAGAATGAAGCCGTTGAAGCAGTATCGAACGCCATACGTCGTAGCCGCGCGGGGCTGTCCGATCCGAACCGTCCGATTGGTTCCTTCCTGTTCCTTGGGCCGACGGGGGTCGGTAAAACCGAACTGTGTAAAGCGCTGGCTAACTTTATGTTCGACAGCGACGACGCGATGGTGCGTATCGATATGTCCGAGTTTATGGAGAAACACTCCGTGTCTCGTTTGGTCGGGGCGCCTCCGGGATATGTCGGCTATGAAGAAGGCGGTTATTTGACGGAAGCGGTACGCCGTCGTCCTTATTCCGTCATCTTGTTGGATGAAGTAGAAAAAGCGCATCCGGATGTATTCAACATTCTGTTGCAGGTGCTGGACGACGGTCGGCTGACTGACGGGCAGGGGAGAACGGTCGACTTCCGTAATACGGTGGTCATTATGACTTCTAACCTCGGTTCCGATCTCATTCAGGAGCGCTTTGGCGAACTGGATTACGGTCGAATGAAAGAGATGGTGCTGGGTGTGGTTAGCCAAAACTTCCGTCCGGAATTTATCAACCGTATTGATGAAGTTGTGGTATTCCATCCGTTAGGTGAACAACACATCGCTTCTATTGCTCAGATCCAGCTGCAGCGTCTGTACAAACGTCTGGAAGAACGTGGTTATGAAATCCATATCTCCGACGAGGCGCTGAAACTGTTGAGCGCCAACGGTTACGATCCGGTCTACGGGGCGCGTCCGTTAAAACGTGCTATTCAACAGCAGATCGAAAACCCACTGGCGCAGCAAATCCTGTCTGGTGAACTGGTTCCTGGCAAAGTGATTCGCCTTGAAGCCAATGATGATCGTATTGTGGCAGTGCAGTAAGTCACAAATTTGAATAAAACGGGCCCTGACGGGCTCGTTTTTGTTTAAAAACCAGGCGAAAATAGGCTTTTGGTTCAAATGTTGTTTGAAAAGTGAACGGTTGAGCTTTTTTTTGCATTTAGGTCTTGTCAGGCTCTAATAACTCCCTATAATGCGCCACCACTGACACGGAACAACGGCATACAGGCCGCCGGGTCAGAAAGGCTTCGTTAAGAAGTCTGTGAGGAAAGCGAAAATAAAGGCTTGACTCAAAAAGAGGAAAGCGTAATATACGCCACCTCGCGACGGTGAGCTGAAAGCCGCGTCGCACCTGCTCTTTAACAATTTAT
>NZ_JBGDZO010000003.1:0-517417 GCF_046548235.1 Salmonella sp. SAL4457
GTGGTGGGTGATGACGGGATCGAACCGCCGACCCCCTCCTTGTAAGGGAGGTGCTCTCCCAGCTGAGCTAATCACCCGATACTACGCTGGATATTACTGACTAACCGAAGTTAGTGGTGGGTCGTGCAGGATGACTCGGCTTTGCCTCGCCCTACGGGTCGTTGCTGACGCAACGTTATCCTTCACGTTTTATTCTCGTTTCCACCGAACGATTGGTGGGTCGTGCAGGATTCGAACCTGCGACCAATTGATTAAAAGTCAACTGCTCTACCAACTGAGCTAACGACCCACTTTTGCGTCGCTTTCGAGTTGTTTAATATCCCGTGGCAACGGCGGCATATATTACTGATTTCAGATTTGAGCGCAACAAAAATTTCGACGCAGAGGGCTCAACTGCTTAGGAATCGCACGACGCGACCAGAAAAAAGGCGTTTTCTGGTCGCATGGTACGCATTACATCGCGTTAAGACGCTTCTGCGCCTGTTTCGCGCCATCAGTGCCAGGATATTTGTTAATCACCTGCTGATAAACTGCTTTCGCTTTTGCCGTATCACCTTTGTCCTGCATGATAACGCCAACTTTGTACATCGCGTCCGCAGCCTTCGGCGACTTAGGATAGTTTTTTACTACCGAGGCGAAATAATAGGCGGCGTCATCTTTTTTACCCTTGTTGTAATTCAACTGGCCCAGCCAATAATTGGCGTTCGGCTGATAAGTAGAATCAGGGTATTTCTTGATGAAGTTCTGAAACGCCACAATCGCATCATCCTGGCGAGACTTATCCTGCACCAGCGCAATTGCCGCATTGTAATCGGTATTCGCATCGCCACTTTGTACCGGCGCCCCTGAGGTTGCCGTACCGGCATCCGGGGCGGGGGTCGCAGTGGTTGCCGCCCCGCTCTGGTCACCAGCTGCTGGCTGCGCTGCGCCGCCATTATTTAAGCTCCCCAGCTGCAGCATAATTTGCTTCTGGCGCTCCATCACCTGATTCAGTTGATACTGATTTTCCTGGATTTGGCCGCGCAAAGAATCGATATCGGACTGATTATCGGAGAGCTGCTGCTGAAGTTGGGTTAAAAGCTGGCTGTGAGCGTTAGAGATACGCTCAAGTTGAGTGACGCGGTCTTCGACCGAGCCTGAGCCGACACTACTGATTGGCGCCTGAGCAAAAGCGGCCCAGGGGGCCGCTATGCCAACCAGTAACGACAGACTCAACAGGTGATGTCTGAAGTTACTGCTCATGCAATTCTCTTAGTAAACCAGTACAGCGCGACGGTTCTTAGCGTAAGCCGCTTCGTCGTGGCCCAGTACGGCAGGTTTTTCTTTACCGTAAGAAACGATGGAGATCTGGTCAGCGGAAACGCCTTTACCCTGCAGGTACATTTTAACGGCGTTAGCACGACGCTCACCCAGGGAGATGTTGTACTCCGGAGTACCGCGTTCGTCCGCGTGACCTTCTACGGTGACTTTGTAAGACGGGTTGCTACGCAGGAAGTTAGCGTGCGCATCCAGCATTGCCGCGAAGTCAGAACGGATATCGTACTTGTCGAGATCGAAGTAAACGATGTTGTTCTGCTGCAGCTGCTGCATCTGCAGACGCGCTTGCTCTTCAGATGACATGTTGCCGTTGCCGTTAGCGTCCATACCAGTGCCGGCGCCGTTCAGCATACCGCCTTCGCTACCGTCATTGCTGGCGTTCTTGTTGGAAGAACATGCCGCGATTGCCATAACAGGCAGGGCAATCATCAGGCCCTTCAGCACTTTGTTCAGTTGCATTTCTTTAATTCCTTTAGTAATCAATTAATTATTATCACAGATACGGCGACCAGGCAGGCGATTTCACCTGACCATCAGTTGCCGGAAGACGCGCTTTGAAACGCCCATCTGTAGAAACCAAATTCAGCACAGATCCCATCCCCTGAGAAGAGCTGTAGATTACCATCGTGCCGTTAGGTGCCAGACTTGGCGTTTCATCCAGGAACGTTGACGACAGAACCTGTACGCCACCCGTCACCAGATCTTGTTTGGCAATGTGCTGCTGCCCGTTATTTGAGCTTACCATTACCATAAATTTACCGTCGCTGCTGACATCCGCATCCTGGTTTTGCGAACCTTCCCAGGTAATACGCTGCGCCGCACCGCCGTTAATGTTCATTTTATACACTTGCGGACGTCCAGCCTGGTCAGAGGTAAAGGCCAGAGTCTGGCTGTCCGGGAACCAGGTCGGCTCCGTATTGTTGCTACGGCCGTCCGTTATCTGACGAATCTGACCGGAGGCGAGATCCATAACGTACAGGTTCAGACTTCCGGTTTTCGATAACGCGAACGCCAGTTTCGTCCCATCCGGCGAGAAGGCCGGCGCGCCGTTGTGACGCGGGAAGGACGCAACCTGACGCACTGCGCCGTTTGCCAGCGTCTGGATAACCAGCGCGGAGCGACCACTTTCAAATGTCACGTAAGCCAGTTTTGAGCCGTCCGGAGACCACGCCGGAGACATCAACGGCTGCGGAGAACGGTGCACCACAAACTGATTGTAACCATCGTAATCCGACACACGCAGTTCATACGGGAACTGACCGCCATTAGTCTGTACCACATAGGCGATACGAGTACGGAACGCGCCCTTAATGCCCGTCAGTTTTTCAAAGACTTCGTCACTGGCGGTATGGCCTGCATAACGCAGCCACTGCTTGTTCACTTTATAAGAGTTTTGCGCCAGTACGGTACCCGGCGCGCCGCCAGTGTCAACCAGCTGATAAGCAACATTGTAGGAACCGTCCGGATTCGGCGTGACCTGTCCAACGACGACGGCATCAATACCCAGCGCAGACCATGCGGTAGGCTGAACTTCCTGAGCGGTGGCTGGCTGCTGCGGCAGTCGGGACCGGTCTAACGGATTAAATTTACCGCTATTGCGTAAATCTGCCGCCACGATGCCACCGATATCTTCAGGCGCAGCGCCCGGTCCGGCCCATTTAAAAGGCACAACGCCAATCGGTCGCGCCGAGTCCACCCCCTGGGTGATCTCGATACGGACTTCTGCGTGCAGCACCGCCGCCCACAGCATCAGAAAACCAAATGCTACTCGTAATGCCTGCTTCATCATATCTCCCATACCTGGGCCTGCGACCCACGATAATTTAGCAGAATGTTAACAAACTCAAATACACAAAACCACCAGGACCAGTAACAACTCAACTGCTCTAACTTCCATAAAGAAAAGTATCTACAGTTTAAAGTCTAGTTTGGCATCCTTTATTTTCTCATAAACAGCCTGGCTTGGCGGTTTAGGAATTTTCGCGGTTTTTGCCGCCATTAACGCCGCCTGACAAAGCGCCGGATCGCCGCCCTCAGACGTAATGCTTTTTAATGAGCCATCCGGCGCCAGGCTAATATGCAAGACACATTGTTTGCCCTGATACAGGCTCGCATCATACAGACGGCTCTGAATGGCGACCTGAATCTGTTTCGCGTAGGCGCTGATATCAGCGCCTGTCGCCCCACCGTTAGCGCCCGATGTACCGCTATCTTTTGATGGCTGGCCATTCCCTTTCGCGCCGCCGCCGGTTTTCGGCGCATTCTTACCCGAGCTGAGATCGCCAAGCAGATCGTCGACGCCTTCTGCGGCAGCCGCTTTTTCGGCAGCCGCTTTCTTCTTAGCGTCCGCCGCTGCTTTCGCCGCCGCGGCATCCGCTTTCTTCTTCGCCTCCGCCGCCGCTTTCGCCGCCTCGGCATCCGCTTTCTTCTTCGCCTCCGCCGCCGCTTTCGCCGCTTCGGCTTCCGCTTTCTTCTTCGCCTCCGCCGCCGCTTTCGCCGCTTCGGCTTCCGCTTTCTTCTTCGCGTCCGCTGCCGCTTTTACCGCCTCGGCTTCCGCTTTCTTCTTCGCGTCCGCCGCCGCTTTCGCCGCCTCGGCCTCCGCTTTCTTCTTCGCGTCCGCCGCCGCTTTCGCCGCTTCGGCCTCCGCTTTTTTCTTCGCGTCCGCCGCCGCTTTCGCCGCTTCTTCGGCCTGTTGCTGCTGCTGTTGCGCCAGTTTTGCCGCTTCTTCAGCCTGCTTTTGCTGCTCCTGAGCCGCTAAACGTTCTTTCTCAAGTTGTTTCAACCGCTCCTGTTCGGCAGCCTGCTTCTGCTGCAGCTCCTCTGCTTGCTGCTGTTGCAGCTTTTTACGCTCTTCTTCCGCGCGTCTGGCGCTGGCCTGTTGATCCTGCTGACGGTTGTACTGCTGCACAACGGCGCCAGGATCGACCATCACCGCGTCGATAGCGGAACCACCGCCGCCGCCGGCAGAAGCCTCTATATGCTCATCAAACGAACTCCAGATCAGCACTGCAAATAAGATGATATGCAGCACGGCTGAAATAATTATCGCCCGTTTGAGCTTGTCGTTTTGTTCGGTTGCCTTTGACACTCTCGGTTCCCAAAAAACTGTTCGCCTGTTACTCGCCGTCTTTCAAGCCAACGGGACGCAGACTTCAGATTGGCTGCGTCATTAAGCCAACCGATTTTACGCCCGCGCTGTGTAACAAGTTCAGCGCTTTAATTATTTCATCGTACGGCACCTCTTTCGCGCCGCCGATTAAAAAGACTGTTTTCGGATTAGCCTGCAGATGACGCTTTACTTCTGCGATCACCTGTTCAGACGGCAGTTGATCCATTCGATCTTTATCAACCACTACGCTGTATTGCCCTACTCCGGAAACCTCAATAATGACCGGTGGATCGTCGTTACTACTGACCGCCTGCGACTGATTCGCCTCCGGTAAGTCGACTTCCACGCTCTGGGTAATGATCGGCGCGGTTGCCATAAAGATCAGCAGCAGCACCAACAGTACGTCGAGTAGCGGTACGATATTGATTTCGGACTTAAGTTCGCGACGACCTCGTCCACGCGTTCTGGCCATGGCTTACCCCTTGTTGCTTTCGCTTACGGTAAACGCCTGGCGGTGCAGAATCGCGGTGAACTCTTCCATAAAGTTGTCGTAATTCAGTTCCAGCTTGTTCACGCGCTGATTCAGTCGGTTGTAAGCCATAACCGCAGGGATAGCGGCAAACAGACCAATCGCCGTGGCAATCAATGCTTCGGCAATACCCGGCGCAACCATTTGCAGAGTCGCCTGTTTCACCGCGCCCAGGGCGATAAACGCATGCATAATCCCCCATACGGTGCCAAACAGACCGATATAAGGACTGATAGAGCCTACCGTGCCAAGAAACGGGATATGCGTTTCCAGCGTTTCCAGCTCTCGGTTCATGGAGATGCGCATCGCACGCGACGCCCCCTCTACCACTGCCTCCGGCGCATGGCTGTTGGCGCGATGGAGCCGGACAAACTCTTTGAACCCGCTATAAAAGATTTGTTCCGAGCCCGACAGACTATCGCGTCTCCCCTGGCTTTCCTGGTACAGACGCGATAGTTCGATTCCGGACCAGAATTTATCTTCAAACGCTTCCGCCTCACGCGCAGCGGCGTTCAGGATACGCGTTCGCTGGATAATGATGGCCCAGGATGCTATTGAAAAACCAATCAAAATCAACATGATAAGTTTAACCAGAAGGCTTGCCTTCAGGAACAAATCAAGGATATTCATGTCAGTCACTGCTTAAACTCCGCGACAATAGACTTAGGAAGCGCACGAGGCTTCATTTTGAGTGGATCAACGCAAACAATCAGAACCTCTGCTTCATTTAGCAGCGTGTTCTCTGCGTTGACAATGCGTTGCGTGAAAACCAAAGCGGTGCCACGCATTGACGTAATTTCTGTTTGAACTTCAAGCATATCGTCGAGCCGCGCAGGCGCATAGTATTCCAGCGTCATCTTGCGCACCACAAAGGCGACCCGCTCCGCCAGCAGCACCTGTTGGCTGAAGTGATGGTGACGCAGCATCTCCGTGCGCGCTCTTTCATAAAAAGCGACATAGCTGGCGTGATAAACCACACCGCCGGCGTCCGTGTCTTCGTAATAAACTCGAATTGGCCATCGAAACATATACTTATTCATCCCTGCAGCCTCTTTGTTGGCGTCATCCGCTTGCCGCCGTAATGCCTCAAGAATGCCGTTGTATATCGCCTTGTATTCACTTTACATCCCGGTAATGCAACAAAAGTAGAGCTTTTAAACGTTGCTACTATACGCGTGGGAATGAGGCTTGGGAATGGGGGGAAGTTAAGGGAGAGTAAAAATATATGGGCTTATGCAAGCCCCTATATTTTTAAGGAGGTTTCTTATTCACAAGAAGAAGAAAATCAGGCCGACGATAAGGACGATATCCGCAAGGAGCGGACAAAAAATCCCTTGCCAGTGTACGGATTCAGGGCGAAAACCCACGCCGTGGATTATGCCTGCGCAAACCGCCCACATCAGCAATAATCCGTGCCAGATTTCAAGCGTGCTGGTCCTGGCGGCAAACCGTGACGGGTCCCAGAACATACATCCTGCCAGCACTATCGCCATCACGAAGGAAAGCGCCCTTAACGGGCGCTTGTCCATTACCGCATACAGTTTTGCGATAATATGGGTCATTAGCTTTCTTCTTGACCGGTTTTACCCGCTTCAACGTGCTCAAGCGCCAGGGCGGTAATGATCCCGAATGCACAGGCAAGAAGCGTTCCCAGAATCCATGCGAAATACCACATTTTAAGCTCCTTACTTAGTACAGAGAGTGGGTGTTGCTTTCAATATGTTCTTTAGTGATACGACCGAACATTTTCCAGTAACACCAGCTGGTGTAGATCAGAATGATCGGTACGAACACCGCCGCAACCCAGGTCATCAGGTTCAGCGTCATCTGGCTGGATGTCGCATCCCACATGGTCAGGCTGGCATTCATCATCGTGCTGGACGGCATCACAAATGGGAACATAGCGATACCCGCCGTCAGAATAATGCAGGCCAAGGTCAGCGAAGAGAACAGGAATGCCCACGCGCCTTTCTCCATACGGGAAGTCAGGATAGTCAGCAGCGGCAGAACCACGCCCAGAGCCGGAACCAACCACAGGATCGGAGCATTATTAAAGTTCACCAGCCAGGCGCCAGCTTCACGCGCCACTTCTTTAGTCAGCGGGTTAGAGGCGGCATGATGGTCAATCGCGGATGTCACGACATAACCATCAATACCATACATTACCCAAACGCCCGCCAGCGCAAAGCACACTAATGTCACCAGCGCCGCAATCTGCGAGGTGGCGCGCGCGCGCAGGTGCAGTTCGCCAACGGTGCGCATTTGCAGGTAAGTCGCCCCCTGCGTGATGATCATCCCTACGCTTACGATACCCGCCAGCAGACCAAACGGGTTCAGCAACTGGAAGAAGTTACCGGTATAGTACAGACGCAGATACTCATCCACATGGAACGGTACGCCCTGCAACAGGTTGCCAAAGGCCACGCCAATCACCAGCGGCGGCACAAAGCTACCGATGAACACGCCCCAGTCCCACATGTTGCGCCAGCGCGGGTCTTCAATCTTGGAACGGTAATCAAAACCGACCGGACGGAAGAACAAAGACGCCAGCACCAGGATCATCGCCACATAGAAACCGGAGAACGCCGCGGCGTAAACCATCGGCCAGGCAGCAAACAACGCGCCGCCCGCGGTGATCAACCACACCTGGTTACCGTCCCAGTGCGGGGCGATAGAGTTAATCATAATTCGACGTTCGGTGTCGTTACGACCGAGGAAACGGGTGAGCATCCCCACCCCCATGTCGAACCCATCAGTGACAGCGAAACCAATTAGCAAAATGCCAACCAGCAGCCACCAGATAAAACGTAGTACTTCATAATCGATCATTTGACGACTCCTGTCTTAGCGTGCCGGCTGAGAAGTCACGGTGGACTGCTCAAAGTGATAGCGACCGGTTTTCAGGCTGCTTGGGCCAAGGCGTGCAAATTTGAACATCAGGAACAATTCTGCCACCAGGAACAGGGTATACAGGCCGCAAATCAGGAACATGGAGAACAGCAGATCGCCCACGGTCAGCGATGAGTTCGCCACGGCTGTCGGCAACACTTCGCCGATCGCCCACGGCTGACGACCATACTCGGCGACGAACCAACCTGCTTCAACCGCAATCCACGGCAGTGGAATACCGTACAGCGCCGCACGCAACAGCCATTTTTTCTCACCGATGCGGTTACGAATCACGCTCCAGAAGGAAAGTGCGATAATCGCCAGCAGCAGGAAGCCGCACGCCACCATGATACGGAAAGCGAAGTACAGCGGCGCAACGCGAGGAATGGAATCTTTCGTCGCTTGCTGGATCTGCGCTTCGGTCGCGTCAGTCACATTAGGCGTATAGCGTTTCAGCAGCAGGCCGTAACCGAGATCTTTCTTCATGCTGTTGAACTGGTCGCGAACGGCCTGGTCGGTAGAACCGGCGCGCAGTTGTTCCAGCAGTTCATAGGCTTTCATCCCGTTACGGATACGCTCTTCATGCTGAACCATGAGATCTTTCAGACCAATAACCGGCGTGTCCACGGAACGCGTAGCGATAATGCCGAGCGCATAAGGGATCTGAATCGCCAGATGGTTTTCCTGTTTGTCCTGGTCAGGAATGCCGAACAGGGTAAAGGAGGCCGGAGCAGGTTGCGTTTCCCATTCTGCTTCAATCGCAGCGAGCTTGGTTTTCTGCACGTCGCCCATTTCGTAACCGGATTCGTCACCGAGTACGATAACGGACAGTACGGCAGCCATACCGAAGCTGGCAGCAATAGCAAAGGAGCGTTTAGCAAAGGCGAAGTCACGACCTTTCAGCATGTAGTAAGCGCTGATACCGAGGATGAACATCGCGCCGGTGACATAGCCGGACGCCACAGTGTGAACAAATTTCACCTGTGCTACCGGGTTCAGTACCAGTTCAGAGAAGCTCACCATTTCCATACGCATGGTTTCGAAATTGAAATCCGCAGCGATTGGGTTTTGCATCCAGCCGTTCGCTACCAGAATCCACAACGCGGAGAGGTTGGACCCCAGAGCCACCAGCCAGGTGACGCACATATGCTGAACTTTACTCAGACGATCCCAGCCGAAGAAGAACAGACCTACAAAGGTGGATTCGAGGAAGAAGGCCATCAAACCTTCGATGGCCAGCGGCGCACCGAAGATGTCCCCAACATAGTGGGAGTAGTACGACCAGTTTGTCCCGAACTGGAACTCCATGGTCAAACCGGTAGCCACACCCAGAGCAAAGTTGATACCAAACAACTTGCCCCAGAACTTGGTCATATCTTTATAAATCTGTTTGCCGGAAAGGACGTATACCGTTTCCATAATGGCCAGCAGGAACGCCATACCGAGCGTTAGCGGCACAAACAGGAAGTGGTACATCGCGGTCAAGGCAAACTGTAAGCGCGACAGTTCGACTATATCTAACATCATGACTCCTTGCTCATCGCATGAAGACTCCGAGAGTGAACCCCGTTAGAAAGGGTCACACGCATGCCCCAATACAAATTTATTTGCGGCCTTCCATCGTACTATCCCCTCGGGAAGGAAACAGTAATGATGAAAAGTTACAAACATGTTAATAAAAAACCCAAATTGATCCCGCAAATATATTACGCCGTAAAACCCTTACAATAAACAGGTTTTTAGTGGGTCAGATTTGCTTTTTTCGACAGCGATCAATTTATGGCTAATCTATCGCTTTTCAGGGAATTTGATCACGGACAATTTAACCAGTTTTGATGCTCTTTTCCAACATTTAAATATTGATTAAAATCAATTTTTGAAGTTAATGTTAATAATGTTTATTCATTGAATGCATGGTGAATTTTTTGTTAACTTTTTGTTTTTGCAAAGAGTAATTTCAAACTCCCTGTAAAAAGAGGCTTATTCGGTAAGGCTAAACATTTTGTGCGTTTTTTACTGCCCCGCATCCCGTAAAAAACATTCCACATTGATGTTCAATTATTGCTAAATAGCTCACAGATTTTTTCTGTAGGTTATCAACACTTATTATTTTATACATTTAGTCTATTTTTATTTTACTTATAATTAACACCGCAAAGAAACTATCTCATTGCACACGCGCCATCATCCCACCGGGATTACCCTGCCCCAACTTCCCTTTCCCGACGACTAACGGCCAGGATCATCTTGCCAGGTTATCGCCTTAATTATCGCTAATAAGCTTTCCAGATAGCCAGAAACAAACATTTTATTCGCTAACACCGTATTTGCCTCTCTATAATTATTATAGTGAAGATTCTGTTATCACCTTCACAGATTTACCCTCAATATCTACGTCACTCATAGTGATAATTCTGTTTATTCGCAGCCATAAATACCCTTTAAACATGATTAATCACGAACGAATAGTGCCAATAAGTTCTTAATAATTTTTAAAGTTAACCTCTTTTAACCAGCAAAAGTTCATATGATTTATTAAACGATATCTTTAATACTTCATGGAAATAATGTCGGTACTCTTATGATTAAAATAGCTGTTTTATTCTGCCATTAAACAAGCAGTCTGTGTAAGCGCGATACATCTGAGGAGACATGTAGTTCGCGCTCAGGCAAACATGCGCGGCCACAGAGTCAAGCGTCAATTTACTATAGAGGTTAGCGTCAACATAGTGTAATGCTGCGATGCGTTTTTTTCATGGCGGAAAGCGCATAATCCGTCTCCAGTGAGGTCGGCAGGTCTTTCACTAAGACAGCATCTGTATTTGCTGAAAAAGAGTTAACCAGCAATCTGAGTAAATTTACTGCCGCTGCCAGACGGTTATTATCAATTATTTTTAGACTCCACCATGTTTTTTTAATGAGGCATCATTTTCCTATAGTTCAATATTTACAAAGCCAATAATTTTATATCCCGGATGCTTCACCCGTACTTTGCCACAAACAATAAAGCCATAAAAAAGGCCACCGTAAAGGTGGCCAACCATGTCGAAAACGGACATTTATCTGTTCCCGCAGGAACAGCGAGTTTTATTTTATAATTGCTTTCAGCGCTTCGCCGATATCGGCCAGGCTGCGAACGGTTTTCACGCCCGCGGCTTCCAGCGCGGCGAATTTTTCATCCGCAGTGCCTTTACCACCGGCAATGATGGCGCCAGCGTGGCCCATACGCTTGCCTTTCGGCGCGGTAACACCCGCGATATAGCCAACAACTGGCTTGGTCACGTGGTCTTTAATATAAGCCGCCGCTTCTTCTTCTGCGCTACCGCCGATCTCGCCGATCATCACGATCGCTTCAGTCTGCGGATCTTCCTGGAACAATTTCAGGATGTCGATGAAGTTAGAGCCCGGAATCGGGTCACCGCCGATACCCACGCAGGTGGACTGGCCGAAACCGTAGTCGGTGGTCTGCTTAACCGCTTCATAGGTCAGCGTGCCGGAACGGGAAACGATACCCACTTTACCCGGCTTATGAATGTGACCCGGCATGATGCCGATTTTGCATTCGCCCGGGGTGATCACACCTGGGCAGTTCGGGCCGATCATGCGCACGCCTGCTTCGTCCAGCTTCACTTTCACGGTCAGCATATCCAGCGTCGGAATACCTTCGGTGATGGTGATAATCAGTTTGATGCCTGCGTCAATCGCTTCCAGAATGGAGTCTTTACAGAACGGCGCCGGGACGTAGATAACGGATGCGGTCGCACCGGTGGCTTCTACCGCTTCGCGCACGGTGTTGAACACCGGCAGACCCAGATGCGTGGTGCCGCCTTTGCCCGGCGTTACGCCGCCGACCATTTGCGTACCGTAAGCAATCGCCTGTTCGGAGTGGAAAGTCCCCTGGCTACCGGTGAAGCCCTGGCAGATAACCTTGGTATCTTTATTAATTAAAACGGACATTATTTCCCCTCCACTGCGGCAACAACCTGCTGAGCTGCATCCGTCAGACTTTTCGCTGCAATAATATTCAGGCCACTGTCAGCCAGTTTCTTCGCGCCGAGTTCGGCGTTGTTGCCTTCCAGGCGCACCACCACCGGAACGTTCACGCCCACTTCTTCCACCGCGCCGATGATACCGTCGGCAATCAGGTCACAACGGACGATACCGCCGAAGATGTTAACCAGAACCGCTTTCACGTTGTCATCCGAGAGGATAATTTTAAACGCTTCGGTGACGCGCTCTTTGGTTGCGCCGCCGCCTACGTCAAGGAAGTTAGCCGGTTCGCCGCCATGCAGCTTAACGATGTCCATGGTGCCCATCGCCAGGCCCGCGCCGTTCACCATGCAACCGATGTTGCCGTCCAGCGCGACGTAGTTCAGTTCCCACTGTGCCGCCTGCGCTTCACGCGGGTCTTCCTGAGACTGGTCGCGCATTTCGCGCAGATCCGGCTGGCGGAACAGCGCGTTGCCGTCAGCGCCCAGCTTGCCGTCGAGGCAAATCAGATCGCCCTGCTTAGTGATCACCAGCGGATTAATTTCGATTAGCGCCAGGTCGCGCTCAAGGAAAATGGTTGCCAGGCCCATAAAGATTTTGGTGAACTGCTGCACCAGTTTACCTTCCAGACCCAATTTGAACGCCAGTTCCCGTCCCTGATACGGCATCGGGCCGGTCAGCGGATCGAGCGCGACTTTATGGATCAGATGCGGGGTTTCCTCCGCAACTTTTTCGATCTCTACGCCGCCTTCGGTAGACGCCATAAAGACCACGCGACGAGAACTACGGTCAACTACCGCGCCGAGGTACAGTTCTTTGCCGATGTCGGTCGCCGCTTCAACCAGAATCTGGTTTACCGGTTGGCCATTAGCGTCTGTTTGATAGGTCACCAGACGTTTGCCCAGCCAGTTTTCCGCAAAGGCGCGAATCTCTTCCTTGCTTTTTACTACCTTCACACCGCCCGCTTTGCCGCGGCCGCCAGCGTGAACCTGACATTTCACTACCCACGGGCCGGCACCGATTTTAGACGCGGCTTCTTCGGCTTCACGCGGAGTAGTACAGGCATAACCCACCGGCGCCGGTAAGCCATAGCGGGCAAAAAGTTGTTTTGCCTGATATTCATGTAAGTTCATGTGTTCTGTCCATCCTTCAGGTAATCGTTATCTTTAGACCTGTAGGCCTGAAAGCTACGCGCCATCAGGCATTACACCATCGCCGGATGGCGGCGTGAACGCCTTATCCGGCCTACAGGTAGCAGGTGATGCTCTTGCTGACTACACGTCCAACAGCAGACGGGTCGGATCTTCCAGCAACTCTTTGATGGTGACCAGGAAGCCCACGGATTCACGACCATCGATCAGGCGATGATCGTAAGAGAGCGCCAGGTACATCATCGGCAGGATTTCCACCTTGCCATCCACCGCCATCGGCCTGTCTTTAATAGCATGCATTCCCAGAATCGCGCTCTGCGGCGGGTTGATGATCGGGGTAGACATCAGCGAACCGAATACGCCGCCGTTGGTAATGGTAAAGTTACCGCCGGTCAGGTCTTCTACGGTCAGCTTGCCGTCGCGGCCTTTGACAGCCAGTTCTTTAATTTTTTTCTCGATGTCAGCCATGCCCAGCGTATCCACGTCACGTAATACCGGCGTGACCAGGCCGCGCGGCGTAGACACCGCCATGCTCACATCAAAGTAGTTGTGATACACCACGTCATCGCCGTCGATAGAGGCGTTCACTTCCGGATAACGCTTCAGCGCTTCCACTACCGCTTTCACGTAGAAGGACATAAAGCCCAGGCGGATACCATGACGTTTTTCAAACACTTCGCCATACTGCTTACGCAAATCCATAATCGGCTTCATGTTGACTTCATTGAAGGTCGTCAGCATGGCGGTGGAATTTTTCGCTTCCAGCAGACGCTCGGCCACGCGCTTACGCAGGCGGGTCATTGGCACGCGTTTTTCGCCGCGCGCGCCCAGAGCGGGTTGCGCTGCAGGTTCAACAGCGGGTGCTTTAGACTCGCCTTTCGCCAGATGTTTTTCCACATCTTCACGGGTCAGACGCCCACCCACACCAGTGCCTTTAATGGCGCTGGCTTCCAGATTGTGTTCAGCCAGCAGGCGACGGATCGCCGGGCTGAGCGCATCGTTGTTTTGTTCTTCCAGCGACGCCTGCTGGCGCTGTGCCGGCGTAGACGCTTTCTCTTCAGATTTCGCGCTGGTCTCTTTACCCGCGCTGTTGCCTTCACGCAGGCGACCCAGGATCTGGCGAGAGGTGACAGTCGTCCCCTCCTCTTCCAGAACCGCATCCAGAATGCCGTCCGCTGATGCCGGTACTTCCAGTACCACTTTGTCAGTTTCGATTTCTACCAGCACTTCGTCACGAACAACCGCATCGCCCGGTTTTTTATGCCAGGTGGCGACGGTCGCGTCCGCTACGGACTCAGGCAGGTCGGGAACAAGAATATCTACGCTACTCATTATTTATCCTTTATTTAATCGACGTTCAGCGCGTCATTAACCAGATCTTGTTGCTGTTTCTGGTGAACGGACATATACCCTACCGCCGGAGAGGCGGAGGCCGGGCGACCTGCATAACGCAGAGCGGCCCCAAACGGAATCACTTCACGGAAATGATGCTGGCTGCAGTACCATGCGCCCTGGTTGAGCGGCTCTTCCTGGCACCAGACAAAATCATGGACGTGAGCGTATGGTTGCAGCGCTTCCTGCACCGCTTTATGCGGGAACGGATAGAGCTGTTCGATGCGCACGATAGCGACATCTTTCTGGTCGTTTTTGCGACGTTGTTCCAGCAGGTCGTAATAAACCTTACCAGAACACATTACCACGCGTTTTACGGCTTTAGGGTCCAGCTCGTCAATTTCGCCAATGGCCGGCTGGAAGGAACCGTTCGCCAGTTCATCAAGCGTGGAAACCGCCAGCGGGTGACGCAGCAGCGATTTCGGCGACATCACCACCAGCGGACGACGCATCCCGCGCAGCGCCTGACGGCGCAGCATATGGTAGACCTGCGCCGGGGTGGACGGCACGCAAACCTGCATATTCTGCTCGGCGCAAAGTTGCAGATAACGTTCCAGACGCGCGGAAGAGTGCTCCGGCCCCTGCCCTTCATAGCCGTGCGGCAACAGCATCACCAGACCGCACATCCGGCCCCATTTCTGCTCGCCGGAGGAGATGAACTGGTCAATCACTACCTGCGCGCCGTTGGCAAAATCGCCAAACTGCGCTTCCCAGATAGTCAGGGTACGTGGTTCCGCCGTGGCATAACCGTATTCAAAAGCCAGTACCGCTTCTTCAGACAGCACGGAGTCCCAGACTTTAAACTGTCCCTGACCGCTGTGAATATGCTGCAACGGCGTATACGTTGAGCCGTTCGTCTGGTTGTGGATCACCGCATGACGATGGAAGAAGGTGCCGCGACCGGAGTCTTCCCCGGACAGGCGCACCGGAATGCCTTCATCGACCAGCGTGGCGTAAGCCAGATTTTCCGCACCGCCCCAGTCAAACAATTTCTCGCCTGCCGCCATTGCCTGACGGTCGCCATAAATTTTCGCCACGCGAGACTGCATTTCAATGGCTTCCGGCACGGTGCTGATACGTTTTGCCAGCTCCTGCAGACGCTTCATCTCAACTTTGTTCGGGTAGCTTTCGTCCCATTCGTGGTTTAGATACGGCGACCAGGTGAACGAGTGCATATTCATCGGACGCCACTCTTTCACCACGCATTCGCCTGCATCCAGCGCATCGCGATAGAGGTTGACCATTTCGGTGGCATCTTCCAGCGTTGCGACCTTATCAGCTTCCAGTTTGTCGGCGTAGATTTTACGCGGCGTCGGATGCTTTTTGATTTTCTGGTACATCAGCGGCTGGGTTGCGCTTGGCTCGTCGGCTTCGTTGTGGCCGTGACGGCGGTAGCACACCAGATCGATGAACACATCGCGTTTAAAGGTGTTACGGAAGTCCAGCGCCAGACGGGTCACAAAAGCGACGGCTTCCGGATCGTCCGCATTGACGTGGAAAATCGGCGCCTGGACCATTTTACCGATATCGGTGCAGTAAGGCGTTGAACGCGCATCCAGTGGGTTAGAGGTGGTGAAGCCCACCTGGTTGTTGATAACGATACGTACCGTACCGCCCACTTCGTAACCGCGCGCTTTCGACATGTTCAGAGTTTCCTGAACCACGCCCTGGCCGGTCACCGCGGCGTCGCCGTGAATAGTGATCGGCAACACTTTGTTGCTGCTCGGTTCGTCCAGTCTGTCCAGACGGGCGCGCACGGAGCCCATCACCACCGGGCTCACAATTTCCAAATGCGATGGGTTAAACGCCAGCGCCAGGTGAACCAGACCGCCTTCGGTTTCGATATCTGACGAGAAGCCCATGTGATACTTCACGTCGCCGGTACCCAGATGTTCTTTATGCTTACCGGCAAATTCGTCGAACAGATCCTGCGGTTTTTTACCCAGTACGTTGATCAGCACGTTCAGGCGACCGCGGTGCGCCATCCCCAGCACCACTTCGCGAGTGCCGCTGTTACCCGCATGGCGAACCATCTCTTTCAGCATGGGTATCAGCGCATCTCCCCCCTCAAGCGAGAAACGTTTCGCACCCGGGAATTTGGCGCCCAGATAACGTTCCAGCCCTTCAGCGGCGGTCAGTTCGTTCAGGAAACGTTTTTTCTCGTCAGCGCTAAAAGCCGCACGACCGGATTCGATGCGCTGTTGGATCCAGCGTTTCTCTTCGGTGCTGGTGATGTGCATATACTCAGCGCCAATCGGGCCGCAGTAGGTCTGTTTGAGCGCGTCGAGCAGCTCGCCCAGCTTCATCGTCTCTTTGCCGCTGGCAAAGGAGCCGACATTGAAGGTTTCCTGGAAATCGGCCTCGGTCAAATCATGGAAAGAAGGGTCCAGATCCGCCACGCGTTCTTGCTTCCACAGTCCCAGCGGATCGAGGTTTGCATGCTGATGGCCACGGAAACGATAAGCGTTGATAAGCTGCAGGACTTTAACCTGCTTCACATTGGTGTCAGGGTCGGAAATCGTAGAAGAGTGACGTGAGCCAGCCAACGCCTGCCGCCGGAAATATTCACGTGTTTTTGAATGGAGTTGATCCGGTTTGACTCCGGTACCAGGTAACTGCTGGAACGTCAAACGCCAGTTAGCGTCTACCGAGTCAGGATCGGTTAAGAAGTCTTCATAGAGCTGTTCTATCCAGCTCTGATTCGAACCAGAGAGGTAAGAAGAGTCCAACCAGGCTTTCAAAGCGCTGTTCTGCATCGTGATCCCTTAAGCATCTTTTCTGCTTATTTAATACTCTAAATAGGTCACGTTTCAGGAAGGCGGCAAGCTTGCGAATCCCTGGGAGCTTACATCCAGTAAGTGACCGGGGTGAGCAAGTGCAGCCAACGCACATGCAACGTGAACTATGACGAGTATTTCGCCGTGGATACTAACCACGCATACGCTGTATGCGTGCCGGGGTTCACTTGTTGCGGACTGTCGTGTCATCTGCGTCCGCTAAGGAACCTTTAAAAACTGTCTAATAATCTTCGCTGTTCAGGCTACGACTGCGTTGCGGCCTTCGCTCACTCCGGTCACATAGTTAACTATGCTCCCGAAGATTCGTTCAGACCGCGCCTTGTCTCGCTCTGAACATCTCGATTATTACTAATCATATGGCAGTTTTTAGAGGTTTCCTGCACTTCTATTGCCCGATGGCGCCTGGCTTATCAGGCCTACAGAATACGTAACCTGTAGGCCGGATAAGACGGTACGTCGCCATCCGGCAACCACTACAACTACTTATGCGCTACGCTGCAACAGCATCGACTTAATATGGCCGATAGCGCGCGTCGGGTTCAGTCCCTTAGGACATACACTGACGCAGTTCATAATGCTGTGACAGCGGAATACGCTGAATGCATCGCTCATCCCTTCCAGACGACTGTCGGTCTCGGTATCACGACTATCGATCAGGAATCGATACGCCGCGAGCAGCCCCGCCGGACCGATAAACTTATCCGGGTTCCACCAGAATGACGGGCAGGATGTTGAGCAACAGGCGCAAAGAATACATTCATACAGCCCATCGAGTTTTTCACGCTGCTCCGGCATCTGCAGATGCTCACGAGCCGGTGGATTTTGCCCATTATTCAATAAGTAAGGCTTAATCTTCTCATATTGTGCGTAGAATTGCCCCATGTCTACCACCAAATCGCGGATCACCGGCAAACCGGGCAGCGGGCGAATCACAATCTTCTTACCCGGCTGAGTCAGCGCCGAAATAGGGGTAATACAGGCCAGACCATTCTTACCGTTCATATTCAAACCATCAGAACCGCACACACCTTCGCGGCAGGAACGGCGGAAAGAAAGGCTGGGATCTTTTTCTTTAAGCTGGATTAACGCATCCAGCAGCATCATGTCGCGCCCTTCTTCGCCTTCCAGGGTGTAATCCTGCATACGCGGAGCGTTATCGACATCCGGGTTATAACGATAAATCGAAAATTCGAGTTTCATCATCCTGTCTCCGCAATTAATAAGTACGAATCTTCGGCGGGAACGCCGGACGCAGTTTCGGCTCCATATTGACGCTTCGGCGCGTCATGGATTCCGTTTGCGGCTGATACAGGGTATGACACAACCAGTTGGCATCATCACGCTCCGGGAAATCGAAGCGGCTATGCGCGCCGCGGCTTTCCGTTCGGAAGTTGGCTGATACGGCAGTGGCGTAGGCGGTTTCCATCAGGTTATCCAGCTCCAGACACTCAACACGCTGGGTATTAAACTCGCTGGACGTGTCATCCAGACGGGCGTTTTTCAGACGCTCGCGGATCACTTTCAACTGCTCAAGCCCTTTCGCCATCGCGTCGCCTTCACGGAATACGGAGAAGTTATGCTGCATACACTCCTGCAACGCTTTGCGGATAGCCACCGGATCTTCGCCATTGCGGTTATTGTTCCAGCGATTCAGGCGCTCCAGAGAACCTTCAACGTCAGACTCGCTGGCGTCGCGCAGCACGCCCTGCTCGGCGATGGATTCCTGTAAATGCAGCCCCGCCGCGCGGCCAAAGACCACCAGATCCAGCAGTGAGTTACCGCCCAGACGGTTGGCGCCGTGAACCGATACACAGGCGATTTCGCCTACCGCAAACAGCCCCGGAATCACCACGTCTTCGCCCTGCTCGTTCACGGTTAGCGCCTGACCGGTCACTTTAGTCGGAATACCGCCCATCATGTAGTGGCAGGTCGGGATAACCGGAATCGGCTCTTTCACAGGGTCAACGTGGGCGAAAGTGCGGGACAGCTCCAGGATACCCGGCAGGCGAGATTCCAGCACCTCTTTACCCAGGTGATCCAGTTTCAGTTTAGCGTGCGGCCCCCACGGACCATCGCAGCCGCGGCCTTCACGGATTTCGATCATGATGGAACGCGCCACCACGTCACGACCCGCCAGGTCTTTGGCGTTCGGCGCATAACGCTCCATAAAGCGCTCGCCGTGTTTGTTCAACAGGTAACCGCCTTCGCCGCGGCAGCCTTCTGTCACCAGCACACCCGCCCCGGCGATGCCGGTCGGGTGGAACTGCCACATTTCCATATCCTGCACCGGGACACCGGCACGCAGCGCCATACCGACACCGTCACCGGTATTGATATGAGCGTTGGTGGTGGACTGGTAGATACGGCCTGCGCCGCCGGTCGCCAGCACCGTCGCGCGAGCTTTGAAGTACACCACTTCACCGGTTTCGATGCACAGTGCGGTACACCCTACCACCGCGCCATCCTGGTTTTTCACCAGATCCAGCGCATACCATTCGGAGAAAATCGTGGTGTGGTTTTTCAAATTCTGTTGATACAGCGTATGTAGCAAGGCGTGACCGGTACGGTCAGCCGCTGCCGCGGTACGTGCCGCCTGCTCGCCGCCAAAGTTTTTCGACTGGCCACCGAACGGGCGCTGATAGATACGTCCATCATCAAGACGGGAGAACGGTAACCCCATGTGCTCCAGTTCCAGAATCGCTTCCGGTCCGGTCTTACACATATATTCGATGGCATCCTGGTCACCAATGTAGTCCGACCCTTTTACGGTGTCGTACATGTGCCATTCCCAGTTATCTTCATGGGTATTGCCGAGCGCCACGGTGATACCGCCCTGCGCGGAAACGGTATGGGAACGGGTCGGGAAGACTTTCGAGAGCAGCGCACAGGTTTGGCCGCTCTGGGAAATTTGCAGCGCCGCGCGCATACCTGCGCCACCGGCACCAATCACAACAGCATCAAATTCTCTGACTGGCAGTTTCATTACACACCCCACACCACAACAAATCCATAGATGACGTAAACCACCAGCGCAACAACAATAACGAGTTGCAGTATCAGACGCACTGCCAGTGGTTTAACGTAGTCGGTTAACACCTGCCACATGCCGATCCAGGCATGAATCAAGATGGAAAAAAGCGCCAGCAGGGTGAAGACTTTGGTGAAGGCCGATGAGAAGAAACCGGTCCAGGCTTCAAAGGTCAGTTCGCCGCTCGTGGCGAAAAAACCCACCATGTAGATGATGTATAACGTCAGAACGATAGCGGTAGCACGGACCAGGATGAAGTCATGTACGCCATTGCGTCCTAATGCGGAGGCGTTGCTTACCATACGAGGACTCCTGCGAGAAGTGAAAGCACGACAGTGATAACAAAAGAGATTTTGGCAGAGCGTTGACCCGCTTCGAATGTTTCTTCCAGATAGCCAAAATCCATTAACATGTGACGAATTCCCACGATGACGTGATACGCCAGCGCGGTAAGGATGCCCCACATGATAAATTTAACGATGAAGCCGTCCATGATATCGGCGGCCTGCTGGAATCCTTCCGGAGAAGAGAGGCTGGTGCCCAGTAGCCACAGTAGTATGCCGACTGCGATGAAAGTAATCACACCGGATACGCGATGGAGAATGGACGCTATCGCTGTGATGGGGAACCGAATCGTTTGTAGATCCAGATTGACAGGTCTTTGTTTTTTCACATTTCTTATCATGAATAACGCCCACATGCTGTTCTTATTATTCCCTTAAGACTTCGGTTACAGAGGTGAATCTACCTGTAGCCAGAAAGACGACGGGATTTCCTTCCTCCGGTCTGCGTGCGGGTCAGACAGCGTCCTTTCTATAACTGCGCGTCATGTAAAACACTGCTTCCAGTAGCTAAAACGACACGTTACAACGCTGGGTGGCTCGGGATTGCAGGGTATTCCGGAGACCTGGCGGCAGTATAGGACGTTCACAAAATCATTACAATTAACCTACATATAGTTTGTCGGGTTTTATCCTGAACAGTGACACAGGTCACGATAACAACATTTTTTTAATTTTCAATCATCTGATTTGACAAACATTAAACAAAATTGTTACAAACAACACCAGAAAAAGCATATAATGCGTAAAAGTTATGGGGTCACTCTTTCACCTGTTAATAAGTTATGCAACAGTACAATGATATTGACCCATTCTTTCAGGACAGTTATTAGTGATAGACAGGTTACATTACTCGGATTGCTACGTTCCTGATTTGCTGCTAATTCGAAATTAATCAAGCCGTTACCTGCAAGCGCCCATTGCTCTGTACCCAGGTCATCCCCTCTTTCACAGAGCGGCGAGCCAAATAACAAACTGGTAACGGTTGATTGATGCATACACAGAATCTTCCCTGCACTAACGACGAGGAAGATGACGTGTAGAAGGCAAGTCTGAGTTCCGGCAGTCTTAAGCAATAAGGCGCTAAGGAGACCGTAAATGGCTGATACAAAGGCAAAAATCACCCTTACTGGTGATACTGCTATTGAACTGGATGTGCTAAAAGGTACACTCGGTCAAGATGTTATTGATATTCGTAGTCTCGGTTCAAAAGGAGTTTTTACTTTTGACCCTGGTTTCACCTCTACCGCATCCTGCGAATCTAAAATCACCTTCATCGACGGCGACGAAGGCATTTTGTTGCATCGCGGTTTCCCGATTGACCAGCTTGCTACCGATTCCAACTATCTGGAAGTCTGTTACATCCTGCTGTATGGCGAAAAACCGACGCAGGAAGAGTATGACGAGTTCAGAACGACAGTCACCCGCCATACGATGATCCATGAGCAAATCACTCGCCTGTTCCATGCTTTCCGTCGCGACTCACATCCGATGGCGGTAATGTGCGGGATCACTGGCGCGCTGGCGGCGTTCTACCACGACTCGCTGGATGTGAACAATCCGCGCCACCGTGAAATCGCGGCGTTCCGCCTGCTGTCCAAAATGCCGACCATGGCGGCGATGTGTTACAAATATTCCATCGGTCAGCCGTTTGTTTATCCGCGCAACGACCTTTCCTACGCCGGTAACTTCCTGAACATGATGTTCTCCACGCCGTGTGAAACCTATGAAGTGAATCCGGTACTGGAGCGCGCAATGGACCGTATTCTGATCCTGCACGCTGACCATGAGCAGAACGCCTCTACGTCAACGGTACGTACCGCAGGTTCAAGCGGCGCCAACCCGTTCGCCTGCATTGCCGCCGGGATCGCCTCCCTGTGGGGACCCGCGCACGGCGGCGCCAACGAAGCCGCGCTGAAAATGCTGGAAGAAATCAGCTCTGTTAAACACATTCCGGAATTTGTTCGCCGTGCGAAAGACAAGAATGATTCTTTCCGCCTGATGGGCTTCGGTCACCGTGTTTACAAAAACTACGATCCGCGCGCCACCGTGATGCGTGAAACCTGCCACGAAGTGCTGAAAGAGCTGGGCACCAAAGACGATCTGCTGGAAGTGGCGATGGAGCTTGAGCACATTGCGCTCAACGACCCGTACTTCATCGAGAAGAAACTGTACCCGAACGTAGACTTCTACTCCGGCATCATTCTGAAAGCGATGGGCATTCCATCTTCGATGTTCACCGTGATCTTCGCCATGGCGCGTACCGTTGGCTGGATTGCACACTGGAATGAAATGCACACTGACGGCATGAAAATCGCCCGTCCTCGTCAGCTGTATACCGGCTACGATAAACGCGATTTTAAATCGGCGCTGAAGCGTTAATTGACAACCGGATGGCGAGGCAACCCTCGCCATCCGGTACATTTTCCCTTTTTTCTTATCCTCATTATTTTATTCTTACCCCGTTACTCTCTATGATTAATTAAGGTTTCGCTAAATATCATTCAGGGAGCATGGAATGCCGATTCTGCAGTGGTTTTTGTTGTTCCTGTTATCGCTGCTCATTTCCCTTATTTTTCTCTATCTGCACCTTCCGGCGGCAATGCTGCTCGGTCCAATGATTGCGGGTATCGTGTTGAGTTTGCGAGGTAGTACGCTACAACTTCCGCGCGGTATTTTTCTCGCCGCGCAGGCAATTCTCGGCTGTATGATCGCCCAAAATCTAACCGGTTCGATATTGACCACCCTCGCCCTCTACTGGCCGGTCGTGCTTTTAGTGTTGCTGGTGACGCTGCTTTCCAGCGCGGTAGTCGGCTGGCTGCTGGTACGTTACAGCTCGCTGCCCGGCAACACCGGCGCATGGGGGTCTTCGCCGGGCGGCGCGGCGGCAATGGTAGCGATGGCGCAAGATTACGGGGCGGATATCCGCCTGGTGGCGTTTATGCAGTATCTACGGGTACTGTTTGTGGCTGGCGCGGCGGTGCTGGTGACACGCCTGATACTCGGCGACAGCGCGGCAGCGGTCAGCCAACAGGTGATCTGGTTTCCGCCGCTTAGCGGTAATGTATTGACGACGCTGTTATTAGCGATCGTGGCGGGCATTGCCGGTCGCCTGATGCGTATCCCTTCCGGCACGATGCTGCTCCCCATGTTGGCAGGCGCGCTTCTCCATTCGCAAGGCATCATTGAGATTGAATTACCCGAATGGCTGCTGGCCGTGGCGTATATGGCGATAGGCTGGCGTATTGGGCTGGGTTTTGACAGACAGGTGTTTTTTATGGCGCTGCGGCCATTGCCGCAAATCTTATTGTCAATTTTCGCGCTGATGGCGATTTGCGCCGCGATGGCGTGGGGAATGGCTTACTACATGCAGATTGATTTTATGACGGCTTATCTTGCCACCAGTCCCGGTGGTCTGGATACGGTTGCCGCGATCGCGGCAGGAAGCAGTGCCGATATGGCGCTCATCATGGCAATGCAAACCCTACGGCTGTTCAGCATTCTGTTAACTGGGCCAGCAGTGGCCCGTTTTATATCAACCTATGCGCCCAAACAACCTTTGTAGGGCTGATAAGCGTCGCGCCATCAGGCAATAGCCGCTCGCCGATGGCGGTTCCGGCTATTTCTGGCAATGCGGGCACCAGTAAAACGGGCGTGAGGACAGTGTTGTCTTTTCAATAATGCCGCCGCACCGCTCGCACACTTCGCCGTCACGGTGGAAAACCTTAAAGCGAAACAGTGCGCCATGATGCTTGTTCTCATCCGCCTGACCGCGAGTAGTGTAGGAAAGGCGCGGAATATCCAACAGCGCGTGAGAAAGCGCATTCAGTTGCGCCTCGTTGAGATCTTTCGCTTTATGCTGTCCGGTTAACCCTACCTGCCAGAGGATTTCAACGCGCAGATAATTCCCCAGTCCCGCCAGAAAGGCCTGATCCAGCAACAGCCCGGAAAATTGTCGGTTGCGAAAACGCGGCGACAGCAATCGAGCTTTAACCTCTTCCGGAGTGAGACGCGCGTCCAGCACATCCGGACCGACTCGCTGTAAAAAGGGGTGCGTCGTGAGCTGCTCTGCTGTCAGCATTTCGATATCAGACGCGCTATAAAGCAGAATAGTTTTATCCGCCGTTTGTAGCCTGACGCGCAATATACGCGTGGTCTGCGGTATTTCACCAGTATCGATCACCCGCCATACGCCATAGAGTTGGTTGTGGCTGTAGAGCGTCAGGCCATTTGAAAAGTGGGTCAATAACGCTTTTCCCCGCGTCTCTATCCGGGTAACAAGTTGACCGGTAAGCTGCGATTCATACGGTTTTAACTGTGCAAAGGCAAACCAGACATCGGTTAAGGGTTTGCCTTTGATTGCCGCCTCCAGATTATCCGCCGCACGACGAATTTCCGGGCCTTCAGGCATGATAATATCCTTTGTTAACAGTTGATTAATGGACTACACCGCCTCTGACTGTCTGGAATGCACATCGAACGCCATAATGAACATCCACAGCGGATGGACAAACAGGCGGTGGTATCCAGTGATAATAACATTATCGCAGCACGAGACCACTTCCCCGTCAGGGTTAACATGATCGCGCCAGGGCATAATCGACTCAGCCCTTGTCGGGCGAGCGCCCAATAATGATTGTCTGCCTACCGGAATTAAATGACGCTTAGTTATATTTTGCCCAAAATTTTTTTCTGTTGATCCTTTTAAAGCCTTCTTTCCAATAACTGGCATTCAACTCTTTGATATAATTTTCTCCGGGAAAAAGTTTATCCTTTAAAGGCAGTTTCTTGGCTAGCACGATTCTTTCTGCGTTAGATCCCGCGGACTCTGAATGTGTGAGGGAAGATAAGGCGTCCAGTTGAGCGCTTGAGGGTCTGGCTATCAATTCAAAAAAAGGTTCTGACAATACAACACTACTAAGTGCTGCATAATTTCCTTTTTGTATGAGCGGTTTGACGTACTCAAAAAAAGAAATAATCCCTGATTGCAATCTTGCCGCTTTTTTTAAATACTCAATTTCAGAACCACTGCTATCTTCACGTACAGGAATTATTCCATTATCCGTTTTTTTATAGCCAATTGTTGACCCAGTATTATCAGCCATAGCGAACTCCATTATTTCCACCCCTCCTGATAAGAAAAGTTCACACTTATCGTGGGGATGGCCATAGTTGGTTAGCCAACCAAACATCTTATTATAAATAGATCGGTTATCATTGGCGCCAGAAAAAGTTGCCAAATAAAACCCATGAATTTGTTTTTCTGCCCATTGCGCACCTAAAGAACGAGCAAATACTGATTGAATATTACCCATCCATCCTACATCGATAAGTGCTATATTTTTAAAACCTTCACAGGCCGTTTTAAAGTAATCAGCGTAAACTTCCCTGTGCTGAGTATTTTTTAATAAAATATATGGAAATAATTTATTTATAAGCCAGTGAACCTTATGTTCCTCTCCTGAAACAGGAATATACTCCTCGTCAGGAAAACCAACATGATGTATATCTGAAATATGCTCACTCGCATCTAACCCCGCGATAGCAAGTATCTTTTTAATACTTTTCTTATTCTTACCACCAAAAAGATGCCAAATCCTGTGCATCGGCCAATCAGTCATCCCCACCATATAAGCTGATGCGCGGGATATATATAAATATTCACATTTTACATGTTCTTCTGAAAAGTATTCATTATAAATTTTATAGATTAAGTGAGCATCGCGTGCTAAAAAAAGCGCTTTATCAATTTTATGAATCTTTAACTGATTCGCTAACCAGGATACATAACCTAATAATAACGGACCAAATACTTTAAATCCTATCTCGTTTAAAGGATCATTTTGATGGAAAGCAGAAACTTGTTTAAGTAATAAAGTCTTACAAATAGATTCACCAATAATATCTTTAGCTTTCCAATGATTAGATATCCCATGATTATACTCTGACCAATCAGCATGGAGAGTATTTATGCCGAGTTTTTTAGCATTCAGTATATCAGCATGAACATTGTCGCCAACATGTATCCACGATGCAATATCTACATTTTCATTTTTCTTGACTATTGAAAATAATTTACCACTATTTTTAGAGTACCGCTCTTCGCCAGATGAATAAACTGGAATGTTACTGATATCATAGCCACATGATGTTAACAACTCCTTTAATATTGCTGATGGAAGGTACATATCACTAATTAAAATGACTTTGCAACCATCACTAATAGCCTTTTCAAACAAACAGCTTCCACGCGCATTTTTATATAAAACAATCTTCTCCATTTGTATTTCCAGATCGATTATCTTTTTTACTGTCGCTGGTGAAAGCTGCGGATGCTTTTTTAAAATTTCATCGTATATTTCAGATATAAGTATTTCCGGCTCGCCGCCAAAACGCCTGACCCTATTCTCTCTGGCACTTACTTCCGCCTGAACTCTTATCTCTGGGAAATTATCAATAATACCAATCTCGTACGCTGATATAAAAAATTTCTCAGTTGCTAAAGTTGATTGCATTAATGAAAACAAATCTCTGGGACGGTAAATCCTCCGGCTAACCAATGTATCAAAGATATCAAAGCTTACGGTCTTGTATTTTTTAAAGTTCATATCCATATTTTATTTAATCTTATTTTCAATATAAGAAATTTTATGAAAAAGACTATTGTTAGCAATATTTGAAAGTAACACATTGAGCAATAATGAGTCATCAATACTTCTCATCATTTTATTTTCTGCAATTTTGCATTCTATATCAAATAACTCATTGTTAATTACGGTATAATTGCCAAATTCAAAGTCATCATTTTCTCTGAAATGATAAAATGCCAGTGCTTCAGGTAAGATCCAAACATCATTTTCTGCAAGGTAATGAATAAAAAAAGGCCAGAAAAATGCAGGAGAGGATAATTTATGACTTTCAATCATATCGATAACAGAATTTTTATCGAATAAACACGAGGAAAGTGGAATAGAATTCCTGTAATAAATAACATCAAAACTAACAGGGCCAGCATTTAAATAGTGGTTCCATGGTTGCGTTGAATTTATAATTATTCTATTATTTTCCGCAATCTCAGCAACTTTATTTGTATGGCATGCTATTGCATTTACAGATGAATACGTTGACTGTATATTCGCCAAAACACTGAGTAGCCTTGACACATATTCAGGGGCCCAGGAATCGTCATCATCCATAAAGCATAAATAATTAGATTCAGACATCTTAATAGCATTAAAGATACAGCTTTCGTCGTAGATAACACTATATATATTTGACAGTTCTTTCAGATAAAAATCATCCACATTGTGACATTTCAATTCTTCCTCCATGCAGAAAATGATGATATTTATTTTTTTGAACGTCTGGTCATTAATGGATTGCAAGGCCCGCATTAATAGACGAGTACGCCCAGGTTTATGTCGGACAATAACTAAAAGACTCTTTTCCATATTCTGATTTCGCGTTTTACGGTATATATAAAAATTAACACCCTATGAATAAATGCTGACATTGGGTAAGGATTATAATATTTTATTAGACTGACACCAGATAAGGTGTAGCAACAGAACCATACCTAAGATTATCATAGTCATATAATTAAAAAATCGGTATAATTCTCATCAACACCACTTACATCATGTTTAATATTTATCTTCAGATTTTTTATTGAATTTTTTATACCAAAAGAGCTTTGAGGTAAGATAGGGCAAACTATTTTTCATCTCTTTTTTTGCAGATTTAAACCGATAAAAATTTTTGACTGCCGTAAACAAACCATTAATAATAACTTTAAAAAACTCCATTTTTGAGTGGGTAAGTTTTAATAATTTGCCATTTTCTATATTTAAATGATAGATAGTAATTCTCCGGAATGAAAACTTAGTAGGGTGATAATGACGATAATCAACCACGATTGGTTTTTTAATTAAAAAGAAAGCTGGAATTAAGTGTCCATTAAGGGTTATGCATCTAAAAAATTTGTAGATGGCTTTTTCTTTACCAGAACATGGGTAATCAACACAACCATTAACAATATCAATACCTTCTACATTGAATTTTTCATTATGAGTTATTGCATTAATTCTTTTTCTTATCTCCAGAAGATCTACATTATCTTCCCAAAACTCCCGTCCAGAAAGACAATCGTTATATGACATAATCATTGCTCTGGCAAGTTCATAGCGGCATGAAAAACTCGCAAGAAAGACTTCCCGCACAAAGAAAACACTTAACAGTAGTGCAGCAAACTTTCTTTTACTAATTAATGCAGGTACAGCAACAGTCCTGAAGTTCAAATAGCTATTTAGAACCGATATTTTTCTTTCAAAATCCATTTGCCACGAAGCCACACCATTAAGTGTGACAATATTATGTTTTTTATGCATATATCCAAATAGCAGGTCATCACCACGAACAAAGAAAGGAAATGAGTAATATTCAATAGCGTTAATATTAAAGGCAAAAAACCACCATCCACCGTAGCCTATTTTTCTTTCATTATCAAAAGTATCTAAAGAATCTATTTCCCGAGCATCCAGATAATGTTTATCCGGGTAATGTAAAAAATCTCTATGCCATATGGCACCAGATTCATGTATGATTGCCGGGTTATCTTCAAAAAGCATACAGCCAGTAACAACTGTATTTTTGTCTTTAGCCATCAGTAAAAAAGCATGAGTTCGACAAATCGATTCAATTTCACATGAGCCGTCGTCATCCATAAATATGACATGTTTGACATCGTTGATTTTCCCTGCCTCTATCAAACCTCTCATAAACCCGCCTGACCCACCGAGGTTTTCATTATTGATAACTATAATGCCGTTTCCTGACGGGTGATTAATCGCCTCGCCATTATTAACGACAATCAATTTAAAACGATCTTTAAATTCGCTCTGGGTTAAGAGTGTTTTATTAATTCTATTGATTGTTTTAGTAACAGCTTCTTTTCTATTATAAGTTGTTATAACTAAAGCCATAGATGATTTACTAACATGATCTTTAGTCAGAAATTCAAATCCATTTAAAACAGAGTCTTCGTCTGATTGCCACTCCACATAGATATATCCAAAATTTATTTTTGATATATCAATCTCAATCTCATCACTAATATTACATGACGATTTAAAATCAATTTGCTTTAATACTCTAATGACACCATTCTCTTTATGCCTTACAGTTATAGTTCCGCGACCAATTATATTAACCCGCAAAAAAAGTGATGTTAAGGTTGTATATTTTTTCCATTTCTTAATTGAGAATGCATTAAAAAAAGTATCAAAATATGCAACCTTATGACGCGGAACAAGTAAGTTACGTGAGGTATAGTTATACTTCCCGCCCTGAGTTCTGAAATAAAGCTGCTCTTCCGTGCATAGATCAATGTTTGGTAAAATTACTTTTTGAAGTAAAAAATACATAACGAACCTATAAATTTATATTATCTGGGGTAACGCTATTATAAAATAGTAAATTTCTCACCGCGTAGTGATATAAATACTGCAATAAGAATATTAAAATCCGCCTTTGCTAACTATCTCACCGTGCTCAAGCCTGATGAACTTATTACATACAGATTTAGCCAGTTCATCATCGTGAGTGGCCATTACCATAATGCCCGCTTTAGAGATAAAGCTATTTAATCTCATCTCTGCTTTTCTTTTAAAATCACTATCACCCACGCTCATCCATTCATCCATCAGTAAAATTTCAGGATTAATTGCAGTAGAAATAGAAAAACCAAGCCTCAGAACCATACCACTAGAATACGTTCTAACGGGGATTTTAATAAAATCACCTAACTCGCTGAACTCGATGACATCTTCTGTAATATTTTTTATTTCATTTTTTGACAGACCGAGAAATAGTCCCCTCAGTTTTATATTTTCCAGGCCGGTAAGCTCACCATCCATTCCCATCATGGGATCAATGAGGCTGGTGACTCGACCAATACATTCATATTTCCCTGAAGTTGGTTTATAGGCCCCTGCAAGTACTCTCAGAAGAGTTGTTTTGCCCGAACCATTGTGTCCGATAAGCGCAAGACGGTTACCTTCGGTAAGCGTAAAATCAATTTTTTTTAATGCCTCTACTTCAATAATCCCGGTATTCGATGAGCCAATTCGTCCACCTGAAGCAGCCTGTAGAAAAGTTTTTTTAAATGAACGGTGGCTGGAGTTAAATATAGGGAGTATTACGCCAACGTTTTTGCAAGAGATTTTCATTAATTATAACCAGTATACGATTCTTGAGCGATATTTAGTCAACACTAAGGTTGAGACCATCAACATAATAATAGAGGTTATTATTGTGTAAAACCATATAGTTACATCTGGTACAGTTCCCATTAATGGTTTCCTGAGCATCTCCATAAAGTAATAAAAAATATTATAATCAACAAATTCCTTTCTTCCCTTTGGTAATTGTTCCGATGTCCAAATGATGGGAGTTATAAAAAAACACAACGTTACCACACTTTGAACAACCGGTCCCATATCACGATATCTTGTGCAAAAAATGGCGAGAATCATACCTGTAGAAATTAATGAGATGGATGTTATTACAATTGCAGGTATAAAAAGGAGAATATCAAGATTTACCGATGTATTGGTAAAAAAAATCACGAAAGGTATAATGATAAAATTATGCAACATAATCATAAACTGCCGATAGAAAACACGTAATATATATAAATATAGCGGAAGGTCAGATTGTTTAATAATTGATGCGGACTCATTAAATATTCCGCATGACTCATTAATAGTTGCTGATAGAAAGGCCCAAAAGATCATACCTAAAGTAAGATGCATGATAAAATTTTCGGAACCAGAACTGAACAGCGAACCGTAAAGAGGTCCCATCGCTGATATGGTGACCCCCATCGAAATCGTTATCCAAAAAGGCCCTAACACCGATCGCCGGTATCGTCCCAGGACATCATTCCAACCTAGCGAAATCCAAAGTTGGTGCCTGGCCAGAGCTTCTTTCAAATCATTCATTGTTTCCGTGTCACCTTTACCTGAAGAACTTATTCTTTAACGATATGAAAATATAACTTATTTATTTTCTATAATATTTACATACTATTTATCTAAACACTGACCTACTTCATAAGCACTTTATGGTGTTAGCAACCAATAGTGTCTTTATAAATTTGCAATGTCTTATTAATGACTAATATGCTGGAAAACAATTCCTTTACACGTTTTCTTCCATTCGCCCCCATCTCTAAGCGAATCTGTGGATTTTTTAACAAATACTCTAATTCTACCGCTAACTCCTGAGCTGAATTACTTTTCACGATCAACCCATTATAGTTATGAATAATTAAGCTATCACATCCGCCGGTATCATAAGCAATACATGCACGTCCTACAGATGATGCCTCTAATAAAAGCCGTGGTACTCCTTCCGGATAAATAGATGGTAATGCAACGATATTCGATTTCTGAATAAGCTCATATACATTCGAAGAGCGTCCCAGCCAGTTAATTAGTCCTTCATTATGCCAGTGATGAATGAGCTCCAAAGGGATAGCATCTTTATCGTCCTCGGCCAATATACCTGCAACATTTAAAACAAAATGAATATTTTTTTGTCTGAGGATCTTTTTTGCTTCAATGAGATCGCCAAGACCTTTACTCCATAACATTCGGCTTGCAAAAAGGACTATCGGTATCTCATGTTTTTTCTCTATAGAGAATTTATAAATATCCGGGTTAATTCCAGCACCTTCGATAACGATAGTTTTATGATAATCAATACCTACTAAACGCGATATTTTTCGTCGATCTTTATCATGTTCAAAAATAAAAACACCACGCTTATTACCGGCAATATATTTGTAAACCAAAACGGTTAACGCACGCAATATTCTCATTGGCACGGTATTATATAAAAAGATTCGACCAAGTCCGACAAAGCTGATAACAACTGGACTATTACTTCTCCTGGCGCTAACCCCACCAATCAGGCAAGGTTTGAGCGTAATACAATGCAATAAGTCAGGATTAATCTCTTTAATAATTTTCCGAGCGTTAAGGAATGCTCTAAAAAAAACAAACATATTAAATGACTGAGCAACAAGAGACACATTGTGACAAATAAAACCAAGCGTTTTGAATTTTTTTATAATCTCTTCACCAATAAAATGACTTATGATATGAATTTCATAACCCGCATCCCTTGCCGCTATCGCACGTTCTGTCCAATGTAAATCAAAGTACCAGTCTGAATTTACAAAATAACATAACCTTTTCATCTCTTCGTCCTGCTAATGATATTTCCCACTAATACCTTTAAGTCCATGAAGTATTCCCTGCCAGATAAAATATAGATAACGA
Organism: Salmonella sp. SAL4457; assembly: GCF_046548235.1. Classification (NCBI taxonomy): domain Bacteria; kingdom Pseudomonadati; phylum Pseudomonadota; class Gammaproteobacteria; order Enterobacterales; family Enterobacteriaceae; genus Salmonella; species Salmonella sp. SAL4457. The sequence goes on from NZ_JBGDZO010000003.1 coordinate 32,889, forward strand.
AATTTCTTACGCTGCCATGGTAATATGGCGAGATATTTAGAGAGGCGTAACACTATAGAAAGAACACTGAATATCCTGGGAACGGGTAAAAGTTTTCTCAGCAGCAACAAATTTCTACAAAGATAATATACTTTCCATTCGGGGCAGATACACTTTCCATGAATAGAGATATCATGAATAAATTTAATTTCTGGGGAGTAACGAATTTTCTGCCCGGACAATACTAGCTTATAACCAAAGAAAAAATCATCATAATAAAGGAAAAGTTCATCATGGATATCGTTAAGATGGTTATTCAATACCTTTCGATCAATAATCATACCAACGAATGACACAGTTTGAACATCAGTAACCTGAGTTCTTACTGGAGAAAACCTCTCTGGGCGCATCGCATAATAAATAGTCTCAAACACCGTAGATGGGACCCTAATGAAAGGCAAATTCATCCGACAAGACCGCCCATAGGTGTCCTGAACTCGCGACGCAAATATACGGTATCTTGAGGTATCTAATAACGAGAAATGCTTTAAAATATTAATTTCCGGGTAAGCATCATCATCATAGAAAAATACCCAATCGGCATTACTATATGAGCATATATATTGACTACCTACTTTAAATCCGCCAGCACCACCAAGATTATCTTTAAGATTAAGTATCGTGATGCCAGGTTCACTTAATGAAGAAAGCCATTCCCTGGTACCGTCGCTTGAGCCATTATTAACGATAACAATAGAGGAAAAACCCGCCTTAACAGTCTCTCGCACACTTTTTTTTAATTTTTCAAGACGGTTAAAAGTTACGATTAGCGCTGTACACTTCATCAAACGGTAACTGTAAAAGCTGGCATTTCTTTTTGTTCATATAGCGACGTTAAGTATACATCCGCCGTCTGTAATGCTTCAGCTATCGTGATGTCCATATCGAGATAACGATAAGTGCCAAGACGACCAATGAAAGTAATATTTTTTTCTTTTTTAGCCCGCGACAGATATTTATTCAGTAAATCCATTTTATCTGCCCTGCGAACAGGATAGTAGGGTATATCACCAGCTTCACATTCCCGACTATATTCTTGATAACATATTGAAGCTTCATGTCTCTCCCACGGAGAAAAATATTTATGCTCAGTAATCCGAGTATAAGGAGTATCTATTGAACAATAATTCATTACTGCGCATCCTTGATAATCACTCTGGCAAATTATTTTTTTAAAGTCTAATGTACGATATTCCAGTCGGCCATATTGACAGGAGTAAAAGGCATCCAGCGCGCCACTAAAAAAAACATGATCATAATCTGTCCGCATTTCCTGAGTGAAGGAGCGACATAGTTCAACAGCGATATTTTCGTGTTCGACAATGGACTTGACCATTTGTGTATAACCAAATTTTGGTATTCCCTGAAACTTATGATTGAAATAGTTATCATCATAATTAAAGCGAACAGGGATACGTTTCAATACAGAAGCGGGTAACGCGGAAGGATGAAGCCCCCATTGTTTAATGGTATAACCTTTAAAAAAGGCTTCATATAACTCTTCACCAATGAAACGCAAGGCCTGTTGCTCAAAATTTTGTGGTTCCAGAATGGTGCTATCACATTTTTGAAGCAGTAATTTCCTGGCATCATCAGGTGAGCAGGCGACACCAAAAAATTGATTGATGGTATGAAGATTGATAGGTAAAGAAAATACCTGACCATTTACTGTGGCCTTAACTTTATTGATATAAGGCATCATCTCAGCGTATTTATTTACATAATTCCATACAGTTTCATTATCAGTATGAAAAATATGAGGACCATAAACGTGCACCATAATACCCGTGTGCTCATCTCGGGCATCATAAGCGTTACCACCGATATGCGAACGTTGATCAATAATATTGACTACATGTCCCTGCTCGGCTAACTGGCGTGCTATTACTGCGCCTGAAAGGCCCGCACCTACAATTAGTATCTTTTTACGTTGCATTATTTTTGTCACTCTGTTCGCAGACACAGATAATATTAGATAGTTTATCCAGAACCATTTTCATTTATATCAGAAGGGTAAAGTGAAATTTACTCAACGCATCCAGATAATTCCACGCTACCGCCACAGCGCGTAAACCCTCGCACTGATTACAGATTCATTAATGTCACACGTTATGCGGTATTTCCGGACAACGATGATTGCCATATTTATTTTGTGAAGATAACTCATTCAGAACGCAACATTATGGGTCTGAATACCGCGCGGCATGATGTAAATATGCTGTCAGCATAAATCCGGTGCGTTACCGGCCCCAGTTTTTACCAACCCACTCTGTTGACTGATGTCCGGACCGACGTCCGGTATCCTTATTCTTACCGCATCAGATAGCGGTACTCCTGTCGGGATATCCCAGCGTTGTTTCAGCGTCTGCTCCGCGAGCCAGACCTGCCTCACGCCGGTTCCCAGCATACGGGCCGTCATTTCCGGGCTACAGCCTGACAACAGTAATCCCAGCACCCGCCGTCCCTGTTTTGGCAGACGCTCTGACAGTAACCTGACCAGCGTGCGGCTGTTTATCTCCATCACCAGCTCCGGCACGCTCAACGCGCTTTTCATCTCCTCCTCGTAAGGCGATGTCTGTAGTGATGACCATATGGCAAGCTCAGCCATTCTGGCCAGAACCCTTACCGACATGGCGCGTTTAATCAGCCTCAGATGGCGGAAGTAACCTTCCACGCTGACGTCAACCGGTAAAAACGCGTTACTGCTGCAAAAAACCACTGTCCGCGGATAACGCAGAAAAACCTGTTGCCACAGCAGAAGCTGGGTTGATGGCCGTCCGGCGGATATCACCATCGCGCCGGGCCACCGACGCAACCGATCCAGCAGCCCTTCTGGTGTCCTGAGACGAACGCAGTCCTCCACGCAAAGGCCGCCGGTATCCGGAAACTGCGTAGGATTTTCGCCTGACTGACAAAACATAATCAGCCGGAGAGGCGGCAGTACTCTGGTTAACGTCTGCATATCAGTACGTCAGAACCTGGTACAGGCTGAACAACGCTGCGACGGTGGAGACCGCCAGCAGGAGCAAAAATATTTTTGCGCCCATACTGTACCGGCACTTACTGGTCCCCCCCCTTCCGGTGGACATTTCCGCATATTCTTGCGTCATCAGATTGTTCTCCTCTGGCCATTGCCGACCCGGCACTGCGCCAGCAACGGCAGCTTCGTGTTGTGGAAACAACATGTCCGCACCCTTTCGTGGACCGGGAGCCATTCCATGTCTGTATGAAAAATGACGTCTGGCCCTATCTAAACACTGCTCTCTGACACCCTGTCCGGTTCTGCTTTTCGGCTGCACAGGCCGTCAGTCCCCCTAGTAGTACATGCTCCTGCCGCAGGGTAATTCTGCCCTGTGCGGAGTACAAAATGACAAATAGAAAACACAGTAATCTATTGATTTATATGTTGATTATGTAAATCAGCTTTCCCTGAACAGACTTCTCTGTGATTTAACAATATGATTCAAAAGGTAAAATAAAGGATTTAATTCTTTGATATGATAATTAATCAGCATTAAGTATTATTTAATACGTTTTTTTAACACTTAAAATTAACATTTTGTGCAGGCAGGACAAAAATGGATACAGCATAGTGCTGGTTGGACCAGGTAAATTTTCCCTTAGTTTTTTTATTGTTATATGGATAACTCCTTAATAAGCAATAGATTACGATTGTATGACTCTTGTGTGGAAGGGGTAAATCTGAGAGGATGATGAAAGCGCGAAGCGGACTTAACTTTTTGAATCAGAACGTACGGTTATACTCGACGTTTTTTTCGCCATATTCCATGAAAACGCCCGGCGTTACTTGCGGTGTATCTTACGGTGTGCTGGATATTCCTGTGCCCCAGATAGTCCTGTATGAGTCGTGTATCAATCCCTTTATCAGCAAGGGCGTAGCCGCAGGCATGTCGCAGCATATGAGGATGTGGCGCTATCGTTAATTCGGCCAACCGCCCTGCCTCACGAAGTATGTAAAAAAATTGTTGCCTGCTGAGCGGATGCCGTCGTAGCGACAGGAACAGCCAGTCTCCGTCAGCCCCTTTCTCAAGATACTTCCTGGCCCTGAGCCAGCTTTTCAGTACGTTATACTCATCGGGAAGGAGGGGGTGACACGTTGAAAAGCCATTTTTGAGGCGCCGGATATAAAGCTGTCTTCCTGCAAGATCAATATCCGACAAGCGCAGCCCCAGCAGCTCACTGGCCCGGAAGCCGTGAATAAACGCCATCAGGATTAAGCAGCGGTTTCTTTCCGGGAAGGGCATTCTGTCGGTCGCTGACAGCAGTTTTTCAATCTCTTCTTGCGTAAGATATTTTCTTTTCACAAAACAAATCCATCATAACAAAATGAGTAATATACTAAAAAATCACTGATCAGATGAGTTTAATTTTCGCTAAAAAAGTTGCTATGCGTAAACAGCTTAAAATCCATATAGCTGGCAATCTGGCACGCTATCCATGACGTGATAGTGAAACAGCGAATCAATCTGGCTTCAATCTCCTGATAAGTTGTCATGACGAGGAATATAAATGCTAAAAATGAGGCTATCGTGAGGTAAATCAATCAGAAAGGGGTAATAGAGAGTCAGGTAGTTTACCCGCCCCGGAGGTTTGATTAGATGGCGATAGCTAACAATATCATAGTGATTTTCAAAAACTCTGCTGCTAACAGCAATAAGCTCATCATACTGGCTATTACAGCATCACTTGGTTATTTTTAAAATAATATATTATAAGGGGATTTATATAGTATTGAATAAATCCCTCTTCCTGACATTAAGAGAACAGAACACGATAATTTTTAGCAGCCGTAATATAATAGCTTCAATCGTCGGGCTCTCAGGCAATAACGTGTATATTACGCGCATTGAACGCGGCGCGTAACCTGCGAGCGAATGCAAGCGCATACTCGCCGTCGCCATGAATGCACACCGTTTGCGCCGTGACAGTCGTCCACACGCCAGTAACGCTTTTCACTCTCCCGGCTTGTACCATATCCAGCGTTTGCGCCAGCGCCTGCTCTTCGTCGTGAATCAGCGCGCCAGGTTGCATGCGCGGCACCAGGCTACCGTCGGCCTGATAGCCGCGATCGGCAAACACCTCCTGCCGCGTCACCAGGCGATGGCGTTCACCGGCCCGGATCAGCTCACTTCCCGCCAGTCCAACCAGTATCAGTGACGGATCATAGTCGTGTACCGCTTTCGCAATCGCCTGTGCCAGATGGGGATCTTTCGCCGCCTGGTTATAGAGCATACCGTGCGGTTTGACATGGCGCATCACGCCGCCTTGCGCCTGGACAATCGCCCCCAGCGCGCCGATTTGGTACAGCGTCTGGGCGTATACCGTTTCCGGCGGCAAAACCATCGCCGTCCGCCCAAAATTATCCCGATCCGGAAAGCTGGGATGCGCGCCGATCGCCACGCCGTTTTTCAGCGCCTCGCGCACGCAGGTCAGCATGGTTTGCGCATCACCGGCGTGAAAACCACAGGCGATATTGGCGGAGGAGACCAGCGTTAATAATTCGCTGTCGCTGGCGCAACCTTCGCCCAAATCCGCATTTAAATCAATGTTCATGCTGAAGTCGCCAGGTAAGCTGTTCCAGATAGCGCCGACGCTCGCGGCGCGCGTTGAGCGCCTCCTCCAGCGAACATTGCACAAAATGGATCGGTTGTCCTAGCGGGATCTGCGCCAGATGGTACATATCTGACTCGATGATGCAGGCAATGCGCGGATAGCCGCCAGTTGTCTGGGCATCATTCATTAGCACAATAGGTTGGCCGTTGTAAGGCACCTGCACGACACCGGGCAGCAAACCGTGCGACAGCAGTTCGCGATCCGTTGTCCGCGTTAACGATTGTCCCTGCAAACGATAGCCCATGCGATTACTTTGCGGACTGAGCTGCCATGGCGAACGCCAGAACGCTTCTTGCGAGGCGCGATCGAACTCACGGTATTCCGGCCCCGGTAGCGCACGGATGCGATTCCCCCACAGTAACTGCTTCACGCCCTGCGGCCCGCTAAACTGTCGCGGTGGTTTACCCGTCGCCAGCCGATCGCCATCTTTTAGCAGCCGTCCTTCCAGCCCACCGATGCCGGACTTCAGATCGGTACTACACGATCCCATCACCTCCGGCACAGCAATACCGCCCGCCACCGCCAGATAGCTACGCATCCCGTGAAGCGGTCGATGCAGCGTAAGACGCTGACCCGCTTTTACCGGCAATCGCCAGCCGGTCCAGACCGGTTGATCATCCAACTGCGCCTCGCAGCCTGCGCCGGTAAGAGCGAACCAGGTCTCATTTTCAAATTCGACAACCAGTTGACCGAGAGTGATTTCCAGCGCCGGGGCATTCGCATCGTTCCCGACCAGGAGATTAGCGGTCTGAAAGGCGGGTTTATCCAGCGCACCGCAGTGACTCAGCCCCGACTGACGAAAGCCGTGACGCCCGCTATCCTGCACGGAGGTGTAAATCCCCGCGCGAATAATATTCAGCATATTCCCTCCTTTTGCGGCACAAAGCGTACGCTGTCGCCAGGGCGTAGCAGAACCGGGGGCTCCCGCATCGGATCGAATAACTTCAACGGCGTGAGGCCGATCAGCTGCCAGCCGCCCGGCGTGGATAATGGATAAATACCCGTCTGCGCGCCACCGATGCCGACAGAACCGGCCGGAACCTGCAGGCGCGGCTCCGCGCGTCTGGGCATATGGAGCGGTTCTGGTAAATTCCCAAGATAGGGAAAGCCGGGCTGAAAGCCTAAAAACCAGACGACATACTCAACGGAGGCATGTAGCTCCACGACCTGCTTTTCACTCAAACCGCTGTGCCGTGCCACCGCCGCCAGATCCGGCCCGCCTGCGCCGCCATAGATCACCGGGATCTCAACCGAACGCGAGTCCGGCTCCAGCGCCTCGCTCTCTTCCCACCAGCGCTGCAGACGCTCAATCGCATCCAGCGCCAGGGTTTGCGGTTCCCGCAAGATCACGGTGATATTGTTCATCCCGGGAATGGCTTCCACCACGTTCGGCATATCGACCAGACGCTGCGTCAGACGCCAGATGCGTTTCTGGCTCGCCAGCGTAATCGGCGGTTCAAGTTCCAGGACGACCGCCGTTTCGCCTAACAGATAACAACGCGCTCGCTGCACTTTATTACCTCTCAGTTATGCCGGGTTAGGGATATCAATAAACGTCACATCCAACGCTGTGTTTTCGTTCAACCATTCGCTCAGGGCGCGAATACCGCCGCGTTCAGTGGCATGGTGCCCGGCGGCATAAAAATGCAGCCCCTGTTCGCGCGCGGAATGAATGGTCTGTTCAGACACCTCGCCGGTAATGAAAGCATCCACGCCGAAGCGGGCGGCGCTATCAATAAAACTTTGCCCGCCGCCGGTACACCAGGCGACACGCTGCACATTCTCTGGCCCGGTATCGCCGCACCATAGCGGTTTACGCCCCAGACGCGCTTCAATCCATGAGGCCAGTTCCAGCCCCGGCACCGGCATTGAGAGCTCTCCCCACGGCACCAGCGGCTCAATTTCTCCTTTCACGGTAATGCCTAATAGCGCCGCCAACTGCGCATTGTTGCCCAGCTCAGGGTGCGCATCCAGCGGCAGATGCCAACCGTAAAGGTTAATATCATTTGCCAGTAACGTTTTTAAGCGACGGCGTTTCATACCGCGAATAACCGGAGACTCGCCTTTCCAGAAGTAACCATGATGAACAATGACCGCATCGGCCTGCAAACGCACCGCCTCATCGAGCAGCGCCTGACTTGCGGTCACGCCGGTAACGATTTTCTGTACCGTCTCTTTTCCTTCGACCTGTAAACCATTCGGCGCATAATCGCTTATTGCCGCACTGTTCAGCTTGTCGTTAATCAGTTGTTCCAGCTCGGTGTTTTTCATCATCGCTCCCTTTAACCCACGTTCTACTTTCCCGTTACGGGTTCAGCCTCCGTTAACATAGCCTCCCGTTAGCCGTTCGTCGATAAACATTTGTTTGACACATCAAGAAACAATCCCCCCGGGTTTGGCGCAAATTACTTAGCAAAACACGATCGGTTTCATGTATATTTATGCAATCAGAACGCATATTGCAGAAAAAATCAGTTCTGTATCATGTTGGTAACTTTAAGGAAACACGGCGATACGGCAGGCTTAATAAGCCCACAAAGAAAGGCATTATCTGAGAATGCCGCTTTCTTGCCGCAGCGCCTCTATCCCGGAAATACGATGAATAAACAAGCATCTCAACCCCGCGCTATTTACTACGTTGTCGCCCTGCAAATTTGGGAGTACTTCAGCTTTTATGGTATGCGCGCCCTACTGATTCTTTATCTCACCAATCAGCTAAAATACGACGATAACCACGCCTATGAGTTATTCAGCGCTTATTGTTCGCTGGTCTACGTAACGCCGATTCTTGGCGGCTATCTGGCGGATAAGGTGCTTGGCAACCGAATGGCAGTCATGCTGGGCGCATTTTTAATGGCTATAGGTCATTTAGTGCTGGGCGCCAGTGAGATCGCGCCGACATTCCTTTATCTGTCGCTGGCGATCATTGTCTGCGGCTACGGCCTGTTTAAATCGAATATTAGCTGCCTGCTGGGCGAACTGTACCAGCCGGAAGATCCGCGCCGCGACGGCGGGTTCTCGCTGCTTTACGCAGCGGGCAATATTGGTTCGATCGTGGCGCCTATCGCCTGCGGCTATGTGCAAGAGGAGTACAGTTGGGCGATGGGCTTTGCGCTCGCTGCCATTGGTATGCTTGCGGGGTTAGTGATCTTCCTGTGTGGAAATCGTCATTTCACCCACACCACCGGCGTTAATAAAGCCGTGTTGTGCGCCAGAAACTACCTGCTGCCGAACTGGGGCTGGCTGTTAATTTTGCTGGTAGCGGCGCCGTTGCTGATTACCGTTCTGTTCTGGAAAGAATGGTCTGTCTATGCCTTAATCGTGGCGACCGCGATCGGCCTGGTCGTGCTAGCAAAAATTTATCGTCAGGCGCAAACGGCCAAACAGCGCAAAGAACTGGGGCTGATTGTCACCCTGACCCTGTTCAGTATGCTGTTCTGGGCGTTTGCCCAGCAGGGCGGCAGTTCTATCAGCCTGTATATCGACCGCTTTGTGAACCGCGATATTCTGGGCTATTCCGTTCCTACCGCCATGTTCCAGTCGGTGAACGCCTTTGCCGTGATGCTGTGTGGGGTCGTCCTGGCCTGGCTGGTTAAAGAGAGCGTAAGCGGTAATCGCACCGTGCGTATCTGGGGCAAATTCGCGCTGGGTCTCGGTCTGATGAGCGCCGGATTCTGTATTCTGACCCTGAGCGCACGCTGGTCCGCCGCTTACGGACACTCTTCAATGCCGCTAATGGTGCTGGGACTGGCGGTAATGGGCTTTGCCGAGCTGTTTATCGACCCGGTCGCCATGTCGCAAATTACGCGCATTGATATCCCCGGCGTCACCGGCGTATTAACCGGAATTTATATGCTGCTGTCCGGCGCGATAGCTAACTATCTGGCAGGCGTCATCGCTGACCAGACCTCGCAAAGCGCCTTCGACGCCAGCGGCGCGGTTAATTACGCCATCAACGCCTATGTGGATGTTTTTGAACAGATCACCTGGGGCGCGTTAGCCTGCGTAGGGGTTGTCCTGCTGATTTGGCTGTATCAGTCCTTCAAATTCAAAAGCCGCGCGCTGGCCGTCGAATCCTGATAGCAGAAGGCCCGGTAGTTTGCGCTACCGGGCCTGTATCACGCCCCTTTTCTCGCCGCCTCATAGGCGGAAAGCGTTGCGATTCTCGCCTGTTTGTGCTCCATAATAGGCCGAGGATAATCAAGCACGACTCCCGCTTTTTCCGCCCACCGCCACGGCTCGTGAATCGCTTTTCCAGGGATATCGCGTAATGCCGGTAGCCACTGGCGGATAAATTCGCCGTCGCGATCGAACCTCTCTCCCTGAGTCGTGGGATTAAAAATACGAAAATAAGGCGCGGCGTCAGTACCGGTTGAGGCGGCCCACTGCCAGCCGCCATTATTGGCGGCAAGATCGCCGTCAATAAGCTGCGACATGAAATAGCGCTCCCCCAACCGCCAGTCAATCAACAGATCTTTTACCAGAAAGCTGGCGGTAATCATGCGTAAACGGTTATGCATCCAGCCCGTCGCATTAAGCTGGCGCATCGCCGCATCGACAATGGGATAACCGGTTTCGCCTTTCTGCCATGCCTGAAAATAGTGCGGGTTTTCCTGCCACGCGACGCGTTTTGTCCAGCGGATAAACGGCTGGTGTTTGCATAATGCCGGATACCAGGTCATTAAATGACGGTAAAATTCCCGCCAGATGAGCTCATTCAACCAGACGCTTCCCGGCCCGCCGTCCAGCGCCTGCGGCTGCTCCGCCAGTAATCGGTGCAGGCACTGTCGCGGCGACAGGCCGCCCGTCGCCAGGCTGGCGGAAAGCCGACTGGTGCCGTCAACCGCAGGGAAATCGCGCCGTAACGCGTACTCGTCTGCGCCCTGCGCGCAAAACTGACGTAGCTGCGCGATGACCGCGTTTTCTTCCACCGGGAAAAGCTCGGCGTCAAACGCCTGTTGCGGGTAGTTAAGCGAGACTGGCGTTAAGGGTGTAGAAAGCGCGCCGCTCACCCGGATCTTCGGGGCCGGAACGCACGGCGGGATATCTTCTTTTAGCCGTTTCAACCAGGCATTTTTAAACGGCGTAAAAACTTTATACATTTCATGATTGCCGGTCATCACCGCGCCGGGCGCCAGAATCACGCTATCGTCAAAGCCTTCGCAGATGACAGAGGGCAGCATTTTTTCCACCGCCGCATCACGCTGACGCTCGTTAAACTCATACTGATAGTTATAAAACAGATGGCTGACGTCATGCTGTCGGCAAACGTTTTTGACCGTTTCAATACTGGCGTTAAAATCCGCCACTTCATGAAACAGCAGCGGAATGCCTTTCTCTGCAAGGGCCGCCTGTAGCGCATTGAGCTGCGCGCTGATGAATGCCGCCTGCCGCGGCGCCATATCATGGGCCTGCCACTGCGCGGGGGTGGAAATATAAAGCGCCAGCACCCGCGCGGATGCATCGCGGCAGGCGGCGGCCAGCGCAAGGTTATCCTGTAAACGCAGATCGCGCCTGAACCAGACTAAATGGGTGGGCATACAACTCCTGAAAGATGAAACGTCACGGCGAATAGCGTTAAACAGTGTAGACCCTGGCGCATAAAAAAACCGCCAGCGTGGCAGCTGACGGTTTTTCAGGCTGGTCGCGATTAATAAAAGTCGCAGGTGGCTTTTTCAGCCTGCGCCATCCATACCGGTTTATCACTGGTTTTCGACCAGACACGGTGCAGATAACTATAAAAACGCGCGCGGTCTTTCCAGAAGAGCATCACCGGCAACGCCAGCACGCCTGCGATCACCGCGAAAGCACGACGGGCAAAAATGACATGCGCCGGATAGTCTTTATAGTGTTCCATACGTTTCCCCCCTTTATACCGACGCTATCCGCCCCGGTATAGATTGAATCGGTGAATAGCACCGAAAAATTGAACCTCGTTACCTGATTAAAATAGTACCGCTTTCGGTGTAATTTTACTACTCATCCGACCACTTATTTTCACGCTTTTCCAGCAGATTTACATTCAAAGCGTAAATTAGTTACAAAAAGGTTAAATTAATACTAACCATTAGTTAAATAATGGTCTTTGCCATTTTTATACTTTTTTTACACTCCGCCCGCCAATTTTTGCGAAATCTTTGCAGCCAAAAAATTACCTTTCTCAGGAGTAAAACAATGCCACTGGAGGTGCTCTGTGAGTGCAGGCGTGATAACCGGCATCGTGCTGGTTTTCTTACTTTTAGGTTATCTGGTCTATGCCCTGATTAATGCGGAGGCGTTCTGATGGCCGCGCAAGGATTTTTACTGATCGCCAGTTTTTTACTGATTTTATTGGTACTGGCGAAACCGTTGGGTTCGGGCCTGGCAAGGCTCATCGCCGCCGTTCCGTTGCCGGGCGTGGCTGGCGTTGAGCGTATCCTCTGGCGGACTCTTGGCATTACCGACCACGAAATGAACTGGCGTCAGTATTTACTGGCGCTACTGACGCTCAATCTGCTGGGACTGGGCATCCTGTTTTGCCTGTTGTTCTGGCAGGAGTGGCTGCCCTTAAATCCGCAGCGGCTACCGGGGCTGTCCTGGGATCTGGCGCTGAATACCGCCGTCAGCTTTGTCACCAATACCAACTGGCAAGCCTACAGCGGCGAAAGCACGCTGAGCTACTTTAGCCAGATGGCCGGGCTGACGGTGCAAAATTTCCTGTCGGCGGCAACCGGGATTGCGGTGGTTTTTGCGCTTATCCGCGCCTTTACGCGCCAGAATGTGCACACGCTGGGTAATGCCTGGCAGGATCTGGTACGCATTACGCTATGGATATTATTTCCTGTCGCGTTAATTATCGCGCTGTTTTTTATCCAACAAGGCGTACCGCAAAACCTGTCGGCTTATCAGCCCATCACCACCCTTGAAGGCGCTAAACAACTCTTGCCGATGGGGCCGGTTGCTTCGCAGGAGGCGATCAAAATGCTTGGCACCAACGGCGGCGGTTTCTTTAACGCCAACTCTTCGCATCCGTTCGAAAACCCCACCGCGCTCACTAATCTGGCGCAGATGCTGGCGATATTTTTGATTCCAGCCGCGCTCTGTTTTGCCTTTGGCGAAGCGGCGGGCGATCGCCGTCAGGGACGCGCGCTACTGTGGGCAATGTCATTCATTTTTGTGGTCTGCGTAGCGGTAGTGATGTGGGCGGAAGTTCAGGGAAATCCACATCTGTTGGCGGCAGGCGCGGACAGTAGCGTCAACATGGAGGGTAAAGAAACACGCTTTGGCGTGCTGGCCAGCAGCCTGTTTGCCGTCGTCACGACCGCGGCGTCCTGCGGGGCGGTAAATGCCATGCACGACTCGTTTACCGCTCTGGGCGGTATGGTGCCGATGTGGCTGATGCAAATTGGCGAAGTGGTCTTTGGCGGCGTCGGTTCAGGCCTGTACGGCATGTTGCTGTTTGTCCTGCTGGCGGTGTTTATCGCGGGGCTGATGATCGGTCGCACGCCGGAGTATCTGGGGAAAAAAATCGACGTGCGCGAAATGAAAATGACCGCGCTGGCGATTCTGGTCACGCCGATGCTGGTCTTGTTGGGTTCGGCGCTGGCGATGATGACGGATGCCGGACGCAGCGCAATGCTGAACCCTGGCCCGCACGGTTTTAGCGAAGTGCTATATGCCGTCTCCTCTGCCGCCAACAACAACGGTAGCGCCTTTGCGGGTCTGAGCGCTAACTCGCCTTTCTGGAACTGTTTGCTGGCGTTCTGCATGTTCGTCGGACGTTTCGGCGTGATTATTCCTGTCATGGCCATCGCCGGATCGCTGGTCAGTAAAAAAGTACAGCCGGCCAGTCAGGGAACGCTGGCGACCCACGGCGCGCTATTTATTGGACTGCTCATCGGCACGGTACTGCTGGTCGGCGCGCTGACGTTTATTCCTGCCCTGGCGCTTGGCCCGGTAGCGGAACATTTCTCTTTACCTTGAGCGATGTGGAGTACATTGATATGAGTCGCAAGCAACTGGCGCTGTTTGAACCTGTTTTACTCGTACAGGCGCTAACGGATGCCGTAAAAAAATTAAGCCCACGCGCCCAGTGGCGTAACCCGGTGATGTTTGTGGTCTGGGCCGGCAGCGTGCTAACCACTCTGTTAACGCTCGCTATGGTAACAGGACAAATAGCGGGAAGCGCCCTGTTTACAGGGATTATCAGTCTGTGGTTATGGTTCACCGTACTGTTCGCCAATTTTGCCGAAGCGCTGGCGGAAGGCCGCAGCAAAGCCCAGGCAAACAGTCTGAAAGGAGTGAAAAAGACCGCGTTCGCTCGCCGCCTGCGCGCCCCGCGCCATGATGCGCAGGCCGATAACGTGCCCGCCGCTGAACTGCGAAAAGGCGACATTGTCCTGGTCAAAGCGGGCGATATTATTCCCTGCGACGGCGAGGTCATCGAAGGCGGCGCCTCGGTGGATGAAAGTGCGATTACCGGCGAATCCGCGCCCGTGATCCGCGAGTCCGGCGGCGATTTCGCCTCTGTCACCGGCGGCACGCGAATTCTTTCCGACTGGCTGGTGATTGCCTGTAGCGTCAATCCTGGCGAAACCTTTCTTGACCGGATGATCGCGATGGTGGAAGGCGCGCAGCGGCGGAAAACGCCTAACGAGATTGCCCTGACGATTTTGCTCATCGCCCTGACCATTGTCTTTTTACTGGCGACCGCCACCCTGTGGCCCTTCTCCGCCTGGGGCGGTAACGCGGTCAGCGTCACCGTGTTGGTGGCGTTGCTGGTGTGCCTGATCCCCACCACCATCGGCGGGCTACTCTCCGCCATTGGCGTAGCCGGAATGAGCCGAATGTTGGGCGCGAACGTCATCGCCACCAGCGGCCGCGCCGTAGAAGCCGCGGGCGATGTCGACGTGCTGCTGCTGGATAAAACCGGCACTATCACGCTCGGCAACCGCCAGGCGTCCGATTTTATACCCGCCCGAGGGGTGGACGAACGCACGCTGGCTGACGCCGCGCAGCTCGCTTCGCTGGCCGACGAAACGCCGGAAGGTCGCAGCATTGTGATCCTCGCCAAACAGCGCTTTAACCTGCGTGAACGCGATGTGCAGTCGCTTCATGCCACCTTTGTTCCGTTTACCGCACAAAGCCGTATGAGCGGGATTAATATCGATAACCGGATGATCCGTAAAGGCTCGGTGGACGCGATTCGGCGTCATGTCGAGAGCAATGGCGGCCATTTTCCCGCCGATGTCGAGCAAAACGTCGAGAACGTGGCGCGTCTGGGCGCGACGCCGCTGGTGGTAGTGGAAGGCGCGCGCGTACTGGGTGTTATCGCCCTCAAGGATATCGTTAAAGGCGGCATTAAAGAACGTTTCGCCCAGCTACGAAAGATGGGCATTAAAACGGTGATGATCACTGGCGATAACCGCCTGACGGCGGCAGCGATTGCCGCCGAGGCCGGTGTGGACGATTTTCTTGCCGAAGCCACGCCGGAAGCCAAGCTGGCGCTGATCCGCCAATATCAGGCGGAAGGACGGCTGGTCGCCATGACCGGCGACGGCACTAACGATGCCCCGGCGCTGGCGCAGGCTGACGTCGCGGTGGCGATGAACTCCGGCACCCAGGCGGCGAAAGAAGCCGGTAATATGGTGGATCTGGACTCTAACCCAACCAAGTTGATTGAAGTGGTGCATATCGGTAAGCAGATGCTGATGACGCGCGGCTCGCTCACCACCTTCAGTATCGCGAATGATGTAGCGAAATATTTCGCCATTATTCCCGCCGCGTTTGCCGCTACCTATCCGCAGCTAAACGCGCTCAACGTGATGGGGCTGCATTCGCCGAACTCCGCCATTCTGAGCGCGGTAATCTTTAACGCCCTGATTATTATTTTTCTGATCCCGCTGGCATTAAAAGGCGTGAGTTATAAGCCGCTTTCCGCATCGGCCATGCTGCGCCGTAATTTATGGATCTATGGTCTGGGTGGTCTGGTGGTGCCGTTTATTGGCATCAAAGTGATTGATGTGCTGCTGACCCTGCTGGGTCTGGCGTGAGGTGTATGATGATCGGTTTACGTCCTGCTTTTTCGACAATGTTATTTCTGCTGTTATTGACTGGCGGCGTGTATCCGCTTCTGACCACGGCGCTGGGGCAGTGGTGGTTTCCCTGGCAGGCTAATGGCTCGCTGATTCATAAAGACAATGTGATACGCGGCTCAGCGCTTATCGGACAATCGTTTACCGCCGCGGGCTATTTTCATGGCCGGCCCTCCGCCACCGCCGATACGCCTTATAATCCACTGGCGTCGGGCGGAAGCAACCTGGCCGCCAGCAATCCCGAACTGGATGCGCAAATACAGGCCCGCGTCGCCGCGCTACGCGCCGCTAACCCCCAGGCGAGTTCCGCGGTTCCGGTTGAGCTGGCGACGGCCTCGGCAAGCGGGCTGGATAATAATCTGACGCCCGGCGCCGCGGCATGGCAAATCCCCCGCGTAGCGGCGGCTCGCCAGCTTCCCGTTGAACAGGTCGCGCAACTGGTTGCAGAATATACGCACAGGCCGCTGGCGCGCTTTCTTGGGCAACCGGTGGTGAATATTGTTGAGCTTAATCTGGCGCTGGATGCGCTACAGGGACACAGAGCGAAATGAACGACGAACCCTTGCGTCCTGATCCGGATCGCTTGTTGGAACAAACGCCCCCGCCCCACCGGGGGAAGTTGAAAATTTTCTTCGGCGCCTGCGCAGGTGTCGGAAAAACCTGGGCGATGCTGGCGCAAGCGCAGCGGCTGCGAGCGCAGGGGCTGGATGTGGTGATCGGCGTGGTAGAGACGCATGGCCGTAAAGAGACCGCCGCACTACTTGACGGGCTGACCATTCTGCCGCCAAAACGTCACTCGCACCGGGGGCGGCAAATCCGCGAATTTGACCTGGATGCCGCCCTCGCCCGGCGTCCGGCGCTGATTTTAATGGATGAGCTGGCGCACAGTAACGCGCCTGGCTCACGCCATCCTAAGCGCTGGCAGGATATTGAAGAGCTGCTGGAAGCGGGAATCGACGTTTTCACCACCGTGAACGTACAACATCTGGAAAGTCTGAATGATGTGGTGAGCGGCGTCACGGGAATTCAGGTGCGCGAAACCGTCCCCGATCCCTTTTTTGATGCCGCTGATGAAGTCGTACTGGTCGATCTGCCGCCCGACGATCTGCGCCAACGGCTCAACGAAGGTAAAGTGTATATCGCCGGCCAGGCGGAACGCGCTATTGAACATTTTTTCCGCAAGGGCAATCTGATCGCCCTCCGCGAGCTGGCGTTACGCCGGACAGCCGATCGCGTGGACGATCAGATGCGCGCCTGGCGCGCGCATCCGGGCGAAGAAAAAGTATGGCATACCCGCGATGCGATTTTGCTGTGTATCGGGCATAACACCGGCAGCGAAAAACTGGTGCGTACCGCGGCGCGTCTGGCCTCCCGGCTTGGCAGCGTCTGGCACGCCGTCTATGTCGAAACGCCAACGTTACACCGCTTACCGGAAAAACAACGGCGGGCTATTTTAAGCGCGCTGCGCCTGGCGCAGGAGCTTGGCGCGGAAACCGCCACCCTGTCCGATCCCGCCGAAGAGAAAGCGGTCGTGCGCTATGCCCGCGAGCATAATCTGGGGAAAATCGTCATGGGCCGCCCGGCGTCGCGACGCTGGTGGCGACGTGACGCTTTCGCCGACCGTCTTGCCAGGCGCGCGCCGGATCTCGATCAGGTGATCGTCGCGCTGGAAGAGCCGCCTGCCCGCGCGTTGGCGCAAACGCCTGATAACCGACCTTTTAAAGAGAAATGGCGTGGGCAGATTCAGGGCTGTCTGGTCGCCGTAGCGCTTTGCGCCATCACCACGCTTATCGCTATGCAGTGGCTTGTCACCTTTGACGCCGCCAATCTGGTGATGCTCTATTTGCTGGGCGTAGTGGTGATTGCGCTGCTTTACGGACGCTGGCCGTCGGTGGTGGCGACGGTGATTAACGTGGCGAGTTTCGATCTCTTTTTTATCGCGCCACGCGGTACGCTCGCCGTTTCGGACGTGCAGTATTTGCTGACCTTTGCCGTGATGCTGACGGTTGGTCTGGTGATTGGCAATCTTACTGCCGGGGTGCGCTATCAGGCGCGCGTCGCCCGTTATCGGGAACAGCGTACCCGCCATTTATATGAAATGTCTAAAGCGCTGGCCGTCGGGCGTAGCGAACATGATATCGCCGCGACCAGCGAGCGGTTTATCGCCTCGACGTTTCAGGCGCGCAGCCAAATTTTATTACCTGATACTAACGGTAAGTTGCTGCCTCTCACCCACCAGCAAGGCATGACGCCGTGGGACGACGCAATTGCGCGCTGGAGTTTTGATAAAGGCCAGCCTGCCGGCGCAGGCACCGATACCCTCCCTGGCGTACCTTATCAAATCCTGCCGCTGAAAAGCGCCGATAAAACGTACGGTCTGGCTATCGTCGAACCGGGTAATTTGCGTCAGTTAATGGTGCCGGAGCAGCAACGCCTGCTGGAAACATTCACTCTGCTTGTCGCCAACGCGCTGGAACGACTGACGCTGACCGCCAGCGAAGAACAGGCGCGTCTCGCCAGCGAGCGAGAAAGTATTCGCAACGCTCTGCTGGCGGCGCTGTCGCATGATTTACGCACGCCACTGACGGTATTGTTCGGCCAGGCGGAAATTTTGACGCTGGATTTAGCCAGCGCAGGATCGCCCCACGCGCGTCAGGCCAGTGAAATCCGCCAGCATATTCTCAACACCACCCGGCTGGTGAATAATTTGCTGGATATGGCGCGTATTCAGTCCGGCGGGTTTAATCTTAGAAAAGAGTGGCTGACGCTGGAAGAGGTCGTCGGTAGCGCGTTACAGATGTTAGAGCCGGGTTTATTGCATCCGATTACATTGTCGCTGCCGCAACAGTTAACGCTTATCCATGTCGATGGCCCCTTATTTGAGCGCGTCCTGATCAACTTGCTGGAAAACGCCGTTAAGTACGCCGGGCCGCAGGCCAGTATCGGCATTGATGCTGCGGTTAAGGACGATCGTTTACAACTGGATGTCTGGGATAACGGGCCGGGTATTCCTGCGGGGCAAGAACAGAAGATTTTCGATAAGTTCGCCCGCGGCAACAAAGAGTCCGCCGTCCCCGGCGTGGGGCTGGGGCTGGCGATTTGCCATGCTATCGTAGAGGTACACGGCGGCACGCTTACCGCCTATAATCGACCGCAGGGCGGCGCCTGTTTCCGTGTGACGCTGCCGCAAGGAAAGCCACCTGAACTTGATGATTTTCATGAGGATATGTGACAAACGTTCTGATTGTTGAAGATGAACAGGCCATCCGCCGCTTTCTGCGCGCTGCGCTGGAGGGCGACGGCCTGCGCGTGTATGAAGCTGAAACATTACAACGTGGTTTACTGGAAGCCGCCACGCGAAAGCCCGATCTGATTATTCTCGATCTCGGCCTGCCGGACGGCGACGGAATCGATTTTATTCGCGACCTGCGTCAGTGGAGCGCAATACCGGTGATTGTCCTTTCCGCCCGCAGCGAAGAAAGCGATAAGATTGCCGCGCTTGACGCCGGAGCTGATGATTACCTGAGCAAGCCATTCGGCATTGGCGAGTTGCAGGCGCGTTTGCGTGTCGCGCTGCGACGGCACGCCGCCAGCCCTTGCGCCGATCCGATCGTCCGCTTTTCCGGCGTGACGGTCGATCTCGCCGCACGGTTGATCCACCGTGGCGACGAAGAAATCCATCTGACGCCCATTGAGTTCCGCCTGCTGGCGGTATTACTCAATAATGCCGGCAAGGTATTAACCCAACGGCAGTTATTAAACCAGGTCTGGGGCCCTAACGCCGTGGAGCATAGCCACTATTTGCGCATCTATATGGGCCATTTACGCCAGAAACTGGAACAAGATCCCACCCGCCCACGCCATTTTATTACCGAAACCGGAATTGGCTATCGCTTTATGCCGTGAATAGCTATTCATTATTTTTAAATAACTTCTAATTTTTATGTCATTTATTTTCGGCGTCGCGAATAATTATTTTCGCGGCGATATTATATTTTATGGAGAATATAAAAAACATATAATTAACATTTAAGAAACAATCCGTTATTTCACAGCACGATATGCATAATCGCCGACTAATTATTTTTCAAATGATCGTTTTTTGTTGATCTGGTTCACAGATTGCTGGCGCTTCCTGGATAAAATATCCATGCTTTCAATAAATCAATGAAAGGACCTCAAAATGGAAAATAATAATCGTTTTATGCCCCATATAAGGCGGACAACGCATATTATGATGTTTGCCCACCGTAATAGTTTCGACTTTCATTTCTTTAATGCCCGGTAGTTTTTCTGCTACGGGTACTTCAGCATACAGGTCTTTCCGACCCTTATGTCATTCAGGTCTATTGCCTAAATAACTCGAATTGTTAAAAGCGACAGTACGGTAATTCCTTTACGTCCAGCCAGCTAACTATGTGGTTTGACAGAAGAAATTCCGACTCAGCGCAATTTTAGTTATCACGGTTTCTGCCTGTATATCGTAGTACTCAACTCCTTAAATCCTGAATTTCCTGCAACCGGACGGGTTGGGATTTATTACATCTAAAATAAAGCTAATTTACTGATTTTTTTATCAGCGGGATAGCTTTGATTTTTTCCGGAAGAATCAGTTTCTCATGCGAGAAATTGAGGGCCTGCTATTACCTGAAATAAAGAGATGAAAAATGTCAGAATTAAAAATTGCCGTTAGCCGTCATTGCCCGGATTGTTTTTCTACACACCGTAATATTGTAAATGTTGATGAGAGTCGTTTCATCGACGTGGCTGCCATCGTGTTATCCATTGACGACATTGAACACGGAAAACTCGATGAAATCGACGCAACGGGTTACGGTATTCCCGTGTTTGTCGCGACTCATGACGAAGGGCGCGTACCGCCTGAGTATTTGCCGCGTATCTCTGGTGTATTCGAATATAATGAATCCCGTACTGCCTTCTATGGTCGCCAGTTGGAAACCGCAGCAAGCCACTACGAAACGCAGTTACGTCCGCCGTTTTTCCGCGCGCTGGTGGATTATGTCAACCAGGGCAACAGCGCATTTGACTGCCCGGGGCATCAGGGCGGCGAATTCTTCCGCCGTCATCCTGCCGGTAATCAGTTCGTGGAATACTTTGGCGAAACGCTCTTCCGCTCCGACCTATGCAACGCGGACGTGGCGATGGGCGATCTGCTGATTCACGAAGGCGCGCCTTGCATTGCGCAGCAACATGCGGCGAAAGTCTTTAACGCCGATAAGACCTACTTTGTGCTGAACGGGACCTCCTCCTCTAACAAAGTCGTACTCAACGCGCTGTTAACGCCGGGCGATCTGGTACTGTTTGACCGTAACAACCACAAATCTAACCACCACGGCGCATTATTGCAGGCGGGCGCAACGCCAGTTTATCTGGAAACCGCGCGTAACCCGTATGGTTTTATCGGCGGGATCGACGCTCACTGCTTCGAAGAAGATTACCTGCGCGAGCTGATTAGCGAAGTCGCGCCGCAGCGTGCCCGCGAAGCACGTCCATTCCGTCTGGCCGTCATCCAGTTAGGCACCTACGACGGTACCATTTATAACGCCCGTCAGGTCGTTGATAAAATTGGTCATCTGTGCGACTACATCCTGTTTGACTCCGCCTGGGTCGGCTATGAACAATTTATTCCGATGATGGCCGATTGTTCGCCGCTGCTGCTGGAACTGAACGAAAACGATCCGGGTATTCTGGTGACGCAGTCCGTTCATAAACAACAAGCCGGTTTCTCCCAGACCTCGCAGATCCATAAAAAAGATAGCCATATCAAAGGGCAATCGCGCTACGTTCCGCATAAGCGCATGAACAACGCCTTTATGATGCACGCCTCCACCAGCCCGTTCTATCCGCTGTTCGCCGCGCTGGACGTTAACGCCAAAATGCACGAAGGCGTCAGCGGTCGCAATATGTGGATGGATTGCGTGGTTAACGGCATCGATGCCCGTAAATTGATCCTCGAAAACTGTCATCACATCCGTCCGTTCGTACCGGAACTGATTGATGGTAAGCCGTGGCAGTCATACCCGACGTCAGAGATCGCCAGCGATCTGCGCTTCTTCCACTTCGTTCCGGGAGAACACTGGCATGCGTTTGAAGGCTATGCCGAACATCAGTACTTTGTCGACCCTTGCAAACTGCTGCTCACCACACCGGGCATTAATGCAGCGAGCGGCGAATATGAAGACTTTGGCGTTCCTGCCACGATCCTCGCCAACTTCCTGCGCGAGAACGGCGTTGTGCCGGAAAAATGCGACCTCAACTCCATTCTGTTCCTGCTGACGCCGGCAGAAGACATGGCGAAGTTACAACAGCTTGTCGCCCTGCTGGCTCGTTTCGAAAAACTGCTGGAAGCTGATGCGCCGTTAGCGGAAGTATTACCGTCCATCTACAAACAGCATGAAGCGCGTTATGCCGGCTATACCCTGCGTCAGCTTTGCCAGGAGATGCACGATCTCTATGCGCGGCACAACGTGAAACAGCTGCAAAAAGAGATGTTCCGTAAATCGCATTTCCCGAAAGTCAGTATGAATCCGCAAGAGGCCAACTATGCCTATCTGCGCGGCGAGGTCGAACTGGTTCGCCTGCCGGAAGCGGAAGGTCGTATCGCGGCTGAAGGCGCTCTGCCTTACCCGCCGGGAGTGCTGTGTGTAGTTCCGGGTGAAATCTGGGGCGGTTCTGTCCTGCGTTACTTCAGCGCCCTGGAAGAAGGGATCAACCTGCTGCCGGGCTTTGCGCCTGAACTGCAGGGCGTTTATATCGAAGAACACGACGGCCGTAAGCAGGTCTGGTGCTACGTCATTAAACCTCGTGACGCGCAGCGCTCCCTGCTGAAGGAGGAAAAATTATGAGTAAACCTAAATCCAATAAAATGGGTGTCGTGCAGCTCACAATTCTGACTATGGTCAACATGATGGGCTCCGGGATCATCATGCTACCGACCAAACTGTCTGAAGTCGGCACGATATCCATTATCTCCTGGCTGGTCACCGCCGTCGGCTCGATGGCACTGGCCTGGGCGTTTGCGAAATGCGGTATGTTTAGCCGTAAATCCGGCGGCATGGGCGGTTACGCCGAATATGCCTTCGGTAAATCCGGCAACTTTATGGCGAACTATACCTACGGCGTCTCGCTGCTGATCGCCAACGTGGCTATCGCCATCTCCGCTGTCGGCTATGGTACCGAACTGTTCGGCGCCGCGCTGACGCCGCTCCAGATCGGTCTGGCGACTATCGCCGTATTGTGGGTTTGTACCATCGCAAACTTTGGCGGCGCGCGTATTACCGGACAGATCAGTAGCGTTACCGTTTGGGGCGTCATCATTCCGGTTGTCGGCCTGTGCATCATTGGCTGGTTCTGGTTTAGCCCCAGCATGTACGTAGCGTCATGGAACCCGCACCATGTTCCGTTCTTTAGCGCGGTCGGTTCTTCCATCGCCATGACGTTGTGGGCATTTCTTGGACTAGAATCCGCCTGCGCCAACGCAGACGTGGTCGAGAATCCGGAAAAGAACGTCCCCATTGCGGTACTGGGCGGTACGCTGGGCGCGGCGGTCATCTATATCGTTTCGACTAACGTGATTGCCGGGATTGTGCCGAACATGGATCTGGCGAACTCCACGGCGCCGTTTGGTCTGGCGTTTGCACAGATGTTCACGCCTGCGGTAGGTAAAGTGATCATGGCGCTGATGGTAATGTCCTGCTGCGGCTCGCTGCTGGGCTGGCAGTTCACTATCGCCCAGGTCTTTAAATCCTCCGCTGACGAAGGCTATTTCCCGAAAGTCTTCTCTCGTGTAACGAAAGTCGACGCGCCGGTACAGGGGATGCTGATTATTGTGATTATTCAGACTGGCCTGTCGCTGATGACCATTAGCCCGTCGCTGAATAGTCAGTTTAACGTCCTGGTTAACCTGGCGGTGGTGACGAACATTATTCCGTATATTCTGTCGATGGCCGCGTTGGTTATCATTCAGAAAATGGCGAATGTGCCGTCATCAAAAGCGAAAGTCGCTAACTTCGTGGCCTTCGTTGGTGCCATGTATAGCTTCTACGCGCTCTATTCCTCCGGTGAAGAAGCCATGCTGTACGGCTCAATTGTGACCTTCCTCGGCTGGACGTTATACGGCCTGGTCTCACCGCGTTTTGAATTGAAAAATAAACACGGCTGATGGCGCGCCCGGGCTGCGGTAACGGTAGTCCGGGCATTTTCACACTTTGAATAAGATAATAGAAATGAGTAATCCAGAACGGGAACTCACTGATATAGCAGAAATACTGGCTATTCTCAGTAAACACGAAGTGTGTCGGATAGGGTTTAACGACAATCTCTGTCCGTATGTTGTCCCCGTAAATTTTGGCTACGAGTATCAGAACGGACGCTGGATATTTTATTTTCACGGCGCACGCACCGGGAAAAAGATGCGTCTGTTACGTAAGAACCCGGCAGTATGCATTGAAATGGACGGCGACCATGCATTACTACGTGCCGATGACCCCTGTGATTATAGCTACGCCTACACCAGCGTTTTCGCCACCGGACTGGCATCGATATTGCAAACACGCGAGGAGATGCGCTACGGCCTGGACGTCATTATGCGTCAGACCGATCCGGGAAAAACCTTCAGTTATCGGGAAGATATGATGAAAGCGGTTTGCGTGGTGCGTATTGAATGCGACGCCCTCACCTGCCGCCGACATCTGGCGACTCAGAGCGAATAAGTCAGATATCACAAGCGCCTTATCCGGCCTGGAGGCGGTTTACAGGCCTGATAAGCGCAGCGCCGTTAATACAAAAAAGGAGCCGTAAGGCTCCTTTTTCTTCCATATCGCCCATCAGGCGTTTTTCAATACTTCGCTAACGATTTCAACGGCTTCTTTCTCAATCTGCTTGCGATGTTCTTCCCCCAGGA
The DNA here is from genome assembly GCF_046548235.1 of Salmonella sp. SAL4457. Lineage (NCBI taxonomy): Bacteria > Pseudomonadati > Pseudomonadota > Gammaproteobacteria > Enterobacterales > Enterobacteriaceae > Salmonella > Salmonella sp. SAL4457. Next base: position 57,558 of record NZ_JBGDZO010000003.1, read on the forward strand.
AGCTTTCGCAATAGATCTTGTAAGCGTCTTCCGTACCGGATGGACGCGCGGCGAACCAGCCGTTATCGGTCATTACCTTCAGGCCGCCAATCGATGCGCCATTACCCGGCGCTGCGGTAAGACGCGCGGTGATCGGGTCGCCTGCCAGCGTGCTGGCGCTCACCATTTCCGGAGACAGTTTAGACAATGCCGCTTTCTGCACGGAGGTCGCGCTCGCCTGCAGACGGTTATAGCTCGGGGCGCCAAAACGCGCTGCCAGTTCATTGTAATGCTCTTGCGGGTTTTTCCCGGTAACGGCGGTGATTTCCGCCGCCAGCAGGCACATGATGATCCCGTCTTTATCGGTAGACCACGGCGTACCGTCGAAACGCAGGAACGAAGCGCCCGCGCTCTCTTCCCCGCCGAAACCAAAGCTGCCGTCGAACAAACCGTCAACAAACCATTTGAAGCCTACCGGCACTTCCACCAGCTTGCGTCCCAAGTCATTCACCACGCGGTCAATCATCGCGGAAGAGACCAGCGTTTTACCGACAGCCACGTCTTTGCCCCACAGCGGACGATGCTGGAACAGATAGTTAATGGCGACCGCCAGATAATGGTTCGGGTTCATCAGCCCTGCAGGCGTCACGATGCCATGACGGTCGTAGTCCGGGTCGTTGGCGAAGGCCAGGTCAAACTTGTCACGCAGCGCCAGCAAACCCGCCATCGCACATTCGGAGGAGCAATCCATACGGATCGCGCCGTCTTTATCAAGGTGCATAAAGCGGAAGGTTTGATCAACCTGATCGTTAACTAACGTCAGGTTAAGTTTGTAATGCTCAGCGATACGTTTCCAGTATTCAATACCGGAGCCGCCCAGCGGATCGACACCCAGCGTCAGACCGGCTTTCTGAATCGCCGCCATATCAACGATATCCGCCAGCCCTTCGACAAACGGCTGTACCAGATCTACCGCTTTAACGTGGCCCGAGGCCATTGCCGCATCCAGAGAGATGCGCTTAACGCCTTGCAAGCCGCCCGCCAGCAGCGCATTGGCGCGATCTTCTACCACTTTAGTGACGTTGGTATCCGCCGGGCCGCCATTGGGCGGATTATATTTAATACCGCCATCTTCCGGCGGGTTGTGCGACGGCGTAATGACAATACCATCAGCCAGCGGGCCGCCTTTTTTGTTATGGACCAGGATAGCATTTGACACGGCAGGCGTTGGCGTAAAGCCATTATTTTCCTGCACGATAACGTCTACGCCGTTTGCCGCCAGCACTTCCAGCACGGAAATGAAGGCCGGTTCCGAGAGCGCATGGGTGTCTTTCCCCACATAGCAGGGGCCGGTAATGCCATTTTTCGCCCGCTCTTCAGCAATCGCCTGGGCGATCGCCAGAATATGCGGTTCGTTGAAACTGTGACGACCTGCGCTGCCGCGATGGCCGGAAGTGCCAAATTTCACGGCATGTTCTGCATTCCCTGCCTCCGGTTTCAGTACATAATACTGCGCCGTCAGTTGGGCGACGTTAATCAAATCACTCTGTTGCGCGGGTTGTCCTGCGCGGTTGTGGATTGCCATTGCCTGGTCCTTCTAATGCAAGGATTAAATTGTTCCGCAAACCTTTTCAATCAATTCCGCCGGGAATTGCATTGACTGCATGATGTGTTCGATCATGCTGCATTTACGGCCGGTGTTGGTGTTGGTGATCACCCAGTACGGCGTGCCGGGAACGTGCTTAGGTTTAGTTTGATTCCCATTTTTCAGCAGCGTTTGTTCATCCGCCGCAAAATAGACGCGCGTGCGGCCATGCAACGACTCCGTCGCCTCCGCAAACGCGTGGTGATCCAGTGAATAGAGTGTAGTCAGAATCAGCATAAAGCGGTTGACCGCTTTTTTCTGCTCGGCATATTCGTCAGACAACAACAGCTCACGCATCGCGCGAACTTTGTCTTTTACCGGGTTGACCGGTTTCGCTTCGGCAACGGGTTGCGCCGCAGGCGTCCCCTTCACCGCTGAAGCCGTTGGCTGTGTCGTGGCGGAAAACTTCAACATACGCCGTAAAATGTCGGATGCGCTCTCGCCGATATGCTTGGTGTGGCTGGCAATATAGCTATAGAGTTCATCATCAACTTCAATCGTTTTCATCTTAATCCAGTGCGATGTCTTTGCTGAATACAAGTCATTGGGATTATAGGAACAAATCCCAACAGCGGATAGCGTTAAGCCCGGCTGACAAAAAAACTCGGAGTAAACCTTAGAGGTTGCAGCCCAGTGGCAGAATGGTCAACATAATACCCTAACCCGACAGAGCGAAAAAAAGAACTTTGCCATGAAATTAAACATCCGAGCGCAATCTGCACAAAACCTGCACAATAATTCCCCCATCGTTCTCGTTCATGGTCTGTTTGGCAGCCTGGACAACCTCGGCGTACTGGCGCGGGATCTGGTGACCGATCACGACATTATTCAGGTCGATATGCGCAATCATGGTTTATCGCCGCGCGATCCGGTCATGGATTATCCGGCAATGGCCCAGGATCTTCTGGATACGCTTGACGCGCAGCAGATTGAAAAAGCGACGTTTATTGGTCATTCCATGGGCGGAAAAGCGGTAATGGCGCTGACGGCGCTGGCGCCCGATCGCATCGATCGTCTGGTCGCGATTGATATCGCCCCCGTGGATTATCACGTTCGCCGCCACGATCGCATTTTCGCGGCCATTAATGCCGTCAGCGAATCCGACGCGACATCCCGCCAACAGGCGGCAGGGATTATGCGCCAACACCTCAACGAAGAAGGCGTGATCCAGTTTCTGTTAAAATCCTGGGCTGAAGGCGAATGGCGTTTTAATGTTCCGGTATTATGGGAGCAGTATCCGCATATCGTCGGCTGGGAAACCATTCCGCCCTGGGAACATCCGGCGCTGTTTATTCCAGGCGGTAACTCGCCGTACGTGACCGAAGCGTACCGCGACGCGCTGCTGGCGCAATTCCCTTTGGCGCGCGCGCATGTGATCGCCGGCGCGGGCCACTGGGTACATGCCGAAAAACCAGAGGCGGTTCTGCGCGCCATCCGCCGTTATCTGCACGATAAACGCTAACTGATTAAAAACTCATCGCCTGTGCGCGATTACGCGCGCGGGCGTTGGCGTCGCTTCCTCGCTGATGTATGATGGCGCGCTATCCATCCGGGCATAAGCCTGGCTGATTGTTTCCCCCGAAGTCACCAAAATCATGGCCAAAGAACAAACGGACCGTACGACATTAGATCTGTTCGCGCACGAGCGTCGCCCGGGACGACCTAAAACGAATCCGCTTTCGCGCGATGAACAGTTACGCATCAACAAGCGCAACCAGTTAAAACGCGACAAAGTTCGTGGCCTCAAGCGTGTCGAATTAAAACTCAACGCACAAGCGGTTGACGCGCTGAATGAGCTGGCCGAAGCGCGCAACATTAGCCGCAGCGAGCTCATTGAAGAAATATTAATGAAGCAGCTTATGGCGCTGCGCGGCCAGGGTTTAGTCTGAAAATAAGTTTTGTTTCATATTTCGTGTAGCAGAGCGTGCAGTCCCGCGTGATTGCTGTTTCCGCATATCTGCCTGTTCTGCTATGATTGCCCTTATCCGTGGGCAGTTCGCCACCACCATTTCAATAAGTTTCAAGAGGTTATTTTACTCATGGCAATCACTGGCATCTTTTTCGGCAGCGACACCGGTAATACCGAAAATATCGCAAAAATGATTCAAAAACAGCTTGGTAAAGACGTTGCCGATGTGCATGACATTGCAAAAAGCAGTAAAGAAGACCTGGAAGGGTACGACATTCTGCTGCTGGGCATCCCAACCTGGTACTATGGCGAAGCGCAATGTGACTGGGATGACTTCTTCCCGACTCTCGAAGAGATTGACTTTAACGGTAAGCTGGTGGCGCTGTTTGGCTGTGGCGATCAGGAAGACTACGCGGAATACTTCTGTGATGCGCTGGGCACGATTCGCGACATTATTGAGCCGCGCGGCGCCACGATTGTGGGTCACTGGCCAACCGCAGGCTATCATTTTGAAGCCTCTAAAGGTCTGGCTGACGACGATCATTTTGTCGGTCTGGCGATTGACGAAGACCGTCAGCCTGAACTGACCGCCGAGCGTGTTGAAAAATGGGTTAAGCAAATTTCGGCTGAATTGCACCTCGACGACATCCTCAACGCCTAATCTTATGCGGCGCAGCGTTATATCTGCGCCGCATCAATAGACAAGACCAATCAAAATAATTGCTACAAATTTGTAACTTTCGCACCCATCCCTGTACAATGTCCGGGTGTAATCAGGTGGCGCCAGAATTTGCAGGCAAAACCACAGTTTTATTAACATCTGCGAGAGACTTGCGGTTTTCATTTCGGCATGGCAGTCCTATAATGATACGCATTATCTTGAGTGCAATTTCTGTCACTTCTCTAATGAAGTGAATCGTTTAGCAACAGGACAGATTCCGCATGACTGACAACAATACCGCATTAAAGAAGGCTGGCCTGAAAGTAACGCTTCCTCGTTTAAAAATTCTGGAAGTTCTTCAGGAACCAGATAACCATCACGTCAGTGCGGAAGATTTATACAAACGCCTGATCGACATGGGTGAAGAAATCGGTCTGGCAACCGTATACCGTGTGCTGAACCAGTTTGACGATGCCGGTATCGTGACCCGCCATAATTTTGAAGGCGGTAAATCCGTTTTTGAACTGACGCAACAGCATCATCACGACCATCTTATCTGCCTTGACTGCGGAAAAGTGATTGAATTTAGTGATGACTCTATTGAAGCGCGCCAGCGTGAAATTGCGGCGAAACACGGTATTCGTTTAACTAATCACAGCCTCTATCTTTACGGCCACTGCGCTGAAGGCGACTGCCGCGAAGACGAGCACGCGCACGATGACGCGACTAAATAAGTGTAAATCTTTCGAAGAGCCAACCGCCCGGTTGGCTTTTTTATATCCTCCTCTTTCCTGCCGCTTGATGTTGATTTAATGTAAAAAACGCTATCGCATCTCAGGAGAGCAGGAATGGAGCTTCGCCAGTTACGCTATTTCGTGCGTATTATTGAAACCGGCAGTATGGGCAGCGCCGCACAGGATCTTGATATTGGCGTTTCAGCATTGAGTCAACAGATGTCCCGTCTGGAAAACGAGCTCGCCATCCGTCTGCTGCAGCGCACCTCGCGCGGCGTAACGCCAACCAACGCCGGGCTGGCCTTTTATTCACAGGCGCAACTCGCCCTGCGTCATGCCGACGACGCGATTCTCGCCGCCAGAGAAGCGCGCCTTTCCGGTCATGTGAGCGTAGGAATGGCCCCCAGTACCGCCTCCATACTGGGTATACCGTTTATCCATGCCATGCAGGAAAACTATGCCGATGTCCGACTGCATGTGGTGGAAAGCTTGTCCGGTAATCTGGAAAGAATGATCAATACCCGCCAGATTGATTTAGCCGTTGTCTTTCAAAAAGATAAAATCCTGCGCTGGAGCGCCAGACCGATCCTTGAAGAACAGCTTTTTCTGATTGGCTCCCATGCCCTGCTGGCGGCGCTTCCTGATAACCCGATCACACCTGAACAACTGGCAGGCATTCCGCTCATTATGCCAAGCCAGGGACATGGGCTGCGCGGCAGGCTGGACGCTGTCTGCCAGGAACATGCGCTTAATGTTGAAATCGTCGCGGAAATTGACGGCCTGGCGTTGTTGATGCGCGCCGTGCGCGACGGTCTTGGCGCCACGTTGCAGCCCGGCGCGGCGATTTCTCATCTGGATAACGACGCGCTACGCGTGATCGGCGTCCATAATCCGGTACTCAGCCGCCCCAATTTTTTAGTCAGCCTGTCGGATGATGAACTGACGCCCGCCGGCCTTGCCGCCAGAGTAGTCCTTACCAAAGTTATGCGTCAGTTAGTCGACGCCGGTGAATGGCCAGGCGCAACCCTTTACGCTTACTAAACCCCTGTTTAGCGCTACCTGATAGCGCGCCGCTTATTTATCCGTATACATTTCAATTACAAATTTAACAAATAGTTAAATGGTACGGGAGTATAAGATGGTTGATGTACTGGTGATAGGCGGAGGCAATGCCGCATTATGCGCCGCCCTGACCGCACGGGAAGCGGGCGCATCGGTTCTGCTGCTGGAGGCTGCCCCGCGGGAATGGCGCGGCGGAAATTCTCAGCACACACGAAACCTGCGCTGTATGCATGATGCGCCGCAGGATGTGCTGGTAGAAAGCTATCCTGAAGAGGAATTCTGGCAGGATCTGTGGCGAGTCACCGACGGCAACACCAACGAGGCGCTGGCGCGGCTGGTCATTCGCACCTCTTCGCAATGCCGCGACTGGATGCGCAAACATGGCGTTAACTTTCAACCGCCACTATCTGGGGCGCTCCACGTTGCGCGCACCAATGCGTTTTTTATGGGCGGAGGGAAAGCGCTCGTCAATGCCTATTACCGTAGCGCCGAACGGCTGGGCGTACAGATTCGCTATAACACGCCGGTTCACGCGCTTGAACTTCATGACGGCGAATTCGTGGCAGCTCTGGCGGGTAGCGAACGGATTACCGCCAAAGCCTGCGTATTAGCGGCTGGCGGTTTCGAATCAAACCGTGAATGGCTGCGGGAGGCCTGGGGAGAAAACGCCCGCGGCGAATGGCCCGCGGATAATTTCCTGATTCGCGGCACGCGTTTTAACCAGGGCGTATTACTCAAATTTATGATGGATGCCGGCGCGGATATCATTGGCGATCCGTCCCAGTCGCACTGCGTAGCGATTGATGCCAGGGCGCCGCTGTACGACGGCGGTATTTGTACTCGCGTGGATTGCGTATCGCTGGGTATTGTCGTGAATCGCGACGCCGAACGTTTTTATGATGAAGGCGAAGATTTCTGGCCGAAGCGTTACGCCATTTGGGGGCGGCTGGTTGCTCAACAGCCAGGACAAATTGGCTATTCGATTATTGACAGCAAAGCCATCGGCCACTTTATGCCGCCGGTTTTTCCTGGCGCGCAGGCCAATACGCTGGCTGAGCTGGCCTGCCAGTTGGGGCTGGACGCGGAAAAATTTACCCATACTGTCACGCAGTATAACCAGGCCTGCCAGCCCGGTCATTTTGATCATACCTTGCTTGATGACTGCGCTACTAAAAACCTGACGCCGGCGAAAACCCACTGGGCGCGCCCGCTTGATGCGCCGCCCTACTACGGTTATGCGCTGCGACCCGGCATCACGTTTACCTACCTGGGTCTGAAAGTTAACGAACGTGCCGCGGTGCATTTTGCCGGTCATCCAAGCCGCAACCTGTTTGTTGCCGGCGAGATGATGGCAGGAAATGTTCTGGGCAAGGGGTATACCGCAGGCGTAGGCATGTCTATCGGCACAACCTTTGGCCGCATTGCGGGAATAGAAGCCGCCCGCGCGGCGCACAAGGAGGCGCAGCATGAAACAGCTTGAAAAATTAATCATTGAGGCCACCGTGCTTACCGAACCGGAAGCCGAGGTCGAACGCGTCATGCAAGTGTGTAACGCGTGTCGCTACTGCGAAGGTTTTTGCGCGGTATTTCCGGCGATGACCCAGCGGCTCGAATTCGGTAAAGCCGATATTCATTATCTGGCGAATTTATGTCATAACTGCGGCGCCTGCCTGCACGCGTGCCAGTACGCGCCGCCCCATGAATTTGCCATTAACGTGCCGAAAGCGATGGCACAAGCCCGCCTGGAGACGTATCAACAGTATGCCCAGCCCGCGGCTTTTGGCGCGTTATACCGTCGGGCGGGGATCACCGTCGCGCTGGCGCTGATAGTCGGTCTGACGCTCTTTTTATTACTGGCGATGGCGCTGAAAGGGTCGCTGATTCATCCGCCGCTGGCCGGTGACTTCTATCAAATTTTTCCGCATAGCCTGCTGGCATGGATGTTTGGCTCAGTTTTTGTGCTGGCAATCGGTTTGCTTATGGCGGGCGTAATTCGCTTCTGGCGTGAGATCTCGCCGGGTGTACCGCGTTCGGCGGAGATTGCGGAAGCGTCGCACAATGCGTTAACGCTGAAATATCTCGACGGCGGTCACGGCAAAGGCTGTAACGAAGCGGACGATGCGTTCACGCTGCTGCGCCGTCGCTTTCATCACTTTACCTTCTACGGTTTTATGCTCTGTTTTGCCGCCACGGTCGTGGCGACGGGCTATCACTACGTCGCCGGTTGGGAAGCGCCCTACCCGTTCTTTAGCCTGCCGGTCATGCTCGGCACGCTGGGCGGTATCGGTCTGCTTATCGGCCCGGCCGGGCTACTGTGGCTCAATCTGCGGCGGTCGCCGTTACATGGCGATGTGCGCCAGAAACCCATGGATCGCGGCTTTATTCTGCTGCTGTTCTTAACCAGTCTTACCGGGCTGGCGCTGCTGGCAGGCAGAGACACCAGCGGAATGGGCATACTGCTGGCGCTCCATTTAGGCGTGGTGATGGCGCTCTTTCTCACTCTTCCCTACGGAAAATTCGCCCACGGATTTTTCCGCTGCGCGGCCTTACTCAAATGGGCAGTTGAGAAGCGACGCGGAAAACATGCGGGGGATACAGGCAACTGACCCGCAACATCTTACCCATAAAACAATAAAGACAGTGGAGAGCAAACCCTATGGCACAACACACACCTGCAACATCGCGCGCCGGCACGTTCGGCGCAATACTGCGCGTGACAAGCGGCAATTTTCTTGAACAGTTTGATTTTTTCTTGTTCGGATTTTACGCCACCTATATCGCCAGAACGTTTTTTCCGGCGGAAAGCGAATTTGCCTCATTAATGTTGACCTTTGCCGTCTTTGGCTCCGGTTTTTTAATGCGCCCCGTCGGCGCGATTGTGCTTGGTGCCTATATTGACAGAATCGGACGTCGTAAAGGGCTGATGGTGACGCTGGCGATTATGGGCTGCGGTACGTTGCTCATCGCCCTCGTCCCCGGCTACCAAACGATCGGCCTGGCAGCGCCTGCGTTGGTGCTGCTGGGCCGGTTATTACAAGGATTTTCTGCGGGCGTTGAGTTAGGCGGCGTCTCGGTCTATCTGTCCGAAATCGCAACGCCAGGCAATAAAGGGTTTTATACCAGCTGGCAATCCGCCAGTCAGCAGGTCGCGATCGTTGTCGCCGCGTTGATTGGTTATAGCCTGAATATCACGCTGGGACACGACGCGATATCGGAGTGGGGCTGGCGAATTCCGTTCTTTATCGGCTGTATGATCATTCCGCTGATTTTTGTTTTACGTCGTTCATTACAAGAAACAGAGGCGTTTTTACAACGCAAGCATCGCCCCGACACCAGGGAAATTTTTGCAACTATCGCCAAAAACTGGCGCATTATTACGGCCGGAACGCTGCTGGTGGCGATGACCACCACAACGTTTTATTTTATCACCGTTTATACGCCGACCTATGGCAGAACCGTGCTTAATCTCAGCGCGCGGGACAGTTTGATCGTCACCATGTTAGTGGGGGTGTCCAATTTTATCTGGTTACCCATTGGCGGCGCGATTTCCGACCGGATTGGCCGTCGCGCCGTGTTAATGGGCATTACGTTGCTGGCGCTGATCACCACCTGGCCCGTCATGCAGTGGCTGACCGCCGCGCCCGACTTTACCCGCATGACGCTGGTACTGCTGTGGTTCTCTTTCTTTTTTGGCATGTATAACGGCGCAATGGTCGCGGCGTTAACCGAAGTGATGCCAGTCTATGTGCGTACCGTTGGTTTCTCGCTGGCCTTTAGCCTGGCGACGGCAATTTTTGGCGGCCTGACGCCGGCCATCTCTACCGCGCTGGTAAAGTTAACCGGCGATAAAAGCTCGCCCGGCTGGTGGCTGATGTGCGCAGCGTTATGTGGACTTGCCGCGACGGCGATGCTGTTTGTACGTCTGAGTCGCGGCTATATCGCGGCAGAAAATAAAGCCTGAAAAAACCACGGGCGGAAAACATTCGCCCGTGGGTGGCAAGGCAGGGTTTTATTGCACGTTATTATGGCTGCGAATTTCCTGCCAGACCTTATCGCAGTCAGCCTTGACCGCCTGATCGTTACCCGTGCGCGTCGCCTGAATGCACTGCTGATAGTCCAGTACCCGCACGCTTTCTTCGTTAGCAAATTGCTGATGTTTGCGCTCTTTTTTAAGGACATTCAGTACGCTTTGGCAGGCCTCTATCTTCTCAGGCGAGCCCTGTGCGGTATTGATACAGGCGCTGTACGCCTCTTTCAGCCGGCTATCTTCTTCCGGCGCGGGTGATGACGCGCAGGCCGTCAAACCGGCGGTCATGCTGGCGATGAGTAAAATTTTTTTCATAGGTCGTTCCTCAACAGCGCGGCAGACCGGCAGCCTGCCGCATCTGACATCAGAAAATAGTGAATGGCGCAATAACGATAAATTTCACGTCACGTTCATCCTGGAAGATGTTGCCGTAACCACCGCCCCAGCTTGGAATATTGGAGTGGTTGTCATATTCGGTGAAGTGCAGTTTGAACATGGTGCCTTTGGCACGCCCTTCCTGCAGGGTATAGACCGCATCCAGACTGTATGAGGACTCTTCGATAGTGCGGTTTTTGTCGTAGTAAGCATCCGGGTTACTTTGCCAGGTTGCCGGTTTAGCATCCCAGGCGTAAACATAAGACGCGCCCACAGCCCAGCCCGGCAGATTCCAGTTTTTCAGGTCATACATCGCGCCGAAGAAAACCGCCTTTTCACCGTTAGCGTTAAAGTCGGAGCGGTTATCCCACCAGATATCCAGACGACCGTTTGAAGAGGCGTAGGTTGGCGTCATACGTTGCAGAAAATAGCCCTGCTGACCGTCCGCTTTCACCCAGGTGCCTTCCAGACGCAGGTCAACCACTTCCGCGACTTTGTAGCCGAAGGTCAACGCCTGCAGCCAGGCCGTACCGTCGTAAATATCATTCACGCTGCGATCGTCTACTTTGTCGCGCGCGCCGTAGAACTGGTAACTGGTGGTGAACGGATTGCCGCCTAAATCAAATTTATAGCTGGCCTTCGCGAAATATTGATCGACATAGCCTTCGGACTGACCAAACGCCGCTTCCAGCACCAGATCATTTTTGAAGTCGTACTTCGCGCCGATGGAGTGGAGATAATCTACATTGGTTTTTTTATCCGCCTGATAAAACTTATCCATTTCGGTATGCCACGGCGCTTTATATTCGTTAGTCCACATGTAGGAAAAACTTAACGCGCCCGCATCGCCATAGTCAAAACTGGCGCCAGCTTCCGCACCCTGATAGGTACCCGGCATAAAACTCCAGTGCGGCGCTAACAGCGTCTGACCGGTAGGCTGAATATAACCGGCGCGCGCCCAGACCGGGCCATATTTAAATTTCGCGGCGGCTTTATAAAGACTGATACCGCTCTTATCGCCGGAATAGTCTTCGTCGTAGCCTTTATTCTTTTTCGAGAAGGCAATTTCGTTTGGATGACCGCTGTCGCCGTTTTCTGCCATTTCAATCGCGGTAAACGCCGCGATATCCAGACCGAACATATCCGCAGCGTAACCAGACTGAAAATCCAGGTTAGCGTTCCAGGTCGCATGAGAAAGGTTAGTTTTATATTTGTCGCCGTCGGTCACATCTTTGCGATCGCGTTCACGCTGCCAATAATAGATGCCGCCCGTTAACGTGGAGTCGTCGAAAAAGCCGGAGGCTTGCGCCTGCGGAACAACGATCCACCCCGACATTGCTGTGATACCGGCGATAGCCAGAGCCAGCGTACTACGTTTGCCACTAAACGTACGCATAAGTTAATCCTCTTTGACGTATAAATTGCTGCCGACAAAAGCGAACAGCGAAAAAATAAAAATAAAAAGTAGCGCTGAGAAACCTCATTTACTACGTTAAATAGACTATTTTTCGCGATGCGAATTATCAATCTCTTTCTGTAACCAGTATGTAATAATATGAGCAACCGCACATATTTAATTGCTTTCTGTTACATTCGACTGCTGGTGGGGGAAGCAGACCGCCAGAAAGAAAATTGACTTGTTTTCCATAGGTATGAAAATAATTGTCTCCTGTTGACCTGACGCTTATAACATTTAGATTAATAATCATTTATCAGATCAATAATTTTCAGAAAATAATTAATTCGCCTCGCAAAAAAGAGAATCGACTTAGAAATGCAGAGAAAAAACGCCGCAGAACGCGGCGTTGACAAGGTATTTTTACAGCATTCGCCTGTTGGCGCAGTGCTTATTCGCCCGCTTTCGCCCAGGTATCACGCAGGCCCACGGTGCGGTTAAAGACCAGCTTATCGGCCGTTGCATAGCGGCTGTCGAGGCAGAAGTAGCCTTCACGTTCAAACTGGAAAGCTTTCCCTGCTACCGCCGCTTTCAGCGACGGCTCGCCATAACCCTGCTTAATCACTAATGATTCGGGGTTGATAACGGACAGGAAGTCCTCCGCGGCGCCCGGATTCGGCACGCTGAACAGACGGTCGTAGAGACGAATTTCAATCGGCAGCGCATGTGCTGCGCTAACCCAGTGGATTACGCCTTTCACTTTACGCCCGTCAGCCGGATCTTTACTCAGCGTATCGGCATCATAGGTACAGAAGATGGTGGTGATATTCCCTTCGGCATCCTTCTCTACGCGCTCCGCTTTAATGACGTAGGCATTACGCAGACGTACTTCTTTGCCCATCACCAGACGCTTGTACTGCTTGTTCGCTTCTTCGCGGAAATCTGCGCGATCGATCCAGATCTCACCGCTAAACGGCACTTCACGGCTGCCCATCTCCGGTTTATTCGGATGGTTAGGCATGGTAACCATTTCGCTCTCACCCTGCGGGTAGTTTTCGATAACCAGTTTTACCGGATCGATTACCGCCATTGCGCGCGGCGCGTTTTCGTTCAGATCTTCGCGAATGCAGGATTCCAGCGACGCCATCTCAATGGTGTTGTCCTGCTTGGTGACGCCGATGCGTTTGCAGAACTCCCGAATGGAGGCCGCGGTATAGCCGCGACGGCGCAGACCGGAAATAGTCGGCATACGCGGATCATCCCAGCCTTCGACGTGTTTGTCGGTCACCAGCAGGTTCAGCTTACGCTTGGACATCACGGTGTATTCCAGATTCAGCCGCGAGAATTCGTACTGGCGCGGGTGAACCGGAATGGTGATGTTGTCCAGCACCCAGTCGTACAGACGACGGTTATCCTGGAACTCCAGCGTACACAGAGAATGAGTAATGCCTTCCAGCGCATCGCTGATGCAGTGAGTAAAGTCGTACATCGGATAGATGCACCACTTGTTGCCGGTCTGATGATGCTCGGCGAATTTAATGCGATACAGCACCGGATCGCGCATCACGATAAACGGCGACGCCATGTCGATTTTGGCGCGCAGACAGGCTTTACCCTCTTCAAAACCGCCGGTACGCATTTTTTCAAATAGCGCGAGGTTCTCTTCGACGCTGCGATCGCGGAACGGGCTGTTTTTACCCGGCGCGGTCAGCGTACCGCGGTATTCGCGGATCTGCTCCGGCGTCAGCTCATCAACGTAGGCCAGGCCTTTATTGATCAGCTCGACCGCATAGGCGTGCAGTTGGTCAAAGTAATCGGAGGAGTAGCGAATATCGCCAGACCAGTGAAAGCCTAACCACTCGACGTCGTTTTTGATCGAATCAACGTACTCGATATCTTCTTTTACCGGGTTGGTGTCATCGAAACGCAGGTTGCACTGGCCCTGATAATCTTGCGCGATGCCAAAGTTCAGGCAGATAGATTTCGCGTGGCCGATGTGCAGATAGCCATTCGGCTCCGGCGGAAAACGGGTATGGACAGTGGTATGTTTACCACTCGCCAGATCTTCATCAATAATCTGACGAATAAAGTTAGTCGGGCGGGCTTCAGCCTCACTCATCGTGGATTCCTCAAAGCGTAAACAACGTATAACGGCATATGATCTTATAAGCCGGACAGACTGACAACCTTTAGTTACTTAAAAAGTGGCTTTGCAGAAAATATTGGGGCTAATTGCGGTAAAAAAAAGCGGCGAAGGTTTCCCTCTGCCGCTTATGTTTCCTGTGATATCGCCGGATGGCGTCTTACGCCTTATCCGGCCAGGAAGCGATTATTTGCTCTTGATCTCGTACAGCGGCGTTTTACCCGCTACCACGTGACCATCCGCTTTGATGACCAGAGCGCTGAAGTCATCGCTATTGCTGCAAACAACCGGGCTTATCATGGAGCGCGCATTGGCATTCAGGAAATCCAGATCCAGTTCCAGAACCGGCTGACCTGCCGTGACTTCCGCACCCTCTTCTACCAGACGCTTGAAGCCCTGACCGTTCAGCGCGACGGTATCGATACCCATATGGACAACGATCTCCGCGCCTTTTTCGGTTTCCAGACAGAACGCGTGGTTAGTGTTGAAGATTTTCACGATAGTACCCGCCGCCGGAGAAACCACGGTTTTATCGGTGGGTTTCACCGCCACGCCGTCGCCGACCGCTTTGCTGGCGAAAGCTTCATCCGGTACCTGATCCAGCGCCACTACCTCACCGGTAATCGGAGAGACCAGTTCAGCGATAGTCACCGCATTCGGCACCGCCTGGGGTTTGGCCGCCGGAGCAGGTGTCGCAACGTGAGCCGCATCAGCAGACGCTGCCGCGACCGGTCCCCGCGCCACCACTTTCTTCATTTCATCGCCAATCGATTCCGCTTTCGCGCCCACAATAACCTGAATGGTCTGTTTGTTCAGTTTCACCACGCCGGAAGCGCCGAGGCGTTTGCAGGCCGCATCGTTAACGCGAGCAGAGTCATTCACGGTCAGGCGCAGACGGGTAATACACGCATCGATCGCTTTCAGGTTGTCCGTACCGCCAACCGCAGCAATATAGCTGGTCGCCAGTTGCGTTAACCCTTCTTCGGTGTTGCTGTTGGCTTCTTCCGTTACCATCTCATCAACTTTATCTTCGCGGCCCGGCGTTTTCAGGTTAAACATACGAATAACCGCGCTGAACAGCAGGAAGTAGATGATAAAGAATACAACGCCCATCACCAGCAACATCCAGACGTTATTGCTGGCCGCTGGCAGGTTATACATCAGAACATAGTCAATAGCGCCTGCCGAGAAAGAGAAGCCCGCATGGATACCCAGCAGCGTCGCGACGAACAGGCTGATACCGGTCAAAATGGCGTGCAGGAGGTACAGCAGCGGCGCCAGGAACATAAACAGGAATTCCAGCGGCTCGGTTACGCCGGTCAGAAACGCGGTGATCGCGACAGACAGCAGCATACCGCCCACCATCGGACGACGTTCTTTCGGCGCGGCGAAATACATCGCCAGAGCGGCGCCCGGCAGACCAAACATCATGATCGGGAAGAAGCCGGACATAAACATCCCCGCCGTGCCGTCGCCAGCATAGAAGCGGTTGATGTCGCCGTGGAATACAGTGCCTGCGGCATTGGTGAATTCGCCAATCTGGAACCAGGCGATGGTGTTCAGTACCTGATGCAGACCGGTGGGGATCAGCAGACGGTTGATGAAGCCAAAGATACCGGAACCCAGCGCGCCTGCGGAAACGATCCATTCACCGCCCGCATGGATGCCATGCTGTACCGGCGGCCAGACGTAACCGAAAATAGCGGCCAGCACCAGACAGAAAAAGCCCGTTGCGATCGGCACAAAACGTTTTCCACCGAAGAAACTGAGAAAATCAGGCAGTTTGATACCAGACCAGCGATTATAAACCGCGCCGCCGACCAGACCGGTAATAATCCCCGCCAGCACGCCCATGTTGATTTCCGGGTTAATCGTCACCATCGCTTTGGTCATGACGAAGTAGCCCACGGCTCCCGCCAGCGCTGCCGCGCCCGCGCTATCTTTAGACCAACTGGAGGCCACGCCGATAGCGAAAACCAGCGCCAGGTTATCGAAAATAGACCCGCCCGCTTGCGCGATAAACGGCATATTCAGCAAATCTGGTTGGCCGAATCGCAGCAACAACGCTGCCACCGGCAACACGGCGATAGGGAGCTGCAACGCCCTACCCAGCCGCTGGAAAAAACCTAAAATATTCATCTTATTCCCCCTACGAGACGCCGATATGGCTTCTTTGAAGCCGTTTTTTATTGTGCTGCAAACGTTAAAAACGTGATGTTCTGTAATCGAACGGTGAGATCATCTTCTGCAGAGTGTGTGGAAAATTAATTCGCCTCGCAAATTAAACGGGTGTTTTTTGTGATTATAATCACTAAATATCGTAATTACCCCCACCATCCACTGGCTAACACGGAAAACTTATTTTATGATTCAAAAAATCAGGACGGATTGAACACGAACCCTGGATATCCAGGTTACGCTTAATACGATCCGCCAAATTTTGACATTGATTATTGAGGTGAAGAATGAGACTGATCCCCCTGAGTACCGCAGAACAGGTTGGCAAATGGGCTGCTCGCCATATCGTTAACCGTATTAATGCGTTCAAACCGACCGCCGATCGTCCGTTTGTCCTTGGACTGCCTACCGGCGGCACGCCGCTAACGGCGTACAAAGCGCTGGTTGAGATGCACAAAGCGGGCGAGGTCAGCTTTAAGCATGTGGTCACCTTTAATATGGACGAATATGTTGGCCTGCCGAAAGAGCACCCGGAAAGCTACCACAGCTTTATGCATCGTAACTTTTTCGATCACGTTGATATTCCAGCAGAAAACATCAATCTTCTCAACGGTAACGCACCGGATATCGATGCGGAATGCCGTCAATATGAAGAAAAAATTCGTTCTTACGGTAAAATCCATCTGTTTATGGGCGGCGTCGGCAACGACGGTCACATCGCCTTTAACGAACCGGCGTCTTCCCTGGCTTCCCGTACCCGTATCAAAACGTTAACCCATGATACTCGCGTAGCGAACTCCCGCTTCTTTGACGGCGACGTAAACCAGGTGCCGAAATACGCGCTGACGGTAGGCGTGGGTACGCTGCTGGATGCGGAAGAAGTGATGATTCTGGTGCTGGGCCATCAGAAAGCCCAGGCGCTGCAGGCGGCGGTTGAAGGCAACGTCAACCACATGTGGACCATTAGCTGCCTGCAACTCCATCCGAAAGCGGTTGTGGTATGCGATGAGCCTTCCACAATGGAACTTAAAGTTAAAACATTGAAATATTTCAATGAATTAGAAGCAGAGAATATTAAAGGTCTGTAATGTTATCTCCGCCCCGCCAGTCAATGCGGGGCGGTAAATTTTTGATATCGGGGGTCGGAATGTATGCTTTAACCCAGGGCCGGATCTTTACCGGTCACGAAATTCTTGATGACCATGCGCTTGTTGTCGCTAATGGCCTGATTGACCGCGTTTGTCCGATGGCCGAACTGCCGCCGGGAATAGAACAACGCTCATTGAATGGGGCCATTCTCTCCCCCGGTTTTATTGATGTGCAGCTAAACGGCTGCGGCGGCGTGCAGTTTAACGATACCGCAGAAGCCGTCAGCGTTGAAACGCTGGAAATTATGCAGAAAGCCAATGAAAAATCGGGCTGTACTAACTTTCTGCCAACGCTTATCACTACCAGCGACGAATTGATGAAACAGGGCATTCGCGTCATGCGCGAATACCTGGAAAAACATCCGCACCAGGCGCTAGGTCTCCACCTGGAAGGCCCCTGGCTTAATCTGGTAAAAAAAGGCACCCATAATCCTGATTTCGTGCGTAAACCAGACGCTGCGCTGGTCGATTTCTTATGCGATAATGCCGACGTCATCACCAAAGTCACTCTCGCGCCGGAAATGGTGCCTGCCGACGTAATCGCTAAACTGGCGAATGCGGGCATTGTGGTTTCCGCAGGTCACTCCAACGCGACGTTAAAAGAGGCGAAAGCAGGCTTCCGCGCCGGGATTACTTTTGCGACTCACCTGTTTAACGCGATGCCGTACATTACAGGGCGTGAGCCGGGCCTTGCTGGCGCTGTTCTGGACGAAGCGGATATTTATTGCGGCGTTATCGCCGATGGTCTGCATGTCGACTACGCCAACATTCGCAATGCCAAACGCCTGAAAGGCGACAAACTTTGTCTGGTGACAGACGCCACCGCACCGGCGGGGGCCAATATTGAGCAGTTCATTTTCGCAGGTAAAACAATATACTACCGTAATGGACTGTGTGTGGATGAAAACGGTACGTTGAGCGGTTCGTCCTTAACCATGATTGAAGGCGTACGCAACCTGGTCGCGCATTGCGGCATCGCGCTGGATGAAGTGCTGCGCATGGCAACGCTCTATCCGGCACGCGCTATCGGCGTTGATAAACATCTCGGTAGCATTGCGCCGGGTAAAGTCGCCAACCTGACCGCGTTCACCCACGATTTTAAAATTATCAAGACCATCGTTAATGGTGACGAGGTCGTTGACTTGAGTAAGTGAGAATATGACACCAGGCGGACAAGCTCAGATAGGTAACGTTGATCTCGTAAAACAGCTTAACAGCGCGGCCGTTTACCGCCTGATTGACCAGCATGGTCCTATCTCGCGCATACAAATTGCCGAGCAAAGCCAGCTTGCCCCCGCCAGCGTAACGAAAATTACGCGTCAACTCATTGAACGCGGGCTGATCAAAGAAGTCGATCAGCAGGCCTCTACCGGAGGCCGCCGCGCTATCTCTATCGTCACGGAAACCCGCAACTTCCATGCCATTGGCGTTCGCCTGGGCCGTCATGACACCACTTTAACGCTCTACGATCTGAGCAGTAAAGTGGTCGCTGAGGAGCATTATCCGCTGCCGGAGCGCACCCAGGAGACGCTGGAACATGCGCTGCTCAACACTATCGCCGTCTTTATTGATAGCTGTCAGCGTAAAATTCGTGAATTGATCGCTATCTCGGTGATACTGCCAGGGCTTGTCGATCCGGAAAGCGGCGTGATTCGTTACATGCCGCACATTCAGGTTGAAAACTGGGGACTGGTTGAAGCGCTGGAAAAACGGTTTCACGTTACCTGTTTCGTGGGACACGATATCCGTAGCCTGGCGCTGGCGGAACACTACTTCGGCGCCAGTCAGGATTGCGAGGACTCGATTCTGGTGCGCGTTCATCGTGGTACAGGCGCCGGGATTATCTCCAACGGACGCATCTTCATTGGCCGTAACGGCAACGTCGGTGAAATTGGGCATATTCAGGTGGAGCCGCTGGGCGAGCGCTGCCACTGCGGTAATTTCGGCTGTCTGGAAACCATTGCCGCCAATGCGGCGATTGAACAACGGGTGCTGAATTTGCTTAAACAAGGGTATCAAAGCCGTGTTCCGCTTGACGACTGCACGATTAAAACCATCTGTAAGGCGGCAAACCGGGGCGACAGCCTGGCCTCGGAAGTCATTGAGCATGTTGGTCGCCATTTGGGCAAAACGATCGCCATTGCTATCAACCTGTTTAACCCGCAAAAAATCGTCATTGCCGGCGAGATCATTGAAGCCGATAAAGTCCTGTTGCCCGCTATCGAAAGCTGTATCAATACGCAGGCGTTAAAGGCATTTCGCAAAAATTTGCCGGTGGTACGCTCCACGCTGGATCACCGTTCTGCTATCGGCGCATTTGCCTTAGTTAAACGCGCCATGCTCAACGGAACATTGCTGCAACGTTTGCTGGAAAGTTGATGCGCTCTTATAGTATCGGATTATTCACAAATTCCCTGGGTAGTTCATGACCATCAAGAATGTAATCTGCGATATCGACGGCGTGCTGATGCACGACAACGTAGCCGTACCCGGTGCGGCGGAATTTCTGACGGGGATTCTGGAAAAAGGTCTGCCGCTGGTGCTGCTGACCAATTACCCGTCGCAAACCGGCCAGGATCTGGCGAACCGTTTTGCTACCGCTGGCGTTAACGTGCCGGACAGCGTGTTTTATACGTCAGCAATGGCGACAGCCGATTTTCTGCGCCGTCAGGAAGGTAAGAAAGCGTATGTCGTGGGCGAAGGCGCGCTCATTCACGAGCTCTATAAAGCGGGTTTTACTATTACCGATGTGAACCCTGATTTTGTCATCGTTGGAGAGACCCGCTCCTACAACTGGGACATGATGCATAAAGCGGCATTTTTCGTCGCCAATGGCGCGCGCTTTATCGCCACCAACCCGGATACTCACGGTCGCGGCTTTTATCCGGCCTGCGGCGCGCTGTGCGCAGGCATTGAAAAAATTTCCGGCCGGAAGCCATTTTATGTCGGCAAACCCAGCCCGTGGATCATCCGCGCGGCGTTAAACAAAATGCAGGCGCACTCGGAAGAGACCGTTATCGTCGGCGACAACCTGCGCACCGACATTCTGGCGGGGTTCCAGGCCGGTCTGGAGACCATTCTGGTGCTTTCAGGCGTATCAACAATCAATGATATTGACAGTATGCCGTTCCGCCCAAGCTGGATTTACCCTTCCGTCGCCGAGATAGACGTTATCTAAACCTGTCCCCTGCCCGATGACGCGCCGCTTTCAGGCCTACGGTTCGAACAACATTGTAGGCCTGATAAGCGAAACGTCATCAGGAAAAACATAATTCAATTAAACCACGATAAAACTGAAGATCCATCAATAAATCCGCGCAATACGTAATCATTTTTCACTAATCAACAATGACGATTGCATTTTTCATTTTTCAGACCGTAATCCCCTTGCGCCTTCCACGCCTTTGCGGCATTTTTTAGTCAAGCAAATACAAAAAGTACGACGCAACAGATTAACGGAGAAGGCTATGTGTTCTATTTTCGGCGTATTCGATATCAAAACAGATGCAGCGGAACTGCGTAAAAAAGCCCTTGAACTGTCACGCCTGATGCGCCATCGCGGCCCGGACTGGTCCGGCATCTACGCTTGCGATAACGCGATTCTCGCACATGAACGCTTGTCGATTGTTGATGTTAACGCTGGCGCCCAGCCCCTGTATAACGCCAGAAAAACCCACGTACTGGCGGTGAACGGTGAAATTTATAACCATCAGACGTTACGCGCGGAGTATGGCGATCGTTACGCGTTCCAGACAGGCTCCGACTGCGAAGTTATTCTCGCGCTGTATCAGGAAAAAGGGCCGGATTTCCTTGACGATTTACAGGGGATGTTCGCCTTCGCCCTGTATGACAGCGAAAAAGACGCTTATCTGATTGGTCGTGACCATATCGGTATTATTCCGCTCTATATGGGCTATGACGAATTCGGCAACTTCTACGTAGCGTCAGAAATGAAAGCGCTGACCCCGGTCTGCCGCACCATTAAAGAGTTCCCGGCGGGCAGCTACCTGTGGAGCAAAGACGGCGAAATTCGTCAGTACTATCAGCGCGACTGGTTCGATTACGATGCGGTAAAAGACAACGTCACCGACAAAAACGCGCTGCGCCAGGCGCTGGAAGAATCCGTGAAAAGCCACCTGATGTCCGACGTGCCCTATGGCGTGCTGCTCTCCGGCGGTCTGGACTCGTCGGTTATTTCGGCAATCACCAAAAAATTCGCCGCCCGTCGCGTCGAAGATCAGGAGCGCTCCGAAGCCTGGTGGCCACAGTTGCACTCTTTTGCGGTCGGTCTGGAAGGTTCGCCTGACCTGAAGGCGGCCCAGGAAGTGGCTAACCACCTCGGCACCGTGCACCATGAAATTCACTTCACCGTGCAGGAAGGCCTTGATGCCATTCGTGATGTTATCTATCACATTGAAACCTATGACGTGACCACTATCCGCGCCTCAACGCCGATGTATCTGATGTCGCGTAAGATCAAAGCGATGGGCATCAAAATGGTGCTCTCCGGCGAAGGTTCCGATGAGGTGTTTGGCGGCTACCTGTACTTCCATAAAGCGCCGAACGCCAAAGAGTTACATGAAGAGACGGTCCGTAAGCTACAGGCGCTGCATATGTATGACTGCGCCCGCGCCAACAAAGCGATGTCCGCCTGGGGCGTGGAAGCGCGCGTACCGTTCCTGGATAAAAAATTCCTCGACGTGGCGATGCGTATCAACCCACAGGATAAAATGTGCGGCAACGGCAAGATGGAAAAACACGTGCTGCGCGAGTGCTTCGAGTCTTATCTGCCAGCAAGCGTCGCGTGGCGTCAGAAAGAGCAGTTCTCTGACGGCGTAGGCTACAGCTGGATCGATACGCTGAAAGAAGTGGCGGCGAAACAGATTTCCGATCAACAACTGGAAACCGCCCGCTTCCGCTTTCCATACAACACGCCGTCGTCTAAAGAGGCGTACTTGTACCGGGAAATTTTTGAAGAATTGTTCCCGGTGCCGAGCGCGGCGGAATGCGTACCCGGCGGCCCGTCCGTGGCCTGTTCTTCCGCCAAAGCCATTGAGTGGGATGAAGCATTCAAAACGATGGATGACCCGTCAGGCCGCGCGGTCGGCGTGCATCAGTCGGCGTACCAGTAAATTAACGATGACGAAAGAGCCCCTAGGGGCTCTTTTTTTATAGCAAACCACTTTCGGAAAAACGATTAATAACCAATAATTGCCGAATATTGCGCCACGCTGTTCGCAACCTAACCAAACAGACACTTTCCGACGTTTTTCGATGAAAAAGAGGTTGACGCTTCAAGGCTCAATACGCATAATGCGCCCCGCAACGCCGATAAGGTAACGCGAAAAAAGATGGCTACGTAGCTCAGTTGGTTAGAGCACATCACTCATAATGATGGGGTCACAGGTTCGAATCCCGTCGTAGCCACCATCTTTTTTGCGGGAGTGGCGAAATTGGTAGACGCACCAGATTTAGGTTCTGGCGCCGCAAGGTGTGCGAGTTCAAGTCTCGCCTCCCGCACCATTCACCGATAAGCGTTGTACGGATGGGGTATCGCCAAGCGGTAAGGCACCGGTTTTTGATACCGGCATTCCCTGGTTCGAATCCAGGTACCCCAGCCATATTTCTTCGAGTTTGCGGTTCACCGCGACGGTATTGGGGTATCGCCAAGCGGTAAGGCACCGGTTTTTGATACCGGCATTCCCTGGTTCGAATCCAGGTACCCCAGCCATCGAAGAAATCATCTGGCTACGTAGCTCAGTTGGTTAGAGCACATCACTCATAATGATGGGGTCACAGGTTCGAATCCCGTCGTAGCCACCATATTCAGAACGCGTCGAGGTATTCGACCGGTTCGAAAATAATTTGTTGGGGTATCGCCAAGCGGTAAGGCACCGGATTCTGATTCCGGCATTCCGAGGTTCGAATCCTCGTACCCCAGCCAGTTTTAAAGACGCTCTGCTGACGAGCGCAAGAAGTACGACAATTGGGGTATCGCCAAGCGGTAAGGCACCGGATTCTGATTCCGGCATTCCGAGGTTCGAATCCTCGTACCCCAGCCACCTTTAAAAAGCTCGCTTCGGCGAGCTTTTTGCTTTTCTGGCAATTCGGACTGCCTGATGGCGCTACGCTTATCAGGCCTACGGGCGAATACAGGCCGGGTAAGGTATCCGCCACCCGGCATAACACAAACTACAACCCCAACGCATACTTCAGCGCCTGACGTTTTAGCACGCCTGCGCGCTGCGCCGCCATCAGCCCCATATTGCGTAAAATACGCAGCGGCGGCAGTTCATTGCTGAACCCGGCATAGAACAGATCCATTCCACTTTGCATCATAAAATTATCTGCCATGCGCCGCGTCTGATAGCGTTTCAACACCGAATGGCTGGCCCAGGACTCGCCATAGCTACGGGCACTCGCCAGCACATCAATCAACGCATCAACATCCCGATACCCCAGGTTGACGCCCTGCCCGGCCAGCGGATGAATGGTATGCGCCGCGTCGCCTACCAGCGCCAGCCCCGGTTGTACATACTGCAACGCGTGACGACGGGTTAGCGGAAACGCGCCCGCCGCGACAGGCATCACCGCCCCCAGACGCGCCGGAAAGTGCTGGTTAATTTCCACCTGCAATTGCGTCATCGATAAACCCTGCAGCTGGCGAATACGTGCCGGAGCGTCATACCACACCAGCGACGCCCAATCGTCGAACAGCGGCAAAAAAGCGCGCGGCCCCGTTGGCGTAAACTGCTGCCAGGTGCTGTCGCCTGGCGCATTTTCACACTTGACGGTGATAAGCATACACGACTGCGCATATTGCCAGGCATGAATGCCAATTCCCGCCATTTGCCGAACCTGCGAATTCGCGCCGTCGGCGCCAATCACTAACTTCGGCGTGATACATTCGCCGTCGGCCAGTTCCAGCGCATAACCATCGTGGCGGCGTTGCAATGCCGCCAGTGAAGCCGGAACGCGCAGCGTCACGCCGGGGTGCGCTTCCAGCGCCTGCCATAGCGCCTGTTGCAGGACGTTGTTCTCTACCATATAGCCTAACAGCGGCAGCTTGAGTTCAGCGGCGTCGAACACCACATGGGCGTTTTCCCACTCCCAGGTCTCCAGTCGCCGATAAGGATGGCTACGCATCCCCTGCACCGCCTCCCAAACGCCCAGTCCCTTGAGCAGCGCCACGGATGCCGCGCTAATGGCCGAAATCCGCACGTCAGGCTGGCTGTCCGCCACAAACGGCGCAGGCGCGGCATGTTCTATTACCATCACCGTAAACCCTTGCTGCGCCAGACCCAGCGCCAGCGCGCCGCCGACCATTCCCCCGCCGACAATGGCAATTTCCGTTGGTTGATTTGTCATGGTCATTCATCCTGTTACGTTTTAGACAAGTTTACAGGATTTTTTACCCATTAGGGCTGACGTCAGTCATACTGGTCACAACCGCGCCAAAGCATTACACTATGCGCCCTGGTTTTCAGCCACTATTTCGCAAGAGCAAGTCGATGACTAAAAAACTCCATATTAAAACCTGGGGCTGTCAGATGAACGAGTACGATTCATCGAAGATGGCCGATCTGCTGGACGCCACCCACGGCTATCAACTGACCGACGTGGCGGAAGAGGCGGATGTGCTGCTGTTGAATACCTGCTCAATCCGCGAGAAGGCTCAGGAAAAAGTCTTCCATCAATTAGGTCGCTGGAGACTGTTAAAAGAGAAAAATCCCGATCTGATTATCGGCGTCGGCGGCTGCGTGGCTTCCCAGGAAGGCGAGCACATTCGTCAACGCGCCCATTACGTCGACATTATTTTTGGCCCGCAAACCTTACACCGCCTACCGGAGATGATTAACTCCGTGCGTGGCGACCGCAGCCCGGTGGTCGATATCAGCTTCCCGGAAATCGAGAAGTTCGACCGTTTGCCGGAACCGCGCGCCGAAGGCCCGACCGCTTTCGTTTCTATCATGGAAGGCTGCAATAAATATTGTACTTACTGCGTGGTACCGTATACCCGCGGTGAAGAAGTCAGCCGTCCCTCAGACGATATCCTGTTCGAAATCGCCCAGTTAGCGGCGCAGGGCGTGCGTGAGGTCAACCTGCTGGGCCAGAACGTTAACGCCTGGCGCGGAGAAAACTACGACGGCACCACCGGTACCTTTGCCGATCTGCTGCGTCTGGTTGCCGCCATCGACGGCATTGACCGTATTCGCTTTACCACCAGCCATCCGATTGAGTTCACCGACGATATTATCGAGGTGTACCGCGATACGCCGGAGCTGGTCAGTTTCCTGCATCTGCCGGTACAGAGCGGTTCCGATCGCGTGTTGAATCTGATGGGGCGCACCCACACTGCGCTGGAATATAAAGCAATCATCCGTAAACTGCGCGCGGCGCGGCCGGACATTCAGATAAGCTCTGACTTTATCGTCGGTTTCCCTGGCGAAACTACCGATGATTTCGAAAAAACCATGAAGCTTATCGCTGACGTCAACTTTGATATGAGCTACAGCTTTATCTTCTCTGCGCGTCCGGGAACGCCGGCTGCCGATATGGTTGATGACGTACCGGAAGAAGAGAAGAAGCAGCGTCTGTATATTCTGCAAGAGCGTATCAATCAGCAGGCGATGGCATGGAGCCGCCGTATGCTCGGCACGACACAGCGCATTCTGGTGGAAGGCACGTCACGTAAAAACATTATGGAACTGTCTGGCCGTACCGAAAACAATCGGGTGGTGAACTTTGAAGGCACGCCGGAGATGATTGGTAAGTTTGTCGATGTGGAAATTACTGACGTCTATCCGAACTCCCTGCGCGGAAAAGTGGTGCGTACCGAAGATGAAATGGGGCTGCGCGTCGCCGAAACGCCGGAGTCCGTCATTGCCCGTACCCGTAAAGAAAATGAGCTAGGCGTAGGATTCTACCAGCCTTAACCCTGCTGAAAAGGCAATAATGCCCGATGGCGCTACGCCTGTCGGGCTTCCTGGTCATGGCCTGTCGCCCGACGGGCCTTGCAATTTTCTCTCTTCATCCCCATCTTCATTGCAATGCTTGCGCCTTTTCCCTATGGCGTGAATAATTTCCTTAGATGCCGGTAAATGTTCAGCGTCCGGCGATACAGACACAAGAGGAACAGTTTGAATATAGACACTCGCGAAATTACCCTTGAGCCCGCAGACAACGCCCGTCTGTTGAGCCTTTGCGGGCCGTTTGATGACAATATTAAACAGCTCGAACGTCGTCTCGGTATTGAAATCAACCGCCGTGACAATCACTTTAAACTGACCGGTCGTCCGATTTGCGTGACCGCGGCGACAGATATTTTGCGAAGTCTGTATGTCGATACCGCACCGATGCGCGGCCAGACTCAGGATATCGAACCGGAACAAATTCATCTGGCGATCAAAGAAGCGCGGGTGCTGGAACAGAGCGCGGAAAGCGTGCCTGACTATGGCAAAGCGATCAATATCAAAACCAAGCGCGGCGTGATTAAACCGCGTACCCCGAACCAGGCGCAGTACATCGCCAATATTCTCGATCATGATATTACCTTTGGCGTCGGCCCAGCGGGTACCGGTAAAACTTATCTTGCGGTCGCCGCTGCGGTAGACGCCCTGGAGCGCCAGGAGATTCGCCGTATTCTACTGACCCGTCCGGCGGTGGAAGCGGGCGAAAAACTCGGCTTTCTGCCAGGCGATTTAAGTCAGAAGGTGGACCCGTACCTGCGTCCGCTGTATGACGCGCTGTTCGAAATGCTCGGCTTTGAAAAAGTCGAGAAGCTGATTGAACGCAATGTGATTGAAGTCGCACCGCTGGCCTATATGCGCGGACGCACGTTAAACGACGCCTTTATCATTCTGGATGAAAGCCAGAACACCACTATCGAACAGATGAAGATGTTCCTGACGCGTATCGGCTTTAACTCGAAAGCGGTGATCACCGGCGACGTGACGCAGATTGACCTGCCACGCAACACCAAATCCGGCTTGCGTCATGCCATTGAAGTGCTGGCGGAAGTCGATGAAATCAGTTTCAACTTCTTCCACAGCGAAGACGTGGTGCGCCATCCGGTCGTTGCCCGCATTGTTAACGCCTATGAAGCCTGGGAAGAGGCCGAACAAAAACGCAAAGCGGCGTTGGCGGCGGAGCGTAAGCGTGAAGCCCAGGAGCAGGAACAGAAATGAGCCAGGTGATCCTCGATTTACAGTTGGCCTGTGAAAACCACGCGGGCCTGCCGGATGAAGCTCAGTTTCAACGCTGGCTGGACGGCGTTATTCCGCAGTTTCAGGAAGAGGCGGAAGTCACAATCCGTCTGGTGGATGAGGCCGAAAGCCACGACCTTAATTTGACGTACCGCGGGAAAGATAAACCCACTAATGTTCTCTCCTTCCCGTTTGAAGCGCCCCCCGGCATTGAAATACCGCTACTGGGCGATCTGATTATTTGCCGTCAGGTCGTGGAGCAGGAAGCGCAGGAACAGAGCAAGCCGCTGGAGGCGCACTGGGCGCACATGGTCGTGCACGGTAGCCTGCATTTGCTGGGTTACGATCATATCGACGATGACGAAGCGGAAGAGATGGAGTCTCTCGAAACGGAGATTATGCTTGCTATGGGCTATGAGGATCCGTACATTGCCGAGAAGATTGCAGAATAGTAGCTTGCCGGATGGCGGCGCTTGCGCCTTATCCGGCCTACATTCATGCCTTTTGTAGCCCTGATAAGCGTAGCGCCATCAGGCAAAACATGCCGTCACAGCTGAGTATACGCATGACGAGCTTTGTATTAACTAACATGAGAACCCATACGACGCCATGAGCGACGACAATTCACACAGTAGTGACACAGTAAACAGTAAAAAGGGATTTTTTTCCCTGCTACTCAGCCAGCTTTTCCACGGTGAACCTAAAAACCGTGATGAGTTGCTGGCGCTGATCCGTGATTCCGGGCAGAACGAGCTTATCGATGAAGATACGCGCGATATGCTCGAAGGCGTAATGGACATCGCCGACCAGCGCGTTCGCGATATTATGATCCCACGCTCCCAGATGATTACCCTGAAACGCAACCAGACGCTGGACGAATGTCTCGATGTTATCATCGAGTCCGCCCACTCGCGTTTTCCGGTGATCAGCGAAGATAAAGATCACATTGAAGGGATTCTGATGGCCAAAGATTTGCTGCCGTTTATGCGCAGCGATGCCGAAGCCTTCAGCATGGACAAAGTGTTACGCCCCGCGGTTGTCGTACCGGAAAGCAAACGGGTTGACCGTATGCTCAAGGAATTCCGCTCCCAGCGCTACCATATGGCCATCGTTATCGATGAGTTTGGCGGCGTTTCCGGCCTTGTGACTATCGAAGACATCCTCGAACTGATTGTCGGTGAAATTGAAGATGAGTATGACGAAGAAGACGATATCGACTTCCGTCAGCTTAGCCGCCATACCTGGACGATTCGCGCGCTGGCGTCGATTGAAGACTTCAACGACGCTTTCGGCACCCACTTCAGCGATGAAGAAGTCGATACCATCGGCGGACTGGTGATGCAGGCGTTCGGCCATTTACCGGCCCGCGGCGAAACCATTGACATTGATGGTTACCAGTTCAAAGTGGCGATGGCCGATAGTCGTCGTATTATTCAGGTGCATGTCAGGATCCCGGATGACTCGCCCCAGCCAAAACTGGACGAATAACAGCAATAGTGGACTAAAAATGGCATTTGCCTCGTTAATTGAACGCCAGCGTATTCGCCTGCTGCTGGCGTTATTATTCGGCGCCTGCGGAACGCTGGCTTTCTCTCCGTATGACGTCTGGCCCGCAGCGATAGTGTCGCTTATCGGGCTGCAGGCCTTAACGTTTAATCGCCGCCCGCTCCAGTCTGCCGCCATCGGCTATTGCTGGGGACTCGGACTTTTCGGTAGCGGGATTAACTGGGTTTATGTCAGTATCGCGCAGTTTGGCGGCATGCCGGGCCCGGTTAACGTTTTTCTGGTGGTGCTGCTTGCAGCTTATCTCTCGCTGTATACCGGACTGTTTGCCGGGATTTTGTCGCGCCTGTGGCCAAAAACCAACTGGCTGCGCGTCGCTATCGCCGCGCCTGCAATATGGCAAATCACCGAATTTTTACGCGGCTGGGTGCTGACCGGCTTCCCCTGGCTGCAATTTGGCTATAGTCAGGTCGATGGCCCGCTAAAAGGCCTGGCGCCGGTAATGGGCGTCGAAGCGATCAACTTCCTGCTGATGATGGTCAGCGGCCTGTTAGCGCTGGCACTGGCGACGCGGAACTGGCGTCCGCTGGCTGTCGCCGTGATTCTGTTTGCTTTGCCCTTTCCGCTACGTTATATCCAGTGGTTTACGCTGGAACCGGCCAAAGCGACCCAGGTATCGCTGGTGCAGGGCGATATCCCGCAGTCGCTGAAGTGGGACGAAAACCAGCTACTGAATACGCTAAAAATTTATCTCAACGAAACTCGCCCAGAGTTAGGCAAATCACAGATTATTATCTGGCCTGAGTCGGCGATTCCGGATCTCGAAATCAATCAGCAGCCTTTCCTTCGTTCGCTGGACGAGATGTTACGCGAAAAAAATAGCACGCTGATCACCGGTATTGTCGATGCGCGTCTCAATAAACAGAATCGATACGACACCTACAATACGATTATTACGTTGGGCAAGGATAATCCATACAGTTATGACTCGCCCAATCGCTACAATAAAAATCACCTTGTACCCTTTGGCGAGTTCGTTCCGCTGGAGTCTATCCTGCGTCCGCTGGCGCCGTTCTTCGATCTGCCCATGTCCTCCTTTAGCCGCGGCCCTTATATCCAGCCGCAGTTACATGCGCACGACTATAAGCTGACGGCGGCAATCTGTTATGAAATTATTCTTGGCGAGCAGGTGCGAGATAACTTCCGCCCGGACACCGACTACCTGCTGACGATTTCTAACGACGCCTGGTTTGGTAAGTCCATTGGCCCGTGGCAACATTTCCAGATGGCGCGGATGCGTTCGCTGGAGCTGGCGCGTCCGTTACTGCGCAGTACTAATAACGGTATTACGGCGGTGATTGGCCCGCAGGGCGAAATCCAGGCGATGATCCCGCAGTTCACACGCCAGGTACTGACCACCCACGTCACGCCAACCACGGGGTTAACTCCCTATGCCCGTACCGGCAACTGGCCGCTATGGGTACTGACCGCGCTGTTTGCTTTTGGCGCGGTAGTGATGAGTCTGCGACAACGACGGAAATAATCTCTCCCCAGGCCGGATAGCGCTTCATTTATCCGGCCTGAAAATCCTCCTTTTTCCCTCATTCTGGCACGTCTATTGCTTTGTTAAACATGGCAAACCTGTTCTGGCTGCTTGTGCAACCTGGTCGCACCAAAATCGATCATCGGTAGCACCTGAACGGTGCAATGTAGGATTTTTGCCTCTGAACGGTGCGGCGCACTTCGCAAAAATAAACAATATCGCAGCAAAATATTTACAACAAGCCACACTAAATGTTAACAAACACACATAACACTGCACGCGCAAGTTGCAGGCAATAACAACATCACAATAGCTATCAATGCGTCGACGGCGCAGATGATAAAGGAGTTGGATATGCAATTACGTAAGCTAACCACAGCAATGCTGGTCATGGGACTGTCTGCGGGCCTTGCGCACGCAGAAGATGGCGCGCCTGCCGCTGGTAGCACCCTGGACAAGATCGCTAAAAATGGCGTGATCGTCGTCGGGCATCGCGAATCTTCTGTGCCCTTTTCTTATTACGACAACCAGCAGAAAGTGGTCGGCTATTCCCAGGACTACTCCAACGCCATTGTGGAAGCGGTAAAAAAGAAACTTAACAAGCCCGATCTGCAGGTGAAGCTGATCCCGATCACCTCGCAAAACCGTATTCCGCTGTTGCAAAACGGAACCTTCGATTTTGAATGTGGTTCAACGACTAACAACCTTGAGCGCCAGAAACAGGCCGCCTTCTCCGATACGATTTTCGTCGTCGGGACGCGACTGCTGACTAAAAAAGGCGGCGATATTAAAGATTTCCCGGATCTGAAAGGCAAAGCGGTCGTCGTCACCTCCGGGACGACCTCTGAAATTCTGCTGCATAAGCTTAACGAAGAGCAAAAGATGGGGATGCGTATTATTAGCGCGAAAGACCACGGTGACTCGTTCCGCACCCTGGAAAGCGGTCGCGCCGTCGCCTTTATGATGGATGACGCGCTGCTGGCCGGCGAGCGCGCCAAAGCCAAGAAACCGGATAACTGGGAGATTGTCGGTAAACCGCAGTCCCAGGAAGCCTACGGCTGTATGCTGCGTAAAAACGACCCTGAGTTTAAAAAGCTGATGGACGATACCATCGCCCAGGCGCAAACCTCCGGCGAAGCGGAAAAGTGGTTTGATAAGTGGTTTAAAAATCCGATCCCACCGAAAAACCTGAACATGAATTTCGAGTTGTCTGACGAGATGAAAGCCCTGTTCAAAGCACCGAATGATAAAGCGCTTAACTAACTAAAACTAAATGGGACGGGACTCCTGTCCTCTCGATTGTCGCTCAGCACGGACAGACTATAAGCCTGATGGTCGTTCCCCATCGGGCCTGAAGCCGCAAATCGCCGGGCAACAATCTTCGAGGGTAGCGCTGCTACCCTTTTTTTTCGGAGTAGATGTATGTCAATAGACTGGAACTGGGGTATTTTTTTACAGGAAGCCCCCTTCGGCAATACCACCTATCTCGGCTGGCTATGGAGTGGTTTTCAGGTCACCGTCGCCCTTTCGATTACCGCCTGGATTATCGCTTTCCTGGTAGGATCTATTTTCGGCATTTTACGTACCGTTCCCAACCGTTTCCTCTCCGGGCTGGGCACGTTGTACGTAGAACTGTTCCGTAATGTGCCGCTGATCGTGCAATTCTTCACCTGGTACCTGGTGGTGCCTGAACTGTTGCCGGAAGATCTTGGCATGTGGTTTAAGGCGGAACTCGATCCCAATATTCAGTTTTTCCTCTCCTCAATGATCTGTCTGGGACTGTTTACTGCCGCCCGCGTTTGCGAACAGGTGCGCGCCGCGATTCAGTCTCTGCCTCGCGGGCAGAAGAACGCGGCGTTGGCGATGGGGCTAACGCTGCCGCAGGCTTATCGCTATGTCCTGCTCCCGAATGCCTATCGCGTTATCGTGCCGCCAATGACGTCAGAGATGATGAACCTGGTGAAAAACTCGGCTATTGCCTCAACCATCGGCCTGGTGGATATGGCGGCGCAGGCAGGCAAACTGTTGGATTACTCGGCGCACGCCTGGGAATCCTTCACCGCCATTACGCTGGCCTATGTGCTGATTAACGCCGTTATCATGCTGGTCATGAGCCTGGTTGAACGCAAAGTCCGCCTGCCGGGCAACGTGGGGAGCAAATAATGTACGAATTTGACTGGAGTTCGATTATCCCCTCACTGCCTTACCTGCTGGCCGGGTTGGTCATCACGCTGAAGATCACCGTCACCGCCGTTGTCGTGGGGATAGTCTGGGGAACCATTCTGGCCGTCATGCGCCTCTCAAGCTTTGCCCCTATCGCCTGGTTTGCTAAAGCGTATGTTAACGTTTTCCGTTCCATCCCGTTGGTGATGGTCTTGCTGTGGTTCTATCTGATTGTACCCGGCTTTCTGCAAAACGTGCTGGGACTATCGCCGAAAACCGATATCCGCCTGATCTCCGCGATGGTGGCATTCTCCATGTTTGAAGCGGCCTACTATTCCGAGATTATTCGCGCCGGTATTCAAAGTATTTCCCGCGGGCAGTCCAGCGCCGCGCTGGCGCTGGGGATGACCCACTGGCAGTCGATGAAGCTCATTATTCTGCCGCAGGCGTTTCGGGCGATGGTGCCGCTGTTGCTTACGCAGGGCATCGTGCTATTTCAGGACACCTCTTTAGTTTATGTACTCAGCCTGGCGGACTTCTTCCGCACCGCGTCGACTATCGGCGAGCGTGACGGTACTCAGGTCGAAATGATTCTGTTCGCCGGCGCCGTTTATTTTGTTATCAGCCTGAGCGCGTCGTTGCTGGTCAGCTATTTGAAGAAAAGGACAGTTTAATGATTACCCTGAAAAATGTTTCAAAATGGTATGGTCACTTTCAGGTGCTGACCGATTGTTCAACAGAAGTGAAAAAAGGTGAGGTGGTGGTAGTCTGCGGGCCATCGGGTTCCGGTAAATCCACGCTGATTAAGACCGTCAATGGCCTGGAGCCGGTGCAAAAAGGCGAAATTACCGTTAACGGCATTATTGTGAACGACAAAAAAACCGATCTGGCGAAACTGCGTTCCCGCGTGGGCATGGTATTCCAGCACTTCGAGCTGTTTCCCCACCTGTCGATCATCGAAAACCTGACGCTGGCGCAGGTGAAAGTACTGAAACGCGATAAGGCCGCCGCCCGCGATAAAGGCCTGAAGCTGCTGGAGCGCGTTGGCCTGTCTGCACATGCCAACAAGTTCCCGGCGCAGCTTTCCGGCGGTCAGCAGCAGCGTGTCGCCATCGCCCGTGCGCTGTGCATGGACCCCATTGCCATGTTATTCGATGAACCGACTTCCGCGCTCGATCCGGAAATGATCAACGAGGTACTGGACGTGATGGTCGAGCTGGCGAACGAAGGGATGACCATGATGGTGGTGACGCACGAAATGGGCTTTGCCCGTAAAGTGGCTAACCGGGTGATCTTTATGGATGAAGGTAAAATCGTCGAAGATTCGCCAAAAGAGGAGTTCTTCGCTAACCCCAGTTCCGATCGCGCAAAAGACTTCCTTGCGAAAATCCTGCACTAATCTTCCCGGCGCGCACGTCAGAGTGCGCGCTATCTCACGCTTTACTTCTTCGCTTCTCGAAACGTATCCAGCCGGGCGTTAACCTTGTCACAAAGTACCGCTTACAAGGAGCCACAATGGCACTGCCCATTATTATTGATTGCGATCCGGGTCATGATGACGCGATCGCCCTCGTTCTCGCCCTCGCCTCCCCTGAACTGGAAGTGAAAGCGATCACCTCTTCCGCCGGTAACCAGACGCCGGAGAAGACCCTGCGCAACGTGCTGCGGATGCTGACGCTGCTCAAACGCCCGGATATTCCGGTGGCGGGCGGCGCGGTGAAACCGCTCATGCGCGAACTGATTATCGCTGATAACGTTCACGGCGAAAGCGGTCTTGACGGCCCGGCGCTGCCCGAGCCGTCATTCGCCCCGCAAAGCGGCACTGCCGTTGAGCTGATGGCAAAAACACTGCGCGAGAGCGCACAGCCGGTCACCATCGTCTCCACTGGCCCACAGACCAACGTGGCGCTGCTGCTGAATAGCCATCCGGAACTGCATACGAAAATCGCCCGCATTGTGATCATGGGCGGCGCAATGGGATTGGGTAACTGGACGCCCGCTGCGGAATTTAATATTTACGTCGACCCGGAAGCGGCAGAAATTGTCTTCCAGTCAGGCATTCCGGTGGTGATGGCCGGGCTGGACGTCACCCATAAGGCGCAGATTCACGCCGCCGATATCGAGCGTTTCCGCGACATCGGCAATCCAATTTCGACGATCGTGGCTGAACTACTCGACTTCTTCTTTGAATATCACAAAGACGAAAAATGGGGATTTATCGGCGCGCCGCTGCACGACCCGTGCACTATCGCCTGGCTGCTGAAACCCGAGATTTTCACCACCGTTGAGCGTTGGGTTGGCGTGGAAACCCAGGGGAAATACACCCAGGGGATGACGGTGGTGGATTATTATTTCCTGACGGGGAATAAGCCGAATGCGACGGTGATGGTCGATGTAGACCGCCAGGGATTTGTCGATTTGCTGGCGGAACGGCTGCAATACTACGCATAAAGCGCAAAGTAGAATCCAGGGATGAACAGCGATGTTTTGGCGTAACAATAGACCTGAAATCAGCCTGCTACAGCACGACGTAGCCCATATTACGTTTTCAGTACGTAACGGAAAAGCATTGCTTCGTCCCTGCGTTATCCACGATCCCGACTCTGACGCCGGTATTCATACGCTCTCCTGGCATGGCTCGCCGCTGATTCGTTTTTACACTGAAGCCTGGTGCCCAACCTGCGCAGAATTTGTTTATGCTGGTTTTAGCAATGATGATGAAGGCGCCGCGGAGTTTTTATCCTCACTTGCCGAGTGGAATCAGCCAGGAGTCGGGTTGAACGAAGCATTTACCGCCCTGACGCCGCTGTTTTCACTCTTTGCCGATGGCTATTACCGACTGGAGGAACGCGAACTTTATCCCACAGATGGCAACGGACATTTTTTCTGGGCGGTGGGTAACGAAAAACAACCGAATCCCGCGACCACAGGGCAGTGGATTGCTGACGTGGACTATCACTACCAGTCCGGCGAACCATGTTTTTTACTGCCAGGCCAGCCCCCATCGCGATTTAACCCACAACGCGCCGGGTATTACCGCGATAAGCCAGAGAGCCACGCGCTGGCCTGGTATATGAATGACAGCTGGCTTTGCGTCCTGCTTGATGGTCACCATAAAGCCACCGCCGCCGCGCTGGAAGGCCGGCCCGTGAAGACCTGGGTCATCAGCCAGCCGGTGGCGATGACATGCTACGAGACGCGACAGCAATACCTGCGATTTTATGACGGCGAGCGCCTGGAAGAAGCCCAGTTTCAGCGCCGCATCCCCTGAAAATACAGTACGAAAAACTACCGCCATCCCTTTGGGAGGATTACTTTACTCGCCATGACGAACGTTATACCCGCGTCAACTGGCCGAACGCATTGGCTAACTGCGCGGCGAATTATCCCGATCTTGCGGCCTGCGCAGATATTATTGCCGCAGGCGATTTGAGCGAAGCCGGCCTCAACAAAATCATGGCGCAAGGGATCGCCGAAGAGGGATTTCCCGCCGTACTGTTACGCGCGCTGTTTTATACCCATTCTCCCTTGTTGATTGATTTTGTCCGTTTTCTGACTCGCGCACCCGGTTATGCTTGCCACTACCCGCTGGCGTTTCGTTTACTGGCCCAGAAACGCACGCCACAGGCCGATGCTTTTTTCCTCGATTTCGCCATCAATGATGACGGCGAGCGCCCGGAGTTAACGAATATTATGGATGAATACTTTCGCCAGGCGTGACATTGATAAAGATCACCACGCCAGAGGGTGGTGTTCTTTATTCTATAAACTCTCTTTCCCGATAAATTAAACGCAATGGATAATGCAACGTTAGCGATTGGTATCGATCTCGGTACCACCAATAGTTTAATCGCCGTCTGGCAAGACGGAGCCGCACAATTAATACCTAATAAATTTGGTGAATATTTAACACCATCCATAATTAGTATGGATGAAAATAAGCAAATCCTGGTGGGAAAACCTGCCGCAGCTCGTAAAACATCTCATCCAGATAAAACCGCTGCCTTATTTAAACGCGCAATGGGCAGTAATACTCACTGGCATTTGGGTGAAGAGTCGTTTAATGCGCCGGAATTATCTTCGCTGGTTTTACGCTCGCTGAAAGAAGATGCGGAAGACTACCTTCAGCAGCCAATCAAGGACGTCGTGATCTCGGTTCCGGCTTATTTCAGCGATGAGCAGCGGAAGCATACACGCCTTGCCGCTGAGCTTGCGGGGTTAAACGCCGTGCGCTTGATCAATGAACCCACGGCGGCGGCAATGGCTTATGGCCTGCATACGCAGCAAAACAGCCGTTCGCTGGTTTTCGATCTGGGGGGCGGAACCTTTGATGTGACCGTTCTGGAATACGCTACGCCGATTATCGAAGTTCACGCCTCCGCTGGCGATAACTACCTCGGCGGCGAAGATTTCACGCATTTGTTGCTTGATGAAGTGCTGAAACGCTGGAACCTCGATAAATCAGCGCTGACGGATAGCGATCTGGCTGCGCTGTATGCCTGTGTTGAAGCCGCAAAATGCGCCAGCAGCTCCCCGCTGCGCATGAGCTGGCTTTATCAGGAGAGCGTTCTGGAAAGCACGTTTTATGACGATGAGCTGGAAGCCCTGTGGCTACCGTTGCTCAACCGGCTGCGCACGCCCATTGAGCAGGCGCTACGCGACTCCCGACTCAAACCGGAGCAAATTGACAGCCTGGTGCTGGTCGGCGGCGCGTCACAGATGCCGCTGGTGCAACGCATCGCGGTGCGCTTATTCGGTAAATTGCCCTATCAAAGTTACGATCCCAGCACCATCGTGGCGCTTGGCGCCGCAACTCAGGCCGCCTGTCGCCTGCGCCATGAAGACGTTGAAGAGGTGATCCTCACAGATATCTGCCCCTACTCGCTGGGCGTGGAAGTCAACCGACAGGGCGTGCCTGGTATCTTCTCGCCCATCATTGAACGCAATACCACCGTTCCGGTGTCAAAAGTGGAAACGTACTCCACCATGCACCCTGAGCAGGACTCTATTTGCGTCAGGGTATACCAGGGCGAAAGCCATAAGGTGAAAAATAATATCCTGATCGATTCTTTTGACGTCATGCTGAAGCCGAACGGGCACATTCAGGCCATTGATATTCGTTTTAGCTACGATATTAATGGTCTGCTGGAAGTTGACGTGCTGCTGGAAGACGGCAAGAGTGAATCCAGAATCATCAGTCACAATGCCACCTCACTGACGACGCAGCAAATCGACGCCAGCCGCGAGCGCCTGCAGGCGCTGAAAATTTATCCCCGCGATATGCTGATTAACCGGACGTTTAAAGCACAGTTAGAGGAGCAGTGGTCACGCGCGTTAGGCGATGAGCGCGAAATGCTGGGGGAGATTATTACCGATTTCGACGCGGCCCTGCTGTCTAATGATATGCAGCGCGTCGATGACGTGCGCCGTCGCGCCTGCGAATATCTGGGTATTGACGAGCCGAAAGCGCCGTAACGGCGCTTTCACTGCCCCTGTTCAGAAAAAATGGAAGAATCGATTTAACGCGCAGACAATCAACGCGATCAAACCGACAATCTTCATGATTTTCATCACCCCGCCAGATTCCGCCTGACGGGGTGCTTCGGTTTTCGCTTCAGAAGACAATTTTTTCTCAGCCGCCAGCCTGAGCTCTTCCGCCAGCTCCTTTTTGTCGCGAATATCGCCTGGCTTCATGGCAATTTTAGATGACAATGCCTGCGTTATCAGCTCCTCCAGCGGACAGGCTTGCCCCTCCTCCAGCCGGATCAGCAGGCGAAAAAAGGGCTTTTCTTTGGGAAACGCTTCCAGCACCACCTGCTCCGCCGTCCGGTACAGCTCCAACAGCGGCGTTTCGGGTTCCCCCTGGGTACTCAGCCGCGAATTTGCCCACGCCATCGCTTTTCGCTTATAAAACAGGGAGTCAACAAATGAACGCCCCAGCGGTGATAACCTACCGCTGTGCAAAATATCCGCCCACAGTAAACGCGTGCGCGCGCTTTCACCGGGCACATATTCGGCATCCACCATACAGCGCGCTTCGACCGCCATCACCGCCAGCGGGAAGAAATCAGGCCGATGCTGGCGGCACCAGCCCAGCAACAGGTCGTCCGCCTGCGTGGAGGGATAACGCTGCCAGAAATCGCAAAGATCGGCCAACAGGCTTTCCCCTTCACCGCAGAGCAAACGCTGTTTGCACAGGTAATAGTGCGCATCTTCGTTATCCGGCTCCGCGGCCTGCCAGCGACGAGCAATATCGACCAGTTCCGCCATGCCCCACTGCTCGGCGCTAAACCAGTGTAATAGTTTACGATGCAGCTGTTTATCATCGGGAATTATCCAGGCTCCCTGAACCTGCAGAGCGTCGGCAAAATGTTCGGGATAAAAGCGCCAGATACTCTCAAGCTTAAAAAAATAGGCGTCAGTTTGGTCTTGAACAACAAGAGGCAATTTGGCCAGACTTAGCAGATCAAACGCATCGCCCCGCTTTACGGTCTCCAGAAATGCTTCCAGCTCTTCTCCCTCAGCATCATCGTCTGCTTCCTGCGGCTGCCAGTTCAGACGCTGCGCCAACAATGCCAGGCAAGACAGCGAGATCGTTTCCGTTTTCATGGCGATGTCGCACAACTGCCAGCGCAGCTTATCTATCTCATCCATTGAACACTGGTTCAATTGCTGAATAAATTTCTGCCATGCCGAGGGCTGAAAGCGATCGCGCTCTGATGCCAGCAATTCCCTGAACGCCACCAGTATTTCATGTTCGTCGCCCACCTCTTCCGTTTTTGCGTCCTCCGCAGGCGAGGCGGCCCAGTGCTGCGCTTCTTCATAGGCCTGGCGCAATCGCTTAAAACCCTGCGGATCGCTCTCAGGGTGGAATGAGGGCAACAGGGCAAGATAAGCCTGACGGATACATTCCAGATCGGTGGTAGGTTCAATGCCCAGGATTTCCCAACAGATATTCATAAATCGCTCACTCCTTTAAGCGTTTCCGGGCATGTCGGTTGTTCGTTGAGCGGACGCCACGGTAGCTGCGCATAATAACTCTCTGTCGTAGAGGCCAGTTCATTAAACATCCGCG
This sequence comes from Salmonella sp. SAL4457, assembly GCF_046548235.1. NCBI lineage: Bacteria > Pseudomonadati > Pseudomonadota > Gammaproteobacteria > Enterobacterales > Enterobacteriaceae > Salmonella > Salmonella sp. SAL4457. Next base: position 97,304 of record NZ_JBGDZO010000003.1, read on the forward strand.
CGCCTGAAGCGTCGTACTTTAGGTGAGCGAAATATGCCTGTATGGTGTCCCCTTTAGCCTGCCAGTACAGCCGACCCAACGAATAGGCGGCAAAATATTGCGTCCAACCGTCGTAAAAATAGTACGCCCGCGCATAGATACGCGATTGCAGCCACAGGCTTTCCTCTTCCGTCAGCCATTGATTCAACACCCCCATCCGGCATAAAAACCCCATACGCACATAGTCCCAGGCTTTAATGCCTCCGCGCCCGCAGCATAGTGCGGTTTCGGCAACAAATCGCGCATAAATCTGGCCCTGCTCGCCAAACTGCGCGGTAAATTCGCGCCATTGACGAGGAGATAGCGTAAACCAGCGGATATAAAAGGGAGCCAAATCTGCCGCATGACCATCGTCCGTCATCCGATAGATGGTTTGAATAAGATCTTCACGGTTATCAATCCCCCATGAATCGGAGAGATCGACAGCAGGAATTCCGGTATACATTGCTGGAGAGGTATGCGAAGGCTCATTGCCGATATATAGCACCTCCATCGGCGTGGAGAGCGCAAAAAGTAAATATTGTTCTTCCTTGTCCATATTCGATATCCCTAATGCATAAACTGGCGTAATACATGGCCGACAACGCCAATAAATAAAATGATTTTAATCACCTGCCAGAGGCCAAAGCCGCCGCCAGATTCCTCCGTACTCGGCGAAGTCACCGTCGTCACCGGTTCTTCATCTGCGACTACAGCTTCACACGGTGTGGCGACAGCCGCAGCCCGCCCCAGCAACCCGCGAATAACCAGCGCTTCCAACGGGCAGATATCCGGCGCATCAAGCTTCGTTACCAGACTCTGTAACAATGCCGCTGACGGCTCCTCGGCGCACGCCAGGCTATCCGCCACCTGATACAACAGCCAGTATGGATGCTGGCTATGCGCCTCACTCACCGCTGGCGCGCCATAATTCAAACGCCGCGCAATAAAACTTTCGCTTAGCGGCGATAATGCGCCGCTGTGCAGCGCCTCGGCCCACAGCAAGCAGGAACGAGCGCTTGAGCCGGGAATATACAGCAGCTGTTCAGCGTTAATATCCACCTGCTCACGCCCCTCAACCGCCATCACCAGCAGCGGGAAAAAGTCCGGTCGATGCTGACGGCACCAGCGCAGCAACAGATCGTCAAGCTGGGTAGAAGGATGCGCCCACCACTGCGCGTAAAGTTCTGGCAGCAGGCTATCGCCTTCACCGCAAAATACGCGCTGGGCTAAGTAGTAATAACCCGGCGTTGCGTTATCGGGTTCGGCTTCCTGCCATGCCAGGGCGACAGGCAGCAGCTCCGCAATACCCCAGTGCAAGGTGCTGAACCAGCGTAACAGACGTCGTTGAAAGCGTAGATTGTCCGGGATAATCCACGGGCCGTGCTGGGCCATAAGTTGGGCGAAATAGAGAGGATGCTCGAAAAAGGTGTTGTCCAGGGCATCATAAAAAGCAATGGTCTGGTTTTGTACCGCCACTGGCAAATGCAGCAATAGCGAATAATCAAACAGGTCGCCACGGCGGATTTCAAACAAAAGATCCTCCACCTCCTCGGCATCGACATCTCGATTATCACTCCCCTGTTCCCAGGCCAGGCGATCTGACAGCAGTTTCAGACACGAGTACGAAATAGGAAAGGTCTTCATCGCGATAGCGCACAGCCACCAGCGCGATTTTTCGACCTGTGAAATCGATAATTTATTGATCTGTTGGATAAACTCCTGCCATGCCTGCGGCTGAAAGCGCCGTTCGCCATCCGCCAGCAAATCACCGAATATCTCCCTGAGATAATTCACCCACGGGGTATCGGGATCCTCATCAACCACCGTAATGGCGGGCGATGTTGTCCCCTGCAATGCATTCTCATAGGCTTCTCGCAATTGCTTAAAACCCTGCGGATCGGTTTCCGGATGAAATGACGGCAGCAGCGCCAGATAAGCCTGACGAATGGCGTCGGTATCCGTGGTGGCCTCAATGCCAAGGACTTGCCAACAGGTTTTCATAGATCGCTCACCTCCTGAAGCGTGTCCGGGCATTCAGGGTAATGGGGCAGGTAGCGCCACGGCAGCGTGGCGTAAAAACTGTCCTTCCCTGCGATCAGCTTATTCATCATACGTCGCCCCGCGTCATCAAACTCCTTACGGGCGAATGTCTCGCGTAGCAACGGTAGGTTATCGCCATTCCGTAACTGCCAGTACAAACGCCCGGTGTAATAAGCGCTGAAATATTGCAACCAGCCGGAATAATAGCTGAGCGCACGAAGCTGTATCCGCGACTGCAGCCACAGGCTCTCCTCTTCCGTCAGCCATTCATTGAGCACGCCCATGCGGCAGAGAAATCCCATCCGCACATAATCCCAACTGCGAATACCACCTTCGCCGCAACACACGGCGGTATCAGCGACGAATCGGGCATAAATGCGATCTCCCTCGTCCAGCGCGTCGGTATACTCCTGCCACTCCTGCGGCGCATACCTAAACCAGCGGCGATATAGCCATTCCAGTTGCGTGGCATGACCGTCATCCGTCATGCGGGAAATGGTCTGAAGCAGTTCATCGCGATTTTCAATACCCCACGACGATTCAAGATCGAAACGTTTTACACCTAAATACATTTTCGGTGACGAATGTGAAGGTAAACAGTCCTCGTTCAATACTTCCATCGGCGAGGAAAGTGCAAAGAGTAAATATTGTGATTCTTTATCCATAATAAATCGCCAAAATATATTCACACCACAAATAAAAACGCAATTGAAAACTAAAATAGAGTACAACAAAGCCAAATCGCAATATATTATTAATCTAAAAAACAATGGCGGGATAAATTAAAAAATGAATCATTCCATAACCAGTCATCCCTGCGACAACGTATCTTTAGCACAATTAACCGAACTGGCGCAGTCAGGAAATAGTGAAGCTCAATATATATTAGGCCGTTTATATAATGACGAACGTATAGATGGCAGCGAAGAGGATAAGCTCTCTTTTTATTGGTTGCAGCAGGCAGCTGAACAAGGACACTGCGAGGCACAATATTGGCTCGGCTTACGATACAAAGACACGCCTACCGACATGAAAGATAATACGCTGGCTTTATTCTGGTCAGAAAAAGCCGCACAGCAAGGACACCGCCACGCTTTCAACACATTAGGCTGGGTTCAGGAAGGAGAAACCGGGATGGCGCCAGATTATGCCCAGGCCGTTGCCTGGTATCGCAAAGGAGCAGAACAGAGCCACAACCTTGCGCAATATAATCTCGGGAGAATGTATCATTCAGGAACTGGCGTAGAGCAAAATGATACACAGGCACTCTACTGGTTTAAACAGGCAGCATTACAAGGCCATTGCGCCAGCCAGGAAAGACTGGCGTATATGTATGGCAATGGGAAAGGATGTCGGAAAAATTTATCCCTTGCCGCCCTTTGGTACAAGAAGAGCGCGCTACAAGAGAGCAGCTACTCGCAATATCAGATGGGCTATTGTTATTACATCGGAAAAGGTATCAAACAAGATTACCAGCAGGCAATATACTGGTTTCGAAAAGCGGCAGACCAGGGTGACGATGATGCCTATAACAGTATCGGCTGGATGTACAAATGCGGTCATGGCGTCGAGCAAAATTATTCGCTAGCACTGGAATGGTTCCACAAATCAGCAGAATGTAACAATTCATCGGGCTGGTACAACCTCGGATGCATGTACAGAGATGGATACGGTACCGCACAAGACCTACAACAAGCGCTCTACTGGTTCAAAAAAGCACAGCCCACGGGCAAATGGAACGTCGACGAAGAGATCCGTAAGCTGGAAGCCCAACTGCACGCTTAACATGGCGGACGGCAACCGTCCGCTCACGATAATGAACCTTACGGCTCAAACGGCCTGCGCTGGAACTGATCGTGGCCACACTTCGGGCAGAGCGGCAACACATCCGGCGTGTAAACCGCCAGATGATAGTGGCATTTCTCGCACACCAGATTCCCCAATCCCACCACTTCGCCACTGTGATACACGCCGTGGTGATTCAAATCCTGGAATACCTCGCGCCATTCCAGCTGGGTTTTGTCGGTAATGTCCGCCAGTTCCTGCCAGAGACTCTCTTTAATCACCCGTAAGAAGACGCTATCGTCCTGGCTCTCTTCGTAGCTCATGGCGAACTCTTCCAGATCGCGTCTGACAGCGCGCGTCAGTTCGTCCACCTCGGTTCGCGTTAACTCCCCTGTTTGCATCACGCGCTGGCGCGCCTGCTCCACCAGCGCATCAATGTCGCGCTCGCCATTGCGTAAACGCTCGCTTAATGAGGCCACCAGTTCACGGTAATATTGAGCAACCTTGTTCATCACTTCACCTCTTGGATCGTTAACTGCCTATAATAATAGACGTTATTTGCGTTACGCTTTGCAAGGCTGCCCACAGAGTCTGTAAATTCTTGTCAGGCCGACTCACGTATCCAGCGCGTCAGCGAGGTACGATCGACATTTAACCGTTTCGCCACTAACGATTTATTATCCCTTTCCGCCTCTAATAATTGTCTCAAAATACGCAGGCGAATCGTTTTATAATCGCCAGCCAGCATCTGGCAGTCGTGGCAGGTAGTTGGCTCGCGTCGGCTCCCCTCTTCCAGATCGTCCAGCAAGAGGCGCCCCTCATCCAGCGTTGCCGGGGAGTGATCAATAGAGAGTACCAGCCGTTCGATAATATTGCTTAACTGCCTGACGTTTCCGGGCCAGGCGAAGCGCTGAAGCTCTTGCCACAGCGCCGGGGTTAACGTTAGTGCCGGGCGTTTATAATGCTGGCTGAAACTAGTAAGCAGCGACAGGCCGATGGCTTTGATATCCTCCGGACGTTTGCGTAGCGGGATGGTGGTCACTTTTAATACGTTAAGCCGATAGTAAAGATCTTCGCGAAATGTCCCGTCCGCAATGAGCTTCGTTAACGTCTGATTGGTCGCCGCAATCACGCGAATATCAACAGGTATCATCTGGTCTGAGCCCAGCCGCATAATCTGCCGCTCCTGCAATACCCGTAATAAGCGCGTCTGTAGCGGTTTATCCAGCTCGCTAATCTCATCCAGAAAAATGGTACCGTGGTGCGCTAATTCAAACAGGCCTATTTTGCCTTTCGGCGACGCGCCGGTAAATGCGCCGGCGACATAGCCAAAGAGTTCGCTCTCCAGAATCTGAGGGGCCATCGCGCCGCAGTTAATGGCGACAAACGGGCCGTTGACGCGTTGGCTGGCATTATGAATACTTTGCGCCAGCACCTCTTTCCCCGTCCCGCTTTCGCCATTAATTAAGATAGTCGCGTCCGTACCGGCATAATTTTTAATGATCGCCAGACGACGCAGCATTTCCGGGTTTTCGGTAAGCAGATCGTCGAAATGATAGCGGGCGCTCAAGCCGCGGCGAGACAGTTCCTGGCGGCGAACATGATGTTCTGCCCCCTGTAAACTGGAGACGGTTTGCATCGTCAACACTACCCGGCTTAACTGTCTGGCCGCAAATACCGGATACAGATTAACCACCATCGCGCCTTGCGGCGTATCGACGACTTTCGCGCTGACGGTTTTTCCCTCACGTAATGTATGCCGCTCCTGGTGCAATACCTGTTTCAGGAAAGATGCGTCATAAATCTCACCGGAGGCGTTAATTTTAAAAAGTTGGCTCGCATATTTATTGTAATGCAGTAACGCGCCGGTATCATCAAGCGTGATAACAGCTTTATCAAACTGATCGAGAATCAGCTGCAGATGATGACGCTCGAGTAATTGGCTGCGAAAAGCCAGATATAATGAGCGGGCTTCTTCCAGAGCTTCGGTTATTGAGGCGGGGCTGGAATCAAGTAAACGGAATTGCGAGCCCAGCGGTGAAAAATAATCCTGACAAACGGTATCGCCAACAATGCAATCTAATGGCGTGGACGCTAATTGCCGCTTCAGGCAAGAAATCGTTTCTTTATCATTTCCCTGTAAGGTAAAAATTTTATAGTTAATATTTAACTGTTCCGCTACGCGCGCGCATCCTTTGATCACACTGGAAAAGCCGACAATACCGACAGTGCCTTTTTGTCCTTTAAAAGGGATAAGCGCATCAAGAATGTCGTAGCCGGACATTTTAATTTCGACTACCGGTAATTTACTGTGCTTTTTTAATATTTCCGCACAGCCGCCACGACTAATCAGTACCTGGTGCCCACGGGACTCTAATAAAGGTAGCTCATCCAGGATACGATTAAGCGTCGTTTGATGAATAGTGACGGCGTAATCCAACTGCGCGACCAGCGCCTCGGCAGCCTTTGCCAGTTGCGGGTAAGGAGAGACAAAACAGAGAGGAGATGCGGCTATATCTTTCGTCTTATTCATCACTCACCATCCTGTTGGTTTATGAACGGGCGAGACCGCCCGTCGTGATTTATTTTCCGCCGAAACGCTAACCGCCTGCGGCGGCTGGGTTCAGTTTACGATCGTAGCGTTTTTTTATCCATACGGTCAGGAAGGGGGCGCACAGAGCGGTAATAATCGTCGAGGCCGCCACCTGCGCCGCCGCCGTCGACGCCAGGTCGGTAAAATGCGGATCGAGCAGCGCGATTGCCGCTGGCGTCGCGACGGCGTTGCCAGAGGTGGTGGAGACCGCCGCGCCTGCCACGCCGCTGCCTCCCGTCAGACGATCGGCGAAAATATTAAAAAATCCGCCAATCGCCACCGTCATGAGTCCCAGTAAAATGCCTGAAGAACCTGCCGTGATAAGTCGTGCGAAATCAATACCGTATCCTAACCCAAAGGCAAAAAAAGGAATCGTTACCACGCTGCCCTGTTTAAGAAACTTGCGCATGTCCTCATCCAGATTACCCAAAATCATGCCAATGATAATGGGAATAATAACCGCCACCAGATTCATAAAGGGTATCGACACCATGCCTGCCGACCCTAACGCCAGCATGGTGAAAAAGGGACCATCGTTCAACGATATTACCGCAATCGCGCCGCCGTCGGTTTCATCGCCGTACTCCCCCACCAACGCGGCATATAACCCACTGTTCGAGTTGGTCATCGCCGAAATAATCGCTAAAGCCGACAGACCTAATAACCCATCCGGGCCGCAAAATTTTCCGACCAGAATGCCAATAATCACGCCGCTGGCAAATTTCGCAAAGGTGATAGCAGCGCCTTTTTTCAGTGCTTTCGGCGCGGCTTTAAACTGGATATCCGCGCCCATACAGACTAAAAACATGCCTAAAATCGCCATTGCGCCATGCGAAATAGAAGTGACAAAACCGCCTATTTCCAGCGCCTCCGGGGCAAAGGTTTTAAACAATGCGCCGATGATTAGCGGTACAACCATCATACCACCAGGAAAACGTTCCAGTGTTTTTTTAATTTTCATAGCTTATTCCCAGGAGATAACCGGACAGCTTGTGCTGCCCGATTTGATATCAGAACGTCGGCGCGATCTTATAAATAGAGAATTCGTTATGACCTAAATCTTCTGATTTAGTCGTTTTCCCATTCGCGACACGTAAAATTTCCTGATAAATTTCCTCGCCCATTTGTGTAATAGAAGCCTCGCCAGACATAATGGCGGACACATCAATATCAATATTGTCCTGCATCATTTCCCACGTTGCTTTATTACCCGTAATTTTTATTACCGGCGCTATTGGGTTACCGGCAGGCGTTCCGCGACCCGTAGTAAAAATAACGATCTGCGCTCCACCCGCCACCATGCCGGAAATAGATTCAATATCCTGCCCCGGGGTATCCATAATCCACAGGCCCGGATGCGTTGGACTATCGGCATATTCCAGGACGCCCTGTAACGGCGCATGACCTGCTTTATGCATACAGCCTAACGATTTTTCTTCAATGGTAGTCAACCCGCCTTTAATATTGCCCGGCGTCGGCTGTCCCCCGCGAATATCCTCGCCCAGCGCTTTTGCTCGCGCCTCGCAGCCGACCACTAAATCAATAAGCTGTTGACCAACCTCCGGCGTCACCGCGCGTTTCGCCATCACATGCTCGGCGCCAATAAATTCCGTCGTTTCAGAAAGAATTGAGCTTCCGCCGCAGCGTATCAGCTTATCCGAGGCGACCCCGCAGGAAGGGTTAGACGCCAGCCCCGATGTCGTATCTGACCCGCCGCACTCCATCGCCAGCAGCAGCTCGCTAACCGGTGCTTGCTGCGGTTTTTGCATGGAGAGTTGTTGCGCATAGTCGCGGGCCAGCGAAATCCCTCTGGCCTGACATTTAAGCGTGCCGCCCTCTTCCTGAATGGTGATGCAGGAGGTCGGTTTGCCAAATGCGGTAATCTCTTCTGCGATGCGCAGCGGCTCCGCGCCTTCACAGCCTAAGCCCACAACCACAATAGCGCCGACGTTGGGATTATTCGCCACATTAATCAATGTCTTTTCCGTCAGACGCGCATCGCCTGCTACCTGGCAGCAGCCAAAATCGTTATTCACCCATGTCGCGCCTTTTACCTGCCGGGCAATATCCCGGGCGACTTTATTCGCACAAACGCTGGTAGGTAAAATCAGTACATAATTACGGATGCCAAAACGGCCGTCAGGGCGGCGGAACCCCAAAAAAGTCTCATTGCTCATAATCATTTTCCCTTGTTTTATATTATTTCCAGTCACCACGTCCGCGTTCACTTTCCACATTGTGGACGTGCACATAGTCGCCACTTTTTATTTCCTGAGTGGCGCGGCCAATGGATTCGCCATATTTATAAACTTCGCCATGAAAAGGCACATCGCAGATGGCGAATTTGTGACCAAATGGCACATCCTGATGTAACACAACGCTTATCTCGCGTTCGCCAATGAACATTGTGGCGGTTTCGCCGGCCTTGAGCGCCGTAATAGCCGTCGCGACGCAATCCTGAGGGTGAATCACCACTGCATTTTTTTTCACGATTAACTCCTTTGCTTTAGTCCTGTCTTCCCTAATCAAAAGGCGTGCCATTTTTTAATTGTATGTTTTATATGACTTTATTTTTATGGGCCGATCTGGCGGTGACAGGAACTGCGGTAATTTGCCTCAGTCGTGTCGCATTTTGCGTCACCTGCTCATGGACGCCTGGCGCGACAAATGTTCTACCCCCTGTTTTGACGTGCGTGTTTGGGCTATGCTATGCGGATCTAAACACCACCTCTAAAGCTACATTTGTAGCTGTATCGAAAACAGGACTACTGGCTGCCATGCAAGAGCAATACCGCCCGGAAGAGATAGAATCCAAAGTACAGCTTCACTGGGATGAGAAGCGCACATTTGAAGTGACCGAAGACGAGAGCAAAGAGAAGTATTACTGCCTGTCGATGCTTCCCTATCCTTCTGGCCGACTACACATGGGCCACGTACGTAACTACACCATCGGCGACGTGGTTGCCCGCTACCAGCGTATGCTGGGCAAAAACGTGCTGCAGCCAATCGGCTGGGACGCCTTCGGCCTGCCGGCGGAAGGCGCGGCGGTGAAGAACAACACCGCGCCGGCACCGTGGACGTACGACAACATCGCGTATATGAAAAACCAGCTCAAAACGCTGGGTTTTGGCTATGACTGGAGCCGTGAAATCGCGACCTGCACCCCGGAATACTACCGCTGGGAACAGAAATTCTTCACCGAGCTGTATAAAAAAGGCCTGGTGTACAAGAAGACTTCTGCCGTTAACTGGTGCCCGAACGATCAGACCGTTCTCGCCAACGAACAGGTGATCGACGGCTGCTGCTGGCGCTGCGACACCAAAGTTGAGCGTAAAGAGATCCCACAGTGGTTTATCAAAATCACCGCTTACGCAGACGAATTGTTGCGCGATCTGGATAAGCTGGACCACTGGCCTGATACCGTAAAAACGATGCAGCGCAACTGGATTGGCCGCTCTGAAGGCGTGGAAATCACCTTCGATGTGAAGGGTTACGATAACACCCTGACCGTCTATACCACCCGTCCGGATACCTTTATGGGCGCCACTTACCTGGCGGTGGCCGCCGGTCATCCGCTGGCGCAAAAAGCGGCGGCGAATAACGCCGAGCTGGCGGCGTTCATCGACGAATGCCGTAACACCAAAGTGGCCGAAGCCGAAATGGCGACCATGGAGAAAAAAGGCGTCGACACCGGCTATAAAGCGATTCATCCGTTAACTGGCGAAGAGATCCCGGTCTGGGCGGCAAACTTTGTCCTGATGGAGTACGGCACTGGCGCGGTGATGGCCGTTCCGGGTCACGATCAGCGCGACTACGAATTTGCCTCCAAATACGGTTTGACCATCAAGCCGGTGATTCTGGCCGCTGACGGTTCCGAGCCGGATCTTTCCGAACAGGCGCTGACCGAAAAAGGCGTGCTGTTTAACTCCGGCGAGTTCGACGGTCTGGCCTTTGAAGCGGCGTTTAACGCCATTGCCGATAAACTGGCGGAAAAAGGCGTCGGCGAACGTAAAGTGAACTATCGTCTGCGTGACTGGGGCGTTTCCCGTCAGCGTTACTGGGGCGCGCCGATCCCGATGGTCACCCTGGAAGATGGCACCGTGCTGCCGACGCCGGAAGATCAACTGCCGGTTATTTTGCCGGAAGACGTCGTCATGGACGGCATCACCAGCCCGATCAAGGCCGATCCTGAGTGGGCGAAAACCACCGTTAACGGTATGCCGGCGCTGCGTGAAACCGACACCTTCGACACCTTTATGGAATCGTCATGGTACTACGCGCGTTACACCTGCCCGCAGTATCAGGAAGGAATGCTGGATTCCAAAGCCGCCAACTACTGGCTGCCAGTCGACATCTACATCGGCGGTATTGAACATGCCATCATGCACCTGCTCTACTTCCGCTTCTTCCATAAGCTGATGCGCGATGCGGGCATGGTCACCTCTGACGAGCCGGCTAAGCAGTTGCTGTGTCAGGGCATGGTGCTGGCGGATGCGTTCTATTATGTCGGCGAGAACGGCGAACGTAACTGGGTTTCGCCAGTTGACGCTATCGTCGAGCGCGATGAAAAAGGCCGCATCGTCAAAGCAAAAGACGCAGCGGGTCATGAGCTGGTCTACACTGGCATGAGTAAAATGTCCAAGTCGAAAAATAACGGTATCGACCCGCAGGTAATGGTTGAACGTTATGGCGCGGACACGGTACGCCTGTTTATGATGTTCGCTTCTCCGGCGGATATGACTCTGGAATGGCAGGAGTCCGGCGTAGAAGGCGCAAACCGCTTTATTAAACGCGTCTGGAAGCTGGTTTACGAACACACCGCTAAAGGTCCTGTCGCGGCGCTGAACGTCGATGCGCTGAGCGAAGATCAAAAAGCGCTGCGTCGCGATGTGCATAAAACCATTGCCAAAGTGACCGATGATATCGGCCGCCGTCAGACGTTCAACACCGCCATTGCGGCGATCATGGAGTTGATGAACAAACTGGCGAAAGCCCCGCAGGAAGGCGAACAAGACCGCGCACTGCTTCAGGAAGCGCTGCTGGCCGTCGTGCGTATGCTTAACCCGTTCACCCCGCACGTCTGCTTTACCTTGTGGCAGGAACTGGGTGGCGAAGGCGATATCGACAACGCGCCGTGGCCGGTAGCCGACGAGCAGGCAATGGTGGAAAACACCACGCTGGTTGTCGTGCAGGTTAACGGTAAAGTTCGCGGTAAGATCACCGTTGCGGTGGATGCCACCGAAGAACAGGTGCGTGAACGTGCAGGCCAGGAACATCTGGTGGCAAAATATCTTGATGGCGTTACCGTGCGTAAAGTGATTTACGTTCCGGGTAAACTCCTCAATCTGGTTGTTGGCTAAGCGCGGGAGGAAGCGTGCGATATCTGGTAACACTGTTGTTATCTCTGGCGGTGCTGGTCACCGCCGGGTGCGGCTGGCATCTGCGTAGCACTACGCAGGTTCCGGCTTCAATGAAAACGATGATCCTCGATTCCGGCGATCCGAACGGTCCGCTAAGTCGTGCGGTACGTAATCAGTTACGGCTGAATAACGTAAACCTGCTTGATAAAGACACAACGCGCAAAGACGTTCCGTCTCTGCGGCTTGGAACGGTGACTATTTCGCAGGATACGGCGTCAGTGTTCCAGGACGGCCAGACGGCGGAATATCAGATGGTAATGACCGTCAATGCCTCGGTATTGATTCCGGGTCATGACATCTATCCTATCAGCACGAAAGTGTACCGTTCGTTCTTCGATAACCCGCAGATGGCGTTGGCGAAGGATAACGAGCAGGCCATGATCGTTCAGGAGATGTACGACAAAGCCGCTGAACAGCTGATTCGTAAGCTGACCAGCGTCCGCGCGGCGGATATTCAGGCGACGAAAGAGGAGGCTACCGCCGACAATGAGACGGCGGCGCCCGCCTCTACGCCAGCACGCGTCTCCACTACGCTGAGTAACTAATGATCAGGTTGTATCCTGAACAACTCCGTGCGCAGCTCAACGAAGGGCTGCGTGCGGCATATCTGCTATTGGGCAACGATCCGCTGCTGCTGCAGGAAAGTCAGGACGCTATTCGTCTGGCGGCTGCGTCGCAAGGCTTCGAAGAGCACCACGCTTTTACTCTCGATCCCAGTACCGACTGGGGATCGCTTTTCTCACTCTGCCAGGCGATGAGTCTGTTCGCCAGCCGTCAAACGCTGGTGCTGCAACTGCCGGAAAACGGGCCTAACGCGGCAATGAATGAGCAACTCGCCACGCTGAGCGAGCTGCTGCATGACGACCTGTTATTAATAGTACGCGGAAACAAGCTCACCAAAGCGCAGGAAAACGCCGCCTGGTATACCGCGCTGGCAGACCGTAGCGTTCAGGTCAGTTGTCAGACGCCGGAGCAGGCGCAGCTTCCCCGCTGGGTGGCCGCCAGAGCGAAAGCACAGAATTTGCAACTGGATGACGCCGCGAACCAACTGCTGTGCTATTGCTATGAGGGCAATCTGTTGGCGCTGGCGCAGGCGCTGGAACGACTGTCGCTGCTTTGGCCTGACGGTAAGTTAACGCTTCCTCGCGTGGAGCAGGCCGTCAATGACGCCGCCCACTTTACCCCTTTCCACTGGGTGGATACGTTACTGATGGGGAAAAGCAAACGCGCGCTGCACATTCTGCAACAGCTACGCCTTGAAGGCAGTGAGCCGGTCATTCTGCTGCGGACCCTCCAGCGAGAGCTGCTGCTACTGGTAAATCTCAAACGTCAGTCCGCGCATACGCCGTTACGCGCGCTGTTTGATAAACACCGGGTCTGGCAAAACCGTCGCCCCATGATCGGCGACGCGTTGCAGCGTCTCCATCCTGCGCAGCTTCGCCAGGCCGTGCAGTTACTGACGCGTACAGAAATTACGCTCAAACAGGATTATGGTCAGTCGGTATGGGCAGATCTTGAAGGGCTGTCGCTCCTGCTCTGCCATAAGGCGCTGGCAAACGTATTTATTGATGGGTGATATGAAATCGTTACAGGCTTTATTCGGCGGCACCTTTGATCCGGTGCATTATGGACATCTTAAACCTGTTGAAACGCTGGCGAATCTGATCGGCTTATCGCGGGTGATTATTATGCCTAACAATGTGCCGCCGCATCGCCCCCAGCCGGAAGCCTCCAGCGCGCAGCGTAAATATATGCTGGAGCTGGCTATCGCCGATAAGCCGCTTTTTACGCTGGATGAACGCGAGCTACAGCGAAACGCGCCCTCTTACACTGCGCAAACGCTGAAAGCATGGCGCGAAGAACAGGGCCCCGAAGCGCCGCTGGCGTTTATTATCGGCCAGGACTCGCTGCTTAACTTCCCCACCTGGCATGATTACGACACCATCCTTGATAACACTCACCTGATCGTTTGTCGTCGTCCCGGCTACCCCCTTGAAATGACGCAGGCGCAACACCAGCAGTGGCTGGAACAGCATCTGACCCATACGCCAGACGATCTGCACCAGTTGCCAGCCGGTAAAATTTACCTGGCGGAAACGCCCTGGCTTAATATCTCCGCAACCCTCATCCGCGAACGGCTGGAAAAAGGCGAGTCCTGCGACGATCTGTTGCCGGAAAACGTGCTGAACTACATCAATCAGCAGGGGTTATACCGGTAAGCACATTGCGCAGCGCCGACAGCAGACGCTCGTTTTGCGCAGCGCTGCGTATCGCCACACGATAATAGCGGCTGTCCAGCCCCGGGTAGTTAGCGCAGCTACGAATTAAAATCCGCTGCGTCAGCAACCGCCGCTGCAGGTCAATATCCTCTCGCTCACAGCGTAACAACAGATAGTTTGCCCGCCCGGGATAGACCGTCAGCAGGGGGAGCTGACAAAGCGCCTGATAAAACCGGGCGCCCTCCTCCCGTAACCAATGCCAGGTCGCCTGTTGCCAGGCGCTATCCTGTAACGCTACCTCACCGGCCAGCGCCGCCAGCGCGTTAACCGACCACGGCATTTGTTGGCGACGCATCCGCGCCACCGCCGCGTCATTGCTATTGACGAGATATCCCAACCGCAGGCCGGGAATGGCATAAAATTTGGTCAGCGAACGCAGCACCCAGATATGCGGATTATCTTTAAGAGCAGGAATAAAGCCCGTCTCATGCGGAATAAAATCGATAAACGCTTCATCCAGGATCAGGTTAATGTTCAGCGATTTGCAGCGATCGGCAATGGCCTGTAATAACGGCCGCTCCGGCAGCAGGCCGGTAGGATTATTGGGCGTACACAGAAACAGGCAGTCCAGATCGGGCGTCAACGCCTCAAGAATGGCATCGGTAAGCTGCCAGCCATCCGCTTCGCGTAGAGACCAGCGACGAATTTCACAGCCACTTTGCGCCAGCGCCCGGCCATACTCCGCGAAACCTGGCGTGACAATCATTGCACGACGCGGTTTAAGACCGCTCGCCACGGTAAAGATTGACTCCGTCTCGCCATTTCCCGCCAGTATCCACGATGCCGGCACCTGATGATGACGCGCCAGCGCCTGGTGCAAATGAAAATAATCGGCGTCCGGGTAGCGCTCAATGCAGTCCAGATTGTCGATAAGCGCGCGTTTCACGCTGACAGGCATACCCAGCGGATTAATGTTTGCGCTAAAATCCAGTAACTGGTCAGGCGAGATGCCCAACACCGTCGCGGCTTCCCGAATATTACCGCCATGCGCGCTGTTGAATAACGCCATTATGCCTCCGGCCAAAAAACGCTATTTTAGTGAAAAAAACGTTGCGCAATCAGGGGCATTATCATGTTTTGCGCATTTAACCTCATGAGGAATACCATGCGATTGTGGCTGGTGCGTCATGGCGAAACCGAGGCCAATGTCGCCGGGTTGTATAGCGGACATGCTCCCACGCCGTTAACGGAAAATGGGATTGGCCAGGCGAAAACGCTACATACTTTATTGCGCCACGCGCCATTTGACCGGGTGTTATGCAGCGAGCTGGAACGCGCGCGCCATACCGCCCGGCTCGTACTGGAGGGCCGGGATACGCCGCAACACATCTTACCTGAGCTTAATGAGATGTACTTCGGCGACTGGGAAATGCGCCATCACCGCGACCTCGCCCATGAAGATGCCGAAAGCTATGCCGCCTGGTGTACGGACTGGCAGAATGCGGTTCCGACCAATGGCGAGGGTTTTCAGGCTTTTACCCGGCGCGTAGAGCGCTTTATCTCGCGACTCGACGCGTTCAGCGATTGCCAGAACCTGCTGATCGTCAGCCATCAGGGCGTACTCAGCCTGTTGATTGCCCGTCTGCTCGCAATGCCCGCCGCCTCGCTATGGCATTTCCGGGTAGAACAGGGATGCTGGAGCGCAATCGACCTGTGCGAAGGGTTCGCCACCCTGAAAGTATTAAATAGTCGTGCCGTCTGGCGGCCTGAGTGATGAATTTTCCGTTTTTTCTCGCCGCAGCGGTTTCGCCCATTGACAGCCCCCGACAGGCTGTTATTCTCCGCAGCCAGACTTTTTTCACCTTGCAGAGCTTTGCAGAAATTGTTTTACAAAAATGGCGATGCTTTCTGTGACGTGGGATGGGATGATAATCTGGTTTTAAACGCCGATCCGGCGACATAAGTCCCGGTATCGCTGCTAATTCAGGTATACTACACGGCGTCCCGCCGGAAGGTTAGCGTTAACTCGCAACGCCTTACCGGTCCAGCCTGTTGGCCTTTTTTCTATCGTTATAACGCAATTATTCACCCAGGGGGAAAACTTGCAGGGTAAAGCACTCCAGGATTTTGTTATCGACAAAATTGATGACCTGAAAGGTCAGGACATCATCGCCTTAGATGTTCAGGGTAAATCCAGTATCACCGACTGTATGATTATTTGTACCGGCACCTCCAGCCGTCACGTTATGTCTATTGCCGACCACGTGGTGCAGTCGTCGCGCGCGGCCGGTATGCTGCCATTGGGCGTCGAAGGCGAAAATGCGGCTGACTGGATTGTCGTCGATCTGGGCGATGTGATTGTGCATGTCATGCAGGAAGAAAGTCGCCGCCTGTATGAACTGGAAAAACTCTGGAGTTAATGCGTGAAGCTGCAACTTGTCGCTGTCGGCACGAAGATGCCCGACTGGGTTCAAACGGGATTTACGGAATATCTGCGTCGTTTTCCGAAAGATATGCCCTTTGAGCTGATCGAAATCCCTGCGGGCAAACGCGGCAAGAACGCGGATATCAAACGCATTCTCGACAAAGAGGGCGAGCAGATGCTGGCCGCCGCCGGTAAGAATCGCATTGTTACCCTGGATATTCCAGGCAAGCCGTGGGATACGCCGCAGTTAGCCAATGAGCTGGAGCGCTGGAAACAGGACGGGCGCGACGTCAGTTTGCTGATTGGCGGCCCGGAAGGATTATCTCCCGCCTGCAAAGCGGCAGCGGAACAGAGCTGGTCGCTCTCGGCGTTAACGCTCCCTCACCCGCTGGTTCGGGTTCTGGTTGCGGAGAGTTTGTACCGGGCGTGGAGCATCACAACCAACCACCCTTATCACCGTGAGTGATCGTGAAGTCTTGAGAAGATTAAGCAGCGGATGAAACGACAAAATTCTTTTCGTGACTATACGGCTGAGTCCGCACTATTTGTGCGTCGGGCGCTGGTCGCCTTTTTGGGTATTTTGCTGCTGACCGGCGTACTGATCGCCAATTTGTATAATCTGCAAATCCTCCGTTTTACCGATTACCAGACCCGCTCGAACGAAAACCGTATCAAGCTGGTGCCAATTGCGCCAAGCCGCGGGATAATCTACGACCGCAACGGCATTCCCCTTGCGCTGAACCGCACTATCTATCAGATTGAAATGATGCCGGAAAAGGTGGATAACGTTCAGCAAACGCTGGATGCGCTACGCAGTGTGGTCGATTTAAACGACGACGATATCGCCGCCTTTAAAAAAGAGCGCGCCCGATCCCATCGCTTTACTTCTATTCCGGTGAAAACAAACCTGACGGAAGTTCAGGTCGCGCGCTTTGCTGTCAACCAGTACCGTTTTCCGGGCGTCGAAGTCAAAGGCTATAAACGCCGCTATTATCCATACGGATCGGCGCTGACCCACGTTATCGGCTACGTATCGAAAATCAATGATAAAGACGTCGAGCGTCTCGACAGAGAAAACAAACTGGCGAACTACGCCGCCACCCATGACATCGGCAAGCTGGGCATTGAGCGCTACTATGAAGATATTCTGCATGGGCAAACCGGTTATGAAGAGGTTGAAGTCAACAACCGCGGTCGCGTTATTCGCCAGCTTAAAGAGGTGCCGCCGCAGGCCGGACACGATATCTACCTGACGCTGGATCTCAAGCTCCAGCAGTATATTGAAACGCTGCTGGCAGGCAGTCGCGCGGCGGTGATTGTCACCGATCCGCGTACCGGCGGCGTGCTATCGCTGGTCTCCATGCCAAGTTACGACCCTAACCTTTTCGTGGACGGCATCTCCAGCAAAGATTACTCCGGGCTGCTTAACGACCCGAACACGCCATTAGTGAACCGCGCGACTCAGGGTGTCTACCCACCCGCTTCTACCGTTAAGCCTTACGTCGCCGTATCGGCATTAAGCGCTGGCGTCATCACCCGTAACACCAGTCTTTTCGACCCTGGCTGGTGGCAGTTGCCGGGGTCTGAGAAACGTTATCGCGACTGGAAAAAATGGGGCCACGGGCATCTGAATATCACCAAATCCCTTGAAGAGTCGGCGGATACCTTCTTCTATCAGGTGGCCTATGACATGGGGATCGATCGCCTGTCAGAATGGATGGGTAAGTTCGGCTATGGTCACTATACCGGAATTGATCTCGCAGAAGAGCGCTCTGGTAATATGCCGACCCGCGAGTGGAAACAGAAACGCTTTAAAAAACCGTGGTATCAGGGCGATACGATTCCAGTAGGCATCGGCCAGGGTTACTGGACGGCAACGCCGATTCAGATGAGTAAGGCGCTGATGATCCTTATTAACGACGGTGTAGTTAAAGTCCCGCACCTGTTAATGAGCACCGCGGAAAACGGTAAACAGGTGCCGTGGGTACAGCCGCATGAGCCGCCGGTGGGCGATATTCACTCCGGCTACTGGGAAATTGCGAAAGATGGCATGTATGGCGTCGCCAACCGCCCTAACGGCACGGCGCATAAATATTTTGCCAGCGCGCCCTATAAAATCGCGGCGAAGTCGGGCACCGCGCAGGTCTTTGGCCTGAAGGCCAACGAAACGTACAATGCGCATAAAATCGCCGAGCGCCTGCGCGACCATAAATTAATGACCGCCTTTGCGCCGTATAACAATCCCCAGGTCGCCGTCGCGATCATCCTTGAAAACGGCGGCGCAGGCCCGGCAGTAGGCACGATCATGCGCCAAATCCTTGATCACATCATGCTGGGCGACAACAACACCCATTTGCCTGCGGAAAACCCGGTGGTTGCAGCGGCGGAGGACCAATAATCATGACGGATAATCCGAACAAAAAAACCTTCTGGGATAAAATTCATATCGATCCCACGATGCTACTTATTCTGCTGGCGTTACTGGTTTACAGCGCGTTGGTCATCTGGAGCGCCAGCGGCCAGGACATCGGCATGATGGAGCGTAAAATCGGTCAGATTGCGATGGGGCTGGTGGTTATGGTGGTGATGGCGCAGATCCCGCCGCGCGTGTATGAAGGCTGGGCGCCCTATCTCTATATCATTTGTATCATTCTGCTGGTCGCCGTTGATGCCTTCGGCGCAATATCCAAAGGCGCGCAGCGCTGGCTCGATCTGGGAATCGTTCGCTTTCAGCCTTCGGAAATAGCCAAAATCGCCGTGCCGCTGATGGTCGCCCGCTTTATTAACCGTGACGTCTGCCCGCCCTCGCTGAAAAATACCGCCATCGCCCTGGTATTAATCTTTATGCCTACCCTGCTGGTCGCCGCCCAGCCGGACCTGGGGACGTCTATTCTGGTCGCCCTTTCCGGTCTCTTTGTCCTATTTTTGTCTGGCCTGAGCTGGCGCTTAATTGGGGTCGCCATTGTATTGATCGCTGCGTTTATTCCTATTTTGTGGTTTTTCCTGATGCACGATTACCAACGCCAGCGCGTCATGATGCTCCTTGATCCGGAGACCGATCCGCTGGGCGCGGGCTATCATATTATTCAGTCTAAAATCGCCATTGGCTCAGGCGGCCTGCGCGGTAAAGGCTGGCTCCACGGCACCCAGTCGCAGCTGGAGTTTTTACCCGAACGCCATACCGACTTTATTTTCGCGGTACTGGCGGAAGAGCTCGGTCTGGTGGGCATCCTGATTCTGCTCGCGCTTTATATTTTGCTAATAATGCGCGGTCTGTGGATTGCCGCCAGAGCGCAAACTACATTTGGTCGCGTGATGGCTGGCGGATTAATGTTAATATTATTCGTTTATGTCTTCGTAAATATTGGTATGGTGAGCGGTATTCTGCCTGTGGTTGGAGTACCTTTACCCCTGGTCAGCTACGGGGGCTCCGCACTGATTGTGCTGATGGCCGGGTTCGGGATTGTGATGTCGATCCACACCCACAGAAAAATGTTGTCGAAAAGCGTATAAGGGGTGCGCAATGCGTAAGCAGTTGCCTGTAATCTGCGTCGCGGCAGGGATAGTACTACTCGCGGCATGTACTAATGACGGCGGTCAGCAGCAAACCACCGTCGCGCCGCAACCTGCGGTATGTAATGGTCCGACTGTGGAAATCAGCGGAGCGGAACCGCGTTATGAACCTCTGAATCCGACCGCAAACCAGGATTATCAGCGTGACGGTAAAAGTTATAAAATCGTTCAGGACCCGTCCCGCTTTAGCCAGGCTGGCCTGGCCGCTATTTATGATGCGGAACCCGGCAGTAATTTAACCGCCTCCGGGGAGATGTTCGATCCGATGCAGCTTACCGCCGCCCATCCGACACTGCCTATCCCCAGCTATGCGCGAATCACCAACCTGGCCAACGGTCGCATGATCGTCGTGCGTATTAACGATCGCGGCCCCTATGGCACCGATCGGGTCATCTCCCTGTCCCGCGCGGCGGCGGATCGTCTGAATACCTCGAATAATACTAAAGTACGGATTGACCCTATTATCGTAGCGCCGGATGGTTCGCTCTCCGGCCCGGGGATGGCCTGTACGACGGTGGCGAAACAGACCTACGCTCTGCCCCCGCGCCCTGATTTAAGCGGCGGAATGGGAAGCGCCTCTTCAGCGCCTGCGCAACCGCAAGGCGACGTTCTTCCGGTCAGTAATTCCACGTTGAAAAGTGACGATACCACCGGCGCGCCGGTGAGCAGCAGCGGCTTCCTCGGCGCGCCGACTACGCTGGCGCCTGGCGTGCTGGAGAGTAATGAACCGACGCCGGCACCACAGACAGCGCCGGTTTCCGCGCCGGTGACGGCTCCAGCGACTGCGACGCCGGTAAGCGCGCCTGCTGCCGCGGCCCCGGTATCTGCCCCGGTGAGTGCGCCAGCCGCCGCGGCGAGCGGTCGTTTCGTCGTCCAGGTCGGCGCCGTCAGCGATCAAACGCGTGCGCAGCAATACCAACAGCGTTTAAGCCAGCAGTTCAGCGTACCAGGACGCGTAATACAAAACGGCGCGGTCTGGCGTATTCAACTGGGGCCTTTTGCCAGTAAAGCCGAAGCCAGCGCGTTACAGCAACGTTTGCAAACAGAAGCACAATTACAGTCCTTTATCGCCAGCGCGCAATAACCGATCGCAGGTATCTGTACTGTCAATTTCTGTAAATGACATTAACAAAGTCACGCGGAAAGTCAGATGCCTGCCAGTTATGCTTTTGCTATAGTAGGGCTCTTTTTTTAATTTCATCACGGACGTCGTAGTTCAGACCATGAAGACCACTTTTTCCGCTCGTTTTATGCAGCGCATGGCGCTCACCACGGCGCTTTGTGCCGCTTTTATCTCAACCGCACATGCCGATGACCTGAATATCAAAACTATGATCCCGGGTGTTCCGCAGATCGATGCGGAATCCTACATCCTGATCGACTACAACTCCGGCAAAGTTCTGGCGGAACAAAACGCCGACGAACGTCGCGACCCGGCTAGTCTGACGAAGATGATGACCAGTTACGTCATCGGACAGGCAATGAAAGCGGGTAAATTTAAAGAAACCGACCTGGTTACCGTCGGTAATGACGCCTGGGCCACCGGCAATCCGGTATTTAAAGGCTCCTCGCTGATGTTCCTCAAGCCGGGAATGCAGGTACCGGTCTCTCAGTTGATACGCGGCATCAATCTGCAATCCGGCAATGACGCCTGTGTGGCGATGGCTGATTTCGCCGCCGGTAGCCAGGATGCTTTCGTCGGGCTGATGAACAGCTATGTGAACGCGTTGGGGCTGAAAAATACCCACTTCCAGACCGTACACGGCCTGGACGCCGACGGACAATACAGTTCAGCTCGCGATATGGCGCTGATTGGTCAGGCGTTAATTCGCGATGTGCCTAACGAATATGCCGTTTATAAAGAAAAAGAGTTCACCTTTAACGGCATTCGCCAGTTAAACCGTAACGGTCTGCTGTGGGATAACAGCCTGAATGTGGACGGCATCAAAACCGGCCATACCAGCAAAGCGGGCTATAATCTGGTCGCTTCCGCAACCGAAGGTCAGATGCGATTGATTTCCGCCGTGATGGGCGGACGGACCTATAAAGGCCGTGAAACAGAAAGCAAAAAACTGCTGACGTGGGGCTTCCGTTTCTTTGAAACCGTTAATCCGCTGAAGGCTGGTAAAGAGTTCGCCTCTGAACCCGCCTGGTTTGGTAATACCGATCGCGCCTCGCTGGGCGTTGATAAAGACGTTTACCTGACGATCCCTCGCGGTCGCATGAAAGATTTGAAAGCGAGCTATGTACTGAATACCGCAGAACTGCACGCGCCGCTGCAGAAAAACCAGGTGGTTGGCACTATCAACTTCCAGCTGGACGGTAAAACCATCGAGCAGCGTCCGCTGGTCGTACTGCAAGAGATCCCGGAAGGGAACTTCTTCGGTAAAATCATTGATTACATTAAATTAATGTTCCATCACTGGTTTGGATAAAAATTGAACGCTTGAAAGTGTGATTTTCGTCCCCATATACTATGCATCAGTAAAACTCCCGCCCAGTGGCGGGAGTTGTTATTTTTTTACGTAATGCCGGAGCTGACATGAAAACCAAACTTAACGAACTGCTTGAATTCCCTACGCCATTTACTTACAAAGTAATGGGGCAGGCGTTACCTGAGCTGGTTGATCAGGTGGTTGAAGTGGTACAGCGCCATGCGCCTGGTGATTACTCTCCGACGGTAAAACCGAGCAGCAAAGGCAACTACCACTCGGTCTCTATCACCATTAATGCCACCCATATTGAACAGGTTGAAACGTTGTACGAAGAACTGGGCAATATTGATATCGTGCGAATGGTATTGTAATACATCCAGACGGTTACCCGGTCTTATCCGGGTAACTCCCCGCCTCCCCCGCTGTGATATACTTTCCTCTCTTTTTTCATTCTCTACGGAGATGCCGTTTTGTATCAGGATAAAATCCTTGTCCGCCAGCTCGGCCTTCAGCCCTATGAAGCTATCTCTCAGGCCATGCATAACTTTACCGATATGCGCGATGAAAACAGCCATGATGAAATCTGGTTGGTTGAGCATTACCCGGTGTTTACCCAGGGCCAGGCCGGTAAAGCGGAACATATATTGATGCCTGGCGATATTCCCGTTGTGCAGAGCGATCGTGGAGGACAGGTGACCTATCATGGTCCGGGCCAACAGGTAATGTACGTTTTACTTAACCTGAAACGACGTAAACTGGGCGTGCGTGATTTAGTCACCCTACTTGAACAGACCGTGGTGAATACGCTGGCTGAAATTGGTATTGAGGCGCATCCGCGCGCCGATGCGCCGGGCGTCTACGTGGGTGAAAAGAAAATCTGCTCGCTGGGTTTACGTATCCGTCGCGGCTGCTCATTCCACGGTTTAGCGCTAAACGTTAACATGGATCTTTCTCCTTTCCTGCGTATCAACCCGTGTGGTTATGCCGGCATGGAAATGGCCAAAATAACGCAGTGGAAGGAAGATGCTACCACGGATAATATTGCGCCCCGCTTGCTGGCGAATATTTTAGCTCTGCTAAATAATCCACCGTATGAATATATTGCTGCTTAATGCGTAAAATATAATGGCCCAAGAAATTTATGGGTCATTAATCATATATGATTTGAATGCTTTACTTCTCCCCCCGCTTTCTATATTTTCGTTATATCCCTGCTGTAGCCGCCAGGCGGCATGGCCTCTTCAGTCCTCATGATGAGGAATTTTCCGTGAACAAAATCCCGGCCTTGCTGTTACTTATCTTATTGAAATGACTAAAAATACATTCATAAGAGTAATTTTAAAACCAACCCATAAATGCAAAATATACTATTTCATCTATTATTCATAATACGAATGAATTCGGAGCCAGAGCGTGAGTGATAATAATCAGGCAGAAAGACAACCGGCCGATCAACACCTACAGGACAAACCGCAAATTTTCAGAACACTGAGAAATATTGACCTCAATCTGTTGACGATTTTCGAGGCCGTATATGTCCATAAAGGGATCGTCAATGCAGCGAAAATTCTTAACCTGACGCCGTCAGCCATTAGCCAGTCCATTCAAAAATTACGGACTATATTTCCCGATCCGCTGTTTATTCGCAAAGGCCAGGGCGTAACGCCCACGACGTATGCTACGCATCTGCACGAATACATCAGCCAGGGGCTGGAATCTATTCTTGGCGCCCTGGATCTTACGGGCAGCTATGATAAGCAACGCACCATTACAATTGGCACGACGCCTTCGGTCGGCGCGCTAGTGATGCCGATTATTTACCAGGCCATCAGGCCGCGTTATCCTCAGCTTTTGCTGCGCAACATTCCGGTAGACGATGCCGAAAGCCAGCTTAGTCAGTTTCAGACCGATCTCATTATCAATACCCATAGCTATAACAACCGGAGCATTCAGCATCACGTCCTGTTTAGCGATACGCTTGAGATTGTCTGCCGCCAGCATCACCCGTGTCTGGCGAACGCCATTACTGAAGAGAGACTGAACAGCGCGGATCACACCTTTCTGATGCTGGAGGGACAACATCTTTCCCTGCTGCGCCAGCGACTGCAGGAGACATTTCCCGATCAGCAAATCAGTTTTAGCAGCTACAATATTTTTACCATTGCCTCGCTGATCGCCAGCAGCGATCTGCTGGGACTGATGCCCACCCGCTTCTACGACTTATTTAGCCGTTGCTGGCCGCTTGAACGCCTTCCCTACGCGCCGGTGAATAGTGAACAGGTCGAGTTCTCGCTGCATTACAATAAACTGAGTCTGCGCGATCCGGTGCTGGAGAACGTCATTGATATCATCCGTGAGGCGTTCTGACAAAAATGTTGCATTCAGGTCACGGAAGATATGGGCAAACAGCACAAAACAACAACTATTTTACATTTTGCCGGGCTGTCAGGCTGCTTTATGGCCCTTATCAATGATATACTGCGTGTCACAAATTCAAAAATAGTTGATAAATACAACTTTCCCTTGAATTGAAACGCTTTCCTTCGTTATTCGCAACTGGAACACGCACGCTATGAGTAAACCCATTGTGATGGAACGCGGTGTAAAATACCGCGATGCCGATAAGATGGCTCTTATCCCGGTTAAAAATGTGGTCACAGAGCGCGACGCTCTACTACGTAAACCGGAATGGATGAAAATAAAACTTCCGGCGGATTCTACCCGTATCCAGGGCATCAAAGCCGCAATGCGCAAAAATGGCCTGCATTCTGTCTGCGAGGAAGCGTCTTGCCCAAACCTGGCTGAATGTTTCAACCACGGTACCGCTACGTTTATGATCCTTGGCGCCATTTGCACTCGCCGCTGTCCGTTCTGTGATGTCGCCCATGGCCGCCCCGTTGCGCCGGATGCGGAAGAGCCGCAGAAACTGGCGCAAACGATCGCCGACATGGCGCTACGCTATGTGGTCATCACCTCTGTCGACCGTGACGATCTGCGTGACGGCGGTGCCCAGCATTTTGCTGACTGCATCACTGCCATCCGTGCCAAAAGCCCGGAGATAAAAATAGAGACCCTGGTGCCAGACTTCCGTGGACGTATGGATCGCGCGCTGGATATCCTTAACGCGACGCCGCCGGATGTGTTTAACCACAACCTGGAAAACGTGCCGCGTATTTACCGCCAGGTTCGTCCGGGCGCCGATTACAACTGGTCGCTGAAATTACTGGAACGCTTCAAAGAAGCGCACCCGGAAATTCCGACAAAATCGGGTCTGATGGTGGGCTTAGGCGAAACCAATGCGGAAATCATTGAGGTTATGCGCGACTTACGCCGTCACGGCGTTACCATGCTGACGCTTGGTCAGTATCTACAGCCAAGCCGCCATCACCTGCCGGTACAGCGTTATGTCAGCCCGGAAGAGTTTGACGAGATGAAAGCGGAAGCCCTGGCGATGGGCTTTACCCATGCCGCCTGTGGCCCCTTTGTGCGTTCTTCGTACCATGCTGATCTCCAGGCCAAAGGCATGGAAGTGAAATGATCGTGTAATAGACGCTTACATTTCAGGCAAAAAAAACCGGCAACTCGCCGGTTTTTTTACTCTGCGGAGCAAGCGCATCGCGCTATTACTCTTTGTGCGAGAGTTTTTCAGCCTGAACGCTACCGTCGACGTCTTTCTTAACGCCCGCGTCTTCATCGTTCATTGCTTTCTTGAATCCTTTAATCGCCGTGCCCAGGTCTCCGCCCAGCGTACGTAACTTCTTGGTACCAAACAGCAGAACAACCAGTGCGGCAACCACCAGCAGTTTGGTAATACTAATCTCACCCATAGATACCTTCTTCACTAAAAACAGGCTGCGTAACGCGCCGGATTAACCTGAGAATATTAACGGTCTTTCGACGCGCGCACACAATAGCAATCTGTAACAAGGTGAATCAAGCTTTGCGTAAAAAAACATCATAATAATTGCGGTGGCGCAAATCGTCGTTGCTGCAAAAGAGGAAGTTGCTCCCGCACCTGGTCTATTCGTTCTCTGAATATTTCCGCGACGATCAGCGCCGGACGATCGGCTGCCGCGGCTATCGTTACCCCCAACGGATCGATAATACGACTTTGACCAATATTACGATTACCACACTCCCCGGCCGCAATCATATAGCAGGTGGAATCCAGCGCTCTCGCCGCCAGCAGCGTCGACCACTGCTGCTCTTTCAACGGGCCGCGAACCCAGCCCGTCGGCAGCGCCAATACGTCAGCCCCCTGTAAAGCCAGCGCTAACGCCATATCCGGAAAGCGCAGGTCATAACAGGTCATAAGCCCCACCTTAACCCCCTCCACGTCCAGCACAGGCGCGATAACGGTTCCGGCATCAATACTTTGGGATTCTTGCATCGAAAACGCATCATAGAGATGCAGCTTCGCGTAACGCGCGACAATGTGACCCGCCCGTAGCGCCACCAGCATATTAACCGCCCGTCCAGGCGTTGACGGGACAAGGATAGTGAATATCGTCGTCATATTATTATGAGCGCTTTCTTCCAGAAGCCGCGTCATAAACGCGCCATCCAGCGGCTGCGCGGCGCGAATCGGCAGGTCAAGGTCGATGTCATCTCGCGCTAATATCCCCTCAGGCAACACCAGAAGCGATACGCCGCGGCCCGCCGCCTGAGCCATTAACGAAACGCAAACTTGCGCATTCTCTTCCCATACAGAACTCACCACAAACTGCCCGGCTGCAACGAACATATCCCCTCCCACACCTCTGTCAGGACTCGCCAATTATGCGTGTTCGGCGTTACACTCCTCTTGTATAGCAATTAAATAAAGGATTCGGCAGTGTTACAGCTTCTTTTAGCAGTTTTTATTGGCGGTGGAACGGGGAGCGTAGCCCGGTGGATGCTCAGTATGCGTTTTAATCCGCTTCATCAGGCGATTCCCATCGGTACGCTAACAGCAAATTTGCTTGGCGCGTTTATTATCGGCATGGGGTTCGCCTGGTTTAACCGCATGACACATATCGATCCGATGTGGAAAGTGCTCATCACAACCGGCTTTTGCGGCGGCCTGACGACCTTTTCTACTTTTTCTGCCGAAGTGGTATTCTTGCTGCAAGAGGGGCGCTTTGGCTGGGCGCTGCTGAATGTGCTGATTAACCTGTTGGGTTCGTTTGCCATGACGGCGCTGGCATTCTGGCTATTTTCCGCCGCAGCGGCGCGTTAAGCGCAAAAAAACCCGCCGAAAGGGCGGGTTTTGAAATCTTGCTGTCGGACGTATGCTTACAGAGCAGTTACGTTTGCAGCGGAAGGGCCTTTGGCACCGTTAGTGATTTCGAACTCTACGCGCTGACCTTCAGCCAGAGTTTTAAAACCATTGGTCTGGATTGCAGAGAAGTGTACGAACACGTCTTTGCTGCCATCTTCCGGAGTAATGAAACCGAATCCTTTGGATTCATTAAACCACTTAACGTTACCTTTAATCTTAGACATCAAAATTACCTTTACATGAAAAATAGACACAAATGCTGTGTCGGATACCAGTACAACAATTGTGATGCATTTTGTCCAGTCGAACTTTGCGAAAAAGTGATAAATATCGCGTTAATTTTTAGCTAACCCTGTCTACTTATTGTTTTTTAAGGCTTTTTAATTCACAACTGAAGAATACCCTTCCCCGTCAAAACTGGAAACGCATCCAGGCGAAATAGACGTTTCCGTTGTTATACGAACCCGGAATGTAGGTCATCTGAAAGGTAGCGGGACCATAGCCTATCGACGCTAAAGGCAACAGCACAGGGATGGGAATATAATTCCAGTTGTCGCGCGCGGTAACGCCTGCGGTAAAGCCCAGTCCCAGACGAAAATTATCGTCTTCCAGCGGTCGCCAGGTTTTTTCCCAGCCATAACCGCCTATGGGTTCCCATTTGTTAAATGAATCTTTAAAGGCCATCATATAGAGGCCATGCCAGTTGCCTTTGTCGTCCCAACGCGACTGACCAAAACCAACGCCCCACGGCCGCTCGTTATAGCGATCCGTTTTCTCTTTATCGTAGGCAAAGCGCGCATGCCAGGTAATGGCGGGGACATACAAATCATAATGCTCAGGCTGTCGCCACGTTTCTGTGACGTTATCGGTAAACGTGTTAAACCACCCTTTATCCGCCGCAGAGACTGAAGGAATAGCCAGCCATGGCATCAAAAGGAGAGCAATAATAAGAAAATACTTTCTGATGATCATCGCAACATACATACCGTTCAAAAATTCGACTGTGATAATAACAACATTAACCTGAATAAAATCTTAACAAACTATAAACAGAGAATAATCTGAGAGAGTATCGGGTTAACGGCGTTTGATTTAGCACTCAGAACCGTCACGCGCTCCTTAATAAGCTTTCACAAAAAACACAAAACAAAGCACAACAAATAAAACAATAAAATAACAATAAATTAATACTTATAGCACTACAGAAAATTCGTATAAACATATTTCATCTTTAGCGATGACATGAAAAAATAACCGCGCCGTGATTTTAATCAGTAAGGCGCCATCCTTTATTCGGTACATTTTTATACCACTTTTGTGGTTCTTATTTTTACTCTGGGTGTCGATAAGACAGGGGAAACAATGCTAACAGTTATAGAACTCCTTATCGGAGTCGTCGTTATTGTGGGTGTAGCACGCTACATCATTAAGGGATATTCCGCCACTGGCGTTTTATTTGTCGGCGGTCTGGTTCTGCTTATTATCAGCGCGCTGATGGGGCATAAGGTATTACCTACCAGCGAAACCAGTACCGGCTATACCGCAACAGATATTGTTGAATACATCAAAATTTTGCTTATGAGTCGCGGCGGCGATCTTGGCATGATGATCATGATGCTGTGCGGCTTTGCCGCCTATATGACGCATATCGGCGCAAATGATATGGTTGTGAAGCTGGCGTCGAAACCTTTACAGTATATAAACTCGCCCTACCTGTTGATGATTGCCGCCTATTTTGTCGCCTGCCTGATGTCGCTGGCCGTCTCTTCCGCGACGGGGCTTGGCGTACTGCTCATGGCTACTCTCTTCCCGGTGATGGTCAACGTCGGCATTAGCCGCGGCGCGGCGGCGGCTATTTGCGCCTCTCCGGCCGCCATCATCCTCTCGCCGACGTCTGGCGATGTGGTTTTAGCCGCAAAAGCGGCGGAGATGCCGTTAATCGATTTCGCGTTCAAAACCACGCTGCCAATTTCCATCGCCGCCATTATCGGTATGGCGATTGCGCACTTTTTCTGGCAACGCTATCTGGATAAAAAAGAGAACATTTCACATGAGATGCTGGACGTGGCGGAGATTACCACCACGGCCCCGGCGTTTTATGCCCTTTTGCCGTTCACGCCCATTATCGGCGTACTGATTTTTGACGGTAAATGGGGGCCGCAGTTGCACATTATTACCATTCTGGTGATCTGTATGCTGCTGGCCGCCGTGCTGGAATTCGTGCGCGGTTTCAACACGCAAAATGTGTTTTCCGGCCTGGAAGTGGCTTATCGCGGCATGGCGGATGCGTTTGCCGGCGTTGTGATGCTGTTGGTCGCGGCGGGCGTTTTCGCCCAAGGGCTGAGCACCATTGGCTTTATCCAAAGTCTGATCTCGATTGCCACTTCTTTTGGCTCCGCCAGCATTATTCTGATGCTGGTCTTAGTGATTTTAACCATGCTGGCCGCGATGACCACCGGTTCAGGCAATGCGCCTTTTTACGCCTTTGTTGAGATGATCCCTAAACTGGCGCACTCCTCCGGTATCAACCCAGCCTATTTATCCATCCCAATGCTGCAAGCCTCAAACCTGGGGCGCACGATTTCGCCGGTCTCCGGCGTCGTGGTCGCTGTCGCCGGAATGGCTAAAATATCACCGTTTGAAGTGGTGAAGCGCACGTCCGTTCCGGTCATCGTCGGTCTGTTGATCGTCATTATCGCCACGGAAATTATGGTGCCAGGCGCCTCTTCCGCCGTTACTGGCGGCTGATAGCCGGTAAGCCGGGGCTCGCCCCGGCATCTTAACCCGGGCTTAGCCGCCGTGATAAATACGCTGCGGCCTGCCCACTTTGCCATGAATAATCTCTGCGACAATCAGGTGCCGACTCGCGCAATATTCCAGGTAGCGTCGGGATGTGGTGCGGCTTATCGTTAAGGCCTGCGCGACCGTTTCAGCCGTATGGCGTACGGTTGGATCGGCAAACAGCTTCATCACCGCATTAAGGGTTAAGGCATCAATACCGGTCGGCAAATCCCCTTTCGGTTCGCCGCGCGCATAGGCGTTGAACATTTCATCTATCTGCTTCTGGCTTGCGCTATCCGCGCTCGCCAGCATACGTCTGCGCTGTTGATAGCGGGTCAGCGTCTGCCCCAAACGCTCATAAGCAATAGGTTTGACCAGATAATCAAACGCGCCGCTGCGTACCGCTTCCGCTACCGTCTCCATGTCACTGGCGGCGGTCGTAAACACGACGCCGCCGGGATAGCGCGACTGCATTAATTCATGCAGCAGCGTAATCCCCTTCCCATCCGGCAGATAATTATCCAACAGAATTAATCCAGGTTTGAACCGGTCAATCATCATTCTCGCCTGCGCCAGATTGCCCGCCAGCCATATCTGCTTAAAGCCAGGAATATGGCGGATATATTCTGCGTGCATCTCCGCCAGCAGCGTTTCATCCTCAACGATCAATAGGGTTAATGGTTCTGTCATCGTTTTTTTTCACTTTCGGAAGGAATAAAGAAAATAAGGTGCCACAAGGATCATTGTCTTCCAGCGTAATGACCCCGCCACAGCGCCCCACATAACTTGCAATCAGATATAACCCGATACCATGCTCACCGGGTTCGTCGGTGCGGGTACTTACGCCCTGTTCAAAAATCTTTTCCCGCAGCGCTTCAGGAACGCCGCAGCCCTGGTCGGCGACCTCTATTACCACCTCGTCGCCCTCGTCGCTCAGGAAAAGTTCGATGGTATTGTCGCCTTCCTGTGTACGTAAACTCGCCTCAAACGCGTTATCCAGCAGATTCCCGACGATGGCGGCGAACTCCGTGCTATCCAGCCCCTCCGGCAGTTGATGTAGCTGGCTGCCGGGAACAATCACCATCTTGAGCCCCAGTTCACGCGCGCGCTGAACTTTGCCAAACAGCAAACCGGCCACCTGACGATCGGCGAAGGCGCCGCGTAAACTATCAATAAGTTGCTGCTGCGCCTGCGACTCACCCTGCACCATCTCTCTGACCCGATCATACTCTTTCATTTGCAGCAGGCCGTTCAGAGTCGACATCCAGTTCAGGTGCTCATGGCGTAGCGTGCGCAGGCTCTCAACATACTGTTTAATCTGGGTTAGCTGCGCGTTCAACGTCGCGATTTCATCTTTGCTGCGAAAACTAATAATAGCGCCCAGCAGCTCCTCGCCGGAACGGATAGCCTCACGATTGGCGATGACGCTCAGGCCATTGAAGTTGGCCATCACGTCCTGGCGTCTTTCTGCGATCTGGCAGGTAAAAAAGTCTGCCGGATTGACGACTTCCGCTATCAGCTTGCCCAGCCACTGACGCCCCGGCGACGGCAGCCCCAACATTTTTCTCGCATTGCGGTTAATCGCGGTGATATGCCCCTCCGGATCAACGGCGATCAGTCCTTCATAAACCGAGCTAAACAACGCCTCCTGCTGGCGTACCACGCGCGCAATCTGTTTCGGCTCCATGCCCAGCATTTGTCGGCGGATATGCGCGGCGAAAAACCAGGAAAGCAGCATTAATACCACCAGCAACAGGACAAAAACCCCCGCCATCGGTAATAAGAAGTCCAGCCGCCAGGAGTCGATTTTACTGACCAGATAGCCAATTGAAACAACGCCGATCACGTTGCCTTTGTTGTCAAAGATAGGCGTTTTGGCGCGCATCGCCATCCCTATTGAGCCCTTACCGGTAATGAAATAACTTTCTCCTCTTTCCAGCGCGCCGGGTTTCGTAAACTGCATGGGATAGCCGATTTTTTCCGGATTCGGATGGTAAAGCCGGATCGAGTGGCGATCGCCTATCACCACATAGTCAAAATCCGTCCCGCGCTGCAGTTTATTCGCAATTATCGCCAGGCGTTTATAGTCCCGGTTTTTTACGGCAGCGATAATGCTGTCGTTAGAAGCAATAATTTTTGCCTGATTCATCGCCATATCACGAACATGGGACGCCAGATAATCTTCGAAACTGGCAGACAAATATTGTGCTAACGCTGCCACGATGAAAACAGAAACCACCAGAATGAGCAGAAAAATACGTAACGGAAACGCGAGTTGCCGAAAAAAAGGAAACAGCTTTTTATTTTTCTGACAGGACATTAAGGTTCCTTATGGGCATTTCTCTTCAGATTTATCGCAAATGTAATAAAAATGTTTTGAGTATCTTGAAGCATATAAAAACCAATCGTTACAGATTCCCCACATTAAATCAATTAAACAACTAAAACCCACCGCCGGAATGGCGATTAAATTAATTAAAAAACTTAAAACCATAAAACACTTAAAAACCATCTAACGCTTTGTGAAATAAATCAAAATTTACCACCAAAATACTCCTTACGATGTATACGTCAGAGAGAAAAATAAATAACTCGTCATAAAAAAACTCCCACTCTGACTGAAAAGAAAAAGTTATCAAGTTGCAACACAGCGCAACATATACAGAAAAGTGGCAACAAGCATATCACCAGGATATTTCTTACTATGTTTGGCAATAATGTATTCACTCGGGTAAAACGCTCTGAAAATAAAAAAATGGCGGAGATCGCTCACTTTCTCAAAGAGAATGATTTAAGCGTCGATACCACTGTAGAAGTGTTTATTACCGTCAGCCGTGATGACCGTCTTATTGCCTGCGGCGGTATTGCCGGAAATATCATTAAATGCGTGGCCATTAGCGAATCAGTACGCGGCGAAGGCTTAGCGTTAACGCTGGCGACGGAATTGATTAATCTCGCCTGGGAGCGGCACTGCACCCATCTTTTTATTTATACCAAAACGGAATACGAAGCGCTGTTTAAACAGTGCAGCTTTTCGACGATAGCCAGCGTCCCTGGCGTAATGGTCTTAATGGAAAATAGCGCGACCCGGTTGAAACGGTATGCGGAATCGCTGGCGACATTGCGTCATGAGGGAAAGAAAATTGGCTGTATTGTAATGAACGCCAATCCTTTCACGAACGGCCATCGCTATCTGATCCAACAGGCGGCGGCACAGTGCGACTGGCTGCATCTGTTCCTGGTCAAAGAAGATACATCACGCTTTCCCTATGAAGACCGACTCGATCTGGTCCTTAAAGGGACCACCGATATCCCGCTCTTAACCGTTCACCGCGGCTCCGAATACATTATTTCTCGTGCGACGTTCCCCTGCTATTTCATTAAAGAGCAGAGCGTTATTAATCACTGTTATACCGAAATCGACCTGAAGATTTTCCGCCAGTATCTGGCGCCCGCGCTTGGCATCACACACCGCTTTGTCGGTACGGAGCCGTTTTGCACCGTTACCGCCCAGTACAACCTTGATATGCGTTTCTGGCTGGAGACGCCAACGCTTCCCGCCCCACCCATTACGCTGGTGGAAATAGAGCGGCTTTGCTTCCAGGAGACGCCGATATCCGCCTCCTGGGTACGCAAGCTGCTGGTTAAACACGATCTCACGGCTATCGCGCCGCTGGTTCCCGACGCCACCCTGCGCTATTTGCAGGGCATGGTCGAACGCCATCCGGGCAGCGCGGCAGCCCGTCAAAAGTCCCCCGTATTAGCAACAGGTGAAAAATGAAAATAAACCAGCTAGCCGTCGCAGGCACGCTTGAGTCCGGCGATGTGATGATACGCATTGCGCCGCTCGATACGCAGGATATTGACCTGCAAATCAACAGTAGCGTTGAAAAACAGTTTGGCGAGGCCATTCGCGCCACCATCCTGGAGGTGCTTTCTCGCTACGACGTGCGCGGCGTACAACTGAACGTCGATGATAAAGGCGCTCTGGACTGCATTTTGCGCGCCCGACTGGAAACGCTACTGGCGCGCGCCAGCGGTATTGCCGCTCTGCCCTGGGAGGATCGCCAATGATTTCCGCCTCTCTGCAACAACGTAAAACCCGCACCCGCCGCAGTATGTTATTCGTACCGGGCGCCAACGCGGCGATGGTGAGCAATTCGTTTATCTACCCGGCCGACGCGCTGATGTTCGACTTGGAAGACTCCGTTGCATTACGCGAAAAAGACGCGGCGCGCCGTCTGGTATATCACGCGCTGCAACACCCGCTTTACCGTGACGTCGAAACCATTGTCCGCGTGAATGCGCTGGATTCCGAATGGGGCGTCAACGATCTGGAAGCGGTCGTGCGCGGCGGCGCGGACGTGGTGCGTTTACCGAAAACCGACACCGCGCAGGACGTCATTGATATCGAAAACGAAATTCTGCGCATTGAAAACGCCTGCGGTCGCGAACCGGGCAGTACCGGCCTGTTAGCTGCCGTGGAATCGCCGCTGGGTATTACCCGCGCGGTAGAAATCGCCCACGCCTCTGAACGGTTGATCGGGATTGCGCTGGGCGCGGAAGACTATGTTCGCAACCTGCGCACCGAACGCTCTCCGGAAGGCACCGAACTGCTGTTCGCCCGCTGCGCCATTTTGCAGGCCGCGCGTTCCGCCGGCATTCAGGCCTTCGATACCGTCTATTCCGACGCCAACAACGAAGCCGGTTTCCTGCAAGAAGCCGCCCACATTAAACAGTTGGGCTTTGACGGTAAGTCACTGATCAACCCCCGCCAGATAGAACTGCTGCACAACCTTTATGCGCCGACGCGTAAAGAGGTCGCCCATGCGCGTCTGGTCGTTGAGGCCGCAGAAGCCGCCGCCCGCGAAGGTCTCGGCGTCGTTTCCCTTAACGGCAAGATGGTCGACAGCCCGGTGATTGAACGCGCCCGTCTGGTGCTCTCCCGTGCAGAACTTTCCGGTATTCGCGAAGAATAAGGCAAAAAAATGACGCAGAAAAATGAATCTCAACGCCAGGATCGCGTAGCCGCCTGGAGCCGTCACGCTGAAAGCGAACTGAGCGCTTACCAAAGTGCGGCAAAATTGGATCTACAAGCGCAAAAACCGCGCGACCACAAACTGTGCGCCAGCCTGGAAGAGGCCATCCGCCGTTCCGGTTTACGCGACGGCATGACGCTTTCCTTTCACCACGCGTTTCGCGGCGGCGATCTGACGATTAACCTGGTGATGGAAACCATCGCGAAGATGGGCTTCAAAAATCTGACCCTGGCCTCCAGCTCGCTGAGCGACTGCCACGCGCCGCTGGTTGAACACATTCGTAACGGGGTGGTCAGCCGCATCTACACGTCAGGCCTGCGCGGCCCGCTGGCGGAAGAAATTTCTCGCGGCCTGCTGGCTGAGCCGGTTCAGATTCACTCCCACGGCGGTCGTGTACATCTGGTACAAAGCGGCGAACTCAACATTGATGTTGCGTTTCTTGGCGTGCCCTCCTGCGATGAATTCGGTAATGCTAATGGTTATACCGGCAAGGCCTGTTGCGGTTCACTGGGCTACGCGATGGTGGATGCCGACAGCGCGAAGCAGGTCGTGATGCTGACGGAGCAACTGCTGCCGTATCCGCATAACCCGGCAAGCATCCCTCAGGATCAGGTTGATCTGATCGTGCAAATCGAAGAAGTCGGTGATGCAAACAAAATCGGCGCTGGCGCGACCCGCATGACCACTAATCCGCGTGAACTGCTGATCGCCCGCAGCGCGGCGGAAGTCATTGCTCACTCCGGCTACTTCAACGAAGGTTTCTCCCTGCAAACCGGCACCGGCGGAGCATCGCTGGCGGTCACCCGTTTCCTGGAAGACAAAATGCGTAGCCGCAACATTGTGGCTAATTTCGCGCTGGGCGGTATCACCGCCACCATGGTCGACCTGCATGAAAAGGGCTTAATCCGCAAACTGCTTGACGTGCAGAGCTTCGATCGTAACGCTGCGCAATCTTTGGCCCGCAACCCGAACCATATCGAAATCAGCGCTAACCAGTACGCCAACTGGGGCTCTAAAGGCGCTTCCGTCGACCGTCTGGACGTGGTGGTACTGAGCGCGCTGGAAGTAGACACCCACTTCAATGTTAACGTGCTGACCGGCTCCGACGGTGTTCTACGCGGCGCGTCCGGCGGTCACTGCGATACCGCCGTCGCGGCGGCGCTGTCCATCATCGTCGCGCCGCTGGTGCGTGGTCGCATCCCAACGCTGGTTGATAACGTCACCACCTGCGTCACACCAGGCTCCAGCGTCGACATTCTGGTCACCGATCACGGTATCGCCGTCAACCCGGCGCGTCCGGAGCTGGCTGAACGCCTGAAAGCAGCGGGAATGAAAGTGGTATCGATTGAGTGGCTGCGCGAACGCGCGCAACTGCTTACCGGTCAGCCCCGCCCTATCGAATTCACCGACCGCGTGATTGCTGTCGTGCGTTATCGCGACGGTTCAGTGATCGATGTGGTGCATCAGGTGAAGGAATAAGCCATGCGCCTGTTTCCTGAACTCGCCACCTGTCACGATGTTTCTATTCCTGAGCTGCTCGCCAGCCGGGATGAGAGACAAGCAAGACAGCGCGCCTGGCTAACGCGTCACGCCACTCCGCTGGTCTCCTTTACCGTGGTGGCGCCAGGCCCGATGAAAGACAGCGCGTTAACCCGCCGGATCTTTAATCACGGCGTGACTGCCCTGCACACGCTGGCAGAAGAGTATGGCTGGACCATCCGGGAGCAGGCTGCACTGGCTTCCGCCAGCGGGCCGGAAGGACTGCTGGCGATTGACGCGCCCGCTCAGGCGCTCAAACAGGCGACCATCGCACTTGAACAGCGTTATCCACTGGGGCGCCTGTGGGATATCGATGTCCTGACGGCGGAAGGCGAAATACTCTCCCGCCGCCATTTCGCGCTTCCCGCTCGCCGCTGTCTGCTGTGCGGGCAAAGCGCGGCTGAATGCGCGCGGGGTAAAACCCACGCGCTGACTGATTTACTGATTCATATGGAGGCGCTGCTGCATGATGCCGATTCCCGCCAACCCGACTAACGCCTCCATTCAGCCTCAGTCGCTGTATGACGCCTGGGCCGATTTGGCCTGGCGCGCCATGCTGACCGAGGTAAATTTATCGCCAAAACCCGGTCTGGTAGACCGACTAAACTGCGGCGCGCACAAAGATATGGCGCTGGCGGATTTTCACCGCAGCGCGGAGGCGATTCGACACTGGCTGCCGCGCTTTATGGAATATGGCGCCAGCTGCACGCGCCTGCCGCCAGAGTCAGTTCTGGCGGGCCTGCGTCCATTGGGGATGGCCTGTGAAGCAGCGATGTTTCGCGCAACGGCGGGCGTCAATACCCATAAAGGCAGCATTTTCTCGCTGGGGTTACTGTGCGCCGCCATTGGCCGCCTGTATCAGCTACGCCAGCCGATCGCTGCAGAAACACTCTGCGCTACCGCCGCCGATTTTTGCCACGGCCTGACCACGCGCGAACTGCGCCAGAACAACCTACAGCTCACCGCAGGTCAGCGGCTGTATCAGCAACTGGGATTAACCGGCGCGCGCGGCGAAGCGGAAGCGGGCTATCCGCTGGTCATCCGCCACGCGTTACCGCACTACCGCGCATTGCTGGCGCAGGGGCGCGATCCGGAACTGGCGCTGCTTGATACCTTACTGCTGCTGATGTCGCTTAACGGCGATACCAACGTCGCGTCGCGCGGCGGGGCGGACGGTCTGCGCTGGTTACAGCAGCAGGCGGCGGTCTTATTACATCAGGGCGGCATACGGACGCCTGACGATCTCGTTTATCTCCACCGGTTCGATCAGCAATGCATTGAACGCAATCTCAGCCCAGGCGGTAGCGCCGATCTGCTGATCGTGACCTGGTTTTTAGCGCAAATTTCGCAAGTTAATCATTAACACAATTATAGAAAATATCCTTTCCGGAGAGTCATTTATGTCTTTATCCAAAGATAATATATGGAAGTTGTTGGCCCCATTAGTAGTGATGGGCGTCATGTTGCTAATTCCTGTTCCAGATGGTATGCCGCCGCAGGCCTGGCACTATTTTGCGGTTTTCGTCGCGATGATTGTCGGTATGATCCTGGAGCCGATCCCGGCGACAGCGATCAGTTTTATCGCCGTAACCATTTGCGTTATCGGCAGCAATTACCTGCTATTTGACGCTTCAGAACTGGCCGATCCGGCGTTTAAAGCCAGTAAACAGGCGCTGAAATGGGGGCTTGCCGGTTTCTCCAGCACCACGGTCTGGCTGGTTTTCGGCGCGTTTATTTTCGCGCTGGGCTACGAAGTGACCGGGCTGGGGCGCCGCATTGCGCTGTTTCTGGTAAAATTCATGGGTAAACGCACGCTGACGCTCGGCTATGCGATTGTCATTATCGATATTTTGCTGGCGCCGTTTACTCCCTCCAATACGGCTCGTACCGGCGGGACTGTCTTCCCGGTCATCAAGAACCTGCCGCCGCTGTTTAAATCGTTTCCAAACGATCCTTCCGCACGCCGCATCGGCGGTTATTTGATGTGGATGATGGTGATCAGTACCAGCCTGAGCTCTTCGATGTTTGTCACTGGCGCGGCGCCGAACGTATTAGGTCTGGAGTTCGTCAGCAAGATCGCTGGCGTCCAGATTAGCTGGCTGCAGTGGTTTCTCAGCTTTCTGCCGGTAGGGATTATTTTACTGATCGTTGCGCCGTGGCTCTCCTATGTACTTTATAAACCTGAAGTGACCCACAGTGCGGAAGTCGCGGCCTGGGCTGGCGGCGAGTTAAAAAACATGGGGCGTCTGTCCCGCAAAGAGTGGACGCTGATTGGCCTGGTGCTGCTTAGCTTAGGATTGTGGGTTTTTGGTGGAAAAATCATCAACGCCACTGCCGTGGGTCTGCTGGCCGTCTCGCTGATGCTGGCGCTGCATGTTGTGCCGTGGAAAGACATTACGCGCTACAACAGCGCCTGGAACACCCTGGTGAACCTCGCTACGCTGGTGGTCATGGCCAATGGCTTAACCCGCTCCGGCTTTATTGACTGGTTCGCCAATACCATGAGTACGCATCTGGAAGGTTTCTCGCCGGATGCAACCGTGATTGTACTGGTACTGGTGTTCTATTTCGCGCACTATCTGTTCGCCAGTCTTTCCGCTCACACCGCGACCATGCTGCCGGTCATTCTGGCGGTGGGTAAAGGCATTCCGGGCGTTCCGATGGAACAACTGTGTATTCTGCTGGTGCTGTCTATCGGTATCATGGGCTGTCTGACGCCGTATGCCACCGGCCCTGGTGTGATTATCTACGGCTGCGGTTACGTGAAATCCAGAGACTACTGGCGGCTTGGCGCAATCTTTGGCGTTATCTATATCGCGATGCTGTTGCTGGTGGGCTGGCCAATTCTGGCAATGTGGAATTAAACATTACGCCAACGTAGGTTAAAAATGATGCCGTTCAGGTTCACCTGAGCGGCATTTTTTATGATTAAATGAGTAACATTCATAATGTCTATAAATTATCGAATTCATCATGAACACAATATGGCATTACAGTCCGCTGCTGGCTGCCCTCTTAACCCCGATTTTTGCCGCCAACGCCGACGAACTTCAGGCGCAACAGTACGGTGATTTCACTGACTATGTGCTGGCGCTTTCCTGGCAAACCGGTTTTTGTCAAAGCCAGCATGAACGCCGCCATCGGGAGCCCGATGAGTGCCGTCTGCAAAAAGAGCCAGCCAACAAAGCAGACTTTCTGACCGTCCACGGCCTGTGGCCAGGATTACCCAAATCTATCGCCGCACGCGGTGTTGACCAGAGACGCTGGCAGCGCTTTGGTTGTGCGACGCGGCCAATCCCGAATCTGCCTGAAGTCAAGGCCAGCCGGAAATGCTCAGCCTCCGCCTCCGGACTTTCGCCTGACATCGCGGCAGCGCTTAAGGAAGTGATGCCCGGCGCGGGGGGGAATTCCTGTCTGGAGCGCTACGAATATGCCAAACATGGCGCCTGTTTCGGGTTTGATCCCAATGCCTATTTCGGCACCATGATACGGCTGGATAAGGCGATAAAAGACAGCGCGCTGGGGCAGTTTCTGGCGGATAATTACGGCAAGACCGTTAGCCGCGCTGAGTTTGATAGCGTCGTCGCACAAATGTGGGGCCAGGATAATGTCAAAGCCGTTAAAGTAAACTGCCATGGCAATCCCGCCTATTTAACAGAGATTCAGTTTTCATTAAAGGCGTCGATGATTAACGCCCCGCTCTCCTCTGCCTCATTCCTGCCGCAGCCGCATCCCGGCAACTGCGGGAAACAGTTTATTATCGATAAAGCCGGTTATTGACGAAGCAGAGGTTTAAAACCGTAGCCACATTTGAGAACACGCCCAAATGTAGACTAAAATTCACTCAGGGCTATGACGTTTGAGGATTTACCCGAATGTGAACTAAATCACTTCAAAGACGGGGTAAGTCTCAGTATCATCATGAGAGTTAAACCCTCGCCGCCAGACGGTGAGGGTTTTCTTTTGGGACCATTTACCTGCACTACTCGCAGTATCGATGACATGGAGTAAGAAATGTCCAGACCCACTATTATCATTAACGATCTTGACGCCGAACGTATTGATCGTCTTCTGGAACAGCCTGCGTATGCGGATCTGCCGATTGCCGACGCGCTCAACGCCGAACTGGATCGCGCGCAAATGTGTTCGCCACAAGAGATGCCGAACGATGTCGTCACCATGAACAGCCGTGTTAAATTCCGCAATTTGAGCGATGGTGAAACACGCGTGCGGACGCTGGTGTATCCCGCCAATATGACGGACAGCAGTACCCAGCTTTCGGTAATGGCGCCCGTCGGCGCGGCGTTGCTGGGACTGCGCGTCGGCGACACCATTCACTGGGAACTGCCGGGCGGCGCCTCCACCCATCTCGAAGTGCTGGAACTCGAATATCAGCCTGAAGCCGCGGGCGACTTCCTGCGTTAAACCATCTGCATAAGCGTTAATGCGTTTACACAGAGGATGCCTGCGCATCCTCTTTCCGTTAGCCCTTTCATTTCTGCCTGTTTCAGACAACGCCGCCTGGCATCGGGTTGATTACTCCCGTCGCCTGTTTCTGCGCCGCTTGTGCCGACGTCGCTCCCGGCACCAGGATAACCTTCCGGCACTCTTCTTCGCGTTTTTCGAAAATTTCGTAGCCGCGCGCCGCCTCTTCAAACGGCATATAATGCGTGACAATCTCCTCCGGCTTCAGCAACCCTTTTTCAATAAGCGGTAATAATTCCCCCAGCCACGCGTGAACATGGGTTTGACCCATTTTAAAAGTTAGCCCCTTATCAAAGGCGTCGCCGAATAAAAAGCCGTGAATAAAACCGGCATACACGCCGGGCACGCTGACCACGCCGCCACGTCTGACCGCCGCGATACATTGTCGCAGCGCTTTGCCGCTGCTGCCTTCCAGTTTAAGGTTCGTCAGCACCGTCTCCGTCATGCTGCCTTTCGCTTCAAAGCCTACGGCATCAATTACCGCGTCCACGCCGCGGTGTCCTGCCGTCTGCTCGATGATTTTTTCCGCCGGATCGTTCTCATCATCGAAGTTGATCGGTATCGCGCCGTAACGTTCTTCGGCGAAACGCAGGCGCCAGGCGTGGTGATCAACGACGAAGATCTGCTCCGCGCCCAGCAGTCGCGCACAGGCGATAGTCAGTAATCCTACCGGCCCTGCGCCAAAAACCGCCACGCTGGAACCTTGCTGAATCTGGGCATTTTTTGCCGCCTGCCAGGCGGTAGGCAAAATATCAGAAAGAAACAGCGCCTTATCGTCAGATAACAGCGGCGGCACCTTAAATGGACCAACATTACCTTTTGGCACGCGAACATATTCGGCCTGTCCGCCGGGAACGCCGCCATACAGATGGCTATACCCAAACAGCGCCGCCGGTGGCGGGATCTGTTTTTTATTCATCGCCGCGCCGTGTCCGTCGTTAGTGTTTTCACACGCTGAATATTGCTGTAGCCGACAGAAAAAACAGTCACCACAGGCAATGACAAACGGGATAACGACCCGCTCCCCTTTCCGAATATTCTTCACATCATGTCCGGTTTCCACCACCTCGCCCATAAATTCATGGCCGAAAATATCACCATGTTTTACCTGTGGGATCTTGCCGCGATAGAGATGCAAATCAGATCCGCAAATCGCGGTGGCGGTAACACGCAAAATGATATCGTCAGGCTGCTCAATGCCGGGATCGGGTACGTTTTCAACCTTTACGTGATGTGGACCGTGATACGTCAATGCTTTCATGCAGCCTCCGGGGTAACGGTGAATGTTGCGTTCGACTATAAAAGGGTAGCTATCCCGGAGAGACTGCCGGAAAAACAGGCGGCTTTAGGATTTTTCCTGGAAAATACACGACTTTTTTAACGTCAGGTTGTCGCAATATTTAAAATTGCCAGACAAATAGCAGAAAGAAACATTATTATATGCTTGAATAAATTCAGTATTGATTAACAGGGAGTAACGGGTATGTATAAGACAATCATTATGCCGGTTGATGTTTTTGAAATGGAACTTAGCGATAAAGCCATTCGCCACGCTGAGTTTCTGGCGCAACAGGATGGCGTCATTCATCTGTTGCATGTACTGCCTGGGTCCGCGAGCATGAGTCTGCACCGCTT
This sequence comes from Salmonella sp. SAL4457, assembly GCF_046548235.1. Classification (NCBI taxonomy): domain Bacteria; kingdom Pseudomonadati; phylum Pseudomonadota; class Gammaproteobacteria; order Enterobacterales; family Enterobacteriaceae; genus Salmonella; species Salmonella sp. SAL4457. Next base: position 140,554 of record NZ_JBGDZO010000003.1, read on the forward strand.
TGCCGCCGACGTGCGTCGCTTTGAAGAACATTTACAGCATGAGGCGGAAACGCGTCTGCAAACGATGGTGGGACACTTCAGTATCGATCCTTCACGAATTAAAACGCATGTTCGCTTTGGTAGCGTGCGCGATGTCGTCAATGAGATGGGCGAAGAACTGGATGCGGATGTCGTGGTAATCGGTTCGCGTAATCCGTCTATCACGACACACCTGTTGGGGTCTAACGCCTCAAGCGTGGTGCGTCATGCGACGCTGCCGGTATTGGTTGTGCGTTAACTCTGGCGGCTAAAAACTGACACGCCCTGCCAGGTCACGCCTGGCAGGGCTTTTTACTGCATCATCGTTAGTACAAATGCCCGATATTCACAATAGTACTCACCGTGTCGCCAAAAAAGACCAGCCGACTCAGAAATACGCCGACGAATAACAAGACGAACAGGAGTTTCGGGCGCGAATCACCGTGACGGCTGGCGACAAAAGCGAGCGCAAGGCAGACCAGGCTTGCCAGATAAAACGGTGAAGCCAGCCATAAACGCGCCGTCATCTGCATGACCGTTCCCCCGCTTAACCACACCAGCGGCGCCGCGATAAGTACCGCGATACACACCACAATCCCCTGGCGTAACGCAGGAACGGCAGGCCTGAGTTTTAACAGCGGAATCGCCGCGCAACCCATGACCCATACCGTAATAAAAAATAACAGCATGGTAAACCCATTAGCGATAGCCACCATCGCTGGCGCGGCGTAGGTCATCCCCTGCACCGCCACCAGTAACACGCCGAACACGGAGGCGATAAGAGCCATCGCTTTATGTCCCTTTGCCAGGAACGTTACGCCGACCGCTGCGCCAAACAACGTGGCGCCCAGGATTTCCCGACTTAACCAGGCATGTCGCAGGTTAATCAGCGCATCATAAGCGCGATCGGGATGCGCCAGATGCAGAATCGCGGCAATAGACGCCAGTGCCAGCACCAGCCCGGTGGCCAACCAACAGAAACGCTGGCCTTCCACTTCACCACGCAGCGTACGCCATGTCAGTACCAAAGCCATCCCGACAGACATCTGGCTTAATACCGTAAAAAACACCAGCGGCAGTTCATATTTTTCCATTACTTGTCCTCCGGCTGCTTAGGCTGGCGCGCCAGAATAAAGCGCGTTCCTGGATTAAGCTGTGGCATATGCGGGAACCCTGGCGGATACTGCACCGCATTATCGGGCACAGGATCGGCATCCAAATCGATAATCGACAAGGCGCCCACCGGACAGGCGTTTACGCACGCCGGATTCATACCGATATCAAGACGCTCGTAGCACATACTGCATTTTTCCGCTTTACGCGTCTCTTCATTAAAACGCGGCGCGCCATAAGGACAGTTACGAATACAGTTTTTACAGCCGATGCAGCGCTCAGGGTTATGCACCACCACGCCATCTTCACGTTTGGTATAGGCTTCGACCGGACAGGCGGCGACGCAGGCCGGATGTTCGCAGTGGTTACAGGCCAGCGAGTAAAACGCCCGCTCTTCATGTGGATAGATGTCTTTATCCAACGGATAAACGTAGCGCCAGAAGCGATCCGGCTCCAGTTGGTTAAAGCTTTTACACGCCATAGCACAGCCGCGGCAGCCGATGCACTTATCGCTATTCACTAAAAACGCACGTCTCATGCTACGGATTCCCCTTTACCGATCAATACAACGTCAGCAAACTGACTGTGGATAGCGGCGCCCGGCGCGCCAGTTTTCATCAGCCCCATATCAGCAGGCGTATCGGCCACGACGTTTTGCACGTTGTACTGCCGTTTCGGGAACCACGCTTCATACATCACCAGAAAATCTTCCGGCACGTTGGTGGTGACTTTTGCCCGCAGCTCAACTTCACCGGTGCCATTGAAAACTTTGACCAGATCGTTCTCGCTGATGCCCTTTTTCTTCGCGGAAGAAGGATGGATATAAACGAACGGTTCCGGGTAGAACACCTGCATCCAGTCCAGGTTGATAAACTGCGAGTGCAGGCCAAACTGCACGTGCGGCGTAAACAGATGGAACGGCAGTTTGCTCTCGGCTTCCGGTTTGTATTCCGGCAGCGCGGTGTGGCCGTTTTTCTCCGCCAGTTCAGATTTAAATTCATACTTGCCTGACGGCGTTTTGAACTTGCGATCGTACCAGGCGGCAGAACTTGGCAGGATCGCTTTTTTCGGCCCGTCCAGCAGATCGTCCCAGGAAGAGATGCCAAACATTTTCGCCATACCGTCGTTGAACTCCTGATCCAGCCAGCGCTTGTGATCGAACTCTTGCGGGAAGGTACAGGAACCCGGCGCCATCTTATTAATGGTGCGCGACAGCATGGTAGCGATTTCAAGGTCGCATTTTGCTTCATACATCGGCTTAATCGCCGGCTGATTAATGGAAAGCCAGTAGTGCCAGTAAGAAGCATCCACGTTCCACTCTTCAAACGCGGTGGTAACGGGCAGCACGATATCAGCGTGTTGCACCGTTTCGTTGAAGAACTGATCGGCGCAGACCACCATTTCCAGTTTTTCAAACGCTTTTTTCATCTTGCTGCGATCGAAATCCTGGGCAAACGGGTTTTTACAGGCGACCCACAGCATACGAACCGGCGGATCGTTGGCCTCCAGAATCCCCTGCGCCGTCTGGTTGATATTCAGAGAGCGATCGGAGTACTGCACGGCGTCGCTGCCAGCGGCAGCCCCGAACTCACTGGTGGTGCCCGCCGCTCCCGGAATGCCAATAGCGCCCACCGGCGGCTTCTGCAGCATGGCGTTATAGTTAAAGCCCCAGGTATGCAGATGGCCATAACGCGCGCCGCCGCCTTCGACACCGATGTTGCCGGACATAGCGACAAAGGCATCGATAGCGCGAACGTTGGCGCCGCCGTTGACATGACGCTGCATCCCGTAACCAATCCAGACCGTGGCCGGCTTAACCGCCGTAAACTCTTCCGCCAGCTGGCGAATGACATCCGCAGACAGGCCGCAGATTTCTGCCGCCCATTCCACGGTGACGTTATTGCGCAGATAGGCTTCAAATTCCGGATAGCCGTGAGCATCGTTGTTGACAAAATCCTGATCCACCAGGCCTTTATCCACCAGATGACGCGCCATCCCCAGCGCCAGCGCGCCGTCTGAGCCTGGCCGTACGCGCAGGTAGAGATCGGCTTTGGCGGCAGTCTGCGACAGCAGCGGGTCGATAACCACGACCTTCGCCCCTTGTTCACGCGCCTGATAGATATATTTCATGGAGTGCATTGAGCACCAGGCTGGGTTCGCGCCCCAGATAATGATGTATTTTGCTTTCACCATATCTTCCGGGTCGTTACACCACATGTCGCCCATGTCGTAGTTTTGCGCGTCGATACCGGCAGGCCAGCACGGCGTACCGGCAAAACGGGTGGTATAGCCAAGCGAGGACATCATCCCTTCAACGGCATAGTTCAGCACGCCAAACTTACCGGAATATTTGGTCAGCGCCAGACCGAGCATAGAACCGTCTTTTTTCTTAATCTCCAGCATTTTGGCGGCAATGCGCTGCATCGCCTCTTCCCATGAGATGCGACGCCAGTTGCCGCTACCGCGAACGTCCTGCGCCATGGGATATTTAATACGATCGGGGCTATAAACCCGGCGCGGATAGCTTAACCCTTTGACGCAAGGGGTACCGTGAGTAAATGTTGATTCCGGCGCGCCTTCCACGAAAGTAATGACCCCGTCCTTTACCCACGTCTTGAGGCTACAGGTGTCATAGCAGTTACGCGGACACGCGTTACGATAAATTTTGTACGTTTTAGGGTTAAAGGGAACAGGCGGCTGCGCAAGCGCGCATCGGGAGGTTAGTAATCCTCCGGGTAAAGCCGCAACGGCGCCCAGTGCCACTATCCCCTTTAAAAAAGAACGTCTGTTCAGATGTCCTGTCTCATTACTCATATTGATACTCTCGTTTTAATTCATCAAGCCAATAAAATAAGATGTCCGCCACCGTATATAACGTGGTCGTTTGTGCATGAGTTTTTATTTTTTCGATATATAATGGCACCCACTTTGTTAAATAATTATTGATATATTGAGTGAGAGTAGATCGGTATTGTGACGTTTGCCGAGTATTAGCCAGTAATAGTGTGGTCAATTCCAGCACGCAGGAAATATGATCGTCAGGAATATTGCTCTCCTGATTAACCGATAATCCCAACGCTGCCATAAACTCCCGTATCTCCAGCGTCGCCTTTCCCATCACCAGCGCATCCTCTTCCAGATACACTGAAGCGAAAGGCGCAGCCAGCAGCTTGCCAGGACCGACGAATAGCGCATTAAAGTCATACTCCGCCTCCAGCCACGCCCGATCGGTAAGGTTTACCGCAGCAGTGGGATTTAATCTCACGTAGGCAGATTTCAGTGAACGACTATCATGAGAATTAAAAAAATCACGCAATGTAAGCCCTGTTTTTTCTAATTCCGTCAGTGATTCATAGATTGAATCCATGAATAAATAACCTCACATACAAATGCAATATAAATCAAGAAAAAAGAATGGGCATGTTAACGGAAGCGCTTAATCTTTCTTTGATAAAAAAACAGAAAAATTCCAGTTAAATCCGTAGAAGGCTTTTTTATTGTTTCAAAGTTTAAAAACAGAAGACCGTTGAAATAAAAAACCGTCTGTTATTAACAGACGGTTTCAGAGTATTGATAATGAAGAACGTGTTTTACCCGGCGGCGTTCCCCGGGCATAAACACCGCAGGCCCGAATAGCTTACACTATCGGGCCGTTTACGATGGCCAGTTAACTGACCTTGCAGGTGTGCTTACTTCTTTTTATGCGATTTTGGTACGAATCAGATAATCAAAGGCGCTCAACGAGGCTTTCGCCCCTTCGCCTGTGGCGATGATAATCTGTTTGTAAGGAACGGTGGTGCAATCGCCTGCAGCGAAGACGCCCTTAACGCTGGTTTCACATTTGGCGTCAATAATGATCTCGCCCATGCGGTTACGCTCAAGCGCGCCTTCCAGCCAGTGGGTATTCGGCAACAGACCAATCTGCACAAAAATCCCTGCCAGCGCGACGCTATGAATATCGCCGCTGACACGGTCACGATACTCCAGCCCCACCACTTTCGAACCGTCGCCCTTCACTTCTGTCGTTTGCGCATTCAAAATGATATCGACATTTTTCAGGCTACGCACTTTGTCCTGTAGCACCTGATCCGCCTTCATCTCCGGCGCGAACTCCAGCAACGTAACGTGTTCTACAATACCTGCCAGATCGATAGCCGCTTCAACGCCAGAGTTGCCGCCGCCGATGACCGCCACACGCTTCCCTTTAAATAACGGACCGTCGCAGTGCGGACAATAGGTGACGCCTTTGGTGCGATACTGATCCTCGCCCGGCACATTCATATTGCGCCATTTCGCGCCGGTGGCGATGATGATACTGCGCGCTTTCAATACTGCGCCGGACGCCGTTTCAATCTGATGCAGGCCGCCTTCTGTCGCGGCCGGAACCAGTTTACTTGCGCTCTGGCTGTCGATAACGTCAACGTCGTAATCGCTGACATGCGCTTTCAGCGCGCCCGCCAGTTTTTGGCCTTCGGTTTTCGGCACCGAGATATAGTTTTCGATATCCACGGTATCCAGCACCTGACCGCCGAAGCGCTCGCCCATCAGACCGGTACGGATGCCTTTGCGCGCCGAGTAGACCGCCGCCGCCGCGCCCGCCGGGCCGGAGCCGACAATCAGCACGTCATACGCATCGCGTTTGTTCAGCGCTTCCGCCGCACGTTTTTCTGCGCCAGTATCCACTTTAGCGACAATCTCGGTCAGAGTCATACGTCCCTGGCCGAACTCTTTACCGTTGACAAACACCGCCGGAACGCCCATCACGTTACGTTCGGTGATTTCGTTCTGGAAGGTGCCGCCATCAATTGCCGTATGTTTAATACGCGGGTTCAGCACCGCCATCAGGTTCAGCGCCTGCACTACGTCCGGGCAGTTATGGCAGGAGAGTGAATAATAAGTTTCGAATTCAAAATCGCCGTCAATATCGCGAATCTGCTCCAGCAGCGACTGCGCTTCTTTTGACGGATGACCGCCGGTCCACAGCAGCGCCAAAACCAGCGAGGTAAATTCGTGGCCCAGCGGAGAACCGGCAAAGCGCGGCCCTTGCTGAGAACCTGGATTCGTAATCAGGAAAGACGGCTTGCGCACCGGCAGAGTATTGTCTTCTTTAAACGTGACTTTGTCGGACAGCTCAGCGATTTCAGCCAGCAGTTCCTTGATTTCCGCCGATTTAGCGCTGTCATCCAGCGTGGCAATCAGCTCAACAGGTTTGGTCAGTTTCTCAAGGTAAGCCCTGAGCTGGGTTTTCATATTTGTGTCGAGCATTCTTCTTCCCTCTCTGAAAACATCATCATGCAAGCCGACTTCGCGGGACTGCATTAATGCAACTTGCGTCATGGTGCTGAAATGAAATGGGCGCGGGTGCGCCCATGACTGAAACAATTTCCAAAGTATTTCACGTCAGAGTAAGGCGGCTAGCCTGAGAATCCCCGGGAGCTTACTGAAGTAAGTGACCGGGGTGAGCAGGCGACGCCAACGCAGCTATGGCGTGAAAGACGACGGAAATTTAAATTTTACCGACCAGGTCTAAGGATGGAGCCAGAGTCGCTTCACCTTCTTTCCATTTCGCCGGGCATACTTCGCCTGGGTGAGCGGCAACGTACTGTGCTGCTTTAATTTTACGCAGCAGGTCAGACGCGTCACGGCCGATACCTTCAGCGGTAACTTCGATCGCCTGGATGATACCCTGCGGGTCAACAACAAAGGTCGCACGGTCTGCCAGACCTTCATCTTCACGCATGTTGTCGAAGTTACGGGTCAGGGCGCCAGTCGGGTCGCCGATCATCGCATATTTGATTTTTGCGATAGTTTCAGAGCTGCTGTGCCATGCTTTGTGCGTGAAGTGAGTATCGGTTGAGACGGAATAAACGTCTACGCCCAGCTTCTGCAGTTCTTCGTAATGGTCGGCAACGTCACCCAGTTCAGTCGGGCAAACAAAGGTAAAATCGGCCGGGTAGAAGAAGAAGACGCTCCAGCGGCCTTCGGTATCTTTCTCGGTGACTTCAATGAATTCACCGTTTTTGAACGCCTGGTTTTTGAAAGGTTTGATTTTGGTGTTAATTAAGGACATCTATACTTCCTCCGTGTTTTCGTTGAGGAGTAAGTTAACGAAATTTTGCTGATTCGGCTAATGCGTTTCCATTATCAAATCAATAAGCGTTAACTAACAACCCGATTCGGGCGACATTGTGAACACTGCGCCCTGTCAGCCATCTAAAGTAAAAAGGCCGCCTGACAGGCGGCCCCATTACCTGAACTACCCGTAGGTAACTTCAGAGCCAGTACGACTCGTCTTGCAAATTACAGACGTATTGTCTGCAACTCGAAATCCATAGCGTATATGCTGGCTAAGTGTTGCGCTCTACATTACCTTAACAAAGGCTGTAACAGCGAAAAGGATTACATCACCCCAGCACAGAAAGGGCAATCCTGGCACGCCAGCTCTTACCTATGTCTGTGATAGGCATCATCATTAATACTCTTTTCGCTTTGATATTAAAAGGAAAAATATGATTAAACGTACATTGCTGCTTGCTATGCTGCCCATTCTCGCCCACGCGGAAGAACTGCCTGCGCCGGTTAAAGCCATTGAAAAACAGGGTATAACTATCCTGAAATCCTTCGAGGCGCCGGGGGGCATGAAGGGCTATCTCGGAAAGTATCAGGATATGGGCGTCACGATTTACCTGACGCCGGACGGTAAACACGCGATTTCCGGCTATATGTATAATGAAAAAGGCGAAAATCTTAGCAACGCCCTGATAGAAAAAGAGATCTATGCACCGGCCGGACGTGAAATGTGGCAGAAAATGGAAAAAGCGTCATGGATACTCGACGGTAAAAAAGACGCGCCGGTGGTGCTGTATGTCTTCGCCGACCCTTTCTGCCCATATTGTAAGCAGTTTTGGCAACAAGCTCGTCCGTGGGTCGAATCCGGCAAGGTACAATTACGCACATTACTGGTCGGCGTGATTAAACCGGAAAGCCCGGCCACAGCCGCAGCGATTTTAGCCGCGAAAGACCCGGCGAAAACCTGGCATGACTATGAAGCCTCCGCAGGAAAGATGAAGCTGGAGGTTCCGGCGTCCATCCCCCCGGCGCAGATGAAAGTCATTAATCAGAATCAGCAGCTAATGGACGATCTTGGCGCTAACGCGACGCCAGCAATTTATTACATGAATAAAGATAAGATTTTGCAACAGGTTGTGGGTTTACCGGAAAAAGCGCAACTGGACGCCATGATGGGGCAGCCTTAACGCAGAAATTAGCAAAGCTGGAGCTTAACCGTACCACGCCCGATAGCGCTACGTTTGTCGGGCCAACCTCTGACTGGCATTAACGCAACGCCAGACCAGCATGTCATCCGACACAGCCTTTTTAGACTAACGGCGTGGTTATAAAAGTGTACGTTATGTCCGCCTTTACTGTAATTATTTACTCGCTAAAATATTCATAACTGTGGTATTTTAGTTTAAATAAACTCTACATTAAGTTTAATAAACATAACTCTGGTAAATTATTGAGATTAAGTCATAATCATGAAAGATACCATGATAATGCCGGGAAGATACTATGGCTAACCTTTACGACCTTAAAAAATTTGATCTTAACCTGTTGGTTATATTTGAATGTATCTATCAACATTTAAGCATTAGCAAAGCAGCAGAAACACTCTATATTACACCTTCTGCCGTAAGCCAGTCATTGCAACGCCTGCGCACGCAATTCAACGACCCTCTATTTATTCGTTCAGGCAAAGGAATTACGCCTACCGTAACAGGCATTAATTTACATTATCATTTAGAAAATAATCTTAACAGCCTGGAACAAACTATTAATATAATGAATCAGTCCAGCCTGAAGAAAAAATTTATTATCTACAGCCCACAGCTGTTGATCACCCAATATGTGATGAAATTAGTTAAATATATCCGCAAAGATCCACAGGTTGAAATTGAACATCACGACATTTTGACCACTGACGAACTGCCTGAAGATCTGCTTGCCTACCGCAAAGCAGATATTGTGGTTTCAATGGCCCCACTGAATAATCGTTCTATTGTTTGTACTCACTTTAATAGGCTAGAATGCATCCTGGTTTGCAGTGAAAACCATCCCCGACTAGGCGACACCGCCACTATCGACGAAATTCTACAAGAGTCATTTACGCAACTCGTCTCCCGGGCAACCGGTATGAAAGAATATCATTCACTTATGGATGATGTGCTGGGGGAAAGAATAATTGGTTTCAGAAGCAAATCGCTGATGACCATCGCCAACTCTATCAGCTCCACGGAGCTTATTGGTTTTTTACCACAAACATTTTTTGACTATTACTCTTCCTCTATCAAACTTAAAAAAGTCACCATACCTTTTACCATTGCTCCCATACAATTCTATCTTATGTATAATAGGGCTTCGCTGAATAATAGCGGATTTGCTGAGCTCATTGAGCACATCACAAAAAAACATTAATAAGAAGGTCAGATAACGGATATTAATATAAATTTAATGTATATGTTTATGGAATATATTTATTTTACAAATATAATAAAGCATTGCAAGTTCATCTAATCTGCTTATCCTTTATGTTAATTATTTCGAATATACTGTAGTTAACACATCGGAGACTATCCAGAGATGTCGGTTTATAAAGTTCCGCTCGAGCAAAATGTTCTGGAAGCGGCTCAAGAGCGTATAATGTGGACCCTGGAAACCTTACCCCGGGTCTGCGTCTCATTTTCTGGTGGTAAAGATTCAGGACTTATGTTGCACCTGACGGCAACGTTGGCGCGCAAAATGAATAAAAAGATCCATGTTCTCTTCATTGACTGGGAAGCGCAATTCTCCTGTACCATCACCTATATTGAATCGTTACGTGAATACTACGCGGACGTTATTGAGCGTTTTTATTGGGTCGCATTACCCTTAACCACACAAAATTCCCTTTCACAATACCAGCCGGAGTGGCAGTGTTGGCAGCCGGGTACCGACTGGGTACGACAACCGCCAGAAGATGCGATTACCGATCCGGCCTTTTTTTCCTTTTATCAACACGGCATGACCTTTGAACAGTTCGTTCGCGATTTTGCCGACTGGTTTTCAGAAAAACGTCCTGCCGCTATGCTGGTCGGTATTCGTTCCGACGAATCCTATAACCGATTTGCCGCTATCGCTAACTCGCATAAGCTGCGCTTTGCCGACGATAAGCCCTGGACCACGTTAGCCCCTAAGGGGCACACCTGGTATATCTATCCCATCTATGACTGGAAAACCGCAGATATCTGGACCTGGTTCGCCAAAACAGGTAAACCATGTAACCCTTTGTATAATTTGATGTATCAGGCTGGAGTACCGCCCCGTTACATGCGTATTTGCGAACCGTTCGGCCCGGAACAACGACAGGGGTTATGGCTGTATCATGTTATCGAACCTGAGCGCTGGGCGGCCATGTGCGCCAGAGTCAGCGGCGCACTCAGCGGAGGAATATACGCCGGACAAGACAGCCATTTTTACGGCCACCGGAAAATTTTAAAACCCGATCACCTTAACTGGGAAGAGTACGCGCTGCTCCTGCTACACAGTATGCCTGAAGTCACTGCCGAACATTACCGTAATAAAATCGCCGTTTATTTGCAGTGGTATAAGAAAAAAGGCATGCACACCATTCCACAAACGCAGCATGGCGATATCGGATCGCGCGATATTCCGTCGTGGCGACGGATCTGCAAAGTATTACTGAACAATGATTACTGGTGCCGGGCGCTGTCATTCAGTCCGACAAAACCTAAGAATTACCAGCGTTATAACGAACGTATGAAAGCTAAACGCCAGGAATGGGGGATCTTATGCAACACCGACTCACAACCGAAATAACTCACTTTCTCTCTGAACTGCCTGAAGAGGAGAGGATCGCCGCCATTAATGAATTTAGAATGGCGATACATAGCGTTAGTCCTTTTCGCGATGAGCCTGTCGATTGTGTCCTGTGGGTGAAAAACGATCATATTTCACCTAATGACTACAACCCGAATAACGTTGCGCCGCCGGAGAAAAAACTGCTGCTTAAATCGATTGAACAAGATGGGTTTACTCAGCCGATCGTGGTGGTAAAGGCCAATACGGAGGAGTACGAGATTGTGGACGGTTTTCACCGTCATGAGCTGGGCAAAGGAAAAGCGGCCCTGAAAAGGCGTCTGAAAGGCTACCTGCCGATAACGTGTCTGGACAGAGAACGTCACGAACGCATGGCGGCAACCATTCGGCATAACCGCGCGCGCGGGCGCCACCAGATCCACGCCATGTCAGAAATCGTGCGCGAACTTTCTCTGCTAGGCTGGGACGAGAGCAAAATCGGCCAGGAGTTAGGTATGGACGCCGATGAAGTCCTGCGCCTGAAACAGATCAACGGCCTGCAGGAGCTTTTTGCAGACCGTCGATTCTCCAGAGCGTGGACGGTTAAATAACTACAGTTTACACAGGCGCTCTGCGGCGGCCAGCAGCGTTGATTCCTGTTTAGCGAAACATAAACGTATAAGCTGATGCGGGAAAGGGGCGGCGCAAAAGACAGAGAGCGGAATAGCGGCGACACCGACTTCTTCGGTTAGCCACTGACAAAACTCAACGTCATTTAGCGTCGACACTGCGCTGTAATCGATTAACAGAAAATAGGTACCTTCACAGGGCAGCACTTTTAATCGGCTTTGCGCCAGCGCGTTAACCAGCACATCGCGTTTTTTCCGGTAAAAATCGGGTAACGCGCGATAGTGTTCCGGCGCGGCGCGCAGCATATCCGCCAGCGCCAGTTGCGCCGGCGTATTGACGCAAAACGTCAGGTACTGATGAACTTTGCGTATTTCGGCGCTAATGGCCGCAGGCGCAACGCAGTAACCAATCTTCCATCCTGTCATATGAAAGGTTTTACCAAACGATGAAACGGCAACCGCCCGCTCTCGTAACTGAGGGTGCGCCAATACGCTGGCATGACCTTCGGCGGCAAAACAAATATGTTCGTACACTTCATCGCTTAACACATAAATTTCCCGCTCGCCGATAGCCTGCCACAGCGCCTCGATATCCGCCTGACGCCAGACGGTAGCGGTGGGATTATGCGGCGTATTGAGGATCACCAGTCGCGTGCGCTCGCTAAGCAACGCCGAAAACGCCTGCCAGTCGACGCGAAAATGCGGCGGCGTAAGCGCTATGCGTTTTAACACGCCGCCGGAGAGCGCCACGGCTGGGGCATAGCTGTCGTAACTGGGATCGAAACAGATAACCTCATCCCCTGCCCGCACCAGCGCGGTAATCGCCGCATACAGCGCTTCTGTCGCGCCCGCTGTGACGGTGATATCACTGACGTCATCGGGTCGATAACCATATATTTCCGCCGTTTTATCGGCAATGGCCTCCCGCAGCGCCTGCGCCCCCGTCATCGGCGCATATTGATTCGCGCCCTGCGCGACATGATAAGCCAACCGCTCGTGCAAATAACGAGGACCATCAAAATCAGGGAAGCCTTGCGATAAATTTATTGCCTGATGTTTCTGCGCCAGCGCGCTCATTTGCGTAAAAATCGTGGTACCAAGATTTGGCAATTTGCTTTTTGGAATCAGTGGGTTATTTCTCATTATCTTCATACCCGCCAGTGATGTGGTTGTTGACACACTATCACAGGGTGTTAGTATTTGGCAATCAAGACGTTTAGATGTCTAAATATAATAACAACGGTGAGAAGACCCTAAGGACAACACAACATGAACCACACTGAGATCCGCGTCGTTACCGGCCCGGCGAATTATTTTTCCCATGCAGGAAGCCTCGAAAGACTGACCGACTTTTTCACGCCGGAACAGCTTTCCCACGCCGTTTGGGTGTACGGCGAACGCGCGATTGCCGCCGCCCGGCCTTACCTGCCGGAAGCGTTTGAACGTGCTGGCGCAAAGCATCTGCCGTTTACCGGCCATTGTAGCGAACGCCATGTTGCCCAACTGGCGCACGCCTGCAACGACGATCGTCAGGTGGTGATAGGCGTCGGCGGCGGCGCGCTGCTCGATACCGCCAAAGCGCTCGCCCGCCGTCTGGCGCTGCCGTTTGTCGCTATCCCGACAATCGCGGCAACCTGCGCCGCCTGGACACCGCTTTCCGTCTGGTATAACGACGCGGGACAGGCGTTACAGTTCGAAATTTTTGATGATGCCAATTTTCTGGTGCTGGTCGAACCGCGCATTATTCTGCAGGCGCCCGATGACTATCTGTTAGCTGGCATTGGCGATACGCTGGCGAAATGGTATGAAGCCGTTGTGCTTGCGCCGCAGCCTGAAACGTTGCCATTGACCGTAAGACTGGGCATTAACAGCGCGTGCGCTATTCGCGATCTCCTGCTGACCAGCAGCGAACAAGCATTAGCGGATAAACAGCAGCGTCGGCTGACCCAGGCATTTTGCGACGTGGTGGATGCGATTATCGCTGGCGGCGGTATGGTCGGCGGCCTCGGGGAACGCTATACCCGTGTCGCCGCCGCCCATGCGGTACACAACGGTCTGACCGTTCTGCCGCAAACGGAAAAATTCCTGCACGGAACGAAAGTGGCTTATGGCATTCTGGTGCAAAGCGCGCTACTGGGACAAGATGACGTGCTGGCGCAATTGATTACAGCGTACCGGCGATTTCATCTGCCGACCCGGCTTAGCGAACTGGACGTGGATATTCATAACACCGCCGAGATCGATAGGGTAATCGCGCATACCCTGCGCCCGGTCGAATCCATCCACTATTTACCGGTGACGTTAACGCCAGACACCCTGCGTGCGGCGTTTGAAAAAGTTGAATTTTTCAGAATATAGCCTGGTGACGTTGCGTTTATCAGGCCTGGCAACACTCAGCAGCAACGCGCGCCGCCTTTTCCACCATAGCGCGCATCCTGCCGCTCGCGGAAAAATTCTTCATAGGTCATCGGCGTCTGATCCGGATGCGTTATGCGCATATGCTCAACATAGTTGTCGTAGTCTGGCACGCCAATCATCATTTTTGCGGCCTGTCCCAGATATTTTCCGGCTTTCGAAAGCGTATCGAACATCGTTGTCACCTGTCATTCAAATGCCCTCTCCTTATTCTGGAGAGGGCTATTGATGTAAAAAGATTAGTGCGCGCCTTTCGCCTGCGTCACGATCTCATCCACATTTTCCGGCATCGGCTCATACGGCGTTTCATTCGCCGTCGGTTTATCAATCTTCAGAGCGGCCAGCGCCGTCTTAATAGAGAAGACCGCCAGCACCACGACCACCACCATAAAGAAGATGGTTAGCCCGGCATCCAGACGGTTATTGAATACCAACTGCGCGAGTTGCGATTCGGTGTATTGCGGCGGAATATTGCCGCTGTCGATCATCGCCTGGAACTTATTGGCAATGGCCAGGAAGCCGATTTTCGCATCCGGACTAAACGCTTTCTGCCAGCCCGCCGTCAGCGTACAAATCAGCAGCCAGGCCGTTGGCACCAGCGCGACCCACGCATAACGCTGACGCTTCATTTTGAACAGTACCACGGCGCAAAGCATCAGCGCCATGCCCGCCAGCATCTGGTTAGCGATGCCAAACAGCGGCCACAAGGTGTTAATACCGCCCAACGGATCGACCACGCCCTGATGGAGGAAATACCCCCACGCCAGCACGCACAATGCCGTAGCAAGCAGGTTCGCTGGCAACGAATCGGTACGTTTCAGCCCTGGCGACACTACGCCCAACAAATCCTGCAACATAAAGCGCGCCGCACGGGTACCCGCATCCACCGCCGTCAGAATAAACAGCGCTTCAAACAGAATGGCGAAGTGATACCAGAACGCCACATCCATCATGCCGCCCAACGCGCCATGTAAAATGTAGGCCATCCCTACCGCCAGCGTTGGCGCACCGCCTGCGCGGGAGATAATGGATTGTTCGCCGACTTCATTGGCAATCTGGTGTAACGTATCCGGCGTGATAGCGAAACCCCAACTACTGACCACCTGCGCGGCAGAAGCCACGACATCCGCTGTCCCCGCTGGCGCCAGTACCGCCATCGGGCTATTCATCGCAAAGTAAACGCCCGGATCGATAATACAGGCGGAGACCAGCGCCATAATGGCGACGAAAGATTCCATTAACATCCCGCCGTAGCCGATAAAGCAGGCCTGGCCTTCGTTGGCCAACATCTTCGGCGTCGTGCCGGAGGAAATGAGCGCATGGAAACCGGAGACCGCGCCGCAGGCAATGGTAATAAACAGGAACGGGAACAGGTCGCCCGTCCAGACCGGTCCGGTACCATCAACAAATTTGGTCAGCGCCGGCATAGTCAGCGTCGGACGCATGATCAGAATCCCGACCGCCAGACCGACAATCGTACCAATTTTCAGGAAGGTAGATAGGTAATCACGCGGCGCGAGCAGCAGCCAGACCGGCAGTACCGCCGCGACAAAACCATACCCCACCAGCATCCAGGTAAGCTGCACGCCAGTAAAATCAAAGTACGGCGCCCAGGTTGGGCTTGCCGCCACCCATCCGCCGGAAATAATAGCGAAAATAAGAAATACCAGCCCAATGACCGACACCTCGCCGATGCGCCCCGGACGCAGATAACGCAGGTAGATGCCCATAAAAATCGCCAGTGGAATAGTGAACGCGACAGTGTACGTTCCCCACGGGCTATGGGTCAGCGCTTTCACCACGATCATCGCCAGGACGGCCAGAATGATCACCATGATCATAAAGCAGGCTACCAGCGCGATCACCCCTGCCGTCGCGCCCATCTCCTCTTTAACCAACTCGCCAAGCGAACGCCCATCGCGCCGGGTCGAGACGAACAGCACCATAAAGTCCTGCACCGCTCCCGCCAGCACGACGCCCGCCAGCAGCCAGATCATCCCCGGCAGATAGCCCATCTGCGCCGCCAGTACCGGCCCGACCAGCGGACCTGCGCCAGCAATGGCCGCAAAATGGTGACCAAAAAGCACTTTCTTATCGGTCGGGACATAATCCAGACCATCATTATGACGTACCGCGGGCGTCATACGCGTTGGGTCAACCGCCAGCACTTTTTTGGCGATATAGAGCCCATAAAAACGATACGCAATAAGATAGACACAGACCGACGCCACCACGATCCATAGCGCGTTGATCTGTTCCCCACGATTTAACGCAATATAGCCCAGGGCAAACGCACCCAATACTGAGAGCGCTGTCCAGACGAGGTATTTCCCTGATTTATTCATAGTTGTTGTCCGTTTGGGTGTTCCAGAGAGATGTTACATTTTGTTTCTATAACACCTTTACCGTAATTAACAACACAACAACATGATAAAACCGGATTGTTACCCATTTTTTACATTACAGTGTTAACCAGATCACTTCCTTTCTTCGTTAATGCTGCAATTGCATTTTACTTTGCCAGAACTATCCCATTACCGCCGTTCCCAGGCGACAGGTGCAGCAGCGCCTCCCCTGCTCGTCAAAGAGCGTAATTTCCCAGCTTTGATTCTGCCGCCCCAGATGCAGCGGCAGGCAAACGCCGCGTACTTTCCCCTGCGAGACGGCGCGGTGGTGGGTGGCGTTTAACTCGGTCCCGACCACGCACTGCCCGTCGCGGGTCATCAGATAACCCGCCATTGATCCTAACGTCTCCGCCAGCGCTGCCGATGCGCCGCCGTGTAGCAGACCAAACGGTTGATGAGTGCGGGCATCGACGGGCATTTCCGCCTCCAGCACGTCATCGCCCAGACGGGTGTAAACAATGCCCAGATGCGCCACCAGAGTGTTCTGACTGGTAGCGTTCAATTCATCCAGCGTTAAATGCCGTTTCCAGATCATCGTCAGGCTCCCAATGTTGAACCGCCGTCCACCACGATATCCTGCAAGGTAATGTGGCTGGCCAGATCGGAGGCAAGAAACAAAATGGTATTGGCTATCTCCTGCGGACGGGCGATTTTACCGAGCGGTATGCCGAGCTTAAACTGTTCGCCGAAACCGCGAATACGCTGCTGTTCGGCATCTTCACTCACCCATAACGTGCGCTGCATATCGGTGTCAGTCGAACCAGGCGACACCACATTACAGCGCACCCCGCAGCCCGCCAGCTCCAGCCCTACGGTTAGCGCCAGGCTTTTCAGCGCCGCTTTAGAGGCGCCGTAGGCGCTCATACCGATGCGCGGCGTATGCGCCGCATCTGAGGCTACGGTGACAATCGCCCCTCCCTGCTGACGGCGAAACTGCGCCATCGTCTGCGAAAACAGGTTAAATGCCCCGCCCACATTGACCGCAAACGTCTGCTGCCAGTCGTCGACGCTAAGCGCGTCGGTCACTCCTATACGCAAAATACCGGCGGCGTTGACCAGCACATCCAGCCGCGTCGTTTTTTGCAACACACGCTGGCACACCTGCGCAACCTGTGCGGCATCCGCCACATCCATGACTTCGGTAGCAAAGGGATAATTCTCTTGCGTAAATTCGCGATCGAAGCCGATCACCCGCGCCCCGGCGTCGACAAACGCCAGCGCCGTCGCGTAACCGATCCCTTTCCCCGCCCCGGTCACCCATACCGTTTTGTCTGAAAAATCAAAGCCGGTCATTACTCTACCCCGCGAGAAAGCAGCGCCCACCAGGCGTCAATGGTCGGGTTTTTCGCCAGCATCACGAAGTCGATATCGCCGTGTACTTTACGCCAGCGCGCTGCCAGCCCCATCATGCGTACTGAATCCAGGCCATAATCAATCAGGTTTTCATCGTCCAGCGGCTCGTCGGTCTCATCCAGCAACGGCAGAATCAACGCCCGCAGCGCCGCTTTACTGGCAGGAACCGGCGTCGGCAGCAGCGACTCGGTCATGACGACGCGACCGGAACGCCCCGCCACATAGTTCAGCGCCATCAGATGCTCTTCCCGGCTGAAATCCGCCAGCGCATCCGCCACCATAAACGGCTTAATGTCGCGCATAAACGCATCGGTAGCGGTGGTC
Source organism: Salmonella sp. SAL4457 (assembly GCF_046548235.1). NCBI lineage: Bacteria > Pseudomonadati > Pseudomonadota > Gammaproteobacteria > Enterobacterales > Enterobacteriaceae > Salmonella > Salmonella sp. SAL4457. Next base: position 158,666 of record NZ_JBGDZO010000003.1, read on the forward strand.
ATACAGCCAATATGCGCATACACGCCGGTAATGATGAGCTGATTGCGTCCGGTATCTTTTAACATCTGTTCCAGCGGCGAGCGGTGAAACGCGCTATAGCGCCACTTCACCAGCACCGTATCCGCCTCATCCGGCGTTAAGGCTTCTACCACCTTCTGCTGTTCCGGAGAGCGCGTCAGTCCCGGCCCCCACATATCATTGAGTAACGCGCGATCTTCATCGCTTTGCTCTTTCGGCTGAGCGGTGTAATAGACCGGGATATGATGTTCCTTACAGTACTGGCGCAGGGCGGCGATATTAGCAATCACCTGGTCCATCATTGGGCAGTTGCGGCCCCAAAAGCTGACAAAGTAATCCTGCATATCGTGGATGAGCAGCGCAGCGCGCTCCGGCTCAAATGCCCAGTTCACTTTGTTGGTCGGGATATCCAGTGCGGTGGGCAGCGCGTAAGACTGTAGTTTCGGGATTGCCATCTCTCTTTCTCCTTCAGAGCGGTGAACGTGACGCCAACCGCTGGCGTAATTGTTTTTTATCGACTTTACCAACCGGCGTCAGCGGCAGTGACGCAACGCACTCTACGCGATCCGGTAATTTAAATTCCGCCACGCCCTGCTCTCGCAGGAAACGGCGTACCTGTACCGCTCGCAGCGGCTCTTTTACCACCAGATATGCGCAACTTTTTTCTCCCAGCAGTTCATCTTCCATGCTGACCAGCGCCACATGGATCACCGCTGGGTGGCGCAGTAACAGGTTTTCTATCTCTTCGGCGGCTATCTTCTCGCCGCCCCGATTGATCTGATCTTTTTCACGCCCGTGAACGGTGATGTAACCGTCTTGATCAATGGAGATCAGATCGCCGGAACAGTAAAAACCGTTGGCGTCAAAGGCGCTGGCATTGTGTTGCGAACTGTTGAAATAGCCGCGAAAAGTATAGGGGCCGCGCGTCATCAGACGACCAATCTCGCCCGGCGGCAGTGGATTCCCGTCAGCATCCGCCACCCACACTTCGTCGTCCGGACACATGGGTCTTCCCTGGGTATTGATAATCCGTTCCGGACTATCGTCCAGCCGGGTATAGTTCACTAACCCTTCCGCCATGCCGAAGACCTGCTGCAACTGACAGCCAATTTCAGCCGGAATACGGGCGGCCAGCGTCGCAGAAAGCCGCGCGCCGCCAACCTGCAATAACCTTAATGACGCCAGCGGCGCATTACCGCCCCACTCCTGGATAGCCTGTAGCCATAGACTGACCGCGGGAGGCACCAGCGCCGTGGCATTAATCTGGTGTTTTTCGATCAGCTGGAAACAGAGCGTGGCGCTGGGATCGGTCGCCAGCACTACCGTTCCTTTGGCAAGAAAGACGCCCAGCGCGCCCGGCGAACTCATGGCATAGTTATGCGCGGCGGGAATCGCGCACAGAAAACGCGTCTCCTCGTTGAAACCGCAAATCTCATTGCTGCGGCGCACGCTGTAGTAATAGTCGTTATGGGTACGGGGAATAAGCTTTGGCGTGCCGGTAGTACCGCCGGAAAGCTGAAAGTAGGCCACTTCGTCAGCAGGTGATGGCGTGGCAGTGAAATCTTCCGCCGCCTGCCGCATCGCCGCGTCCAGGCTGTGATCGCCGTCGTCGTTGCGCAATAACACCACCCGCACAGAGCGGTGTTCAGCCACAAACGTGTTGAGAAAGTCCTCCCCGGCGAACAGCGTATGTTGGCGATCGGCAATCACCAGCGTCGGCGCGATCTGCATCGCATAGGCGTTAAGTTCGGTACGTTGATGGCTAAACAGCGCCAGAACGGGCGCTACGCCAAGCTTCAACAGGGCGAAAAAGGTGATATACAGTTCCGGTACATTCCCCAGTTGTACCAGAGCGGTTTCGCCAGGTTTGATGCCCTGACGGCGTAAACTGCAGGCCAGATTATCTGCGGCCTGGTTGAGCTGGCGATAGCTGAATGCGCGCTCGCCTTCAATGACCGCCGTCTTGTCGCTGTCAGCGTGGCGGGTCAGAATATCGGTCAACGGCACGTCTTGCCAGTAGCCTTTTTCACGATAACGGCGGGCAAATTCATCCGGCCAACGGGTGAAAGGTATACGCATCATCGTTCCTTAATGCAGTCCAAAAACGTTCAACATCGTAGAGAGCTTGACGCCGGTTTCCCGCCACTCGCCGACTGGCGAAGAGGCAGGGACAATCCCGGCGCCAGCGAACAGGCGCACCTGATTACCGTGCAATTTCGCACAACGAATCGTCACTACCCACTCGCCGTTTCCTTCGGCATCGCACCAGCCGACAATGCCGCCAAACAGTTCACGATCGAACGGTTCCAGTTCAGCAATCAGCTTTTTCGCGACCTGATGAGGGAAACCGCTTAACGCAGGCGTTGGATGCAGCAGACAGGCCAGCGTCAGCGCGTTTTCTCCGGCGTTGGCCTTGCCCTCAAACGGCGTACCGAGATGCCATAGCGTCGGCGTGGTGATCAACTGCGGAGAGGAAGGTAATTGCAGTTCCGTGCTGCGATCGCGCAGGATCTGCTTCATCGCCTGCGTCACCAGCTCATGTTCATGGCGATCTTTTTGTGAAGCCAGCAGTCGGTTTCCCGCTTCGCGATCCAGAACGTCATCCGGCTGTCGACGTGCCGAGCCTGCTAACGGCAGCGAACTAAACCGCTCGCCCTCTTTGCGTAGCAGCAATTCGGGGCTGGCGCCCAGCAGAACGCCGCCATCCGCCAGTGGCACATGGAAGTTGTAACTAACTGGATTCTGCGCAACCAGCCGCTCCAGCAATGCTCCGCTATCCACCGCCACATCAGTGGTGATATCTATTAGCCGGGAAAGCACCACTTTATCGACGTCTGGCGTGGCGGTCAGCATAGCCGCGCGTGCGACCATCGCTTCAAAAGCATCCTGCTCCGGAATCGCCTTTCGCGCCGTCACCGTCAGCGGCTGATGGTCAGTAAAATAACGCGCCGTGCGCTGCTTTTGCTGGCGGGAAAAGGACTGCCACGCCATCGGGATAAATAGCGACGACGGCTGACGAGTATCAAAGGGGATCGCCCCCACCAGGATAGGGTTGGCGATGCCCTGCGATTTGGCCTCGGCAAACTGCTGGCGCAATTTCTGCTGGAAAGGGCTATCCGGCGAATCGCCGGCAACCGCAGGCTCGGTATAACGGGCGAAGCACCCGGAAGTGGTAAAACTGCGATACGGCGACATGAAGAAAAAGCGATCGGGAGCAAGCGTTGCCATTGTCTCCTGAGCGTCCTCGGCCAGTGACATATCCATATCATCCTCCAATGATAAAGGCTTATATACACTTCATCTTTCAAGCTGCCTCTTTGTTGGCTGCGATCAGAAACCCCGGTCACACAGTTATCTATGCTCGCGGGGATTTCTTCCCTTGCCGTTGCGATGCTTCTTGAATGATTTTGTGTATAATAATGATTATTATTTCTATTTTTAGTGCGCTAACCTAAGAGTAAAACGTCGCTCTGTCAACTCTGGTCATGAGTTAAATGGCACTAAGGCTTGCATCTCGCTGCCGCTGACATGAAAATGAGAAGCATTAACTTTATTAATAACAGGACGCTATTGTGAGACTCCCCGCCTTTTATCGTTGGCTGCTTTTAGTGGTTGGTTTATCAATTTCAGGAATATCCTTAGCCCAGGACGCCGGTTGGCCCCGGCAAATTCAGGACAGCCGCGGCGTTCATACTCTGGACCACAAACCCGCGCGTATCGTCTCTACCAGCGTGACGTTGACAGGCTCGCTGCTGGCGATTGATGCGCCCGTCGTCGCCAGCGGAGCCACTACGCCGAATAACCGCTTTGCCGACGATCAAGGGTTTATGCGCCAGTGGAGCGACGTAGCAAAGGCTCGCCATGTCGCCCGGCTGTACATCGGCGAACCGAATGCCGAAACGGTCGCCGCGCAAATGCCGGATCTCATTTTGATTAGCGCCACCGGCGGCGACTCCGCGCTGGCGCTTTACGATCAGCTCTCCGCTATCGCGCCGACGCTCGTCATCAATTATGACGATAAAAGCTGGCAGAGTTTGCTCACGCAGCTTGGCGAGATCACCGGTCAGGAGAAACAGGCCGCCGCGCGAATAGCGGAATTTGAGGCGCAACTGACGACGGTTAAACAGCGAATCGCCCTGCCGCCGCAGCCGGTTAGCGCGCTGGTGTATACCCCTGCCGCGCATAGCGCCAATCTGTGGACGCCAGAATCAGCACAAGGCAAGCTATTGACGCAGTTAGGCTTTACGCTGGCGACATTGCCCCGAGGGCTGCAAACCAGCAAAAGCCAGGGTAAGCGCCACGATATCATTCAGCTTGGCGGTGAAAATCTGGCCGCCGGGTTAAACGGCGAATCTCTTTTCCTGTTTGCCGGCGACAACAAAGATGTCGCGGCCCTTTACGCCAATCCGCTGCTGGCGCACCTGCCAGCGGTGCAAAATAAGCGCGTCTATGCCCTGGGTACGGAGACGTTCCGTCTGGATTATTACAGCGCAACATTGTTGCTTAACCGGCTTGCCGCCCTGTTTTAGCCTTATCGGAGTCTTATCCGACTGACCAGACCGATTTGGTCAGTCGGATAAACGCCCCTTCATCAGCCAGCATCGCTAACCGGCGGCGTCTGGCGAAAACGGCGTAGCTCGCCCAGCACTAACAGCAGCAACAAACCGATAATCACCAGCCCGAATCCACTCACGCTCGCGGAAGCGACCGGCGTCATCATTGCGCCAAGACCGCCTAACAGCGCCGCGCCGATAGCGTCTCCCGTGACGTTTTGCGCGGTCCACAGGCCGTTCATTCGCCCCAGCATATTTTCCGGCGTCTGGGTTTGCAGCAGAGTGTATTGTAATAACGAACTGATGGCGCTAAGCCAGCCAAATAGCGCCAGACAGATAACACCTGCGATCCAGACCGGCATGATGGCGAACAGCCCCACCGCCAGAAAAGAACCGACTGTCGAAACCAGCATAATGAGCCCCGGACGAACGCTATGCGCCAGTTGTCCGCTGGTCAGCGCGCCAATGGCCGCCCCCAGCGGAATTGCCGCATACAGCAAACCGATTTGCGCCGCCGACATCTGCCAGCTCATCGCCAGCGCCGGATAGAGGACGCGTACCGCGCTTGCCATCGTCACCAGACCGCCAAGCAGCGCAATACCGCCGATAAGCGGACTGGCGAGCAAAAAACGAAATGCCGCCAGTAACGCGATAAATGGATTTTCCCGCGGCTGCGGAGGGACAGGCAGTCGCGGCAGCGTCAGTAGCGGCAATAGCGTAATAAACGTCCCGGCGGCCGCCAGCCCATAGTTCCAGGCTACGCCGCCGCTGGCAAGCAATATGCCCCCCAACATCGGGGAAATAACCGATCCCAGACGTACCGTCAGCATGGTAATCGCGCCGGCCTGCATCAGATTTTCTCTTCCGACCAGCGCTGGCGTCGCCGCCAGTAACGCGGTCACGCCCAGAGACGCGAAAAAGCCGTCCCACAGGCCAAGGAGATATATCGCCAGCAATGATGGTTCCGGCAGCAGCGAGTTCACGCACAGGCCAATAAAGCCAATACCGCAAGTACCGCGCGCCAGCAGAATCACCTTTTTGCGTTCGTAGCGATCGGCCAGTACGCCACCCACCATTAAGCCAATAAACATGGCGCCGCCGGTTAACGTTACCGACAGCCCTACCTGCCAGGTGGAGTGCGTCATCATTTGGATCTGTACCGGAACCGCCACGCCAAGCAGCCCCAGCGAGACAATAGAGATAAAACGGGCCAGAAATACTGCGCGAAATGCAGGGTGCGTCTTCAACAGGCTGAGATTGAGCAGCCAGGATTGTCGATTCATTACAACGCCTTAATGCGAGTTTTTTTAAATATCCATTCAATGGCTGCACATGCTAACATAACCAAATAAGATAGATAACGATAATTACTATCATTATCAGGGATATTACTATGTCATGCTCGTTTTCCGTGACGCGCGCGTTTGCCGTGCCCGGATTGTTGTTATTACTGAGTCTCGCCGCGGTTTTAAGCCTGGTCATTGGCGCGAAACCGCTGCCCGCCGCCGTCGTGCTGGAGGCGTTCACCGGCGTGTGCCAAAGCGCCGATTGCACCATCGTCCTGGATGCGCGTTTGCCGCGTACGCTGGCCGGATTACTGGCAGGCGGCGCGTTGGGTCTCGCCGGGGCGCTCATGCAAACACTCACTCGTAACCCGCTCGCCGACCCGGGGATTCTGGGCGTTAACAACGGCGCCAGCTTCGCCATTGTACTGGGCGCGGCGCTGTTTGGTTTCTCCACGCCGCTGGAGCAGCTTTTCATGGCATTTAGCGGCGCGCTTATCGCATCGCTGATTGTCGCCTTCACCGGTAGTCAGGGCGGCGGCCAGTTAAGCCCGGTCCGCCTGACACTGGCGGGCGTGGCGCTTGGCGCGGTACTGGAAGGACTGACCAGCGGCATCGCGCTGTTAAATCCAGAGGTCTATGACCAGCTTCGCTTCTGGCAGGCGGGATCGCTGGACATTCGTAGCCTGCAAACGTTGAAAGTCGCGCTCGCGCCCGTGGTTATCGCTGGGATCGTGGCGCTATTTCTGAGCCGAGCGCTGAACAGCCTGAGCCTCGGCAGCGATACCGCGACGGCGCTGGGGAGTAAAGTGGCGCGCACCCAACTTATCGGTTTACTGGCGATTACCGTCTTGTGCGGCAGCGCAACGGCGCTGGTCGGCCCTATCGCCTTTATTGGTCTGATGATGCCGCATATGGCGCGTTGGCTGGTGGGCGCAGACCACCGCTGGTCGCTGCCAGTGACGCTACTGGCCACCCCTGCTCTGCTGCTTTTTGCCGATATTATTGGTCGTCTGTTGGTGCCGGGCGAACTCCGGGTATCGGTCGTCAGTGCGTTTATCGGCGCGCCGGTACTTATCTTTCTGGTACGCCGTAAATCGAACGGAGGCGGCCTGTGATGTTTCTTTCTCGTCGGCTTATCGTAAGTTGCCTGCTTCTGGCGGCTGGCTGCTTCGCCATTGGCTTATGTAGCCTGCAAAGCGGCGCCGTGCCTCTTGAGACCGGGCAGATTATTGCCGCGCTGCTGGGCGACGCGCCGCGTAACATCACCCTTGTCGTAACCGAATGGCGACTACCGCGCGTATTAATGGCGCTGCTGATTGGCGCTGCGCTTGGCGTCAGTGGCGCGATTTTTCAGTCGTTGATGCGTAACCCGCTAGGCAGCCCTGATGTGATGGGCTTTAATACTGGCGCCTGGAGCGGCGTACTGGTCGCAATGGTTCTGTTTGGCCAGCATCTTACCGCGATCGCGCTGGCGGCAATGGCGGGCGGTATCGTCACGTCATTGATTGTCTGGCTGCTCGCCTGGCGTAACGGGATTGAAACTTTCCGGCTGATTATCATCGGTATCGGCATCCGCGCGATGTTAGTCGCCTTTAATACCTGGCTTCTGTTGCAGGCGTCGCTGGAAACGGCGCTCACCGCCGGCTTATGGAACGCCGGGTCGCTCAACGGTCTGACATGGGCAAAAACCTGGCCTTCGGCGCCGCTGATTATGGTGATGCTGACAGGCGCCGCGCTACTGGTGCGTCGTATGCGGCTGCTGGAGATGGGCGATGACAGCGCCTGCGCGCTGGGTGTTAGCGTGGAGCGGTCACGCCTGATGCTGATGCTGGTGGCGGTGTCGCTCACCGCTGCTGCAACGGCACTGGCTGGCCCCATCTCGTTTATTGCCCTTGTCGCGCCGCACATCGCCCGTCGTCTTAGCGGCACAGCGCGCTGGGGATTAACCCAGTCGGCGCTGTGCGGCGCATTATTACTACTGGCCGCCGATGCGTGCGCGCAGCAACTGTTTATGCCTTATCAGCTTCCAGTGGGCGTGGTCACCGTCAGCCTCGGCGGTATTTACCTTATCGTCTTGTTAATTCAGGAGTCCCGCAAAAAATGACCGAATCCGTAGCCCGTTTGCGCGGCGACCAGTTAACGCTGGGTTATGGCAGCTATACCGTCGCAAAAAACCTTAATGTTTCGATTCCGGACGGCCATTTTACCGCCATCATCGGCCCTAACGGCTGTGGCAAGTCAACGTTGCTACGCACGCTAAGCCGTCTGATGACGCCTGTTGACGGCCATGTCTGGCTGGATGGCGAACAAATACAGCGTTACGCCAGTAAAGAGGTGGCGCGGCGCATCGGATTGCTGGCGCAAAACGCCACTACGCCGGGCGATATCACCGTACAAGAGCTGGTCGCCAGAGGGCGGTATCCGCATCAACCGTTATTTACCCGCTGGCGTAAGGAAGATGCCGATGCCGTCGCCAGTGCCATGCGTGCAACAGGTATCACCTCACTGGCGGCGCAAAGTGTAGACACTCTGTCCGGCGGCCAACGTCAGCGGGCGTGGATAGCCATGGTGCTGGCGCAGGAAACGTCCATCATGCTGCTGGATGAGCCGACAACGTGGCTGGATATTAGCCATCAAATTGATTTGCTGGAGTTGTTAAGCGATCTCAACCGCGAAAAAGGCTATACGCTCGCCGCCGTCCTGCATGACCTGAATCAGGCCTGCCGATACGCCACGCATTTGATTGCATTACGCGAAGGTAATATTGTCGCACAGGGCGCGCCGAAAGAGATTGTTACCGCTGAGCTTATCGAAAAAATCTATGGACTGCGCTGTATGATTATCGACGATCCGGTTGCCGGGACGCCGCTGGTGGTACCGCTGGGGCGGCGATAGTCGCCCACACAGATGACAAAGCCGGATATCGCTATCCGGCTTTTGGGTAAATCAGACTAACCGCTCATCTATCGCCAGCGCGTTTTCCATTTTACGCGAGACCATCGCGTGACGCAGTAATACGCCGCCGCAGGCCATCATACCGCCAATCAACGCCGCCAGGATAATAATGACCGCTTTACCCGGGCCATCTTTTTTCACTGGCAGAGACGGCGACAGTTGATATTTAAACGGGGTAAACTTCACGTCACTCACATTCATTGCCGCCAGTTGTTCAACATGGTATTGACGGTTACGCAAATCACCGTCGATCTCGGCCACGTCCGTTACCCCTTTTTCAATTTCCAGTTTGCGGGAAATACCATCCGCGCCGAGAGAAATAGAAAAATCCGGATCATCTTTTACCGCCTGACCATTGCTGTAAACCGGTCTCTTAATACCGGCGGCGTTGGCGATTTCCAGCGAATAATGAAGACGTTGAATATTGGCATCAAGCTGATTTTTGAGACGCACCCGATCCATCGCCAGCTTTTCCTGCTCATAGCGGGTTTTGATTTCCAGCTGGTTACGAATATTTTCCAGCGTCTCTTTCACGACGATATCGGAGATGTACTGAATATAGCCAGCCAGCACTTTTTGCGCTTCTTCCCGCGTCGGCGCGGTAAAACTCAGCGTCCACGACGTGAATAACGACGTTTCATTTTTCTTGCCGACATTACTGTCCACCGCTTTCATTTTTTCGCTCAGCAGGACAATCGCCCGGTGAAGATCCTGCTCGTCTATTTGCGCGCCTTTTAATTGATCCATGACATACGGAGAAGAACGAAGATATTCTTCCAGCAGCGAGGGCGAGCTAAACTTTTTAATAAACAGATTAAATACGCTGCCCCGATCAACGCTTACCTCCATATCCAACACGCGCAGCGCGGTCAACGTTCTCTCCAGCCCCTGCCACTGTACCGACTCCGCCGGTGTGACAATCGCCTGGCTGGTCCATTTTTGCGGCAGCAGAAAGGACAGAAGCAACCCCACGCACGCAAAGGCGAAAACGGTAGCAAGAATACGACGTTTCGCCTGCCATAACACCTCTATAAGGCTAAACAAATCGATTTCATGACTGTTGGCGGGCGGCAGTGAACAACCTGCAAATGACTGATTTTTTTCTTGTTTTACATTAAGAGATGGCATGCCGTATGACCTGAAAACTTTATCCAATGAAAGAACACATTCCTGTCAGAGATTCTAACAGCAAGTCAGAATTATCCGAAACAATCTTTACGCGCCAGTGCCCGAAAAGCTAAATATTCGGAATTAAACTTGCCTGTAGCATGTATCACTTATGTTAAAAGAATTAATAGTTGCAATAAAAAACCCATAATAATTAGTAATTATTATGGGTTTCAGGATTTAATTTGTTAAAGGCAGAAACAACGCCCGTTATTTATTAATAAGTTCGCTGATGATGGGCCCGATAGTTTCAAAAGCGGAGGGAGAAATAATATCTACATGCGCGCACGGCTGGCGATAAATAGCCAAAGACGCTATCCACGGCGACCAGCTCTGTTCAGGCGATACGCCTTCCGGCACCGTTTTATCCGCCACAAAGAGCGTAGCATGTCCATCAAACGGTACGCTATGCGCCGTCGTCAGCAAACGGACGGCATCCGCATAATTGCCTTCAATGGCGGTAAATAAGGCTTCGGAGGCATTTCCCTGCTGCGCGGCGACAAACGCAGCGCGTTCACGTTCAATTTCCGCCAATACGTCCGGATTGAGGCCATTCGCCTCTTTTTCCCGCCAGTTTTGTGTTTCCGGCGGCCAGGTGTCCAGTAACCCCAAAAACGCCACCGTTTCGCCGCGTGCGCGCAACCGGGCGGCGATCCCTTGCGCCAGCGTCCCGCCCAGCGAATAGCCTAATAAATAATAAGGGCCATGCGGCTGCCGGGCGAGCAATGTCGCCAGATGATGTTCACATACCTCATCAAGAGTGGTTGCGGTTTGCATAGGGCCAGCGGGGCGCGGCGACTGAATCCCCATAATCGACCACGACGGGCTGAGATAGCGTGATAATACGCTAAATTGCCAGGCGAACCCCGACGCCGGATGGAAACAAAATAACGTTGGACCATCGCTTTCACGCAGCGGCAACAGCGGCCCGAACCCCAGATTGCGCGAGCGTTCGTCATCGTCAGTATCGAGCAGCTTACTTAACTGCGCCACGTCAGACGCCACCATCACCTGCCCCGGCGTCACCTGGCGGTTAAACGTCTGACTTAGCTGCGCGGCCAGTTTCATCGCCAGCAGCGAGTGTCCGCCCAGCGCAAAGAAATCACTTTCAACGTCGTTAATCTCACAGCCCAGCAGGCGGGAAAACGCCGCGGCGACAGCAATCTCCGTGGCGGACTGCGGCGCACGCCCTTTCACGCGCGGCGTCAGGTCCGGCAGCGGCAGGGCTTTGCGATCCAGCTTGCCATTAGCGCTAAGCGGCAAACCGGCAAGTTGCAACAGCACAACCGGCACCATATGCGCGGGAAGTTTTTGGCGTAATTTTTCCTGCAGCGCCGGTAAATCCAGCGGCAAACCGGAGTGCGACACCAGATAGCCGACCAGTTGCCGGGCATCCCCGCCCGTCGCCGCCGCCTGATTAAAGACGCAGGCATGTGCTACCGCCTGTTCAACATCCGGCAGCGTTTGCATGACGCGGTCAATCTCGCCCAGTTCAATACGTTGACCCCGAATTTTGAGCTGATCGTCGCTGCGCCCCAGGTATTCTACCGCGCCGGAATCCAGCCAGCGCGCCACATCTCCGGTACGGTACATCCGTTCGCCTGGCGCAAAAGGATCGGCGATAAAACGGCTGGCGGTAAGATCCGGACGCCCCAGATAGCCCTGCGCCAGTTGGATACCGGTAAGATAGAGATCGCCAGCCACGCCCGGCGGCACCGGCTGCATATGCGCATCGAGAATACGTAAACCGGTATTCCAGACGGGATAACCAATCGGGATACTGTTGCCGTCAACAGCCGCCAGCTCATCGCCACAGGCCGGATACCAGCTCACATCCACCGCGGCCTCCGTTGGCCCGTACAGATTGTGTAGCGGCGCGTTGGTTAACGTCTCCCATTCGCGGCACAGCGCCGTCGGCAGGGCCTCGCCGCTACAGAAAACGCGCTTTAAGGAAGCGCAGCTTTTCCCAGCCGACGCTGGCGTGAGCGAGGCAATAAAGGCCGCCAGCATCGACGGCACAAAATGAGTGGTCGTGACGCCGTATTGCGCAAAGAACCGTTGCATCGCGAGCGGGTCGCGGTGCGCTTCCGGTTCAGCCATCACCAGTTTCGCCCCGGCGATAAACGGCCAGAAAAACTCCCATACTGAGACGTCAAAACTGCACGGCGTTTTTTGCGCTACTACATCATCCGCCGTCAACGGATAGTGAGCCTGCATCCACAGCAGCCGGTTGACTATCGCCGTTTGTCCCACCATCACCCCTTTCGGCCTGCCCGTCGAGCCAGAGGTGAAAATGATGTAAGCGGTATGATGCGGTAACGACAGCCCCAGCGGAGTGGCGTCACTGACCGGTAGCGGTTGGCTATAACACAAATATTCCATCCCCGGAATATCGTGAAAGCGCGCCAGCTGCGCCTGAGTCGTAATTAACAGTTTCGGCTGCGCATCTTCCAACATCATTCGCAGCCGATCGTCAGGATAACCGGTATCCAGCGGCAGCCAGGCGGCGCCCGCCTCGACAATGCCATGCAGCGCTAAGGTCAGAAAAACCGACCGTGGCAACGCCACCGCCACGCTATCACCAGGCTGAACGCCGCGTTCCCGCAGCGCGTACGCCAGCGCCACAACCTGTTCGCGCATTTCACGGTAGGTAAAGTGATAATGCGCATCTGCCAACGCGGAAGCCTCTGGCGTTTTTTGCGCCTGCTGCGCCACCAAATCGCTAAGCGTGGCGGCGGGAATCGTTACCGCCGTATTATTAAGGTGTGCTAATTGCGTTTGTTCTTCCGCCAGCAGCATTTGCGCATCGCCGCAGCGCAGCGCCGGGTTATCCGCGAACTGTGTGATAAGCGCCATCAACCGTAAGGCATGGCGGGAGAGCGTGGCATCATCGTAACGCTGTGCATTCGCCAGCAATTCAATATCCAGACCGCCGTTTTCATCCGGAAAAAGCGCCAGTTCAAGATCGTTAACCGGCCCCGTCGCCAGGGTATGGGTTTGCGCCTGTATGCCAGGAAGATCCAGATGATAATCAAATACTTTTATATTGAGCACCGGGCCAAATAGCGGCGTCTCCCCTGCGGCTCGCCCGCTATCGCGTACAATCTGTTCGGCGTCGTAACGCTGGTGGCGGCGCATCTTCTTTAACTGCGCCGCAAGACGCTTCGCCAGTGTTGGCAGATCTTCCGTCGCATGAAGGTTAATCGCCAGCGGCAACACGTTAAGGACAGGCCCGGTCGCCGTTAACGCCGCCGATCCCATCCGCCGCATAAAGATAAATCCAGCGGCATAATCCATTCGCCCGCATAATCGTCCCAGCCACAACGTCACCAGCGCCAGGGCAAGATCCGCTCGCGGTATCTCAGGCATGTGCGCCGCCAGTTGGCGAAACGCCCCCGCCGGCGCGCTCAATTTCATACGCAGAATATCCGCGCTCGCCGACCGCCCCGGCAGCGGCGCGGCAGACATTGACGCCGGCGGCGGCAGCTCGCGGCGCTGCTGCGCCCAGAAGGCGCCGTCACGCTGCCAGGCCTCGCTCTGGCGATAGCGCTGATATTCCTCGACCACATCCGCAAAGGGGGTAAAAGGCGACTCCGGCGTAGGGGCGTCGCTCTGCCAGGCGCGATAAATCGCCGCAATCTGGCGGGTTATCGCCGGGAAGCTAAAGCCATCCACCAGCAAATGGTGATAGCGCTGATACCAATACCAGCGGGTATCATCAATGCAGATTAACTGGTGAAACGCCAGCGGCTTACCGCTATCTGCGCGCAGGTTTTGCCGTAAATCCGCCTGCATTAACGCCAGCGCCGCGTGATGCGGATCGGGCTGGTCGCGTAAATCGGCAATCGGGGGCTCGCCGAAGGTGTGCTCAGGATCTATCCATTGCCAGACCTCGCCGTTCTCTTCGGTAAAACGCATCCGTAGCGTATCCGCCTGTTGCATCCCTACCGCTACCGCTTTTGCCAGCAAGGGGGCATCCAGCTCGCCATTCAGTTCCACGTAGTGCGCCACGCTCCAGGCGGAGGGTAAATCAGAGAGTTTTTCCGCCATCCAGATCCCCGGCTGGGCGGCGACTAACGGTAAACGCTGCGTCATTTCGCCTCCTGCTTATCGGCATAATGCGCCGGATTCAGTGTTGTCCAGCGCGTATTAAGCCACTGCTGGCACGCGTCCTGCGATTGCGGTTCGCATACCACGTCCCAGCCTGCGGGAAGCGCGCACGCCGCTGGCCAAAGGCTGAATTGACGCTGCGCATTTTGCAGGATGTAAAACTGTCCCTGCGGATTATCGAAGGGATTACTGAACTCCATACTCAACTCCTGTCATGGACATGTGCCCGGTTAAAGCGTGTCGATAAGCGGCTGCCAAAGCAGCATCAGCCCTTGCGTTAGCCCGCCGCGCCAGCAAAGCGCATCGTGTCCGCCGTCAACCTGACGCCAGAAAATGGACTGCTGCGAGGTATTCAGTTGGGCATAAAGCGCCTGATTTGCCTGAAACACGATCGGCTCACGCACGCCGGCTTCCAGTACGATACGCAGTCCGCGCGCGCATAATGCGCCGGTTTTCAGCCGGGTAATGACTTCCCCCTCCGGCGGGGTGATGCGATGGGGCCACCAGAACGATCCTGACTGGCTTAGTACACAGCCAAAACGCGTCGGCCAGTTCAGGCCGGCATACAGCGCCGACAGGCCGCCAAAACTCTGTCCGGCGACCACCGTTCGCCCGGCATCATCGCTAAAAGGCGTCACGGCTCTGACTTGCGGCAACAGTTCCTGCTGCACCGCCAGCCAGAAGTCGGCATTGCAGGGCAACTCCTGGCTGCGGTGTTGAGTATCAATCGCGTCAATCAGCAGGTAGACGGCCCCAGGAAGCAGGCGTTGATGAGTCAGCGAGGCGAGCGCGGGCCAGACGGGCATATTTTCCGCCCAGAATTGACCGTCCAGCAGAATAGCCAACGGTCTTTCCTCCGGCGCCTCGTCTCCGGTCGTCAATATCCATACGCGGCGGGAGTTACCCAGACGTGCGCTATGCCACTGCATCATCAAAGGCGGCGAGTACGGCGTTTCAGGACGATCCCATCCCGGCTGAAGGGGCGCATCCGGCATTTCCAGCGCTGAAACCGCATGACCACGTCCTCCCCGCCAGCTTCGCGAATTAAGCGGGTCGGCAATCGCCTGCGGTAATAGCTGTCGCCAGCCTTCACGCAGCGCGTTCCGATCGGGCGTTTCGCCCGGCGCAAAAGCGGCAAAAACGTCATCGCGTTCGGTAGGAATAAAACAGTAGCAGCCGCGCCAGTTAGCGCTAAGCGCCGTACTCCAGCGCCAGACATCCGTTCCGGCAATACGCGCCATCGTCTGAGGCTGCGCGTTTTGATGATGATCGGTTACGCCAGTGATGTAGACCCAGACACGCCGTATCGGGGAGTGTGTTTCGTTTCCCTGCGGGTCGCGCCACCAAAAAGTGACCCGATAATTTCCGTCTTTTTCCCGTATCCATTCCGGCCCGGTTTTCGTCCTCCACCAGGCCTCACTTCCCGTTGCCAGCGCCTCTTTCATTATAACCCTTTGTTTATTATGAATTTTGTATATAAAAGGTGAAATATATTGATAATATTATTGATAACTATTTGCATTTGCAATAGCGTATTGTCGCGCTATGGGACGCGCGAACACAATTTCACCACCCGGCCAATGCCTTTGACGGGCGCTTTGGCTTATGTGGCTAAAGAAAAGCAGGATATACAATGAACAAGAAGATTCATTCCCTGACCTTACTGGTCAATTTAGGGATTTACGGGGCCGCTCTGCCCGTGATGGCGGAAGACAAAACCGATAGCGCTGCGCTCACCAATGAAGACACCATCGTGGTGACCGCTGCCCAGCAAAACCTACAGGCGCCTGGCGTATCCACTATCACCGCCGATGAGATCCGCAAAAATCCGCCCGCGCGCGACGTGTCAGAAATCATCCGCACCATGCCGGGCGTGAACCTGACCGGCAACTCCACCAGCGGTCAGCGCGGGAATAACCGCCAAATCGATATTCGCGGCATGGGGCCGGAAAACACCCTTATCCTGATAGACGGTAAACCCGTCACCAGCCGTAACTCGGTGCGCCTGGGCTGGCGCGGCGAACGCGATACCCGTGGCGATACCGCGTGGGTGCCGCCGGAGATGATCGAACGCATTGAAGTGCTGCGTGGCCCTGCCGCCGCACGCTACGGTAACGGCGCGGCGGGTGGCGTGGTCAATATCATTACCAAAAAAGGCGGTAGCGAGTGGCACGGTTCCTGGAATACCTATTTCAACGCGCCGGAACATAAAGACGAAGGCGCGACCAAACGCACTAACTTTAGCCTGAACGGCCCGCTGGGCGGGGATTTCAGCTTCCGCCTGTATGGCAACCTCGACAAAACGCAGGCGGATGCGCGTAATATTAACCAGGGGCATCAGTCTGAACGTACCGGGAGTTACGCCGACACGCTACCAGCAGGACGCGAGGGGGTCATTAACAAAGATATCAACGGCGTGGTTCGTTGGGATTTTGCTCCGCTTCAGTCTCTGGAGCTGGAGGCCGGATACAGTCGCCAGGGCAATCTCTATGCCGGCGATACTCAGAACACCAATACGAACCAACTGGTGAAAGATAATTACGGAAAAGAGACGAACCGCCTCTATCGGCAGAACTACTCTCTGACCTGGAACGGCGGCTGGGATAATGGCGTAACCACCAGTAACTGGGTGCAATACGAACATACCCGTAACTCCCGGATGCCGGAAGGCTTGGCAGGCGGCACCGAAGGAATTTTCGATCCCAAAGCATCGCAAAAATATGCCGATGCCGATTTGAATGACGTCACCCTACACAGCGAAGTGAGCCTTCCTTTCGATCTGCTGGTCAATCAAAACCTGACGCTGGGTACCGAATGGGCCCAACAGCGTATGAAAGACGAGCTCTCCAACTCGCAAACCTTTATGGGGGGAAATATCCCGGGTTACAGCAGTACCAATCGTAGCCCCTATTCAAAAGCGGAAATTTTCTCTCTGTTTGCTGAAAACAACATGGAACTGACCGACAGCACCATGCTGACGCCGGGGCTACGTTTCGATCATCACAGTATTGTGGGGGATAACTGGAGCCCGTCGCTGAACCTGTCGCAAGGTCTGGGGGATGACTTTACCCTGAAAATGGGAATCGCCCGCGCTTATAAAGCCCCGAGTCTGTACCAGACTAACCCAAACTATATTTTGTACAGTAAAGGTCAGGGTTGCTACGCGACTGGCGCGGGTACCGGCATCGGCTGCTATATGATGGGTAACGATGATCTGAAAGCCGAAACCAGCATCAATAAAGAGATCGGTCTGGAATTTAAACGCGATGGCTGGCTGGCCGGCATCACCTGGTTCCGCAATGATTACCGCAATAAGATTGAAGCGGGTACGGTGCCGTTGCAGCGTATCAACAACGGCAAAACGGATGTTTATCAGTGGGAGAACGTGCCGAAAGCGGTCGTTGAAGGTCTGGAAGGCACGTTAAACGTACCGGTTAGCGACACCGTCAACTGGACGAATAACGTTACGTATATGCTGCAGAGTAAAAACAAAGAGACCGGCGAACGCCTGTCGATTATTCCACAGTACACGCTTAACTCAACCCTGAGCTGGCAGGTACGTCAGGACGTTTCTCTGCAATCGACCTTCACCTGGTACGGCAAACAAGAGCCAAAGAAATATGATTATCAGGGTAACCCCGTTACCGGAACAGATAAGCAAGCGGTCAGCCCATACAGTATTGTTGGCCTGAGCGCGACCTGGGACGTGACCAAAAATGTCAGCCTGACCGGTGGCGTGGATAACCTCTTTGACAAACGTCTGTGGCGTGAAGGTAACGCGCAAACCGTCAGGGATACTCAAACTGGCGCTTATATGGCGGGCGCTGGCGCGTACACCTATAACGAACCGGGGCGTACGTGGTATATGAGCATTAATACCCATTTCTGATGGCAACCTTCCCTCCCTCATTCGGGGAGGGAATTGGCAAAAACGATGCTGACATCTCATTTTCCCCTTCCCTTTGCCGGACACAGGCTGCATATCGTCGACTTTGATGCGAGCAGCTTTCACGAACACGACCTGCTATGGCTTCCTCATCACGATCGGCTCCGGTCTGCCGGACGCAAGCGTAAAGCTGAACATCTGGCAGGCCGCATCGCCGCCGTTCATGCGCTACGCGAGGTGGGCGTCAGGACAGTGCCCGGTATTGGCGAGAAGCGACAGCCGCTATGGCCGGACGGCCTATTTGGCAGCATCAGCCACTGTGCGACAACGGCGCTGGCCGTCATATCCCGACAGCGTATCGGCATTGATATAGAAAAAATCATGAGTCAGCACACGGCGACAGAGCTGGCGCCGTCCATTATTGATAGCGATGAGCGCCAAATTCTGCAGGCGAGCTCGCTCCCTTTTCCGCTTGCCCTGACGCTGGCTTTCTCCGCCAAAGAGAGCGTTTATAAAGCCTTTTCAGACCGCGTCACGCTCCCGGGATTCAATAGCGCAAAAGTTACCTCGCTTACCGCCACGCACATCTCGTTACATCTGCTGCCAGCCTTTGCCGCCACGATGGCTGAACGTACCGTCCGTACAGAATGGTTTCAACGTGACAATAGCGTTATTACTCTTGTTTCTGCAATAACGCGCTTTCCCCACGACAGGAGCGCTCCCGCTTCTATACTTAGCGCAATCCCCCGATAAATGAGATCGCTATGGCGCTGAATGATTTTCACGTTTCTGAACCTTATACGCTTGGTATTGAGCTGGAGATGCAGGTGATCAATCCACCTGGCTACGATTTAAGCCAGGACTCTTCTACGCTGATCGACACCGTTAAGCCCCAACTTACTGCGGGAGAAATTAAGCACGATATCACCGAAAGTATGCTGGAGATGGCCACGGGCGTCTGCCGCGATATTGACCAGGCGGCGGCCCAACTTTCTGCCATGCAGCACGTTATTTTACAGGCGGCGTCGGAACACCATCTCGGCATTTGCGGCGGCGGTACGCACCCTTTTCAAAAATGGCAGCGTCAGGAGGTCTGTGATAATGAGCGCTATCAACGTACGCTGGAAAATTTCGGCTACTTAATTCAACAGGCGACGGTTTTCGGCCAGCATGTCCACGTCGGCTGCGCGAATGGCGACGATGCGATTTATCTTTTACACGGGCTGTCGCATTTTGTGCCGCACTTTATTGCGCTCTCCGCCGCGTCTCCCTATATGCAAGGATCTGACACCCGTTTTGCCTGCGCGCGCCTGAATATTTTTTCCGCTTTTCCCGATAACGGTCCCATGCCGTGGGTCAGTAACTGGCAAGAGTTTGCCGGACTATTTCGCCGTCTGTCTTACACCACGATGATCGACAGCATCAAAGATTTGCACTGGGATATCCGCCCCAGCCCGGCCTTTGGCACGGTAGAAGTTCGGGTGATGGATACGCCGCTCACCCTTGATCATGCCATCAATATGGCAGGGTTGATTCAGGCGACCGCGCACTGGCTGCTGACCGAGCGTCCCTTTAAACCGCAGGAACAAGACTATCTGTTATATAAATTCAACCGTTTTCAGGCTTGCCGCTATGGTCTGGAGGGCGTGCTAACCGATGTCTATACCGGCGACCGCCGTCGCCTGGCAGATGATACGCTGCGTCTGCTGGATAACGTTACCCCCTCAGCGCGCAAGCTGGGCGCCGACAGCGCCATTGACGCGCTACGTCTGCAGGTGAAAAAAGGCGGTAACGAAGCGCAATATATGCGGGAGTTTATTGCCGACGGCGGATCGCTGATAGGCCTGGTACAAAAACATTGTGAAATCTGGGCGGGACAATAGACAGCATATTTGCCTTACCAGGCGATATCCCGGACAATGGCGTTTTAACTTACGTTTAACAAAGCCATGAAACACCCGCTTGAATCATTGATGACCGCTGCCGGTATTTTGCTGATGGCGTTGCTCTCCAGCCTGCTGCTGCCCGCCCCTTCGCTCGGCCTTGCGCTGGCGCAAAAACTGGTCGGGATCTTTCATCTTATGGATCTCAACCAGCTTTATACTTTGTTGTTTTGTTTATGGTTTCTGTTGCTCGGCGCGCTGGAATATTATGTTATTCGCTTTATCTGGCGGCGCTGGTTTTCGCTGGCCGATTAAACATTTCAATGCGTACGGCCATGCTTTTCTTTACGATAAGCGCCTGGCGGCAGGTTGAACGTGCGGGTAAAAATGCGCGTAAAGGTTTGCTGCGAATCAAAACCATACTTGAGACAAATATCATACACCTTCTGGTCGGTGTCGCGCAGGTCGCGCGCCGCCAGTTTTAGCTTCCGTTCACGCACGTAGCGCCCCAGACTCTCCCCTTTGTACTGCATAAAAAGGCGCTGCAGGTGCCACTTGGAATATCCCGCATGACGGGCAATATCATCAATACGTAACGGCTGATTCAAATTATCATCAATCCACTCGACAATCGTGTCGATAACCTGAGCGGAAATGGTCATCGTGCTCTCCCCTCTATCAAACTCGTCAGCGGCTCCCGCACCGCACATTTACGGCAACAGCAATAAGCATAGTAATAACCACATAAATTGTGAGACGGCTTATCGCATAGCCTGCAATATGCTTTTCTACCACTTCATGCGGCAGCTCTTGATTATGAGTGAGTAAGCACTCATTATAGAAAGCAAAGATACGCCGTCAAGGTACTTTTCAAAGGTTGACATTCACCGTTGCGACGCGACAACGGGCATGATTCAATCATGTTTTTCCAGACATAAGGGTAACGTGTAGTGGCTCGTCCGAAGAGTGAAGACAAAAAACAAGCATTACTGGAAGCGGCAACCCAGGCGATAGCGCAATCCGGTATCGCCGCCTCAACGGCGGTGATTGCGCGTAACGCAGGTGTTGCAGAAGGAACATTGTTTCGCTATTTCGCGACCAAAGATGAGCTGATTAACACGTTGTATTTGCATTTAAAGCAGGATCTCTGCCAGTCAATGATAATGGAGCTGGATCGATCCATTACCGATGCCAAAATGATGACTCGTTTTATCTGGAACAGTTACATCAGTTGGGGTCTGAACCATCCCGCGCGCCATCGGGCGATCCGTCAACTGGCCGTCAGCGAAAAGCTCACCAAAGAGACGGAACAACGGGCCGACGATATGTTCCCCGAATTGCGCGATTTATGTCATCGTTCCGTTTTGATGGTATTTATGTCGGATGAGTACCGCGCCTTCGGCGACGGCCTTTTTCTGGCGCTGGCTGAAACAACAATGGATTTCGCCGCGCGCGATCCCGCTCGCGCTGGCGAATATATTGCGCTGGGATTCGAAGCCATGTGGCGCGCGCTGACTCGCGAGGAGCAATAATGGACGGTCAAACACTGCACGCCTGTGCAAAACGCTTTGCGCTGGAACTGCCTTTTACCGAACACTGCTGGCCTTTCGGCCCACAGTACGATGTGTTTAAAGTCGGCGGCAAAATATTCATGCTTTTCACTGAACATCACTGTCGCCCAGTGGTGAACCTGAAGTCGGATCCCCAAAAATCTCTGGTAAATCAACAAATTTACCCCAGCATTGCGCCTGGCTATCACATGAATAAGAAACACTGGATTTCAGTCTATGCGGGCGAGGATATCACCGTCTCGCTACTCAACGATTTGATAAATGACTCATGGAATCTGGTCGTAGACGGGTTGCCTAAAAGAGAGCAACTGCGCCTGCGACCGCGCTGATGCAATAACCGTTTCCGCATTTTCCTCCCTTATCTTTTTACCGATAACCCGGTACCCTGCTGATACAAAAGGGTACTAAACCAACCAGGAGCATTTATGGATATCGTTTCTGTCGCCTTACAGCGCTACTCCACCAAGGCGTTCGATCCCAGCAAAAAACTGACCGCCGAAGAAGCGGATAAAATAAAAACACTACTACAGTACAGCCCCTCCAGCACCAATTCCCAGCCGTGGCACTTTATTGTCGCCAGTACGGAAGAAGGCAAAGCGCGCGTAGCAAAATCCGCTGCCGGAAACTACACGTTCAACGAACGCAAAATGCTGGACGCCTCCCATGTGGTGGTCTTC
Organism: Salmonella sp. SAL4457; assembly: GCF_046548235.1. Taxonomy (NCBI): domain Bacteria; kingdom Pseudomonadati; phylum Pseudomonadota; class Gammaproteobacteria; order Enterobacterales; family Enterobacteriaceae; genus Salmonella; species Salmonella sp. SAL4457. The sequence goes on from NZ_JBGDZO010000003.1 coordinate 180,772, forward strand.
TGCGCCAAAACCGCAATGGATGACGCATGGCTTGAGCGCGTCGTCGATCAGGAAGATGCTGATGGCCGTTTCGCTACGCCGGAAGCTAAAGCGGCAAATGATAAAGGTCGCCGCTTTTTCGCCGATATGCACCGCGTCTCGCTGAAAGATGACCACCAGTGGATGGCGAAACAGGTCTATCTGAACGTCGGCAACTTTCTGCTGGGCGTCGCCGCGATGGGTCTCGACGCCGTCCCCATTGAAGGTTTCGACGCCGAGGTGCTCGACGCTGAATTTGGTCTGAAAGAAAAAGGCTATACCAGTCTGGTCGTGGTGCCGGTCGGCCATCATAGCGTCGAGGATTTCAACGCCGGGCTGCCGAAATCACGTCTGCCGCTTGAAACCACACTGACGGAAGTCTAATCCCCTGCCTAAGCCGGACGCCCGTCCGGCTTTTTTCACCTTTCTGCCAGGTTCCTCAATGATCAATGGCGCGAAGTGCCAGGTTTTACATCGCTAGTGTTAACTTCCTCTTTCAACCTATTGAAAATAAATAATATTTAAAACTGGCACGCCGTTTGCCATATCTGGATACCCCCTATCTGGATGAAGGAGAAAACGGCGTGACACCGGTTTGCGCCTACGATGGCGATATTGTCACCACGGAGTTGGCCCTCCCTGGCGTGTCATCAAAATCGGGCGCTAAACCCAACGTTATAACGGGTTTGATTGCCATCGCTTAACCCTGCCGTTTGCGACAGCCCGGCGAAAGCGGACACCGTTGCCGACAGCGGAAAATCTGCGCCAATCGAGATATCAACCCAGTTTTTATCCTGCGTTTTTCCGTCGCGGCTAAACGTCAGAGCGGTCGATTTAAGGCCGCCGTTCGCCACATACGTATCATCGCCAAACTGACGGCGATAATTAATCTGCGCCCGGGAGTGAATGATGCTGTGGCGAAGATCCAGACGCCAACCCGCGCTACCCACCTGCGAATGGGCGTTTTGGTCACCAAAACGCATTGATGTACTGGTATTGAGCTTCTCGCTATAACCATTAACGTGGCTGTAATCCCATGCATATTGCAGCATCGGTCCGGTCGTTAACCACGGCACCATGACAAAATCATAACCGCTGGTTAACCTCGCGCCCCACAGCCGACCGTTGGTTTCGCCCTCTTCCACCCGTCTTAGCGCACCGAGCGTTATACTGCGCTGAATGTTACTGAATTTAGCGGACAGAAAGTGTAAATCGCTATCCAGCCACGCCTGACCGGCGCGTAAATGGCTGAATACGGCGGCCTGAAAACCGCGGGCATCATAACGATAATTATCGTCAGGATGTTGCTTATCCAGAGAACCGGCTATCAGCCCTCCCAGCAGAACCTGCTCGTTAAGCTGATAATCGACGCCAACCGTCAGATTATTATGATTACCGTTCCCGTCGGCCTCATTATTATCATAACGTTGATATCCCCCGCTGTATCCGCCGAACATGCCCAGCGAACCGACAGGGTTTTCCCCCTGGCGAAGCTGCTGATAACGGCTGTCAAGCGTGGTACGACTGCCTTGCGCCATCGACTGAATGCTTTGGTTCAGGTATGTCGCCTGTACCGGCGCGGCAATGATCGACTGAATATATTGCGCAATAATGGTATGGACCTGCGGACCGGGATGTAAATGATCGGCAAACAGATAGTCCTGCGACGCATTAAATCCTGGCATTGCCGAGGAGCACGCCGAAGCGGATACGCCCGGCGGGCAGGCCATACCTACGGTATTTGTCAGACCAAACGCCTGCGGGTTGGCAAGAATTTCCTTAAAAAGGCCGTTGATATCGGCACGGGCTATATTGCCGCCGTGTTGCTCCAGCCCCTTCTCTTCCATCTGATTATAGTAATCGGTCAGAGCTGACGCCTGCCCTGCCGCCTTTTCATAGCCCGCCAGCAGTTGCTCAACGAGCAGTTGCTGAATAAACGGATTGCTGCTTACCGTTGCAGCCGCCGCCAGCAACGCCTTGCGGATCGCCTGTTGCCGACTGGCGAAATCGGGCGTAGCTCCCTCCGCCAGCGCATCTAACGCCGCTTTTAGCGCCGGGGGCGCCGCTGCGCCCAGCCCGGCGGTGATTACCGCCTCCAGAAGCATTGGCGTCGCACTAATATCCGGTACGTTTGGCACCACGACCAGCCCGGCGCCGGCATCCAGTAACAGCCCTACCTGCGCCGCCGCGCTAGTGGCGCTATTACCGGCTATTTGCTGTGCCATGGTTGGTTGCGCGATGGCCGCCGCCAGATCGTTTCCGCCGACCCAGTGAATATACAAACCGTTGTGGTCGGCTTTTCCCCCCGTTTTGGCAAGCCACTGCCGTACCTGATCGGCGGTATTATCCTGCGGGTTTAATTCCGGGGTCGCCGTCGCGCCGCCGGCGGCATAATTAGAGCCGCCATTGCTGGAAGGGCTTAATGCCAGCCCATATAGTTCGGCCAACTGTTCGTCGTAGAGCTTATTTTGACCACTATCCCAGGTCCAGCGACCGTTATTTCCGGTATCGCTAAGGCTATCGCCAATTACCGTAAGAGAGTCAAACGCACAGGCAGATAATGGCGCGGCCAGCGCCAGCGAGAGTATGCCGTATTTTAGCAGGGTATTTTGGGTCATCCGATGTTCCTTAATGTTATTGTTGATAGGTACGACGGTGCTAATCATTATCCGACAGAGATATTGCAATCGTTTTAAACATTCTGGTTAAAAAGTTTTCATTCATTGTTGACGGACTGGCGCCTGTTCAAAAAGAGGGAACCGCGTAAAATAACGACGTTTATAGGGCGCTGGATAAAATATAGCGTATGGATAACCCCAGAGGCGCTTTTACCCGTCTGTTGCTGATTATGCCTGAAGCGCAGGCGTCCTGATTTGCATAAATGCCATTCAGCAGTCATCATAGGCTGCTGTTTATAAAGGAGAGATTATGCAGGAATTGATATCCCAGGTAGAAGATTTAGCGGGAATTGAAATGAATCACACCACGTCGCTGGTGGTGATATTTGGTATTATTTTTCTGACAGCAGTTGTCGTGCATATTATTTTGCACTGGATAGTACTGCGCGCTTTCGAAAAACGTGCCAGCGCCAGTTCCCGCCTGTGGCTGCAAATTATTACCCAGAATAAATTATTCCATCGTCTGGCTTTTACGCTGCAAGGCATCATTGTCAATATTCAGGCCGCGCTCTGGCTACAAAAAGGCAGTGAGGCTGCGGATATCCTGACGACCTGCGCGCAGTTATGGATTATGACCTACGCCCTGCTGTCGTTATTTTCCTTGCTGGACGTGATTTTCAATCTATCGCAAAAATGGCCCGCCGCCTCTCAGTTACCGCTAAAAGGAATATTTCAGGGTATTAAGCTCATCGGCGCAATTATCGTCGGCATTCTGATGATCTCACTGCTGATTGGCCAGTCACCAGCAATTTTAATCAGCGGGCTGGGCGCGATGGCCGCGGTATTAATGCTGGTCTTTAAAGACCCGATTCTTGGCCTGGTTGCCGGTATCCAGCTTTCCGCCAACGATATGCTCAAACTAGGCGACTGGCTGGAGATGCCAAAATATGGCGCAGATGGCGCGGTCATTGATATTGGCTTAACCACGGTAAAAGTACGCAACTGGGATAATACCATCACCACCATTCCCACCTGGTCGCTGGTTTCCGATTCGTTCAAAAACTGGAGCGGCATGTCTGCGTCCGGCGGACGCCGGATTAAACGCAGCATTAATATTGACGCGACCAGTATCCATTTTCTGGATGATGATGAAAAACAGCGGCTGTTAACCGCGCAACTGTTAAAGCCGTACCTTACCAGCCGTCATCAGGAAATCGATGAATGGAATAAACAACTGGATGCGCCGGAATCAGCCTTAAATCACCGCCGAATGACCAATATCGGGACATTTCGCGCCTATCTGAACGAATATTTACGCCACCATCCGCGCATCCGTAAAGATATGACGCTGATGGTACGCCAACTGGCGCCTGACGATCATGGTTTGCCGATAGAGATCTACGCCTTTACCAATACCGTCATATGGCTGGAATATGAGAGCATTCAGGCCGATATTTTCGACCATATTTTTGCCGTGGTGGAAGAGTTCGGCTTGCGTATTCATCAGACGCCGACCGGCAGCGATATTCGCGCGCTGTCAGGGACATTGCGCCATTAATGGATTGCCCGATCGCATGAGCATGGGATCGGGCAAAAAAGTTAATGAGCCTTACGGCGCAAAACTGTAAACGCGATAAACAGGAATACAATCCATACCGGCAGCAAAATCGCCGACAATCGCATATCGTCCATCGTACACATTAACACCAGGATCAGCGCCAGAAACGCAATGCACAAATAGTTTCCGGCGGGATAGAACAGCGCCTTAAATTGCGTCTCGCGCCCTTTACGACGCATCGCCGCGCGAAAACGTAAATGCGCGAGACAGATCATTATCCAGTTTAGCAATAGCGTCGCGACAACCAGCGCCATCAACAGGCTAAACGCTTTTTGCGGCAACAGATAGTTGATCAGCACCACCAGCGAGGTAATCGCTCCGGAAAGTATCAGCGAGTTCACCGGTACGCCGCGATGGCTGACGCGGGTTAAAAATTTCGGCGCGTTGCCTTGTACGGACAGGCCGAACAGCATTCGGCTATTCGAATAAACGCCGCTGTTATATACCGAAAGCGACGCGACCAGAATAACGAAATTCAGCGCCGAAGCCACCACATTACTGTCCAGGTTATGGAAGATCATCACAAAAGGGCTGCTATTGGATTTCACCTCTACCCACGGATAGAGCGCCAGCAACACCACCAGCGAACCGATGTAGAACAGCAAAATACGGTATACCACCTGATTCACCGCTTTCGGGATGCTTTTTTGCGGATCGCGCGCTTCCGCCGCAGTAATGCCGATCAGCTCCAGTCCGCCAAAAGAAAACATAATCACCGCCAGCGACAGAAGCAAACCATGCCAACCGGTAGCGAAGAAACCGTTATAACGCCAGAGGTTATCAATGCTGGCATGTTCGCCGCCGTGGCCGGAGAACAGCAGCCACAGACCAAAACCTATCATGCCGATAATCGCCAGCACTTTAATCAGCGCGAACCAGAATTCCGTTTCGCCATACAGACGAACGTTCACCAGATTCACGGCATTAATGATAATAAAAAACGCCGCCGCCCATACCCATGTTGGTACGTCAGGCAGCCAGTACTGCATATAGATGCCCGCCGCGGTCAACTCCGCCATCCCGACCAACACAAACATGACCCAATAGTTCCAGCCCGACAAAAAGCCCGCAAACGGCCCCCAATATTTCCAGGCGAAGTGGGCAAACGATCCGGAAACCGGCTCTTCCACGACCATTTCACCCAACTGGCGCATAATGAGAAAAGCGATAATCCCGGCAACGCCATAGCCCAACAAAACAGCCGGCCCCGCCATTTGAATCGCCGGGCCGATGCCCAGAAACAGTCCGGTGCCAATGGCGCCGCCCAGCGCAATTAGCTGAATATGGCGGTTTTGCAACCCCCGCTGAAGCGTCGGTTCATTCTTCGACGCTGCATCCGACACGCTGGCGCCGGATGCAGTTGACGCGTTTTTCACGTCCTACCCCTGTATCGTTTTTATTGAGGGGCACCTTTTAACATTTCGCTCTCGCTGCCGCAAGGCGCAATCGTTTGTCAAGGCTCAACTCCGGACGTTAACGTTATCGTGTAAAAAAAGATGTCGCGGGGAGTAAAAAGAAAAGAGTGCGCGCCGATATAGAACGTTACGGGTGACAGACGCCGAGTATAAAATATGTGAATAACTCTGGACGAAAAGTACGACACCCTACAGAATACATTTAGTATTTTTTCAGTATTTTCAAAAAGGTGAATCAGACTTGGTATCTGTTATCCGTTTTTGAGCCACGCCAGGCATCAACGTCATGAATAAGATCATCAAACGTTTAGAGATCATCAAAAGCGCCATCGAACTTGAGGACGAAGAGATTATCCGTCAGCAGCTCATCTACCTGAAAAATGAGCCGCAGGATGCCGTAATCAGCGCGATTGCCCAGGCGATTGAAGCTCGTCGATTCAGTGACGCCATGCAAGAGATCGCCGCCTGGCTACAGGCTCAACGGGCGCTCTCGACGTGGCAAGATCCCTCTATTGCCGCCAGTAAGCTGGAGCTGAAAGCGCTTGAAGCCCAACTTCGCGATCTGATTGACAAACGAAATGCGCGGGTACAAATCCTCGACGATTTCAACGACCTCTATCATCTGCGTCTCGGGCCGTTGATGAGCCGTATTCTGGAGTTGCGTAAACAGCTCGCGGTGAGTATGCAGCGTAAGCAAGAAGCCGAAATAAAACGCCGGGAAAAGGATTATCAATCCTGCCTGCAATTTATTTCCCAGGCCGTGGATCAACTGGCAACGCTAAAACAGCAGTGGACAGGATTGAATGCCGCCTCGCGCGAAGCGGTGGGCATCCGTCAGCGAATCCAGCAGCAGACGGAGTTAATCACCGCGTTGCTGGCGGAAATTCGCGAGCTGGAAGCAGATTTTTCCCATCAGGACGACAGCGCATTCCGCCAGGCGCAGGAAAATGCGGAACAGGACTATCACCAGTACCGGGAGCAGCAGCAGGAAGCGCAATTCCGCTACGCCCGCGATCAACGTTTGTCGGCAGACGAACGCAGTGAATTAAAACGTTTGTGGCGTCAGGCCAGCCGCCTGTGTCACCCGGATGTGGTCGCCGATGAATTAAAAGAAAAAGCGCACCAGATGATGGTACAACTTAATCAGGCGCGGCAGAATGCCGATCTGGCGGCAATTCGCGCGTTATTGACGCAGCTGCAAAGCGGTCTGGAACCGATGATGGCAAGCGACAGGCTCAATAACCTGGAACATCTGCGCCATAAAATACGCCAGCTCCGCACGCAAATCGACGCGCTGTTGAAAGAGATAACGCAGCTGGAAACGGAAAACGCCTGGCGGCTCGCCTCTTCCGTTGCGGATAAGGAAGCCTATTTCTCCGAGCAGGAACGGGCGCTAACCGAAATTCGCAATACGCTGGAGGCGCAGGTTCAACAGGTGGAACAGGAACTTCTGGCAGGGTAGTCCATCATTCATCAACACATTGTCGGATGGCGCAAGCGCCACCCGACGAATCGCGGCATAAAGAGGGTAAGAGGGTCGCTACTGGCGCTGTAAAAGTAACGAACGGGCGGAGTCCGCCATGATCATCACCGCCCCTGCCAGCATTAACGTATCTTTTAATACCAGCCGCCCGGCGCCCGATAAATACGGGAAACCATAATGCGCATCGCCCAGCGGCATAACCCAGGCCTCCGGCGTGGTGATTAAAAACGACAGCGTGACAAATGGCGTCAGGAATGCCAGCACGCCGCCCGCCAGCCCTAACCAGCGGCTGACAGGGTTAGCCAGTACCAGCACCGCGATAATCAATTCCACCACGCCCAGACCATCCGAAAACGCATACGTATTATTGGCCGTTTGCCAGGCGCGCTCCTCCGGTTTTAGTTCGCCCTCATGCGTCAGATGCTGACGATATTCTTCAGGATGTTCATAGAAAAAAGACATAAACGGGCTGTTCGCCACAAACGGGGTAATACTGTCTGCCTCATAGGGCACAAATTTTAGTAGTCCAATCCAGATAAAAACGATGGCGATACTCAGGCGAATTAATGTTAATCCAAGCCGATCCCCCTGACTTAACAGACGAAGATATTTATCCATCTCAGGCTCTCCTTATTTATATAATATCGCAGTGGCGTAACCCGTATTATCAATACGCATTGACGTAATTTTCCATGACGACGCCTGTTTACTTTGCGCCAGTCTGGCAATAGCGTCTTCAAGCATTGACGGCGTTGCTGACACCGCAGAAACGCTGATATATTCAACGTCAGTTAGCGGCTGGGCGGAGGCGGAAAACGCCAGCGGCGCAGCCAATAATGAAGCAATAAGCGTGGTAACTTTTAACATCGAGATTTCCAGTCGTGGGTTATTTCAATGGTGTTATAATACGTTATGCCTGGCTAAAGCCTTTTCTTTCAGACGCCAGCATATTTGTCCTGGCGTATTTTTATGGTCTGACAGGCAAAAAAAAGCCCTGATTAACAGGGCTACATTATTTATGTTTTACTTAATGAGAGAGAAGAGATCGTTTAAAGACTCACTCATTGTAGGATGGGTAAATATCTGGTCGCGTAACACCGTATAAGGTAAATCTGCATCCATAACGGTTTTAACGATATTAATCATTTCATGAGAATCGACGCATAACAATGACACCCCTACAATACGCTGCGTATTCACGTCCACTACCGCTTTTAGTACGCCACGAGTATCGTTCATAACACGGGCGCGAGGGATCGCCGCCACCGGTAATGTCACCACCTGCACCGTTGCGCCGCTTGCCCGCGCTTGTTCTTCCGTCAGCCCGACACGAGAGAGCGGCGGCGTCATAAAGACGGAATACGGAACGTTCTGGCGATCGCGGGTACTGCGTTTGCCATCTCCCAATAACCCGTCGCGTACAATACGAAAATCATCCAGTGAAATATAGGTAAACTGCAACCCACCGGTAACATCGCCCATCGCCCAGATATTGTCCGCCGTGGTACGCAGGTAATCATCCACGATGATCCCGCCGCGTTCGTTCACCGCCACACCGGCGTTCTGCAACTGTAAGCCAGCCGTCGCCGGTTTTCGCCCCGACGCCACCAGCAGGGCATCCACAAGATGCGCGCCTTCCGGCGTTTCTACTTGTACCGCGCCCTCCTTTGAGGATACGGCCTGTACGTTGGCGTTTAAAATCAGCTCGACGCCCTTTTCCTGTAAAATACGGGTAATTGCCTGCGCGATATCCCGATCTTCACGAGGCAGGAATTGCGGCGCTGCTTCAAAGATAGTGACCTTCGTACCAAAGTTGGCGAACATTGAGGCAAATTCAAGGCCAATATAACCACCGCCTAAAATCCCCAGCCGCGCCGGACGCTGGCTCAGGCTGAGTAGCCCGGTGCTATCGAACACCCCTGCCGTCGTTGTTAAGCCCGTAATAGCCGGGATCACCGACTCTGCGCCAGTATTAATAAAGATCTTTTCTCCCCGTAACACCCGCTCGCCGTCCGCCTGAAATACCCGTAAGGTATGGTTATCAATAAACTCCGCCCTTCCCTCAATCACATCGACATTGTCCAGGTCGGCAAGATTATGAAAATTTTTGTCGCGTAAAAAATTTACGACCGCCGCTTTGCGTTGCATGGCGACAGAAAAATCGCCCTCACGTTCCGCGTCATGCACCAGCGTTTTCGTTGGAATACAGCCAATGTTGATGCAGGTTCCGCCGAACATACTGGCGGACTGTTCGATAATCGCCACGCGCCATCCCGTCTTCGCCAGAGTTGCCGCCAACGTTTTTCCTGCCTTGCCAAAACCAATAATGAGCGCCTGATACTGTGTCATCTTCTTTCTCCGCCAAATCACCATCTGTTTGTCAGGACAAGTATAAATAACGTCAAAAAAGACAGGGTTATCCGTAACGCGCCAATTTTTGTCTTATCGTCTAAATTAGCGGTTAGCAAAAACAAGAGTAGAAATGACATTGAGTCAGAAATATAGTGAACAGAGACAGAAATGGTGATCCCTATTTTTGAAAATAAATCTGTTCTGGAGTCTATATGGATGCGCTTAGTCGGCTATTGACGCTTAACGCCCCTCAGGGCTCAATCGACAAGAATTGCCCGTTAGGCGGCGACTGGCAGTTGCCGCACGCCGCTGGCGAACTATCGGTGATTCGCTGGCATACCGTTACGCAGGGCGAAGCGCAACTGGAAATGCCTACCGGCGACGCCATGACGCTTACGCCGGGAAAGGTGGTGATTCTGCCGCAAAACTCCGCCCACCGTTTGCGCCAGTCTGGCGAAGCACCGACACATATCGTGTGCGGTAGTCTACGTCTGCACACGACGTCACGTTATTTCCTTACCGCGTTGCCGGAAGTGTTATGTCTTGCCCCGCCGCCGCATAGCCCCGCCAGTATCTGGCTTAACGCCGCCATTTTGCTGTTACAGCAGGAGTCAGAACACCATTTACCCGGCGCTGATGTCTTATACAGTCAGCAGTGCGCCACGCTGTTTACCCTCGCCGTTCGCGACTGGCTATCGCAGGCTGGCACGGCGAAAAGCGTGCTCAATTTATTGCTGCATCCCCGGCTGGGCCGCGTGATCCTTCACATGCTGGAAACACCGGCGCATCCCTGGACGGTCGAAACGCTGGCGCAACGGGTACACATGTCGCGGGCGAGTTTCGCCCAGCTATTTCGCGACGTGTCCGCTACAACGCCCTTAGCCGTGTTAACAACGCTGCGCCTGCAAATCGCCGCCCAGACCCTGTCGCGTGAAGCGCTGCCGGTGATGGTGATTGCCGAGTCGGTAGGTTATGCGAGCGAATCTTCTTTTCACAAAGCGTTTGTCCGTGAATTCGGTTGTACACCAGGCGAGTACCGCAAACGGGTCAACGCGCTCGGACGATAAACGTAGGCTGAACCCGCCTACAGTTTGACGCCGCAGGCGGGGTGCACACGTTATGCCGCAAGGCGACGATGCCTGCGCAGCCACATCAGCTTGTAGGCTGCCGGAATGATGAACAGCGACAGCAGCGGCGCGGTAATACGGCTCATCACCTCAGAACCCGCGCCGGTCCCCCATAAAACAGGTAGCAGACCGGCGATAATCACCGCTACCGTCATGGCTTTTGGCCGCACCCGGAGCACCGCCCCGTGGTGAAGCGCCTCATCGAGTTTTTCTGCCGAAAAGGTGTTGGGAGCTTGCGCTTTGAAGGCCGCGCCTGCTGGATCACCGGCGATCCCATCATGCTGCGCAGAGCCATCAGTAATTGACTCTCTAATACGATGCGCTATACGCCGCCGGGTAAAACCATTACTCTTCAGATAAAAGAAGCGGACGACCAGATACATATTATTGTTGAAAACCCCGGTACGCCAATCGCGCCGGAACATTTGCCGCGCCTTTTCGATTGTTTTTATCGCATTGATCCCTCCCGCCAGCGTAAAGGGGAAGGCAGCGGTATAGGCCTGGCAATTGTAAAATCCATCGTCACTGCGCACCGGGGAAAAGTTTCTGTCACCTCCGATACGCGCGCTACTCGTTTTATTTTGACATTACCCAAACACCTCCGTTGAACTGTAGCGATAGTGAAAGGCGCTATCGCTAACCAGCAAAATAATCTGACATCATCGTCATTATCCCGTCACGCGCCAGACTCAACGACTGTTTTATTATTTCTCTTATTAACCCACACCGGAGAAATAAGTTGAATAAGTTTACATCCCTTTTAGCTGTCGTTTTTTTATTTCAGCTGGCGTAAAAGTCGCAGAGAAAATGGAATCCCGCCAATTATCCGCCACCGCGCATGAAATGATGAATAACGGTGACGCCTTCGCGCACCAGCAAATGGCTTAGACACAGAAAACCAGCGCCCCGACTCCTGTGGAAAATGCGACACCCTTTTCTGAAATGGACGACTATGAAAAAGCAATGGTCATCCATCAATCGATGAATAATGCCCATTCTTTCGCCCATGAGATCCAGGCTGAGGAGCACCATAAACAGATTAAACACAATTAGTTATTTGCATATTAGCGTCACGTACTGCGGATGGCACAACGTCGCCCCCGCAGAAGCTTACGGATTAACATAATTTTGAGAGGTTAAATGGCGCGCCCTGCAGGATTCGAACCTGCGACCCACGGCTTAGATGTTCCTGGAACTACCTGAGCTAACAACAAGTTATCCCATTACCACGGCGCTCACTCGCCCCATCTTCGAAAAACATGCAAAGCTTTGCAAGCCGATGCAAAGCTTTGTGTGTACCGTTTTTGTCCCAACCCACTCAGCAATCAGTAGCCTCAATCGATCGATAACAACGATCAATTAATAATATAACAATAAGTTTAAACTATCAAATATCACATTATTGATCGTTTATATCGATCAAATCAATTTGTAGTGCTACACTCCAGACCTTTCCGAATCCGCTGATTTTCATAATGTTGAAGTTATTCGCTAAGTACACATCGATCGGTGTTCTTAACACGCTTATTCATTGGGGCGTATTTGCTTTTTGTGTGTATGGGATGCATACGCATCAGGCGTTGGCGAACTTTTCCGGTTTTGTTATCGCTGTATCGTTCAGCTTCTATGCCAATGCGCGCTTCACCTTTAACGCCAGCACCACCACGCTTCGCTACATGATGTACGTGGGGTTTATGGGAACACTGAGCGCCGTTGTTGGCTGGATGGCTGACAAATGTTCCCTGCCGCCACTCCTTACTCTTGTCACCTTTTCAGCTATCAGCCTGATATGCGGATTCATTTATTCAAATTTCATTGTCTTTAGGGATGCGAAATGAAAGTCTCGTTAGTCGTTCCGGTCTTCAATGAAGAAGCCACGATACCTATTTTCTATAAAACGGTTCGCGAGTTTGAAGAGCTAAAACCGTATGAAGTTGAGATTGTTTTCATCAACGACGGAAGCAAAGATGCGACTGAATCAATAATTAACAAAATAGCTGCATCTGATCCGCTCGTTATTCCGCTTTCGTTTACGCGAAACTTCGGTAAAGAACCTGCTCTTTTCGCGGGTCTCGACCATGCAACCGGGGATGCGGTCATTCCTATTGATGTCGATTTACAGGATCCGATAGAAGTTATCCCCCATCTCATTGAGAAGTGGCAGGCTGGCGCGGATATGGTGCTGGCTAAGCGCTCAGACCGCTCAACTGACGGGCGCATGAAGCGTAAGACAGCTGAATGGTTTTATAAGCTGCACAATAAAATCAGCAATCCGAAAATTGAAGAGAACGTCGGTGATTTCCGGTTAATGAGCCGTGAAGTTGTCGAAAATATTAAACAGATGCCAGAACGTAATCTGTTTATGAAAGGCGTTCTGTCATGGGTGGGCGGCAAGACTGATGTAGTTGAATACGCCCGCGCTGAGCGTGTTGCCGGCGATTCAAAATTCAATGGCTGGAAATTATGGAATCTGGCGCTGGAAGGAATAACTTCTTTCTCAACATTTCCGCTCCGCATATGGACTTACATTGGATTGTTTATTGCAGGTATGTCATTCCTTTACGGTGCATGGATGATTATTGATAAATTAATATTTGGAAATAATGTTCCTGGCTACCCGTCTCTTCTTGTTTCTGTACTTTTTCTGGGTGGCGTTCAATTGATAGGAATAGGTATTCTTGGGGAATATATTGGCAGGATTTACATAGAAACAAAAAAAAGGCCTAAGTACATAATTAAGAATGAGAAGAAAAATGGTTAACAATAGATTAAAAATGGTAATCGCTATCCTTATAGTTTTCTCGTTGGTGTATTCAATAGGATTTATCACACCAATGAACTCTGATGACTATACTTATGCCCTAAGAGAGCTTTCGCTTTCTAGCGTAAAAATGCACTATTTGGGATGGAGCGGAAGGGTTGTGTCAGATACGATCAGCACATCTCTATTAAAGTTTTTCTCCCCGCATATTTACAATGCAATAAACTCAGCAGCGCTAACATTAATGGTGTTGTGCTGGACAATGATCCCAGCTACATTAACAAAGTCGTCACCGTCCCCATATGTGATGATTTTCTTATTTTTCTTATACTTCGTTGCAAATCCAGCCCTCGGTCAAACTAACTTCTGGCTTGTTGGGTCAGCAAATTACTTATGGACCAACATGTTCATTGCCATTTATATACTAATTTCTATATATTTAAGCAATGGTAAAAAATCCAATTTAATACTCTTTGTATATGCCATATCATCGATATTTGCAGGTTGCTCAAATGAAAATACATCTCTTGTAGTTGTATTAATTTCTGTAGCATATTTCTTTATAATGAATAGAAATAAATATTTACTGATTGGCGTATTCGGATCTGCAATAGGCGCGGGGGTTCTCCTGCTGGCTCCGGGAAACCTATCCCGTGCGTCTACAATACAAGACTGGTACAATCAACCACTTGCATGGAGGGTTCTTGAGCACTTTTCAGAAAGGCTGCCATCAGCAATGGGGGCATATTGGCAGGTCTATATTGCATTTATAATACTACTAATCTCTGTAGTGTTATCAAGGAATAGTAGCAGCAAACTTATGTTTGGAAGCTTTTTATTCATGCTGGGTGCAATTGCTGCAAATGTTGCGTTCCTTGCATCTCCTGCAATGCCCAGCAGGGCTCTCAATGGAGCACTCTGCTTTATGATTCTTTCGATTTCCTTTGTTGCTCATTCTGCATTTACGAAATTTAACAAGGCTTCCATTTATTTATCTGTTACTACATATGCAATGGCTTTTTTATATTTCATCCCATCATACATCCTCTATTACTCATCAATTAAATCAATAAGCAAACAAACGGAGATTAGGGAAGAAATAATAGACAGGGCGAAACATAACAAACAAGATCAAGCGATAATTCCTGATTATTACTTTCCACCGGTACTGCATGCAGGCCCAAGTCTTGATACGTTTAACAGTGAAGCAATGTCTAGATACTACGGGATTGATTTGAAAATAACTGCTCCAGGATTTTTCGACTATTCACAAGCCTTTAATTTCAAGCCTCTTAATATTAACGCAAAAATATGTAACAACGTTTATATAAAATCATTATGGATATATAAACAGCAAATGGGCATTAAAACCTTTGTAATATTTGAGTTTAATAAAAATCCTGCTGATTCTCTTGATGAGAATACAGCGATGTTCATTAGCTTTAAAACAAAGGATGGGAAAATTATAAATGCAGATGTCGACAAGAAGACATTCCAAATAGACGGAAGATGGCTTTCCGGGCGGGCGATTAACGGCATAGATTCAAATGAATTAGAATCAATTACATCTGGGACATGGGACGTTAGAACAGGGGCGAGGACAAATGAGAATATTACGGAAATAATTAAATAACATTCATGTATAATTAATGTTCCCCGCCACCAATGGGTAACGGGCGGCGGGGATTCCTACATATCGTATGTCACAAATGCCCCATCAGGTTTCTTAGCAAGAAGTCGCAATGCACCATCAGTCCCAAAAAAGAACCCAACGGAGCCATAGTGCATTAATCCAGACTCCGGCAACTGACCAATACACGCAAGGATACGCATGTGCCCAAAGCCCATCCGGTTCAACTCCACCACAGATGCAGGAACACCGTCTTTTAGTGCGGATAAACTGCCCCCTACTGGTTTCACTACCGGGTAAAGGAACCTGACAATCTGCGGTCAATGTGAATCGCCACAGGTTTAACAGACACCTCAGAGCCATTTAAGATGACTTAAAGAGAGGTGCCTATGAGCGGTAAACGTTATCCCGAAGAGTTTAAAATTGAAGCGGTAAGACAGGTCGTTGAGCGTGGCCATTCTGTTTCCAGCGCCGCAACACATCTCGATATTACTACCCACAGTCTTTACGCCAGGATAAAGAAGTACGGGTCGAACTCCTCCACCAATAAAGAAATAAAGAGCAGTCAGATGATCAGACCGGAATCCGCCGACTCCCGAAAGAGTTGAAGCGGGTTACTGACGAGCGGGACATATAAAAAAAAGCCGCAATAGATTCAATTGGTCACTGCAACCATGAATGACAAAAGATAGAGTCCTGAATGCGCTTCTGATGGCCGTGTGGCGACGTAATCACCCGCTATGAATGGCAGTCGCTCCTGAAACCGCACGGACTGGAGAGCAGAATGAGCCGTCGTGGCAACTGTCATGACAATGCGGTTGCAGAAAGCTTTTTCCAGCTACTGAAGCGTGAACGGATAAAGGAAAAGATCTACGGAACGAGAGACGAAGCCAGAAGCGATATTTTTGATTACATAGAAATGTTTTATAACAGTAGACGCCGGCATGGTTCGAGCGAGCAGATGCCACCGGCTGAATATGAAAACCTATATCATCAACGACTCAGAAGTGTCCAGGTTATCCGTGGTGATTCACAGATATGCTCACCTTGCGCCTAATCATTTAACGGAACACGCGAGGAAAATAGACGACATTTTTGGTGATGATGTCCCAAATATGTCCCATATGGAAAATAAGGAGGAAATAAAGAAGCGTAACACGTTGATTTATAAGTGGCGCGCCCTGCAGGATTCGAACCTGCGACCCACGGCTTAGAAGGCCGTTGCTCTATCCAACTGAGCTAAGGGCGCCTTGTGAAGTGAAGACTTCGTGTAGACGAAACGCGAGAATTATACGGTCAGGCACTCCTGAGTCAATGGCTTTTGTTCTGGTTGCTGACTAAGTGTACGAATATCGTCTTTTCTGGCGCAATGCCAGGTTCCAGGAAATCGCCTGGACACATCTCAGCACGCATAAAGTGGGAATTAAGGCCGCCAGTATTTAGATAATCAATCAGTTTCTTTAATATTTCACCATGATTCACCTGCCGTGTAGGATATTTTTTATGCTGAGTATCGCTATTAAGGAACAAAACAGTCACTTTGAGCATGGGTTGAAAATCATCATGACGCGTCTGGCGAATCAATGGCAGCAGAAAATTGACTTTCTGCCGCCAGAAGAGATAGATAATGCCGATATCGCTTTTCTGGCCCTGGATGATGATTGGTTCAGCGCAGGCTGTTACCAGATACCTATGCATACCCAACATCAGCTACGGGTAATTATTTGTAATAAATGCGATAAAGAAAAGCTCATGTTCAGACCATGTCTGTATATGCTGCCGCATATTTATCGGGAAGATGATGTTGAAGAAATTACCCGGAAAATGATATTGATCTTACATAAGCGAGCGCTTCGACATAGCGTCCCTTCTGGCATTTGCCACTACTGCACGACTCGTCATTTTTCAGTAACAGAACGTCACCTGTTAAAACTGATCGCCAGCGGTTATCATTTAAGCGAAACGGCCGCTTTACTTTCACTTTCTGAAGAGCAGACAAAGTCACTCCGCCGGAGCATTATGCGAAAATTACATGTTAAAACGGAGCAGCAGTTTTTAAAGTATATTAGAGTTAACCTTCATTTCTTACTCAGTAAGTAAACCCACTTAACTTTTTACAAGGCTTACGAAATATCTCACCAATAATTAAGTAACGATACCTACAGGCATTTTTTTAACGCTGCCACAATGATGCCCATAATATCCTGATAGATTCAGGGGTCGAAAATATATGGCTGCATCATAAATGCCTGGAGGAGTGTTTGGTGGCACAGGGTACTTTATTAAAGGAAAGGATAAATCCCCCACACCTGGCGTCTTCGCCCACACGTCATTCATATCTCAACAGCGAATTGTTAAAATCTGAGCCAATCGTTAATCTCTCAACTGCGCAATTAATCGGCTATGAGGTCCTGACGCAACTTCCGTCAGAACATGATAGCGAAGTTTTTTTTCAGCAGTTAATGCTGATGGAAGGCATTGAAACATCAGAGCAACGAAGCATTGCTTTTTACGCTGGTGCAACGATGGAACAAGGTTATTTATGGCCAGCCATATTACCAGATATATATTAGAGCAATGGAAAAAGCAGGATGCGCAGCGTACCACGCAGGGAAAGACACCGCCGTTTAAGAAATGCTAAAGACTGCGCCTGCCGTTATCACTCTCCAACGCCGCAGATATTTGATCGCCTTGAGTTACTGAACCAACAGCTCAATTATGCCTTGCCGGTTGGTATCATTTCTCAGGCAATAATTACAACTGACAACTACCTCGGCTATTCGCTGAGTCACTACTTATTTTCCGGAAAACGTACCGCTGCATTCCGCTCATTAGATGACATTTCTTTGTGGATTGAAAAGGGGTCGCTCAGACAACTGATTGTAGATATGGAGGCGCTACCTGTCTCCTGTATTGAGGCGCTTAACCAGCTACGCGCGCTCAGTTGGCAACAAAGCGATATCCAGATTTACCTGCTGGTATCAGATAAAACCCCCGCTATAACACAGTTTATCCGTATGGCTGGGCGTTTTTTTGTTCTGTCACGACAACAAAACCTGGCCTCAGTACGCGAAGCCTTGTTATCAGCCGCCAAACCTCGCTTATCGGAAAGCTTTAGCCGTACTGACTGGTTGATGATTGAAACTTTAGCGCAAGGTGCCTCTTTAAAAGAAATAGCACGTCAGCAAAGCGTACCTTATCATCGTGTAGTTTACCGGCTTAAACAACTTATCACCCTCCTTAACCTTCCCCACAGACAAAGTTTTCTTCGGCTGATCCAGCAGTTAAACGTTACTTTCCACGACATTTTTTAACGAACTAACGTTTTGGTGAATAAGATTTTTTAAGAAATTACTTATTTTCACTTCCATTAAATGTAAATATTTCACATAAAATTAATATTTACAACTCGTCCTGGTAAGCGATAAAAATTTTTTTCTTACATCGCCCCCTGTCCCTCCTCGTTTTTTGAGGTCTCCAGCGTCAACATCTTTCTGTTATTACATAACAAATACTAAACAATTAGTCTTTCATATTATTTTTATACTTAAAAACAACAGTTTAAACTACTCAATGTCAACTCTAAAGAAAATAGCTCCACCACGAACAAATTTTCTATAACGCCACAGAACATCCTACCCGCTATCCATAATTCGCATTTCGCAAGACTTTTCCGAGAAATCAGACCAGGTATAATCCATATTGTTTTTACTTAATCAGAAATTTCTTTTTTGTTGGTGCGAAATGGATATTCCACATATTTATTACTCTTACGCAAAATAGCCAGTCAACAGGGAGGTCTCATTCTTTATTATTGCTCCACTGTGTGGTGCGTAGACCTGGCTATTTCACAATCTTTAAGGTGTCTGACGCTTATTCTAAAACGAAGGACGCATAACAGTCTGAGGCATACAACAATGAAACCTGCATCTGTTATCATTATGGACGAACACCCTATTGTAAGAATGTCGATCGAAGTTTTACTCGGTAAAAATAGCAATATTCAGGTTGTCCTGAAAACGGATGATAGCCGAACAGCGATAGAGTATCTGCGCACTTATCCTGTTGACCTTGTCATTCTGGATATTGAATTACCGGGCACCGACGGCTTTACCTTACTTAAACGAATCAAATCTATCCAGGAACATACCCGGATACTTTTTTTATCGTCGAAATCAGAGGCTTTTTATGCCGGAAGAGCAATAAGAGCGGGCGCAAACGGATTTGTAAGTAAACGCAAAGACCTCAATGATATTTATAATGCGGTAAAAATGATTTTATCCGGCTATTCTTTTTTCCCATCTGAGACGCTTAATTTCATCAGTAATACCCGTACCCCCAAAGGTGGGCACCATGATATGCCACTATCTAACCGCGAAGTTACCGTGCTGCGCTATCTGGCCAATGGAATGTCTAACAAAGAAATTGCCGAGCAACTTTTATTGAGTAACAAGACTATCAGCGCGCATAAGGCCAATATATTTTCTAAACTTGGCCTTCACTCTATCGTTGAGCTTATCGATTACGCCAAATCACACGAATTATTGTAAAGGTACTCCCGGCGAATTATCGTTCGGGAGCCACAATAACGGACACTAATTGTAATTGATCAGGAAGGTCGCATCCGCGTTAGCAAGTCCGGGCTGCACGCCATCGGCTAAGGCGATATAGTTCGCATAGAATTTCAGGGTAGCATTGCCATTGTTGTCAATATCGACGGCCTTGCTGGCCTGTTCAAGTGGCAATCGACGTTGATCGCCATCGCGAATTTCAATCGCCAGTTTTTGCGCCATTGCCGTATCAGCAAGCGCCAGTAATGCCGTGCCGGGCGCTGGCGTCCCGGAAAACGTTATAGACGCCGACCCCGGCGGGCAACCTTCAAGTTTTAGGCTAAAGGCTACCGGTTGCGTAGCGTCACCGGCGGCGTGAAGCTGTTTTGTCGGCCAGGTGCCGAGGTTAACCGATTTGTTACTGTCGCCCGCAACCACGGCACAGGTAAAATCCACCACGTTACCGCGCAGTTCAATATTCACTTCGCCCAGAGATGAGTTGGCCTGACTCAGCGGGCTGAACAAAACACAACCGATAGCGATGAAAACGCGCCGAAGGATCATTATGCCTCCTTAATCATAATCGACTCGTAGATAGCCGCGCGCAGTAAACGGCCCTTCCGCCGGTTTAATCCCCGTCACGCTGATTGGCCAGGCGCGAATACCTACGCGAGCGGCGGCGTTATCATCAAGATGAAACGGAATTTTACTCGACAAATTATTGGGTGTAAGCGGCGTACCGTTGCTATTAGCAACCACAAAGCCTAAATCCGGATTATCGGACACCATCGCCTGCCCTGAGGCCTTTTCGGCTTCAAGCCGCATCGATAAATAGGCCTGCGCCGCGACGTTGGTACATTTGATAGCAATGGTTTTCGTTTGCGGCGTGACGCCTTGCGGACGATTACCCGCCCCCGCCTGACTAAATAACGACGCGCCGATATCGCCGAAATCAAACTCCACGACCTGTCCGGCATTCACTTCACAGTTTTGCGGCACTTCCACTTTGCCGCTGTAGCTAATGGTATATACCGGCGTGCTCAACGCGTCGCCGGTAGAGGTCGTCACATAGACGGTAAACATTGTCTGGCGAGGGATCGTCACCATATTAATAAAAGGCCGTATCACTTTTAATTTAAAAACCAGCTTTGAGTCCTGCACGCCAAACGGCTTTTGCTGCGACACGTTATAGTCGACGCCCATGAGAATATAGTTACGGGGCGGATAAAATACGCCAGCGACACTATCGGTGATGCTCATCGCGCCCAGAAGGTAGTCATTCAGCTTGAGGTATTTAAAATTTCCTTCGGTGCTTTGTACCGGTAATTCTGATACATAGCTTCGGTAGGTATAATTCACCGTTGTCCCCGCCGGGCACGTCGCGTTTACGCCGACCCAACCTGATTTTTCCGGCAGCGTAACCACCTGTCCCGGCTGATTATTGCCGCTGGTGAAAACATCTGACAGGTCGTAAAAGATATCGGTCGCCGTCCCGTTTGAATTACGGCAAACCGTCGCCAGCGCGGGATGGGAGAAAAAGAGCGCGGTCCCCGCCAGCAATAGCGCTGAGTATATTTTCATCTCTATTTTTCCTTTTATGACGCCGGACGGATACAGGTCGCGCTGGCTATCGTAATCGCCTGCTTCAGGCTATCCTCCGCCAGAGCGTAAGGGGCGATACAACGCGCGTTTTTCCCCTCTCCCCACTGGATGAACAGTTCACCTTTTAGCGGCAAGCCGCTCAGATAAATTTGCCCGTCATCGCCGACCATACTGGTAATGCCGCTGGCGGTTTCTCGTACTATCGCGCCAAACGGTAACGGACGTCCGCCAAGCCTCGCGGTAATGATTGCCCTTACGCCTATCCGCGTATCAAAAGCAGCCCGCACCAGCGCGCCCTCTGTCGGCACTACGCTGCTGACGTTATTTTCGACATCGGTATGGTTGTCCATCGTGTTGGTATCTAACGCGACGCGGTTATAGCGATATACCGTGGCGTAGGGCATTACCGCATAGCCCCGCCAGTCCGTTTTCACGCCGGTCTGGTTTTCGATGCGCACGCCTTTCGCTCCCGGCGCTTTAATCAAGACATTGGTATCGCCCAACGGTTGGCTAAACGTAATACCATCCGCATGACCGACCACGCCGCCGGAAAGTTGCCAGTTATAGTCATGCTGATCGCGATCGTAGTTATATCCCACGCCCAGCGTGCCATACGTCGCCTGCCAGCTAGCGCTGGCGCTGCCGCTATAACCATTGGTACTGCTACGACCCTGCGTCACGCTGTAGCTCAGATTACGTCCTTCCAGAAGCGTGCCGCCCACTCCGGTCTGCCAGCTATTGTCGCGGTTGCGGTTGGCGTTAAACGTGGCATAAGTACGATCAAGAAGAGTGTCGCGCGCATAACGCCGTCCGGTCAGAACGCTAAACGGAACGGACATATTGAATGCCAGAATGCGGTCGGCGCCTGAGATCCCCACCGACTCGTTCCACGACCATGACAGCGAATAACTTATGCCTTGCCATCCACTGGCGTATCCCAGTTGATACCAGGTATTGGTATCCGGCGTATTCCAGTAATTTTGTTGACTACCGGAAAGATACAGTGACCCGTAATCCCCCAGGTTTTGCGAAATATTGACCTGAAAGCGGCCTTTTTTGCTGTAGCGGAGATTGTGGTAGCTCTGCGCCACCGGCACTTTATGGCGGCGTCCGTCGCTATCGTATTCGTAGTCGTACCCTTCCATACTGCGGTATGCCACATCATCCAGGGTGTAAAATCCGCGCGTGGAATAGCGGTAACCCAGCAATTGAAAATTAGTCCCGTAATTATTCAGCGATTTGGCGTACAGAAAACGCAACGATTGCCCCTGATGGGTGCTGTCATCTGCCAGTTGGCTACGCGCATGTGTGACATCGACCGACACGGCTCCCCAGTCGCCCAAATTTCGCCCCGCCCCGACCACCACGGCACGGTAACGATCGGCAAGTTGCGTACCGCCGTAAGCCGTCAGCCCCGCAGGCAGGCCAGCAATCACCGTTCCCTGGAAAAAGAATGGCGAAGACTGCTGACTATTGCCGCTGTGAAAATCCCCGGCCACCAGGTCATACTTCACCCTGCCCTCACGCTGCAATAGCGGAACGGTAGAGTAAGGCACCGTGTAACGTTGTTGGCTACCGTCTTTTTCATCTACCGTCACCTCAAGGTCGCCGCTGGAAGAGGTAGGATTAAGATCGGTAATCGCAAACGCGCCCGGCGACACATAGCTTTGGTAGATAACATACCCGTTCTGTCGTATCGTCAGCTTTGCCGCCGTCCGGGCGATCCCTCTGACCGTGGGGGCGTAGCCCTGCAGGCTATCGGGATACATATTGTCAGAAGAGTACAGCCGCGCTCCGCGAAAGCCGACACTATCGAAAACATCGTTCCCGGTATTGCTGTCCCCCATGACCAGTTCGCTTTTTAGCGGAATGATGGCGCGCTGTACCCAGGTGCCAATGTTGTTCCAGCGTTGCGAATGATAGCCGTCCCCTTTCGAATAGTTCCAGGCTCCGTTATTACGCAACCGCCAGGGGCCATAGTTCAAGCCGCTCAGCAGACTCAAAAAATAGCTATCGCTGTCTGTTCCGCGGCTACCGGTAAAACTGTAATTAATGAGTGCGGCAGGTATCCCTTCATCCCACTCTTCCGGCGGGATATAGCCACGCGCGCTGTTGAGCAATGACGCCTGCGGCAAGCTAATGTTTAAGCGCATCGACGCGAAATCGAACGCGACCTCCGCGCCCGGGATTTTCTCAGGAAGGTGAATACACGTGGTATCGACGCCTTTATCTGAGACAGGGAACGCCGCGGTATTCACGCCCAGCCGTTTAATCCACTCCGGTGTAAAACAAGGCATCAGGCCGCCGGATTTATCGCCGGTGCCCACGGCGCCCGCCTCAAAACGAATATCCTGCGTCGCTACGAATTCGTCGTTACGCCAGATATCCACCCGGTAAATACCGGGCGGCTGATGATTACCTTTTTCAAAGCGAGATAAATCCGCCACGGATGCGGTATCCGCCGACAAAAACGCAGGGTTGAAATAACTTTCGCCGCGGCTCGTCAGCGGACACAGCGCCGCCAGCACCGACAGCGCCACGCCGCTTAACGGTGATACATAGCCGGGAAATCGCCCTGCAAACCAGGTTGTCTTCTTCATCGTGTTCTCGTGTGGCTTCACGCTCTCTGCTTAACCGAGACTGGCCGTTGTCGCCGACGTCAATGCGCCGTAATCATTGACGGTCTGAAATGTCACGCTGCCCTGCGCGCCAGTCGGTAAGGGAATTTGCATGTCGCTTTTTGGCGCGATCATCACGTTATCAATCTTTTTCGCGCCCACGCTGATATTGACCAGCGTGAGGTAATAAGCAGATGGGTTGGTTATCTTGAGATGGTTGCCGACACGGGAAAATTTCAGCAAGGTCGGCGCGTCTTCCGGCGTCTGCGGCAAATTCGCCGGACGCACGAACAGTTTGATGCGCGACAGAATCGCCAGTTGCAGAACGTTTTTTCCTTCAATATGACTTTTATCGACCGACGGAATGGCTTTCACGTTCATCCAGAATAACGACTCCCGATCCCCGGGTAGCGGTTGCCCGGCGTAGATAATACGCAGCGTGTTTTCGCTTTTGGGTTCGCTGACGAATAAAGGCGGCGTAACGATAAACGTTTTTTCTTTCTGCCCGGCGCTATTTTCGATCCATGAATTGACGAGGTAACGTTCTTGAGTATCGCTATTACTGATTGCCAGAGAAGTCTGTTTCGCCGCCGAGGGATAAATAACGCGCGTGGCGCCTAATGCAATCCCCCCCGCCGCCTGTACGTTCAGCGAAGTAAATAACGTGAGAAGAACAATAAAGCCTAATTTTATACTATTCAGCATGGTAAAAAATACCTTTTGCATTGAGTCACGTCGGCAAGAAAATTCATGGGTAAACCAGCGTAAACCACACTTCTGAATGAATTCGTCCCGGCGTCATATTTTCTGAAATTGCCCGATAGCGGGCAGTAAAATGCAAAGTCATTTCTGACGTTAAAATGGGCGTGTAATGAAGCGGTAACGTGTTAGGTATGATTTGCCGCTGCTGGTCATCAAATAATGCCAGGCCGATTCCGGCATTACCGATACCCTCGCCGCTGGCCAGAAAAACATGGGGATCTTCCGCAGGCGTAACGCCGGCAAACGCAATGCCGACATGACGCCAGACCTCCGCGCTACAGGAGATTAACCGTAACGAAAATGGAACGCTGACGGGAGCGAAGCTGCCAGGACCGGTAAACGCATTCGTGCGGTACTGTCCCATCAGTACGCGCAAATCCTGGCTTTCTGTGGCGACAGCGCAGCCGCCATTGACCAGTTGTCCGCGCAGGTGAACACGCCCGCTCTCCACCATTACCGGCTGCGCAATAACGGGCGACATCAAAGTAAGCCCCACTAGCGCCGCGCCTTTCCTTATCATCTGCTATGTTCTCTTTTATCCCCGATAGCCTCTTCCGTTGAGGCGCCTCCCTTCCCTGGCGTTCCCTGACGGGATTATTCGTATTTCATGATAAAGGTGGCGTCGGCATTAGCCTGGCCTGGCGTCGCGGCGGCGGTTGCCTTATAGCGTGCGGTAAAACGCAGCGTATTGGTGCCTTCAACCAGCGCCTGCTTCGCCGAGAAGGTCGCGCCGTCCGGCTTCAACGGTGAGGAGGTGTTATCAAGAATCTCAATCCCGACGCCGGTTGCGGTAGTGCTATTGTCCGCAGAGGAGACAGCCAGCAAATTAGGGTTGGTGTTATCTGCCTGACCAGAGAAAGCCACGGCAGCGGTGGCCGCCACTTTCGGATCGCAGTCATTCAGGACGATGGAGAAAGGCACCTGCGCAGTCGTATTACCAATCGCCGTAAAGCTGGCGGTACGGTATTGACCCAGCGTCACCGTTTGATCGGCGGATTTAGTGCTGACGGCACAGGCTGCATTAACCAGTTTACCTTCGAAATGAATAGTACCGCCACTCACGCTCACCGGAGTAGGATCAGCCGCAACCGCTGCGCCAGCGACAAACATCAGACTCGCAATAGTAGAGGTCATTAATTTATATTTCATGGATTCCCCTTGAATTACACACACCCGGTTTCGGCATCCTGTCGGCTCCGTTTGAATTATTATCGACATAGCATGTCAGAAAAGTTATCTCTGCATCCTGTAAAGATAGATATCGCAGATTAATTAGCTTTCTGTTTCTCCCCTGAGTATCAGACGCAGTAATTAATCTTTGCGAATATGACATTTCGTCACGGTAATAAATTAAACATTTCGCTAAATAAAAAATAGCCGCAAACTCTTTTAATGACCTAAGCTAATTCTTATTGGGATATAAGAAGGGTCTAATCTTATTTTGTATAAAATGTCGCATTATGCCGCCCGATGCTATTAACGGCGAGGGATTACGGTAACCATAGCCAGGGTGATGAATTGTTTCTTTTTGGTTAATCATGGCGCGCTTACTGGTCACGTCTCAGCATCGGCAACGAACGGGGGAGACGTCGCGTTTGCATCGGAAACACAAACGTTAACTGACAGCGAGGCCCGCTTCTGACAAAATAGCGTTATCCCCTTTGACTTGAAGTAACAGATGGAATCTTCTCTCTGATGGCAGCAAAGATTATTGACGGTAAAACGATTGCGCAGCAGGTGCGATCTGAGGTTGCTCAAAAAGTTCAGGCACGCGTCGCAGCAGGACTTCGCGCTCCCGGCCTGGCTGTGGTGTTGGTCGGCAGCAATCCGGCCTCACAGATTTATGTCGCAAGCAAACGTAAAGCGTGCGACGAAGTGGGATTCGTCTCCCGCTCCTATGACTTGCCAGAAACCACCAGCGAAGCCGAACTGCTGGCGCTTATCGATACTCTGAATGCAGATAACACGATCGACGGTATTCTGGTGCAGTTGCCTTTACCGGCAGGCATCGACAACGTTAAAGTGCTGGAGCGTATCGCGCCAGATAAAGACGTAGACGGTTTTCATCCTTATAATGTCGGTCGTCTGTGCCAGCGTGCGCCGCGCCTGCGTCCCTGTACGCCCCGCGGTATAGTGACCCTGCTTGAGCGTTACAACATTGATACCTACGGCTTGAATGCGGTGGTCATTGGCGCGTCCAATATCGTTGGACGCCCAATGAGCATGGAGCTGCTGCTGGCTGGCTGTACGACTACCGTTACGCACCGCTTTACCAAAGATCTGCGTCACCATGTCGAGCATGCTGATTTGCTCATTGTCGCCGTAGGTAAACCGGGCTTTATTCCCGGCGAATGGATTAAAGAAGGCGCAATTGTGATTGATGTCGGTATTAACCGTCTGGAAAATGGCAAGGTCGTTGGCGACGTCGTGTTTGACGAAGCCGCGGCGCGCGCGTCATACATCACGCCAGTACCGGGCGGCGTCGGCCCGATGACGGTCGCCACGCTTATCGAAAACACGCTGCAGGCGTGCATTGAATATCACGATCCACAAGGAAAATAACATGGCGACATTCTCTTTAGGCAAGCACCCGCACGTCGAGCTGTGCGATCTGCTCAAGCTGGAAGGCTGGAGCGAAAGCGGCGCGCAGGCGAAAATCGCCATTGCCGACGGGTTGGTGAAGGTTGATGGCACGGTTGAAACGCGTAAGCGCTGCAAAATTGTCGCCGGGCAAACCGTTAGCTTTGAAGGCCAAAGTGTGAACGTCGTGGCCTGATACAAGTGCCGGATAGCGACGCAAAGCGTCTTATCCGGCCTGATTACGCTGTCTTTTCAGATAATCATCCACTTAATCCTCTGCGTTCCAACTGCTAGCATGGCTATTTCCCTGTGAACCATCGCTATGCCTACCGTTATCACCCACGCCGCCGTTCCTCTGTGTCTTGGCGCAGGCTTAGGCCTGAAAGTTATCCCTCCTCGCCTGCTGTTTGCCGGTGTTGTGCTGGCGATGCTCCCCGATGCCGACGTGCTGGCCTTTAAATTTGGCGTCGCCTACGGCAACGTGTTCGGCCATCGTGGATTTACCCATTCTTTACTTTTCGCATTCGTCCTCCCCCTGTTGTGCGTACTCGCGGGACGACGATGGTTTCGAGCGGGGCAGGTGCGCTGCTGGCTGTTTTTAACCGTTTCATTGCTGTCGCACAGCCTGCTGGATTCGATAACCACGGGTGGGAAAGGCGTCGGCTGGCTGTGGCCGTGGTCGGATGAACGTTTCTTTGCGCCCTGGCAGGTGATTAAAGTCGCGCCGTTTGCGCTTTCAAGCTACATCACGCCGTATGGACACCAGGTCATTCTCTCAGAATTGCTGTGGGTGTGGTTGCCGGGAAGTATTTTAGTGTTATTTCTATGGGTACTTAAAACGCATATTAAAAGGAATCAATATGAATAAAATGACATTCGCCGCCGCGGTCATCTGTTTCTCATTTTCCCACGCCAGCTATAGCGAAGAAATGTCTGCCACTGGCTGGTATGCGGCATCGTCTGCGGTTGTCAGCGTGGGCAGTTCCGCACTGGTTAGCGGAATTATACTCTCCCCCGTACTGCTGCCGCTCAACCTGAGCATTGGATCTGTTGTCGAAAATAAAAAGCAAAAAACCGCGCTGTTAACCACTAAGTCCCCCGATAACAAAGACATTAAAATGCAAGTTCCTCTAAATGTCGTCAAAGAAGGCAACCTCAAAGCAGGTGATAAAGTCACTCTGGAAAAAACGCAGGAAGGCACCGGCGCTTATTTGAAAAAAGAGGGCAAGGTCCTTGCCCATATGGTAAATCAGGACGACGCAGGACTTTCCAGCAACCAGACGGTACCGGCCAAATGAAGCGGTTCGCGTTTGCCCTGTGGCTCAGCGCAATCTCGCTCAACGCTTATGCAGACAGTGCTAACTGTCACCAAAAAGCAAACACGCCGGAGAGCATCGCAGCGACAATGGATCAGGCGTTACAACTCAAACAGCAGCTTAACAGTCAACCCGATCCGGTCGTCATTCTGGTTCGCCAGGGGCAAGATATGTCGAGCCGACATTTAACCTGGTCACATGCTGGCTATGCCATGCGCCAGCCAAACGGAGACTGGCGGGTTTACCATAATCTGAATACTTGCGGAACCGCTGAATCAGCGCTCTATATACAAGGTCTGTATGAGTTTCTGGCTGATGACCTGGTGAATCAGAGCATTGCCGTTTTGCGCCCGCGTTCAGATATCGCGACGGCATTACAAACGCTCTTACATAGCGCTATCAAACTCAATCTCTTCCACAGTCCCCGCTATAACCTGATTGCGTGGCCTTTTTCCGGCCCTTATCAGAATTCGAATGGCTGGCTTCTCGAAGTGTTTGCGCGAGCAAACGATGCGCAGGTTTGGTCACGTAATGATGCCCGCCGCTGGTTGCAGCTTCAGGGTTATCAACCCTCTATCGTTAGTGCTGGCACTTTTGAACGATTAGGCGCAAAACTGTTCACCCCCAACGTTTTCACCGACGATCAGCCAGCAGAATTGCTGCGAAAAGGAAATGTGGGGCTAAACAGCGGCGACAGCGTCATCCGCTTTATTGCCCGTTACAGCCGGGCAATACCCGGGTGTGAACATCAGAATCTGGGGGAGTCGGTGTGTGTTTATCTTTCGCCCGGTGCGAAAAAATAAAAAACAGGCCGTTCTATGCAAATAGAGCGGCCTGTAAAAGCGCTTACTTACGCCGCCAGGTGGTGCCCTGCGGGCCATCTTCCAGAATAATACCCATTTCAGTGAGACGATCGCGCGCCGCGTCCGCCGCCGCCCAGTCTTTCGCTTTACGGGCATCCAGACGCTGTTGAATCAAGGCTTCAATTTCCGCAACTTCACCGTCATCCGCCTGCGCGCCGCTTTGCAGGAAAACATCCGGCTCCTGCTCCAGCAGTCCCAGCACGCCGGAAATCTTCCGCAGATGAGACGCCATCGCATTCGCGGCGGTCATATCTTCGCCCTTCAGACGGTTGACTTCACGCGCCATATCAAACAGGACGGAGTAGGCTTCCGGCGTGTTGAAATCGTCATTCATCGCCTCCACGAAACGCGCCTCAAACGCCTCGCCGCCCGCCGGGGCCGCTGATTTATCCGTTCCACGCAATGCGGTGTATAACCGCTCCAGCGAGGCGCGCGCCTGCTTGAGGTTCTCTTCGCTGTAGTTCAGTTGGCTACGGTAATGCCCGGACATCAGGAAGTAGCGCACGGTTTCCGCATCGTAGTATTTCAGCACGTCGCGCACGGTAAAGAAGTTGCCCAGCGATTTGGACATCTTCTCGCGATCCACCATCACCATACCGGAGTGCATCCAGTAGTTGACGTATTCGCCGTCATGCGCGCAGGTAGACTGGGCAATCTCGTTTTCATGGTGCGGGAACATCAGATCGGAACCGCCGCCGTGAATATCAAAATGGTTGCCCAACTGCTTGCAGTTCATCGCCGAACATTCAATGTGCCAGCCCGGACGCCCTTCGCCCCACGGCGACGGCCAGCTCGGCTCGCCCTCTTTCGACATTTTCCACAGCACGAAGTCCATCGGGTTACGCTTCACGTCAACGACATCCACGCGCGCGCCCGCCTGAAGCTGCTCAAGATCCTGACGGGAAAGCTGCCCATAAGTCGGATCGGTCGGTACATCGAACATCACATCGCCGTTATCCGCCACATAGGCGTGTCCTTTCTCGATTAAGGTGCGGGTGAGCTCGATAATTTCCTGAATATGGTGCGTCGCACGCGGCTCGCTGTCCGGACGCAGAATATTCAGCGCGTCGAAGTCCTGATGCATTTCCGCAATCATTCTGTCGACCAGCGCGACAAAACTTTCGCCATTTTCATTGGCGCGTTTAATAATTTTATCGTCGATATCGGTAATGTTACGCACATACTTCAGCTTATAACCGAGAAAACGCAAATAGCGCGCGACAACGTCAAAAGCGACAAACGTGCGTCCGTGGCCAATGTGGCAGAGATCGTAAACGGTGATACCACACACGTACATGCCGACTTCCCCGGCATGAATGGGTTTGAATTCCTCTTTTTGGCGCGTCAGTGTATTAAAAATTTTTAACATCGAAGATTCCGTATAGACGTGTGTGGGTAATAATCTCTGTATGATACATATTATTCGTAATCGAAGCAGCACACTTTGCAAGGTGATCGCAGCTTACGGTTATGCTATAACAAGCCCCTATATGTGCCACATTGCGGGCTAAAGCACCACTCTCTTGGAACAGGATGCAAAAATGGTTACTTTCCACACTAATCACGGCGATATCGTAATCAAAACCTTTGATGATAAAGCGCCTGAAACAGTTAAAAACTTCCTGGACTACTGCCGCGAAGGTTTTTACAACAACACCATTTTCCACCGTGTGATTAACGGTTTTATGATTCAGGGCGGCGGCTTTGAGCCGGGCATGAAACAGAAAGCCACCAAAGAGGCGATCAAAAACGAAGCCAACAATGGTCTGAAAAATACCCGTGGTACGCTGGCGATGGCGCGTACTCAGGCACCACACTCGGCTACCGCGCAATTCTTCATCAACGTGGCAGACAACGACTTCCTGAACTTCTCCGGCGAAAGTCTGCAGGGCTGGGGCTACTGCGTCTTTGCGGAAGTCGTAGAAGGTATGGACGTGGTAGATAAAATCAAAGGCGTCGCCACTGGCCGTAGCGGTATGCACCAGGACGTACCAAAAGAAGACGTCATCATTGAAAACGTGACCGTCAGCGAGTAATCGTGGCGACACTGTTTATTGCAGACTTGCATCTGCAAACGGAAGAACCGGCGATCGTCGCCGGTTTTCTGCGTTTTTTAGCCGTAGAAGCCCGTCAGGCTGACGCGCTGTATATTCTTGGCGATCTCTTCGAGGCCTGGATTGGCGACGACGACCCCAACCCGCTACATCGTGAAATGGCCGTTGCCATTAAATCGCTGGTTGATTCCGGCGTCCCCTGCTTCTTTATTCATGGTAATCGCGACTTCCTGATTGGCAAACGCTTTGCCCGCGAAAGCGGCATGATTCTACTGCCGCAGGAAAAAGTGCTCGACCTGTATGGCCGCAATGTGTTGATTATGCACGGCGATACGCTCTGTACCGATGATGCCGGATATCAGGCGTTTCGCGCCAAAGTCCATAATCCGTGGGTTCAACGACTATTCCTTACCCTGCCGCTGTTTATCCGCCGCCGTATCGCCGCCAGAATGCGCGCCGGCAGTAAAGCCGCCAACAGCAGCAAATCGCTGGATATTATGGACGTCAATGCGCAGACCGTCGTCGCCGAAATGGAAAAACACCGCGTACAGTGGCTGATTCACGGTCATACCCACCGCCCGGCGGTGCATGAACTTTCCGCCAACGACCAGCCCGCATTCCGCGTGGTGTTAGGCGCATGGCATCATGAAGGTTCAATGGTAAAAGTCACGCCGGATAACGTGGAGTTAATCGCCTTCCCCCTGTAAATGTTCGTCGAATCGTCCGTTACGGCGCGCACGCAACCGTTTTCCTTACCTGATTATCATGCTATTCTCTGACACCTCAAAAGCAGCGTGTCCCGCACCACAGGAGTTTTAAGACGCATGTCTTCCCGCAATAATCCGGCGCGTGTCGCCATCGTGATGGGGTCCAAAAGCGACTGGGCTACCATGCAATTCGCCGCCGAAATTTTTGAAATTCTGGATGTCCCGCACCATGTAGAAGTGGTTTCCGCCCATCGCACCCCCGATAAACTGTTCAGCTTCGCCGAAACGGCGGAAGAGAACGGATATCAAGTGATTATTGCCGGCGCGGGCGGCGCGGCGCACCTGCCGGGAATGATTGCGGCAAAAACGCTGGTCCCGGTACTCGGCGTGCCGGTACAAAGCGCTGCGCTAAGCGGCGTGGATAGCCTCTACTCCATCGTGCAGATGCCGCGCGGCATTCCGGTGGGTACGCTGGCGATCGGTAAAGCCGGTGCCGCTAACGCCGCCCTGCTCGCCGCGCAGATTCTGGCGCAACACGACGCGGAACTGCATCAGCGCATTGCCGACTGGCGCAAAGCGCAAACCGATGAAGTTCTGGAAAATCCCGATCCGCGGGGGACGCTATGAAGCAAGTTTGCGTTCTCGGCAACGGACAACTGGGCCGAATGCTGCGCCAGGCGGGAGAACCGCTGGGTATCGCCGTCTGGCCGGTTGGCCTGGATGCAGAGCCTACCGCCGTGCCGGTACAGCAGAGCGTCATTACCGCAGAGATTGAGCGCTGGCCGGAAACCGCGCTTACCCGCGAGCTGGCGCGCCACCCGGCCTTCGTCAATCGCGATGTATTTCCGATCATCGCCGACCGTCTGACACAAAAACAGCTTTTCGATAAACTGGGACTCGCGACCGCGCCGTGGCAGCTGCTGACCAGCGCCGACGAGTGGTCCGGCATCTTTGACCGCCTGGGCGAACTGGCGATTATTAAGCGTCGCGTTGGCGGCTACGACGGTCGCGGGCAGTGGCGTCTACGCGCGGACGAAACCGGGCAACTGCCGGATGACTGCTATGGCGAATGTATTGTTGAGCGCGGTATCCATTTTTCCGGCGAAGTGTCGTTAGTCGGCGCGCGCGCTCATGACGGCAGTACCGTGTTTTACCCGCTAACGCACAATTTGCATCAGGACGGCATCTTGCGGACCAGCGTCGCGTTCCCACAGGCGAACGCCGAACAGCAGGAGCAGGCGGAATCGATGCTGTCAGCAATTATGCAGGCGCTGAACTACGTCGGCGTAATGGCGATGGAATGTTTTATCACGCCGGAAGGCCTGTTAATCAATGAACTGGCGCCGCGCGTGCATAACAGCGGACACTGGACGCAAAATGGCGCCAGCATCAGTCAGTTTGAATTGCATTTGCGCGCGATTACCGGCCTGCCGTTGCCCGCGCCGGTGATTAACGCCCCGTCGGTGATGATCAACCTGATCGGCAGCGAGCTGAATTACGACTGGCTGAAGCTGCCGCTGGTACATCTGCACTGGTATGATAAAGCGGTACGTCCGGGGCGAAAAGTCGGCCATCTGAATCTGACCGACAGCGATACGTCACGTCTTAGCGCCACCCTGGAAGCGCTCTCTCCGCTCCTGCCGGGCGAATACGCCAGCGGCATTATCTGGGCGCAAAGTAAGCTTAAATAAACAGCGTGGGCGGCGCATTCTCTGTTGCCGCCCGTCGCGATCACAGACAGATGCAGGTTCCCGCCCTGCCCGCCAGGGTATCGTCAATACGCGACAGCGCGCCAATCCATGCCGGCTTTCCGCACCGCTTCACATACCCGCTTACCGCGGTCACCTTCGGTCCCATCGCGCCATCGGCTTTGGCAAACGGCGCCAGCTCATCGGGCGAAGCCTGACGAATAGCGCGCTGCTGCGGCGTTCCCCAATGTTCATACACCGCATCCGCATCCGTCAAAATGATCAGACCATCGGCCGCTATCTGCTCCGCCAGCAATGCCGCCGCCAGGTCTTTATCTATCACCGCCTCGACCCCTTCGCCTTCGCCGGCAACAGGTACCCCGCCACCGCCGCTGCAAATCACCACATGGCCCTCTTTTAGCAATAACTCAATAGCGGCGCTTTCGATAATCTGACGCGGCGCCGGGGAAGCGACGACACGGCGCAGATATTTTCCATCACGTTTCATATGCCAGCCATAAGTCGCTTCCAGCGCCATTTGCTCTTCTGGCGAATAAACGGGACCGATAAACTTTTCCGGTTCAAGAAAAGCAGGATCGTCCGCCGATACCTTTATTCGCGTTAATACCGCAGTCACCGGCGGCATATCGGGTTCAAGCGCCAGACGTTGCGCCAGCATATAGCCGATCATTCCCTGACTCTCCGCTACCAGCACATCCAGCGGATAAGGCTCAACGGCTTTCCAGGCAAGGTTCTGTAAAGCCAACAGGCCGACCTGGGGGCCGTTGCCATGTACTATCGCCAGCCGATACGAGCGGGCAAGTCGCGCCAGCGCAGGCACCGCGTCGGCAATATTACGATATTGATTCTCTGCCGTTAGCGCTTCTCCGCGCTGCAATAATGCGTTGCCGCCAAGAGCAACTACCAACGTTTTCATTCCCTATCCTTTTACTATTTGTTGTCCAAGCCAGAACCCCAGCAGCGTATCCGCGCCAGAGGTGTGCCCCAGCGCCAGCAGTCCGTCAATCGCCGTTTCTGTGCGAACATCTCGTCGCAGCGCATGAATAAAGTGGAGTAAAGGCGACGCGAAATAACCCATAGCCGCATAGCGTAAATAGCTAACGCTCACGAGCGTCGTCGCCCGATCAAGGCTGCCGGATTGGGCAAAAAAATTACGCCCGGCGCGTTCATCTATGGCGCCAAAATACCAGGCCGCCAGCAACATTCCTGTCAGCGTGTCGTCATGACTGGGCGTTAAGCCCGGCCCTTTACCCAGCCATAGCCGCCAGTCAGTCGCAGCACCTGCAAGCGCCGACTGAAAGCAGTGACAAAACTGGCGAAGTTCCGGACATAGAGGCTGAGCTGCGGCGACGGTTAACGGCCCAAACAGTCCCGTCTCCTCACTACGCTGCATGTACGTCGCGTTAAGACGCGGCGACGCAAGATAGCGTGGAACCCGCAGCGAACAGCGCCTCTCCGGCTCGCATAAAAGAAACTCGCCAATCTGAATACCGGCAGCGGTTGACTGCGGTTTTTCGCCATCGGTGAGCACATCGCGCAAGGCGTCAAAATCGCCGCCGCGCAGTATCCACCCTCCCGGACTGAAGCCGCTCCCCCGACGGTGAAGCGTTAATAACTCACCGCTTTTCGCCACAAAATTAATAGAGCGACGCCATACCCCTGACATCTGCCAGGGTTGCCGATAATCCGCCGATTGTCGGCTTGCCATAAGAGGATGGATACGTTTCATGAGACGCTCTCTTAACTTACGCCCATGCTTTCCGCCAGCGCTTCCAGCGCCTGCTCGAAACAGGCCAGCGGCGCACGGACGGTTCCCGCGCCAATCTGTCCAATCCCCGCCTCTTTATGCGCAATACCCGTGTTAATCAGCGGCGTAATTCCGGTCTCGACCACGCGGCGGATATCCAGTCCCAGACAGGCCCCCTGAAAATCCCAGCCGGGGATTTGTAGCTGCATGTTGCGTTCGAGATAAATTTCAGCCATCTCTTCAGAAACAGATTTCGCCGCTTCCATTCCCCCGGCACCGACAAAACGCGTTACGCCAGGCGCGGCAATCATCGCAGCGCCGCCAATACCAAACGTTTCAGTAATGGCGCTGTCGCCCATGTCCGGGTTGGCCTGATCCTGCGAAAAACCGGTAAAAAATAGCCCCTGCGGCGTATTAACAGGCGCGGTGAACCAACGGTCGCCCAGACCGCTAACCCGAATGCCAAACATATCGCCATTACGGGTCATCGCCGTCACAATACTGCCGGCGCGAATCTGCGCGCCCGCGTCCATGGCGGCTTTACAGTAGGCCATCGCCAGATTAAGGAAGAATTGATCGGTGACGCTCAGAAAATCCATCACTTCCGCTATCTGCTGCTTATCGTGTTCCAGACGGGCGATATGCGGCGCCAACGTGCGCATCAGCAATGCGGAAGAGGCGATATTGCGCTGGTGGAATTCATCTCCCATCGTAATGCCCTGCGCCATCATTGCGGTCAGGTCGAGCCCCCGCTCCAGACGTCCCAGCGCCGCGCTTAATACCGGCATCAGCACATCACGCATCCAGCGCAAACGTTGCTGAACATCCTCGCCATAGGCGCCGAAACGCATCACTTTGCCGATCCCTTCGTTGAGATTGCAGTACGCGCGATTGCCGTCGGTGATATTTTCCACGACCAGCATCGGCATACTGGCTGAGGTAATACCGCCCATCGGCCCCACGGCGTTAACGTGATGGCAGGGAATAAAGTTGACCTTTCCCTGCTCTAACAGCGCGAGCGCGCTCATTTCATCTTTGGCCCATCCTTCAAACAGGCATGCGCCGATACAGGCGCCTTTCATCGGGCCGGTCATCTCTTGCCAGCGCATCGGCGGGCCGGCATGAAGAAGCGTTTTCCCTTGATTGAGCACGCTAATTAATGAAGAAGCTGGCTTCACATCCAGCCAGTGCGGACGTGCGCGACGAATTTGTTCGATGACTGCAGCGTTGGCTTGCGCCACTGATGTAAACATGGGAACCCCTTATTGCAAACGTTCTAACAGACGAGCCAGTTTTTTATTACCGCCAGCGACAGGCGCCCACTGGTAGTGCACCACGGGCATACCGGCAGCCTGTAAATCCAGTGCAAAGCTACGTAACCCGGCATTAATCACCGCTACCGCTTCCAGTAACCGGGGAGCTGATGGATGAGTAGAAGAGAGAGTGGGTCGAATCAGTTCCGCGGCCAACAGAGTGGCTTCGGGAAGAGAATCCACTACCGTGATGCCGACATCTTCGAGCGCGGCGATTTGTTGCGAGCGGCACTGAGGATCGCGTTCCGTTCCGGTGACGGTTGCGATGGCGAACAGCGGCTGATCGCTGGCGCATGCGGCACATGCCTTCTGCCAGGCCTGAATCAGCGATGCGGCGGGATCGGCGGTCGCGCCAAAACCAATAACGACGTCCACTAATAACACGCGTACCTGCGGCTGCGTGCCAAGCCCGGCGATAAGCTGATTACGTAACGCCGGGTCGATCATCGGATGTGGTCGCCCAACGGTATAAAAGTCATCGCCCAGATCGATAATCTGGTGGCCGTCAGCGTCAAGCATCATGCCATGGTGATGTTCCGTATCCGCCGCGACGCCCAGATAGCCGGCCAGCAGCCCCGCCGCTTCCGCCGCCAGCGTTCCGCCGGTATAGAGGCCACGAATCACGCCGCCTGTTGAAACCATTTCTTTACGCTGCGACGTCACGCGAGACAATAAACATGCCAGGCGGGCGGCTTCATCCAGCGTCGAGGCAAACCAGACGTTTCCCTCACGCGCAACGGGAGAGGAAAACCCTAAGAACAGCGCTACAACGGGTTTCCCGGTGGCTTTCATCGCCGCGATAATATGCTGACGAACCGCATCGGCAGGCGGTTTGGAGACAAAGGCCAGCACCTGGCTCTTTTCATCCGCGCTGAGTATCTCCAGTGCCGTTAGCGCGCTGATCCCGCCGACCTCGGCGCTCAAATCGCGTCCGCCAAGCCCGATGGCATGGGTAATCCCTTCCCCCGCCAGCGCAATCTGTGAACAGAGCTCCTGAATACCGGTGCCGGAAGCGCCAATCACCCCGATGTTGCCCTCTGGCATGACGTTAGCGAAAGCCAGCGGCGTATTGGCGATCATAGCGGTGCCGCAATCCGGCCCCATGACCAGCAGTCCTTTATCACGCGCCCGGCGTTTTAGTCTGATTTCATCGTCCAGCGTGACATTATCGGAGAAGATCATCACGTTCAACGAACGATCCAGCGCCTGCTCCGCCAGTTCCGCCGCATATTCGCCGGCCACCGATACCAGCGCCAGATTCGCCTCTGGCAGTTTCTGACAGGCGCTTTCCCAGCGTCTGACCTGGATTAACGACTGGCTGCCGCTGCTTCCCTGCGCCAACTGCTGCAATGCTTCTTCGAGCTGTTGCACAATCACTTGCGTAATGCCGTCATCTACCGCTTCGGTACGAATCGCCACACAAATGTCATTGGGCGTAGCGCCATGAAAATCGTCATGCCAGAAACCGGTAGTTTCCAGCAGCGACTTATTCGCAGGCGTTCCCATCATTACCGATACATCATCAACATTTTCGGACTCACTCAGCTTTCGAGAAATAATCATTAAGCTGACAGAGTCCTGAAAACACCCTTTTTTAATAAAGGCGTGGATCATAACAACTCCTTAATAATTGCACCCATTGCAATTGCACGAGCAGTGTTAATGTGCGCTTCACGGTATATATCCGGGAGGGTAAATAGAGTGATTAACGTCACATCAAATTTATTAACAAAAGAATTCAAACAACGGCTAAAGGATTAGTTATGATTTTCTAAAAAAGCTTTTTATTTAAGCAAAAAGATAAAACCCGCCTGATTATCAAATAAATTCTAATTATATTTTTTTGCCTGTCTGGATCACATAATCATTTTATTTTCCCGGTATGTTAATCGCAGTCATGCTTCACACCGTCGTTAAAAAGGAAGACAGATGAAAATCAGTCGGGAAACACTCCATCAGCTTATCGAAAATAAGCTTTATAAAGCCGGACTAAAACGTGAGCACGCCGCCATCGTCGCCGACGTACTGGTTTATGCAGATGCCAGAGGTATTCACTCACATGGCGCCGTACGTGTTGAATATTATGCCGAACGAATTTCAAAAGGCGGCACCAACCGGGAGCCTACGTTCCGCATTGAGAATACCGGTCCCTGTACGGCGATACTGCATGCCGATAATGCTGCCGGACAGGTCGCAGCCAAAATGGGAATGGAGCATGCTATTGAAATAGCCAAAAAAAATGGCGTCGCGGTTGTCGGCATTAGCAGAATGGGCCATAGCGGCGCCATCTCTTATTTCGTCCGCCAGGCTGCTCGCGAAAGCCTGATCGGTCTGTCTATCTGTCAGTCCGATCCTATGGTCGTGCCGTTTGGCGGGGCGGATATTTACTATGGCACTAATCCGCTGGCCTTTGCCGCGCCGGGCGAAGGCGATGACATCATTACCTTTGATATGGCCACCACCGTGCAGGCCTGGGGAAAAGTCCTCGATGCACGGTCTCGCAATGAGTCCATTCCGGAGAGTTGGGCCGTCGATAAAAACGGCGCGCCGACACATGATCCTTTTGCCGTCAATGCGTTATTACCCGCCGCAGGCCCGAAAGGTTACGGCCTGATGATGATGATCGATATTTTGTCCGGCATTCTGCTGGGGCTGCCGTTTGGCCGCCAGGTCAGTTCGATGTATGAAGATTTACACGCCGGACGCAATTTAGGACAACTTCATCTGGTCATTAATCCGGCGTTCTTTTCTTCCTGTGAATTATTCCGCAAACATATTAGTCAGACTATGCAGGAACTCAATTCCGTGAAGCCCGCTCCCGGTTTTAAACAGGTTTATTATCCTGGACAGGATCAGGATATTAAACAGAAAAATGCCGATATGAATGGTATCGATATTGTTGATGATATTTATCAATATCTGATTTCCGATGCCCTCTATCTCAAGTCATACGAAACAAAAAATCCCTTTGCCCAATAATTATTGAAACAGGAATTTTCTATGATAAAGCATTTTCGCCACGCGATAGAAGAAACATTGCCCTGGCTCTCTTCCATTGGAGCCGATCCAACGGGTGGAATGACGCGTTTACTTTATTCGCCTGAGTGGCTGGAAACACAGCAGCAGTTTAAAAAGCGAATGGCAGAAAGCGGTCTGGAAACACGCTTTGATGACGTCGGAAATTTATATGGCCGCCTTTGCGGCACACAATTTCCGGAGCAGGTGATTTTAAGCGGTTCGCATATTGATACGGTCGTCAACGGCGGCAATCTGGACGGGCAATTTGGCGCGCTTGCCGCCTGGCTGGCGCTCGACTGGCTAAAAGCGACCTACGGCGCGCCGCTGCGCACCGTCGAGGTAGTGTCAATGGCAGAGGAAGAAGGCAGCCGTTTCCCTTACGTTTTTTGGGGCAGCAAGAACATTTTTGGCCTGGCGAATCCTGAAGAGGTACGCCATATCCAGGACGCCAAAGGCACAGGCTTTGTCGACGCTATGCAGGCGTGCGGATTTACCCTTCCCGCCGCGCCGCTCGCTGCGCGAACCGATATCCGCGCCTTTGTTGAATTGCATATTGAGCAAGGCTGCGTTCTGGAGAGCAACGGACAGTCGATTGGCGTCGTCAACGCCATCGTCGGGCAACGTCGCTACACGGTGACGCTCAACGGCGAGTCCAACCATGCAGGCACAACGCCAATGGGCTATCGTCGCGATACGGTGCACGCCTTCAGTCGTATTTGCAGTCAGTCCATTGAAAAAGCCAAACAGCATGGCGATCCCCTGGTATTAACGTTCGGCAAAGTTGAGCCGCAGCCGAATACGGTCAATGTAGTCCCTGGAAAAACCACATTTACAATCGATTGCCGGCATACGGACGCCGCCGTACTTCGTGAATTTACCGAACAGTTGGAAAACGATATGCGCGCCATCTGCGATGAAATGGATATCAGCATCGATATCGATTTGTGGATGGACGAAGCGCCGGTGCCGATGAACGCCGAACTGGTCGCGGCCCTCACCAGGCTGTGTGAAACCGAACAACTGAACTATCGCATAATGCATAGCGGCGCAGGTCATGACGCGCAAATTTTCGCGCCGCGCGTCCCTACCTGTATGATTTTCGTCCCCAGCATTAATGGTATCAGCCATAACCCGGCGGAACGTACCAACATTAATGACCTTGCTGAAGGGGTCAAAACTCTGGCATTAATGCTGCATCAACTTGCCTGGCAAAAATAAGGAGCCATCAATGGGATATCTGAATAACGTCACGGGTTACCGCGATGATTTACTGGCGAACCGCGCCATTGTGAAACACGGTAACTATGCGCTCTTAACGCCGGACGGTCTGGTGAAAAATATTATTCCCGGCTTTGAAAACTGTGACGTCACCATCCTTTCGACGCCGAAGCTGGGTGCTTCTTTCGTCGATTATCTGGTCACCTTACATCAGAATGGCGGCAACCAGCAGGGCTTTGGCGGCGAGGGGATTGAAACTTTTCTCTATGTCATTGCGGGAAATATTGAAGCTAAAGCAGAAGGAAAAACATTCTCTTTAACCCAGGGCGGATACCTCTATTGTCCACCGGGCGAGATGATGACCTTTAGCAACGCTCAAACGGAAGACAGCCAGCTATTTTTATATAAACGCCGCTATACTCCTGTCGAGGGGCATGCCCCGTGGTTGGTTTCCGGCAATGCCAGCCAGCTGGAGCGTATTCATTATGAAGGCATGGAAGATGTTATTCTGCTGGATTTCCTGCCTAAAGAGCTGGGCTTCGATATGAATATGCATATTCTGTCGTTCGAACCGGGCGCCAGCCACGGCTATATTGAAACCCACGTCCAGGAACATGGCGCTTATATCCTTTCCGGCCAGGGAGTTTATAACCTCGACAACAACTGGGTGCCGGTGAAAAAAGGCGACTACATCTTCATGGGCGCTTATTCCCTGCAGGCCGGATACGGTGTAGGTCGTGGCGAAGCATTCAGCTACATCTACTCCAAAGACTGTAACCGCGACGTTATGATTTAACGGCGGGCAGCCCTCCTGATTATTTTTAATTTAGCTATGTTGGATTTTGCCACGGTGAGAACCGTGGCTTTTTTTATGCTTAACGAGTCCCGATATCCTGGCCAAGTTTGATGACGCGGGCAATATTACAGGCGCTGTGGTAGAGATTTTGTTCACCGTTCGCCAGAACTTCCGGCAAAGGCGCCAGCCGCGGCAAAATACTGAATACGGCATCAATACCGTGGCGATGGACCACTTCCACGCCGTCGCCCAGTACGCCGGCAATGCCGATAACCGGGACGTGATGCCGTTTCGCCACTGACGCAACGCCTATCGGCGCTTTTCCTCCCGCCGTTTGCGAGTCGATTCGCCCTTCTCCGGTAATCACCAGCGAGGCCTCTTTTACCGCCTCCTCCAGCTTCACCGCCTGCATAACAATCTCAATACCGGGCTTCATTTCCGCTTCCAGGAAGACGATAGCAGCAATCCCCATTCCTCCGGCCGCTCCACCGCCCGGTATTTGAGACATGTCGCGTCCGGTCAGGGCATGTAAAACACGGGCATAATTACGTAATCCATTTTCCAGCGTCTCAACCATTTCAGGCGTCGCCCCTTTCTGCGGACCGAATACCGCCGCCGCGCCGCGTGGCCCCACCAACGGGTTATCAACATCACAGGCGACCTCAATACGACACTCTGAAATTCGCGGATCGCACCCCTGCAGGTCAATGCTCGCCAGGCGCGATAAATTGCCCCCTCCGGCGCCAAGCGGCGTTCCCTGCGCGTCCAGAAAACGCACACCGAGCGCCTGCGCTACTCCCATTCCGCCATCCACCGTGGCGCTGCCGCCGATACCCAGAATAATATGGCGAATCCCCGCGTCCAGGGCGTGACGAATCAATTCGCCGGTGCCGAAACTGGATGCCAGCAGCGGATTACGCGCCTCGGGCGCCACCAGCATCAATCCGCTCGCCGCCGCCATTTCAATAATCGCCGTTTTGCCGTCGCCGGTCAGGCCATAAAATCCGTTTACTTTTTCCCCCATCGGCCCGCTAACGTCCACAGAAACCCGTTTCCCGCCGGTCGCTGCCACCATCGCGTCCACGGTTCCTTCTCCACCATCGGCGATCGGTAAACAAACATAGCGCGCATCAGGAAATACGGTTGAAAATCCCGCTTTAATAGCCTGACAGCATTTATCAGCGCTTAAGCTCTCTTTAAATGAATCTGGCGCAATTACAATCTTCATCATGTCTCCTTGTTTTCTCACGTTATTTAATGCGTTCCCACGGAATAAGATTTTCCATAAGTACTGCCAGTAAGATTCCCACCAGTAATCCGTTACTAAGCAGAGGACGAATCATCAGTGGAAGATCCTGTAAATAGACCGGAGGAAGCCCCATCAAAAAAATGCCGACAAAAAGCGGTAATGCCAGGCGATAAATATTCCGCGCGGTAAACGTAATTTGCTGGCTAAAAACCAAACCGGAATAAAGTAAAGGTAAATAAGAGACCAGCATAACGGCGCTGCTGATCGCCAGTG
This sequence comes from Salmonella sp. SAL4457, assembly GCF_046548235.1. Taxonomy (NCBI): domain Bacteria; kingdom Pseudomonadati; phylum Pseudomonadota; class Gammaproteobacteria; order Enterobacterales; family Enterobacteriaceae; genus Salmonella; species Salmonella sp. SAL4457. The sequence goes on from NZ_JBGDZO010000003.1 coordinate 224,169, forward strand.
GAATAGCGCAAAATAAGCGGGTTAACGGCGTTATAATGGCAACCAGCAGACACAGCGCGCTACCGCAGATAAAGGATTTGCGAGAACTGTCGCCGGTTTGCGTTAATAAACCAATGGAAGATACAAAAGGCGAAAAAGGCACGACCGCAAAAGGCACCGTCACTAACGTCATCAGTCCGGAAATCATAAAGCTTCGGCGATAACGAGAACTGCCCGACCCTTGATGCAGATAAAAGATATCGGTACCGCGGATGGCGCCGTAAGTGTTGCTGATGTTGACTAACCCCGTCATCACCGCCGTCACAATAATACCCGGCATCAGCGTGCCGTGGCTGCCCAGCGGAAACCATCGCCAGCTTAATTCACCCGGCGGTAAGTGTGATGAAGGAAAGCATAACCGCCATAGCCCCCACCCGACCACGGTCCCTACCAGTAACGCGTAACGGGAGATACGCTGCTGCAGGAAAATAATCATCGCGAGGATAAAACACATCACCGCGACCGCCAGCCCAAAGGGGGCCAATTTGATTCTGGCGCTGGTATCGGCAATGCCAAAAGGCAGCCCCAGCATGCCTTTAAAAAATATTGAGGTCAGCTGCGCGCCCAAAAGCAGCATGAAAAAAACCATTACCGCCGGAGTAAACAGGCGAGCCAGACGGTGTCCTAAGCCGCTAATGCCGATAAATATCGTCACCATTGCGGAGATCGCGATCCCGACCGACAGGCTGGAGGCGATATCGTTCAGCGGCGTGCCGCGAGACGCCTCGCCAAGCGTAATCGTAAGAATAGCGCCCCACCACAGCCCTGTCGGCCCTTCCATAATGGCCCGGCGATGGCCGCAAAATGCCTGAACCAGGCAGGCCAACGCGGTGGTCAAAAAAGCGTATTGTGTGAGCATTAACAGGTTATCAGCGGGAAGATGAAAAGCGGACAGCAAGGTAGGGGGAACCACAACCGTGTTACAGAAAATAAAGAAAAACCACTGAAAGCCGGACAATACACTTTCGCGGTTAATAACAGGGAACATATCCACACCTTAAAATAGAGAATGCCCGTCGTGACGACGGGCATTAAATCACACCGGATTACTGCTGATGTTTAAGGATAAACTGACCTTTTGGCGGCACAGGGAAGCCATGCTCGATGTCATAAATAACATCGCCGCGCAAAATCGTTTTGGTAATACGCGCGCCAATAGTACGGCCAACATACGGACTGACTTTATGGCGATATTCCAGATCTTCATTTTTCAGAACATAGCTGCTGTCAGGCTGAATAAAGACCAGGTCAGCATCTTTGCCGGGGGCAATACGTCCTTTATGTTTCAGACCAAAAATATCGGCAGCGTTGGTCGCCATTAATTTGCCAAACATCGGCAACGACATACCGCGTTTTTGCACCGCTTCATCAAACATGACGTCCATGCAGTTTTGCAGTCCGGCAATTCCACCCCATGCTTGCATGATATTGCCTGCTTTCATTTCCGGAGGGCATGGAGAGTGGTCGGATACCAGGCAGTCGATTTCGCCGTTAAACAGTTTTTCCCACATCCCTTTCTGGTTTTCCTGGTCGCGAATTGGCGGAGAACATTTTGCCAGGGTGCCAATCTCTTCGAACTGATCGGTATCGAGGACAAAATAGTGCGGGCACGATTCACAGGTGACATCCTGACCTTCCTGACGCGCGCGCGTTACTTCCTCTACCCCCTCCGGGCTGCTGATATGGCAAACGTGCAGACGGCAACCTGCCGCTTTCGCCAGATACAGCACGCGACGAATGGCTTCCACTTCAGTAAATACCGGACGTGAGGCGACATAATCATGCGCCGTTACGCGACCTTCGCGTTTAGCTTCCTCGCCCAGCTCATCGCAAATCAGAGCATTTTCGCAATGTACCAGTACCGTCTGGTCCATTTCCCCCAGTTTTTGCGCGCCTTTGTAAAACTGCCAGTCATTAACGTCGCGAAAATCATTATCGATGCCACGATCGCCGCAGGTGGCGACAAAGCACTTGAAGCCGACAACGCCCACTTCGTCCAGCTCATGCAGCCGATCCAGGTTATAAGAAACCAAACCGCCCAACTGCGCGGCGTCGATGGTCAATTTACCTTTTGCCGCGTCAAACTTGAGTTCAATCGTCTCACGATCGACCGTCGCCGGCAGCTGATTGAGCGGCATCTCAATCATCGTGGTAATACCGCCTTTCGCCGCCGCGCGCGTACCGGTTTCATAGCCTTCCCAGTGGGTACGGCCCGGTTCAGAAATGTGGGTATGCGCGTCAACCATGCCCGGCGAAACGATCAATCCCGTCGCATCCAGCACATTTTTCGCTTCCCCCAGGTTCTCGCCAATCGCGGCGATTTTTCCGCCCTGGACGGCGATATCGATAACTCTCGCTTCGTTTTCTAAGATGACAGTACCGTTCTTAATAATTAAATCAAAAGACATAACAAACTCCTTGTATGGATACAGATAGTTTTTAAATAGCGCACACTTCATTAAATACGCTTAATGCTTTTTCAATATTTAACCTACGAGTTTTTGCTCTCCTGTATTTTCAAAACCCGTGCGTTTCTTCAATAGCGCATAAGCAACGAACGCAACTATTACGCCTACAAACCAGGACACGCGGGATAAAGGCTCCATAAATGGTATAAACTTGCCGCCTAATGACAGAATGACTGCGACCAGGGTGACTGAAAATGCAGTCAGGTTAAATCCATTATCATAATATTTGTAATCACCGCTGGCGGTGTACAGCTCATCAAGATTAATTTTTCCACGCATTACCACAAAATAATGAGCTAACATTACGCCGATTACCGGGCCAAGCATACCGCCGATAATATCGAGGAACAGATAAATACTGTCCTGATTCTCCATTAATTTCCATGGGCAAATCAGTAGACTGATAATACTGGCAATCATTACGCCATTTTTATAGTTAAGCTTTGTCGGGGCAAGCGCCGCAATTTGATACCCCGCAGGTATAATATTACCGGTGGCGTTGGTTGAAATTGTCGTCATCAGAATCACCAGCACCGCAAAGAATGAAGCAAACAGGCTGTCCCAGCGCTGCACAATATCCAGCACGTTCCAGGTATCCATACCATAATGAATACTGGCTCCGGCAATAATGCACACGCTGGCTACGGCGAATAATATATACGCTACGATAAGCCCCAGTGTTTGTCCCAATGCCTGAGCGCGAAATGAATGCGCGTTTTGCGTGAAATCGGACGCGCTTACCGCTGGCGCAGCCCAGACGGCGACTACGGCGTTAATCACCACCAGGAACAGAAAGCCGCTGTGCTCTGCTTTTTGCACGCCTGAAGGCAGATAGTCCAGAATCGGGCCAATGCCGACCAGCGATATTGCCCAAATAGCCATGCCGCCAAAGACAATGTAAATACATGGATTGAGGATAGCGGTAAATTTATTTAATACTTTACCACCGCCAAAACCGATGCCAACGTTAATAATCCAAAAAATTAGAAAAGTAATTAGTCCTGGCAGTGAAAGACCCAGCAGCTTGAAATCTCCGCCTAATGTCAGAAATCCTGGCCAGATCTTCCCAATCAAAATAAGAAATGCCAGCGATCCCGCGTAACACTGTAAGCCGAACCACATAATTGCCGCGATTCCCCCTCGCAATAATCCAGGGAATAGCGCGCCGCGGACACCGTAAGAACCTCGCAATATCATAGCAAAAGGAACGCCATATTTGCTGCCTGCCGCGCCATTCATTACCATCGCCGCCGCAATAAATAATGCGCTGATAATAATGGCCAACATGATATTAAATGTTGATAGCCCCAGTATAAAAAAACCGCCGACCATAACGTAATTTGGCACGTTATGTACAGATCCCATCCATAAGGTGAAATAGTTAAATGCCTTCCAGTTTCGTTGGGTTTCTGTTTTAGGTAATAAGTCTTCGCTATAACCGCGCTGCTGGTATAGCTCTCTTTGATGTTCCATAAATCCCTCTTTTCACGCATCGGATAACGTTGTTATGGGTTTAGCTATGAGGAACAAATAAATATAAAATAAAGAATTAGTAGATATAATTATTTTTAAGCTGAAGCAATACGTTGCGTTGCTTTCTTTTTATATAAAGTGACGACAGCAAAGATCAGCGTTCCGGTGACCACTAAACATGCTGAAATCACAAAACTGATCTCCTTCGACCCCGTTACATCCGAAATAAATCCGGTCAACGTTGGGGCGACAACCGCCGAGCTCATGCCAAAGAAATTAAAAAGGCTGAAAGCTCTTCCCAGACTTTTTGCCGAAGCCTGTTCAGATACAAAGGAGATCAGGATCGGGTCTACCGCCATTTTCCCCAGCAAGCCGTATAGCGTCAGGCTGACCATCAGCATCGTGGTATTCGGGAACAAAACCGTAAACGCCAACATTGCTGCCGCCACAATTTCCAGACCGAGAATAACCTTAACTTTACTGTTACGGAATTTATCTGACAGATGGCTAAAAAATAACGCCCCCGGTACGCCAACCACCGCCACCAGCGCTGATGCCAGCCCGATAGCTCCGCCATCAAATCCTCTTTCAGTCTGTAGATAAGAGGGCAGCCAGGTCACTATCAAATAATAACCGTAGCAGGTACAGAAATAGAGGAAGTAAACGCTACACAATAAACCAGAGAATAAAGGCGCACGTTTCTCATCTTCCGTAACGGTTTGGGTTTGCTTTTCCGCTTGCGCAGAGTCGCTTTTGGCTTTACCGCGAATGATCAGCGTAAAGACGCACAGCATGATTACTAATATCGCGGCCACGATATACAGTACATTTTGCCAGGCCATGCTCATGTTTTTTACTAATACGCTGGAACCGATTAAGCCAATCCCCATCCCTATAGCCGACCCGCTGTTGATAATCGCGTTGGCTAATGCCCGACGGGCCTGCGGCACGTTTGCCGAAGAGAGTGAATAAGCCGAGCTAAAGAAAGAAGCGCATCCGCCACCTGCCATTAGCGACCCTATATAGATCATGGCCAGGCCATTGGCTTTCGCGATACAGAGTGTACCAATAATAAAAAGCGTAAATCCGGCCATCAGCATGATTTTTTGACCGAATTTATCGACCAATATTCCGCAAGGGATTTGCATACTGCAGTAAGCAAAAAAGTAAAAACTTGCAATGGCGCCTATTTCTGCATTACTTACATTGTCTAAAGATGCCTGAATTTCTGGATAAATTGGCGTAAGCACGGTGCGATAGATCCAAATCGCTACCCAGCCCAGACTCATTACGACAACAATTTGTTTCCAGTAATCAATCCCGGATTTTTTAGTTTCACTCATGTTCTTCACCTTTACAGAGTGTTCCTTGTGAACAGGTATCGCTGCAGCCGCAGCGATACACATAATTAGGACAATTTATGATTGGCCATTAATTCCAGCGCCTGTACCATTGCCGAATGATCAAGCTGGCTCCCGCCATTTGCCGCACAGGTATTGAATAATTCCTGGCAGGTCGCCGTATTCGGTAAATTCAGCGCCAGCGCTTTTGCGCTTTGCAATGCAAGATTAAGGTCTTTCTGATGAAGCGCGATTTTGAAACCAGGCTCGAACGTCCGGTTGATCATGCGCTCGCCGTGAACTTCCAGAATGCGTGAAGAGGCGAACCCGCCCATTAACGCCTGGCGCACGCGTACCGGATCGGCGCCTGCTTTTGAAGCAAACACTAAGGCTTCAGAAACCGCTTCAATATTCAGCGCAACAATAATTTGGTTAGCCACCTTACAGGTTTGCCCATCCCCATTGCCGCCCACCAGGGTGATATTTTTTCCTAGGATGTCAAAGAGCGGTTTAACGCGGTCAAAGACTTTCTGCTCGCCGCCGACCATAATCGACAGAGTGCCTTCACGCGCCCCGATTTCTCCCCCGGAAACCGGGGCATCCAGGTAATCAGCGCCCATTTCATTAACGCGCTGGGCAAAACGTTTGGTTTCGATAGGAGAAATAGAACTCATATCGACGATGGTTTTTCCCTGAAGCGATGTTTTGGCGCAACCGTGTTCGCCAAATAACACCTCTTCAACCTGCGGCGTATCCGGCACCATTATGAAGATAATGTCTGCAAATTCAGTTACCTGACGTGCAGTCTCAACATTTACCGCCCCCAGCGAGAGCAGTTCGTCCGCGACCGGACCAATAGTCGTAACGTGTAATTGATGACCGGCGCGTGCCAAATTGATAGCCATTGGCGAGCCCATAATTCCCAGGCCAATAAATCCCAGTTTCATATACAACCTCTTTTATTGCTTTCGGTGTTTCCAGATTCAGGCAACACAATCCCCTTCCAACACAGTGGAAAAAAAAGCGCTGCCCGAATTATTCTGCGTTTTAACGGTACTGATTAATCCACGATAATCCCGCTTCCGTGGTAGTCAGTGGTTTATATTCACAGCCAACCCAGCCATCATAACCAGACTGTTTAATGGCATTAAAAATAAAGTCATAATTAATTTCCCCGGTCCCCGGCTCGCCGCGACGCGGGTTATCAGCAATCTGTAAATGGCCTATTTTATCGGCCCATGCCGTCATGGTTTGCGTTAATTCCCCTTCCATGCGTTGCATGTGATAAATATCATACTGAATTTTGATATTATCGCTGCCGATATCCTTAATTAATGCTAACGCCTGTTGAGTGCCGGTGAGATGGAACCCCGGCATATCAAAGTGATTAATAGGTTCGATAAGTAATAAAATGTCTTCTTTCGCCAGCATATTTGCCGCATAGCGCAGGTTTTCGACCAACGTGTCGTGGATCTCCGTTGCGGAGAATCCTGACGGCGTTTTACCCACCAGACAATTTATTTTCTTATTGCCTAACGCACGTGCATAACGGATTGCGGCCGCTACGCCATCGCGAAATTCTTCTTCGCGCCCAGGAATACAGGCAATTCCACGTTCGCCAGCCGCCCAGTCGCCAGCCGGTAAATTATGTAACGTATGTTCCAGATTATTATCCCTGAGCTTACGTTTTAACACTTCGATGTCGTTATCGTAGGGAAACATGAATTCCACGCCGCGAAATCCCGACAACGCCGCTTTATCAAAGCGTTCCAGGAAATCATATTCCGTAAACAGCATAGAAAGATTGGCAGAGAAACGTAACATCGATTACCTCCCTTACTCATATTTCATAAAACAGGTTTCTGTTGGCGCATCTTTCGCACTATCCGCAACCTCTTCAAACTCGGTTACGTTATCCAGTTCGCTGCCCATGGAAATATTGGTTACGCGTTCCAGAATGACTTCCACCACCACCGGAACGCGATATTGCGCCATTAGCGCTTTGGCTTGTTCAAATGCAGGCGCAATATCTTCCGGTTTAAAGACACGAATTGCTTTACAGCCTAACCCTTCCGCCACTTTTACATGGTCAACGCCATAGCCATTCACTTCGCTGGAGTTGATATTTTCAAAGGCGAGCTGTACGCAGTAGTCCATGTCAAATGCGCGTTGCGACTGGCGAATCAGACCAAGATAAGCGTTGTTAACCAGCACATGGATATACGGAATGTTAAACTGCGCGCCGACGGCTAACTCTTCAATCAGGAACTGGAAGTCGAAATCGCCGGAAATCGCCACCACATTGCGTTGCGGATCGGCAGCACATACCCCTAATGCCGCCGGGATTGTCCAGCCAAGAGGCCCCGCCTGGCCGCAGTTGATCCAGTGTCTGTCTTTAAACACATGCAGCATCTGCGCTGCCGCGATTTGCGACAATCCAATGGTGGTGACATAGCACACATCGCGACCAAAGGCTTTGTTCATCTCTTCATAGACGCGCTGCGGCTTCACTGGCACGTTGTCAAAGTGGGTTTTACGCAGCAAAGTCCGTTTACGCTGCTGGCATTCGTCCACCCAGGTCTTCCGGCATGGCAAACGCCCCGCTTTTTGCATCTCCTGCGCGACATCGATCAGCAACGTTAGCGCCGCTTTGGCGTCAGAAACGATGCCCAGATCCGGGCACAACACGCGGCCAATTTGCGTCGGTTCAATATCGATATGGATGATTTTTCGACCCTGAGTATATTTCTCAACGGACCCCGTATGACGGTTGGCGAAACGGTTACCGATGCCAAAAACCATATCGGATGCCAGCAGAGTGGCGTTGCCGTAGCGGTGCGCCGTTTGCAGGCCGACCATCCCCGCCATTAGGGGGTGATCGTCCGGGATACAGCCCCAGCCCATCAGGGTAGGGATCACCGGTACATTGGTCAGTTCGGCAAACTGCTGCAGCAGTGGCGCGGCGTCGGCGTTAATAACCCCGCCGCCCGCGACAATTACCGGACGCTCGGACTGAATCAGCATCTCCAGCGCCTTTTCAATCTGTACGCGGCTGGCGGCTGGCTTATATACCGGCAGCGGCTCATACATATCCGGATCGAATTCGATTTCCGCAACCTGGACATCAAACGGTAAATCAACCAGCACAGGACCTGGGCGGCCTGAGCGCATCAGATGAAAAGCCTGCTGTAATACGCGCGGCACCAGCGCCGCCTCACGAACCGTCACTGCCATCTTGCTGACTGGTTTTGCAATCGCTTCAATATCGACTGCCTGGAAATCTTCCTTGTGCAGACGCGCTCGTGGCGCCTGACCAGTAATGCATAAAATCGGGATAGAGTCGGCAGAAGCGGAATAGAGCGCGGTGATCATGTCGGTTCCCGCCGGGCCGGAAGTGCCCAGGCAAACCCCAATATTACCTGCCGCCGCACGTGTGTAGCCCTCAGCCATATGTGAAGCGCCTTCCACATGACGCGCCAGTATATGGCGAATGCCTCCATGCTTACGCATTGCAGAATAGAAGGGGTTGATTGCAGCCCCAGGAACGCCGAATGCTGTGGTGATACCTTCTTTTTCCAGCACATACATTGCCGCATCCACGGCTCTCATTTTTGCCATTTTATTGCTACCTCTTTTTATTGGAAAAAGTTTCCAACTTTTAAAAATTTTAAAAAAGTCCCGCTCCAGCGAGCGGGATGCGGCTCAGGCTACAGGGGGTTTTAGCCCAAGCGCCGTACTGATGTCTTTCGCGGTATCCCGTACCAGTTCCCCCTGGCTGATAAAGCGATCTTCCGTCAGCCGGGAAGCCGGTCCCGATATTGAGATAGCGGCGACCACGCTGCCCGCATCGTCATAGATAGCGGAGGCGATACAATTCAGCCCGACAACATGTTCTTCCTGGTCGACGGTGTAGCCCTGTTCACGCGCCTGCTCCAGATTTTTAAGCAGGATAGGTAAATCCACCAGAGTGGTCGGCGTAAACCGCCGCAAACCGGTATTGACGACGATCCCCACCAGCTCTTCTTCGGTGAGCGGGTAAAGCAGCGCTTTTCCGGCGCCGGAAGCATGTAACGGCAGACGACTCCCTAAGGGCGCGCACATTCTGACCATCGATTTGCACTCCTTTTGACCGATTAACACCGCTTCATTACCGTTGCGAATCGCTACGTTGACCGTCTCGCCAGAAAGCAGCATAAGTCGGTGCATAAAGGGCCCGGCCACCGAGAGGACATCGCGATTATGAATATACGCAGAGCCCACATTAAATACGCCTAAACCAATATGCCACCAGCCAAGCTGGCTATCCTGGTACACAAAATCAGCCGCTTGCAGTACCTTTAACAGGCGAAACGTCGTAGAAAGCGGTAAATCCAGGCTGCCGGAAATATCGCTAACTGATGAACTGCCGCCGCTTCTTTCGAGATATTGCAATATCGCTATGCCCCTCTCCAGCGCCTGAGCGCCTTTCTGCGCAGTCGGCTCTGCCTGTCCTGGCCTGCCGCGTCGTCTTACTTCCGTCATATTTACGTTAACTCCGGCCCAAAATATGAGCATAAACAATGAACAATATGTTCATCTTATGCAAGAAGGCCAATAGCGTCACGCAAAACAGAGTTCATGTGTCGGGATACTTTCAACATCACAGTTATCGCTGCCACCGCGATCCACCGTCAGAAAATCGGTAACCGTCTGCCATGCAAACAGCGGGTGATGCCATACATTACGGTGATAATTGACGCCCTGCCGTCCATTGCTAATAAACGCCCGCAGCGTGGAGAGATCGGGTTTATCATCGCCGAGCGCGACAATAACGACAAAAGCCTCGCCGTTCATCGGCACAAACGCCTGCGTACCTAAAGGATGACGTTCCAGTTCATGTACCACAATAGGCATCGCGGCCGGTTGCGCCCTGTTAATACTGATCAGCGTGCGATCCTGCTCCAGAACTTCAACCTTCGCCAGGTCGTGATATCGCTCAACTAACCCGTTGTTTATATGAAAAAAGTCACGTTCCTGCGTCTCAATAACATCGCCATAAGCGCTGAACGTCTTCTGATCTAACGGTAATACCTCAAGTTTCATTATTTTTCCCTTGTAGCTCGATTCCGTTTAACCGCGGTTTGGACTCTGTCCGGTTTCAATACCATGCAATCTAAAACCTTCGGGATTTAACATCAACATAAAAGTTGGAATATTTTTCCAAAAGTAGATTTAGACCACAAATCAAACATGGCTATTATGTAAAACTACTTAAAAATCATAGGAAAACAATTCTGGTTTTATCAGGATCGTAAGGAGGCGTCTGACGATGTTTGACCCGGAAACACTGCGTACCTTTATCAGCGTTGCCGAAACGGGGAGTTTCTCCAAAGCGGCGGAGCGCCTGTGTAAAACCACGGCAACCATTAGCTACCGCATCAAACTGCTGGAGGAAAATACCGGCGTAGGGCTGTTCTTTCGCACAACGCGAAGCGTCTCGTTGACGGCGGCGGGCTCTCACCTTCTCTCTCAGGCAAAAGACTGGCTTGCGTGGCTGGACAGCATGCCTGACGAGCTACGCCAGGTTAACGACGGCGTAGAGCGTCAGGTCAATATTGTGGTTAATAACCTGCTCTATAGCCCGCAAGCGGTCGCCAGTCTCTTATCGTGGCTTAATGCGCGTTACCCTTTCACTCAGTTTCACTTTTCCCGGCAAATTTATATGGGCGTCTGGGATTCGCTCCTGTATGAAGGTTTTTCGCTGGCGATTGGCGTAACTGGCACCGAGCCGTTGGCTAATACCTTTATGCTCGACCCTTTAGGTTCCGTACAATGGCGTTTTGTGATGTCCGCGGATCATCCTTTAGCTCACGTCAGCGGGCCTCTAACAGAAGCGCAGTTGCGCCGTTTCCCGGCAATTAATATCGAAGACAGCGCGCGTACGCTGACCAAGCGGGTAGCCTGGCGCCTTCCGGGGCAGAAGGAAATTATCGTGCCTGATATGGAAACCAAAATCGCCGCTCATCTGGCAGGCGTCGGTATCGGTTTTGTCCCGCAGCCGCTTTGTCAAACGCTGATCGACAAAAACGAACTGGTGAGCTGTACCATTCCGACGATGCGTTCCCCCTCACCGTTAAGCCTCGCCTGGCATAAATTTGGCGGAGGCAAAGCGGTAGAAGACATTGTGAAATTATTTACCCAACGGCAACCCGAAATAGCCGGTTTTTTATCCATTTTCAACACGGTACGCTGTTAAAAATCAAGCCACTTTGCGAATTGGCGCGTAAAATAGCGCAAAGGATGATTTAAGGTTACGTTTTACGTTATGCAAGACAGACAAAAAGCACAGGACTATCGCGCGCTCCTCCTTGCCGATACGCCTTTAATTGATGTACGCGCGCCGATTGAGTTTGAACAGGGCGCCATGCCGGGCGCTATCAACCTGCCATTGATGATGGACGACGAGCGGGCCGCCGTCGGCACCTGCTACAAACGTCAGGGCGCGGATGCGGCGTTAGCGCTGGGGCATCGGCTGGTTTGCGGCGACATTCGCCAGCAGCGGCTTGAGGCCTGGAAAGCCGCGTATCAACGTTTCCCCAACGGGTATCTGTGCTGCGCGCGCGGCGGTCAGCGGTCACATATCGTACAACGTTGGCTGCAAGAAACAGGGATTGACTGCCCGCTTATTGAAGGCGGCTATAAAGCGCTGCGCCAGACAGCAATTCAGGCGACCTGGCAACTGGCGCAAAAACCGATACTTTTAATTGGCGGCTGTACGGGCAGCGGCAAAACGCAACTGGTACGACAACAGCCCAACGGCGTGGATCTGGAAGGTCTCGCGCGTCATCGCGGCTCCTCTTTTGGCCGCACGCTGAAACCCCAGCTCAGCCAGGCCAGTTTTGAAAACAAACTTGCCGTTGAATTGCTGAAAATTAACGCGCGTCAGACGCTAAAAAGGTGGGTACTGGAAGATGAAGGGCGAACGATCGGCGCCAACCATCTGCCTGAGTGTTTACGCGAAAGAATGGCGCAGGCCCCCATTGCGGTAGTGGAAGATCCGTTTGCGCTTCGTCTGGAACGACTGCGTGAAGAGTATTTCATCCGTATGCATCACGACTTCACCCACGCCTACGGCGATGAGGCCGGTTGGCAGGCGTATAGTGAATATCTTCATCATGGACTGTTCGCTATTCGCCGCCGTCTGGGGTTGCAACGCTTTGCCGAACTGACGGACACGCTGGATAGGGCGCTGGCAGAGCAATTATCCAGCGGCAGCACCGACGGCCATATGGCATGGCTGGTTCCGCTACTTAACGAATATTACGACCCAATGTATCGCTATCAACTGGAGAAAAAAGCCGCGAATATCGTTTTTCGCGGCCCATGGCAAGACGTTGCCAACTGGCTAAAAGCGCAATAGCTTACTTTTATTGCCGGCTGACGCCGGCTTAGTGTCTGTCGCGCTTGTCGGCACGTTTTGCCAGCCAGTCGCCCAGCATCTGAACGACCTGAACCAGCACAATCAACGCCACCACGGTAACAACCATCACTTCGGTTTCGTAACGGTAGTAGCCATAGCGAATCGCCAGGTCGCCTACCCCGCCGCCGCCGACAATCCCGGCCATCGCCGAGTAGCCGATTAAGCTTACCAATGTAATCGTCAGGCCGCGCAGCAGCCCTGCGCTGGCTTCCGGCAACAGTACGGTACAGATAATACGCATCGGACTAGCGCCGAATGCCAGCGCCGCCTCAATAATCCCTTTATCGACTTCACGGAGCGCGCTATCTACCAGGCGTGCATAAAACGCGATTGCGGCCACCGACAGCGGGACGGAGGCTGCAATCGGGCCAATGGTATTGCCCAGCAAAAGCTGCGTTAGCGGCAGTAACAGCACCAGTAAAATAACAAATGGCACCGAGCGGATAATATTCACCAGAACCGAGGCGACGAGATAAATAAAACGGTTCTGCCAGAACAGATGACGATCGGTGACAAAAATCAGAAAACCGAGCGGTAGACCGCCAAGAATCGCCAGCACCGTTGAAATACTCAACATCTGGAAAGTTTCATTGAACGCCAGCGTTAAATCCGGCAATAAATCATCCACGGATCACCTCCACCTGTGCAGTACGTTGACGGATATGCTCCACGGCGGCGGCCACCGCCGTTGGATTATGCGGCGCGGTTAATTGCACCACCAGAATGCCCAACGCGCGTTCGCCGATATACTCAATCTTGCCATGCAGGATATTGACCGCGACGCCAAACTTGATCGCCACCTCCGACAGTACCGGCTGCTCCGCCGAATCGCCGATAAACAAAATTTTCAGCAGCTGCCCGGGCAGGTGTTCCCGTAAACGTTCCGGCAGGGTCAAATTAAGGGTATGAGATACCAGTTGCTGTGTGAAAGCGTGTTGCGGGTGGGCAAACACATCAAACACCTCGCCCGATTCCACAACCTTACCGCCCGACATCACCGCCACGCGATCGCAAATAGATTTGATCACGTTCATTTCATGGGTGATCAGCACAATAGTAATCCCGAGCTGTGCGTTGATCTGTCTGAGCAGGGCCAGAATCGTGGCGGAAGTTTCCAGATCCAGCGCGGAAGTCGGTTCATCACACAGCAAAACATCCGGATGGTTAGCGATGGCGCGGGCTATCCCCACCCGCTGTTTTTGCCCGCCGCTGAGCTGTACCGGGAAACGGTTCGCTTTATCGGCAAGGCCCACCAGCGTTAAAATTTCCGCCACCCGCGGCGCGATTTTGCTGCGTTCCCAGCCAGCCGCTTTCAGGCTAAACGCAACGTTTTGCGCCACTGTCCGGGTATGCATTAAGTTAAAATGCTGGAAAATCATACCAATACGCTGCCGCGCCTGGCGTAACGCTTTTCCGTCCAGCGCCGAAATTTCCACGCCGTTGACGTTGACGCGCCCCTGGCTGGGACGCGTTAAGGCGTTCAGGGTACGCAGCAGAGTGCTTTTTCCTGCGCCGCTGGTACCGACAATGCCAAAAATCTCGCCCGCGGCGATATGCAGGCTCACATCATCCACCGCGCGCGTGGGGGTACCGCGACCGGCGGTAAAATCGACGCAGACTTTTTCTATTTCAATCATATTCACCTCAGAAATTGGGGATGGCTACCGCTGCGATCAGGGTGTCGCGGTCATCCATTCCGGTTTCTGGAAGGCGCTATAAATATTCTTTGGATCGTCGATGACCGCGCGATAAGCCGGCGATTTCACCGCCTCGACAATATCTTTGGCAAACGGCTTATCGGCATCTTCACTGCGTACCGCAATGATATTTTTCAGATTCTCATCCAGGTGTTCCTGCTTAATCGCGCTGGAGAGATCCAGTCCTGCCGCCACCGCAAAGTTCCCGTTAACCAGCGCGCCGGTCACGCCATCCAGCGTGCGCGGTAGCTGTGCGGCTTCCAGCGGTTTGAAAACCAGTCCTTTTGGATTGCTGGCGATATCTCGTTCAGAGGCTTTGGTCGGATCGATATTGTCCTTAATCGTGATAAGCCCCAACGATTGCAGGAAGCGAAGGCCGCGCGCCAGGTTGGTCGGATCGTTGGAGAGGGTAATAATGTCCCCTTTTTTAAGCGCATCCAGACTGTTGATTTTACGTGAATAGAAGCCCATCCCGGCGGTCGGTACCACAATAAGTTTGCTGAGCTTCAGCCCTTTGTCAGCGGTGAATTTGTCAAAATAGAGGGTATGTTGAAAGAGGTTGGCGTCGATGCTGCCGTTAGCTAACGCCATATTGGGCTGGACATAGTCGCTAAACTCGCGCACCACGACCTTATACCCTTTTTCTTTTAATGTCGGCGCAATAGCCTGCTTCACCATGTCGCCATACGGCCCTGGCGCGACGCCAAATACGATCGTTTGCGGGGAACTATCGGCATGGGCAAACTGTAATCCGCAGGCCAGTAATAGCGTGCTGGCCGCAATGCGTAAACTCTGACGCAATCCCATAATTTCTCCATTTTAAATAGTGTGATGCTGTGCCGGATGCCGTTCATGCGGCATCGTCTGTTTTGACCCAAACGAAAGGCTATTTCTTAACATGACACAGATCACAGCCTGCTGTCCTTGAAATTATTTCATGATGTTTCCTGGTGTGTCGTTAAATGTACGAGGCAGGCGCTCAGGCGTGTGTCAGGCGGGAATGGCGTAAAGGGAAATGCCGGATAAGAGGTCTTAACGCCAACATCCGGCACAGGAAAACGCTTTAGAAATCGTAACGCAGACGCACCAGGTTCATATCGCCCAGATTGTCAGTGCTGGAGGTGAAAACATGTTCATAATCAACGCGGAAACCATAATCCAGTTGGAAGGTGATCCCCACGCCGTTATCGGTACGCAGATAGTCGCGGCCATTCACATATTCAATGCGGTCGCCCATAAAGTACGGTTGAATAGCTTTCACGGCATACTGACCAATCGGGAAAGCGTAACCGACAAAATATTCCAGACCCCACGCATCGCCGGCAAAGTAATCATTCACAGATACTTTTTTGGTCGTCATAAAGTTCTGATACCAACCGCCGCCTGCGGCGATAGTCCAGTTTTCCGGCGTCCAGCTTAACGCGGTACCGACAATATTTTGATCGTAAGTTTTATTGCCGTTGCCGCGCATCTCCGCACGGGTATAGTTCCATGCCGTCCCCCAGGTCAGATCGTCGGTGAGATGGTAATCCGCGCCTAAAGAACCGCCGCCTTTACGTTTGTAATTCAGGCCGTTATTGGCATTATAATCGTCGCTGAACAGATAAGACGCGTAGAGATCGACATTGCCAATGCTTTTTTTATACTTCAATGACTTACGCGTGCGGTAAGAACCATCGTAGTCGCCGTTAATCCCGTTGCCCGGCGCCTGACCTATCATGTCGTAATCCCAGATATCGGTTTTTACGCCCACCACATCGTAATAAATGCTGTTCTGTTGACCGAAGGTCAGCGTTCCCCACGTCGCGCTCTTGAAGCCGGTATACAGCATACGGCGAGTGGTATCAGTCGCGCCCTTCGCATAATGGTTATCCCAGTCAAATACCGCAGGGATATTGACGCCCAGCTCGTAATAGCTAATCCAACTGATATCATCAAACAGATAATAATCCGCGGCGAAGCGGAAACGCGTCCCGCCATCAAAACCATTACGTTTATAACCGTTCGCGCCGTCATTGCCGGTCATATTCTGGAACTGCGGACGAATACTCCCGCCAACGGTGAAATTGAGTCGGCTGAGTGGATTACCCGCCTGGGGATCTTGTTTTAAAACGGTGATTTCCGCCTGAGTGGCGAAAGGCATGAAAGCCATTGCCGCGCCGATCGATGCCGCCAACGCTGTTATTTTAATTGTCATTATATTTTCCTTGATAGATAGCCAATCCAAATCATTTAGCAGGCAAATAATAACTGTTATAAAACCTTACGTGTTGTGTATTTTTTAATGATTTGTGCTACTAAAAATCAAGGAGTTAGCAATTTGTGCGACTAAATAAAGTACGCGCCGTTTTAAAAACCGGCGCGAAATTATTCACATCATGAATCATCCGTTAAACTGTCGGAATAGCGCTTTGCCTTTCAGCAAACGAACGCCAAGCCAGCCGCCGCATACGGAAAGCAGCAGCGCGCCGCAAAACGGCAGTGCGCCCCATAAACGCCAGTCCGGCTCCCAGGGGAAATCAAAAACGTTGATTTGTAAGATCGCCAGCGCCGTTTCCGCGCCAATCGCGGCGACCAGCCCGGCAACTAACCCCAGCATGGCGAATTCGCACCAGAGTGTGGTACGCAACAGTTTCTTTCCGGCTCCTAACGTGCGCCACACCACCAGCTCCTGATGGCGCTGACGCATCCCGACCTGTACCTGAGCCAGTAATAGCAACATGCCGCAGAGGGTGACTAGCACAACCATCACCTCCAGCGCCCGACTGACCTGCTCCAGCACCTGTCCCACCTGTTTCAGGATCGCCCCGATATCTAACAGGCTGACGGTAGGAAACTCGCGGTTAAGCTGCGTTAACATGCCGTTGCCATTCTCCCAGCGAAAACTGGTCAACCAGCTTTGTGGTTGCCCGTCCAGCGCCCCGGAAGGAAAAATGAAGAAAAAGTTGGGCCGCAGGCTTTCCCAGTCCACTTGACGCAGGCTGGTGACTTTAGCGCTAAATGCCTGGGTATCGCCCATAAAGGTTACGCTATCGCCGAGTTTGACGTTCAGCCGCTTCGCCAGCCCCTCTTCCATAGAGACTTCGCCCGGTTTTGGCGGCCAGTGACCGGCGACCAGCGGATTATGCGCCGGGCGCGTATCCTGCCAGGTCAAATTCAGTTCACGGTTGAGCGACTCATCCTGCTGACCTTCCGTCGGATTACCGTTTATCCTGGTTAACCGCGCCCGCACAATTGGATAAAACGTCTGCGGAATCACCTGATGTTCTGCCAAAAAGGCTTTCAGCGGCGCAACCTGTTCTGAAGCAATATTGATAAGGAAATAGTTCGGACTTTCCGGCGGGAGCTGCTGTTGCCAGCGATCAAGGAGGTCGCCGCGCAGCACCAGCAAGAGCGCCAGCAGCATAAACGAAAGCGAAAACGCCGAAAGCTGACTCAACGTTGACCACGGCTGACGCAGAAGTCGGCTGACGGCCAGACGCAGCGGTAGCGACGTCAACGTCATGCCGCGCAGCACGTTAAGCAGCATCCAGCCCACCAGACCGCACAGCAGCGCCAGTATCACGGCGCCCGCCAGAACCGCCCACAACAGCATGCTTCCGCCCATCAATCCGGCGAGCAGCGCCACCACGACGGCGCAGGCAACAGGCAAATAAATTTTTAACGGCCAGACGCGAGCGACAACGTCGCGGCGCAGCACCCGTAGCGGCTGGGTCGCCAGCAACAATCGATAAGGCCGTAAACCGACCAGCAGAGAGATGACCGTCATCGCGCCCAGCGCCCACAGCCAGGGCCACAGGCTGGCGGGCGGCAAATCGGCGGGCAGTACCGGTTTTAGCAGCACCAGCAATATGTTTTCAAACAGTAACCCAATCGCGCCTCCCGTGACGGCGGAAAGCCCCAGCACCATCAACCACTGTCCGATGATAAGTTTACGCAACTGGGCCCGGCCCGCGCCCAACGTTTTTAAAATCGCCACCAGATCGTAGCGGCTACGGCAGTAATGGCTCATCGCCACCGCGACGGCAGCTACCGCCAGCAGTAGCGTTAATAACGCCGAAAGCAGCAAAAACTGCTGCGAACGTTCGAGCGATTTCCCCAATGCCCCGTCATCCTCCTCCAGTCCGTACCAGCGATGTTCCGGTTTAAGCTGCGGTAACAGCCAGCTTTCATAGCCAGCAAGCTGTTGCGGCGTTCCGCCGAATTTATACCGCCACATCACGCGGCTCCCCGGCTGTATCGCACCGGTTTTTGCCACATCGGCCATATTCATCATCAGACGCGGCGCCATCTGAAAAGGGTTAAACCCGGAATCCGGCTCCTGCACCACTTCACCGGCAATACGCAAGGTCACGTCGCCGACATCAATGGTATCGCCCGTTTTCAAATTAAGCAGCGCCATCAGACGCGGCGCCAGCAGTACGCTACCCGGCTGCGGTTTCACTCCGTCAGGACGGGTTTGCAATTCGCCGTACATCGGATAAACGCTATCTACCGCTTTCACGCTGGCCAGTTGCGGCGTATCGCCGGCAAACGTCATGGTCGCAAAGGTTAACTGCTCGCCCACGTTAAGGCCGCGTTTACGCGCCTCTTCAAGCCAGGCTTTCGGTACCTCTCGCGAACTTTGCAGCGTCCGATCGCCTGCCATAAACTCGCGGCTTTGCTGACTTAACCCTTTTTCCATCCGGTCGCTGATACTGCCGAGCGCCAGTACGCAGGCCACCGCCAGACTCAACGCCAGCCAGACAATAATCAGCGACGGCGAGCGCCATTCGCGCCAGAACCAGCGAGCTATCATGCCTCCTCCTGTAACTGACCGTTGACCAACCGCAGCCGCCGGTCGCAGCGCGCCGCCAGCGCCGGGTCGTGCGTCACCAGAATCAGCGTGGTGCCGTGCTCGCGGTTAAGCGAAAATAGCAGGTCGGCGATTTTATCTCCGGTCTGACGGTCAAGGTTGCCCGTCGGCTCATCGGCAAACAGCACATCAGGACGCCCGTTAAACGCGCGCGCCAGCGCTACGCGCTGCTGTTCGCCGCCGGAAAGCTGTGCCGGAAGGTGGTCAAGCCGTTTTCCCAGTCCCAGTTGTTCGAGCAGCGCTTTCGCCCCCGCCTTACTCTGACCGCTGTTTTCACCGCGTAGCAGGGCCGGTAGCTCAACGTTTTCCAGCGCGTTAAGCGTAGGAATAAGCATGAAGGATTGAAAAACAAAACCGACATGCTGAGCGCGAAGCTGCGCCCGCGCCTCTTCGTCCATCTGGTGAAGCGGTTTCCCGACCAGACTGACCTCTCCGCTACTGCCGTCATCCAGTCCGGCGAGAATCGCCAGCAGCGTAGATTTTCCCGATCCTGATTCGCCAATCAACGCAATGGTTTCGCCGCGTTTGACAACCAGTTCAACTCCGGTAAGGATGGAAAGCTCATGCTCACCCTGACCGACGGACTTCCTGAGACGATGAACTTCAACACTGTTTTCCGCTGGCATTTGCCCTTCCTGTTTTTGATCCTGTTAACTTTCCGTGCCGCCGCCGCAGACACCTTATTAATTCTGGGCGATAGCCTCAGCGCCGGTTACCGTATGGCCGCCAGCGCGGCATGGCCGTCGCTCCTTAATGATAAATGGCAAAACAAAACGTCGGTCGTTAATGCCAGTATAAGCGGTGATACCTCGCAGCAGGGACTGGCGCGTTTGCCGGCGCTGTTGCAACAGCATCACCCGCGCTGGGTAGTGGTGGAACTTGGCGGCAACGATGGCCTACGCGGTTTTGCGCCTGCGCAAACCGAACAGACGCTACGTAAAATCATTCAGACGGTGAAAGCCGCCGATGCCCAACCGTTACTGATGCAAATTCATCTGCCCGCTAACTACGGTCGCCGTTATAATGAATCCTTTAGCGCCATTTATCCTAAGCTCGCCAAAGAGTTCGATATTCCTCTGTTACCGTTTTTTATGGAAGAGGTATATCTGAAACCGCAGTGGATGCAGGATGACGGCATTCATCCCAACCGCGACGCCCAGCCGTTTATTGCCGACTGGATGGCGAAGCAGTTGACCCCTTTTCTCTCCTGAATCATTCGAGTTGCATGAAGGCGGCACGTAAGAGAATTTCCAGGAGCATAGATACCTATGTGACTGGAGTAAACGAACGCACAGGCAACTTGAAGTATGACGGATATAGTTAACCACGACTCTTAAATCAACGGAGATCCTGACAGGTAAAGTTATGCAAAAATCGGTCTTAATAACAGGATGTTCCAGCGGAATCGGTCTGGACAGCGCGCTTGAGCTTAAACGCCAGGGCTTTCAAATCCTGGCGGGCTGCCGCAAACCTGATGATGTCGCCCGGATGAACAGTATGGGATTTACCGGCGTGTTGATCGATCTCGACTCCCCTGAAAGCGTGGATCGTGCCGCCGATGAAGTGATCGCCCTGACCGATAATCGTCTGTATGGGATCTTTAACAATGCCGGCTACGGCGTATATGGCCCCCTTTCCACCATCAGCCGTGAGCAGATGGAGCAACAGTTTTCCAGTAATTTCTTCGGTGCGCATCAGCTTACTATGCGCTTACTTCCCGCCATGTTGCCGCATGGCGAAGGACGCATTGTGATGACCTCATCGGTGATGGGGCTGATTTCCACCCCAGGGCGCGGCGCTTACGCCGCCAGCAAATATGCGCTCGAAGCCTGGTCTGACGCGCTACGTATGGAGCTACGGCACACAGGCATTAAAGTGAGCCTGATAGAACCGGGGCCGATTCGTACCCGTTTTACGGATAACGTTAACCAGACGCAGCGTGATAAACCGGTAGAAAATCCCGGCATCGCCGCACGTTTCACCCGCGATCCTGACGCGGTAGTAGCGAAAGTACGTCATGCTTTTGCAAGCGATAAACCCAGGCTGCGCTATCCCGTTACGCTGGTCACCTGGGCGGTGATGGCGCTGAAACGCCTATTGCCGGGCCGGATGCTGGATAAAATTTTACAAAGCTGAGTTGAAGCGCGCCAGTCAGCCCCCATGTAAACGTGACACAGACAAAAGAGAGCGACGCCATGTCCGTACAGAACATTGTCAATATTAATGAATCCAACCTGCAGCAGACCTTAGAACAGTCCATGACCACGCCGGTACTGTTCTATTTCTGGTCTGAACGCAGCCAACACTGTCTGCAATTAACGCCAGTGCTGGAAAGTCTGGCTGCCCAGTACCACGGTCAGTTTATTCTGGCAAAGCTGGACTGCGACGCCGAACAGATGATCGCCGCTCAGTTTGGTCTGCGCGCCATCCCGACAGTCTATCTGTTCCAGAATGGCCAACCGGTCGATGGTTTCCAGGGGCCGCAGCCGGAAGAGGCGATCCGCGCTCTGCTGGATAAAGTACTGCCGCGTGAAGAAGAGCTAAAAGCGCAACAAGCGATGCAGTTAATGCAGGAGGGCAACTACATTGACGCGCTGCCGTTGCTCAAAGACGCCTGGCAGCTCTCTTCGCAGAACAGTGAGATTGGCCTGTTACTGGCGGAAGCGCAAATTGCGCTGAACCGCTCTGAAGAGGCCGAAGCGGTGTTAAAAACTATACCGCTACAGGATCAGGATACCCGTTATCAGGGGCTGGTTGCGCAGATCGAACTGCTTAAACAGGCGGCGGATACGCCGGAAATTCAGCAACTTCAGCAGCAAGTCGCGGAGAATCCGCAGGATGCGGCTTTGGCAACGCAACTGGCGTTGCAGTTGCACCAGGTCGGACGTAATGAAGAAGCGCTGGAATTGCTGTTCAGCCATCTGAGAAAAGATCTTGCCGCCGCCGAGGGACAAACGCGCAAAACCTTCCAGGAGATCCTTGCCGCGCTCGGCACCGGCGACGCGCTGGCATCGAAATACCGCCGCCAGTTGTACGCGTTACTGTATTAATCCTCTCTTGCCTGATGGCGCGCTTATCTGGCCTACCTGTCGTCCTCAGGCCAGATAAGGCGCTTGCGCCATCATCCGGCAACTATCATGATTTCTTGAGCGGCATCACTACCAACTGATGACGCGAATTATAGAACTTCCGGTAGGTTAAATAGCAGGCAATGATGGTAGACAGGCTGGCTGTCGACAACAGCATAAACGTTACCATAATTTGATATTTAATCGCTTTTACCGGATCGATCCCGGCAAAAATCAGCCCGGACATCATCCCCGGCAGGCTCACCAGCCCAACGGTCTTTGCCGAGTCGATCGTCGGGATAAGCGATGCGCGGATGCTATCGCGGATAAGCCCGGCGGAGGCCATTTTCGGCGTTGCGCCCAAACTTAACTTTTCCTGGATTTGCTGCTGCTCGCTATGAAAACGCAGCCCCAGTTGGTTGTAGCACAGCCCTACCGCTACCATCGCATTACCGGCGACCATGCCAGCGATGGGAATCACCTGCATCGGCGCAAATTCAATCGAACCGGTAAGCACCAGTACCGTCAGCGTTAGCCCGGCGCCGACGGTGATGGCGATAAACGAGGAGAGAAATGCCTTATCGATATATTTACTGCGCTTTTGCGCGTTCCATGCGGCGTTAAAACAGATGAACAGCACCATCAGTAGCGTCAGGGCGGCATGATTAACGCCAAAGATGTATTTCAGTACATAGCCGACAATAATGAGCTGTATCACCGCCCGGCATACGCTCCACAGAATATCTTTTTCCAGCGCCAGCTTTTCCTTGTGACTGATGAGCATCGCGACCACCACCAGCAGCATCGATAACGCCAGCGAGATATTGGTAATATTATGCTCGTTCATAACGCGCCTCCTGCATCTCTCCGGCAGATGGCGTTAACGTTATCACCTTATCCGCGTGTTGAATTTCATCTTTATCATGCGTTACCCACAAGACAGCGACCTGCTTATCGCGAACATAGCGATGAATAATATCATTCACATTCCGTTTGTTATGTTCATCCAGCGCGCTGGTTATTTCGTCGAGTAACAGTATTTTCGGCAGAAACTGTAGATTACGAATTAGAGCAATACGCTGTTTTTCCCCGCCGGAAAGCGCGGCAATCGGTTTTTGCAGAATCGTCTCCGGCAGTTCAAAACGCGCCAGATCGTCTGCGAAGGCTGTCGGCTGCGGGCGCTGATGGCGAATTTGCCAGGGAAAAATCAGGTTATCGTAAACCGTATCGCCAAATAGCGCTGGCGTCTGAGCGCAATAAGAAACCTGCTGGCGATAGGCTTCCGGACTCAGAGTAGTAATATCCTGCCCCTCAAAAAGAATCATGCCGATATCAGGGCTTATTAGCGAGGCCACCATTTTCAACAACGTACTTTTTCCGCAGCCAGAAGGACCGGTAATTAACTTAAATTCGCCGCGTTGCAGCGTAAAACTGATGTTATTCACTATTTTTGTCGTCGCAGTCCGGTAACCGACCTGCTTTAACTCAAGCAACATGCTACGTTCTGTCATTTATTGCGCATCCGTTGTTCATATTTTTATAGCGATAGTGTATCCCTGTAATTAATAAGGGGGGAACATGCTTTACTGAATCAGGTATAATTCGCTTAATTCGTCAGCAAAATCGGTTTATGGACAACGCAACAGGAGGTTTAGCTATGCTCATTCTTATCCCTATTCTCATTTTCGTCGCGCTGGTGATCGTCGGCGCGGGCGTCAAAATCGTTCCGCAGGGGTACCAGTGGACGGTGGAGCGCTTTGGACGTTACACCAAAACCCTGCAGCCGGGATTAAGCCTTGTTGTACCGTTTATGGACAGAATTGGCCGCAAGATCAATATGATGGAACAAGTGCTGGATATTCCGTCGCAGGAGGTGATCTCAAAAGATAACGCCAACGTCACTATCGATGCGGTCTGTTTTATTCAGGTTATCGATGCGCCGCGCGCCGCCTATGAAGTCAGTAACCTGGAACTGGCGATCATTAACCTGACCATGACCAATATCCGTACGGTGCTCGGTTCGATGGAGCTGGATGAAATGCTCTCCCAGCGCGACAGCATCAACACGCGGCTGCTGCATATTGTCGATGAAGCCACCAACCCGTGGGGAATTAAAGTTACCCGTATCGAAATTCGCGATGTCCGCCCGCCCGCGGAATTGATCTCCTCTATGAACGCCCAGAT
Organism: Salmonella sp. SAL4457; assembly: GCF_046548235.1. Classification (NCBI taxonomy): domain Bacteria; kingdom Pseudomonadati; phylum Pseudomonadota; class Gammaproteobacteria; order Enterobacterales; family Enterobacteriaceae; genus Salmonella; species Salmonella sp. SAL4457. Next base: position 248,752 of record NZ_JBGDZO010000003.1, read on the forward strand.
GAAAGCGGAACGTACCAAACGCGCCTATATCCTTGAGGCCGAAGGGGTACGTCAGGCGGAAATCCTGAAAGCCGAGGGGGAAAAACAGTCGCAGATTCTGAAAGCCGAAGGCGAACGTCAGTCCGCTTTCCTGCAGGCGGAAGCGCGCGAACGTTCCGCCGAAGCGGAAGCCCGCGCTACGCAGATGGTATCTGAAGCCATCGCCGCCGGGGATATTCAGGCGATAAACTACTTCGTGGCGCAGAAATACACCGAAGCGTTACAGCAAATCGGCTCGGCGAATAACAGCAAAGTGGTCATGATGCCGCTGGATGCCAGCAGTCTGATGGGCGCTATCGCCGGGATCAGCGAGCTGGTTAAGGACAGCGCCAGCGAACGGAAAAAAGCATGATAGCGATGATTCTGGTGCATCCGCATATCTTCTGGCTTAGCCTCGGCGGCCTGTTGTTGGCTGCGGAAATGCTCGGCGGTAACGGCTATTTGCTGTGGAGCGGCGTGGCGGCAGTGATTACCGGCTTAACCGTCTGGCTCTTACCGCTCGGCTGGGAATGGCAGGGCGTGCTGTTTGCGGCCTTAACGTTACTGGCGGCCTGGCTTTGGTGGCGCTGGCTGGCGCGTCGCGTGCGGGAACAAAAGCCGACCGACAGCCGCCTTAACCAACGCGGACAACAACTGGTAGGCCGCCGGTTTATGCTTGATGCCGCGTTAGTGAACGGACGGGGTCATATGCGTGTCGGCGACAGCTCGTGGCCGGTATGTGCTGACGAAGACCTGCGCGCAGGTACGCATGTCGAAGTGATCGCCGTGGAAGGCATCACCCTACGCATTCGCGCCGTTTAATCAACGTGGCTTTTGCGCCTTGTGATGACAGCAGCCGGAAAGATTATCAATAATCGGGCAGTCGGCGCTGTCATCGCCGGGACAACTCTCCGCCAGCGCCAGCAGTTGATCGCGCATTGATTGCAGCTCGCTGATATGGCGCTCGATCTCTGCGACCTTTTCCAGCGTCCGCTTTTTCACATCTGCGCTATGGCGTCGCGGATCGTTAAACAGATTGACCAGTTCGCCACACTCTTCCAGATTAAACCCCACCTGCCTCGCCTGTCGCAGCAACGTCAGCTCGTTTAAATGCTTCTGCGTGTAGGTGCGATAACCATTTTCGCTACGTAATGGCGGCGTCACCAGCCCTTTCTCTTCATAAAACCGAATGGCTTTGCTGGTTAAACCGGTTTTTTTCGCCACATCGCTAATATTCATATTTCCCCCTTGACCTTAACCTTGCTGGAAGGTTTAACCTTTATCACAGTGAGTCACTACGATTACTAAGGTCAATGAATTGATGACCAATCATAAAGGAGTTTTTACTATGTCTCAAACTATCGACCTGACCCTGGACGGTTTGTCCTGCGGTCATTGCGTTAAACGCGTGAAAGAAAGTCTTGAACAACGTCCGGATGTTGAGCTGGCGGACGTCACCGTAACCGAAGCGCACGTTACCGGTACCGCCAGTGCGGACGCGTTAATTGAAACCATCAAACAAGCCGGGTATGGCGCGACGTTAAGCCACCCAAAGGCTAAACCGCTGACGGAGTCATCAATCCCGTCGGAAGCACTGGCAGCGGTTCCTCATGAGCTTCCGGTAGCGACGGCCGATGAAGAAAGCCAACAGTTGCTGTTAAGCGGCATGAGCTGCGCCAGTTGTGTCACCCGCGTACAACATGCGCTACAAAGCGTACCGGGCGTCACGCAGGCACGGGTAAACCTGGCGGAACGCACTGCGCTGGTGATGGGCAGCGCGTCCGCCGCTGATTTAGTGCAGGCGGTGGAAAAAGCCGGCTACGGCGCAGAAGCGATTGAAGATGACATCAAACGCCGCGAGCGCCAGCAGGAAACCGCCATCGCCACCATGAAACGTTTTCGCTGGCAGGCCATCGTTGCCCTGGCGGTCGGTATACCGGTCATGGTCTGGGGGATGATCGGCGATAACATGATGGTGACCGGCGACAACCGCAGCCTGTGGCTGGCTATTGGCCTGATCACGCTTGCGGTGATGGTCTTTGCGGGCGGTCACTTTTACCGTAACGCGTGGAAAAGCCTGCTGAACGGCACGGCGACGATGGATACGCTGGTGGCGCTCGGCACCGGGGTCGCCTGGCTCTACTCCATGAGTGTCAACCTGTGGCCGCAGTGGTTCCCGATGGAAGCACGGCACCTCTATTACGAAGCCAGCGCGATGATTATCGGTCTGATTAATCTCGGACACATGCTGGAAGCGCGCGCCCGTCAGCGTTCCTCAAAAGCGCTGGAAAAATTACTCGATCTCACCCCGCCCACCGCACGCGTCGTGACAGAAGACGGCGAAAAAAGCGTCCCGCTGGCGGACGTTCAGCCAGGGATGCTGCTGCGGCTCACTACCGGCGATCGCGTGCCGGTGGATGGCGAAATTACCCAGGGCGAAGCGTGGCTTGATGAAGCCATGCTGACCGGCGAACCTATTCCGCAGCAAAAAGGCGAAGGCGACAGCGTTCATGCCGGCACCGTCGTCCAGGACGGCAGCGTCCTGTTCCGCGCCAGCGCGGTGGGCAGTCATACCACGCTGTCACGCATTATTCGCATGGTACGCCAGGCGCAAAGCAGTAAACCGGAAATTGGCCAACTGGCCGATAAAATCTCCGCGGTATTCGTTCCCGTCGTCGTGGCCATTGCGCTGTTCAGCGCCGCTATCTGGTATTTCTTCGGGCCGGCGCCGCAAATTGTTTATACGCTGGTCATCGCCACCACCGTACTGATTATCGCCTGCCCTTGCGCATTAGGCCTGGCGACGCCAATGTCGATTATTTCCGGCGTAGGCCGCGCTGCCGAATTCGGCGTGCTGGTACGCGACGCCGATGCCCTGCAACGCGCCAGTACGTTGGATACCCTCGTTTTTGATAAAACCGGGACGCTGACGGAAGGCAAGCCGCAAGTGGTGGCGATAAAAACCTTTAACGGCGTTGAGGAAGCTCAGGCATTACGTCTGGCTGCCGCGCTCGAACAAGGCTCCAGCCACCCGCTGGCCCATGCGATTCTGGAAAAAGCCGGCGATGATAAACTGCCGCAGGTGAACGGTTTCAGAACGCTGCGCGGACTGGGCGTCAGCGGTGAAGCGGAAGGTCATCAACTGCTTCTGGGGAACCAGGCGTTGCTGAACGAACAGCACGTCGCCACGGATGACATGACGGCGGAAATCACCGCGCAGGCCTCGCAAGGCTCGACTCCGGTCCTGCTGGCGATTGACGGTAAAGCGGCGGCGTTACTGGCGGTACGCGATCCATTGCGCAGCGATAGTATTGCCGCGCTTGAACGCCTGCACAACGCCGGATACCGTCTGGTAATGCTCACCGGGGATAACCCAACGACGGCTAACGCGATTGCCAAAGAAGCGGGTATTGATGAAGTGATTGCGGGCGTTCTGCCGGATGGCAAAGCCGATGCGATTAAACGTCTGCAAAGCCAGGGTCGTCAGGTTGCGATGGTCGGCGATGGTATCAACGATGCGCCCGCGCTGGCGCAGGCGGACGTCGGTATCGCGATGGGCGGCGGCAGCGATGTGGCAATTGAAACCGCGGCGATTACGCTGATGCGCCATAGTCTGATGGGCGTGGCGGATGCGCTGGCCATTTCGCGCACGACGTTGCGCAATATGAAACAAAACCTGCTTGGCGCATTTATCTACAACAGCATTGGTATCCCGGTGGCCGCCGGTATTCTGTGGCCGTTTACCGGTACCTTGTTAAACCCGGTAGTAGCAGGCGCGGCAATGGCGCTGTCTTCCATTACCGTCGTCAGCAATGCCAACCGGCTATTGCGTTTTAAACCGAAAGCGTAAAAACGCTATATCAGGCAGCATCAGCTGCCTGATATATTATTAAGCCATCAGTAATTTACCGTATCAATATATAAAAATTTAACCGCACATCCTGTAGAAAAATAAAAAACAACATTTTATAATGTTTTTTTGAATCATAAGGATGTGTTATTTATGTTTAGAAAAGCAGTTACGCTTCTTTTCCTGCTTTCTCCCGCCGTCAGTTATGCAGGGTTATTTGATTCCACTCCAGAGTTAAAATGTGGCAACGATAATGCAGTCACGGCGGCAAAAGAATGGATTTACAATGAAGCATTAGGTCGTTTACAGCAAGACTATATTAAAGAGCCCTCCACGCTTTTCTTCGATATCCCCCAGACTCAATACGAGCAACAACTCCGGGCTATTCCTGTTCAATTCAGTGATGTAATCACGCAGAACCCTCAACCAGAAAATGCCAACCTACGAACTTGCTCGGCTACCGTCGCCATGGGTATTCCTCAGCCATTATTTAAATTAATGAAAGACTTACCAAATACTCTATTCTATATTTCACAAGGGGATGGACAGGTAATAAACAATACGGTGACCTGGAAACAGATTAACTACAATATTCAGCTAGCAGACAACAACAAAGATATTGTTGTCACCCCTGTGCAAAAAACCGATAAATTGGCGAGGTCTATTTATGTAATGGCAAGAATGACGGTATCTGGTGATAGCATTATAAAGAAAAAAAATAACTCACTGATTGAAATCGCAGCAAAGAAATTTGAGAGTAGAGATCGCGAGCTTAATCAGGTCTGGAAATCGCTACCCGCCTCTGCCCGAACGGCATTAAAACAAGAACAGCGAGTCTGGGTGACCAAAAAAGAGCAGCAGTGCGGCAAACTTAGCGATGCAAAATCCGAGGCCATACCCGCTGAAAAGCGCATCAGTATTTATAAATGCCAGCTTGAAATGACCATCGCCAGAACGGCCTATCTCGACGGCAGCGAATAACCCGACCGATCGTTGACGTCCCGTCAGGGCGCATTGCGCCCTTTTCTCCAACGCGCTAGCATGAGCTTTTTCAAAGGGAGCGCGTATGGAGTTATTAAATCAACTTAAACGTTTATGGCGCGCGCTGCGTGGTACCCCAAATAGTTGGCCTGCTATCGATCTCTCCCTGCCCGGCGGTCGTCATCTGCATCTGGTTGGCAGTATTCATATGGGGACACGCGATATGGCTCCTCTTCCAGCAAAGCTGGTGAAAAAACTACGCCAGGCCGACGCGCTGGTCGTTGAAGCGGATATTTCTGGTAACGAAACGCCATTCAGCAATCTCCCCAAATGCCCGCCGTTGGTCGAACGTCTCAGCGCCGGGCAGCTAAGCGCACTGGAAAAACGGGTCAGCGAGTTGGGTATGCCGCAGATCCATTTTGATAATCAACCTTTATGGCAGATAGCTATGGTGCTACAGGCCACGCAGGCGCAACGGCTGGGATTGCGCCCGGACTATGGCATTGATTATCAGCTATTACAGGCTGCCCGCGAAATGTCGCTGCCGGTGCAAGAGCTGGAAGGGGCGAAACACCAGCTCGAACTACTCTGCGATCTGCCCGATGGCGGGATGGCGCTGCTCGACGACACGCTGACGCACTGGCACACCAACGCACGGCTTTTGCAGGTGATGATCGGCTGGTGGCTTGAGCAGCCGCCGACCAGCGTCGGCGCTTCGCTTCCCAGAACGTTTAGCCAGCCGCTGTATGATGTACTGATGGTAAAACGCAATGAAGCCTGGCGCGACGCGCTGCTGGCACTGCCGCCGGGACGCTACGTGGTAGCCGTAGGGGCGCTACATCTGTACGGCGAAGGCAACCTACCGCAAATATTGAAATAAAAAAATGGCCAATATCGCTATTGGCCCGTCAAAGAGGAATTTCATCGTTATTATTATCCCGACGCTTTCGCTTCGGATCTTCAGATTGTCGCTCAAAGTTGCCGCAACTGCCAAGACCTAATGCACAAGATTATACTATTTTTTAGTCCGCTTTCGGGCGTATGCTGATGGCAAATCACGTCTGTAGTAAGAAGGAACGTTATGACACCCGCAGTTAAGTTACTCGAAAAAAACAAGATTCCGTTTAACATTCACACCTACGATCACGATCCGAATGAAACTAACTTTGGCGATGAAGTGGTGCGTAAGCTCGGGCTAAACGCGGATCAGGTGTATAAAACGCTTTTGGTTGCCGTGAATGGCGATATGAAGCAACTGGCCGTCGCCGTGACGCCTGTAGCCGGACAGCTGGATTTGAAAAAAGTCGCCAAAGCTCTGGGCGCGAAAAAGGTCGATATGGCCGACCCGATGGTGGCGCAACGCACCACGGGATATCTGGTCGGCGGGATCAGTCCGCTGGGACAGAAGAAACGGCTGCCCACGCTGATTGACGCGCCTGCCCGCACGTTTGCCACTATTTATGTTTCCGGTGGTAAACGCGGGCTGGATATTGAACTGGCGGCTGACGATTTGGCCGCCATCCTGGGTGCTAAATTCGCTGATATCGCGCGTCGGGATTAAGCCTGCGTAAAATACATTGCCGGATAGCGGCGCAAACGCCTTATCCGGCCTACAGCAGACATAATCCGTAGGCCTTAAGGCTGCGCGCCATCAGGCAGGAAATGGCTATCCGTACCGCTATAGCCAGCTCACCTCACCATTTGGCGTAAACGCCGCCGCATCCAGCGGTGAATTTTGCTGAATAAACTCTTTCAGCACTTCCGCGTCAATAAACCCGGTATTCACGTATCCCGGTTTGTTATCGATGCGCGGATAACCATCGCCGCCCGTGGCGTTGAAACTCAGCGTCGCCATGCGATAGGTTTTAGCCGGATCAACAGGCTCGCCTTTGATTTTCAGATCGGTGAGCTTGCCCTCTTTGGCGACAAAGCTCACATTGGCGAACTGTGGATAGGCGCCGGAGTCCGGTTTCATCTGTGCTACGGCGGTGAGATAATCAACCACCTCTTTGCCGCTCATATCGGCATACACCACAATGTTGCCGAACGGCTGTACCTTGAGCACGCTTTTATAGGTAATATCTCCCGCCTCAATCGAGTCGCGAATACCGCCGCCGCTCATCACGCCAAAATCGGCGCCGGTGCGCGCGATCTGCGCAGCCAGAATCACCCGTCCCATATTGGTCTGGACAAATCTGACCTTACTGCGATCGCCTTCAAGAAGGCCATTCACGCTACCAATTTTCACCTCCAGTTGCGCTTTACCTTTATTCTGGAACGGCGTTAATAACGAGAGCATTTGCGGATTTTCTGCGATTTCCGGCGTGTAAAGTACACGCTCGCTTTTCCCGTTATCCCAGGTCACTTTTTTCTTGAGATTTACCGGAATAAGCTGGTAGTTAACCATTTTCATCTCGCCGTTACGGAATTCGAAATCCGCGCGGCCCACATATTTACCCCACTCATGCGCCTGCACGATCCAGATGCCATTTTGCTTATCCGGCGCGCAGGGCGTTCCCGGTACGTAATTCACCTGTTTTTTATTTTCCGACGCCATGCATACCGGGTCTTGTGAGTGACCGCCCACAATCATCGCCAGCGAACCGGCAGGCAGGCTACGCGCCATCTCAACGTCGCCCGGCGCGTTCGAACCGTGATCGCCGTTGTCATAATGCCCCATATGTGTGGTCGCGATAATCACGTCCGGTTTTTCATTCATATTAAGTTCCTGAATCACCACCTTTGCTTCTTCAGCAGGTTTACGAAACTCAATATCGGTGAAATATTCCGGGTTGCCTATTTTCGCCGTGTCATCGGTGGTTAAGCCGATTACCGCGATTTTTATATCCTGGCGTGTAAAAATAGCCCACGGCTTAAACAGACGCTCGCCGGTACTTTTTTGATAAATATTGGCGGAAAGAAAGGGAAACTTCGCCCACTTTTCCTGCTGGCGCAATACGGTGAGCGGGTTATCAAATTCATGATTACCGACGGCCATAGCGTCGTAGCCAATCAGATTCATCCCGCGGAAATCGGGCTCCGCATCCTGGAGATCGGATTCCGGCACCCCGGTATTAATGTCGCCGCCGGATAACAACAGGACGCTTCCCCCCTCTTGCGCCACCTCTTTACGGATACTGTCCACCAGCGTTTTTTGCGCCGCCAGACCATATTCGCCATATTCGCTACGCCAGAAGTGACCGTGGTGATCGTTGGTATGCAGGATAGTAATTTTATAGGTTTTATCTTTTTCGTAAGCCTGTGCAGGCTGAGTCGTCAGCGCGAACGCCGCCAGTAACGCTAGCGCCACACCCCGTTTCAAAAATTTCATCTTTCTCTCCCTGACTCAATATCAACCGCAGAAATTACCTTTCCTTGCAATAATAGACAAATATGTTTTCAGAATTGAGACTTCCTTCAAACACATTTCACAGGTATGTTAGGCAAGTAATAATTACACATCCTACTATCTCCAACATCGCATAAAATTTAAGTGACTTTCTATGGCCATGAGTGAACCAACCCAGCCGTTAGCCGGCGCGCCCGCAGCGGCCGCTAAAGCACGTACTTCGTTTGGTATTTTGGGCGCGATCAGTCTTTCCCATCTGCTGAACGATATGATCCAGTCGCTAATCTTAGCCATTTATCCCCTGTTGCAGGCAGAGTTTTCGCTGACTTTCGTCCAGATAGGTTTGATCACCCTGACGTTCCAGCTCGCCTCATCGCTGCTGCAACCGGTCGTCGGCTACTGGACGGATAAATATCCCATGCCGTGGTCGCTGCCTGTCGGCATGTGTTTTACCCTGAGCGGGCTGGTACTGCTGGCAATGGCGGGAAGTTTTGGCGGCGTATTGCTCGCTGCGGCGCTGGTGGGTACCGGCTCGTCCGTTTTTCACCCGGAATCGTCCCGCGTGGCGCGCATGGCCTCCGGCGGACGTCATGGTCTGGCGCAGTCTATCTTCCAGGTCGGCGGTAACTTCGGCAGTTCATTGGGCCCGCTGCTGGCCGCCGTGATTATCGCGCCCTATGGCAAAGGGAATGTCGCCTGGTTTGTGCTGGCCGCGCTGCTGGCGATCGTGGTGCTGGCGCAGATCAGCCGCTGGTATGCAGCCCAGCACCGGATAGCGAAAGGCAAGCCAAAAGCGATAATCGCTAACCCGCTGCCGCGCAATAAAGTCGTGCTGGCGGTCAGCGTGTTATTGCTACTCATTTTCTCGAAATATTTTTATATGGCGAGCATCAGTAGCTACTACACCTTTTATCTGATGCAAAAATTCGGATTATCAATACAAAACGCGCAGCTCCATCTGTTTGCCTTCCTGTTTGCGGTGGCTGCCGGGACGGTAATCGGCGGGCCGGTGGGCGATAAAATCGGCAGGAAATATGTGATTTGGGGCTCTATTCTCGGCGTCGCGCCGTTTACCCTTGTTTTACCCTACGCCACGCTGTACTGGACGGGGATTTTAACGGTGATTATCGGCTTTATTCTCGCGTCGGCGTTTTCCGCCATTCTGGTGTATGCCCAGGAGCTGCTGCCAGGACGCATCGGTATGGTTTCCGGCCTGTTTTTCGGGTTTGCCTTCGGGATGGGAGGCCTGGGCGCAGCGGTGCTGGGGCTGATTGCCGACCATACCAGTATCTATTTAGTTTATAAAATCTGTGCTTTCCTGCCGCTTCTGGGGATACTGACCATATTCTTACCTGATAATCGACATAAAGCGTGATTTTATGGCGGTTAAAGGTACGCTTTAACCGCCTGTACATCCCGATGCCATCATGCTTTGCCCATCAGATACTTATCACTTTTCCGTTCCGTGCTCTTTTTACCGTCAGATTGTATTTTTTTATAAAACACAACCATTTTTTATAAACATCCTGATTGAAATTGTCATAAACTATTACCCGGAGTTTTGGAGTCCAGCAACCAAAGGAGACGGAATGCATCACGCTACCCCGCTTATCACCACCATTGTCGGCGGCCTTGTGCTCGCTTTTATTCTCGGCATGATTGCCAACAAATTGCGTATTTCTCCACTGGTGGGATATCTGTTAGCGGGCGTTCTGGCGGGACCTTTTACCCCGGGTTTTGTTGCGGATACCAAACTGGCGCCGGAGCTGGCGGAGCTCGGCGTGATTCTATTGATGTTCGGCGTCGGGCTGCATTTTTCGCTGAAGGATTTGATGGCGGTAAAGTCTATCGCCATTCCCGGCGCTGTCGCTCAGATAGCGGTGGCGACGCTGCTGGGTATGGCGCTTTCCGCCGTGCTGGGATGGTCATTAATGACCGGCATCGTTTTTGGGCTCTGTCTGTCTACCGCCAGTACCGTCGTCCTGCTGCGCGCGCTTGAGGAGCGACAACTCCTTGATAGCCAGCGCGGGCAAATCGCCATCGGCTGGCTGATTGTCGAAGATCTGGTGATGGTGCTGACGCTGGTCTTGCTGCCCGCCGTTGCCGGCATGGTGGAAAAAGGCGATGTCGGCATAGCCTCGCTGACGGTCGATATGGGGATAACCATTGGTAAAGTGGTGGCGTTTATCGCCATCATGATGCTGGTCGGACGCCGCCTGGTGCCGTGGATTATGGCCCGCAGCGCCGCCACCGGCTCGCGCGAATTATTTACCCTTTCCGTACTGGCGCTGGCGTTAGGCATTGCGTTTGGCGCGGTAGAACTGTTTGACGTCTCTTTTGCGCTGGGCGCGTTCTTCGCTGGAATGGTGCTTAATGAGTCGGAACTGAGTCACCGGGCGGCGCACGATACGTTGCCGCTGCGCGACGCCTTTGCCGTCCTGTTTTTTGTTTCCGTCGGCATGTTGTTCGATCCGTTAGTCTTGATCCAACAGCCGCTGGCGGTGCTGGCGACGCTTGCCATTATCGTCTTTGGTAAATCGATCGCTGCGTTTTTCCTGGTGCGTATGTTCGGCCACTCGCCGCGAACCGCGCTGACCATTGCCGCCAGCCTGGCGCAAATCGGCGAGTTCGCCTTTATTCTCGCCGGACTCGGCATGGCGCTCAACCTGCTGCCGCAAGCGGGACAGAACCTGGTGCTGGCAGGCGCTATTTTGTCGATTATGCTTAATCCCGTACTGTTTACCCTGCTGGAGAAGTATCTGGCGAAAACCGAAACGCTGGAAGAGCAAACTCTGGAAGAGGCTATCGAAGAAGAGAAGCAAATTCCGGTGGATATCTGTAATCATGCCCTGCTGGTGGGTTTTGGCCGCGTAGGCAGTCTGCTGGGAGAAAAATTACTGGCGGCGGGGATTCCGCTGGTGGTTATCGAAACGTCCCGTACCCGCGTGGATGAACTGCGCGAACGCGGGATTCGCGCCGTGCTGGGCAACGCCGCTAACGAAGAAATCATGAATCTGGCGCATCTGGACTGCGCCCGCTGGCTGTTATTGACCATCCCCAACGGTTACGAAGCCGGTGAGATTGTCGCCTCAGCGCGAGAAAAAAGCCCTGATATCGAGATAATCGCCCGCGCACACTATGATGATGAAGTGAAATATATTACCGAGCGGGGAGCCAATCAGGTAGTGATGGGCGAGCGAGAAATTGCCCGGGCGATGTTGGAACTGCTTGAAACGCCGCCCGCAGGTGAAGTCGTCGCCAGTTAAGGGTTTTCCGGACGGCCCGATGCGCGCAGCGCCATCGGGCAAGCCAGATTAGCGATCCCAGTACGACTCTTCCAGGCTGTCCTCACGTTCCGGCAGCCCGCGTGTCAGACGCGGAGAATGCTGGTTCAGTACCTGATAACTGACACGGTTAGCATATTTACACACCTGCGCCAGCGACGAATAGGTCAGCCAGGTAAATTTGTGCTTACTGGAGTTCGGTACGTTGCTACGATGGTAACTGTTCGCCGTAATATCGTGCAGCAGCGCCGCCAGCGCGCCATCGCCCGCGCCGTTGGTGTTCATGATTTTTTCCGGCCCGCCCATATACGGCGCAATATGCGAATAAACGCGCAGCGGATTAATACAATCTTTATGGCGCATTGCCCGGCTAAATTCATACTGGTTAAATTCAGCAATAGCTCCCGGTAGCAGCGGATGCTGGGTTTTACGTTTTGCTTCCTCTTCGGTGAAGCCCGCCATATATAACCCTATCGGCCCGGCGGTGCATAACACCAGGTCGACCCAGTCCAGCGCCTTATCCGCCGCCAGCAGCGGGTCGTTTTCGCCGGTCAGCGCTTCCGCTTCTTCTTCATTCATTGCCAGAATCGAGACATTCTCTTTGAGAAACGCCTGCCACCACTGCGGATTATCGGCGATCACAAATTTGGTGCCCAGCGTCATGACAACCGGCACGTTATGCTTTTTCGCGTATTCGATCGCTTTCATCGTCGCGTCAGGCATCGGTTCGCCAGGCTTACAGCGCACCAGATATGAGGTCAACACCAGCGCGGAAGCGCCAGCGATCACCGCTTCCGGAATACTTTCCGCCCGTAACTGATTCATATGGCCGGGGCTGATAGCGAAGGTACGCTCGCCGGATTCGCCAATCAGCGTGAAACAGCGGCCAATCGGGCCATCTACCGCTTGCAGATAATTCAGGTCGGTACGGCTGGAAGTATTACACAGGTAGCGATAAGCGTAGCTGCCAATCTCAATGTTGCTGCACATCACGCCCAGTAACACCGAACGGTCATCCGCCAGTACCGAGTAATTATGCATCGTATTGCCTATAGTGCCGCCAGCAAACTGATGGGTGATCAAATTTTCCCGCGTCAGTTCCTGATACAGCTTCTCCGCCACCTCGTCTTCTATCACCAGAGAATGCCCGGCGCTTAATCCATAGCGTGTAATAAAATCGTCATCCACTTTCGCCTCAATATCCACCAACGTCTGGTCGATACCGACGACCCAGGAGGCGTTGGTTTCCTGTTCTGGCTGAATTTGTTGCAACAACGGGTCACGCGCATTGACGGGAAAATAGTGTTTGGATTTACGTTTACCGGGAAATTTCATGATTGTGCTTACGGATGAATAACGGAGCGCTGCATGGTAGCACATTCCCCCTGCTGCGCGCGACGGACGATGGCGTTTCAATATCGGACGACGAGATCGCAGTTTCTCCAGCCGCGTTTTTTACAATGGTTCACTTTCACAAGGAGCGTTTTATGAAGCCGGAAAATAAAATTCCCGTACTCACCCGACTGTCAGACGAAATGACAGCCGTCGTAAACTTCCAGCAACCAGGCCTTCCCCCCTGGCCTGCCGATGGCGATATTGAGACCCAGCGTCAGTATTATCTTCTTGAGCGCCGTTTCTGGAATGCCGACGCGCCGTCCATGACCACCCGCACCTGCGCCGTCCCTACGCCTTATGGCGATGTAACAACCCGGCCTACTCGCCGCAGCCGACCAGTCAGGCCACCTTATACTATCTGCACGGCGGCGGATTTATCCTCGGTAATCTGGATACGCATGACCGGATAATGCGTCTGCTGGCGCGTTATACCGGCTGCACCGTGATCGGCATTGATTATTCGCTGTCGCCGCAAGCGCGTTATCCACAGGCCATTGAAGAAACCGTCGCGGTATGCAGCTACTTCTCTCAACATGCCGATGAATACTCGCTCAACGTGGAGAAAATCGGTTTCGCCGGAGATTCCGCAGGCGCCATGCTGGCGCTTGCCAGCGCGCTCTGGCTACGTGATAAGCACATTCGCTGCGGTAACGTTATCGCGATTCTGTTGTGGTATGGGCTGTATGGGTTGCAAGATTCGGTAAGCCGCCGTCTGTTCGGCGGCGCGTGGGACGGCCTGACGCGTGAAGATCTGGACATGTACGAAAAGGCCTATCTGCGTAACGATGAAGATCGGGAATCGCCCTGGTATTGTCTGTTTAATAACGATCTCACGCGCGATGTGCCGCCCTGCTTTATTGCCAGCGCGGAGTTTGATCCGCTCATTGATGACAGCCGCTTGCTGCACCAGACATTACAGGCGCACCAGCAGCCCTGCGAATACAAAATGTATCCCGGCACGCTGCACGCCTTTCTGCACTATTCGCGAATGATGACAATCGCCGACGATGCCTTGCAGGACGGCGCACGCTTCTTTATGGCGAGGATGAAGACGCCGCGTTAACGGTACGGCGCCGTGAGTTTCAGCATCATATCAATATGTTCCGGCGTCGCGTTCAGCGCCGGAATGTACGCATATTTTTTACCGCCCGCTTCAAGGAAAATCTCACGGTTCTGTTCCGCTATCTCTTCCAGCGTCTCCAGACAATCCGCGGCAAATCCCGGACACATGACCTGAATATGGCCAGTCCCCTTTTCACCCAACATTTTTAGCGTTTCATCGGTGTACGGCGTCAGCCACGGTTCACGGCCAAAGCGCGACTGGAACGTCATCATTACCTTTTCCGGCGGCAGTCCCAATGCGGAAACCAGTTCGCGCGTGGTATCGCGACAGCGCTGCGGGTAGTCATCGCCTTCATCCGCATAACGTTGTGGAATGCCGTGATAAGAGAGCAGAAGCACATCCGGCTCGCCGTGTCTGGCGAACGACTCACGCGCGCTTTTCGCCAGCGCATCGATATAAGCGCCGTCATCCGCGTAATCGCGAATAAATGAGATACCGGGAATACGACGTTTACGCGCCAGTATCCGCCCCAGTTCGTCCCAGACTGCGCCCACCGTTGAGCAAGAGTATTGCGGGTACAACGGCAGCACGACGATATGGTCGACGTCGCTTGCTAACAGTTCATCGACAGCGCTTTCCAGCGAGGGCGAGCCGTAGCTCATCCCCAGCGCGACGGGCGTATCTGGCAACCGCGCGGCCAGCACCTGTTGCTGTTCGCGGCTATATACCATGAGCGGCGAACCGCCATCCATCCAGATAGATTGATAGAGTTTCGCGACGCGCGGCGAACGCAGCGGTAAAATAACGCCACGCAGCAGCGGCCACCACAGCAGACGAGGAGTATCCACCACGCGTCTGTCGCTTAAAAATTGTTTCAGGTAACGCTTTACCGCTTCAGGAGTTGGGGCATCTGGCGTGCCAAGGTTAGCCAGCAGGATACCGGTTTTCGTCTGACGCATTGCCGCCTCTTATCTATTCAAATTGTTGATAATTGTAGCGGAAAAGTGATAAAGAAGAACTAATTGCTGCGAGAGGTAAGACGAGAATTTGCCGAATGGCGCTAACGATGCCAGTAGGCCGGATAAGGCGTTCAGGCCGCCATCCGGCACCGATTGCCTGATGGCGCTACGCTTATCAGGCTTGCGGGATAATGGCAGGCCTGATAAGCGGTTCACTACGCGAAAAAATTAACCGAGGATTTTTTCCAGCGCTGCGCGCACGTCGGCAACGGCCTGCGTACCGTCAACTTTAGCGTATTTGGTGTTGCCCGCTTCCGCTTCTTTCTGGTAGTAGCCAATCAGCGGCGCGGTCATCTGATGATATTCCACCAGACGTTTGCGAACGGTCTCTTCCTGATCGTCTTTACGGGTCGTCAGATCTTCGCCGGTGACGTCATCTTTGCCTTCCACTTTCGGCGGATTAAACTTTACGTGGTAAACGCGGCCAGAGGCGGCGTGTACGCGACGGCCCACAATACGGTCAACGATCAGTTCGTCCGGTACGTCGAATTCCAGCACGTAATCCACGACAATACCCGCTTCTTTCATCGCGTCAGCCTGCGGGATCGTGCGCGGGAAACCGTCCAGCAGAAAACCGTTACGGCAGTCTTCCTGGGCGATACGCTCTTTAACCAGCGCAATCACCAGTTCATCGGTCACCAGTTTACCGGCGTCCATGATATCTTTCGCCTGTTTGCCCAACTCGGAGCCTGATTTCACTGCGGCGCGCAGCATATCGCCAGTGGAGATTTGCGGAATACCATATTTCTCCATGATGAACTGAGCCTGAGTTCCTTTACCCGCGCCCGGAGCGCCAAGCAGAATAATACGCATTACGAAAATCCCCTCAAAGGTTGTCGATATTTTTTAAAAAGCGCTAAACGATACCACCATCACGCATTTCGCTCAAGGAAGCCGCCTGATGCTGAAACGGTTAACGAAGAGAAATCCAGAAAAGAGAAGGTATTATAAAAAATGCCGGATGGCGCTGGCGCTTATCCGGCCTACAAACAGTACTCGCCCGTAGGCCGGATAAGATGCTTCGCGTCGCCATCCGGCAATCAGATGAGCGTTATCAGGACACCAGCAACTGGTTCATACGGCGGATAAACTGGTTCGGATCTTCCAGCGTACCGCGTTCAGCGAACAGCGCCTGATCCAGCAGCAGCTCGACCCACTCTTTAAACTGCGCTTCATCCTCGGTATCGGCAGTGCGTTTAACCAGCACATGATCCGGGTTGAGCTCAAAGATGTATTTCACTTCCGGCACGGACTGACCGGCCGCGGCGAACAGTTTCGCCATCTGGGTGCTCATTTCATCCGCATCGGTGGTGACAATCGCCGGCGTGTCGGTTAAACGGTGCGTCAGACGCACGTCTTTCACGCGATCGCCCAGCAGGGTTTTGACACGCTCCACGAACGGCTCAAGCGCCTTTTCCGCTTCTTTCGCGTTTTCGTCGACTTCATCCGCCAGTTTTTCGATGGATTCATCGGCTTTAGCGACCGACTGGAATGCTTTACCGTCAAACTCGGTCAGGTAGTTCATCATCCACTCGTCGATGCGATCGGAGAGCAGCAGCACTTCGATGCCTTTCTTACGCAGCAGCTCCAGGTGCGGGCTGTTTTTCGCCGCCGCATAGCTGTCTGCGGTGATGTAGTAGATTTTTTCCTGCCCTTCTTTCATCCGGGAGACGTAATCTTCCAGCGACACGGTCTGAGCGGAAGAGTCGGTATGGGTGGAGGCAAAGCGCAACAGTTTAGCGATCGCTTCCTGGTTGGCGTGATCTTCCGCCGGGCCTTCTTTCAACACCAGACCGAACTGTTTCCAGAAGGTTTGGTATTTTTCCGCGTCGTCTTTCGCCAGTTTTTCCAACATTTGCAGAACGCGTTTGGTTAGGGCGCTGCGCAGATTACGCGTTACCGTGCTGTCCTGCAGGATTTCACGGGAGACGTTCAACGGCAGGTCGTTAGAATCAATCAGGCCGCGCACGAAACGCAGATAGTTCGGCATGAACTGCTCGGCATCGTCCATAATGAACACGCGCTGTACGTACAGCTTCAGACCATGTTTGTGATCGCGGTTCCACAGATCCCACGGTGCCTGCGACGGGATATACAGCAGGCTGGTGTACTCCTGCTTACCTTCCACGCGGTTGTGGCTCCAGGTCAGCGGATCGGTGAAATCATGCGCGATGTGCTTGTAAAACTCGTTGTACTCGTCGTCTTTAATTTCCGACTTGTTACGGGTCCACAACGCCTGGGCCTTGTTGATTTTCTCCCAGGAAATCACGGTTTCGCCGTCTTTTTCTTCCCGTTTTTCAATCTCTACCGGCAATGCGATGTGATCGGAATATTTGCTGATAATCGAGCGTACGCGCCAGTCATCGAGGAATTCATCTTCGCCTTCACGCAGGTGTAAGGTGATTTCCGTACCACGGTCATTTTTGGTGATATCGGCAACGGTGTATTCGCCTTCGCCTGCCGATTCCCAGAACACGCCATTTTCCGGCTTGTCGCCTGCCGCACGAGTACGTACGGTCACTTTATCGGCCACAATAAACGCGGAGTAGAAGCCTACGCCAAACTGACCAATGAGCTGGCTATCTTTCGCCTGATCGGACCCCATTGATTCGAGGAAAGATTTGGTGCCGGACTTGGCAATGGTGCCTAAGTGGTCAATCACCTCATCACGATTCATCCCCACGCCGTTATCGGCAATGGTCAACGTACGCTTATCTTTATCGAAAGAGACGCGCACACGCAGCTCGCCATCTCCTTCATACAGGTCCGGGTTTGACAGAGCGCGGAAACGCAGCTTGTCCGCCGCATCTGAGGCGTTAGAGATGAGTTCACGCAGGAAGATTTCTTTATTGGAATAAAGAGAATGGATCATCAGGTGCAGAAGCTGTTTAACTTCTGACTGAAAACCACGCGTTTCTTGTCCTTTCATGTGGATAGACCTCAACAATGCCATTTTTAATGGTAAAAATACGTTGAGGGTGAGATGGGGACAAGCGGGTGTGATTTCAAGCGGAGGCCGCGAATGCCGCCTCCGTTTGTTCAGAAAATAATCTTATGGCGTCCCGCCAGCGAGTGGGACAGCGTCGTACCGTCGACCATCTCCAGTTCGCCGCCAACCGGCACGCCGTGGGCGATACGACTGGCTTCGACGCCGGCCTCCGCGCACAGCTCGGCAATATAGTTTGCGGTAGCCTCTCCTTCAACCGTCGGGTTGGTCGCGAGGATCAGCTCACTGATTTTTTCTGACGCCAGCCGCTGTTCCAGACGATCGAGACCGATATCATCCGGCCCGATGCCGTCCAGAGGCGACAGGTGGCCCATCAGCACGAAATACCGCCCGGAAAATTGCCCGGTCTGCTCAATGGCGTAGATATCCGCAGGACTCTCCACCACGCAAATCTGGCCGTTTTCCTGACGCCGCGGGTTCGAGCAGATATTACAAACATCCTGCTCGGTAAAGGTGCGGCAGTCGGCGCAGTGGCCGATTTCCGACATCGCCCGGGTCAGCGCCTGCGCCAGGCGCATTCCGCCGCTGCGATCGCGCTGCAACAGGGTAAACGCCATCCGCTGCGCCGACTTAGGGCCAACGCCCGGAAGGCAGCGCAACGCTTCCATAAGCTGAGTTAACAGCGGACTGGTTTGCATCAGAATGGCATCTTAAAGCCTGGCGGCAGTTGCATACCGGAAGAGACGGAAGCCATCTTCTCTTTTTGCGTCTCTTCAATGCGGCGCGCCGCATCGTTGAAGGCCGCAGCGACCAGATCTTCCAGCATCTCTTTGTCATCTTCCAGCAGGCTTGGGTCAATTTCCACGCGGCGGCAGTTATGCGCGCCGTTGATGGTAACCTTCACCAGACCCGCGCCGGATTCGCCGGTCACTTCCAGCTGCGCAATCTCTTCCTGCATTTTCTGCATTTTTTCCTGCATCTGCTGGGCCTGCTTCATCAGATTGCCCAGACCGCCTTTTCCAAACATAAGCTCTCTCTCTTGATGGTTCACAATCGCAAGCCAGGCTTACGATCAAATGGGGCGGATACTCTCTTCATCCAGCTCGGCGTCGAAGAATCGACGCAGCGTCTGAATGTTATTATCCGCAATAATTGACTCACGCGCTTGCGCGAGTTTCTCTTCATAAATGGCCTGACGCCATTCCAGCGGCGTACGCACCGCGGGATTATCATCTTCAACGATGGTCAGTTCAACCGTCGTTCCCGTCAGATCGCTGAGCGCTTGCGCCAGCTTTTGCTGCGCGCCGCTGGAATTGAGGTGCCGCTGCGTCGAGCGCAGATGCAGACAAACCGCGTTGCCGTTCTGTTCCTTCCAGGCATTAAGCGCCACCTGCTCCACCAGCTTAGGCAAAGAAAGCTGACTTACCTGCGCCGCCCACGGATCGCGCTCAATCGCTTCCGCCGCCAGTTTAGCCGCCAGCTCCGGCGTTTTTTCATGCTCCAGAGCTTTCTTAAGCGCTTTTGGCGTAGCCACCACTTCTTTGGTTTGTACTACCGGCGTGGTGGCCTTCCAGCGATAAGCCTCTTTCTTTACTGGCGCCGTTTCCAGCGCAGACGGCGCCGGGCGCGCCTGTACGCGCTCCGAAACCGAGGCCAGCCGCTCCAGCGCAGAGTTATTCACCGGCCGCGCGCGGGATGCGGCTGCCGGTTCACTCTTTTTTGTTTTGGTTACTCCCTGCGCGCGCTGTAGCTGATTGCGCGCCGCCAGCACCTGACTGGTAGACGCCGGCAGCGGCGCTGGCGATGTCTGCGGCGCGGGCGCCGACGGCTGCTGCACCTGCGGCGGCGTCATTACCGCCGTTGGGGCCACGGGCGCAAAAGACTGCCGCGGCGTTTCAGGCTCCGGCAAGGGCATACGCGGGTGAAACGCCAGCGCACGCAGTAACGTCATTTCAACGCCCATCCGCCGGTCCGGCGCCCAGGGCAATTCTTTGCGGCCAATCAACAACGTCTGATAATAGAGCTGAAGATCGCCGGGAGGCACCGTCCGGGCAAGTTCGCGCATCCGTTGCTCGATAGCCGCCATATCGCTGCCTAACGCGGCAGGCGAAAGTTGCACCATCGCAATACGGTGCAGCAGGCTAAGCATTTCGACCAGCAGCGCTTCCCATTCAATACCGCGCGCCGCCGCCTCGTTGATAAGCGACATGACGCGTTCGCCGTTAGCGTCAACCACCGCCTCGACTAATGACAAAGCCTGGTCGTCGTCCAGCGTACCGAGCATGGCGCTTACCGCCTGCGTCGAAACCTGCCCGTCGCCGCTGGCGATCGCCTGGTCAGTCAGACTTAATGCATCGCGCAGGCTGCCGTCAGCCGCACGTGATAACAACTGCAACGCGCGGGGTTCGTGAGCGATATGTTCCTCATTGAGAATATGCTCAAGCTGATGGCGAATCTGTTCAACATCCAGCGCTTTGAGATGAAACTGTAGGCAGCGCGACAAAATGGTCACCGGCAGCTTCTGCGGATCGGTGGTCGCCAGTAAAAATTTCACATGCGCTGGCGGTTCTTCAAGCGTTTTAAGTAGCGCATTAAAGCTGTGGCGCGACAGCATGTGGACTTCATCGATCAGATAGACTTTAAAGCGACCGCGCGCAGGCGCGTACTGGACGTTATCCAGCAGGTCGCGGGTGTCTTCGACTTTGGTACGCGAAGCGGCATCAATCTCAATGAGATCGACAAAACGCCCCTGCTCAATTTCCCGACAGTTATCGCAAACGCCGCACGGCGTCGCGGTAATACCGGTTTCGCAGTTCAGCCCCTTCGCCAGCAGTCGGGCGATAGAGGTTTTACCGACGCCGCGCGTGCCGGAAAAAAGATATGCGTGATGAATGCGCCCTAACGACAAGCCGTTCGCCAGTGCGGTCAGCACATGTTCCTGGCCGACGACGTCAGCAAAGGTTTGTGGGCGCCATTTTCTGGCTAAGACCTGATAACTCATTGGCAGGCTCTGAAACGCTGGAAGGTGGATTCATAGAAGGGTAATGCTAACACAACCTCGCCGATACAGCGAGGTTGTCTCTCTGGCTAAAATAGCAGTGCGGATAGCCTGAATCAATGCCCTGGAAACGGCACCAGGCTATAACAGGTAATCCCCTGCTTTTCCAGACGCTGCTCGCCGCCCAGATCGAACAAATTAATGATGAACGCCGCATCGGTGACTTTCCCGCCCAGACGACGGATCAGTTTCACGGTCGCCTCAATGGTGCCGCCAGTCGCCAGCAGATCGTCCACGACCAGCACGTTGTCGCCAGGTTTAATCGCGTCGACATGGATTTCCAGCTGATCGGTGCCGTACTCTAATTCATAGGTCTCGGCAATAGTTTCACGCGGTAATTTGCGCGGTTTACGTACCGGAACAAAACCAACGCCCAGCCCAAGCGCAACCGGCGCGCCAAACAGGAAGCCACGCGCTTCGGTGCCGACCACTTTGGTGATACCCGCATTTTTATAACGCTCAACCAACAGTTCAATACTGAGCGCGTAGGCTTTCGGGTCTTCCAGTAAGCTGGTGACATCACGGAAAAGAATGCCCGGTTTCGGGTAATCCTGAATGCTTTTGATGCTGTTTTTGAGAAACTCAAGCTGCTGTGCAGTCGCGGTCATGGATATATGCCTGCTAAGTACGGTGTTACTCACGGCGCAATACTTTTCGGTCAGGGGTAACGCTCGGTTACTCTTTGACCGCCTGCGCCTGTGCTCGAAAACGGTCGAATTTACTGGCTGTGAACGACAATTGCAACAGCGATTCGTGTGCTTCAGCGCTTTTGTTGCTTTTCATCAATCACCGGTATCCGCCACATAAAAATCAGCAGACAGGCCAAAATAACCAACAGCAGCACCCGCACCCACATCATATTCACCAGCCACAGCGATATACCAAAGGTCAGCAATATCAACGCGATCGCTCGCGGTTTCGCGCCCGGCGGCATGGCCCGATAGCGCTGCCAGTGGCGCAGATAACCGCCAAACCATGAGCGGTATAACAACCAGGCATGGAAACGAGGCGACGAGCGGGCGAAACACCAGGCCGCCAGTAAAATGAACGGCGTAGTCGGCAACAGGGGCAAAACCACGCCCAATGTCCCTAATACTACCGCCAGCCAGCCAATGATGATTAAAATAGTACGTTGCATAATGCGAATCGTTATCAAACAGAAGGCTACTGTAGCACAGCCTGTCTTATTTTCATCGGGGTGTTGAATTGAAAACCGCTATGCTGTTACAGACGCTGGAAGAGAGGCTGGCGACGCTACGCCAACGCTGCGCGCCGCTGGCGCAACATGCGACGTTAAGCGCGCGCTTTGACCGACACCTTTTCCGTACCCGCAGTACTCTGTTGCAGGGATATCTGGAAGAGGCTGACGCCAATCTCGCCGCGTTGCGTCAGGCGGTAAAACATGAGCAACTGCCGCAAGTCGCCTGGCTGGCGGAACATCTGGCTTCGCAACTGGAGGCGATATCGCGTGAAACCGCCGCCTGGTCGCTGCGCCAGTGGGACACCGCCGCGCCAGGGCTTGGCCGTTGGCAGCGCAGACGAATACAGCATCAGGAGTTTGAACGTCGACTACTGGCGATGACACAGGAGCGCAAAATTCGTCTGGCGCAGGCGACCGGCCTTGTCGAACAACAAACGCTGCAAAAGGAAGTCGAGATCTATGAAGGACGGCTGGCGCGCTGCCGACATGCGCTGGAGAAAATAGAAAACGTACTGGCGCGTTTAACCCGTTAATCCTGGAGAAAGTATGTCGCTTGAAAATGCCCCTGATGAAGTCAAACTGGCCGTGGATTTAATTGTGCTGCTTGAAGAGAATCGCTTACCGGCACGAACGGTGCTACGCGCGCTGGAAATAGTTATGCGTGATTATGAAAACAAGTTAAAAAGTACGGAAGACGACTCGCAAACAGAGTAATTGCCCCCTGGTTTGTCCTCGTTGTCGCTGACAGAGTGGTCGCTACCGTCAGGCAACAAGGGACAGGTCATGGAACGTCTACCCACCACGCCGCACGATGCGGTATTTCGACAAATGCTGATGCAAAAAGAGGTCGCCCGCGACTTTCTGGCTATCCACTTGCCAGAAGCCTTTCTTGCAATCTGCGATCTGGATTCACTGAAGCTGGAGTCAGGGAGTTTTGTTGAAGACAATTTACGCAGCCGCTATTCAGATATTCTCTACTCTCTGCATACCCAGCACGGCCCCGGGTATGTTTACGCGCTTATTGAACATCAGAGCAAATCAGACCGGCTGATGGCTTTTCGCCTGATGCGCTACGCCATTGCCGCCATGCAGCGTCATCTGGATGCCGGCCATGATACCTTGCCGCTGGTGGTACCAATCCTCTTTTATCACGGTCCGGAAAGCCCGTGGCCCTATAGCCTTAACTGGCATAATATGTTTGTGAAACCGGATATGGCGAAGGCCTTATACAGCCGCGAATTTGCGCTGGTCGACCTGACGACAATGCCGGATAATCAGCTTTTGCAGCATCGGCGGATAGCGATGTTAGAGCTCCTGCAAAAACATATTCGTCAACGCGATTTAAGCGAACTGCTCGACCCCCTTATCACGCTTTTAACGCAGGATCATTTGACGGACGCGCAGCTCAGTGTGCTGATCAACTATATGTTGAAAGCAGGAAACGCCGCAGAACCCGGGGCGCTGATTCGTCAACTGGCGCAGGGCGCGCCGCAGTATAAGGAACAACTGATGACAATAGCGGAATGGCTGGAAGAAAAAGGCCGAACGGAAGGGTTGCAAAAGGGCCTGCAAAAAGGCCTTGAGCAAGGGTTAGCACAAGGCCGTGAGGCCGAAGCGCGCGCTATTGCCCGCAAAATGCTTGCCAACGGGCTGGAACCCGGGCTCATTGCCAGCGTCACCGGCATTACGCCGGAAGAGCTTTCTACGCTGTCGCATTAGCGGCGCCGCGCGCACTCATAAAGCGCGCGGCCCACCGCCTTTTAGCTTGCCGCCGGCGCCAGATCGCCGCCGTTGAGATCGCGCTTCACTTCAGTGACTTCGTCACCCTTTGCGTTATGCAGATGCACCTCAAGCTGGTTAAAGGCGATATTGATATCATTTTCACGGCACAGTCGATCGATCGCGCGGTTCAGTTCATCCACCGTATGGCTACGATCGCGCAATTCACGCACGTACAGACGCAGTTCATGATCCAGAGTGCTGGCGCCAAAGGTGGTGAAGAATACGGCAGGTTCCGGATCGTGCATCACCTTCGGATGCTCCATCGCCGCCTGTAGCAGGACTCTTTTCACTTTCTCCAGATCCGAGCCATAAGCCACGCCAAGCCGGATCACCAGACGGGTCGTGGTATCGGAGAGGGACCAGTTAATCAGCCGCTCCGTCACGAACGCTTTGTTCGGAATGATCACTTCTTTACGATCAAAATCGGTAATAGTGGTAGCGCGAATACGAATCTTACTGACCGTGCCGGAGTAGGTGCCGATCGTTACCGTATCGCCAATGCGTACCGGACGTTCGAAGAGGATGATTAAACCCGAGACAAAGTTACCGAAGATCTCCTGTAGCCCAAAACCGAGACCCACCGACAACGCCGCCGCCAGCCACTGGAGTTTATCCCACGAGACGCCGAGCGATCCGAATACTGTCATCGCGCCAACAGCGATAATGACGTAGTTAAGGATCGTGGTGATCGCATACGAAGCCCCCTGGCGCATATTGAGGCGTGAAAGCACCAGCACTTCCAACAGGCCGGGTAAGTTGCGGATGAGCGCCCAGGCCACCATCGCGGCAATAATGGCGAATAGCAAGCTACCCATCGTCACGCTTTTCACCACCGCAGCGCCAGCTTCGGAGCCGTTGTAGTGCCACAGCGTGATGCTATCAAGATAGCTGAATACGGTGATCAAATCGGACCAAATCGCCCAGAACATAACGCCGAACAGGGCAAGCATTAGCAGCATCGTGATACGTAATGTTTGCTGGTTAATTTGCTCCAGCGCGATGGCGGGTTCCTCCTGTGGCTCCGCGCCTTCCGCTCCCTCTTTTACCAGGTTCTGACGACGAGCCAGCGCGCGTCGCCAGGCAATCCGGCGTGCCGCTACGCTTAACCCGCGCAGCACCGTTTGATAAAGCAGGTTCCAGATAATGACCAGATAGACGGTTTCAATCCAGCGTCCCGCCAGGCGCAGCGTGGTATAGAAATAGCCGGTCGCCGTTAATACCATTAACGCCACCGGAATGATGGAAAGAATCGTCACGGTCACCAGTCGAATGCCGTGAGATTCTTTATCGCGCCAGCTTTCCCGGCACAGTGGCCATACCAGTAATGTTATGACCAGCAGATTGAGGAAAATAACCGCCTGCCCCAGCACGTCATCCATCAGATTCAGCGGCGACAACTCCGCCACCACAGACCAAAAGTGCAGCGGCAGCAATGCGAGGCTAATGCGTACAATCTGGCGACGCCAGTGGCTGGTCAACTGCGCCGGCATACCAAAATGGCGTATCGCCACGCCCTCTTTTTCCAGCACCTTCCAGCACAGCCCAAAGACCAGCCAGAACATCGCGAGCTTTTTACTAAAGGCCCAGAGCAGATCGCTGATATTTAGCTGCATGGTCAGCAGGATCAGTCCAAGCGCGAGGATAATCAGACACACCGGCAGCGCGCGGATCAGATCGATCAGAATAGCTTTTGGCGTATTGAGCTGACTATCGTTACGCAACGATCCCACGGCGGCGGCCAGCTTCTGTTGATACGCTTTTAACCATTTCAGACGCCAGCGGATTAAACCGGCGATGAGCAAGAGCGGCAACCCGGCCAAAAAAGCAATAAACACCGCGGGCCAGGCTTTTTGCCAGTTCACCGTGATTTTCATGGCGCTGAATTGCTCTTTTAACGTTTGGGGGAACGCTTTAAGCCAGTCCCAGTCCATAGGGCGGTTACTGTTCACCCAAAAAATCTGCTGCGTCAGAATGGCTTTCAGATTTTTCGAGACGCTCATCAACTGCTGCTGGTTAACTTGCAGGTTAATCGCCATCATCAGCTGGTTACCCAACTGTTTATTTAGCTGATCCAATAGCTCACGGCGCATCTCCACCACCTGAAGCAACGCATCATGAACTTCATCATTCACCTCGCTGGTATGCCCCTCCTCCAGCTTGTCGACAAAGGCATCGCTTTGGAATAAGGCATCACGCTGCTGGTTGATTTCAAACTGCTCCAGACGCAAATCCGCAATGCGGTTGGTCATATCTTCGAGTTCGTCGGCGGAGGGCAGAGTTTGCTGCTGTTGATAAAGAATACGCGACAGCAACAGGCTGCCTTTTAAGACGGCAATCTGTTCTTTGATATTTCTTTCCGACTGCAGCGCGCGATCGAGCCAGTTTTTTACTTTAATGTTTTGCTGCATCAACATATTGCCGTTTTCGGTCGCGACAATCAGACGCTGGCTGAGTTGATGGTTAATATCCAGTTCCTGTTTTACCAGCGGGTTTGCCTGGATACGCGCCGTTTCGTCCGGCGAAATGGCCTCCTGGGCCGTTTTTTCCGTTAGCGTAAGTCGTTTACTGTTGACCGCCTCCTGTAAAAGTTGAAGCTGATGTTCAAGGCGATTACTGTTGGCCGTCACGTAATCCCGCTGTTTTTGCAGGGTGTCCTGCAAAACGGTATTTCCTTCAAGACTCTTGCGTTGCTGGTCGATCTGCGCATTAAGCAGCGCCTGTTGTGCCTGTAATAACACCTGTTGGCTGGGGCGAAGCGCAGCTTCGCCGACGTTATTGCCGTCAAGACGGTTACGGATTTGCTGTATTTGCTGTGAGGCGGTATACATGGCGTTTTGCACGCGCTCAGGCTGGGTCTGTAGCGAAACAAGCTGGCTGTTATAAGCGGCAAGATCGTTTTGCGAATTTTGCAAATCATCCAGTACCTGCGCCACGCGCAGCTCAAGCTGACGTAGCGAAAGCGCACTCAGCGTTTTTCGCATTTCATCATCATTATCGACGTCGCTCAGCGCATTCAACGCAGCCGTCGCCTGACGCATTTTTTCAGGCGCCTGCGCCACCTTCTGCCGTAGCTGTACGGTCTCCTCTTTCACCCGCTCGATTTTATCCAGCGTAGCTAACGTATCAATAAGGTCCTGCTGGACGAGCTTATCCTGGGCGGAGAGATCTTTTTGCTTATTCAGCGTATCCAGCTGGTTTTGCACATCCGCTTTTGACGGCAGGTCGCCATTCGTTTGCCCCCGGGCAAATGCCAGAGACTGACAGGACAGCAGGATAATAAGGACGCTAATTGTAATAAAAACAAAATGCTGTGAACGTTTATAAAGCTGCAACATAGTCATGAGAATGAAGTGTCTGAACCGGCAAGCAGACCGGAAATAATTGAGTCGCAAGAATATCACGCCTGTAACAAACAGAATAGCGACACAGAAAATGTCCAGGAGTTTTCCTGGAATATTATCAGGGGGAGCCGTTGACCGTCGACGCGCGCAGCGTCGGACACAATTGATACATCTCCAGCAGGATCGTGACGTAGGCGCGAGCTTCTTTTTTTAAATCAAACGATTGCGGAGCAAATAACCAGTTTTCCATGAGCCCTGAAATAAAGCTGCGCATCAGTATCGCCGCACGACGGGTCAGCAGATTTTCAGGCAGCATTTTAGCATTAATACAATGTTTTAACGTTTGTTCAATCCGATCGTAACTTTCCAGACAAAGGCTACGTTGCGCCTGTTGAACCACAACCATTTCTCCGACAAACTCACATTTATGGAATATAATCTCCATCAATAAGCGGCGTCGTTCTTCTGTTACAGTAGCTTCAAGAATATGAACTAAAATTTCTCTTAATACAGATAGTGGATCGTCGGGGAATTTTGCCTGATACTCAATCTCAAGCTCACCAATATTGGATTCTGATAGCTCCCAGATCTCACTGAATAAATCCGACTTATTTTTGAAATGCCAATAGATTGCGCCGCGCGTCACGCCAGCAGCGTTCGCAATCTCCGCCAGCGAGGTTGCCGATACGCCTTGCTGCGAGAACAAACGCAGGGCCACATCCAGGATGTGTTGTCGTGTCTCCAGCGCTTGTTGTTTGGTTTTTCGTGCCATATGTCGGTGAATTTACAGGCGTTAGATTTACATACATTTATGGATGTATGTACCATAGCACGACGATAATATAAACGCAGCAATGGGTTTAAGGACCTTTGACCATTGACCAATTTGAAATCGGACACTCGAGGTTTACATATGAACAAAAACAGAGGGTTAACGCCTCTGGCGGTCGTTCTGATGCTCTCAGGCAGCTTAGCGCTAACAGGATGTGACGACAAACAGGACCAGCAAGGCGGCCAGCAGATGCCAGAAGTTGGAGTTGTCACACTAAAAACGGAACCACTGCAAATCACAACTGAACTTCCGGGTCGTACCGTTGCTTACCGTATCGCCGAAGTTCGCCCACAGGTAAGCGGCATTATCCTGAAGCGTAATTTCGTTGAGGGAAGTGATATCGAAGCGGGAGTCTCTCTCTATCAGATTGATCCTGCGACCTACCAGGCGACTTACGACAGCGCTAAGGGCGATCTGGCAAAAGCGCAGGCCGCCGCGAATATCGCTGAACTGACGGTGAAGCGTTATCAAAAGCTGCTGGGTACGCAGTACATCAGTAAGCAGGAATACGATCAGGCGCTGGCTGATGCGCAACAAGCGACTGCCGCCGTTGTCGCAGCAAAAGCCGCCGTTGAAACCGCACGTATCAACCTGGCGTATACCAAAGTCACCTCACCGATTAGCGGTCGTATTGGTAAGTCGTCCATAACGGAAGGCGCGCTGGTACAGAACGGTCAGGCGTCGGCGCTGGCGACAGTGCAGCAGCTGGACCCTATTTATGTCGATGTGACCCAGTCCAGCAATGATTTCCTGCGCCTGAAGCAGGAGCTGGCAAATGGTTCGCTGAAGCAGGAAAACGGCAAAGCGAAGGTCGATCTGGTGACCAGCGACGGTATCAAATTCCCGCAATCCGGTACGCTTGAGTTCTCCGACGTGACCGTTGACCAAACCACCGGATCTATTACTTTGCGCGCCATCTTCCCTAACCCGGATCACACCTTATTGCCAGGAATGTTCGTTCGCGCACGTCTGCAGGAAGGGACAAAACCGGCGGCATTACTGGTTCCACAACAGGGCGTTACCCGTACTCCACGCGGCGATGCCACGGTGCTGGTGGTTGGCGCTGATAACAAAGTGGAAACCCGCCAAATCGTCGCAAGCCAGGCGATCGGCGATAAGTGGCTGGTGACTGACGGGTTGAAAGCGGGCGACCGCGTAGTCGTCAGCGGGCTGCAAAAAGTACGTCCTGGCGCACAGGTTAAAGTGCAGGAAATTACCGCGGATAACAAACAGCAAGCCGCAAGCGGTGATCAACCTGCTCAGCCCAGGTCTTAACTTAAACAGGAGCCGTTAAGACATGCCTAATTTCTTTATCGATCGCCCTATATTTGCGTGGGTGATCGCCATCATCATCATGTTGGCAGGGGGGCTCGCGATCCTCAAATTGCCGGTAGCGCAATATCCGACGATTGCGCCACCAGCAGTGACGATCTCCGCAACCTACCCTGGCGCTGATGCGAAAACGGTACAGGATACCGTCACGCAGGTTATCGAACAGAATATGAACGGTATCGATAACCTGATGTATATGTCCTCCAACAGTGACTCCACGGGGACCGTGCAGATCACGCTGACCTTTGAATCCGGTACCGATGCGGACATCGCGCAGGTTCAGGTTCAGAACAAGTTGCAACTGGCAATGCCGTTACTTCCCCAGGAAGTACAGCAACAGGGCGTGAGCGTTGAGAAGTCCTCAAGTAGCTTCCTGATGGTAGTGGGCGTCATTAACACCGACGGCACCATGACCCAGGAGGATATTTCGGATTACGTTGCCGCCAATATGAAAGATCCGATCAGCCGTACCTCTGGGGTGGGCGACGTCCAGCTGTTTGGTTCGCAATATGCGATGCGTATCTGGATGAATCCGACAGAGCTGACCAAATACCAACTGACGCCGGTCGACGTGATTAACGCGATCAAAGCGCAGAACGCCCAGGTCGCAGCAGGTCAGCTCGGTGGTACGCCGCCGGTAAAAGGCCAGCAGCTTAACGCATCGATTATTGCCCAAACGCGTCTGACCTCAACGGATGAGTTTGGCAAAATCCTGCTGAAGGTGAATCAGGATGGCTCTCAGGTTCGTCTGCGGGATGTAGCGAAAATTGAGCTTGGCGGCGAAAACTACGACGTCATCGCGAAATTTAACGGTCAGCCAGCGTCAGGTCTTGGCATCAAACTGGCTACCGGCGCCAACGCGCTGGATACCGCTACCGCTATTCGCGCCGAACTGAAAAAAATGGAACCGTTCTTCCCGCCAGGGATGAAAATCGTCTACCCGTATGACACCACGCCGTTCGTGAAGATCTCTATTCATGAAGTGGTAAAAACGCTGGTCGAAGCGATTATCCTCGTGTTCCTGGTGATGTACCTGTTCCTGCAGAACTTCCGCGCGACGTTGATTCCGACTATTGCGGTTCCGGTGGTGTTGTTGGGAACCTTTGCCGTGCTTGCGGCATTCGGTTTCTCGATAAACACGCTGACGATGTTCGGGATGGTGCTCGCCATCGGCTTGCTGGTGGATGACGCCATCGTGGTGGTCGAGAACGTCGAACGTGTTATGACGGAAGAAGGCCTTCCGCCGAAGGAAGCGACGCGCAAATCCATGGGCCAGATTCAGGGCGCATTGGTGGGTATCGCGATGGTACTGTCGGCGGTATTTATTCCGATGGCCTTCTTTGGCGGCTCAACCGGGGCAATTTATCGTCAGTTCTCTATCACCATCGTATCGGCGATGGCGCTGTCGGTGCTGGTCGCGCTGATCCTGACGCCCGCGCTGTGCGCGACGATGCTCAAACCCGTCGCCAAAGGCGATCATGGCGAAGGGAAAAAAGGCTTTTTCGGCTGGTTTAACCGCCTGTTTGATAAGAGCACGCATCACTACACCGATAGCGTAGGCAATATTCTGCGCAGCACCGGGCGTTATCTGCTGCTCTATCTCATTATCGTCGTCGGTATGGCTTATCTGTTCGTTCGTCTGCCAAGCTCTTTCTTGCCGGATGAAGACCAGGGCGTATTCCTGACAATGGTCCAGCTCCCCGCCGGCGCGACGCAAGAGCGCACGCAAAAAGTGCTGGATGAGGTCACGGATTACTATCTGAACAAAGAGAAAGCCAACGTTGAATCGGTATTCGCCGTCAACGGCTTCGGTTTTGCAGGGCGCGGTCAGAATACCGGTATTGCATTCGTGTCGTTGAAAGACTGGGCCGATCGTCCAGGCGAAAAAAACAAGGTTGAAGCGATTACCCAGCGGGCAACCGCAGCGTTTTCACAAATTAAAGATGCGATGGTCTTCGCCTTTAACCTGCCGGCGATTGTTGAACTGGGCACCGCAACCGGGTTTGACTTCGAGTTGATTGACCAGGCGGGACTTGGTCATGAAAAACTCACCCAGGCACGTAATCAGTTGTTCGGCGAGGTGGCGAAATATCCTGATCTGCTGGTCGGCGTTCGACCTAACGGTCTGGAAGATACGCCGCAGTTTAAAATCGATATCGACCAGGAAAAAGCTCAGGCGCTGGGCGTGTCTATTAGCGACATTAATACCACGCTGGGCGCAGCATGGGGCGGCAGCTATGTAAACGACTTTATCGATCGCGGTCGTGTGAAGAAAGTTTACGTGATGTCCGAAGCGAAATACCGCATGTTGCCGGATGATATTAACGACTGGTACGTTCGTGGTAGCGATGGTCAGATGGTGCCGTTCTCCGCATTCTCCTCTTCCCGCTGGGAATATGGTTCGCCGCGTCTGGAACGCTATAACGGTCTGCCTTCGATGGAAATTCTGGGTCAGGCGGCGCCAGGCAAGAGTACTGGTGAAGCGATGGCGATGATGGAAGAACTGGCCAGCAAGCTGCCGTCAGGCATTGGGTATGACTGGACCGGGATGTCCTACCAGGAGCGGTTGTCCGGCAACCAGGCCCCTGCCCTGTATGCTATCTCGCTGATCGTCGTCTTCCTGTGTCTGGCGGCATTGTATGAGAGCTGGTCTATCCCGTTCTCCGTAATGCTGGTTGTTCCGCTTGGGGTTATCGGCGCGCTGCTGGCCGCGACCTTCCGCGGACTGACTAACGACGTTTACTTCCAGGTGGGCCTGCTCACAACCATTGGGTTGTCGGCGAAGAACGCGATACTTATCGTCGAATTCGCCAAAGACTTAATGGATAAAGAAGGGAAAGGTCTGGTAGAAGCGACGCTGGAGGCCGTCCGGATGCGTTTGCGCCCGATTCTGATGACCTCGTTAGCGTTCATGCTGGGGGTTATGCCGCTGGTTATCAGTTCCGGCGCGGGTTCCGGCGCGCAGAATGCGGTAGGTACTGGCGTACTGGGCGGGATGGTAACGGCAACCGTACTGGCTATTTTCTTCGTACCGGTCTTCTTCGTGGTGGTACGCCGCCGCTTTAGCCGTAAAAGCGAAGATATTGAGCATAGTCATTCGACAGAACATCGCTGATTTGCTCACTGTAGATAAGGCCGCGCAAGCGGCCTTTTTTACGCAAAAATCATAAAATACGCTTATTGTTAGATTGATTATTTTTTGCCATATTAATAAAATGTATAATCCTTACTGCGTTAAAGGCTTTTCTTAGGAAAGTTGGCCATTTCTTAATTCAGCCATTAATTAAGAAATATTAAGAATATTCCTGGCTATTTTCTCCTGTCAGAGTCTATTGTTTTAGCCTGAAAAGCTAAAAAACGTTAACCCAATGATTACACAAACAATAAAACTGGTTCCTTTTTAGGCGACCGACGATCACTGTTAAAATTCGAAAAAGTATGGCAACACGCGGCTTTCACGCAATTGTAATTTTTCGTAATATGACGATGAAAAGTTTTTTAGAGTAGATTATAGTTAAATCATAAGGTGACGTGGGAAGTACCAGGTTAGTTAGTTGTATCCATCCCGAAGGTGTTCGGTTAGTTTAAGCCACTAAAAAGGGGATGCATTATGGACGAATACTCACCCAAAAGACATGATATAGCACAGCTTAAATTTCTTTGCGAAACCCTGTATCATGACTGTCTTGCAAACCTTGAAGAAAGCAACCATGGCTGGGTTAATGACCCGACCTCAGCAGTCAACCTGCAGCTCAATGAGCTGATAGAACATATTGCAACTTTCGCTCTTAATTATAAAATTAAGTACAATGAAGACAATAAATTGATTGCGCAGATAGATGAATACCTGGACGACACCTTTATGTTGTTCAGCAGCTATGGTATTAATACGCAGGATTTGCAAAAATGGCGTAAATCGGGCAACCGCCTGTTCCGTTGTTTCGTCAACGCCACCAGGGCTAATCCTGTTAGTTTGTCTTGTTAAAAATTATTACAATCATAGGTAGAATTTATGTCTGATAAACCATTAACTAAAACTGATTATTTGATGCGTTTACGGCGCTGTCAGACAATTGACACTCTGGAGCGCGTCATTGAGAAAAATAAATATGAATTGTCCGACAATGAGCTGGCTGTATTTTACTCAGCTGCGGATCACCGTCTTGCAGAATTGACAATGAACAAACTCTACGACAAGATCCCCTCTTCAGTATGGAAATTCATTCGTTAATCACGCTACATTACTTTTTAGAGAACACGCAGGTGTTATCTGCCTCCTCGTTCTGGCTAATAACACAACGGGCTATTATAGAACAGTGATATAGATCACATACCAATAGCAGGGAACGTTCCCTCTAATACTTTATTATTGCTTCTATTGCGATAATATCCACCAAGGGGAGCGCGCGATGAGTGACGAAAAACAAAAAATGATCGCTGGGGCACTGTATTGCCCGACCGATGAAACTTTATGCCAGGATCGACTGCGGGCGCGTCAACTCATCCATCAATACAATTATACTACGCCTGATGAAATAAATAAGCGTCAGGCGATTTTACGCGACCTGTTGGGTCGATGCGAAGACGCCTATATTGAACCTTCCTTTCGTTGCGACTACGGCTATAATATTTTTCTTGGTCACTCCTTTTACGCTAACTTCGACTGCGTCATGCTTGATGTTTGCCCAATTCATATTGGCGATAATTGTATGCTCGCGCCAGGGGTACATATCTATACCGCCACGCACCCGCTGGACGCCGTCGAACGCAACAGCGGCAGAGAATTCGGTAAACCCGTCACTATTGGAAATAACGTCTGGATAGGCGGACGAGCCGTCGTTAATCCTGGCGTAACCATCGGCGATAACGTCGTCGTCGCTTCAGGCGCTGTGGTGACAAAAAACGTACCGCCAGACGTCGTGGTAGGCGGAAACCCGGCGCGAATCATTAAAAAATTGTAGCCAAAATGATAACTGTTATGCTAATTCGGGGCTAATCTGTTACTTTTTTCACGTTACACCTCCCTTTAAAATGGGCTGTTATTACCTCCTATGTCGCAGAAATCATGAAGGCAAAAGATGACAGAGATACAGCGCCTGCTTAGCGAAACTATTGATGACTTAAACGTCCGTGAAAAACGCGATAACAGGCCGCGTTTTAGTATCAGTTTTATCCGCAAGCATCCTGGGTTATTTATCGCGATGTATGCGGCCTGGTTTGCGACGCTGGCGGTCATGCTGCAATCAGAAACGCTGGTGGGGTCAGTGTGGCTGTTAGTGGTGTTATTTATCGCATTTAATGGCTTCTTCTTTTTCGACATCGCCCCGCGTTATCACTATAACGACATCGATGTGCTGGACCTCCGGGTCTGTTACAACGGCGAATGGTACAACACCCGCTTTGTTCCCCCCACGCTCATTGAGACGATTCTTCAATCTCCACAGGTGGATAATGAACATAAAGTCCAGCTGCAAAAAATGGTTGCCCGTAAGGGCGAACTTTCCTTCTACGATATTTTTACGCTGGCCCGCGCAGAAGCCAGCCGGTAATAAAAAAGTGCGCACCCTCCCTGGTACGCACTGCTTTCCCTGAACTGTTGGTTTTTTAACGTCTTTTTTTACGCCCCTGAACCGCCTTAAAACGCGGATTTGTTTTACAAATCACGTATAAGCGTCCTTTGCGTTTGACTATCTGGCAGTCCGGATGCCGTTGTTTTGCATTGCGAAGTGAGTTTAACACCTGCATTTCATTTACCCCCGTTTAGCGCCGATAAAATGACCAAAACGTTTCTGGAAGCGTGCGGCGCTACTTTCGCTATCAAACGTTTTCTGTCTACCGGTATAAAAAGGATGCGATTTTGATGACACATCAATAGTGACATACGGATATGTCACGCCGTCCAGTTCGATTTCACGTTCAGTTTTGATAGTTGATCCCACTTTCACATATTCATTTGCGCTGGTGTCGTGAAATACGACGGTGCGGTATACAGGATGAATATCAGGTTTCATTGCGCTCTCTCAATTATGTTATAACATAACAATAAAATACGCTATCAACGCTCCTTTTTCAACCGGTAAACATTCACGATCTCTTCCTGGCGGCAAAAGCAACGTGGCGTAACGCGTTAGTCTGGCCCCTGTATCTGTAAAATCGATAAAATAGCTTTATCATTCAAGGGCGCGATTTACGATCGGATATACTTTCTCTACGCTGTGTTTATAAGGACATCACTGTGACAACACGACATCTGGTCAGCCTGGTAACGGGAGTGCTTATCCTGTCTGTCCTTTTCCCGATAGGATTGAGCCTGTGGCTGGCGCACCGTCAAGTTGAAAAAAGGTTTAATGAAGAGCTGGATATCTTCTCGTCCCGGGTGGCGCTACGTACAGAAAGGGTCAGTGACCAGGCAAAAGCCGCGTTAACGCATATTGCCTCCTTTAAAGGCGAGCCCTGCAGCAGCGCCCATTTACTCGCCATGCGCCGCGTGTCTTATAGCTTTCGGTATGTCCAGGAAGTTCTGTATCTTAAAAATTCGATTCCCGTTTGCTCCTCACTTGAAAAAGAGAGCCATATTCCCGCGTTCCCTCCGCCCATGAAAATCACTCGCGACGGTTATCACGCCTGGTTTACGGCGCAAAACGATCTGGGTATAAAACGCTATATGGCGGCACTCGGGAGCGACAGCTATATCGTGATGATCGACCCGGCGTCCTTTATCGATGTGATTCCGTTTGGCGCATGGCCGATTGACGTCGCTATTATTGGCCGGGAACGCAATACTGTGGTTGCCAGCAGCGGTAACCTTGACCCCGCTATTCTTCCGCTCATTCACCATGAGACGCCCCTGCGGCTGGAAAACCGAGGCATTCAGTATGCTATCCACCCCTTTCCGGAAATGGGCATTACTATCGTAAGCTGGGCACCGACCGCTCCGCTGGAAAGGAGCTGGTATCGACAGGCGTTTATCTGGCTACCGGCGGGCATCGTAACGGGTCTGCTGGCCGCGGCCTTTATTCTGCGTATTTTGCGTCGGCTACAGTCGCCCCGCCACCGTCTCCAGGATGCGATAGACAATCGCGAAATTAACGTACACTATCAGCCTATTGTCTCCCTGAGCAGCGGAAAAATTGTCGGTGCCGAAGCCTTAGCTCGCTGGCAACAGGCGGACGGCACCTTCCTTTCGCCGGAAATTTTTATCGCGCTGGCTGAACAAACCGGGCTCACGGAGCCGCTAACCCGGTTAATCATCGAAACCGTTTTTGAAGACATGGGGAGTTGGTTAAAGTCCCATCCCGAACAACATATTTCAATCAATCTTGAGGCATCCGATCTGGCGTCGGAAACGTTGCCGACGCTGTTAAGCACGCTGCTGAACCGTAGCCAAATTTCTCCGTCGCAAATCGCGCTTGAATTAACGGAACGCGAGTTCGCCGATCCGAAAACCAGCGCGCCCATTGTCGCCAGATACCGTAACGCGGGACATTCCATTTATATTGATGACTTTGGCACCGGCTATTCCAGCCTCAGCTACTTACAAAATCTGGATGTGGATGTCCTTAAAATTGATAAATCTTTTGTCGATGCGCTGGAATATAAAAACGTCACGCCGCATATTATTGAAATGGCGAAAACGCTCAAACTCAAGATGGTCGCAGAAGGCATCGAAACGACCAGGCAAGAACAGTGGCTACGCCAGCATGGCGTACATTATGGTCAGGGCTGGTTATACAGTAAGCCCCTACCCGCTACGGCATTTATTCTTTGGGCGGAACAGCGGCTATAACGTCGCACAGCAGAAAAGAACAGTGTGGAGAGGCACAAATGGGTGGGGGCCCTGCCAGCTACATCCCGGCACACGCGTCATCTGCCTTGGCTGCTTCCTTCCGGACCTGACCTGGTAAACAGAGTAGCGTTGCGGGAGAACCAACAGAGCCCCCATTGAGAGCGTTGTGAACCAACGCGCAGGCGCATTATCACTGCTATATCGTGCAATTGCAACCCATCAGGCATCGGATGCTGGTTTCTTGCGCATCCGGGCTTTCCTCCCCCCTTATTCCAGATTATCCTGAAGCATTAACGCAGGATTCTATTATGGATATTCAGGACACTTTTCCTCAACGCGTCTGGCAAATCGTCGCCTCGATCCCGGAAGGATTTGTCACGACCTACGGTGATGTCGCCCGGCTTGCCGGTTCGCCTCGGGCGGCGCGTCAGGTCGGCGGAGTTTTAAAACGTCTGCCGGAAGGCAGCACTTTACCATGGCATCGGGTGGTGAACCGCCACGGCGCAATATCACTTACCGGGCCGGATCTACAGCGGCAACGTCAGGCATTACTGGCGGAAGGCGTGGTGGTGTCGGGAAGCGGACAAATCGATTTACAACGCTATCGCTGGGTGTATTAACCCTCTCCGTAACGGAGAGGGTTGGCGCAGGATTAATACTGGGTAGGCGCAGGAACGGCAGAAGACGGATTGACCTGGGTCGGTGAGGTCGATGGAACCGTCGTCGTCGCACCGCCGCTGGCCTGCACAGGCACCGCCGTTTGCTGTACCGGTACCAGCGTCAGATCCGCTTTAGTGCCGCCATTATTAATCACCGGTTTCACGCTATCGGTAATAAATACCAGCTTATTGTCAACGGTGATGGCCGCGCTCAGGAGAATACGCGCGTTAGGTTGAATATCTGATGGGTTAAACGGCAACACAAAACTGAAAGGCGCCTGTTTACCTTCGGTACGTACCGCTTTTTGCGACAGCACCTTAGACGGCGCATCAGCCAGCGAAGCATCTGAAAGCGTCACGGTCAGCACCGCATCTGGCGGCAGAGCGACCTTCTGGCGGATCCAGACGGTACCGGAAACATTGGGTTGCTGAATAGTAGACTGGTTAGCTGTAATCGACATGTTAGGGTTTGGCGCAGGCGTCTGGATATCAGCGCTTTTATCAGCGCAGGCCGCCAGAGATATCGCAACCGCTAAACCACTTACGATGTGCACGAGTTTCATTCAATTCTCCTTATCATCAATGCACCAGCAGGCCTTTCCCCCCGCCGGAAGAGTGGTTAACAGAAACATAACGTGATTAAGTGTGGCACATGTCACTCATTTTTGCCTGGAATTGGTCTGTTATTCAGACTTTTGTACCCATCGGACCACTTGCAAAATTGCGTTATACTCTGCCCTACCTCGCTTCGGCATCGTTGTCACCTGGAGAGTATGTATGAGTCAGACACTGAATAATTTGCTGACATTATTGAATCTGGAAAAAATTGAAGAAGGACTCTTTCGGGGCCAAAGTGAAGACTTAGGGCTGCGCCAGGTATTTGGCGGTCAGGTGGTGGGCCAGGCGCTCTATGCCGCCAAAGAAACGGTGCCGGAAGCGCGACTGGTACATTCATTCCACAGTTATTTTCTGCGGCCAGGCGACAGCCAAAAACCCATTATCTATGACGTAGAAGTGCTGCGCGATGGGAATAGCTTCAGCGCCCGCCGCGTTGCCGCTATTCAGAACGGGAAACCCATCTTTTACATGACCGCCTCATTCCAGGCACCGGAACCGGGTTTTGAACATCAAAAAACCATGCCGACGGCAGTCGGGCCGGAAGGACTACCGTCAGAAACGGAAATCGCGCAATCGCTGGCGCATTTACTGCCGCCGATTCTGAAAGAAAAGTTTCTCTGCGATCGCCCGCTGGAAATTCGTCCCGTCGAATTTCACAATCCGTTGAAAGGTCACGTCGCCGCGCCTGTGCGTCAGGTATGGATTCGCGCCAACGGCACCGTTCCGGATGACATTCGCGTCCATCAATATTTACTGGGATATGCCTCGGATCTGAATTTCCTTCCCGTCGCGCTTCAGCCTCACGGCATCGGTTTTCTGGAAAAGGGCATTCAGATCGCCACTATCGATCACTCTATGTGGTTCCATCGCCCGTTCAATTTTAATGAATGGCTACTTTATAGCGTAGAGAGCACTTCCGCCTCCAGCGCCCGGGGCTTTGTTCGCGGCGAGTTTTATACTCAGGATGGCGCGCTGGTCGCTTCAACCGTGCAGGAAGGGGTAATGCGTAATCACAATTAAAAAACATGCCGCTATGCGGCGTTAATGGCCTGATGACGCTGCGCTTATCCGGCCTACGGTAAACTGGATAAGCGCAGCGCCATCAGGCATGTTGCGCAATCACGCGTTATACGCATTCTCGCCGTGACTGTTCACATCCAGCCCCTCGCGCTCCTGCTCTTCCGGTACACGCAGTCCAACAAGGATATCCGCCAGTTTGTAACCAACAAACGCGACAACGCCGGACCAGACGACCGTAATAGCAATACTTTCCAGCTGTACCATCACCTGATGTCCCATCGTAACGCCGTCGACAAAGCCAACGCCGCCCAGCGAACTGGCGGCAAAAACGCCGGTCAGGATACAGCCGATTATTCCGCAAACGCCGTGAACGCCAAATACGTCGCACGGATCATCTACCCGTAGCAGACGTTTAAGCATGGTGACTCCCCACAATCCCGCCAGACCCGCAATAACGCCGATAACCAGCGCGCCGCCAACGCCAACATAGCCACAGGCTGGCGTCACGCCGACCAGACCGGCAATCGCGCCGGAACACGCCCCCAGCAGGGAAGGCTTACCGCGTAGCGTCCACTCGCCGATAATCCACCCCAGAATCGCGGCGGCGGTCGCCACCACGGTGTTCACAAAGGCCAGCGCTGCTATCTCGTTTGCGCTACCCGCAGAACCCGCGTTAAATCCAAACCAGCCGATATACAGAATCGCAGTACCGGTAAAGACCATCGGCAGGTTATGGGGTTTAAATGCTTCTTTCCCAAAGCCGACGCGTTTGCCAATTAAATAAGCCCCCACCAGCCCGGCGATAGCGGCGTTAATATGCACCACCGTACCACCGGCAAAATCCAGCGCGCCGTGAGCAGCCAGCAGGCCGCCGCCCCACACCATGTGCGCAATCGGGATATAAGAGAGCGTGAACCACACCACGACAAAAATCAGTACCGCCGAAAAACGAATACGCTCCGCCAGCGCGCCGACAATCAGCCCGACGGTAATACAGGCGAAAGATCCCTGAAACGCGACATGAATATACTGATAAATCGTACCCGTTACCGCCGTCAACGCGATATTCTTCAACATCGCCCCATCGGCATTACCGAAGAAATGATTCCCTTCGCCAAAAGCCAGCGAATAGCCGTACACCACCCATAAAATACAGACCAGCGCAAAGGTGACGGTCACTTGCGTTAACATTGACAGCACATTCTTGGCGCGAATTAATCCGCCGTAAAACAGCGCGATACCCGGTATCGTCATGAACAGCACCAGCGCGGTGCAAATCATCATAAAAGCACTATCCGCTTTATCGGCAGCCGCTGGCGCGGCTATCGTTAGCCCAGGCAGCAGCGCCAGTGAAGCCAGTGTGGTTTTTATCATCGCTATCTTCATTTTTTCATTTCCTGTTGCTGTGTGGCGGGTCTTACAGCGCTGCTTCGTCAGCTTCGCCGGTACGAATCCGAATAACGCGCATGAGCTCCGCGACGAAAATTTTGCCGTCGCCAATTTTTCCGGTGTAAGCCGCTTTACTGATGATATCGATCACCTCTTCCAGTTGGTCGTCGGCGATAGCCACATCAATTTTGACCTTCGGCAGGAAATTCACGCTGTACTCCGCGCCGCGATACAGTTCGGCGTGTCCTTTCTGACGGCCAAACCCTTTCACTTCGGTGACGGTCAGTCCCTGAATGCCAATGGAAGAAAGCGCCTCCCGCACGTCCTCCAGCTTGAACGGTTTGATAATCACGGTAACCAGCTTCATAGAACCCTCCAGTCAGAATTAGGTAACGGCTGCCGCCGCGCATGGACTCTTCAGAATGGATATTGCAAAGGATGTGCCAGAAGCTGGCGAGCGAGGAAAAGCGCAGTTAGCGGCGCGTCTTTATATTGACGCGCCCCAAAATCGAAGCAGGGAAAGAAAAACGCACCACGACGGTGCATAATGGGCGAGGTTTTGCCCTGTGGCGCCAAACCTTACGCCGTAGGGCCGGATTCTTCGTGTACGCTGGCGGCTAACTCCTCGCCAACTAACTGTAATTGATACATTTGCCAGTAGCGCCCTTGCGCCGCCAGCAATTGTTGATGCGTCCCGCGCTCCACCGCCTGGCCGCGATGGAGAACCAGAATGGTATCCGCCTCCACGATTGTCGATAGACGATGGGCAATAACCACCAGCGTGGTGCGCTCGCGAATCGCCGCCAGCGCCTGCTGTATCGCCTGCTCAGTGCCGGAATCGATGCTGGCCGTCGCTTCATCAAGAATTAATATTTGCGGGGCGTCAACCAGCACGCGCGCCAGCGCCAATAGCTGTTTTTGCCCGACGGACAGCGTATTTCCCTGCTCGCCGAGATGCGTATGCAGCCCGTCGCTCAAGCCGCGCGCCAGATCTGCCAGTTGTACCGTTTCCAGCGCCTGCCACACCTGCGCCTCGGAGACATCGCGCCCCAGCGTCACATTAGCCAGAAAGGTATCCGCCATCACTACCGGGTCCTGTTGAACCATCGCCACGCCCTGGCGTAAAACGCGATGATTAAGAGAGGAGATCTCTCGCCCATCCAGCCGAATTTCGCCTTGTGTCAGGGGGTAATACCCCATTAATAAGCTGGCGAGCGTGCTCTTCCCGCTGCCGGTGTGCCCCACCAGCGCCACAAAGCTACGGGACGGTACTGAGAGCGTAATGTCCTGTAAAACAAGATTATCGTCGCGGTAAGCAAACGACAGATGATCAATATCAATCGCCCCGCTTTGTAACGGCCTGTCATCGCTGCCATAGCGCTGGCGCGGGCGATCCATCAGTTCAAAAACACGTTCTCCCGCCACAACCGCCTGCTGTAGCATGGATTGCTGGGTGGTCAGTTCAATGAGCGGCTCGTTCAGACGTGACAAATAGCTAATGAACGCATACAGCACCCCGACCTCAATCGTGCCGGCAGACGTAAAGCTGAAAAGCATCAACAAACCGCATAAAATGAGCGCGGAAAAGAGGCTAAGCAGCGGACGCAATAAAAAGCCATCCAAGCGCAGCGTCTGCATCCGCGCCATGTAGTGCGAGCGGCTGGCCTCGCCCATGCGTTCGCCGAAGCGCGCCTGCTGGCGAAACTGCTGGATTACGCTCATCCCATTGATGATTTCGTTAAAGCCGTCGTTAATATCCGCCAGGTATGCCCGCACGCGGCGTACAATCGGCGTGCTGTAGCGCTGATAAATGATCATCACGGTCAATACCGCCGGAAAAATCAAAATCGCCACCAGCGCCATCCGCCAGTCAAGGCTGAACATAGCGACCAGCATGGCGCCGATCAACGCCGCGCTACGTAATACCGTTGCGACGACCGTGACGTACAGATCGCGGATGACTTCCGTATCGTTGGTCACGCGTGAAATTAATTGTCCGACAGGCTGCGTGTCGAAGGCGCTTAGCGGCTGACGCAAGGCGGCATCCATGACGTCCGTGCGCAAGGACTGAACCACGCCAACGGCCGCCCGGTTAAATAATAAAGACTGGGCGTAATGGAGACCCGCCGCCAGAAACTGTAGCCCCACATAGGCGGCCGCCAGCCCCGCGACCTTGCCCAACGGTAAATGGTGGCGGGCCACCATGTTATCAATGAAATAGCTGATCAGCAGCGGACCGCTAACCTCCGCCGCCGCCGCAATCCACAGCATCAT
Organism: Salmonella sp. SAL4457; assembly: GCF_046548235.1. NCBI lineage: Bacteria > Pseudomonadati > Pseudomonadota > Gammaproteobacteria > Enterobacterales > Enterobacteriaceae > Salmonella > Salmonella sp. SAL4457. Next base: position 291,950 of record NZ_JBGDZO010000003.1, read on the forward strand.
CACCGCGACAGAGAGCGGTTTTCGCCATGGCGAGCCATACGCCAGCAACCGTTTCAGCGTCGGCCATAGCTGTCCAAAACTACGCATTCACCGCCTCCTCGCCGCGTTCCGGCGCGTCATCCAGAGCGGCCTCCAGTTGCTGATAGCGATACATATCGCGATACCAGCCAATCTGCTGCGCCAGTTGATTGTGATCGCCGCGCTGAACAACATGACCATGTTGCATAACGATAATTTCATTGGCGTCGGTCAACGCGGATAAACGATGCGCGCTGATGATGACCGTACGCCCTTCGCCCCACTGGCGCAAATTATGCAAAATCTGATGCTCTGTACGACCATCTACTGCTGAAAGCGCATCATCGAGAAGCAGAATTTCCGCATTCAACAGCAGCGCTCTGGCAATCGAGATACGCTGTTTTTGCCCACCCGATAACATGACGCCACGTTCACCTACCTGCGTGTCGTAGCCCTGAGGCAAACGGAGGATATCCTCATGTACGCTGGCTAAACGCGCCACCTGTTCAATATCTTCCTGGGTCGCCTCCGGGCGTCCGAGCGCAATATTATTGGCAATAGAGTCCGAGAACAAAAACGGCGTCTGGCTGACAACCGCCAGTCGGCTACGCCAGCTATCCAGTTGCAGATGCGTCAACGGCACGTCATGGAATCGGATTTCTCCCTGCGTCACATCAAAATGGCGCTGGATAAGCGACAATATTGTGCTTTTCCCCGCGCCGGTCGGACCGCATATCCCCAGCATCTGACCCGGTTTAAGACGAAAGTTCACATTCTCCAGCGCCGGATGCGTCGTTTGCGGATAGCAAAACTCACGAATGGCCGCCGTCAGTTCGCCACGCCCCGCCGGGACCGGCTCTTCGCCATCCTTAACTACCGGCGCTTCCGCCAGCATGGCGCGGATGCGGCTGTAAGCGGCGCTACCCCGCTCCACGATATTAAACATCCAGGCCAGCGCCAGCATCGGCCAAATCATCAACCCCAGATACATCATAAAGCTGGTGAGTTCGCCCAGCGTCAGGCTGCCGTTAACCACCATCCAGCTTCCGCCGCTAATCGCGAGCAGGTTCGCCATGCCAATGGCGATGTAAATGGTTGGATCAAAACGCGCGTCAATACGCGCCACGCGCATATTTTTCTTGCCGGTATCTTCGGCATCCGCCGCAAACAGCGAAGACTGGCGGTCCTCCAGACCAAACGCTTTGATCATGCGGATGCTGGTCAGACTCTCCTGCGTGCGGTCGTTCAGGCTGGAGAAGGCGGCCTGCGCCAGTTTGAAATAATCATGCAGCCGATCGCCGTAACGTTTGATCATCAGCGCCATAATCGGCATCGGCAACAGCGCTAATAGCGTTAGCTGCCAGCTAATTTGCGTCGACATGACAATCAGTACCGCGCAGCCCATTACCAGCGAGTCAACCAGCGTCAGAACGCCCTCGCCCGCCGCAAATACGACGCGATCCACATCATTCGTCGCACGCGCGATCAGATCGCCCGTCCGATGGCGCTGATAAAATTCGGGATGCTGACGACTCAGCTGGCGATAATAATCTTCACGCAGTTCGACGGCTAATTGATAAGAAGCGCCAAATAGCAGCACGCGCCAGACATAGCGCAACAAATAGACCACTACGGCGATCAGGGCAATGGTGCCAATCCACATCGCTATTCGGCCTAGAGTAAAATGCTGTGCGGTTACGCCATCCACGACAATCCCCACCACTTTGGGCGGGATCAGCTGAAGCATCGCAATAAGCATAAGCAGGGCCACCGCGCCAAGATAGCGACGCCATTCCCGGCGAAAGTACCAGCTTAATTGAGCAAATAATCGCACGCGTTATTTCCTGATATGATTTCCGGCAATACCGGGAGAATTATTCAATGGGCAGAGAGGTGGTGTACTTAATCTGTTCCATCGCAAAACTGGAGGTGACGTCTGACAGTCCTGGGACGCTATTGACCAGACGTTTATAGAAGTCGTCATACCGCTTCATGTCGGCCACCTGAACTCGCATCAGATAGTCGTATTCCCCCGCCATCCGCCAGAAGCCAAGCACTTCCGGCATCTCAGAGACGACGGTCACGAACCGACAGTACCATTCACTGCTGTGGTGCTGCGTTTTTATCAACACAAAAGCGGTTAATCCCAGACCCAGTTTTTCCGGGTCCAGCAGCGCGACCCTGCCAAGCAGGATACCGTCATCTTCCAGGCGTTTAAGCCGCTTCCAGCAAGGCGTTGTCGTCAGATTAACGGCATCCGCCAGCGCCTGCAAAGAGAGGGTACAGTCCTGCTGCAATAAGCAAAGCAGTTTACGGTCAATTTTATCTAACATACCCACTCCATAGAGAATATTTTTCTCCTTACATTGTAATTTAAAGGTCAAATAGCAACAATTTTTTCCGTACTTTTCGCTACTCTTGGCACAAAATGATAAATGGATATTAATGATGAGTAGCAATTGGGTTAAAAATGCCATTAATGAAATTAACGCTGACCACCAGCGCTCGGCGGATACGCATCTTATTCGTTTGCCCCTGCCGGCATTTCCAGGTATCCAGCTTTACCTGAAAGACGAAAGCACGCATCCCACCGGTAGCCTCAAGCATCGTCTGGCGCGCTCGCTGTTCCTTTATGGGCTGTGCAATGGCTGGATTAAAGAAGGCACTCCGATTATTGAAGCGTCATCAGGCTCAACGGCGATTTCCGAAGCCTGGTTCGCGCGTTTACTGGGACTGCCGTTCATCGCCGTCATGCCCGCCTGTACCGCAAAACGTAAAATCGAACAGATTCAATTTTACGGCGGCCACTGTCATTTTGTGGAGAGCGCCTGCGAAATTTATGCCGCCTCCGAGCGGCTGGCGCATGAACTGAACGGTCACTATATGGACCAGTTTACCTACGCAGAACGAGCTACCGACTGGCGGGGCAACAATAATATTGCCGACAGTATTTTCCGCCAGATGCGCAACGAACCCCATCCGGTACCGCGATTTATCGTCATGAGCGCCGGAACGGGCGGAACCTCTGCGACGATTGGGCGCTATATTCGCTGCCAGGGCTATGATACTCAGCTCATGGTGGTGGATCCGGAAAATTCCGTCTTTTTACCTTACTGGCAGGATCGCGACGCTTCATTACGCAGCCCGGTAGGCAGTAAAATTGAAGGAATTGGTCGTCCGCGAGTAGAGCCTTCTTTTATTCCGGATGTCGTGGATGAGATGCTGCGCGTGCCGGACGCCGCCAGCGTTGCCACCGCACACTGGCTGGAAACGCAGCTAGGCCGTAAAGTCGGCGCCTCTACCGGCACGAATATGTGGGGAGCGCTGCAGCTAGCGGCCCGGATGCGCGAGGCTGGAGAAACCGGCGCTATCGTGACGTTATTGTGCGATAGCGGCGATCGCTATCTGGATACCTATTACCATCCGGCCTGGGTTAGCGACCATATCGGCGATTTGACGCCGTGGTCAGCGGCCATCGCAAAATTACTTACCGGCGACTAGAAACCAAAAAAAAGCCAGACTGAATGTCTGGCTTGCTGGAAGAGATCTCTCATTCGGGGGAATAAGGTAGATGCGGATTGTCCAGCCAATGCGTCAAAAAGTGTGATACCGCTTGATTACCACAATGTCCGATAACCGAAAGGTGTGGCAGCGCGGCGATAAGCTGCGGCATGGCATTGCCCATAATGAGCCCCCGCCCGACGCTGCCCAGCATTTCCCGATCGTTCATCGCGTCGCCAAACGCCATGCAATCTGCCAGTGAAAGCCCTAAATGGTTGCTCAATACCGCCAGCGCCGATCCTTTATTGCACCCCAGCGGTAGCACTTCCAGGCAGTCGACGGCAGAGAAACAGAGGTGCGCGCGTTCTTCCAGCGCCTCATTGAGCTGAATGCGCAAACGGATCAGATCGTCATGATCGCCGCAAAAACAGATCTTCGTCACCTGATGGGCCGGAATACTTTTTATATCGATAACCTGATAACGAAAGCCGCTGTAGACGTGCGCCTGGAGTAGCGCGGGGATCTCCTGGCCTGTAAACCAGCCGTTGTCATTAAACACATGCATACTGGCTCGGGTATCCCAGGCATGGTGCATCACCGTATCGGCAACCTGAGGATCGAGATCCTGACGATGCAGCACGTCGCCTTCCAGCGAGTGAATTCGCGTCCCGTTACCGGTAATAAGATAAGCATCCAATGAAAGCGTCCCCAGAATATGCCGCATCTCCAGCACATGACGACCCGTAGCGAATGTCAGGGTGATATCGCGTTCGCGCAGACGCGCCAGCGTGGCGATCGTTTCTCTACCCAAATGGTGATCGGGCATTAATAACGTGCCATCCATATCAAATGCTGCCAGACGGGCCATCTCTTTCTCCACACTGTGACGCGGTTAACTTGTTGTTCAGTATTACCTGAGATATACGGAAGTAATAGTGAACAGATAAAAGGAAGTGTTCCGGGTTTCTATGAGGCTACTGAATCGGCTTAATCAATATCAACGCCTCTGGCAGCCTTCCGCCGGGGAAACGCAACATGTCACCGTTAGCGAACTGGCCGAACGCTGTTTTTGTAGCGAGCGCCATCTGCGAACGCTGCTGCGTCAGGCCCAGCAGGCGGGTTGGCTAAGATGGGAGGCGCAGTCCGGACGCGGGAAACGTGGACGGCTCCAGTTTCTGGTCACGCCGGAATCGCTCCGCACCGCCATGATGGAACAGGCGCTGGAAAAAGGGCAGCAGCTCAACGTACTGGAACTGGCGCAGCTGGCGCCGGGCGAGTTACGGGCGATGCTCCAGCCTTTTATGGGCGGCCAATGGCAAAACGATACGCCGACATTGCGTATTCCCTACTATCGTCCGCTTGATCCGCTGCAGCCGGGTTTTCTGCCAGGACGCGCGGAACAGCATCTCGCAGGGCAAGTTTTTTCCGGGTTAACGCGCTTCGACCGCGACAGTCAATATCCTTGCGGGGATTTGGCGCATCACTGGGAGGTTTCCGCCGACGGTTTACGCTGGGATTTTTATATTCGCTCCACGCTGCACTGGCATAATGGCGATGCGGTGGATACCGCGCAGCTACACGAACGCCTGGAAAGGCTGCTTACCCTACCGGCGCTAAGCAAATTGTTTATTAGCGTCGCACGGATCGAAGTAACGCATCCTCAGTGCCTGACCTTTCTCCTTCACCGACCTGATTACTGGCTGGCGCATCGTCTGGCGAGCTATTGTAGCGGTCTGGCGCATCCTGACCTGCCGCTTATCGGCACCGGTCCTTTTTGCCTGGCGTTGTTCACGCCGGAACTGGTGCGTCTGGAAAGTCATGACCATTATCACCTCAGCCATCCGCTGCTGAAAGCGATTGAATTCTGGATCACCCCGCAACTGTTTGCCCAGGATCTGGGCACCAGTTGCCGCCATCCGGTGCAGATTGCCATCGGCAAACCGGAAGAGCTGGCGACGCTGAGTCAGGTAAGTAGTGGTATCAGTCTTGGCTTTTGTTATTTAACCCTCAAAAAGGGCTCACGGCTCAACGTACAGCAGGCGCGGCGTCTGATACATATTATCCATCATACTTCGCTGCTGAAAACCTTACCGGTAGATGAGAACTTGATTATGCCAAGTCAGGGGCTGCTACCCGGCTGGACAATCCCGCAATGGCAGGACGTTGATGAAACGCCATTGCCGAAAAAACTTACCCTGGCGTATCACCTTCCCGTAGAGCTGCATACGATGGCGGAACAGCTTCGACATTACCTGGCGACGCTCGGCTGTGAGTTAACGTTGATTTTTCATAATGCCAAAAACTGGGATAACTGCCCTGCGTTGGCGCAAGCGGATCTGATGATGGGCGACAGGCTGATCGGCGAAGCGCCGGAATATACGCTGGAGCAGTGGCTACGTTGCGATCAGATCTGGCCGCATGTCCTGGACGCGCCTGCGTTTTCCCATCTGCAGGCTACGCTTGACGCTCTGCAAATTCAGCCCAATGAAAAAGATCGCCGCGCCGCGCTACAACAAGTTTTTGCTAACCTGATGGATGACGCCACACTTACGCCACTATTTAATTATCACTATCGCATCAGCGCCCCACCGGGCGTTAACGGCGTTCGACTCACCCCTCGCGGCTGGTTTGAATTTAGCGAAGCCTGGCTTCCGCCGCCTTCGCCGTGAAGAAGCTGGTCGGGATTATCCGTACGCGTTACCATATTGGCTTTCGTCATTGATCAGGATAACTATGAAACGCGCCGTTGTTGTATTTAGTGGAGGTCAGGACTCCACCACTTGTCTGGCGCAAGCGCGGCATCAGTATGATGAAGTGCATTGTGTCACGTTTGATTATGGTCAGCGCCACCGCGCAGAGATTGATGTCGCGCGGGCGCTGGCGTTAAAACTTGGCGCACGCGCGCATAAAGTGCTGGATGTCACTTTGCTGAACGAACTGGCGGTCAGCAGCCTGACGCGGGATAGCATTCCGGTGCCGGACTATGAACCGAACGCTGACGGTATCCCCAATACTTTCGTACCGGGACGCAATATTCTCTTTCTGACGCTGGCGGCGATTTACGCTTATCAGGTTAAAGCCGAAGCGGTGATCACTGGCGTTTGCGAGACCGATTTTTCCGGCTATCCAGACTGTCGCGATGAGTTCGTCAAAGCGCTGAATCACGCGGTGAATCTGGGCATGGCGAAAGATATCCGTTTCGAAACGCCCTTAATGTGGATTGATAAAGCTGAAACCTGGGCGCTGGCCGATTATTGGGGCCAACTGGATTTGGTTCGCGAAGAGACGCTGACCTGCTATAACGGCATTAAAGGCGATGGCTGTGGTCATTGCGCGGCCTGTAATCTGCGCGCTAACGGCCTGAATCATTATCTGTCGAATAAAGCGGCGGTGATGGCGGCAATGAAGCAAAAAACCGGGTTAAGGTGATTGTTTTGCCGGATGGCGGCGCACGCGCCTTATCCGGCCTGGCGATATGCACCATGGTCAATATCGCCAGGCCGGACAAGTTCAACGCCATCAGACAGCGAGGCGTTATTGCACCATCTGTTCCAGCTTTTCACGCAATTCGCCTTCCAGCGGCAGCGCTTTTTGCGTTTTTAAATCAATACAAACAAACGTGATGAGCGCATCAGCCACCACCTGCCCTTCTGGCTCCAGCGTAATCGTCTGGCTTAATACGCCGCTTTTACCGTTAAGCTGTTGTACCTGGCTGGTCACGGTCAGTAGATCGCTCAATACCGCCGGACGACGGTAATTTATATTGATGTTTACCACCACAAAGGCAATATTGCGGGCCGTCATCCACTGAAAGCTGTCGCTGTTTTCCAGCCCATCCCAACGGGCCTCTTCCAGAAACTCCAGATAGCGGGCATTATTAACATGTTGATAAACATCAAGATGATATCCACGAACTTTGATTTGTGTTTGCATAGCGCAATAACCTTACGTTGTTGTTATAAGTAAACGACAAGTACAGAGGTCATAACTGGTATGACCTCTACAGTCTGGCAAATTTTTGCCACTGTGCAAGTGATTACAATGTTAAAACTGCCAGATTACGCTCCACCAGCGCGCTTCCCATTCCCGGCACCTGCTTTAAATCATCCACCGTTTTAAAAGGACCATACTCCTCCCGATAGCTCACAATAGCCTGCGCTTTTTTCAGCCCAACGCCGTTCATCACCCGCGCCAGATCCTCCGCAGACGCGGTATTAATGCTCACCCTGGTACCTTCATCATCGCTGGCTTTAGCAGGTAATGCCGCTTTGGCGGAGGATGAAGAAGGCGTATCCGCTTTTGTTTCCACCGCTGCATTTTTTGCGACAGGCGTCGCCGCCAGCGCGCTATGGGCCATGCCCGCGCAGGTTAAAGAAAGCGTAATAAGCAGTGCTTTAATTCCGTGTTTCATACTGTTTTCTCCTTGTTTGTTAACAGTGCAGCCACGATAGCGGGGCGGAGAAAAACGAACAAACGGCAATTCTCAGAAATGGAAAAGGCCGCGAAAGCGGCCTTTGTGGGATACAACGTTTTGCAATTTTTTGCGAAGCGCCTCGACGATTACTGCTGTTCCAGAGCGTCGCCGATTTTGATTTTCGCCTCTTTACGCAGATTGCTCATCAGCGCCTCAAAGACAATTTGCGCATTGTTCTGCGTGATGCCCTGCACCATCGCTTTTTTCTGCGCTTCCGGCATGGCGCCCGCTTTCACCTCGTCAAACGCCAGCAGAACGACGTTACCCTGCATATCGTTCGCCACGCCATAAACTGGCTTATCTTTCGTCGGAAGGCTTAACGCAAAGGCCGCCTGACTCACCGGATCCTGACTGGTACGACTTAACGTTTTAGGCTCGCCAAAACTCAGCCCCGCCGCTTTCATCGCTTCCGCGCCTTTGCCCGCTTTCAGCTCGACCAGCAGTTTTTCCGCATCCAGCTTCGCCTGTTGTTCCGCTTTATTATGCTTCACCAGGGCAGTGACCTGTTCTTTCACTTCTGCCAACGGCTTCACGGCTTCAGGTTTATGTTCGCTCACGCGTACGACAAAAGCCCGGTCACCATCCACGGTGATAATGTCTGAATTCGGCCCCGGCGTACCGTTTTCGCCCACCAGACCGCCATTAAAGATAGCATCGGCTACCGGTTTGAAGTTCAGCTCTTCCGGTAAGGTGTCACGGCTAAACCAGCCGGTTTCAACTGCTTTTACGCCAGCGACCTGTTCAGCGCCTGCTAACGACTCATTGTCGTTGCTTGCCGCATCGCTCACCTTCTGCTGCAACGCATAGTAAGCATCCAGCGCTTTTTCCTGTTTCACTTTCGCGGCAATGTCGTCGCGAACCTCGCTTAACGGTTTCACTTTGGCAGGCTGAATATCATCCAGACGCGCCACCAGAAAACCGACAGACGACTTAATCACGCCAGATATCTGGCCTTTTTCTTTTAATCCGGCGTTTTTCAGTTCCGGCACCGTGGCAGACTCTTCCAGCCAGCCCATATCGCCGCCATTACGCGCAGAGATGATATCGGTAGATTTCTCTTTCGCCAGCGTGGCGAAATCTTCGCCCTTGTTCAGCGCATCCAGTACCGCTTTCGCATCATCTTCCGTTTTGGTCTGAATAATGCTGTAACGAATGCGCTCCGGCTGAGTAAACTGATCTACATGCTGGTCATAATAGGCCTGAATATCCGCATCGCTGACCGGTGCCTGCATCGTCGCGGCATCCAGCTTGATATAGCTTACGCGGAACTGTTCCGGCGTCATAAAGCGGACTTTATTCTGATCGTAGTAGCTGGACACTTCCTGATCGGTCACCTGCTGCTTCGCCGCCAGCGCGTTGACATCAATAACGGCTTCACGCACCACGCGCTGTTGAGAGACTAATGACGCCAGTTCGTCGGTTTCCCCTTTCAGCATAAAATCAGTACCGGCCACGCCGTTGATCAGTTGCTGAGTGGTAAGCTGGTTACGCAGCGCCTGAGCGTACTGATCGGCGGTCATTCCCATCTGATTCACAATCGCGTTATAGCGGTTGTTGTCAAACTTACCGTCCACCTGAAAAGCGGGAGTGGCGAAAATCGCCTGCTTTACCTGCTCATCGCTGATGCCCAGTTTCAGTTCGCGGGAATATTGATCCAACAGCGCTTCATCTATCAGACGATTCAGCACCTGCTGGCGCAGGCTTTTCATATAACCTTCGTTGGCCGCCAGTTCAGAATACCTGTCGCCCAACTGCTGCTGCATACGGTTACGTTCGTTATTAAACGCATTCTCAAACTGTGCCCGGCTGATTTCCTGGCCATTCACTTTTGCGGCGTAGTTATTGCTTCCGCCAATCAGGTAACCACTAACGCCGGTCAAAATGAACGACACGATAATGATAACGAAAATAATCTTGAGCACGAGACTGTTTGCAGCCGTGCGTAAGCTGTCCATCATGGTGTAACCACACTCCGCTGTAGGTGACTTTACACTTTATCTTTCAGGCGGCTTCTCTGCTGGCTACCGAGTGATTCGCTCAGTAGCCGCGTCGACGCAACCTGAATGATTTGCGTATAGAGACTTCACGCGCATCGCATTTTCTGAACGCGGCGCACAAAAGCCTATTGTGACAAGAAACGAGGGCAATTGTCAGCCCGCAACGCACAGAAAGTCCCGAATCGCCAATAAAAAAGGCACATCAGTTGATGCGCCCTTGTACTTTGTCACATCCCCCGAGGGGATCACGCTTAGTTTACCGCGTCTTTCAGCGCTTTACCTGCACGGAAACTCGGCACTTTGGCAGCGGCGATGGTGATCTCTTTACCTGTTTGCGGGTTGCGACCAGTACGGGCAGCACGCTCTTTAACAGCAAAAGTACCAAAGCCTACCAGTGCAACGTCATCCCCTTCTTTCAGAGATTCGGTAACAGAAGCAATAATCGCATCTAGCGCACGTCCAGCCGCAGCCTTAGAGATATCAGCCCCTGCAGCAATTTTTTCGATCAGTTGAGATTTATTCACTCTTCTCTTCCTCTTTATAATTTATATCGCACCTGAATCCTTCGAAGTACGACCGCGCAGCAGTTATATCAGGCCTGCCACGCCCTTACAACACCCGTTAATGGTGGCAGACCCAATCAACCATCTAAATTAGCTATACAAAAAAAGGCTGGCAAGTCCGAAATAGCCTGCCAGCCCTGTTTTTATTAGCGCTATTTGCGCGAGGTCACTATTTTGCGGTTACAACCTGCATTCCAGACGGTTCGTTTTGCAGAGCAAGCGTCAGAACCTCCTCAATGCGCTTCACAGGATGAATATCCAGATCGGCAATCACGTTGTCCGGAATTTCCTCCAGATCACGTTTATTTTCGAATGGAATTAAGACCGTTTTAATCCCGCCGCGATGCGCCGCCAACAGTTTTTCTTTCAGGCCGCCGATCGGCAACACCTGACCACGCAGCGTGATCTCACCGGTCATTGCCACATCTGCGCGCACCGGATTACCGGTCAGGCAGGAAACCAGCGCGGTACACATTGCGATACCGGCGCTTGGACCGTCTTTCGGCGTTGCGCCTTCCGGCACGTGAACGTGGATATCGCGTTTTTCGTAAAAGTCCGGATTAATACCCAGTTTTTCCGCGCGCGCACGCACCACGGTCAGCGCCGCCTGAATGGATTCCTGCATCACTTCACCGAGCGAGCCGGTGTAGGTCAACTTGCCTTTGCCCGGGACGCAGGCGGTTTCGATGGTCAACAGATCGCCGCCCACTTCCGTCCACGCCAGGCCCGTCACCTGACCTACGCGGTTTTCGCTATCCGCGCGGCCATAGTCAAAGCGCTGCACACCGAGGTAGTCGTGCAGATTATCACCGTTAATTTCGATATGTTTTAACGACTTATCGAGCAACAGTTGTTTAACCGCTTTGCGGCACAGTTTGGAGATTTCACGCTCCAGACTACGAACGCCCGCTTCACGCGTGTAATAGCGGATAATACCGATAATCGCGCTATCGTCGACCGTCAGTTCGCCTTTCTTCAGCGCGTTACGCTCGATCTGCTTCGGCAGCAGGTGACGTTTAGCAATATTCAGCTTCTCGTCTTCGGTATAACCGGACAGACGGATCACTTCCATACGATCCAGCAGCGGCGCCGGAATGTTCATGGAGTTGGAAGTGGCGACGAACATCACATCGCTGAGATCGTAATCCACTTCCAGGTAATGATCGCTGAACGCCACGTTCTGCTCCGGATCCAGCACTTCCAGCAGTGCGGAAGCCGGATCGCCGCGCATGTCAGAAGACATTTTGTCGATCTCATCGAGCAGGAACAGTGGGTTTTTAACCCCCACTTTGGCCATTTTTTGGATCAGTTTACCCGGCATAGAGCCAATGTAAGTCCGGCGATGACCGCGGATTTCCGCTTCATCACGCACGCCGCCCAGCGCCATACGGATGTATTTACGCCCTGTTGCTTTAGCGATGGACTGGCCCAACGAGGTTTTACCTACCCCCGGCGGCCCCACCAGACACAGGATCGGCCCCTTGATTTTATTTACACGGCTTTGAACCGCGAGATACTCAAGGATGCGGTCTTTCACGCGCTCCAGACCATAATGGTCAGTATCGAGGATTTCCTGCGCCTGACGCAGGTCTTTTTTGACCTTGCTACGCGCATTCCACGGCACCTGCACCATCCAGTCGATGTAGCCGCGCACCACGGTCGCTTCCGCCGACATCGGAGACATCATTTTCAGCTTCTGCAGTTCCGCTTCCGCTTTCTCTTTCGCCTCTTTCGGCATTTTCGCCGCGTCGATCTTACGCTTCAGCGCTTCGTTTTCGTCCGGCGCGTCGTCCATCTCGCCAAGCTCTTTCTGAATCGCTTTCATTTGCTCGTTCAGATAGTACTCGCGCTGGGATTTCTCCATCTGCTTTTTCACGCGGTTGCGAATGCGTTTCTCAACCTGCAGCAGATCGATTTCAGATTCCATCATCGCCATCAGATATTCCAGACGTTCGTTAACGTCGGACATCTCCAGTACGGACTGTTTATCCGCCAGTTTCAGCGGCATATGCGCGGCGATGGTGTCAGCCAGACGTGCAGGGTCGTCAATGCTATTGAGTGACGTCAGCACTTCCGGCGGAATTTTTTTGTTCAGCTTGATGTAGCCTTCGAACTGGCTGATAGCGGTACGCACCAGCACTTCTTGTTCACGCTCATCAATGGCTGGCGAATCAAGGTACTCCGCCTTCGCGGAGAAATGTTCGCCGTTGTCAGACAGCGCGGAAATACGCGCGCGCTGTAACCCCTCGACCAGCACTTTTACGGTGCCGTCAGGCAGTTTCAGCATCTGCAAAATAGAGGCCACGGTCCCGACGGTGAAAAGATCGTTTACACCCGGCTCATCCGTCGATGCTTCCTTCTGGGCGACCAGCATGATTTTTTTATCATGGTCCATAGCCGCTTCCAGACAACGGATAGATTTTTCCCGCCCTACAAATAAGGGTATGACCATGTGCGGATAAACCACCACATCGCGCAAGGGCAATACGGGGATTTCAATGCGTTCAGAACGCTCAGGATTCATAGAGCTCTCTCTTAGTTTAGTGTCCGCCAGGTAATCAGATAGTATAGCTGTGCTCCATACCACCTATAACATGTACGTCAGTATATGGGGATGTTTCCCACACATTCAACGGCGTGTTTACAGGAAAAACGAAAGGGGAGATAAAATCCCCCCTTTTTTGGCTAACTGATTGTATGAATGTTTAATTATTCGCCAGAAGCCTGCGCTTCCGGTTTGCCGTAAATCAGCAACGGCTTACTCTGACCGGCAATAACGGACTCGTCGATCACCACTTTTTCGACGTCTTCCATAGATGGCAAATCGTACATGGTATCCAGCAGCGCCGCTTCGACGATAGAACGCAGGCCACGGGCGCCGGTTTTACGCGCCATTGCTTTCCTGGCGATAGCGTCCAGCGCTTCGTCACGGAATTCCAGATCGACGCCTTCCAGGTTAAACAGCGCCTGATACTGCTTGGTCAGCGCATTTTTCGGCTCTTTCAGGATTTGAATCAGCGCTTCTTCGCTGAGTTCATTCAGCGTCGCTACCACTGGCAGACGACCGATAAACTCAGGAATCAGACCAAATTTGATCAAATCTTCCGGTTCAACCTGCGACAACAGCTCGCCTTCGCTGGCTTTGTCGGACTTCGCTTTCACCGTCGCGCCAAAACCAATGCCGGAGCCGGTTTCAACACGGTTAGCGATCACTTTATCCAGACCGGCAAACGCGCCGCCGCAGATAAACAGAATCTTAGAGGTATCTACCTGTAAGAACTCCTGCTGCGGATGTTTGCGACCGCCCTGCGGTGGAACCGCGGCGACAGTGCCTTCGATCAGTTTCAGCAACGCCTGCTGTACGCCTTCGCCGGAAACATCGCGGGTAATGGACGGATTGTCTGATTTACGCGAAATCTTATCGATTTCATCAATGTAGACAATCCCACGCTGCGCTTTTTGCACGTCGTAGTCGCATTTCTGCAACAGTTTCTGAATGATATTCTCGACGTCTTCCCCCACGTAACCCGCTTCGGTCAGCGTGGTCGCATCCGCCATAGTGAACGGCACATCCAGCAAGCGCGCCAGCGTTTCCGCCAGCAGCGTTTTACCGGAACCGGTCGGTCCAATCAGCAGAATGTTGCTTTTACCTAACTCGACGCCATTGCTGGTATCGCCGTTACGCAGACGCTTGTAGTGGTTATAGACCGCCACCGCCAGCACTTTTTTCGCCTGCTCCTGGCCGATAACGTAATCGTCCAGGTGGGTACGAATTTCATGCGGCGTCGGCAGCGCACTACGTTCACGGTGCGGAGCAACTTCTTTAATTTCTTCGCGAATAATGTCGTTACATAAATCGACGCATTCGTCGCAGATATACACGGATGGACCGGCAATCAGCTTGCGCACTTCATGCTGGCTTTTGCCGCAAAAAGAGCAGTACAACAATTTGCCCGAGCCATCTTTGCGTTTATCTGTCATGAGTCAAAACCTCTTCTTTGTTCTTTGTGCCGCACACGACGACGCAAATGCCATTCTCAGGCGCAAGCCGCTAATCAGCGTTGTGCCGCCCTTCATTAGTATATACACAAAATCATTCGAGCTACATCAAGGCGGCAACTCAGCGACTCCGCAGGCGCTTACATAAGTAAGTCACCGGGAGGCGCGCTGGCAACCAACACCGAGGTAGCGTGAAGGATGAAGTGTATAGCGGCACACTTGCGTCCAGGGCATCAATTACGATGGGTCAAAATTGAGTCAACCAAACCGTACTCTACCGCTTCAGGCGCGGAGAGGAAGCGATCGCGCTCAGTATCACGTTCAATCTGCTCAAGAGATTGACCCGTATGATGCGCCATAAGTTCATTCATGCGCCCTTTTACTTTCAAAATTTCGCGGGCGTGAATTTCAATATCCGTCGCCTGGCCCTGATAGCCGCCCAGCGGCTGGTGGATCATGACGCGAGAGTTCGGCAAGCAGAAACGTTTGCCTTTCGCCCCGGCAGTCAGCAAAAACGCCCCCATAGAGGCCGCCTGTCCCATACAAATGGTGCTGACGTCTGGCTTAATAAACTGCATGGTGTCATAGATGGACATCCCCGCAGTAATTACGCCGCCAGGAGAATTAATGTACAGATAGATATCTTTTTCCGGGTTTTCCGCTTCCAGGAACAGCATCTGCGCCACGATCAGGTTAGCCATATGGTCTTCGACCTGGCCGGTCAGAAATATGACGCGTTCCTTAAGTAGACGAGAATAGATATCAAAAGAGCGCTCACCGCGTGAGGTCTGTTCAATGACCATCGGCACCAGCGCCATATGAGGGGCCAAATTATCTCGTTCTTCGCTGTATGACATTTCCGTCTCCTGGATAAAAATTGAAAAAACCTGCTGTACTGATTGTAACCTGATGGACGGATTATCAGCCAGTCCCTCTGTAATGGGTACGGCATCGCCATAATTCAAGCATAACAATCTTTTGTTCTAACGCTAACACTGAAACGCAGTTTTCGCACCCTTACCATGCAAAATGCGTGACAAAAAAAACCCGTCACTGAAAGGTGACGGGTTTTTGTGCAAATTTCGTGCTTTTAACGCGACAAATTATGCCTGCTGGTTCATCAGCTCATTGAAGGAAGTAGCTTTTTCAGACACTTTCGCTTTTGCCAGAACCGCTTCAACAGCCTGCTCTTCCAGAGCGACGTTACGCATATTGTCCATCAGCTCTTTATTTTTGCTGTAGAACTCAATCACTTCTTTCGGATCTTCGTAAGCAGACGCCATCTCTTCGATCAGGCCTTTAACGCGTTCTTCGTCCGCTTTCAGCTCGTTGGTACGAATGACTTCGCCGAGCAGCAGACCGACAACTACACGACGCTTAGCCTGTTCTTCGAACAGTTCGCGCGGCAGCTCCAGAGCCTGTTTCTCGTTACCACCAAAACGCTGCGCAGCCTGACGACGCAGAACGTCGATTTCGCTGTCGATCAGCGCAGCCGGTACGTCGATGTCGTTAGCTTTTACCAGACCTTCAATCGCCTGAGACTTAACGCGGTTACGCACCGCGCCTTTCAGCTCGCGTTCCATGTTTTTACGTACTTCAGCGCGCAGACCGGCTACGGAACCATCTTCAACGCCGAAACGTTTGATGAATTCTTCGGTCAGTTCCGGCAGTTCGCGTTCTTCAACTTTCTTCAGGTTGATAACGAACTTAGCCGCTTTACCTTTCAGGTTTTCAGCGTGGTACTCTTCCGGGAAGGTCACGTCGATAGTGAACTCTTCGCCAGCTTTGTGGCCTTTAACGCCGTCTTCAAAGCCCGGAATCATACGACCCTGGCCCATCGCCAGAACGAAATCGGTCGCTTTGCCGCCTTCGAACTCTTCGCCGTCTACAGAGCCGGTGAAGTCGATGGTCACGCGGTCTTCCGCATCAGCAGCGCCGTCTTTTTCTTTCCAGGTCGCCTGCTGCTTACGCAGGGTGTCCAGCATCACATCAACGTCAGCGTCGGTGACTTCAACAACCGGCTTTTCAACTTCGATGGACTCGAGGCCGGTCAGCTCAACTTCCGGATAGACTTCAAACTCGACGGAGTAAGTGAAGTCTTCACCCACTTTGTATTCGCCCGGAACATAGTTCGGCGCGCCTGCCGGGTTAATTTTTTCTTTGATGATCGCGTCAACGAAGTTGCGGCTCATCAGATCGCCCAGCACGTCCTGGCGAACAGAAGCGCCATAACGCTGAGCGACGATATTCATCGGTACTTTGCCTTTACGGAAGCCGTCAATACGTACTTTTTTCGCTACGTTGACCAGCTCGCTTTTTACAGCGGTCTCGATGCTGTCAGCAGCGATTGTAATCGTTACACGGCGGCCAAGGCCCTGAGTGGTTTCAACTGAAACTTGCATCTTGTTACCTCAAAAAATCACAGTGCTCGGTCAACTCTACTCCGCAAGCACGTGCTATTTGCTTCGCGGAACCGGGATGTTCTCGTAATCAATCACATTCCCTGTCGTCAGAATCATCCCGAAGACGTTCATATATAAGACGGCGCATTATAGCGGCATCACTTTTGTGAGTCGAGAACGGTGATTGTGCGATGCTGCGGCGGTTTTCACAATTCTCGGCTAATTTTTGTCTGAATACTGTACGACACGCTCAAAATTCAGACAAAACAAAACGGCCCGCAGGCCGTTTTCACATAATTCTGTAGCAACATACTGGAAAAGCGGAGGTAGTTGCAAATCCGTTTTGCTACGCGATGCTTCCCGCGCCGCGACAAGGAGGCGACGCGAAGATAGTATCCTGCAATCCTTCCCACTCTTTGAGGGTATAAGTATGCAGTGCCAGCGCATGTACGGTTGTGGAAAGTTCCGCCGTTAACGTACCGTAAATCATCCGATGACGATTAAGAAAACGTTCGCCTGTAAAGCGATCGCTCACCAGCACGACCTTAAAATGGCTTTCCGATCCTGCTGGAACATTGTGACGATAGCTTTCATCCACAACTTCGAGAAACACGGGGTCGAACGCTGTCCTTAATTTTTCTTCTATTTGCTCACGTATCATCATGAAAATCTCCTCCGACAACGCTGTGATGTCACCCATCCCTTTAAATACTAGCCGCTTTTACCGTTTCCATTACAGCATGACAACAAAAATTTAGCTTTCGTCTGATTATTTCAGCCAAACGTATGAAGTTTACTGCCTTAATCATTCTTTTAGCGCTCAAAATCCCCGCTCGCGCCGTTATCAATACCAAATCGGACATTACGACGAATTTACCTGCGTTGACCACTTCCCCTCGCCGTTAGCGGTGTTATGATGGCGGGAATTTTTACCTATCACGTTTTAAGCGTCATTGAGAGCCTGAATATGTTAAAAAAACTTCTCTTTCCGTTAGTCGCTCTGTTTATGCTGGCAGGATGCGCCACACCGCCGACGACCATTGACGTCGCGCCGAAGATCACCTTGCCACAGCAGGACCCGAGCCTGATGGGCGTCACCGTTAGCATTACCGGCGCGGACCAACGCCAGGATCAAGCGTTAGCGAAAGTCACGCGTAACAACCAGCTGGTAACGTTAACCGCCTCCCGCGATTTACGCTTCCTGTTACAAGAAGTCCTGGAAAAACAGATGACGGCGCGGGGCTATATGATCGGGCCTAACGGCGCGGTTAATCTGCAGATAATTGTTAACCAACTGTATGCTGATGTTTCCCAGGGCAGCGTGCGCTACAACATCGCGACCAAAGCGGATATCGCGATTATTGCGACCGCGGCAAATGGCAGCAAGATGACCAAAAACTATCGCGCCAACTACTCTATTGAAGGGGCGTTCCAGGCCTCTAACCAGAATATTGCCGACGCAGTGAATAGCGTTCTGACCGATACCATTGTTGATATGTCTCAGGACACCAGTATTCACGATTTTATCAAGCAAAACGCCCGTTAATAGCAACAACAAGACCCGGCAAAAGCCGGGTCTGTAGATGCCTATGTCAAGTCAATATTTACGTATTTTCCAGCAACCGCGCTCAGCCATTCTGCTGATATTGGGTTTTGCCTCCGGTCTCCCGCTGGCGCTCACCTCCGGTACGCTACAGGCGTGGATGACCGTCGAGAATATCGATCTTAAAACGATTGGCTTCTTCTCGCTGGTTGGTCAGGCCTATGTGTTTAAGTTTCTCTGGTCCCCGCTGATGGACCGCTACACGCCGCCTTTTTTAGGTCGTCGTCGCGGTTGGTTACTCGCCACCCAACTGTTGTTACTGGCGGCGATTGCGGCGATGGGCTTTCTTGAACCCGGCACGCAGCTACGCTGGATGGCGGCGCTGGCGGTGGTGATTGCTTTTTGCTCCGCCTCGCAGGATATCGTGTTCGACGCCTGGAAAACCGATGTTTTACCCGCAGAAGAACGCGGCGCTGGCGCGGCAATCAGCGTGCTTGGCTACCGGTTGGGGATGCTGGTTTCCGGCGGACTGGCGCTATGGCTGGCCGATCGCTGGCTCGGCTGGCAGGGCATGTACTGGCTGATGGCGGCATTGTTGATCCCCTGCATTATCGCCACCTTACTGGCGCCGGAACCGACCGATACTATCCCGTCCCCGAAATCGCTGGAACAGGCCGTCGTCGCGCCGCTACGCGATTTCTTTGGCCGTAATAACGCCTGGCTGATTTTACTGCTCATTGTGCTTTATAAACTGGGGGACGCCTTCGCTATGAGCCTGACCACCACCTTTTTGATTCGCGGCGTCGGCTTTGACGCTGGTGAAGTTGGCGTGGTCAATAAAACGCTGGGCCTGTTGGCAACGATCGTCGGCGCGTTATACGGCGGCATATTAATGCAGCGTCTTTCGCTGTTTCGCGCGCTGCTGATTTTCGGCATTTTGCAAGGCGCGTCCAACGCCGGTTACTGGTTGCTCTCCATTACCGATAAAAACATGTTCAGCATGGGCGCGGCGGTCTTTTTCGAAAATCTGTGCGGCGGGATGGGTACTGCCGCCTTTGTCGCCTTATTAATGACGCTATGTAATAAGTCGTTTTCCGCAACACAGTTTGCCCTACTGTCGGCCCTCTCCGCAGTAGGCCGCGTTTATGTTGGTCCTGTAGCGGGCTGGTTCGTTGAAGCGCACGGCTGGCCGACATTCTACCTCTTCTCGGTTGTCGCCGCCGTTCCCGGGCTGTTACTGTTGCTGGTCTGTCGGCAAACGCTGGAATATAGCTGGCAGAGCGAGCGTTTCATTCCCCGCACGCAATACCGTGGCGCCTACAATTTCGCGCTTTCAATCCTGCTCGCGGGCGTCGCTTTGCTGGCGGTATGGGTACTCCTGCTGACCATGAACGCGGTGGATTACACTAACTTCTCATTCCTGCCCGAATTGCTTGAGACTGCGGTAGTGGTTGCCGTGTGCGGCATTGTCTTTGGCGGGTTGCTGGACTACCTGGCGCTACGAAAAACACGCCTGCTGTAAAACATTATTTGCCGTTGTAATAACGACCCGGAATTATAACGGCTAAATAACCATCAATTGATAAAAAATATATTTGTCTTTTTGTGCGCAACAGAATTTTGGAAATTATTGGTAATTTCTACGCTACCTATTTTCTTTACACGATTCAGCCGATTAAATTTAAATTTCTGCCGTTGATTGTCCTTTTATTGATAATAAATTGTTAAATAATTGTTTTATTTTTACATTGGTTATACCAATTATCCCTCAACATCCCACTTACAGACCTCATCCGTTATAACGCAAAGTTTCAACAGTGTCTTAAAGTTATTTCGACATACTTGGCAACATATGTGACATGCGCGGCAGAACTTGGTAACACAGAACCAATCATGTTTACAGTAATGTAACCTTACCGTAAAATGCCCCTACACTTTAAACGCCACCAGGTCCCGTGGAATTGAGGTCGTTAAATGAGACTCAGGAAATACAATAAAAGTTTGGGATGGTTGTCATTAATTGCAGGCACTGCATTACTCAGTGGCTGTAATTCTGCGCTGCTGGATCCCAAAGGACAGATTGGACTGGAGCAACGTTCGCTGATACTGACGGCATTTGGCCTGATGTTGATCGTCGTTATTCCCGCCATCTTGATGGCTGTTGGTTTCGCCTGGAAGTATCGTGCGAGTAATAAGGATGCGAAGTATAGCCCGAACTGGTCACACTCCAATAAAGTGGAAGCCGTGGTCTGGACGGTGCCTATCTTAATCATCATTTTCCTTGCCGTACTGACCTGGAAAACCACGCACGCGCTTGAACCAAGCAAGCCGCTGGCGCATGACGAAAAACCGATCACCATCGAAGTGGTTTCCATGGACTGGAAATGGTTCTTCATCTATCCGGAGCAGGGTATCGCCACCGTCAACGAGATCGCCTTCCCGGCGAACACGCCGGTTTATTTCAAAGTGACCTCCAACTCCGTGATGAACTCCTTCTTTATCCCGCGTCTGGGTAGCCAGATTTATGCCATGGCCGGTATGCAAACACGTTTGCATCTGATCGCCAACGAACCCGGAACCTACGATGGCATCTCCGCCAGCTATAGCGGCCCGGGCTTCTCTGGTATGAAGTTTAAAGCTATCGCCACCAAAGACCGCGCAGAATTCGACCAATGGGTCGCAAAAGCGAAGCAGTCTCCGAACACCATGAATGATATGGCGGCGTTCGAGAAAGTGGCTATGCCAAGCGAGTACAACAAGGTGGAATATTTCTCCAGCGTGAAACCAGATTTGTTCAAGGACGTTATTAACAAATTCATGGACCACGGTAAGAGCATGGACATGACCCAACCTGAAGGTGAGCACAGCTCGCATGAAGGAATGGAAGGTATGGACATGAGCCACGCGGAATCCGCCAACTCCAAGGGTTGAGGAAGATAAGATGTTCGGAAAATTATCACTGGATGCAGTACCGTTCCATGAACCTATCGTCATGGTAACGATCGCTGCAATTATCGTCGGGGGACTGGCGATACTGGCAGCGATTACTTACTTCGGTAAGTGGACCTACCTATGGAAAGAGTGGTTAACGTCAGTTGACCATAAACGCCTCGGCATCATGTATATCATCGTCGCGATTGTGATGCTGTTACGTGGTTTCGCCGATGCCATCATGATGCGTAGCCAGCAGGCACTTGCCTCCGCAGGCGAAGCGGGTTTTCTACCGCCGCACCACTACGATCAGATCTTTACCGCTCACGGCGTAATCATGATCTTCTTCGTGGCGATGCCCTTCGTTATCGGTCTGATGAACCTGGTGGTTCCGCTGCAGATCGGCGCGCGCGACGTTGCGTTCCCTTTCCTGAACAACCTGAGCTTCTGGTTCACCGTTGTCGGCGTTATCCTGGTTAACCTCTCGCTGGGCGTGGGTGAATTCGCGCAGACAGGGTGGCTGGCTTATCCGCCGCTATCGGGAATAGAGTACAGTCCCAGCGTCGGGGTCGATTACTGGATATGGGCGTTGCAACTCTCGGGTATTGGTACGACGTTAACCGGTATCAACTTCTTCGTGACGATCCTGAAGATGCGTGCGCCGGGTATGACGATGTTCAAGATGCCGGTCTTTACCTGGGCCTCTTTGTGCGCCAACGTACTGATCATCGCCTCTTTCCCGATTCTGACGGTTACCGTCGCGTTGCTGACCCTGGATCGCTATCTGGGCACCCATTTCTTTACCAACGATATGGGCGGCAACATGATGATGTACATCAACCTGATTTGGGCCTGGGGCCATCCGGAAGTGTACATTCTGATTCTGCCGGTCTTCGGGGTATTCTCCGAAATCGCAGCGACCTTCTCGCGTAAGCGTCTGTTCGGCTATACCTCGCTGGTTTGGGCGACCGTCTGTATTACCGTACTGTCGTTTATCGTTTGGCTGCACCACTTCTTCACGATGGGCGCAGGCGCGAACGTTAACGCCTTCTTCGGTATCACCACCATGATTATCGCCATCCCGACCGGGGTGAAGATCTTCAACTGGTTGTTCACCATGTATCAGGGCCGTATCGTCTTCCATTCCGCAATGATGTGGACCATCGGCTTTATCGTGACCTTCTCGGTCGGCGGTATGACCGGCGTGCTGCTGGCGGTACCGGGCGCGGACTTCGTCCTGCACAACAGTCTGTTCCTGATTGCGCACTTCCATAACGTGATCATCGGCGGCGTAGTGTTTGGCTGCTTCGCGGGTATGACCTACTGGTGGCCGAAGGCGTTTGGCTTCAAGCTGAACGAAACCTGGGGTAAACGCGCCTTCTGGTTCTGGATTATCGGTTTCTTTGTAGCCTTTATGCCGCTGTATGTACTGGGCTTCATGGGCATGACCCGTCGCCTTAGCCAGCAAATTGATCCGCAGTTCCATACGATGCTGATGGTTGCCGCCGCCGGCGCCGCGCTGATTGCGCTGGGTATCCTGTGTCAACTGATTCAGATCTTCGTTTCTATTCGCGACCGCGATCAGAACCGCGATCTGACCGGCGACCCATGGGGTGGCCGTACGCTGGAGTGGTCAACCTCGTCTCCGCCGCCGTTCTATAACTTTGCCGTTGTGCCGCACGTTCACGAACGTGACGCCTTCTGGGAAATGAAAGAAAAAGGCGAAGCGTACCAACAGCCTGGACAGTATGAAGAGATTCATATGCCGAAAAATAGCGGTGCCGGTATTGTTATCGCCGCCTTCGCAACGGTATTTGGCTTCGCCATGATCTGGCATATCTGGTGGCTGGCGATAGTGGGTTTCGCAGGCATGATCATCAGCTGGATTGTAAAAAGCTTTGATGAAGATGTGGATTACTACGTGCCGGTCCCGGAAGTCGAAAAACTGGAAAACCAGCATTTCGATGAGATTACTAAGGCAGGGCTGAAAAATGGCAACTGATACTTTAACGCACGCGACTGCCCACGCGCACGAACACGGGCACCATGACGCAGGCCAGAACAAAATCTTCGGATTTTGGGTCTACCTGATGAGCGACTGCATTCTGTTCTCTATTCTGTTTGCTACCTATGCCGTTCTGGTGAACGGCACCGCTGGCGGCCCGACAGGTAAGGACATTTTCGAACTGCCGTTCGTTCTGGTTGAAACCTTCCTGCTGTTATTTAGCTCCATTACCTACGGCATGGCGGCGATCGCTATGCACAAGAACAACAAGAGCCAGGTTATCTCCTGGCTGGCGTTGACCTTCTTGTTCGGTGCCGGATTTATCGGGATGGAACTCTATGAATTCCATCACCTGATTGTTAACGGTATGGGCCCGGATCGCAGCGGCTTCCTGTCTGCGTTCTTCGCGCTGGTCGGCACGCACGGTCTGCACGTCACTTCCGGTTTGATCTGGATGGCGGTGCTGATGGTGCAAGTTGCCCGTCGCGGTCTGACCAGCACTAACCGTACCCGCATCATGTGTCTGAGCCTGTTCTGGCACTTCCTGGATGTGATTTGGATTTGCGTATTCACTGTTGTTTATCTGATGGGGGCGATGTAATGAGTCATTCTACCGAGAGCGGCGGCGCATCCCACGGCAGCGTAAAAACGTACATGACCGGCTTTATCCTGTCGGTCATCCTGACGGTTATTCCATTCTGGATGGTGATGACCGGCGCTGCCTCTCCGGCCGTTATTCTGGGATCTATCCTGGCAATGGCAGTGGTGCAGATTTTGGTGCATCTGGTGTGTTTCCTGCACATGAACACCAAATCTGATGAAGGCTGGAACATGACGGCCTTCATCTTTACCGTGCTGATCATCGCCATCCTGGTTGTGGGCTCCATCTGGATTATGTGGAACCTCAACTACAACATGATGATGCACTAAGAGCGGCGAGTATGATGTTTAAGCAATACCTGCAAGTAACGAAACCAGGCATCATCTTTGGCAACCTGATCTCGGTGATCGGGGGATTTCTGCTGGCCTCAAAGGGCAGCATTGACTATCCCCTGTTCATCTATACGCTGGTCGGGGTGTCACTGGTTGTGGCGTCGGGTTGTGTATTTAACAACTACATCGACAGGGATATCGACAGGAAGATGGAAAGGACCAAGAATCGGGTGCTGGTCAAAGGCCTGATTTCTCCTGGCGTCTCGCTGGTATACGCCACCCTGCTGGGTATTGCTGGCTTTATGCTGCTGTGGTTTGGCGCTAATCCTCTGGCCTGCTGGCTGGGGGTGATGGGCTTCGTGGTCTACGTTGGCGTGTACAGCTTGTACATGAAGCGTCACTCCGTCTACGGAACGCTGATTGGTTCTCTCTCCGGCGCAGCGCCGCCGGTGATTGGCTACTGCGCCGTAACGGGCGACTTTGATAGCGGCGCGGCGATCCTGTTGGCTATTTTCAGCCTCTGGCAGATGCCGCACTCTTACGCCATCGCCATTTTCCGCTTTAAGGACTATCAGGCGGCCAATATCCCGGTTCTGCCGGTGGTAAAAGGAATCTCAGTCGCTAAAAACCACATAACGCTGTACATCATTGCGTTTGCCGTTGCAACGCTAATGCTAACGTTGGGCGGTTATGCCGGTTACAAATACCTGGTGGTCGCCGCGGCGGTCAGCGTTTGGTGGCTCGGCATGGCGCTACGCGGTTACAAAGTGGAAGATGATAAGGTCTGGGCGCGTAAGCTGTTCGGCTTCTCTATCATTGCGATTACTGCGCTGAGTATCATGATGTCCGTTGATTTTATGGTGCCGAATTCGCAGAATCTGCTGACTTACGTCTGGTAACAAGCGTTGCTATTGAAAAAACCGCCGTGTCACAAACGGCGGTTTTTTTATCCATTTCATCAGGCAGTAACGCCCCACGAGTTATCGATTCTGAATAATATGTAAATTATCCGTTTTCAGTAAATCAACTTTTTTACCATTGATTGTTGCCGTCGCTGACTTCACGGTGAAAGTAAGTTTATGGTAATCACACAAGTCACCGTTTTTCATCAAGAGATATCCCATCGACTTAAAAGAATCCCCCATACCCTGTTCAGCACCCAGAGTATTGAGACCCAAAGGAGGAAAAGCGACCATTCTTTCGTCACTAACTCCAGCATCATTTTTTAATATCAATTCCACACGTAAGTTCGCAACATGAATTAACTTATTCGTATTGACAACAAATCCAATCTGACACAGAGGAATATTATCAATCCTGCCAAATAATCCCGCATATTTTTCTAATGTCAGCTCAGGAAGTTGCTGACTAAAATCATTACGGCGCTTTCGATCTTTTTCACAATAATCAAGATAATCGCGTTGTGTCATCTTTTTTATATAGCTGTTATCGTAATAGTGCCAGGATTGTTGGCAATCGACATCTACACTCTGGCCATTAAAATACATCTGTGCTAAATAATCAGCGGCCGCCTGTAATTCTTTCTCATAAGCTTTTTTAAAAAAATACAGCGCTTTATCGTAATCAACGTTAACCATTACGCCAGAATAGTACATACGACCTAACGTATACAATGCTTCTCCATTACCTTGCTGCGCCGCCATTTCATACCATTTCCTGGCTTTCTCTCCATCTGGTTGTAATCCCAATCCAGCGTGTTCATAAAGAAAACCTAACAGCGTCTGTGAGTCGGCATCCCCCTTCTCGGCCGAAATTCGGAGCCATTTCAGCGCTTCAGCAATATCTATCGTTTTCGTTTCATTATTAAAATACAAAGTAGAGACCAGTTTTGCCGTCTGATACGCGACCTCAGGATCACCCTCTCTCGCCCAGAGTATCGCTATCCGCGCAAGATGTGATGAGTCAAAACCTATTCGACTCAGCAGTTTTCGCTCATCTGATTGCGGGGCATAAAAATAGAAACTTAAGCCTTGAATAAAATGAGGACGAAATGAAAGGTCTCTATATGCCTCAAGTTTATTACTATAAACACTCCCAATTATACGTTCACTCACCTTTTTATCGAGATTGATATTGGATAGATTAATTTTTTCTCTAAGCTGTTTTGCTAATGTTTTCGCTTGCGTAATGTCCTTTTGGGTACCGATGCCATATTCATAGAAATAAGCTGCATTAAAGCAACCATAATCACCGTCCAAATCACAAGCCTGCTCGTAGTACTTTATTGCTTGCGGAATATCCACAGATACTGAAACACCGTACTCATAAATAAACCCCAACTCCGCCAGCGCTTGAGCATTATTATCTTTGGCTAACGCTTTTAGCTCATTTAGCGCCTGAATATCTTTCTGCGCAATACGGCTATACAACGCGTCAATATCATCACCTGCCTGACATACCGATGCGAAAGAAAGCCCAAGCAGAAACAAAATACTCCATTTCCGTTTTATCATTTTTCATTCCCTTATTCTTTATCTAAAAAGCGCACACTATCAGCTTTCAGTAAATCGACATTCTTACCGTTAATCGTTGCCGTAGCGGATTTCAGCGTAAAATGGATATCGCCGATCCCGTGACAAAAATCTTGCGTATACAGCGGGAGATCGTATGTGGTAATGAGAGGATCAACATCATGATTTTGCATATCTATCCCCAGAGTATTCAAACCGAATGGCGGAATCATCAACGTTTCCTCAGTTGCCATTCCATCATCATTTTTCAGCTCAAGCGTAATATGCAAATTCGCCATGTTACGGATTTTATCTGTGCCAATCTGAAAAATTAGTGCGCATTCTTTCGGTTTAGCCGTTATCCCGCGAGAGAAAACACTCTCTTTTTTTAGCGTTACTTTAGGTAAAGCATCCGCGTTGTTTTTTCGACTCTGAATATCCGCTGCGCACTTACTTAAAAATATTTTTTCCTCAACCATCTTACCTACATATCGAGATGCTTTCTTGTAATACGACCAGGCTTTATCACAATCAGGTGCAGTACCTAAACCGTTATAATACATCCAACTCAACGGCATCGTTGAGCGCGAATTAGTACCATCATTTTCAACCTGCGTAAATAATGCCAGCGCTTTAGCGTAATCAGTGCGCCCTGTTGCGCCAGAATAATAGATTTTACCTAACGCAATCTGTGCATCGCTGTCCCCCTGCTTAGCCGCCTGTCCATACCATTTTTGTGCTTCCTGAATGTCTGGCTTAATCCCCCACTCATCGCCCTCTCCCCCCGAATAAATACTCCCCAAGAGAGATTGGGCCTCAACGACGCCTTTTTCCGCGGCGGCGCGAAACCACTTCAATGACGCAGGTCTGGCTTGATAAGGCTCGTCCGCATAGCGACCGGAAAAGTCATTAAGGGTGAGTCGCCCCATCTAATAATCCATTTGCGGGTCGCCATCCTGCGACCATAACGTAGCCAGCCGAAATGTTTTTTCCTGGTTAAATCCAATACGGCTAAAAAAAAGCACATCGCTCTCGGGTCTATTATTTAGAGCATGAATTAGTATACTAATAAATGCCGCCCGCTGCGATTTATCCGTATCGGCCAATGCTTTTGCCATGTAAATTTCTTGCGAAAACTTATCAATATATTCTTGCTCAATCAATAAATTATCCAGATTCATTTTCTTAGCATACTTATTGGCCTGAGCGCTAT
Source organism: Salmonella sp. SAL4457 (assembly GCF_046548235.1). Lineage (NCBI taxonomy): Bacteria > Pseudomonadati > Pseudomonadota > Gammaproteobacteria > Enterobacterales > Enterobacteriaceae > Salmonella > Salmonella sp. SAL4457. The sequence continues at coordinate 320,000 of NZ_JBGDZO010000003.1, forward strand.
CTTTCGCCACTCCGTCGCCATACTGATAAGCATACTTCACATTATAGCAACCATAGTTACCGCCAAGTTCACAGGCCTGCTTGTAATACTGCAACGCCCGTTCGCGATTCATCGGTACACCAATACCGTATTCATGGATAAACCCCAGTTCATCCAGAACCGAAGCTCTTTTTTCCACAGGCAAAGCATCAAGATCCTTCTGGGTAAGCGCAGCATATTTTACATCATCTTTACCGTTGTTCGCTGAAGCATTCACCTGGCTAACAAATAAAACACCCGCTAAAATACATAATGATAAGAATTTAATTTTCACAACGAATTCACTCCTTGAATAATATAATAAATAAGACTGATGACGAACCTTCTGCCTGATAAACGCGCGCCATCACGCAGAAAGTTTGCTATCAGTCTCGGCGTTGTTGAATAAATCAAATTTTCAGGAGATGGACGGTTCTGATCATTGCCATCGTTTCAGAATCGGGTTCCTATGGCAAAGCAAAAGTTTAAAGTCACCCACCGGCCAGCAGCGCGGTTCGCTGACAGTCTGACTTGACGAGTCTGCTATTGCTACATGGAGCAACAGCGTACACAGCCTGAAGGCCGTGGCTAACCGCTACACTATACTGATACGGCTCAGATAGCCACTACAGCTCAAGGAGATCGGAATATGAATGAGCACAAGGCTATGCTGACTCTCCCGATCGCCCCTATCGTGTTAACAATTTATCTCTTTTTTAGCTCAACTGTTTCAAAAACATAATATTTGCTAATTAACCCTCTATTTACCCGGCACACTCCCCGCACTACACTACTCCCAGCTTTTATACAGAGGTGGCAATGAACGATTATAAAATGACGCCAGGGGAGCTGCGCGCCACATGGGGTTTAGGGACCGTCTTTTCGTTGCGTATGCTGGGCATGTTTATGGTTCTACCAGTACTGACCACATACGGTATGGCGCTACAGGGCGCCAGCGAAGCATTAATCGGCATTGCGATCGGTATTTACGGGCTGGCGCAGGCTATCTTTCAAATTCCCTTTGGGCTGCTGTCCGACCGCATTGGCCGTAAACCGCTGATTGTCGGCGGACTGGCGGTATTTGTCGCGGGCAGCGTCATTGCCGCGCTCTCCCACTCTATCTGGGGCATTATTCTGGGGCGAGCGCTACAGGGGTCCGGCGCTATTGCCGCCGCCGTCATGGCGCTCCTGTCTGACCTCACCCGCGAGCAAAACCGTACCAAAGCGATGGCGTTTATCGGCGTCAGCTTTGGTATCACCTTCGCGATTGCGATGGTATTAGGGCCGATCGTTACCCATAGTCTGGGATTGAACGCGTTGTTCTGGATGATCGCCGCCCTCGCCACTCTGGGCATTCTTCTGACGATCTGGGTGGTTCCCAACAGTACTAACCATGTGCTGAATCGCGAATCCGGGATGGTCAAAGGCAGCTTCAGTAAAGTGCTGGCGGAGCCGAGGCTGCTCAAGCTCAATTTCGGCATTATGTGTCTGCATATTTTATTGATGTCCACCTTTGTCGCCCTGCCCGGCCAGCTTGCCGATGCCGGTTTCCCTGCCGCCGAACACTGGAAGGTGTATCTGGCAACCATGGTGATCGCCTTTGCCGCCGTCGTGCCTTTTATTATCTATGCTGAAGTCAAACGGCGGATGAAGCAGGTATTCCTGTTCTGCGTGGGGCTCATTGTCGTCGCAGAAATCGTGTTGTGGGGAGCGGGCCAACATTTCTGGGAGCTGGTGATTGGCGTACAACTCTTTTTCCTCGCCTTTAATCTGATGGAGGCGCTGCTGCCTTCGCTTATTAGCAAAGAGTCGCCCGCGGGGTATAAAGGAACGGCGATGGGCGTCTATTCTACCAGTCAGTTTCTTGGCGTGGCGCTTGGCGGCTCGCTGGGCGGCTGGATAGACGGCACGTTTGATGGGCAAACCGTTTTCCTTGCCGGGGCCGTACTGGCGATGGTATGGCTGGCAGTGGCAAGTACCATGAAAGAGCCGCCCTATGTCAGCAGCCTGCGCGTGGAAATTCCAGCGGATATTGTTGCTGACGACAGGCTAAAACAGCGACTGTTGGCAATGAAAGGCGTAAGCGAAGCGCTGATCGTGGCGGAAGAGCATTCCGCTTACGTCAAAATCGACAGCAAAGTGACCAATCGCTTTGAAGTTGAACAGCTTATCAGCAAAGGATGAATGCTGCATTGCCGGATGGCGGCGAGGCTCTATCCGGCATAACAACTTAATCGCGGAAGTTTTTGAACTGGAACGGCTGGCCCAAATCGCCGCCGCGAACCAGCGCCATTACCGATTGCAGATCGTCACGTGATTTGCCCGTCACGCGAATCTCTTCCCCCTGAATTTGCGCCTGCACCTTCAGTTTGCTGTCTTTAATCAGCTTGACGATTTTCTTCTGCACGGCGCTTTCAATGCCCTGCTTCAGCTTCGCTTCCACATACCAGGTTTTACCGCTATGCACGAACTCGTCCGGTACATCCAGCGAAGCGCCTTCAATACCGCGTTTAAGCAGCTTGGCGCGCAGAATATCGAGCAACTGATTGACCTGGAAATCGGACTCGCTCAGCACCTTGATGGTTTTATTGGCATCGTTCAGTTCAATAGTCGCCTCTACGCCACGAAAGTCAAAACGAGACTCAACCTCGCGAACCGCGTTATCCACGCCGTTACGCGCTTCCTGCAGATCAACTTCAGAAACAATATCGAAAGATGGCATCTTTTCTTCTCCCTTCATTTTCGTTGCGTTGCATAATACCTGCAACGAGGCTTAACGAGAAGCTTAGCTGATGACGCTATAATTAGCGCCATAACACCTGGCGCTGTTGCAGGTGAGGAGGAACAATGAAAATTACTGTACTGGGATGCGGAGCCTTAGGACAACTTTGGCTTTCGGCACTGTGCAAACATGGACATGACGTACAGGGCTGGCTACGGGTGCCACAACCTTATTGCAGCGTAAATCTGATCGATACCGATGGTTCCTTTTTCAACGAATCACTGACGGCAAACGATCCGGATTTTTTGGCGAAGAGCGAACTGTTATTAGTCACGCTGAAAGCGTGGCAGGTTTCCGACGCAGTACGAACCCTGGCGTCAACCCTACCGGTGACGTCGCCTATCCTGCTCATTCATAATGGAATGGGAACCATAGAAGAACTGCAAAATATCCAACAGCCGATGTTGATGGGGACTATCACCCATGCTGCGCGCCGCGACGGTAATATCATTATTCATGTCGCTAACGGTACTACGCATATTGGCCCGGCGCGCGAGCAAGACGGCGATTACAGTTATCTCGCCGATATCCTGCAGGGGGTACTGCCCGATGTCGCCTGGCATAACAATATCCGCGCAGAGATGTGGCGCAAACTGGCGGTCAACTGTGTTATCAACCCGCTCACCGCGCTTTGGAACTGCCCGAACGGCGAGCTGCGCCATCATACTGATGAAATCAACGCGATTTGCGAAGAGGTCGCCGCCGTGATTGAACGTGAAGGCTACCACACATCGGCAGACGATTTACGCTATTATGTTGAGCAAGTGATTGACAGTACGGCAGAAAACATCTCATCCATGTTGCAGGACGTGCGTGCCATGCGCCATACCGAAATTGACTACATTACCGGTTATTTACTCAAGCGCGCCCGCGTGCACGGTCTCGCCGTTCCGGAAAATAGCCGCCTGTTTGAAATGGTAAAGCGAAAGGAGAGTGAGTATGAGCGCTCAGGCACTGGTATGCCTCGCCCCTGGTAGTGAAGAGACCGAAGCGGTCACCACTATCGATCTGCTGGTTCGCGGCGGAATCCACGTCACTACTGCAAGCGTCGCCAGCGATGGCAACCTGACGATTGTCTGCTCGCGCGGTGTAAAGCTACTGGCGGATGCGCCGCTGGTTGAAGTTGCCGACGGCGATTATGACATCATCGTGTTGCCCGGCGGAATTAAAGGCGCCGAGTGCTTTCGCGACAGCCCGCTGCTGGTCGAAACCGTAAAACAGTTTCACCGCTCCGGGCGCATTGTCGCAGCCATTTGCGCCGCAGCCGCTACAGTGCTCGTGCCGCACGATATCTTCCCTATCGGCAATATGACCGGTTTTCCGGCGCTGAAAGATAAGATCCCCGCCGAACAGTGGCAGGATAAGCGTGTGGTGTGGGATGCGCGGGTAAAATTATTAACCAGCCAGGGACCTGGTACCGCTATCGATTTTGGCTTGAAAATCATCGACCTGTTGGCTGGTCGTGAAAAAGCGCATGAAGTGGCTTCGCAACTGGTGATGGCGGCGGGGATTTATAACTACTACGAATAAGAATGATTGCCGGATGGCGGCGTAAACACCTTATCCGGCCTACAAAACGGTACAGTCTGTAGGCCGGATAAGCGGCAGCGCCATCCGGCAGTTATTTTACGGGCGTTCGCCCTGCGCCAGACGCGCATTAATATGCGCAATCACCCCAGGTAAATCCGCCAGTGAATCCACCACGTAATGCGCCCCGGCGGCGTACAGCTTGCTGGCCGCGTGCTCGCGGCGGACCGCAACGTCCTCTTTCGACATTGTCTGATAGGCGTCCCATGTTGCGCCGAATTCGTTACCCGATACCGCCAGCCCCACCGTCCACATCCCCGCGTTAAGCCCCTCGCTAATGCCCGGCGCGGCATCATCTACCTTCACGCAGTGCGCGACCGCATCAATGCCCAGCGCAATCACGTTTTGCAGCGCCATCCACGGCCCCGGGCGACCACCCGCGGCCAGGTCGTCCGTTGCTACCCAATGATCCGGACGATAGCCATGCTCGGCGGCGGCGGGAACCAGGCGCTCCATCACCGCTCGTGGGTAACCGGAGCAGGAGCCTATCTTGATGCCCTCGGCTCGTAGCGCCGCGATCGTGTCGATAACTCCGGCAATAGGAGAAGAAAAATCGACAACTTTAGCAATCTGTAACGGCATGAAAGCGGCGTAGATGGCATCAATATCTGCTGCGCTCATGGAGCGGCCAAACTTTGCCTGCCAGCGCGCGTCAACAGCAGGTAATTTTCCCAGCGCTTCAATGTGTTGCCATTTACCCAGCCCCATTGGCACGCGTGCTTCGGCGAGGGTGATCTCCACATCAAATGCCTGACGGAACGCCTCGACGAAAATTTGCGTCGGCGCGAAGGAGCCAAAATCGACGGTGGTGCCCGCCCAGTCGAGAATAACAGCGTGAATACGGTTCATCATGGTTCCTTATTTCATCCAGTACATGGCGGTACGAATGGCGGTCAGCAGGGCCGTGATATCGGCGGCATATACTTCGCCAATGTTGCCGATGCGGAAGCAGTCGCTTTGCGACACTTTGCCTGGATAGATAACAAAGCCCTGCTCTTTGAGGCGGCGATAAAATTCGCTAAAGCGATACTGCGGGTCTTCCGGTGAATAAAAGGCGGTGATAATGGGCGAGTGAAGTTCGTCATCCAGCAGCGTGTTAAAGCCCAGCGCCCGCATTCCGGCCACCAGGCTGCGCTGATTTTGCTGATAGCGTTGATGACGTGCCGCCACGCCACCTTCTTTCGCCAGCTCTTTCAGCGCCTGTGCAAACGCCAGGACGGTATGTGTGGGCGAAGTAAAACGCCATTTGCCGTGGTTATCCTCCATGCAACGCCACTGGGCGTAGAGATCTAACGACAGCGAGCGGGAATGCCCTTTGCACGCGGCCAGTTTTTGCTCGCGGGCAATCACAAAGGCAAAACCCGGCACGCCCTGAATGCATTTATTGGCGGAGCTGATCAGATAGTCGATGTGTAATGCTGCAATATCCATGGGGATGCCGCCGAAGCTGCTCATGGCGTCAACGATGTAGGTTTTGCCATAGCGATGCGCCAGAGCGCCCACCTCATCAATGGGGTTGAGCATCCCGGTGGTCGTTTCGCTATGCACCATGGCGATATGGCTGATCGTCGGGTCGGCGTTGAGGATCGCGTCGATCGCCTGCACGTCCGGGCGCGCAACTTCGCCGCAGTCGTAAGCGTGATGGGCGATACCCATAAGGCCGGCCATCTCGACCATTCGTGCGCCGTATGCACCGTTGCTGACGATCAGCACCTTATCCTGCGGCCCCAATGCGCTGCCCAGTACGGCTTCCACAGCATAGCTACCGCTGCCTTGCAGTAGTACGGAGGTGTAGCCTTCGGAGGCCGTTGCCAGTTCGGTCAGCTGCTGGCGGATCTGTTCCACCACGCCGATATTGTAATCATCATCCCAGGTACAGCTATCGAACAACATCGCTTCTTTCACGGTACGAGAGGTGGTGAGCGGGCCAGGAGTCAGCAACAGATAGTTACGCGAAGTCATGTTATTTACCTTTGGTCTATACCAGATTGCATTTATCATGACGATCTTTGCCGCGACGGGTCAAAGAGAAAATCGCGCTGCAACAAAAAATTCATCTCTGCTTGTATAATGGCGGCAGGCAAAACGGAAGCGAGTAAGCATGAAATCTATCCCGGGCGATATCCCGCAGTACCTGTTGATCAAGGCACAGCTTCAGGCACGTATTCAGAGCGGTGCGTTGAAAAGCGGTGATAAACTGCCGTCTGAACGCGAACTGTGCGCGATCTTCAACACCACGCGCATTACTATTCGCGAAAGTCTGGCACAGCTGGAGTCCAGTGGGCTTATCTGGCGCGCCGATCGTCGCGGTTGGTTCGTTACGCCGGAACGCCTGTGGCTGGATCCGACCCAGAACACCAACTTCCATAAGCTTTGCCGCGAGCAGGGGCGGGAGCCAAAAACCGCGCTACTGAGCGGCGTGTTAACCACCGTGCCTGTCGAGGTCATGGAGCCCCTCCAGCTCCAGCCGTTTGATCAAATCTATCTGCTGACCCGTCTGCGTTACGCCGATGGCCGCGCCGTGTGCTACTGCGAAAACCATTGTTTGCCCGCCCGCGTGCCTGAGCTGCTGCAGTACGATCTCAACGGCAGCCTGACCGAGGTATACGAGTCGCACTACAACCTCGTCTATACCAGCATGCATCTGTCGTTCTACCCCACCGCCATGCCTGCGCAGGCCGCACAGGCGCTGGGCGTTATGGAAGGGCGCCCGGCGCTGTTGCTGCGCCGTCTGAACTACGATCAACACGGGCGAGTGCTGGATCTGGATATCGAATACTGGCGTCACGACAGCCTGCGCATTGAGGTAGATACCCACTAGCGGGTGCGCCGGATGTTGGCTGCGGGCCTTATCCGGCCTGTCAATCGTATCGTCTCACGGCTATCCGGATAAGCGCAGCATCCTCCGGCGTGGACTGATTTATTTCTCTTTCATCGTTTTGTCATATAAGCCGTTTAGCGTAAAAAGCAAACCTGGTATAGGCCAGAAAATGCAACGTACGCTATGAGGCTATTACGATGAAACTTTCCCGACTTGCTCTGCTGTCTGTCTTCGCTCTCGCCAGCGCCCCGTCATGGGCGGAATCGGTGGTCACGGTGTACTCCATCGACGGGCTGCACGATGGCGATAACAGCTGGTACCAGGTGCAGTTTGACGCGTTCACCAAAGCGACCGGCATTACCGTACGCTATGTTGAAGGCGGTGGTGGCGTGGTAGTGGAACGTCTGGCAAAAGAGCGTACGAATCCGCAGGCCGACGTGCTGGTAACCGCGCCGCCATTCATTCAGCGCGCCGCCGCCGAAAAGCTGCTGGCGAACTTTAACACCGACGCCGCATCGGCTATCCCCGATGCCAACAACCTTTATTCGCCGCTGGTAAAGAACTATCTGAGCTTTATCTACAACAGCAAGCTGCTGAAAACTGCCCCGGCGAGCTGGCAGGATCTGCTTGACGGTAACTTCAAAAATAAACTCCAGTATTCCACGCCAGGTCAGGCCGCTGACGGCACGGCGGTGATGCTGCAGGCTTTCCACAGCTTCGGCAGTAAAGATGCCGGTTTTGCGTATCTCGGCAAGCTGCAGGCCAATAACGTCGGGCCATCTGCCTCTACCGGCAAGCTAACCGCGCTGGTTAATAAAGGTGAAATCTACGTCGCTAACGGCGACCTGCAAATGAACCTCGCGCAGATGGAACGTAACCCGAACGTGAAAATCTTCTGGCCGGCCAACGACAAAGGCGAGCGCAGCGCGCTGGCCATCCCTTATGTCATTGGCCTGGTCCAGGGGGCGCCGCAGAGTGAAAATGGTAAAAAGCTGATTAACTTCCTGCTGAGTAAAGAAGCGCAGACTCGCGTCAGCGAACTCTCCTGGGGAATGCCGGTACGCAGCGACGTGACGCCGAGCGACGAACATTACAAGACCGCCACTGCCGCGTTAGAAGGCGTGCAGAGCTGGCAGCCAAATTGGGATGACGTAGCCGTTTCGCTGTCGGCAGATATTAGCCGTTGGCACAAAGTGACCGAAAGCGAGTAAGCCTGATGCTGATGAAAACGACTGCCGTTCACGTCCCTGCATCGCAGGGGACATCGGGCATAGTCCTCGACTCGCTGCGCGTTGCGTATCACGGCAACGTGGTGCTTAAACCGCTCTCTTTGACGATTGAACCTGGCGAAGTGCTGGCGCTGATTGGCCCATCAGGATCTGGAAAAACGACGGTGCTGCGTGCGGTTGCGGGCTTTGTGCAACCTGCAGGCGGTCGTATTCTGATTGGCGATACGGACGTCACCCATCTGCCACCCTATAAACGCGGGTTGGCGATGGTGGTGCAGAACTACGCCTTGTTCCCGCATCTGAAAGTGGAAGACAACGTCGCTTTTGGCCTGCGTGCGCAGAAGCAGCCAAAGGCGCTAATTAATGAGCGTGTAACGCAGGCGCTGAAAACGGTTGGCATGAGTGATTACGCCGCCCGTTATCCGCATCAACTTTCCGGCGGCCAGCAGCAACGCGTGGCCATCGCCCGCGCGATTGCCGTGCGCCCGCGCGTGCTGTTGCTGGATGAACCACTGTCAGCGCTGGACGCACAGATTCGTCATAATATGGTGGAAGAAATCGCCTGTCTTCACCGTGAGCTGCCGGAACTCACTATTCTCTACGTCACCCACGATCAAACGGAAGCGCTCACCCTGGCCGATAAAATCGGCATTATGAAGGATGGCTCGCTGATTGCTCACGGCGAAACCCGCGCGCTATATCAGCATCCGCCCAATCGTTTTGCCGCCGAATTCTTAGGTCGCGCCAATATTCTCTCCGCCATCGCGCTGGGGATAACGGAGGCTCCGGGGCTGGTGGACGTCAGCTGCGGCGGTGCGGTGATTCGCGCGTTCAGCCGGGGCAGCCACCACGGTTACAACAAACTGCTGTGCATTCGTCCTCAGCACCTCAGCCTGACGCCGCGTTCGGCCTACAGCAACCGCTTCAACGCCACACTGCAATCGGTGCACTGGCAGGGCGATTTAACCCATCTGCTGTGTGACGTTGCTGGCGAAACGGTGCGGATGGTGTTGACGCATGTCAATCCGCTGCCGCGCGTGGGCGACAAGCTGGCGCTGTGGTTCGAACCGGATGATGCGGTCCTGATTGAGGTATAACCATGTCACTCATTTTACCTCTGGAAAAACCGGCGCTTAACCTACGCCCACTGCTGTGGCTGCTGCTCCCGTTGCTGGTGCTGGCGACGCTGTTTTTCTGGCCTCTGTCGCTCATCGTTGAACAGGCGCTACGCGGTGCCAATGGCGAGATCGGGCTCGAGACCTTCCGGCAGGTGGTCGACTCGAAACGCTTTGTCGGCGCGTTGCTGAACACGTTGCAAATCGCCTTTTTCGCCACCGCCGGTTGCCTGCTGCTGGGCAGCGTGATGTCGCTGATTCTGGTGTTTATTCCTTTCCCCGGCAGCGAGTTGATTGGTCGGGTCGTCGATACTTTTATTGCGCTGCCGACCTTCCTGATTACGCTGGCGTTCACCTTTATTTATGGGTCAGCGGGTCTGCTCAACGGTGCGCTGATGAGCCTGTTTGCCTTTGAGCTACCGCCGGTGGATTTTCTCTACTCGATGCAGGGCGTCATTCTGGCGGAGATCACGGTGTTCACTCCGCTGGTGATGCGGCCACTGATGGCCGCGCTGCGGCAAATTGATAAAAGCCAGCTAGAGGCAGCCAGTATTCTGGGGGCGCACCCGTTACGGGTGATTGGGCAGGTGATTTTCCCGGCGGCGCTACCGGCGCTGATGGCTGGTGGCAGCCTGTGCCTACTGTTGACCACTAACGAGTTCGGCATCGTACTGTTTATTGGCGCGAAAGGGGTTAACACCCTGCCGATGATGGTTTACAGCAAAGCGATTCTGGAGTCCGACTATACGGTCGCCTGCATGATTGCGTTGATTAACATTGTCTTGTCGCTGGGGCTGTTCTCCCTCTATCGCCTGGCGGCATCGCGTACCGGCGTAAGGAGCCAGCCATGCTAATTTGGTCACCTAAAGGACGCGCAGCGGCGGGCGTTGTGGCTAGCGTACTGTTTATCGTGTTCTTTTTCCTGCCGCTGGCGGTGATTCTGATGTCCAGCCTTAGCCAGCAGTGGAACGGTATTCTGCCGAGTGGCTTCACGCTGAACCACTTTGTTAACGCTCTGCACGGTGCGGCATGGGATGCCCTACTTGCCAGCCTCACGATTGGCTTTTGCGCCAGCCTGTTTGCGCTGCTTTGCGGCGTTTGGGCGGCGCTGGCGCTGCGTCAATATGGGGTGAAAACGCAGAAATGGTTAAGTATGGTGTTCTATCTGCCGAGTGCGATTCCGTCAGTGTCCGTGGGCCTGGGCATTCTGGTTGCTTTCAGCCAGGGGCCATTGCAAATGAACGGCACCCTATGGATTGTGCTGACAGCGCACTTTGTGCTGATTTCCGCCTTTACCTTCAGTAACGTGTCGACCGGACTGGCGCGAATTTCCGCCGATATTGAAAACGTCGCGTCGAGTCTGGGGGCATCGCCCTGGTATCGTCTGCGTCACGTGACGTTGCCGTTATTGATGCCGTGGATGGTGTCAGCGCTGGCGCTGAGTTTATCGCTCTCCATGGGGGAGTTGGGCGCGACGATGATGATTTATCCGCCGGGCTGGACGACGCTGCCGGTAGCTATCTTTAGCCTGACCGACCGTGGAAATATTGCCGACGGCGCGGCGCTGACCATTGTGCTGGTGGCCATTACGCTGCTGCTGATGATGAAGCTGGAGCGCATTGCAAAACGGTTGGGGCAGAAATAAAACGGTAAGCCGGGTAGGACATAGCCGCCACCCGGCAAAGGAATTACGGGCGATACACCTTCACATTGGCAAACCCCTGCTCGCGCAGATAGAGCGCCTGCAGGCGACTCATTACGCCGCGTTCGCACCATAGCAGCCAGGTTTTGCTCTGATCGAGGTCGCCAAATTTAGTGCTCAGCTTGTAGAAAGGCAGCGAAACGACGTCGACGCCTTCCACTTTCAGCGGCTTGTCATCCTGCTCATCGACAGAACGGATATCCAGAATCACGTCGTTCGGGCCGAAACCGCTCACGGTTTCTACTTCCACCACCTCCTGCTGGGTCTGCTGGGCGATTTCACGAATATCGACGTTGTTCGCTTCTTCTACCACCTTATCGAGAATACTGAAGTCGAAGTTTTCTTCTTCGGCTTCAATTTTCGCTTTAATGGCTTTCACCGTCGGACTTTTTGAAATCACGCCACAGTATTCCGGCATCGTACGGGCAAAATCTTCCGTACCAATCTGGCGCGCCAGGTTGATAATGTGCTCTTTATCGTAAGAGATCAGCGGGCGCAGGATCAGCGTGTCAGACACGTTATCGATCAAGCGCAAGTTGGTTAGCGTCTGGCTGGACACCTGGCCCAGCGCTTCGCCGGTCACCAGCGCCTGTACGCCGTAACGTTCCGCCACTTTCGACGCCGCGCGTACCATCATACGTTTGAGCACCACGCCCATCTGGCCGTCGTCGACTTTCTCCAGAATCTCGCCGACCACTGGTTCAAAGTTAATCGCCACAAAACGCACGCGATGGGAGCTGCCAAAGCGGTTCCACAGGTAATGCGCCACCTGGCGAACGCCGATTTCATGCGCCGCGCCGCCAAGGTTAAAGAAGCAGTAGTGTACGCGACAGCCGCGACGCATCAGCATATAGCTGGAGACGCCGGAGTCAAAACCGCCGGAGATCAGCGACAGCACATCTTCCTGGGTGCCAATCGGGAAACCGCCAATACCTTCATAACGCCCTTTGATCAGCAGCAGGCGATCATCTTCCACTTCCAGATGCACCGTCACATCCGGGTTAGTGAGCTTCACGCGCGCCGATTCAATATGCTGATTTAATCCGCCGCCGACATAGCGCTCCACCTCAATGGAGCTAAACTCATGCTTACCGCGACGTTTTACGCGCACGCAGAAGGTTTTGCCTTCAAGCTGCTCGCGATACTGCGCCAACGCTTTCTCGAAAATGTCGTGCATATCGGTGAACGGCACATCTTCGACTTCAAGAATATGGTGGATCCCCGGAATGCGGGTCAGCGCGTCGCGAATCGCCAGACGCTGGTTTTCATCTTTGGCGCGAACTTCAATGTTATCCCAGTGACGGACAACCGCGAGGGTCTCATCGTAGTGCTTTAAAACGTTACGGATGTTCCCGGTTAAAATTTTTATAAAGCGCAAACGCACAGATTGGCTTTTGATAGTGATTTCCGGGAACAATTTAATGATAAACTTCATGGCGGCAATGGTTCTTTAGCAAGCTATCTAAGGCTTGTCGTGGAGAAATAGTACAGCAGCCCATACCTACGGCTGCATCCAGGCGCGGAAGTATATCACTATCACGGACATCTTGCGCATTTCCCCTTACCATTGCGCGTTATTTGCTTATCAGTGTGAGTCCGTTACCATAGACTTGTGCTGCCATTACAGAGAGTCAAACAGTCATCATGCCGAAGAAAAATGAGGCGCCCGCCAGCTTTGAAACTGCGCTGAGCGAGCTGGAACATATTGTTACCCGCCTGGAAAGCGGCGATTTGCCGCTGGAAGACGCGCTGAATGAATTCGAGCGCGGCGTACAACTGGCGCGTCAGGGGCAGGCAAAACTGCAGCAGGCGGAACAGCGCGTGCAAATTTTGCTGTCTGATAATGAAGAGGCTTCACCTGAGCCTTTTATCGCGGATAATGAGTAAATGGACTTTACGCAGCAGCTACAGGCTTGCGTAACGCAAGCGAATCAGGCGCTGAGCCGTTTTATCGCGCCACTGCCCTTTCAGAACACTCCCGTGGTCGAAGCCATGCAGTATGGCGCATTATTAGGCGGTAAACGCCTGCGGCCATTTCTGGTTTACGCCACCGGTCAAATGTTTGGCGTCAGTACGGCAACGCTGGATGCGCCAGCTGCGGCGGTCGAATGCATTCATGCCTATTCGCTGATCCATGACGACCTGCCAGCGATGGACGATGACGATTTGCGTCGCGGCCTGCCGACTTGCCATATTAAATTTGGCGAAGCCAACGCAATCCTGGCGGGAGACGCGTTGCAAACGCTGGCGTTTGCCATTATCAGCGACGCGCCGATGCCGGAAGTCACCGATCGCGATCGTATCGCGATGATCGCCGAACTGGCGAACGCCAGCGGCATCGCCGGCATGTGCGGCGGTCAGGCATTGGATCTGGCGGCAGAAGGCCAGCGGATCACTCTGGACGCGCTGGAACGCATTCATCGCCATAAGACCGGCGCGCTCATTCGCGCCGCCGTTAGACTTGGCGCATTGAGCGCGGGCGATAAAGGACGGAATACTCTGCCGATACTTGACCGCTATGCAGAGAGTATCGGCCTTGCCTTCCAGGTTCAGGATGACATTCTGGATGTGGTGGGCGATACTGCAACGTTAGGTAAACGTCAGGGCGCAGACCAGCAGCTTGGCAAAAGTACCTACCCTGCACTTCTGGGTCTTGAGCAAGCCCGGAATAAAGCCCGGGACCTGATAGAGGACGCCCGTCAGTCGTTACATCAGCTGGCCGCGCAATCACTGGACACCTCGGCACTGGAAGCGCTAGCGAACTACATAATCCAGCGTGATAAATAAACCCCATATCCAATGAGCTTGCGATGAGTTTTGATATAGCCAAATACCCTACCCTGGCATTGGTCGACTCCACCCAGGAGTTACGACTGTTACCGAAAGAGAGTCTGCCGAAACTCTGCGACGAGCTACGCCGCTACTTACTCGACAGCGTAAGCCGTTCCAGCGGGCATTTCGCTTCCGGGCTGGGCACGGTAGAACTTACCGTGGCGCTGCATTATGTCTACAACACCCCGTTTGACCAGCTAATCTGGGATGTTGGACACCAAGCTTATCCACATAAAATCCTTACCGGTCGTCGCGACAAAATCGGCACCATTCGCCAGAAAGGCGGTCTGCACCCGTTCCCGTGGCGCGGAGAAAGCGAATACGATGTGCTGAGCGTTGGGCATTCCTCCACCTCTATCAGCGCCGGTATCGGTATTGCCGTGGCGGCGGAGAAAGAAGGCAAAGATCGCCGCACCGTCTGTGTGATTGGCGACGGCGCCATCACCGCCGGTATGGCGTTTGAAGCAATGAATCACGCAGGCGATATCCGGCCCGACATGCTGGTCATTCTGAACGACAATGAAATGTCGATTTCGGAAAACGTCGGCGCGCTCAACAACCATCTGGCGCAGCTACTTTCCGGTAAGCTTTACTCTTCTCTGCGCGAAGGCGGAAAAAAGGTCTTCTCCGGCGTACCGCCAATTAAAGAACTGCTCAAGCGTACCGAAGAACATATTAAAGGCATGGTTGTGCCGGGCACACTGTTCGAAGAGCTGGGCTTTAACTACATCGGGCCGGTCGATGGTCACGATGTCATGGGGCTTATCAGCACATTGAAGAACATGCGCGACCTGAAAGGCCCGCAGTTCCTGCATATCATGACCAAGAAAGGCCGCGGCTATGAGCCCGCGGAAAAAGATCCGATCACTTTCCATGCGGTGCCTAAATTTGATCCCTCCAGCGGATGTTTGCCGAAAAGCAGCGGCGGTCTGCCAGGTTATTCAAAAATCTTCGGTGACTGGCTGTGTGAAACTGCCGCCAAAGACAGCAAGCTGATGGCGATCACCCCGGCAATGCGCGAAGGTTCCGGCATGGTGGAATTTTCACGTAAATTCCCGGATCGCTATTTTGACGTCGCCATCGCCGAGCAGCATGCCGTCACCTTCGCCGCAGGTCTGGCGATTGGCGGCTATAAGCCCGTCGTGGCGATCTACTCTACTTTCCTGCAACGCGCCTACGATCAGGTCATCCATGACGTCGCTATCCAGAAACTGCCGGTCATGTTCGCCATCGATCGCGCCGGTATCGTTGGCGCGGATGGGCAAACACACCAGGGCGCATTCGATCTCTCCTATCTGCGCTGCATCCCGGATATGGTGATCATGACGCCAAGCGACGAAAACGAATGTCGCCAGATGTTATTTACCGGGTATCACTATAACGACGGCCCGACGGCAGTACGTTATCCACGCGGTAATGCGCAGGGCGTGGCGCTAACCCCGCTGGAAAAACTGCCTATTGGTAAAGGCCTTGTGAAGCGTCATGGCGAAAAACTGGCGATTCTGAACTTTGGCACCTTAATGCCTGAGGCGGCGAAAGTCGCCGAAGCGCTTAACGCCACGCTGGTCGACATGCGCTTTGTTAAGCCGCTGGACGACACGCTAATTCTGGAGATGGCCGCGCAGCATGACGCGCTAGTGACGCTGGAAGAAAACGCCATTATGGGCGGCGCTGGCAGCGGCGTAAACGAAGTGCTAATGGCCCATCGTAAACCTGTACCTGTGCTGAATATCGGTCTTCCGGATTTCTTTATCCCGCAAGGAACGCAGGAAGAAGCCCGCGCGGAACTGGGGCTTGACGCCGCAGGCATTGAAGCCAAAATCAAGGCCTGGCTGGCATAATCCCCTCTTTGCTCCTGCTATGCTTGAAGAGTGACGGGTATAACAGGAGCGGAGTCATGCAATACAACACGTTAGGAAATACAGATCTTCGGGTGTCCCGCCTTTGTCTGGGCTGTATGACATTCGGCGAGCCGAGTCGCGGCAATCACGCCTGGACGCTTCCCGAAGAGAGCAGCCGTCCCATCATCAAGCGCGCCCTTGAGGGCGGCATTAACTTTTTTGATACCGCCAACAGCTACTCCGACGGCAGCAGCGAAGAGATTGTCGGCCGCGCGCTGCGTGATTTCGCCCGGCGCGACGAGGTGGTGGTAGCGACGAAAGTCTTCCATCGCGTCGGCGATCTGCCGGAAGGATTGTCCCGTGCGCAAATCCTGCGCTCTATTGACGATAGCCTCACCCGTCTGGGAATGGAGTATGTCGATATCCTGCAAATCCACCGCTGGGATTACACCACGCCGATAGAAGAAACTCTGGAAGCGCTAAACGACGTGGTGAAGGCGGGTAAAGCCCGCTATATCGGCGCTTCCTCAATGCACGCCTCACAATTTGCCCAGGCGCTGGCGCTACAAAAACAACACGGCTGGGCGCCGTTTGTCACCATGCAGGATCACTATAACCTGATCTACCGCGAGGAAGAGCGTGAGATGCTACCGCTGTGCTGGCAGGAAGGCGTCGCCGTGATTCCGTGGAGTCCGCTGGCGCGCGGGCGCTTAACTCGCCCCTGGGGAGAAACCACGGCCCGGCTGGTCTCGGATGACGTGGGCAAAAATTTATACGCTGAAAGCGATAAAAATGATGCGCAAATAGCGGAACGGCTGGCTGGCGTCAGCGAGGCGCTTGGCGCAACGCGAGCGCAGGTTGCGCTGGCCTGGCTACTCAGTAAACGAGGCGTCGCCGCGCCGATTATCGGCACTTCGCGTGAAGAGCAGTTAGATGAGTTGCTGAATGCCGTTGATTTAACGCTCAAACCGGAGCAGATTGCCGAACTCGAAACGCCGTACAAACAACATCCGGTGGTGGGATTTAAATAATCTGCCATTGCCCGATGGCGCGGCGCTTATCGGGCCTGCGAAATCGACATATTGTTCGGGGGTAGGCCGGATAAGGCGTTTACGCCGCCATCCGGCAAACCCTTTAAATAATACCGAGCGGCCAGTGATGACCGATAAAATACAGTATGCCGGCGGATATCACGCCGGCGACGATATCATCGATCATAATCCCCATGCCGCCGTGCACGTTGCGATCAAACCAACGGATCGGCCAGGGTTTCCACATATCCAGAATGCGGAAAATAACGAACCCGGCAGCCACCCACTGCCAGTCCGTCGTCGGCAACGCCATTAGCGTTATCCACATACCGATAAATTCATCCCAGACAATACTGCCGTGGTCGTGTACGCCCATATCTTTCGCCGTCTGATGGCAAAGATAAACGCCAATGCAGATCCCAAACATCACGACCAGCGAATAAAGCTGCCACGGCAGAAACGTCATCAAATACCAGAAGGGGATCGCCGCCAGCGAGCCCATCGTGCCCGGCACCACAGGGCTCAGCCCGCTGCCAAAGCCGGTAGCGAGCAGGTGCCACGGATTGCGCAAATTCAGGCGGCTTTTCGCAACATCTTTATGGCGTGGCAAAATGGTCATATCCTTTCCAGTCAAAAGTGACAGGTTCTCCGTCACGCACAAAGGCGATCCCTTCGATATCCGCCGTCATTTGCCCGATACAGGTAAACGGCACGCCCAGATGACCAAGCGCGACATCCAGCGCGCCACGGTTCAGCTCCGGGACGGTAAAGCACAGTTCATAATCTTCGCCGCCGGATAACATCCAGCGAAGCTTTTGTTCGGGATCATTGGCATGTCCCCACAGTTCTTCGGAGTCAGGCAGCGCCTCCAAATCGATTCGCGCGCCGCAGTTGCTGGCTTGCAGAATGTGACCAAGATCGGAGATCAAACCGTCGGAAAGATCGATCGCCGAACTGGCGAGATCGCGTAGCGCCTGTCCTTGTAAAATACGCGGCGTCGGGCGCAGATGGCGTTTGACCAGATAGTCGGCATCCCCCCAGCTTCCCACGCGAAAATCACCCCGTAGAATCGCCAGCCCGGCAGCGCTATCGCCCAACGTGCCAGTAACATAAATCCAGTCGCCCGGTTTTGCGCCAGAACGTTTCAGCGCCCGACCGGCTGGCACAAGGCCATGAATACCGAGCGTCATCGACAGCGGGCCGCGCGTGGTATCGCCGCCAATGAGCTGCATGTCGTAGTAATCCAGTTGTTCAAACAGGCTGTCGCTGAACGCGGCAAGCCACGCCTCATCGACGTCAGGAAGCGTGAGCGCCAGCGTTAACCATGCCGGATCGGCGCCCATCGCCGCCAGATCGCTTAAATTCACCGCCAGCGCTTTATACGCTAGATCGGCAGGATCGATATTGGGTAAGAAATGGATGCCCGCCACCAGCGTATCGGTACTGATCGCCAGGGTCTGCTTTTCAGGAATATTCAGGAGCGCGCAATCGTCGCCAATACCGGTTTCAACATCAAGACGAGAGCTTCTTACACGGTCAAAATAACGGGCAATCAGGGAAAACTCGCCACATGCCATACGTTATGCCTCAGCAGAAAAAAAGAAAAGGCCGGAGACGGCGGGTATCCATCGCCCGCTATCTTTCCGGCCTGTGAATCACTTTTTGTTGGGACGAATCACCGGAGCTGCTTTATCCAGTACGCCGTTGACGAATTTGTGGCTGTCTTCAGCGCCAAAGGTTTTCGCCAGTTCAATCGCTTCGTTGATGGCCACTTTATAAGGCACATCGCTGCGTTTTGACAGCTCAAACAACGCAATACGCAGCACGGCTTTTTCAACCTGTCCCAGCTCTTCAAGCAGGCGGGACAGATACGGTTTCATTAAACCATCCAGGTACGCGCTGTTAGTCGCCACCCCGGATAGCAGTTCACGGAAATAGAGAACGTCGACGTCTTTTACGTCCTGTTCCGCCAGGAACTGGTATTCAACATCAGCGATGTCGTTCTGGGACAACTGCCAGGAGTAAAGCGCCTGGACGGCACACTCACGGGCGCGGCGACGAGCAGCAGGTTTCACGGAATTCCCCTTACAAAAAATCAGGCCTTAATGGCTTTCAATACATTAATCATTTCAAGCGCGGTCAGCGCAGCTTCTGCGCCTTTATTACCGGCTTTTGTACCAGCACGTTCGATGGCTTGTTCAATACTCTCGGTGGTCAGAACACCAAAGGCTACCGGCACGCCGCTGTCCTGGGCAACGCTTGCCAGGCCATTGCTGGCGCCGCCTGCCACATATTCAAAGTGCGCAGTCCCCCCGCGAATCACGGTTCCCAGCGCAACCACGGCGTCATATTTACCGCTTTTCGCCAGCGCTTCGGTCGCCAGCGGCAGTTCATAAGCGCCAGGCACCCACACTACGGTAATATTATCATCTTTTACCTGACCAATACGCGTCAGGGCATCAACCGCGCCATCCAGCAGGCTGTCGTTGATAAACTGATTGAAACGCGCAATAGTGATGGCGACACGAGCGTCAGGGGCTGCAACGTTAGCTTTAATAATGTTCATATTCTCTCTTCCAGGGTTCATTTGGCCCCGCAGGGGGGCGGATTTTATCATAATAATTTGAGCGCTGCTCCCCTTTCGACGGGAGAACTCATGCGCTCACCATATGCAGGCAAACATCCGGGCCGACATGGCGTATTTCGCTGAAGGTAAATTGCGGCGCGTCGGCGAGCTTCTCAAGCCCCGGCAATTCGCATAATCCCCGCGCCTGGGTTCCCAACAATTTAGGCGCGACATAGACAATCAGTTCATCCACCAGCCCGGCTTGCAACAACGCGCCTGCCAGTCCCGGTCCGGCTTCAACCCATATGCTATTAATCTGCTGCCTGCCTAACTGCATCATCAGTACAACCAGATCCAAATGTCCGTTGTGCGCCGGCACGCTGATAGTACGAACCGCATCGGGCCACGCGCGGCTATCTTCCTGGGTACGCGCGATCCACGTTTCGCCAGGCTGCTGCACAATACGATGCGCAGGCGTTACCCGGTTTTGGCTGTCGATAACAATTCGCACCGGCTGGCGCAGATTTTCCTGCGGGTAAGACGCCTGCGTAGAGGCATCTAACTCCGCCCAACGCACCGTCAAGGCCGGATCGTCAGCCAATACCGTCGCGCTACTGGTTAAGATAGCGTGGCTTTGCGCACGCAAGCGCTGAACGTCGCGCCGGGCCTGCGGCGAGGTGATCCACTGGCTTTCGCCGCTGGCCATCGCCGTCCGTCCGTCGACGGAGGCGCCCAGTTTAAGCTGAAGATAAGGGAATCCGGTACGCATCCGCTTGAGGAAGCCTTTATTGAGCGCCTCCGCTTCACTCATCATTAACCCGTGGCTGACCGCAATACCCGCCTGTTGCAGGCGATACAGCCCACGCCCGGCGACCTGTGGGTTCGGGTCCTGCATCGCGGCGACCACGCGCGCGACGCCGGCCGCAATCAGCGCATCGCAACATGGCGGCGTTCGCCCATGATGGCTACAGGGTTCAAGCGTGACATAGGCGGTTGCGCCTTTGGCTTTTGCGCCCGCCATCCGCAGCGCATGAACCTCGGCGTGCGGCTCTCCGGCGCGATGGTGATAACCTTCGCCGACGATGTCGCCATTGTTAACAATGACACAGCCGACATTAGGGTTCGGGTGAGTGGTGAAACGTCCACGCTGCGCCAGTTTGAGCGCTCGCGCCATGTAAAACTCATCCTGCATGGCTTAGTCCTGTAGGCGAGCGATTTCTTCGCCAAAGTCTTTGATATCTTCGAAACTGCGATAGACGGAGGCAAAGCGAATATACGCGACTTTATCGAGTTTTTTCAGCTGCTCCATGACCAGGTTGCCAATCATCTTGCTGGGAACTTCACGCTCCCCAGTGGCACGTAATTGTGACTTAATATGGTTCAATGCCATTTCAACATCATCTGCGCTGACGGGTCTTTTTTCCAGCGCTCTCAACATGCCGCTACGCAGCTTATCCTCATTAAAGGGTTCGCGCACATCGTTGCTTTTTATCACGCGCGGCATGACCAGTTCAGCCACTTCAAAGGTCGTAAAGCGTTCATTACACACCAGGCACTGCCGACGGCGGCGCACGGACGAGCCCTCGCCTACAAGACGAGAGTCAATGACTTTGGTATCTACGGCGAAACAAAATGGGCAATGCATACGGCGTCCTGACCAGATGATTTAGGAAATGCTATTTTACCCTGAACTGGCGCGACAACAAAGGCGGAGCGCTTTTGAGATAAAGGATCGGTGCCTTTGTGCGTATAGCGCACTACCATTACGCTATCGAACCATGAAGGAAATGATCGACATGACAAGACGTTACCTAAGAATTCTCCTGGTGGGAAGTCTCTTGAGCCTGACCGCCTGCGCGCCGCAGAGCGAAGTTCGCCAGATGCATCAAAGCATTAGCACCCTGAATAAAGAGATGACCCAACTGAATCAGGAAACGGTAAAAATTACCCAACAAAATAAGCTGAATGCGGAGTCAACCCGCGGCGTCTATTTGTTGCCTGGCGCCAATACGCCTGCCCGGCTGGAGAGCCAGATCGGTACGCTACGTATGACATTGCTGGAAATTACGCCTGTCGCAGACGGCGCTCACGCAACGTTACACATTCAGGGCGAGTCCCGCGATCCGCTGCCGGCATTCAGCGCTACCGTAGAGTACGGGCAACTTCAGGGCACTACGGAGAACTATCAGGAGGTGAATGCACAGAGCCTTCTGGTAAATGCCCCTGCCAGCTTGCTGGCGCCCAGTGATGTCAATATTTCGTTACCGTTGAAGGGGATCACACCGGCGCAGTTAGGCTTCATTCGCATCCATGATATTCAGCCTGTTAATCAATAAACGTTCTGGCGGAGCGTTTTGTGCGTTCCGCAACATCCCCCGCGCGACTTTTGTTGCCCTACTGACATTTCCGTCATTTATGACATGGATTGGTAATATTCATGAAAGATAGTACTGTCGCCGCGTCTAAAATGCGCAAACGTGAACGCAATCGATTACGTAAATGATAGATATGTGAAACAAGACATATTTTTGTGAGCAATGATTTTTATAATAGGCTCCGCAGAAACACGAAATATTTAGAAACGCAAATTGCGTTCTTTTCACTCCCGCAAGGGATTTCAAACAGTGGCATACATATGAAAAAAACTTTACTCGCAGTCAGCGCAGCGCTGGCGCTCACCTCATCTTTTACTGCTAACGCAGCAGAAAATGATCAGCCGCAGTATTTGTCCGACTGGTGGCACCAGAGCGTAAACGTGGTAGGCAGCTACCATACCCGTTTCTCGCCGAAATTGAACAACGACGTCTATCTGGAATATGAAGCATTTGCCAAAAAAGACTGGTTTGATTTCTACGGCTATATCGATATTCCCAAAACCTTTGATTGGGGTAACGGCAACGATAAAGGTATCTGGTCCGACGGTTCTCCGCTGTTCATGGAAATCGAACCGCGTTTCTCAATTGATAAGCTGACCGGCGCAGACCTGAGCTTCGGCCCGTTTAAAGAGTGGTATTTCGCCAACAACTACATCTACGATATGGGCGATAACAAAGCCAGCCGCCAGAGCACGTGGTATATGGGTCTGGGGACCGATATCGACACAGGCCTGCCGATGGGTCTGTCGCTGAACGTGTATGCGAAATATCAGTGGCAAAACTACGGCGCGTCCAATGAAAACGAATGGGACGGCTACCGTTTCAAAGTGAAATACTTCGTCCCCATCACCGATCTGTGGGGCGGTAAACTGAGCTATATCGGCTTTACCAACTTTGACTGGGGATCTGATTTAGGCGACGATCCGAACCGTACCAGCAACTCCATCGCTTCCAGCCATATCCTGGCGCTGAACTACGATCACTGGCACTACTCGGTCGTTGCGCGTTACTTCCATAACGGCGGACAGTGGCAGAATGGCGCAAAACTGAACTGGGGCGACGGCGATTTCAGCGCGAAATCTACCGGCTGGGGCGGCTACCTGGTCGTGGGTTACAACTTCTAAACCTGCAAAAAAGGCCAGAGGTCGTCCTCTGGCCCGTTTCGGGCGCATGCTGCCATGCGGCGGCGAGTCGCGCCCACTTCACATTACTTCCGGCGATGCCACCAGCCTAAAAACAGACCTGTCGCAATCCCGACCAGCGTTGGTGCCGCCAGATCGTGCCAGATAGTAATGCTCAACTCTGTGAGCGTCATATTGCCGCCTTTGTTGCAATGGCAACGGTTCGCGGCTATCCTCAACTTGTCTGGAGTCAAGTTAGCCCCCGTAATGTTGCCGGTGAATACCGAACAATGTGCGGGGGTTTTCTCTTTCCAGCGACAAGGCCACCGGGGATCAAGCCCCCGCAACATTGCGCCTCACCGGGTTGCCCCGGCTTACCGCTGATTCTACTCTGCTCGCCAGTATCGGCAGGACTTAAAAACAAAAAAATCCCAACCTTGCGATCGGGATTCCAGTGACAATGTATGCGTTACAGGACATTTGGGGCTGGCGACAAACTCCGGGGCTGAAAAAATGCCAGATTGCATCCGACCTACGAAAACCAATAATTCATTTATATTGCGGATTCCGTTGGGTGGAGCGAAGCGTAACCTAACATTCAACAGCACCAACAGCTTTGTCAGCAGTCTGCTTATTTCTTTTTGTTCATCATCGCTTTCAGATCGGCAAACGGGTTATAAGTCGCCTCGCCGACATCTTTTTGCGCATCTTCCCCGGCAATGACCGTCGAACCGTACTGATCGGCTTCGGTATATTTAGAATGCTCATGATCGTGGCAGTAGATGCACAATAGCTCCCAGTTGCTGCCGTCTTCCGGGTTATTGGTGTGGTCATGATCGATATGATGCACCGTCAGCTCACGCAGATTTGAATACACAAACTCACGGGAACAACGTCCGCACACCCACGGAAACAGCTTCAGCGCTTTTTCACGATAGCCGCTTTCCAGGCGCGCGTAGTTTTTTGGGATGATAGCCATAATTAACAGGTACCTGAATAATACAAAGGGTTATGCCCAGTTTCCCGCGAAGCCGGGCTTTTAGCAATGATTCTGTGCAACTTATATATCCAGGTAAGCAAGGCTATTTCAGGCAAACTGATGACCAATCAACCCGTTTTACAAGCGTTAGAGGTATCGCTATCACATCTTACGGCATTTTTTCGTGCTCGACTTTTCGCAAAAAATCACGCAAAGAACGGTCGATTGTTTCACGAAATCGCCGGTTAAGCGGAGTAATTTGTAAACAGCGATCGAGGCGAAAACACCGATAGTCTTCCCGTCTCTCACACCAGGCAACCAGCAGCCAGTGCTCTCCCCAGAAAAACAATCCCAGCGGTTGTATATCCCGCGAAGAGAGATGCCCCGCTTCATCACGATAATGTAGCGCCAACACCTGCTGCGCCGAAACGGCCTGATGGATAAGATCAAACGCGCTGCGCGAATGTGGAGATGTACCCAAATCCGGAGCGTAAATCCGTGTCTGCTCCGCTTTACGGCGGCTCTCTTCCGGCAAAATGGCCAACACTTTTTCCTGGGCGGATTCAAGCTCGCGTGATAGCGAATCGCCGCCCCAGGTTTTCAATAACCGTATAGCCACCATCAGTGCTTCCGATTCACGATGGGTAAGCATCAAGGGTGGCAGATCAAAACCTGCCATTAAACGGTATCCGCTCCCCGCTTCACCTTCGACAGGCACACCGGATAACGACAGATCGCGAATATCGCGATAAATCGTCCGTTCAGAAACCGCAAGCCGCTGTGCCAACAGCGCTGCCGTCGTCAGTCGTCTACCCCGCAAAATTTGCACGATCTGAAACAAACGGTCAGCGCGTCTGGTCATATTGACTCTCTACATTTAGCAAATATCACGCAGGTTGATGTAAACCTATTCGGTTGCCTTCGCTGTCAATAAACAACGCGATGGTTCCAATGTCATCTCCGGGAACCATGGGTTCCAGAACACACTTGCCACCGGCAAGGACGACACGTTCAATCGAGGCTAACAAATCGGCGGTATGCAGATAAATAACGACTCCCTGCGCAACTGGAGCGACATCATCCTGCTTTATCAGCGCTCCGCCGGGTCCGGGTTCAGCATACGGGAATACGGCCAGGTCCGCCCCATCCATGGTTTCCCGACGTAACGATATCTGCATCACTTGCTCATAAAAGGCGATTGCACGCGCCATATCAGTAACTGGAATTTCAAACCAGTTAATCAAGTTTTTCATACATCCTCCTGCGAGTGTGGGTAAATTCATGAGGAGTGTATGACAGGGCTCCTGACAGCATACTGTCAGTAATGTTTATCGTCATGGTACATAAATAAAAAAATCCCGATCGCATGACCGGGATTCAGATAACACTTAAATACGTGTTTACGGCAGAATGGACGGCTGATCCGCCCCTTCTTTTTCGACTTTCTGCTGCAGCATATGCTCGCGCTTCATACCGAGTTTCAGCGCCAGCGCCGATGCGACATAGATAGAAGATGCCGTACCAATAGAGACACCGATCAGCATCGTCAGCGAGAAGCCTTCCAGTACCGGACCGCCGAAGAGGTACAGCATCAGAATTACCACTAACGTCGTACCGGAGGTAATCAACGTACGGTGTAGCGTCTGGGTCAGCGACACGTTAAAGATTTCGTAAGGCGTCCCGCGACGGATTTTGCGGAAGTTTTCACGAATACGGTCAGAGACCACGATACTGTCATTCAGCGAGTAACCGATCACCGACATCAACGATGCCACAATGGTCAGGTCAATCTCGATATGGAAAAGCGACAGTATCCCCAGCGTAATGATCACGTCGTGCGCCAGCGCGATGACCACCCCTGCCGCCAGTCGCCACTCAAAGCGGAAACCGACATAAACGAGGATAGAGATCAACGCCACCAGCAGCGCCATAGCGCCGGTTTGCGCCAGATCGGCGCCCACGCTTGGCCCCACGAATTCAATACGCTTCACGGCCGCATTCTGGTTGGTGGCTTCATTAATGATCGTCACCACTTTGCTACCCAGTACCTGACCGCCGGTTTCACCTTCGGTTGGCGGCATACGCACCATAATGTCGTGACTGCTGCCAAAGTTCTGCAACTGCGGCTCTTCATAGCCCGCTTTTTGCAGCGCTTCGCGCATCACGTCCATTTCAGCCGGTTTTTCCAGCGTGATTTCAATTACCGTACCACCGGTGAAATCCAGCCCCCAGTTAAACCCGCGTACGCCCATAATGACAATGGCCGCGATCAGCAACAGCCCGGAGATGCCGAATGCCCAGAAGTCCCAGCGCATAAAGTCATAGACTTTACGGCCGTGGTTTAGTTGTTCAACAGTGTATTCCTGTGCCACATCGCACTCCTCAGATTGACAGCTTAGTGACGCGCTTGCCGCCATATAGCAGGTTTACGATAGCACGCGTACCGATAATCGCGGTAAACATCGACGTCGCCACACCGATACCGGTCGTAATCGCGAACCCTTTAATTGCCCCGGTACCGACAGCATACAGAATGATGACTTTAATCAGCGTCGTGATGTTCGCATCGAAGATGGAACTGAACGCGCCGGCATAGCCTTCGTTTATCGCCTGCTGTACCGTGCGGCCATTACTCAACTCTTCTTTGATACGTTCGTTAATCAGAACGTTGGCGTCGACCGCCACCGCAAGGGTTAACACGATACCCGCAATCCCCGGCATACTGAGCGTTGCCCCCGGCAACAGCGACATGATACCGACAATCAACACCAGGTTAGCCACTAACGCGCTGGTCGCAATCAGACCAAACTTCTTATAGAAGAAGATCATGAACAGGATGGAGACCACCAGACCGGCCAGACAGGCTTCCAGGCCCTGCTTGATGTTCTGCATACCCAGAGTCGGGCCAATGGTGCGCTCTTCAACGATCTGAATCGGCGCAATCAGGGCGCCCGCACGCAGCAACAACGAGAGCTGACGCGCTTCGTTCGGGTTGCTGATACCGGTAATACGGAAGCTGTTACCCAGCCGGGACTGGATGTTGGCAATGTTAATCACTTCTTCCTGTTTCACCAGTACGGCGCGACCGTTAGCGTCTTTCTTACCGCTGTCTTTATACTCCACAAACAGGGTCGCCATCGGTTTGCCGATATTGTCCTTAGTGAAGTTAGACATGATATTGCCGCCTGCGCTATCCAGCGAGATGTTAACCTGCGGTTGGTTATATTCATCCTGGCTGGACGTCGAGTCGGTGATATGGTCGCCGGTGAGGATCACGCGTTTGTACAATACCACCGGCTGACCTTCGCGGGTCTGTTTCACTTCGGAATCACCCGGTACGCGCCCGGCAGCAGCGGCGGCCTGGTCAACGTTGGTATTCACCAGACGGAATTCCAGCGTCGCGGTCGCGCCGAGAATTTCTTTCGCGCGAGCGGTATCCTGGATACCCGGCAGCTCAACCACAATACGGTCTGCGCCCTGGCGTTGTACGACAGGCTCCGCGACGCCCAGTTGGTTAACACGGTTACGCAGAATATTAATGTTCTGCTGAACGGCGTATTCACGCGCTTCGCTCAGGCGCGCATCGGTCATTACCGCGCGAAGTTGATTACCGCTCTGGCTGGAAATCACCAGGTCACGATGACGCGGCGTCAGATAGGCGATCGCCTCATCACGCGCTTTGCTGTCACGGAACGTGATGCTCAACCCATAATTATTTTCTTTACGAACGGTGGTATAAGGAATGCCTTTTTCACGCAGATCGCTGCGCAGGCTATCGATATTTTGTTCCTGGAGTTTACCTAACGCGGTATCCATATCCACTTCCATCAGGAAGTGAACGCCGCCGCGCAGATCAAGACCGAGCTTCATCGGATCGGCGTGAATAGCCGCCAACCAGCGCGGCGTAGCCGGCGCAAGGTTAAGCGCCACGACATATTTATCCCCCAGCACGCTCATCAGCGCTTCACGGGCGCGTAGCTGGGTATCGGTGGTGTCGAAGCGCGCAAGAATAGCGCCCTCTTCCAGTGCCACAGACTTAGCGGGAATTTTTTCTTCTTGTAACGTTTTCTGGACCTGGATCAGCGTTTGCTCACTGGCGGCGACGCCGCGCACGCCAGTGATTTGAACAGCCGGATCCTCACCATACAGGTTGGGAAGTGCGTAAAGCAGGCCGACGATAATCACGACGACCAGCATGATGTACTTCCACAAAGGATAACGGTTTAACACGGCAGTTCCCTTTGGGAAAACGAAATATTACAGCGCCTTCATGGTGCCTTTCGGCAGAACGGCAGCTACGAAGTCACGTTTGATAACCACTTCCGTGGTGTCATTCAGCGCGATGGCAATGTAGCCGGCTTCCGCTACTTTGGTCACTCGACCGACCAGACCGCCATTCGTCAGAACTTCATCACCTTTCGCAATGGAGTCCATCAGCTTTTTGTGCTCTTTGGTGCGCTTCTGCTGCGGGCGCAGGATCATGAAATAGAAAATCAGACCAAACACCACCAGCATTAAAATCAGAGACATCGGGCTGCCCTGCGCTGGAGCACCTGTTGCCGCTACCGCATCAGAAATAAAAAAGCTCATTCAAATTCCCTCATTATTAAAATTAATCAACGTTCAAAGGTGGAACGGGTCGCCCCTGACGTTGGTAAAACTCGGTTACGAAGCTCTCTAATTTACCCTCTTCAATAGCCTTGCGTAAACCCGCCATCAAACGCTGGTAGTAACGCAAGTTATGAATGGTATTGAGACGCGCACCTAATATTTCGTTGCAACGGTCGAGATGATGCAAGTAAGCGCGTGAATAATTGCGACAGGTGTAGCAATCGCACTCGGCGTCAAGCGGGCTGGTGTCGCTTTTATGCTTTGCATTACGAATCTTCACCACGCCGTCGGTCACAAACAGATGACCATTACGGGCATTTCGCGTTGGCATGACACAGTCAAACATATCAATACCGCGACGCACCCCTTCCACCAGATCTTCCGGTTTACCCACGCCCATCAGGTAACGCGGTTTGTCAGCCGGGATCTGCGGGCAAACGTGCTCCAGAATGCGGTGCATATCTGCTTTCGGCTCACCGACAGCCAAACCGCCGACAGCGTAGCCATCAAAGCCAATCTCTACCAGACCTTTCACCGAGATATCGCGTAAATCTTCGTAAACGCTGCCCTGAATGATGCCAAAAAGCGCATTCTTATTGCCAAGGCTATCAAAACGGTCGCGGCTACGCTTCGCCCAACGCAACGACATCTCCATCGAGCGTTTAGCATAGTCCCAGTCTGCCGGGTACGGCGTACATTCATCAAAGATCATCACGATATCGGAACCGAGATCGTACTGGATCTCCATCGACTTTTCCGGATCGAGGAAAATCGGATCGCCGTTGATCGGGTTACGGAAGTGCACGCCTTGCTCGGTAATCTTACGAATATCGCCGAGGCTGAAGACCTGGAAGCCGCCGGAATCGGTGAGAATCGGCCCTTTCCACTGCATAAAATCGTGCAGATCGCCATGCAGCTTCATGATTTCCTGACCCGGGCGCAGCCACAGGTGGAAAGTGTTGCCGAGAATAATCTGCGCGCCGGTCGCTTCCACTTCTTCCGGCGTCATGCCTTTCACGGTACCGTAAGTACCCACAGGCATAAAGGCTGGCGTTTCCACTACGCCACGATCAAACACCAGACGACCGCGACGCGCACGACCATCGGTGGTATCTAACTCAAATTTCATTATCACTCCTGCGTCAGAAAAACAGTCCGACGTTTAACGACTCGCTACGGAATGATTCCATAGCTAATAAATTCCCGAAGACGTCATCGGCGCAGCCAGTTTGGGGTCGACCAGCGCACAGCCACCGGAGCGTACACGCAGTACGTGAGGATGGCGAGCACTGCCCGGCGTCAAAATGGCAAGTGAGATAGCCTTCTTACGGACGCTCAGAAATAGCCTGCGGATTGTACGTGATAAACATCGCGTCCCCGTAGCTAAAAAAGCGATATTTTTGTTCTACCGCAGTCTTATAGGCATTCATGGTGTGTTGATAACCGGCAAATGCGGAAACCAGCATAATCAACGTCGATTCCGGCAGATGGAAGTTGGTGATCAGCGCATCAATCACTTTGTATTGATAACCTGGATAAATAAAGATTTGCGTATCGCCGAAGAACGGCTCTATCAAATCGCTTTTTGCCGCCTGCGCCGCGCTTTCCAGCGAGCGTACCGAGGTGGTGCCGACAGCAATCACGCGGTTGCCGCGCGCTTTCGCCGCCAGCACCGCGTCGACCACCTCTTGCGGCACCTCAGCATATTCGGAGTGCATGATGTGATCTTCAATGGTATCGACACGCACCGGCTGGAAAGTGCCCGCGCCTACGTGTAGCGTAACAAACGCCATTTCGACACCTTTCTCACGAAGCGCCGCCAGCAGCGGCTCATCAAAGTGCAGCCCCGCGGTCGGCGCGGCGACGGCGCCCGGTTTTTCACTGTAGACCGTCTGGTACAGTTCGCGGTCGGCGTCCTCGTCCGGACGGTCGATATACGGCGGCAACGGCATATGGCCGATGGCGTTAAGAATATCCAGCACCGGACGCGGGTCATTAAACTCAACTTCAAACAGAGCGCCGTGACGCGCGGTCATGGTCGCGTGAATACTTTCGTCGTCGCCCAGCAGCAGTTCCGTACCCGGTTTTGGCGCTTTAGAAGCGCGAATATGCGCCAGGATGCGTTTATCATCGAGCATACGTTCGACCAGCACTTCTATCTTGCCGCCGCTGGCTTTACGGCCAAAGAGCCGCGCCGGGATCACGCGGGTATTATTGAAGACCAGCAAATCGCCAGGGTTGAGCTTATCGAGCAGATCGGTGAAAGTACCGTGCGTCAGCGCGCCCGTCGGCCCCTCTAATGACAGCAAACGGCAGCGACTGCGTTCCGGCTGTGGGTAGTGGGCAATCAGGGATTCGGGTAGTTCAAAGGAAAAATCGGTAACGCGCATGACTCTGACTCAGACTAAAATAAGAGGCGGGTAGTCTAGTGCCGGGGCGTTCCCGCTGCAACCGTTACCCGCTTTTTGGACAGAGAATCAATAATGAATTTTCTTGCTCACCTGCATCTGGCGCACCTTGCCGACAGCTCGCTTTCCGGTAATCTTCTGGCCGATTTTGTCCGCGGTAACCCGGCAACGCATTATCCTCCTGACGTGGTAGAGGGTATTTATATGCATCGGCGTATTGACGTCATGACCGACAACCTGCCGGAAGTTCGTGAGGCGCGAGAGTGGTTCCGCCATGAAACGCGGCGCGTGGCGCCCATTACGCTGGACGTCATGTGGGATCATTTTTTATCGCGTCACTGGACGCAAATCTCTCCCGATTTTCCACTTCAGGCGTTTGTCGGCTACGCCCATGCGCAGGTCGCGACGATTCTGCCCGACTCCCCGCCGCGCTTTGTCAACCTGAATGATTATCTTTGGTCAGAAAAATGGTTAGAGCGGTATCGCGATATGGATTTCATTCAAAACGTGCTGAATGGCATGGCGAATCGCCGTCCCCGGCTGGATGCCTTGCGTGATTCCTGGTACGATCTGGACGCGCACTACGACGCGTTAGAAGAGCGCTTCTGGCATTTTTATCCGCGTATGATGGCACAGGCCGCCCGCAAAGCGCTGTGACGGCCTGATAGCGAGGGCGTGCGTCAGATCCGCCGTTGGCAGAAAGATCGTTCGCTGTCATAAAAGGGTCATCATTACGATTTATAATGACCCGATCGATAGGCAAAAGCTGTCTCATTGATTGTCAAGACCGCATTGTTTTGTCGCTTCGCCCTCCCTATACTGCCCGCGTTGCGTTCTAAAACCCTTAATATTGCAGGAGAATTATTATGGTACTGGTTACTCGTCAGGCCCCGGATTTCACCGCTGCGGCGGTACTGGGTAGCGGTGAGATTGTTGATAAATTCAACTTCAAACAGCACACCAATGGTAAAACGACCGTTCTGTTCTTCTGGCCGATGGACTTCACTTTTGTTTGCCCGTCTGAGCTGATCGCCTTTGATAAACGTTATGAAGAATTCCAGAAGCGCGGCGTTGAAGTGGTCGGCGTTTCTTTCGACTCTGAGTTCGTTCACAACGCATGGCGTAACACCCCTGTCGATAAAGGCGGCATTGGCCCGGTGAAATACGCAATGGTCGCCGACGTGAAGCGTGAAATTCAGAAAGCTTACGGTATCGAACACCCGGACGAAGGCGTTGCGCTGCGCGGCTCTTTCCTGATTGACGCTAACGGTATTGTTCGCCACCAGGTCGTAAACGATCTGCCGCTGGGTCGTAATATCGACGAAATGCTGCGTATGGTCGACGCGCTGCAGTTCCACGAAGAGCACGGTGATGTCTGCCCGGCGCAGTGGGAAAAAGGCAAAGAAGGCATGAACGCCTCTCCGGACGGCGTGGCTAAATACCTGGCTGAGAACATTTCCAGCCTGTAAGTCAGTGCATTGATAAAAGGCTCGCGAATGCGAGCCTTTTTTATGCGTAAGGTGTTACGAACCACCTCGCCTCAACGATTCATCCATACCGTCGCGGAAATCGCGGGTAAACTAAGTCTTCCCTCGCGGATATCACCGCTTCCCGTTTTACATTGCCATCCGGCCACGTTCAGCAACGGCAACGCTTCCAGCGCCACTTCACAGGCCTCGCCCCGGTTAATCGCCACCAGCGCCCGCTGCTGCTGATAAACTCGCACGAATACCACTACGTCACCTTCGGCATACAGCGCCTGGCATCCGCCACGACGCAGCGCCAGACTGCTCTGGCGCAGTTTCGCCATACGCTGGTACAGCGCCAGCAAGTTGCCGTCCTGCTTGCGTTCATCCCATGGGAACGGTTTGCGGCACATGGGGTCATTTGCGCCGTCCACGCCGACTTCATCGCCGTAATAAATACATGGCACGCCGGGCCAGGTAAACAGCCAGACCACCGCCAGCGGCAGGCGCGCCGCGTCTTTACCCAGCAGAGTTTTAAAGCGCGCAGTATCATGGCTGTCGAGTTGATTAAACATGCGCAGTTGTTGCTGATGTGACAGCCCGGCGCGGTAGTTATCCATCCACGCGATACAGGTCCGGGCATCAATATGCTGTGGTTCGTAAGCGATATCAGTATTGGCGAGAAATCCCCATAGCGGGAAGGTGAAGCCGCGATAATTCATGGCGGCATCTTCCGCATCGGCCTGTAGCCACTGCCGCGCATCGCCGAAATGTTCCCCCACAATATAGGCTTCGGGCTGCGCCTCTTTTGCCGCCCGGGTAATACCGGCGACGTGCTGCAAATTATGACGCGCCCCGCCCGCCTCGCCCAGCATATGTACGACATCCAGCCGCCAGCCGTCCATATTCCACGGAGCCTTTAGCCAGTGACGAACGATACTGTCCTCACCGCGATAGATCTCATCGACCAGCGTTTCTGATTGATAATCGAGTTTCGGCAGGCTCGGATAACCCAGCCAGTCCAGCGCCACGCCTTGTGGTGAAAAGGAGTACCAGTCGCGCCACGGCGAGTCCGGGTGATGGCACGCGCCGCCAGTGCTGCGGTTATGCCTGTCAAACCACACATGCGAGTCGCCGCTATGATTAAACACGCCATCCAGCACCAGCCTCATGCCCTGCACCTGGGTTTTACGCCGCAGGCGTAGCAGCGCCCGATCGCCGCCAAATTGCGGATCGACATGGCGATAATCTTCCGTATCGTACTTATGGACGCTCGGCGCGGTAAATACCGGATTCAGATATAGCGCTGTGACGCCCAGTTTTTTCAGATACGGCAGCTTCTCACAAATGCCATTCAGACAGCCGCCGTAAAAGGTGGAACCGCCCGCCTGGGGGGTTAAAGGATCGTCCCAGTCGCGCAGCACAATCTCCTGACCTGCGGCATGATGGTAGTACACCCGGTCCTGCCCGGCTTCACGAGACTGGCTGCGGGCAAAACGATCCGGGAAGATCTGATAAAAAATTTGATCGGCGACCCACTGCGGGCCGCTATCCGGCACATCAACCGCAAATTGTTCCAGACGCGCAGGCGGAAAACGGCTAAATCCCTGTGGCGTAAACCAAAGCTGGCGGTCATGCCAAAGCAATTTAAAGCTGTAACGGCGACGGGGTTGCCCTAACGCGATATTGAGCGTCGCTCGCCACGCCGTCACGCCCGGCTGCGGCTGGCGGCGCTGTTTGCGCATCGCCAGTGAGATTTCTTCATTATCGAATTCTGAGCGCAACGTCACGCGAGACGGCGGATTTTCTCCGCTCAGCCACAGCGTAATGGTTAATTTATCGTTATGTTGCTTCACAAATGGGGCAACCGGTAAGTGCCAGGCATTCAACATCTCGTATCCCCTCTACTGAAAATGGGGCCACCTTGCCACAGAGATTTAAAGGATAACTCATCATCCAGGGGTTTATTAGGGGAGGAGGCTCCAGGAGGAGAAGCGGCTCCGCTTATCCGGTCTACCGTTGCCTGCAGACCGGATAAGGCAGAGAAAAACGACTACGCCTGCGCCAATTGACGGTCGCGACGGCGTTTAAATATCCAGCCAATCAACAGCAGAACTATCCAGGCGAAGCCCACATACAGTGAGATGCGGGTATCCGGATGGTAGCCGATAAGCGCAATAATGAAGACCAGGAAAATCAGACCCGCTATCGTCGTTACGACACCGCCCGGCACCTTAAATTTCAGCGCTTTTACCTCTTCCGGCGGTAAACGACGACGGAAGGCGATTTGCGACAGCAGGATCATAATCCATACCCATACCGTCGCAAACGTCGCCAGCGAAGCAATCACCAGGAAGACGTTTTCCGGCATGATGTAGTTCAGGTAAACCGCAAACAGCAGCGCAATCGTCATCACCAGCACAGTGACCCACGGAATACCACGGCGTGACGTTTTAGCAAAGACTTTCGGCGCGCTCCCCTGCTCCGCCATACCATGCAGCATACGGCCTACGCCAAACACATCGGAGTTGATAGCGGAAAGCGAGGCGGTCAATACCACAAAGTTCAGAATGCTGGCGGCAAAGGTAATCCCCATATGCTGGAACGTCAGCACAAATGGACTGCCGTTTGTGCCGACCTGATTCCACGGATAGATAGACATAATGACGAACAGCGTGCCGACATAAAATACCAGGATACGCATCGGTACTGAGTTAATGGCGCGCGGAATGGATTTCTCCGGGTCTTTCGCTTCCCCGGCGGTGATACCGATAATCTCAATCCCGCCGTAAGCGAACATCACCATTTGCAGCGACATGATCATTCCCAACCAGCCATTGCTGAAGAAGCCGCCGTTGCTCCACAGGTTATGAATGCCGGTCGGCTGCCCGCCGTTGCCAATTCCCCACACAATGATGCCGATACCCGCGACAATCATGATAATAATGGTGGCGACTTTGAAGAAGGAGAACCAAAACTCCAGCTCGCCGAACACCTTGACGCTCATCAGGTTGATGGCGCAAATGATCAGCACCACGCTAAGTACCCAAATCCAGTGCGGCACGGCGGGGAACCAGACTCCCATGTAAATGCCGAACGCGGTCACGTCGGCAATGGCGACGATCAGGATCTCAAAACAGTAGGTCCAGCCGGTAATGTAGCCCGCAAGCGGGCCGAGGTTTTCCTGCGCATAGCGCGAAAATGAGCTGGCGGCAGGGTTGTGAACGGACATTTCCCCCAATGCGCGCATAATGATATATGCCGCGACCCCGCCAATAATATAGGCCAACAGCACGCTCGGCCCCGCCATTTTGATGGCGTCCGCCGAGCCGTAAAACAGGCCGGTGCCGATTGCCGAACCTAATGCCATAAAGCGAATGTGCCGGGTGCTCAGCCCACGCTTTAGCTTATTATTGCTTTCCATCAATTTCTGACCTATCAACACAATAAAAAACCACGGGGCGTTAAGCCCCGTGGTGTACACATATGTCAGCGATTTTAGTGAGCGCTGGAGGTCACCTGCCGACCCGCCGCGCGATCCCAGATAATCGCCAGGATCACCATCACCACCGTTGGCATCAACCAAGCCAGTCCCTGTTCCGCCAGCGGCAAACGCTGACTCCAGGCTGGCAGCATATCGCCGAAGGCAGATGCTTTGATGCCGTCAAGGATACCAAAAAGCAGACTGATAAACATGGCCGGCGCGATGATACGGGTGGAATTATGCCACCATGAGCGGGTAAAACTTAATACAACCAGTGCGATACACGGCGGATAGATAGCCGTCAGCACCGGAATGGAGATTTGAATCAGATGGCTCAGTCCGAGGTTTGACACCACCATAGAGAAGCCGCCGAGAATAAAGACCAGCGTGCGGTAAGACAGCGGAATATACTGCGCGAAAAACTCAGCGCAGGCGCAGGTCAGCCCCACCGCCGTCACCAGACACGCGATAAAGATCAGCGCCGCCAGCAGGAAGCTTCCCGCGCCGCCAAAGGTATGCTGAACGTAGGCATGAAGAATCGCCGCGCCGTTCGCTGACTGATCGACCAGCGTCGCGCTGTCAGAACCTAAGCGGAACAAGGCAAGGTAAAGCAGCGTCAGCCCCACGCCCGCCATCAGGCCGGCCCAGACCGTGTAACGCGTCAACAGGCGCGCTTCGGTCACGCCGCGAGAACGCGCCGCGTTCACAATAACGATACCAAACACCATCGCGCCCAGCGTATCCATCGTCAGATAGCCGTTCACAAATCCGTTAGAAAAGGCCGCATTCTGATAAGCGTCCAGGGCGTTGCTGATTGGACCGGCAGGCCAAACGATAGCCGCGACGGACAGGATGACCAGCGCAATAATTTTCAACGGCGCCAGGAAATTCCCTACCGTATCCAGCAGCTTACCCGGATAGAGGGAAACCAGAATAACGATAGCGAAATAGACCACGCTGTAAATCAGCAACGGCATTGCAGAATCGCCAGTCAACGGAGCGATACCGACCTCAAACGACACCGTCGCGGTACGCGGCGTCGCAAATAACGGCCCGACGGCCAGATAGCAAACGGTCGCCAGCAGGAGTCCCGCCACTTTACCAATCGGCGTACTGAGGCTGTCTACGCCGCCGCCGACTTTCGCCAGCGCCACAACAGTAAGAACCGGTAGCCCTACGGCGGTAATCAGAAAGCCAATAGCGGCTGTCCAGACGTGTTCACCCGCCTGCAAACCGACCATAGGAGGAAAGATAATATTGCCTGCGCCAACGAACAGCGCAAATGTCATAAAGCCCAGGGCGATGATATCGCGCGATTTTAACTGATGGGTCATAAAGTCTTACTGCCTGTGGATGGTGATGTTGTAAACATTAAAATTTTTGCCTTTCCCGGAGGATTATAAAGCGGCGTTTTTTATCAATTTCAGCGGGAAAAGCTCCCGGACCGATGCGGCGAAGAATTGTTTTTCGATTTACCGCGCAAATGCAGTCGTAATGACAGCACCTGAAGCGCAATTTAAACGCTTATAACGTTTTAAAGCAAGGTGGGATCTAAAAACCAGATGAATATAGCGATATGAAATTTACAACCAGAATAAAACACCATTCTCATGAAAAAGTTATGGCTAATCATGCGAACAAAAAACCACCAAACGTTGAATGTTTCAACGAGCCCGTCTTAACTGCAAAGAAAATAAGCCAGCATCCGCTGGCTTATGGAAAGTTATACTTACGAAAGGCAATTAATCGCTATTTTTGGCAATTAAACGTTCCGGCAGCACAAAGCTAAATCGCGTTCCTTTGCCAGGCGAACTGTCGATTTCAAGGCGGCTTTCATGGTGATTCAACGCATGTTTCACAATCGCCAATCCCAGGCCGCTGCCGCCCGTTTGCCGCGAACGCGCTTTATCGACACGGTAGAAGCGTTCGGTCAGACGAGGAATATGCTCGGCAGCAATCCCCGGACCGTTATCTTGAATGCAAAACTCAGCGCCATGCGCGACACGTCGCCAGCTCACCGTAATATGCGTTCCCGCCGGCGTATGGTTTACCGCGTTATACACCAGGTTTGAGATCGCGCTACGTAGCTGCTCTTCGTTGCCCAGAACGCTAAGACTATCGTCGACCTCAAACGTAAAGGTATGTTTCTGCTGGCTGAGCGTCTGCGCTTCACGCTCCACGACCCGCAGCATCATCGGTACATCCACTTTTTCATTTAATAACAGCGCCGGGGCCGCCTCAATTTTAGACAGCGTAAGCAGTTGTTTTACCAGCCCTTCCATACGATACGTTTGCTCGCGCATCGTATGCAGCGCTTTCTCTCGCGTCGCCCCTTCCAGCGCCTGTTCCTGCATCATTTCCAGATAGCCTTGCAATACCGTCAAGGGCGTACGCAACTCATGGCTAACGTTGGCGAAAAAGTTACGTCTGGCGCCTTCAAGCTGATGCATTTGCG
Organism: Salmonella sp. SAL4457; assembly: GCF_046548235.1. NCBI lineage: Bacteria > Pseudomonadati > Pseudomonadota > Gammaproteobacteria > Enterobacterales > Enterobacteriaceae > Salmonella > Salmonella sp. SAL4457. Next base: position 358,423 of record NZ_JBGDZO010000003.1, read on the forward strand.
TCACATCGCGCGCCACCATCAGGAGTTGTTTATCGGTATAAGGCATGACGCGGATCTCCAGGTGCCGCCCGGTATTGAGCACCAAATGAAGCGGACGGGTGAAATCACGCGTTTTTAAATACTGGGTAAACTCCGGATAACGCAGTAGATTGAGAATATTCTGCCCGTTGTCATCCGGCCAGCGTAGCCCCAGTATCTGTTGCGCCAAACCGTTACACCAAAAAATGCCGCCCTCTTCTGTGGTCAGTACCACGGCATCAGGCAGCGACTCCGCGCCACTGCGAAAACGTTTAATCAGGTTCCCCAGCTCGCGGCGACGCTTCTTATTTCGCAACTGCATCTGGTGTAAACCGTATAACAGCGGTTCCCAACTTCCCCGTCCCGGCGGCGGCGTCATACTTCTGTCGACCCAAAGCCACCAGGAGAGGCGTAACAAATTCCAGAAATGCCAGACAAGCAGTCCCGTCACCGCCGCCAGTAAAAACCACGGCAGATAACCAAAAAAAGCGCTAAGGATAAGCGCGGGGATGCAACAGAGCACCAGCTCCAGCACCAGCCTTTTCCATGACAGCCGTTCCAGCACGCGTCATACTCCCTCAAGAATGGAAAGCCTTCTCCGCCAGAAACCTGTGTTCTACTGGCGGAAAAGGCATTAAAAGCGGGTCGAAAAACGATACCCTGTCCCGCGTACCGTTTGCACCATCCGGTCGTGGCCGCTGTGCTCCAGCGCCTTACGCAAACGGCGAATATGCACGTCGACCGTCCGGTCTTCAACGTACACATTGGTGCCCCAGACATGATTGAGTAGCTGCTCGCGACTGTAAACCCGTTCCGGGTGCGTCATAAAGAAATGGAGTAATTTAAATTCGGTCGGCCCCATATCCAGCGGGCTGTCGCCGGTCATCACGCGGTGAGAGCCGGGATCAAGGCTCAGTCCCTGCATCTCGATCACCTCTTCGACCGCCATCGGCGAGATGCGCCGCATAACGGCTTTAATGCGCGCCACCAACTCCTTGGGGGAAAACGGCTTGGTAATGTAATCGTCAGCGCCGGTTTCCAGCCCGCGCACACGATCTTCTTCCTCACCTCTTGCGGTCAGCATAACCACAGGAATATCCCGGGTCATGGCTTCACGTTTGAGATGTTTAATAAACTGTAACCCTGACCCGCCGGGCAACATCCAGTCAAGAAGGATGAGATCCGGCCAGGGTTCATTAAGTTTATTCACCGCACTGTCATAATCTTCGGCTTCTACGGGCTGAAAGCCATTTTGTTCGAGCACGAAGCACACCATTTCACGGATCGGCGCCTCATCTTCTACGACCAGAATACGTCTCGCCATAATTTGCCCTGTTAGTCGTTAGTTATCAATGCCGCGCCATTATGCGTCAGATTTATGACAGATTTATGAAAAAAAAAGGCGGCATTGACAGCATGTTGATGATTTATGACACCGGTGAAACCATGCATTACCGTGTACCGGCGGTAAATTGCGCCCAAAAATGGAAGGGATGACGTGTATAATCCCGTTCACGCTTTTTTTGCATGGAACAATTATGCGCATCCTCCACACCTCTGACTGGCATCTGGGACAAAATTTCTACAGTAAAAGCCGCGCCGCGGAGCATCAGGCTTTTCTGGACTGGCTGCTGGAGACCGCGCAGGCCCATCAGGTGGATGCCATTATTGTCGCTGGCGATATTTTTGATACCGGTTCGCCTCCAAGCTATGCCCGAGAACTTTATAACCGTTTCGTCGTTAATTTACAGCAAACGGGCTGTCATCTGGTGGTGCTGGCCGGTAATCATGATTCCGTCGCCACGCTAAACGAATCGCGCGACATTCTGGCGTTTCTCAATACAACCGTGATCGCCAGCGCGGGCTATGCGCCGCGGCTACTTCATCGTCGCGACGGGTCTCCGGGCGCCGTACTGTGCCCCATTCCCTTTTTGCGCCCGCGCGACATTATTACCAGTCAGGCGGGATTATCCGGCAGCGAGAAACAGCAGCAACTTCTTCATGCGATTGCCGATTATTATCAACAGCAGTATCAGGAAGCGTGCCAGCTACGCGGCGAACGAAAGCTGCCGGTTATCGCGACGGGACATTTAACCACCGTCGGCGCCAGCAAAAGCGATGCGGTTCGCGACATTTATATCGGTACGCTGGATGCCTTTCCGGCGCAGCATTTCCCCCCCGCGGATTATATCGCATTGGGACACATTCACCGCGCGCAATGTGTCGGCGGCACGGAGCATATCCGCTATTGCGGCTCACCCATCGCCCTCAGCTTTGATGAGTGCGGCAAAAGCAAATGCGTGCATCTGGTGACCTTCGAGCAGGGGAAATGGCAAAGTACCGAAAGTCTGGCTGTCCCCGTGACTCAACCGCTGGCGGTTTTAAAAGGCGACCTGGCGTCAATTACCGAACAGCTTGAGCAGTGGCGCGGCGTTGAGCAATCGCCCCCCGTCTGGCTGGATATTGAAATCACCACCGATGATTATCTGCACGATATCCAACGCAGAATACAGACATTAACGGAGTCACTCCCCGTAGAGGTATTACTGGTGCGCCGTAGCCGCGAACAGCGCGAGCGCTCGCTGGCGAACGAGCGGCGGGAAACATTAAGCGAGCTTAGCGTGGAGGAGGTTTTTGCGCGGCGTCTGGCGCTGGAAGCGTTAGATCCCCCGCAGCGCGAGCGCCTGAATCAGCTCTTTTCCAGCACGCTCTACGCGTTGAATGAGGAGCATGAGGCATGAAAATTCTCAGTTTGCGTCTGAAAAACCTGAACTCGCTGAAAGGAGAATGGAAGGTCGACTTTACCGCCGAACCGTTTGCCAGTAACGGGTTATTCGCCATTACCGGCCCGACCGGCGCGGGAAAAACCACCTTGCTTGACGCCATCTGCCTGGCGCTGTACCACGAAACGCCGCGCCTGAATACGGTATCGCAATCGCAAAACGATTTGATGACGCGCGATACAGCGGAATGTCTGGCCGAAGTGGAGTTTGAGGTAAAAGGCGAAGCCTGGCGCGCGTTCTGGAGCCAGAACCGAGCCCGAAATCAGCCTGACGGCAATCTCCAGGCCCCACGCGTAGAGCTGGCACGGTGTTCAGACGGAAAGATCTTTGCCGATAAGGTAAAGGATAAACTGGAGATGATCGCCACGTTGACCGGGCTGGACTACGGGCGCTTCACCCGTTCGATGTTGTTATCACAGGGGCAGTTCGCCGCCTTTCTTAACGCCAAAGCGAAAGAGCGCGCAGAGCTTCTGGAGGAGCTCACCGGCACTGAGATTTACGGGCAGATCTCCGCACAGGTATTTGAAAAACATAAAGCAGCCCGTCTCGAACTGGAAAAGTTACAAGCGCAGGCCAGCGGCGTCGCCCTATTGGCGGACGAACAGTTACAGCAACTGGAAGCCAGTTTGCAGGCGCTTACTGACGAAGAGAAACGCCTGCTGGCCGACCAGCAGGGACAGCAGCAGCACCTTCACTGGCTGACCCGAAAAAACGAGCTCCACACTGAATTACACGCCCGGCAGCAGGCGCTGTACGCGGCGCAAGAGGCGCTAGAAAAAGCGCAGCCGCAGCTCGCGGCGTTGACTCTGGCGCAACCTGCTCGCCAGTTGCGCCCGCATTGGGAGCGCATTCAGGAACAAACCCGCGCCGTTGAGCGTGTTCGCCAGCACAGTGATGAAGTGAATGCTCGCTTACAAAGCGCGTATCGCCTGCGCCAGCGTATCCGCGCCTGCGCGCATCGACAATTCACGCAACTGAACGCCACAGGGCAGCGGTTGAAGACATGGCTGGCGGAACATGACGGCATCCGCGTCTGGCGCAGCGAACTGGCGGGGTGGCGAGCATTATTAACACAACAATCCCACGATCGGGCGCAACTGAGCCAATGGCAACAGCAGTTGCTGAGCGATACGCGTCAGCGTGATGCGCTACCGCCGCTCACGCTCGACCTCACGCCACAGGCGCTGGCGGAAGCCAGAGCATTGCATACCCGGCAGCGTCCGCTACGCCATCGTCTCGCCGCGCTTCAGGGGCAAATTCTCCCGAAACAAAAGCGTCAGGCGCAGCTACAGGCAGCTATCGCGCGTCATCATCAGGAGCAGGCGCAATACACCCAACGTCTGGCGGATAAGCGTTTGAGTTATAAGACTAAAGCGCAGGAGCTTGCGGACGTTCGCACTATTTGCGAGCAGGAGGCGCGCATCAAAGATCTGGAAAGCCAGCGGGCGCACTTACAGTCCGGCCAGCCGTGTCCGCTTTGCGGCTCGACGACGCACCCCGCCATCGCCGCCTATCAGGCGCTGGAACTGAGCGCGAATCAAACCCGCCGCGACGCGCTGGAAAAAGAGGTCAAAACGCTGGCGGAAGAAGGCGCGGCGCTGCGAGGACAGTTAGATGCCTTAACGCAACAATTACAGCGGGATGAAAGCGAGGCGCAGTCGTTGTTGCAGGAGGAGCAAGCGCTTACTGAGGAATGGCAAACGCTGTGCGCTACGCTGGGCGTTCAGCTCCAGCCGCAAGAAGACCTCGCGGGCTGGCTGACCGCCGCGGAAGAGCATGAGCAACAGTTGGATCAGCTCAGCCAGCGTCATGCTCTACAAACGCAAATCGCGGCGCATACTGAACAGGTAGCGCGCTTTACCGCGCAGATTGCGCAGCGTCAGGCGTCGCTGACGGCTGATTTGGCGCAGTATACGCTTTCCCTTCCTGCGCCAGAAGACGAGGCTTCGTGGCTGAATGAGCGCGCCGACGAAGCGAAAATATGGCAACAGCGTCAGACTGAGTTCGCGGATTTGCAAACGCAGATCGACAGGCTTGCCCCGTTGCTGGAGACGCTACCGCAAACGGATACCGCGGATTCCGACGACGACGTGCCGCTGGATAACTGGCGGCAGGCGCATGATGAGTGCGTGTCATTACAAAGCCAGTTGCAAACCCTGCAGGAACAGACGACGCAGGAACAGCAGCGCGCCGCCGAGGCGATAGCGCACTTTGATGCGGCGTTAAAAAATAGCCCGTTTGACAGCCAGGCAACGTTCCTGGCGGCGTTGCTGGATGAAGAGACCGTGACCCGTCTGGAAAAACAACAACAAACGCTGGAAAGTCAGCTACAACAAGCGAAGGCGTTAAGCGCGCAGTCCGCGCAGGCGCTGGCTGACCATCAGCAACAGCCGCCCGCCGGTCTGGACCCAACGTGTACGGCGGAGCAGCTCGTGCAGCGGCTGGCGCAGTTGGCGCAACAACTGCGCGAGAACACAACACGCCAAGGGGAAATCCGCCAGCAAATTAAACAGGATGCAGATAATCGGCAGCGCCAACGCGCGCTGATGGCGGAAATGAAGCAAGCCTCTCAGCAAGTGGAAGACTGGGGCTATCTCAATGCGCTGATCGGCTCTAAAGAAGGTGATAAGTTCCGCAAATTCGCCCAGGGACTGACGCTGGATAATCTGGTCTGGCTGGCGAATCATCAGCTCACCCGCCTGCATGGCCGCTATTTATTGCAGCGCAAAGCCAGCGACGCGCTGGAACTGGAGGTTGTCGATACCTGGCAGGCCGACGCCGTGCGCGATACGCGAACGTTATCAGGCGGCGAAAGTTTCCTGGTCAGCCTGGCGCTGGCGCTGGCGTTATCAGATTTGGTCAGCCATAAAACGCGCATTGATTCTTTGTTCCTCGACGAAGGCTTCGGCACGCTTGATAGCGAAACGCTGGACGCCGCGCTGGATGCGCTCGACGCGCTGAATGCCAGCGGGAAGACCATCGGTGTGATTAGCCACGTGGAAGCCATGAAAGAACGTATCCCCGTGCAGATAAAAGTGAAAAAAATCAATGGGCTTGGTTATAGCAAACTGGACAAAGCGTTTGCTGTGGAGTAACGCGAGTGTCATCCTGCGCACAGCATACCGTCATGACATAGCATAATAATGAATACACAAAGACGGATAAGGAATGGTATTACCTCGCGCTTATCCGCAAGCTATACGTTGATTGGCTGTGACAATTCACAGCCACAGCGCGCAACATGCGCCTTTATTTTCGGCAGGTGGTATGAAAAAAGTTATTTTTTCTTTGGCGCTGGGTACGTTCGGACTGGGGATGGCCGAGTTTGGCATTATGGGCGTGCTGACGGAGCTGGCACGCGATGTCGGGATAACAATTCCCGCCGCCGGGCATATGATCTCGTTTTACGCCTTCGGCGTCGTGCTGGGCGCGCCTGTTATGGCGCTCTTTTCCAGCCGCTTTTCGCTTAAACATATACTGCTGTTTCTGGTCACGCTGTGCGTGATGGGCAATGCCATATTTACCTTTTCCTCGTCATATCTGATGCTCGCCGTCGGCAGACTGGTTTCCGGCTTTCCGCACGGCGCCTTTTTTGGCGTCGGCGCCATTGTCCTGTCAAAGATTATCCGCCCCGGGAAAGTCACCGCCGCCGTCGCGGGTATGGTTTCAGGGATGACGGTGGCGAATCTGGTGGGCATTCCGTTCGGCACTTACCTGAGCCAGGAATTTAGCTGGCGCTACACCTTTTTATTGATCGCGGTTTTCAACATTGCCGTGCTCACCGCGATTTTCTTCTGGGTGCCGGATATTCGCGACAAAGCCCAAGGCAGCCTGCGCGAGCAGTTCCACTTCTTGCGTAGTCCTGCGCCGTGGCTCATTTTCGCCGCCACGATGTTCGGCAATGCGGGCGTTTTTGCCTGGTTCAGCTATATCAAGCCATTTATGATGTACATCTCCGGTTTTTCGGAGACGAGCATGACGTTTATTATGATGCTGGTCGGGCTGGGGATGGTGTTAGGCAATCTGTTAAGCGGCAAACTCTCCGGCAGATATACTCCGCTGCGCATCGCGGTAGTGACTGACCTCGTTATCGTGCTCTCTCTCATGGCGCTCTTTTTCTTCAGCGAATACAAAACGGCATCGCTGACTTTCGCGTTTATCTGCTGCGCTGGTCTGTTTGCGCTCTCTGCGCCGCTGCAAATCCTGCTGCTGCAAAACGCCAAAGGCGGCGAACTGCTGGGCGCGGCGGGAGGGCAAATCGCGTTTAATCTCGGTAGCGCGATTGGCGCCTGGTGCGGCGGGCTGATGCTGACACTAGGTTTTGCGTACCACTATGTGGCGCTTCCCGCCGCCCTGCTCTCGTTTTCCGCCATGTCGTCGTTGCTGGTATACGGACGTCTAAAACACAAGCAGCCATCGGTCACGCCGGTTGCCGGATGACGCCATCCGGCTAAAAACGTTACGCCAGCGGCCACAGCCAAGCCGCGCCGCGCACGCCGCTCGAATCGCCATGCCGCGCCTTACGTACCGGCGTCTCGCACTCGCCGCCAAAAACAAACGATTTCATCAGCGACGGAACCGTCTTGTACAGGCGCTCAACATTGCTCATACCGCCGCCCAGCACAATGACATCCGGATCCAGAATATTCACGACATGAGATAATGCTTTCGCCAGCCGCAGCTCATAACGGCTTAACGCCAGTTCCGCCACGGCGTCCTGCGCGTCGACCAGACGAATAATCTCATCGCCTTTTAGCGCGTTACCGCTCAAACGCTGGTAATCCGTGGCAAATCCCGTACCGGAAATAAAGGTTTCGATACAGCCTTGTTTACCGCAATAACAGGGAATTTCTTCGCGGTAACGCAACTCATCGTCATCCATCCACGGCAACGGATTGTGGCCCCATTCGCCTGCCGTACCGTTGCCGCCGATGTGCGCCCGGCCATTTAGCGCTACGCCCGCGCCGCACCCGGTACCGATAATCACCGCAAATACCGTTTGCGCCCCCGCCGCCGCGCCATCTACCGCCTCTGATACCGCCAGGCAATTGGCATCGTTGGCTAACCGCACTTCACGCTTCAGACGACGGCTCACATCGCTATCGAACGGCTGGCCGTTAAGCCACGTAGAGTTAGCGTTTTTCACCACGCCGGTGTAAGGCGAGAGAGAACCGGGAATGCCAATGCCAACGCTACCGGTCTGGCCGGTCGCCTGTTCCGCCATGTCGACCAGCGTAGCGATGGTTTCTATCGTTTGCTGATAATCCTCCCGCGGCGTAGGCAGACGATGGCGAAACCGCTGCTCTCCTGCATCATCAAGCGCAATGACTTCCGTTTTTGTGCCGCCTAAATCGATACCAATACGCACATACCGCTCCTCATTTTTTGGGAATATCAACAGGGTAGAATTCACCGTTCTGATTGGCAATGCAAGCCTGCCGACAATTCGTTACTATACCGCCTGGATTTAACGACAAGGCCGTGGAAATTATCATGCTGTGGTTCAAAAATTTAATGGTTTACCGTCTTAGCCGCGATATTACATTACGCGCCGAAGAGATGGAGAAACAGCTCGCCTCAATGACGTTTACCCCATGCGGTAGCCAGGATATGGCCAAAATGGGCTGGGTTCCGCCGATGGGCTCTCACAGCGATGCGTTAACGCACACCGCCAATGGCCAAATTATTATTTGCGCGCGCAAAGAAGAGAAAATCCTGCCATCGCCAGTGATCAAACAGGCTCTGGAGGCGAAAATCCAGAAACTGGAAGCCGATCAGGGACGCAAGCTGAAGAAGACGGAAAAAGATTCCCTGAAGGATGAAGTGTTGCATTCGTTGCTGCCGCGCGCGTTTAGCCGCTTCAGTCAGACAATGATGTGGATTGATACCGTTAACGGCCTGATTATGGTTGACTGCGCCAGCGCGAAAAAAGCGGAAGATACTTTGGCGCTACTGCGTAAAAGTCTTGGCTCGCTGCCGGTCGTCCCGCTGGCGCTGGAAAATCCGATTGAGCTGACGCTCACCGAGTGGGTGCGCTCCGGTACGGTCGCTCAGGGTTTCCAGTTGCTGGACGAAGCCGAATTGAAAGCGATGCTGGAAGATGGCGGCGTGATCCGCGCGAAAAAGCAGGATCTGGTCAGCGACGAGATCGCCGTTCATATTGAAGCGGGTAAAGTGGTCACGAAGCTGGCGCTCGACTGGCAGCAGCGTATTCAATTCGTCATGTGCGACGACGGCTCCATTAAGCGTCTGAAATTCTGCGATGAGCTGCGCGATCAGAACGAAGATATCGACCGGGAAGATTTTGCCCAACGTTTTGATGCGGACTTTATCCTGATGACCGGCGAGCTGGCGGCGCTGATTCAAAGCCTGGTGGAAGGATTAGGCGGCGAAGCGCAGCGCTAACCAGAGGGTCCCTCTCCGCCGGAGAGGGGACTCACCGTTACAAATAGCGGCACAGATACGAGGTGGGCTCAGCGACCTGTAGATGAAACTCGCTGTGGCCAGGCACGTTAAACACCTCACCGGCTGTATACACTTTCCATTCGACAGTTCCCGGCAACAGTACCTTCAACGCGCCGCTCACAACCGTCATCTCTTCGGGTTCGGCGGTGCCAAAGGTATACTCCCCTTCCGCCATCACACCAACGCTGGCCCGGCCGGTGCTACTGCTGGTAAATCCAATAGACTTCACTTTCCCGGAAAAGTATTCATTGCTTTGTAGCATAATCAGGCCCCGTCTCATTATTAAATTAACACCCAATATAGAGTCCTGACGTTCGGCCTGTCACGTAAAATTAGACAAGCAGTTCTGAAGCTAACCGCGCAATCAAAACATTAGAGAGTAAAACCGGCACATCCAGCGCCTGCTGTAAAATATCCCGATGACGCTGATGAAACCCCAGACAATCCAGCATAATGACGTCCGCGCCTTGATCCAGTAGCGCCTGCCCGGCATCAATTAACTGTTGCTCAGAACCGTGAACCGGATTCGCCAGCGAATACACCGGCGGCATTTGCAATACCTGCCATTTTTTCTCCTGGGCCGCCAGAAGTTCTGCAACAGGCACAATCACGCCCACCTGGTGCCCATCCACAATAGAGGCGACAAGCGGTGGAATAATACGCAGCGGTTCAAGCAAAATAGAATTACGGGCTGCCATACTTTTAATCGCCGCGGTGCTCATCAGTATAATGACATCGTAACCCTGATTATCCAGCACCTCGACAACGCTCTGTAAATCTCGCTCCACTTTCTGGCGGGAAACATGGGCTATCTGGTTATCATTCAGCAACGTCAAAAGCGGATCGTCGCCAGGCTCTACAGCGTAATCCGCCATAACGTCTTCCCGGCTCATTTTTCCCAGCAGGCTATGATGGGTGATGTGTTGTTCGTCGATGTATTCCGTCAGAAGCGGTAACACTTCGCTCATTGGCACAACGCCGATTGTGAGGATTGCCAACGACGCACTCATTTTTATTCCACCTTATTACTTCGTCGTAATTCCCGGGCAAATATTCACACGCTCACCGCGCTACCTGCCCTACAAATCTCAGAAAGCGTAGCAGCAGATGAGCAACGTATTGTGTAAAGATTCCAAATAACTCCAATATTGTATTGTTATCGCTTAATTTACGGTTTTAGTTGCCAGTATAAATGTTTCAAGAATGTGATGGAGATACAATTTAGGGGTACTCAGAATCCCTTCCGAGTGGTTCATGCGTCTATGATTTATCCGGATCTTCGTAACGTTTTTTCGCATCCATCGCTTCTTCTGCGGTCGGATGCTCGCTGATGAGCGAATCAGGTTTCGGATGGTCAGCCCGTAGCTGATACCACGTCACCGTCTGGCCCGGCGTGCCTTTTTCAATGGTGACGATATAAGCTTCCCGCGGATAAGGTGGTCTGGTTGGCATAGCGTTTCCTTTATTCTGGGTGAGCGTTAAGTATAGACATCTCCCTGTAACCGTTGCGTCGACGGCGGCAGCGCCGCAATAATTTCAGAAACGACCTGGGCCGGCGCTTTCGTCGCGTCAATAATGTAATGCGCCGTTTCGCGATACAACGCGTCACGCTGCTCAAGCACTTCCCGAACCTCTTCGCTCAACGGCTTGCCGGTGAGGGTCGGGCGCAGATCCGCTTCAGGTTCAGCCTCAAGCCGATTAACCAGCGTGGATACCGGCGCGCACAGATAAATCACTACGCCAACACGGTGCATATAACGTCGGTTATAATCCGTGAGAATAATACCGCCTCCCGTCGCCACGACAGTCGAAGGCGCGCTTACCGCCTCCAGGGCCGCGGTTTCCCGGGCGCGGAACCCTCCCCAGCCTTCTTTTTCAACGATATCAGCGACGCTCATCTGCACGTGCGATTGCAGCCAGCGGTCGGTATCTGCAAACCGAAAACCGGTTGCCTGCGCCAGCGCCATACCGATGGTGGTTTTCCCACAGCCCCGCGGGCCAACAAGATAAAGAGGTTGCATCATAGCAGGCGTTCCCCCAGGAACTGCGCATACGCAGGATTTGATATCAGCAATGTTATAATCATATCATCTAACTAGTACAACGCATAAATGTAAATAATAATTTACACAAAGGTACTAAAGTCACAATATTAGTACTATAGCAAGAATCAGAAATGAATAAACTGTAAATTTTTCATTACAGGATTTATTTTTTACGCTGGCTTTCCAGCCACCACTTATCCAGCTCGGCGGCAAAATGCTGACGATCGCGCGGCGAGAGAGTGTTTGGCCCCCCCGTTTGTACGCCGCTGGCGCGTAGCGTGTCCATAAAGTCACGCATCGTCAGACGTTCGCGAATCGTGGCGTCGCTATAGCGTTCTCCCCGGGGATTAAGAGCCGCAGCGCCTTTTTCCAGCACTTCAGCCGCCAGCGGAATATCCGCGGTAATCACCAGATCGCCCGCTTCGCATTGACGCACGATTTCGTTATCCGCCACGTCAAACCCGGCGGCCACGCGAAGCGTGCGGATAAAACGCGAAGGCGGCACGCGCAAGGCCTGATTGGCAACCAGAATAAGCGGCAACTGCATCCGCTCGGCGGCGCGGTACAAAATTTCTTTAATGACATTCGGACACGCATCCGCATCCACCCAGATGGTCATAATGTCTCCCGTACGGTATACAATCTTTTATTGTCTCGCGCTTTTGCCTTTCATCAAAGTGCTGTTTCTCCTTCTGCCCGTTTTCAATCCGCGTTAAGCTAACCATTCCCCATAACACACAAACATAGGGAGTGACGAGATGGAGAAGAAAATCGGTTTTATTGGCTGCGGTAATATGGGCAAGGCTATTCTTGGCGGACTGATTGCCAGCGGTCAGGTACTTCCCGGTCAGATCTGGGTCTACACCCCCTCCCCCGATAAAGTTGCCGCCCTGCATGACCAGTACGGCATTAATGCGGCGCAAAGCGCGCAGGAGGTCGCTCAGGTCGCGGATATCGTTTTCGGCGCGGTAAAACCGGGCATTATGGTGAAAGTGCTCAGTGAAATCTCCTCCAGCCTGAACAAAGACTCGCTGGTGGTCTCTATCGCCGCAGGCGTAACGCTTGATCAGCTTGCGCGCGCGCTGGGACACGACCGTAAAATCATTCGCGCTATGCCGAATACGCCGTCGCTGGTCAACGCAGGAATGACCTCCGTCACGCCCAACGCGCTGGTCACACCGGAAGATACGGCTGATGTGCTGAATATTTTCCGCTGCTTTGGCGGGGCGGAAGTGATTGCTGAGCCGATGATCCATCCGGTGGTTGGCGTGAGCGGATCTTCGCCGGCCTATGTCTTTATGTTTATCGAGGCGATGGCGGACGCAGCAGTTCTTGGCGGTATGCCTCGCGCTCAGGCTTATAAATTCGCCGCGCAGGCCGTCATGGGATCGGCGAAAATGGTACTCGAAACCGGAAAGCATCCCGGCGAACTGAAAGATATGGTGTGCTCGCCTGGCGGAACGACGATTGAAGCCGTACGCGTTCTGGAAGAACGTGGCTTCCGCGCTGCGGTAATAGAAGCGATGACGAAGTGTATGGAAAAATCAGAGGCGCTCAGTAAATCCTGAAGCCCGGCTGGACGTCATGCCGCCACTTCGGTGCGGTTACGTCCGGCATTCTTTGCTTTGTAAAGCGCCATATCCGCAGACTTTAGCCATTCCCGATAATGACCGATTTGTGGCGTTAACGGCGCCACGCCCACGCTGATACGTAACATGACCTGCGGCGCGCCCGGCAAGCGTAAGGTATTTAGCCGTTCATGCACTCGCGACATGGCGGTAATCGCGCTGTCTGCCGGCGTTCCGCACATAATCACCGCAAATTCGTCGCCGCCAAAGCGCCCGATAATATCACTCCCGCGTAGCGTTATCTGTAATTGACGCGTCAGGGCGATAATAGCCTCATCCCCAACATCATGTCCCCAGGTGTCGTTAATGCTCTTAAAATGATCGATGTCGATAATCAACAATGTCGCCTCCCGATGGTGGCGTCGGCTGTGATCGAATTCATTACGTAATAAAATTTCCCAGTGGCGTCGGTTATAGACGCCGGTCATGCCATCCCGCGAGCTCATCGCCTGCAAGCGTCGCTTATGTTCCGCTAATTTAATGGCCGTTTGATAGCTTACCCAGGCGAACAGAAGCGGATACAACATAATGACGGGCAAAGAGAGCGTGACTTCCAGCGACGAGCTTCGCATCGCGACAGGTAGCCCGGTAAGCTGCAACGTCACCAGACATGACGCCAGCAAAAGGCCCATTCCGACAGTGAATAAGCGCCGCCCGCCAGCGCCCATCAGATTCATGCTCATCATCATAAACAGCGCGGCGGCAGGCAACATATTGACGCCCATCAGCGCGATCCACATGCCGGAGAGGATCGCATCCACTTTCAGGTTGTAAATTTCCTGGCGTAGCGGATCAAGGGCTTTCGCCGCCCACTGCCACGCCAGATGCGGCCAGACAAAAGACCAGCCGACCAGCAATAGCCACCAGCCGCCAAAGACAGGTTGCGACACTAACACGGCGGCCACCGGTAAAAACATCCCCCCTAACCCCACCGCACGCGGTAGCCTGATGCGCCGGGCGAAGCGCAACCCGGAGCGCTGACGATCATCAGGAGGGTCAGGCGGCGCTACCGCCTGTTCAACCGCTTTTCGGTAAAAATTTTCTTCATTCATTATTTTTGGGAACATTTAGAAACAATTTTCCCAAATTATAGAAACAGAGCGCATGGAGGGAGTATGAAATTTCGGGTGAGTGTTTTTCAGGGCTCACCCGATAGCACTACGCCGCTTTTTTCAGGCAGGCGCTCATAAACTTGCTACGGTCATCGCCTTTCAGTGATTGTTCCGTCGCCTGAACATTGCATTCACGCATTTTCTGCTGTTGCGGCGTCAGGCTTTTCTCGCCAGGGGCTGACTGGCTGTTTTTCAGGCAGTCGCTAAGGTAGGTTTTACGCGCATCGCCTTTCAACGCTTGCGCTGTCGCCTGCTGATTACAGGTCGTCATGCGCTGCTGTTGCGGCGTTAACGGTTTCTCGGTTGCGCCGACGGCGGTTAAAAAGACCAGGCCAAAAAGTAAAGTCACCAGTAATGTTATTTTCATAGCACCATCCTTTTGTCAGTGTACGCATTACACGTTGTCCCTTTGGGAAATATCCCAAGGACTTTATATAAGTCTGGCTGTTACTGGCAAAAATACCACCCGGCAGTAAAAGTATTACTTACCGTTAGCAATATATGTTTTATTGATTGACAAACCGTAGGCTAATGTGCAACTCGATTATCCACAGTCACGCAGGATGCAGAAGAACAACGCATAACGTTACACTGTTATTACCATAGCCGCTTCGTTTTTATTTTCTTCTGGTTAATACAGAGCAAAATAAAAACGAAGCGGCTATGTTATTTCATAAAAGTAACGTTATAACAACTGTGTTGTTTTAAATACGATTAGTGCCGGGGGTGTCTCAGCAACTTTTTTACATATTGGCGCAGCAATTCCGTATCGTGATCAGGAACGCTGGCATCCGGCTTTACGCCTTCAAGTGCCCCCTCTACCTGACGTATCAACATCTCCTGCTCGTTTTGCGCCATGTTACGTAACATTGCTGTGACGATAATCTCTAACGCTTCTACCTGAGCAACCAGTTCTTTCGACTCTTCTTCTTTTTGGGCTAGCTTAAGCAACAACTCTGCTATGAGATTTTTCATGACCATATTTCCTTATTAGTTCCAGGGTGACGTTATCACTATGAAGAACCACTGCCTAGAGGCTGAAAGTACTATTTTTATGATACAGGAAGAACTTTACACAAATAATTATCACTGTCGCCGCAGCGAAACGTTTCTCAGACCGAAAACGAGACGATAATAAACCATCAAAAAACAATAATCACGCTATATCATAATTTAAGGTTATGCCATCTATAGAAAAACTTCACGGATAAAGAATATATCTTTTAATTTAAACCATATCGTAACGGCAGAAGCGCCGTTACGATGCACCGCTATTGGCCTTTCGCTTTTTGCGCGTTACGCCGACGACGTAACGCCAGGGTCAGTTGCCCGATATTGATCAACACGATCGCCGCCGTAGCGATAAAAACCCAGCGGAAACCGGCCATCGCCGATACCGTCGCGCCCATCAACGGCCCAACCACGTTGCCCAGGTACATAAATGACTGGTTGTAGCCAAAAATACGTCCGGTAATTTGATCGCTGGAGTATTTCACCAATAACGTTTGTACGGCGGGTAACATCGCGCCATCGGCAAAGCCTAACAAGAAACGTAACAGCCCCAGCTGGAACGGCGTGGTGACCCAGGACATCGCGAAGAAAAGCAGCACTGCGCAGATAAGCGTGGCCATCAGAATTCTTTCCGTGCCGATTCTGTCGCCAAGTTTTCCCAGGCGAGGCGCGGAGATAAGCGCAGAGATACCGGGCACCGAGGCAATTAACCCGCTAAGAAAGGCGATGTTATTACTGTCCGGCATCATTGATTTGATAAACAGCGCCAGGATTGGACTGATGGAACCATTACAGAGTTGAATGACCATCGTGGTAAAAAACAAACTGATCACCAGCGCAGGATAAGGTAACGACGCAAAAACGGCTTTACCGCTCAGGCGTTCGCTTTTCTTGATGACCGGACGCACGCCTTCTTTAATTAAAAATAGCGTGACCAGAAAGCTCACCACCAACAGCATGGCGGTAATCAGAAATACCGCCCGCAGCCCGATATGATCCGCGACAAAGCCGCCCATTAACGGCCCGCCGATAACGCCGCTGATCTGCGCGGTAGAAAGCGTACTGAGCGCCCAGCCGCTACGTTCGCGTGGTACCTGAGAGGCTACCAGCGCCATGGCATTGGGGATATAGCCTGACGTTAACCCCATGATTCCGCGCAGCAGGAAAAGTTGCCAGACATGGGTCGCAAATGCCTGCAGTAGAATAGCTATCGCCATCCCGAGCGACGCGCGCAATAGCATCAGTTTACGCCCTTTACGATCGGCGAGACTGCCCCACATCGGCGACACAATGGCGGAAATAAGAAACGTGATGCTAAACGTTAACCCGGACCACATTGATAACGCTTCATGGGAAGAGACGCCAAGCTGGGAAATATAAAGGGGTAAGAATGGCAGGATTTGGCTGATTGCCAGCCCGGTAAAAAAACATCCAAACCAAACGGAAATTAGATTAACTTTCCAGGATTCCATAAGACTCGTAACGGTAAGTAGCTGAAAATACGCGTTAGCTTAGCAAGTTCTCTTTTTCCTAGTGGTTCCAGAGGTGCGATACGTCACACTTTGCTATTTTGTCTCCCCGTTCATCATTTTTGTGAAACATGTCACATTATATAGCCGCGCAAGGCAGACGTTTATGCTTTAACGACACACGCCGTAGCCCCGCATTCCAAGATGAAAATGGTTAGCATGCGCAGCGTTATAGTCAGGCCCGAGCCCATTGCCATAATAATGGCAACTGGCGTTTAACATAGCGCGTAACCAGGGCCCCGTCTCCTGACGCCCCCAGCCGCGCAGAACAGTGATTTTTCGGCCATCTGATAGCTGAAACCCGCTGACATCCAGCGCTTCTGCGCTGGCATGTTCACTGCGACGCGCATCCGGGCGGTGATAAATATTACGGCAGGCATAGCTACCCAGATGTTCGATGCGGGTCAGGCGGCGCTTCATCCACGTTTCTGTTAAAGGTTTTGCCTGCTGTTCGACAAACAGCGCGGAGCGCAGCGCCAACGGGCAGGAGGCTAAAAAACTGCTGCTCAGTTTGACCTGGCCAAAATCTCTGACGCGCACAACATGGGACAAGGGACATTCACCAGCGCTATCCGCAACAGGTTGTGATGAAATTAATCCCTGTTGATTGGCCGCCGTCAACAGCTCCCGGCACTGCGACGGCGTCAGGCGCTGTAGTTTGAAGGTAGTGATCCAGCCTGGCGGATCGGCAAGTTGTAGCGGAGCAAAAGGATTATAATAAGAGGGAAGATAACGATATCCCAGCCCGCCAATACCGCCCAACAGCACAATAATCAGAAAACCCTTACCTCTCACGCGGCCTCCGTTCTCACATCCCATAAACATTATGGCAGAACCCCGCGAAACCCGCGTTTTGTCGTGGTAATGTATACGCTTTGCATTCGATGGAATGGGTTTTTAAGATGGCGAAATTGCGGGTAGGAATAGTATTTGGCGGTAAGTCGGCGGAACATGAAGTGTCTTTGCAATCAGCGAAAAATATCGTTGATGCGATCGATAAAACCCGCTTCGACGTGGTGCTGTTAGGGATAGATAAGGCGGGACAATGGCATGTTAACGATGCGGAAAATTATTTGCAGAATGCAGACGATCCGGCACATATCGCGCTACGTCCTTCGGCAATCAGTCTGGCCCAGGTGCCTGGCAAACACCAACACCAATTGATTAACGCCCAGAACGGGCAGCCGCTACCGACGGTAGATGTTATTTTTCCTATCGTCCACGGTACGCTGGGCGAAGACGGCTCATTGCAGGGGATGCTACGCGTCGCAAACTTACCGTTTGTCGGTTCAGACGTGCTGAGCTCCGCAGCCTGCATGGATAAAGACGTCGCCAAACGACTGCTACGCGATGCAGGACTGAATATCGCCCCGTTTATTACACTCACCCGAACGAATCGTCACGCGTTTAGTTTTGCCGAGGTTGAATCCCGTCTGGGACTGCCGCTGTTCGTTAAGCCCGCCAATCAGGGCTCTTCGGTCGGCGTCAGTAAAGTCGCTAACGAATCGCAATATCAGCAGGCGGTCGCGCTGGCTTTCGAATTCGATCATAAAGTGGTGGTGGAGCAAGGGATCAAAGGGCGCGAGATCGAATGCGCCGTATTAGGTAACGATAACCCACAGGCCAGCACCTGCGGCGAAATCGTACTGAATAGCGAATTTTACGCCTACGATACTAAGTATATTGATGATAACGGCGCACAAGTTGTCGTACCTGCGCAGCTCCCTTCCGGGGTGAATGACAAGATTCGCGCGATTGCGATCCAGGCTTATCAGACGCTGGGATGCGCGGGTATGGCGCGTGTCGATGTCTTCTTAACGGCAGACAATGAGGTCGTGATTAACGAGATTAATACGCTGCCAGGTTTTACCAATATCAGTATGTATCCAAAACTCTGGCAGGCGAGCGGATTGGGCTATACCGATTTGATCAGCCGCCTGATTGAGCTGGCGCTGGAACGCCATACGGCGAATAACGCCTTAAAAACCACGATGTAATACCGCACGCCCGATAGCGCAACGTTTATCGGGCGTCTTTTACCTCGTCATCTTCGCGCCGGCGAATGATGAACCCCGCCAGCCAGAAGCTAATAATCCACGTTACCAGCCCAACACCATAGGTTTGCCATCCTTTCGCCTCAAAACCCAGCAATCCTACGACGCCATTCAAAATAAAGATAAGGCCAATAGAGAAGGCATAGTAGTGCCAGTCACGACGAATTTTTACAGGCAAACGCATAACGACTCCGACGTATTAACAGCAACAAAAACGTATTTTTGCATACTTCTGGCGGGCGAGTCTGTGGGGGATACGGAATTTCTTAAATGTTAATTGATTTTGATAAAAGTGATCGTTTTGTGACAACTAACAAAAATTTACGCGATGGATACATTCCGTATGTGAAATTACCATGATTCTGATATTGACAAACACAATGACCTGTCAGACTTCACAGTAAGCCGATGGCATAACGCCAGATCGTAGCCGATCATCCTGGAGGTCTTTATGGCTGATTTCACTCTCTCAAAATCGCTGTTCAGCGGGAAGCATCGAGAAACCTCCTCTACGCCCGGAAATATTGCTTACGCCATATTTGTACTGTTTTGCTTCTGGGCCGGAGCGCAACTCTTAAACCTGCTGGTTCATGCGCCGGGCATCTATGAGCATCTGATGCAGGTACAGGATACAGGTCGACCGCGGGTAGAGATTGGGCTGGGCGTCGGGACGATTTTTGGCCTGGTGCCCTTCCTCACGGGCTGCCTCATTTTTGCCGTTATCGCCGCGTTTTTACGCTGGCGTCACCGTCACCAATAAACCTTAGCGCGCTGGAGAAAATATCCCAGCGCGAAATTTATCGCCCCATACACCGCGCCCGCCGCTCATCAACTCGTTTAGCAAACCAGGCGGTCGTCAGCTTACGCGTGATCTTCGGACTTTCCAGTTGAATACCGGGCAACATTTCCCGCGCAAGCGTCTTGCCCGTTTTGGCCTCGGCCAGTTTATAGACTTTCTTGTAGAGCGCCGTTTTTTCAAACGCCAGGCTATCGCCTTTCTCCAGTTGGCTGCGAATTTCACGCTCACTCATTCCCAACTGCCCTGCCAGTTTGCGCACCGCTAACTCTGTTTTGCCCGGTTCCTTGCTGTTATAACGAATCAGATCGCCATCCAGCGCCAGTTTTACCCCACTGGCTTTACTGACGGCATTCTGGAACGCAGCGTTACGGCTGGCGTACCATCCCGCGTTGAAGTCGGCGAAGCGGAAAACAGGCGCGCTGTAGTTCGCCGGGTAATTCAGCAAATGGTAGGTTCCAAACCACAACCCGCCACGGCGCGTAAAGACCTCCTGACGTACCGTACCCGTCATCTTCCACGGATAGCCTTTCGCGTGCTGTTCGGCAAAGGCAATGCTGACCTGCATCGGGCCGCCCGTATGCACCGGGTTATATGCGCCAAATAGCGTCTGCCCCATAGGAACCATATTGATAAAATCGTCAAAAATAGCGCTAAGCTGTTTTTCGGTTTTTACCGTGTCCAGCCGTTCGCTATAGCTCTTGCCGTTGGGGGAGTTAATTTTCAGCGCGGTGTGCACCAGAAACAGCGGGATGTGTAGTCGTTCAGCGCGGCGATCAATCTCCTGCCAGGCGATTTTACTTAGCCCCGGCACGACAGGATCCGCCTGATAACCGGACTCCTGCTGGGCGACAGCCAGCACCGAACAGATATTTTCTACCGTCGGCGCCAGCCCCTGGCTCTTAAACGTTGTCGCGATATCTTTCGCCCAGGCCTCTCTGTCTTTGACACTGGCCGGCATTTTCTGACGAACTACGCTTGCCACGTCGACAGGCTTCTCGCCCTTGCTCACCGGCTGCCCGGATTGACTACTACAGCCAGCCAATATGGCAACCGCCAGAAAAGGCAGAGGATAAAGACGGGACGCCGCCGACATAACGTTTCCTTCTGTTAGCTAAAAGAGTGGGTCACTTCCTGAACTGGCTGACCATCCAACTGACGTTCAAAGCTACGTAAACGTTTATAAATAGACATCAGCTCCACCAGCGTCGTCCAGGAGTTAATCAAATACTGGAACGAACCGCGCACCTGGCCAAACACGTTGGTGATTTGCGTCATCAGACCCAGCGTAATCGTACCGGCAACAATGGAAGGAAACAGCAGGAACAAACCGAAAACGTTATCGACCTGCAAATAGAGAATGCGCGCGATGTTGAAATACATATAGTGAAAGTAGAGACGGAAGTAGTTATGGCGCACCGCGCTAAACAGTTCACGGACGGTGGGCGGCGTGGCGCGGCTGGCGTCATCTTCACCGTAGACCAGCTCCTTACGATAAGCTGCTTCCACTCGCTGATTTTTAAATTCCAGCCCCGGCAATTTGATCCCGACGACCGCCAGCAGGCCCGTCCCCATTAATGACCAGACTATGGCGGCAATGACCAGGCCGTAAGGGATATGTCCTACGATGGGTAAATCCGGCACATGCGCTGACAGGGTGACTAACACCGGCAGAAAGGCGATGAGCGTCATGATGGCATTGATAAAACTCACGCCCATATTCTCCAGTGTAGAGGCAAAACGCATGGTGTCTTCCTGCACACGCTGGGCGGCCCCTTCGATATGGCGCAGGTACTGCCAGTGCGCCATATAGTGCTCATTCATTGCGGTACGCCAGCGAAATACATAGTGGCTGACAAAGAAGTTGTTCAGCACGCCGATCACTACGGCGATAAGCGCAATACCGAGAAACACTCCCACTTCATGATAAAATTGACCAAGAGTGACCTTGTGCGGCGAGCTGAGCGCCGTTTGAATCAAATCATAGAACGGCGCGTACCAGGCGTTAACCGCGACGCCAACCTCCACCAAAAACCAGGTGACAAAAATAATGAGCGAGGTGCCAAGTATCGACCAGTACTGCCAGCGGTGCGGGCTATAGATGAACCAGAACGTTGCAAATAATCCCACGCAAATCAGGTAATAAGCATAAAAAATCAGATAGTCCAGCGACCAAAAGCGCGCTGCGCTGATAGGCACTTCATCGGATGCCCCTACAAGTCGCGCCACCCAATCTCCTCCTCCCGCCTGCCAGAAAATGACGGCGATCAGCGCCCAAACAAACGCCGACATGAAAAACGGCCCTGGCTTTGGGAAAAAAGATTTAAACATCATGCTCTCCTGCTAACTTCTTATCTTTATTACGGCTGCTGTGACGGCGGCAATAGCACGCCATGCCCACGCAAATGAAAGGGCTAAACCAGGCATTGTGACCTACGTTGTGACGCTTAGTTCGCATTTCTGCTCAACAGAATTGTTTCGACGAGTTTCATACACAGCAGGCACGCTGACGCTATCAGGTTATCACAAGCGCTCTATCACAAAAGTAAACATTCTCCATCACGAAAACCCGCCGTTACGTTTTTTCACCCACTTTTTTCTCTTTAACGTTTTGCAATGTGCCGCCGGGTAGTATAAATACGCATAACCACCGTTATTTCACTTATGGACATCACCGTTGAAACGTAGTCTGCTTTTTACTGCCATGCTGTTTGCGGCATCACTTACTTCTGTCCAGGCGGCTCAGCCGATTGCCGATCCGGTTTTTGCCTCTGATATCGTTGATCGTTATGCCGAGCATATCTTTTATGGTAGCGGCGCCACGGGCATGGCGCTGGTGGTGATCGACGGCAATCAACGCGTGTTTCGTAGTTTCGGTGACACCAGACCGGGCAATAATGTTCGTCCACAGCTTGATTCGGTCATTCGTATCGCTTCTCTCACCAAGCTCATGACCAGTGAAATGTTGGTAAAATTGCTCGATCAGGGAACGGTAAAATTAAACGATCCTCTCAGCAAATATGCGCCTCCCGGCGCGCATGTCCCGACGTATCAAGGCACGCCGATTACGTTGGTCAACTTAGCGACCCATACCAGTGCGCTTCCGCGAGAACAGCCCGGCGGCGCGGCGCATCGTCCGGTATTTGTCTGGCCAACCCGCGAACAACGCTGGAGCTGGCTCTCCACAGCAACGTTAAAAGTCGCGCCCGGTTCACAGGCGGCCTATTCCAATCTGGCGTTCGACCTGTTAGCCGACGCGCTGGCGACCGCCTCCGGCAAACCTTATACGCAACTGTTTGAAGAAAAGATTACCCGCCCGCTGGGAATGAAAGACACCACGTTTACCCCCTCTCCCGATCAGTGTAAGCGTCTGATGGTGGCAGAAAAAGGCGCAAGCCCCTGTAATAATACGCTGGCAGCCATTGGCAGCGGCGGGGTCTATTCTACGCCAGGAGATATGATGCGCTGGATGCAACAGTATCTGTCGTCAGATTTCTATCACCGTAGCCAACAGGCCGATCGTATGCAAACGTTGATTTATCAGCGCACACAGTTAAAGAAAATCATCGGGATGGACGTACCGGGTAAAGCCGACGCGCTCGGTCTGGGTTGGGTCTATATGGCGCCAAAAGACGGACGTCCTGGCATTATCCAGAAAACAGGAGGCGGCGGCGGTTTTATTACCTATATGGCGATGATCCCGCAATATAATATTGGCGCTTTTGTGGTCGTAACCCGTTCCCCCCTCACGCGTTTTACCAATATGAGCGACGGGATTAACGATTTGGTTACTGAGCTAAGCGGCAATAAACCGATTGCTATTCCTGCATCCTGAGTCGTCGCGCCTCGCGCTATATCAGACGAGGCGCAACATTCTTGTTAATATTCGGAGGGCAAACGGTTAATACTGATCAGTTTGCCTTTATTCATTTCAATGTAATTACCCTTACGCAGGGCCGCGAGAACTTCCGCCACCACCGATCGCGATACGCGCGTTCGTTGATGAATATAATTCATAACACCAATACGTGAGCGAAGTTCTTCATCCCACTCAATCATTGTCATTAATGTCGCACGAATTTGGTCGTAGGAATTATTACCAATGAGCTGCTTGTCACGAAGTTCCAGTACCTGACTTTTCCATACTATCCAACAGAAGGCTTCACGCCACAGTTGGTTTTGCTCAATGATGGCAAGAGTTTGTGATGATGAGAGGCGATAACCGATGCAACCGCTCTCCGCAATTAATTTATATTGTGCCTCTTTTTTCGCCACACCATCGGCTAAGCCGAAAATAAAGGGGGCCTGCACAATACCAATAAGAACTTTATCACCCCGAACTAACGAAACAACCCCCTCTAAAATAACAAAGGTATGGGTATTACTTTCATCAGGTGAACAGATAATCTCTTTATCATTAACAAACTCGAAACGCGTACCATGCTTAGAAAGGCATTTATCGAGTCTGTAGAATTCCTGTAGTGGCTTGCTTAAAGATAACATATGCATTCCTTGCAATAATGCCCGTCAAGTCCTTGACGGGCATTTTTCAGTTTAAATTACCTTTATTTCTCCTGAGAGAAAATGATTACCAGGTATATTTAACACCAACGTTTGCAGACCAGTCTTGATCAACATCACCGCCGCCGAGGTAGTTAGCATCGGTGTAGGCGCTGAAGTTCTTCGTGAAGCTGAACTGAGTACCCAGACCAACACGTACCGCAGAACCTTCTACGCCGTTGTCGATAGAGTCGCCGTTTACGTCAGCATCGTTGTTGGAGTCGTCGTAAACGTAAGCCAGTTTGAAGTACGGGGTCAACGCCTGATCTTCGCTGTAAGTGAAGGTATAACCTGCATCTACACCGAGTTCATAACGCATGCTGTCGTAAGACTGACCGTCAACTTTCATGTCGTTGCTCAGCTGGTAGTCGTCGCCAGACTGGAACAGACCGGATACGCTGCCGTAAGGCGTTACGTAGCCTGCATCACCCAGCTTCAGATCATAACCCAGTTTCAAGCCGAAGCCCCAGGCGTCAGAAGAGGTGTTGCCGTCAACGTAAGTACCGTCGCTCATGTTAGCAGACAAATCGTTGTTGAAGTGAGAGTAGCTCAAGTTACCATCAACAAAGATGTTGTTTGCGAAACGAGCGGAAGAGTAGATGTAGGCAGACTGGCTGTCCTGATCCACCTGACCGGTACGATCGCTCAGATCGCCTTTCGCGAAGCCTGCTGCCGCACCAACGATCCACTTAGCGTTGTTACCGTCAACTTTGGTATCAACACCGACCATGATGCCATTAACATCCTGATCGTAGTTAATGGTGCCGTTGTCGCCGTTGAAGTTACCGCCGAAGTAGCTTACCCATGCGCCGCCGTTATCCGCCAGGCCATGACGAGCGTTGGTCAGACGAGTACCAACGGTGTCTTGTTCCAGGTTCCAGATATTGGTGTTCGCAGAAGGAATGCTCAGCGCCATGTTAGCGTAGTCGGTCAGTTCCATCTGTTCCAGCACGACAGTGTTGCCTTCCTGCTTAGCCTGATAGGTGTAAGCACCCAGGTCAGCTTTGTTTGCTGCAGAGAAGGTCGCGGTGCTGTTCTTATCGTTAACATAGATCAGCTCATTACCTTTATAATCCGCAACAGAACCCGCGCCAGTGGCGTTGTCGATACGCACTTTATAGTTACCGGTGGCAGCTGCAACATTGTCACCAACGTTATCAACTTCATCCTGACCTGCTTCCGTCTGGTCGGTATCGTAAGTATCGCCGTTACCGTTAATGGTCAAATGACCATCAGAGTTCATCGCAATCACGCCATAACCGTAGTTAGACTTAGTCGTGTCGTTAGTACGATCGTTAGTCAGGTCAGCATCCAGTACGAAACGGTTACTTTCGATGTTGAAGACACCAGCGTTCACATAACCGTTAGCATCGGTGTAGCTGGTCAGGTTCAGAGTATCAACCTGCAGCGCATTAGAAGCGCTATTACCAACATCCAGTACACCATTATTGGTTACGTTGATAGTGTTTGCGTACAGGGCAGCATCATTTACGCTCCAGCCAGCAGAAACATCATCAGCAATCGTAACGGTACTGTTATCGATAGACAGGGTATCAGTTGCAACATGACCATCTTCATTGATGTTCAGAGCAGAACCACCAGTCAGGCCGATAGTGTCAGAAACCAGAGTAGAATCAGCAACATTGACAACAGAACCACTATTGATACTCAGCGTATCAATCAGAGAAGTTTTAGTAGTGTCCCACTGTGATCCGGTATTCAGGGTCACGTTAAACAGGCCGCTCTGATAAACTTCGTTACCAACGATATGGTTATACTCACTGTAGTCAGTATAAATGTTATCAACACCTACAGTTGATAATGGCCACAGACTATTAGCTGCGATATCGATCAGAGTTGCAGTTGCCTCGGTACCTACAGCATAAGAATCGTAAACTCCATCCGGAGATGTGGCATCAAGAATACCGTCGCCGTTAGTATCTACAGTATATTCAAAAACACCGTCTCCATCGGCATCAGTACCAGTGTCTGTCATATGTACAGACATTGCTGCACCAACCCATTTGCTACCATTATTCAGGGTAACATCCATACGGTCAGTGCCATCTCAACCGTTCGTGTCGCGGTCAGCATCAGTATCACGATAGCTATCCGCTCCATTCGGGAAGAAGTTTTCATCGAAATTGCTGGAGAATACAACATCGCCCATCAGCGTGGAGTTGCTGAGGTTGACCGTCGTCTGCATTGCATTATCAGCATATGGGTGTGCAATTGCCGCAATCGCAATGTCATCAGCAGTATAAGAACCACTGTAATCGCTAGCGTTATTAGTATTACCAAACCAGCCGGAAGTACCTTCATCAGACAATGAACCAGAGGTTACGGTAGAATCAACAACATTGATTGTGTTATTAAATACTTCACTACTGTTTACGCCAGTGCTAACGGTGTTATCGTCGATATCTTCCCATTCGTAACCCTGAGTCAGGGTAATACCAGCAACATGAGAATTATTTACAATAGACAGATCAACTTCCTGATCCAGTGTAATCGCGGTACCCATGCCATAAACATCAACAACATGTGTATCCGCAGTACCATCGGTATAGGTACCGTTATAGGTATAATGCTCGTAGTTGTCATCAATAGTAGAGTTATCAACGGTCAACGCCAGACGATCATATACATACCCGGTGTCACGATTTACGCAATCGGTACCCTCAAGACACGCGGAGGTAATCATACCGTGAATAGTACTGTTTTTAATTGTCAGGCTATTCGCATTAGTATTGGTAGTAACGCCATCATCCAGATAGTAGGTAGAAATAACGCCATTAACTCGCGCGTTATTGATTACAGGATAAATGTCACCGTTATAGTAACTATCAGTTGCGTAGTTGTTCCAACCTACATAGCCATCATAATAAACGTCATCAGCGTAGGTCGCATCGTTGTAGTGATGAAACGTATTGTAAGTGGTACCAGAAATATCATTAGTAGTAGCATTCGCCTGAGAAGTGATTGCCAGAGTGCAAGCCAATGCTAATTGTGAGACTACAAGTTTCTTTTTCCAGGAGTGCATTTGTCATCCCTCCTCAGGGACGTAATATAGTTGATCCATCAATTATCAATGCATAAAAACATACAGATGTTTAGCAAGAAGGATTATGCGGCGTCATTGCTAAAAGGTTCAATTATTCTTTATCCTCAGTCCGGATTCGGACATGAATTAAAAAGACGTAATAAAAGGAAGTTTTATAATTGAAAAGCATTCTTTTTCATGACCTTACAAGAAAACAAAAAAACAAAATACATATAATATAAATATGGATTAAAGAAAAACAAAATAAACATGAATAATGTTAAAACCCTCATTTACTTAAATGACGATGAAATAAAACTAAAAACAACGTAAAACTAATTCTTATTTAAAATGATATAGTGCCTGAGGTATTAATCTTCGGTATATAAAAGAAGCGCCATGTTCTGCCGCAGCCGGGGCTGCGCCTGCTACGTTAAGGACCGTTTTCGTAAAACATCTGCCTGCAGATTCAGGTATACTGGGCCTTCGATTCCACAAACATCAGGCAGACCATGACAGACCTTATCCATCGCCCTCGCCGCCTGCGCAAATCCGCTGCGCTGCGCGCTATGTTTGAAGAGACAACACTTAGCCTGAACGACCTGGTGTTGCCGATCTTTGTTGAAGAAGAACTCGACGATTACAAAGCTATTGATGCCATGCCCGGCGTAATGCGTATCCCGGAAAAGCAGCTGGCGCGAGAGATTGAACGTATCGCAAATGCTGGCATTCGTTCCGTTATGACCTTCGGCATTTCTCACCATACTGATGACACCGGCAGCGATACCTGGAAAGAAGACGGCCTGGTGGCAAGAATGTCCCGCATCTGTAAGCAAACCGTGCCGGAGATGATCGTCATGTCCGACACCTGCTTCTGCGAATACACCTCGCACGGCCACTGCGGCGTGTTGTGCGAACACGGTGTGGATAACGATGCGACGCTGGCCAACCTCGGCAAGCAGGCCGTTGTCGCGGCGGCGGCTGGAGCAGATTTTATTGCGCCCTCCGCGGCCATGGATGGACAAGTCCAGGCTATCCGCCAGGCGCTGGATGCCGCCGGTTTTACCGATACGGCAATAATGTCCTACTCCACTAAGTTCGCCTCTTCTTTCTACGGCCCCTTCCGTGAAGCAGCGGGTACCGCGTTAAAAGGCGACCGCAAGACGTATCAAATGAATCCGATGAACCGCCGTGAAGCGATTCGCGAATCACTGCTCGACGAAGCCCAGGGCGCGGATTGCTTAATGGTGAAACCGGCCGGCGCGTATCTGGACGTGCTGCGTGAAATCCGCGAACGCACAGAGTTGCCGCTTGGCGCTTACCAGGTGAGCGGTGAATATGCCATGATTAAATTTGCTGCTATGGCTGGCGCCATCGATGAAGAAAAGGTCGTGCTGGAAAGTCTGGGCTCGATTAAACGCGCCGGCGCCGATTTGATTTTCAGCTACTTCGCACTGGATCTGGCTGAGAAAAATATTCTGCGTTAATTCTGTTACAGGGCGGCGCGCTGCCGCCCTTTCCCGACTTTACACCCCACTATTCAGTCGCTGAGTCTAACCCGTTGCCGAACGCGGCTTATCCGGCTTACGGCTATTCTTCGATCGCCTGGCGAATTTGCTGCAACGACGCGGGATCGTCAATGGTTGTCAGATCGCCCGGATCGCGGCCTTCGCAGATCGCCTGGATCGTGCGGCGAAGCATCTTTCCGGAACGCGTTTTGGGAAGCTGCGAAACAAACCAGACATGCGCCGGACGACCAAAGTGACCGATCTGGTTGTCCACCAGCGCCATGATCGCGTTTTCCTCGTCGCGCGCCGCCTCGCGATCCGCCAGCGTATCGCTCTGCTTCGGAATGACAAACGCCACCGCTACCTGCCCTTTCAGAGCGTCTTTTATCCCCACTACCGCCACTTCCGCTACGTTCGGGTAGCTGGAGATACTTTCTTCTATTTCTCGCGTCCCCAGCCGATGACCCGCAATATTAATCACATCATCGGTACGGCCCAGAATAAAGTAATACCCCTCGGCGTCGCGGATTCCCCAGTCGAAGGTGGCATAAACCTGACGGTTAAACAGCGACCAGTAAGTCTTCACAAAACGCGCATCGTCGCCCCAAATAGTCTGAATACAGCCCGGCGGCAGCGGCCCTTCAATCACCAGCATCCCCTTTTCATTTATGCCGCAGGGTTCGCCGGTGACTTCATTGAGTAGCTGGACGTTATAACCGTACATCGGCACGCCGGGACTTCCCAGACGCGACGGCCTGTCGTCCAGCGCGCGGGCCAGCGCCATGATCGGCCAGCCGGACTCCGTCTGCCAATAATTGTCGATGACCGGTACGCCCAGCGTCTCCGTCACCCAACTGGCCGTCGGCTCGTCCAGCGGCTCACCGGCCAGATAAAGCGCCTCCAGCGAGGAGAGATCGTGATTGCGGATTTGCGCCGTCGGGAATTTTTTCAGCACGCGAATCGCGGTCGGGGCGGAAAACATCCGGTTAACCTGGTATTTCTCGACAATTTTCCACCAGACCCCGCAATCCGGGTACGTCGGCAGTCCTTCGTAAACAATCGTCGCCATGCCTGCCAGCAGCGGCGCGTAAACGATATAGGAGTGGCCGACGACCCAGCCGATATCCGATGCGCAAAAGAATACGCCGCCCGCCTTGCCGCCAAAAATGGTGTCCATCGAGGTTGCCAGCGCCACCGCATAACCGCCGACGTCGCGCTGGACGCCTTTCGGTTTGCCGGTAGTGCCGGAGGTGTAAAGAATGCACGAGGTTTCATTGGATTCCAGCCACGCCACCGGCACGCTCGCGCCGAGATGCTGCTGGCGCAACGTGGCAAAATCCAGATCGCGCCCATCCACCCACGCCATTTTCGCCAGCCCTCTGTCCACCAGCAGAACGTGTTTCGGCTGATGCTGCGCCTGCGCAATAGCGTCATCAAGCAGCTTTTTATACGGCAGGATTTTACCGCCCCGCGCTCCGGCATCCGCCGACACAATCAGCGCCGGTCTGGCATCGTCAATGCGCGCCGCCACGCTGTGCGAGGCAAAACCGCCAAAGACCACCGAATGGATCGCGCCAATGCGCGCACAGGCCAGCAGGGTTATCTGCGCTTCGGCAATCATCGGCATATAGACCAATACGCGATCGCCACGCTGCACGCCCAGCGACAGCAACATGGCGGCCACAATGTTGACTTCATCATGCAACTGGCTGAAGGTAAATGTGCGCTCTTCATCGGTCTCTGATGAGACGGCAATCAGCGCCAGCGCCTCCGGCTGTTTATCCAGCCAGCGGTCGACGGCGTTATGACATAAGTTAGTGGTGCCGCCGCAAAACCAGCGGGCAAACGGTGGACGGCTATGATCCAGCGTCTGCGTAAACGGCTGTCGCCAGTCGATACGCCGGGCCTGCTCGGCCCAGAACGCCTCCGGTTCGTTAATGGAACGCTGATAAAATTCGCTAAAAGACATCACGCTCTCCTGTTGAACTTACGCCTTACTGCTGGCTGGTTCAGATGACATATAAATCGAGGTATTCGTTAACCGGCATCTGCTCCAGGCGGGCTCTGTCCAGGGAGACATCCAGAATGCGTTGCTGCTGGCGAGTCGGGAACTGACGCGCCAGGTTAATTTTAAATTTTTCGATAAGCTTCGGAATACCGTCGGCGCGGCGACGCGCATGACCAATCGGATACTCCACGACAACCTCGCCAAAGCGTGAGCCATCAGTAAACTCCACGGTGATCGCATTGCCGATAGCACGTTTTTCCGGGTCGTGATAGTCGGCGGTAAAAGCCGGGTCCTCATAACACACGATTTTCTCGCGCAGGGCGTCAATACGCTTGTCCTGCGCCACCTCGTCTTCATAATCCGCCGCGGTTAACCGTCCGAACAGCAACGGCACGGCGACCATATACTGGATACAGTGATCGCGGTCCGCCGGGTTATTGAGCGGGCCTTTTTTATCGATAATGCGAAGACAGGCTTCGTGGGTACGGATGGTCACTTTCTCGATATCCGCTGCCGTTTTACCCGCGGCCTGCATCTGCTCATACAGCGTCATCGCCGCTTCGACGGCGGTTTGCGAGTGGAATTCTGCCGGGAAAGAAATTTTGAACAGCACGTTTTCCATCACGTAGGAGCCGTAAGGACGCTGGAAACGGAACGTTTCACCTTTGAATGAAACGTCGTAGAAGCCCCATGTTTTGGCCGTGAGCGCCGAGGGATAGCCCATCTCGCCGGTTTTCGCCATCAGCGCCAAACGTACCGCGCGCGAAGTCGCATCGCCCGCCGCCCAGGATTTGCGCGTACCGGTATTCGGCGCATGACGATAAGTGCGCAACGACTGCCCATCCACCCACGCCAACGATACCGCGTTGAGGATCTCATCGCGCGTCAGCCCCAGCATTTCAGCGACCACCGCGGTCGAGGCCACTTTGACCAGCAACACATGGTCAAGTCCGACACGGTTGAAGGCGTTTTCCAGCGCGATGCAGCCCTGAATTTCATGGGCTTTGATCATCCCGCTCAATACCTGTTTCATGGTCAGCGGCGCTTTGCCGGCGGCGACGGCGTTGCGTGACAGCCAGTCAGCCGTCGCCAGAATACCGCCGAGGTTATCAGAAGGATGGCCCCACTCGGCGGCAAGCCAGGTATCGTTAAAATCGAGCCAGCGGATCATCGCGCCAATGTTAAAAGCTGCCTGTACAGGATCGAGCTGGAACTGGGTGCCCGGCACGCGTGCGCCGTTGGGCACCACCGTGCCTGGCACGATCGGCCCAAGCAATTTTTTACAGGCCGGGTATTCCAGCGCTTCCAGACCACAACCGAGCGTGTCGAGCAGGCAATAATGCGCGGTGTCGTACGCCACCTTTGAGGTGATCTCGTAATTCATAACGTAATCAACGATATCAACGATTTCACGGTCAAAGTCTGGGCGAACGTTCGAAATATGTGCGGACATAGGGTACAACTCCTGTTTTTATATTTAGAGGTTTTAATTAGCAACGCTTTTCGATCGGCACAAACGGACGATCTTCCGGCCCGGTATAGTTGGCAGAGGGGCGAATAATTTTGTTGTCCTGACGCTGTTCAATAATGTGCGCCGCCCAGCCGGTAACGCGGGCGATGACAAACAGCGGGGTGAACATTTCGGTAGGGACGCCCATCATGTTGTAGGAGACCGCCGAAAACCAGTCGAGATTCGGGAACATCTTTTTGGTCTCCCACATCACCGTTTCCAGACGGTCGGCGATGTGGTACATCTTCAGCGAGCCGCCTTCTTCTGAAAGCTGTTTCGCCACCCGTTTGATCACCTGATGGCGCGGGTCGGCGATGGTGTAAACCGGATGTCCAAAGCCAATCACCACCTCTTTGTTTTCCACGCGTTTACGGATATCCGCCTCTGCCTCGTCCGGCGTTTCATAACGCTGTTGAATTTCCAGCGACACCTCATTCGCCCCGCCGTGTTTCGGGCCGCGCAGCGCGCCAATCGCGCCGATAATCGCGGAGTAGACATCCGAGCCGGTCCCGGCAATCACCCGGCTGGTAAACGTCGAGGCGTTGAACTCATGCTCGGCATACAGCACCAGCGAAATATGCATCGCCTTTTCCCAGCTTTGGGTTGGCTTTTCACCGTGCAGCAGATGCAGGAAATGGCCGCCGATGGAATCATCGTCGGTTTCCGGCTGAATACGTTCGCCGTTGTGGCTGTAGTGATACCAGTAAAGAAGGATAGAGCTGAGCGAGGCCAACAGCTTATCGGCAATATCGCGCGCGCCGGAGACGGTATGTCCCTCTTTTTCCGGCAGGGTGCAGCCCAGCGCGGAAACGCCGGTACGCATCACGTCCATCGGGTGCGAGGCCGCCGGTAACGCTTCCAGAACGGTACGGACATTGGCGGGTAATCCGCGCAGCGCTTTTAATTTGCTTTTATACGCGTTCAGCTCGTCGCGGGTCGGTAATTTTCCGTGGATCAGTAAATGCGCGACTTCTTCAAATTCGCAGTGCTCCGCCAGATCGAGAATGTCGTAACCGCGATAGTGCAGATCGTTACCGCTTTTTCCCACGGTACACAGAGCGGTATTTCCGGCAGGTACGCCGGAAAGCGCGACCGATTTTTTAGGCTTAATGACATGCGTGTTGTTTTGCAGGATCGTCGTGTCTGTCATATTGTCCTCGTCATTATTGTAATGTGTAGGGTATTGAGGCGTGTAGGCCGTACCGTAGGCGGGTTAAACGTAGTGCCATCCGGCATTGCCTGATGGCGCCTTCGCCTTATCAGGCCTACAGGCTACGATTTTTTATTCCTGTACAGCGCGTCCAGCTTCTCTTCGAACTGGTAGTAATTGATGCTTTCGTACAGCTCGTTACGGGTCTGCATGATGTCGATCACGTTCTTTTGCGTCCCTTCCTGGCGCAGCACGGTATAGACTTTTTCTGCGGCGCGGTTCATGGCGCGAAACGCCGACAGCGGATAGAGCGCCATCGCCACGTGTGCGCTGCGCAACTCGTCGGTCGTAAACAGCGGCGTCGCGCCAAACTCAGTGATGTTGGCGAGGATCGGCACCTGCGCCACGTCGGCGAACCGGCGGTACATCGACAGTTCGGTGATCGCCTCCGGGAACAGCATGTCAGCCCCCGCGTCCACGTAAGCCTGCGCACGATCGAGAGCCGCCTCCAGCCCTTCCACCGCCAGCGCATCGGTACGCGCCATGATCACAAAGTTCGGATCGGTGCGCGCATCCACTGCCGCCCGAATTCGGTCTACCATCTCCTCTTTCGAGACGATCGCTTTGTTTGGACGGTGTCCACAGCGCTTAGCGCCAACCTGGTCTTCAATATGCAGCGCGGCGGCGCCCGCTTTGGCTATGGACTTTACCGTCCGCGCGACATTAAAGGCGGAGGAGCCAAAGCCAATATCCGCATCCACCAACAGCGGCAGCGGACAAACATCCGTGATGCGCCGGATATCGGTTAACACATCATCCAGCGTCGAAATCCCCAGATCCGGCAGTCCGAGCGAGCCCGCCGCTACGCCGCCGCCAGAAAGATAGATAGCCTGATACCCGGCCCGTTGGGCCAACAGAGCATGGTTGGCATTAATAGCGCCGACAATTTGTAATGGATTCTCTTTAGCGAGCGCGGCGCGAAATGCCTGCCCCGGCGAATGTAAAGACATATCTCGTCCTCATGTTAGTAAATTGTTATTCAAGATGTATTCACCAAAGCAAAGGCTATGCCAGGCAAAGAGGCAGCAAGAAAATTAAATACAATGAGATTTAAAAACAGGTAATTACAGTAATGCCTGTTATGAATAAGCGCGATTAAGGGAAAAGAAAAACGTGTCAGCTAACGTTTCATGAAACGAATCACCCTGTTTCATTGCAACATTTATGAAACACGTTTAAAACAAAAAATCGCCCCTTAAAGATGAACCTACTGCGATGACGACTGCTCACAGCGCTCCGCGCGATAATAGCGATAAACCGGTGATCTGGACGGTCTCCGTAACGCGTCTGTTCGAACTGTTTCGGGATATCAGCCTGGAATTCGATCATCTGGCGACCATCACGCCTATTCAACTCGGCTTTGAAAAGGCGGTGACCTACATTCGCAAAAAACTGGCGACCGAGCGCTGCGACGCGATTATCGCGGCGGGTTCGAACGGGGCCTATTTAAAAAGTCGCCTGTCAATACCGGTGATCCTCATCAAGCCCAGCGGATTCGATGTATTACAGGCGCTGGCGAAAGCGGGAAAGCTCACCTCGTCTATCGGTATCGTGACCTATCAGGAGACCATTCCGGCTTTACTTGCCTTTCAGAAAACGTTTCACCTCCGTCTTGAACAGCGAAGCTATGTCACCGAAGAGGACGCGCGCGGGCAAATTAACGAACTTAAGGCCAACGGTATTGAGGCCGTCGTCGGCGCGGGATTAATTACCGATCTGGCGGAAGAGGCAGGAATGACCGCCATCTTTATTTATTCCGCGGCGACCGTTCGTCAGGCTTTTCATGATGCGCTGGATATGACCCGTCTGACACGGCGCCAGCGCGTGGATTACCCATCCGGCAAGGGATTACAAACCCGGTATGAACTGGGCGATATACGCGGCCAGTCGCCGCAAATGGAGCAGCTCCGCCAGACGATTACGCTCTATGCCCGCTCCCGTGCGGCAGTGCTGATTCAGGGGGAAACAGGGACCGGAAAAGAGCTGGCGGCGCAGGCGATTCACCAGACGTTCTTTCACCGCCAGCCTCACCGTCAGAATAAGCCATCCCCTCCCTTTGTCGCCGTCAATTGCGGCGCGATTACCGAGTCGTTGCTGGAAGCGGAACTGTTTGGTTATGAAGAGGGCGCGTTTACCGGTTCACGACGAGGAGGCCGGGCGGGGCTGTTTGAAATCGCACACGGCGGCACGCTGTTTCTGGATGAAATCGGCGAAATGCCCTTGCCGTTACAAACCCGACTTTTGCGCGTACTGGAGGAAAAAGCCGTCACTCGCGTCGGCGGACACCAGCCGATCCCGGTGGATGTCCGGGTGATCAGCGCTACGCATTGCGATCTGGATCGGGAGATAATGCAAGGACGTTTTCGCCCCGATCTCTTTTATCGCCTGAGTATTCTGCGTCTGACGCTTCCTCCTTTGCGCGAGCGGCAGGCTGATATTTTGCCGCTGGCGGAAAGCTTTTTAAAACAGTCGCTGGCGGCGATGGAAATTCCGTTTACCGAATCGATACGTCATGGATTGACACAGTGTCAGCCGCTTTTGCTGGCCTGGCGCTGGCCCGGTAATATTCGCGAACTGCGTAATATGATGGAGCGCCTGGCGCTTTTTTTAAGCGTCGATCCCGCGCCAACGCTGGACAGGCAATTTATGCGGCAGTTATTACCTGAGCTTATGGTGAACACAGCAGAACTGACGCCTTCAACCGTGGATGCGAACGCGTTACAGGATGTACTGGCGCGCTTTAAGGGCGATAAGACCGCCGCGGCGCGTTATCTGGGGATTAGCCGCACCACTCTGTGGCGTCGTTTAAAAGCTGGTGCCAAAGACCAGTCGGATAATTAAGACAAATGACAGCGTCCTGAATGCCTGATGGCGCTACGTTTACTGCAGGCCGTCATCCGGCAAAACGGATGCCGGTTGCCAGGAATAAATATACCCGCCGGAAACCCAGGCGGGTATTTTTATGATGCAATGCTTTTATTTCTTTTTATAAATATCAGCCGTACCATGAATTTTATTTTCTGTCTGCCCGGACGTCAGCACCACCACATCCGCCCCTTTTTCATCCGCCTTTTTGATTAAATCTTCTCTGGCGTCCAGCGGCGACATTTCCCCGGTGGTGGAAATCGTGCCAATTTTCGTGTATTCGGAGGCGACTTTATCAAAGTCCGTTTTTTTCATGATTTCTGCGGCATAAACGTTTGTCACGACAAACGCTAATGCGCCAAGCATAACCTTGTAGCCAGTTTTCATAGCAAAACCCTCGTTTTATTATTACGCCATCATCGCTTTATCAGAACAAAAAGGCCGTTCGGACTGATTAAATAAGTAGTGTAGATTGCTGGAAAAATCCAGTCAGCCCCCGCTCTGTCGGCGTAACAACGCGGATTAAAACGCCCCTGCTTTGTGATCTCACTCGCAATCATCTGGTTTGACTATTAATAAGATGAACGTTATTTCTTGAGGCTATGGGAAGAGTTGTCTATGGAGCCGTTTCATGCCGTTGTGCTTACCGTCAGTCTGTTTGTGTTAACCTTTTTTAATCCCGGCGCGAATCTGTTTGTGGTGGTGCAAACCAGCCTCGCATCAGGACGCCGGGCGGGAGTCATCACCGGCCTGGGCGTCGCCACGGGAGACGCCTTTTATTCCGGGCTGGGGCTTTTCGGTCTGGCGACGCTCATTACGCAATGCGAAGCGGTATTTTCTCTTATCAAAATTGTCGGCGGCGCCTATTTATTATGGTTCGCCTGGAACAGTATTCGCCACCAGGCGACGCCGCAAATGAGCACGCTCCAGACGCCGATTGCCGCCCCGTGGACAATTTTCTTTCGCCGGGGATTAATGACCGATTTATCCAATCCGCAAACCGTACTGTTTTTTATCAGTATTTTTTCCGTAACGCTTAGCGCAGAAACGCCCACATGGGCAAGGTTAATGGCCTGGGCCGGAATTGTGCTGTCATCCG
Source organism: Salmonella sp. SAL4457 (assembly GCF_046548235.1). Taxonomy (NCBI): domain Bacteria; kingdom Pseudomonadati; phylum Pseudomonadota; class Gammaproteobacteria; order Enterobacterales; family Enterobacteriaceae; genus Salmonella; species Salmonella sp. SAL4457. The sequence goes on from NZ_JBGDZO010000003.1 coordinate 395,667, forward strand.
TTATCTGGCGTATTTTTCTCAGCCAGGCCTTTTCGCTCCCCGCAGTCCGCCGCGCTTATGGACGAATACAGCGCATTGCCAGCCGTGTTATCGGCGCCATTATCGGGATGTTTGCGCTCAGACTTCTCTATGAAGGCGTGACGCACCGCTAATGTTTGTCCGGTAGCCTTTGCTACCGGACGATAAGCGTTATCAAAACGCCCATGACACGCTGCCTACAATGCTACGCTCGGCGCCAAAATAACAATAAGAGAGCGAATTACAGGCAGCGACATAGCGTTTGTCCGTCAGGTTATTTACGTTGAGCTGGGCGCTCAAGCCATTTAACCCAATGCTGGATAAATCATACCCTACCACCATATCGACCAGTGTATAGGACGGCAATGTGTGGGTATTCAGGCGATCGCTGGTCACGCCGTTGACGTACCGGATGCCGGAGCCCAAAGTCAGCCCCTCTAACAGACCGCTTTTCACATCGTAGCTTAGCCAGGCGCTGGCCTGGTTCCGTGGAGCATAAACCGCGCGCTTACCCTGTTCTTGCGGGCTACTTTTCTTATAACGGATATCAGTATAGGTATACGCCGCCTGCAAACGGACGCTATCCGACAAATGGCTAATGGCCTCCAGTTCAACCCCTTTAGACTCAATTTCACCAATCGAGCGGTACGGATCGGTAGGTTCTTCTTTGGTCGCGATATTGGTCTGATTAATACGATACACGGCGGCGCTAAACTGGCTATTCCCCCCCGGCGGTTCGTATTTTACCCCCGCCTCCCACTGCTTGCCTTTCATCGGTTCCAGCACATTGCCGTTTTCGTCGGCGAAGCTGGTCGGCGTAAACGCGGTAGAATAACTGAGATAGGGGGCGACGCCATTGTCGAACAGATAAAGCAACGCAGCACGGGTACTGACGTTGTTTTTATCGAGATCGCTGCGTGAATCATGAAGTTTGTCGATGTTAGACACGCTGACCCGATCGTAACGACCGCCCAACGTAAAGCGCCAGCGATCCCATGACATCTGATCCTGTAAATAGTATCCGGTCTGCCGCAGCTTATGTTTTTCACGGCTATACAACGTAATGTAATCCGGCTGAGCGCCATAAACAGGGTTGAAAGCGTCAATCGGCGGAAACGCGCCATAATAGCCAGTAGTATGGTTACTGCGATCCTGATAATCGATCCCCACCAGCAGACGATGATTAATCGCCCCGGTATCCACGCTGCCGTCGAGCTGATTATCCAGCGCGATAGCCGACATTTTCTCCCCGGAGCCGGAATAGCCGCGATTCAGCGCCGTTTCATTCAACCAACCTGCGGCATAGACCTGATTCAACGTCACTTTGGTATGCAAATAGCGCAATTTTTGCCGTACCGACCAGCCGTTATCGAACAGATGCTCAATGTTATAACCCACCATATTTTCACGGCGATCGTATTTGTCGTAGTCATCTTCACCTTCAAAGAAAGTGTTAGAAATTTTTCCGCCGTTATAAGGTACAACCGTGCCTTGATAAGGCAGTCCGGAGTGGCTACCGCCTTCCGGATCACGGTGCAGATAGGCCATAAGATCAAGACGCGTCCGATCGGTAATTCGCCAGGTCAGGCTCGGCATCAGCGCATAACGTTCCTCTTTCAAGGGGGTAAACTGCGAATCGGCGTAACGTGTCATGCCGCTAAGACGCGCCGCCACACGTTCATTGTCATCCAGTGGGCCGGTCACATCAAAAGCCGCCCCGCGCTGGTTGTTATTGCCGGCAAACAGCTTCACTTCTCCTCCGGCATCAAACGCCGGTTTTCGCGACGTCAGCGCGACAATGCCGCCTGGCGATGAACGTCCATACAGAACGGACGCCGGGCCGCGTACCACCTCGATATCTTCCAGAAACCAGGGGTCAACCACCAACGAACTGTGCGAATTGGTGTCGCCCATCATTTTTAACCCGTCGAGATAGACGTTATCCAGACTACCGTCCGAAAAACCACGCAATACGATGTAATCAAAGCGGTTAGAGGCGCCTATCTGGTTACTGTATACGCCTGGGGTGTAGCTGACCGCCTGACGCACGCTGGTTGCGCCCTGCTCTTCAAACTGCTGGCGGGTAATAATGGATACCGACTGCGGCGTTTCAATATCTGGCGTCGCCAGCTTGGTCGCGCCACTCTGAACGGGCGAGGTGACAATGACGGTATCATTTTTTGTGGTTTCCTGGGCAAAAAGAGGAAAAGTCGCGCCGCCGATAGCTCCGCCTATCAATAGCGCCATACGCGTTGTCGCAAACATGAACATCTCCAAAGGCATCTTTATTGTAAATAAGAATTATTACCTTTTAGAGATGACGGACCACTATGCGTAACGCCAGATTGCCTATGCGCAATGATAAAAAATCACCCAAAGCGGCAGAAAACCGGGTTAGCGGCGGATATTACCGCTCTGGCGGGGCGCGTTACGCACAGTGGCGGGACGCCGTAAGAGACGCGTCACGCAGCTCGCCGGGCGAGCAGCCATAACGCCGACGGAATGCCGTCGCAAAGTTAGTGGCATGTTGATAGCCTGACATCCAGGCGGCCTGCTGCACGCTGTATCCCTCCATCAGATAACGACGCGCGCGCGCCAGGCGGCAATCGCGCAGATAATCAAACACGGTACACCCATAGGCATGGCGAAACTTGCACCGCAGGCTACTTGGACTCATTGCCGCCCGACGCGCCAGTTCGTTCAGCGTGTAGGCTTTTTCCGGCGTCTGCTCCAGTAAACGCCGAATGAGCTCCAGCCGCTGGTATTCACCGGTGACGGGAAGCCCGCGTTTTTGCGTTGCCGGCTGACATAGATTTAGCGCATAGCCCAGCAATTGCAGCATGATGCCTTCCAGCATTAACTGGCGTGACGCCGCATGAGGTCCGGGCTGCTGCGCATAACGTAGCCCCGAAAGCAGAAACTCCGGCACCTGCCAGACCCTCGCCGAGGTTGCGCTATTTTCCCACTCGTCTGCCAGCGAGACAGGCAAACGCTCCCGCCATCCGCCGTCCGGGTACATTCCCAGCGACAAGGTGCGCAATTTACTGTCTGCGCCGTGATGGGCGCGTATCGTCTGCTGCTCACTCAGTTGCGAGCAAAACGCCATCCCCGCGCTCAACAAAAAGGTCTGCTCATTGACAGCCAGCGCGACGTTACCTTCCAACACCACCAGCATATACAGCGGACTGCTATGGCGAGAGGTGGTTTCATAAGGTTGTAACACGTGAACATCCGAGCGTGTAATGCAAATCCCGCCGGGAAGCGCTATCTCTTCGATATCGCCATGAAGTACGGGACTACTCTGCGTATACTGCGGTAACGCAGGGAAGCGGTAATCAATGCCATAACGCTCGCCAAACGCGATGAAGTCGCTGACGGAAAAGATCTTTTTCATCGCCGGGGCGGCGGAAGAGTGACAGGAGATCGGAGACATTATCAATACCGTTTATCTGCGTTATACCAGAGCGTTAGCCACTGTGTAACCATATCACTGCGGCCCGGGAACGACAATAAAGATGAGAATAATTATCAACCGCTATTGAGGGGAGAGATAAGGCGAGCAAAGGTGATCGATAAACGCCGATCTGTCGATAAAAACGCGCTTTCGCCAGCGACGAAAGCGCGTCCGGGGGATATCAGTCAGGAGCGAAATCCTGCGGAGGTCATGAGCAGTCTGAACAACATTCCGACGCCCGCCAGCAGAAGCACGCTGGCGCACCATATCGCGACCATCCATACGACTCGCCGCGACCATTTTTTCACTTTAACCATCAGTGATATCCCTCTCCATGTCGCACTTTTCCACGGAAGACGTAGTAGCTCCAGAAGGTATAAGCCAGAATAATCGGGATGATTATCAGCGCCCCAACCAGCATAAAGCTTTGACTTTGCGGCGGCGCGGCGGCGGCATACAGCGAAATATCCGGTGGAATAATATTCGGCCAAATACTGATGCCTAACCCGCTGAACCCCAGAAAAATCAACCCTAGCGTGAGAATAAATGGACGCGCATGGGATTCTGGTTTTTTCACGCTGCGCCATAGCCAGACGCTAAAAGCCAACACCAGCACAGGCACCGGCAGGAAGTAGTATAAATTGGGCAGCGTGAACCAGCGCCCGGCGATGTCGTCGTGGGTGAGCGGCGTCCACACGCTGACGCCTCCCATCACCAACAACAAGACGATCAACAACGGGCGCGACAGCGCGCACATCCGGCTATGCAGTGGATCTTCGCTTTTCATAATCAGCCAGGTAGCGCCCAGCAGCGCATAGGTGACGACCAGACCGACGCCGCAGAACAGGTTAAACGGCGTCAGCCAGTCAAGCTGCGAACCGCTAAAGGTTCGCCCTTCCACCTGAAAACCGCTCACCACCGCCCCCACCACAACCCCCTGGGCAAAGGTCGCCAGGATTGACCCGACGATAAAGGATTTATCCCAGAACGCGCGATGCGACTCGGTGGCTTTAAAACGGAATTCAAAAGCGACGCCGCGAAAGATAAGACCAAGCAGCATAACCACCAGCGGGATAGTCAGCGCGTCGGTGATGACGGCATAAGCCAACGGGAACGCGCCAAAAAGCCCGGCCCCGCCCAGCACCAGCCAGGTTTCGTTCCCGTCCCATACCGGCGCGACCGAGTTCACCATAACATCGCGATCGTGTTTATCGCGAATAAACGGAAACAGGATACCGACGCCCAGATCGAACCCATCCATTACGATATACATCAGCGTGGCGAACACGATAATAGCAAACCAGATAACCGGAAGATCGATGGTCATTCGCGTTTCTCCTGCTCAAGCGATTCTCCCACGGCAGAGATAGGACGCGCGGGTCTGCCATCGGTTTCAGCGGTCGGTGTCTCCGCCGGCTGCGGCCCTTTCTGGATAAGGCGAATCATATAAATATAGCCAACCCCAAAGACCAGGGAATAGACCACAAAGAAGGCCAGCAAACTGATGCTCATCTGCAAGGTGCTGTGCGCGGAAACCGCATCACGCGTTCGCAGCAGGCCATAGACCACCCACGGCTGACGTCCTACTTCAGTCGTCACCCATCCGGCAAGGATGGCGATAAGCCCGGACGGCCCCATCCACAGCGCAAAGTGCATAAAGGGCCGCGAATGATACAGGCGGCGTCGGTAGCGTAGCCACAGGCTGGCCAGCCCCAGGAAGATCATCAGTACGCCCATGCCCACCATCAGACGGAAAGACCAGAACACCACGGTAGAGTTGGGGCGATCCTCTTTGGGATAATCTTTTAGCGCAGGCACCTGTTTGTCCAGGCTATGCGTCAGGATCAGACTGCCCAACGCCGGGATCTCAAGCGCATAGCGGGTCCGTTCCGCCTCCATATCCGGCCAGCCTACCAGCGTAAGCGGCGTTGGCTCGCCGGGCGTATTTTCCCAGTGCCCCTCAATCGCGGCGATTTTGACCGGCTGATGCTTCAGGGTGTTAAGGCCGTGCATATCGCCAATCAATGCCTGAACGGGCGCCACCACGACCGCCATCCATAACGCCATCGAGAACATACGGCGGATAGCCGGCGTATCGTTACCTTTCAGTAAATGCCAGGCAGCGGACGCGCCGACAAACATCGCGCTACTTAAAAACGCCGCAACGGACATATGCAACAGGCGATACGGGAACGACGGGTTGAAAATCACCGCGAACCAGTCCACCGGGACTACCTGACCGTTGTGAATTTCAAATCCCTGCGGGGTATGCATCCAGCTGTTAGACGCCAGAATCCAGAACGTCGACATTAACGTGCCCAACGCCACCATACAGGTAGACAAGAAATGCAGACCCGGCCCGACTTTGTTCCAGCCAAAAAGCATCACGCCTAAGAATCCCGCTTCCAGGAAGAATGCGGTGAGCACTTCATAGGTTAATAAAGGCCCGGTGATACTGCCGGCGAACTGGGAAAAACCGCTCCAGTTCGTTCCGAACTGGTAAGCCATGACCAGACCGGAGACCACGCCCATCCCGAAGTTGACGGCAAAAATTTTGAGCCAGAACTGATAGAGCGAGCGCCAGACAGGATTACGCGTTTTTAGCCATAGACCTTCCAGTACCACCAGGTAACTGGCTAAGCCAATCGTAATCGCGGGGAAAATAATATGAAAAGAGACGGTAAAGGCAAACTGGAGTCTCGCTAAAAAGAAGGCATCAAACTCCATGTTCCCTCCCGTTTATATATAGTCACTTCGTGTAAAATATTCACTGTTCGCAACCAGGTTGAAACGAAACGGTTATTTTCCCCAAACGTAAAAACGTCGGGGAATATCCAGATAAATTACGATTTTTTTTGCGGCTGGCTGTCAGGCTTATCGCCCGACTCTGGCGCTTCGGAGGGGTCGTCTTTTTCGACAGCGAAACGGTAGTATCTATTTAGCATAACATGTCTCCCTTAGTTACATTCACTTGGCAATATCTACCTGGCCGTTATAAAAATAACGGCAAAACAAAAAAACAGCGTCTTCAAGACTATTTGCAATTTCAGCAAAATACGCTTAGCTGAAAGTTAAGAATAGACGTAAAACGATAACCTTCAAGTCAACGCGGTTTACGGGACGGGGGATTAGCACAGGGAGAATGACCGCAACGCTCGCTGCGCGGCGGCCATTTTATATGGTCTATCAAAAAGATAACCGTTAAGGTTCATTCAAACCCGTTAGTTTGCCTTCCCCTCAATCAAGCCATTGATGGTAGAAAATACCGCCGGCGCGCTGGTCGCTTCCGCAAACTCGACATTAATATTTTGCCGACGCAGCATATCGAAGAATTTACGTTGCGCATCAAGAATAACCTGATCGCCTACGCGCATATTTTCTGCTTTAGTTTCAACCAGTAAATAAACGCTGTCGGCGTCCTGACGCTCAATACGGTACACAAAATCCGGCGTAGTAGAGCCCCCCGTATATTTGGGGATCTGAATGGCCCGCTTAGGCAGTTTGCCAAACACAGAAACCTGTTGCGGATAATCGTATTTTAATAGCGGCAATTCTGGATCGACGCTGTCATAACGCAACGGCGGTATTTGATAGAGAGAACGGGGATCGTCTATCGCATTCTCATCCACATTTTTCCCCACAATTTCAGCGCTAATCTCCTCTCTGAACTGCCGTACCGTGGAATCAAATACCGACGTTGAAGCCTGAAAATCGAGAGGCAGATAATCGTGGCGCTGCGCAAAATGCGCATTAATCCGCGTCTGTAATGCGCGGGTCATATTGTCCAACGAGATCTCGCTTAAATAGCGTGAATCTCCGTGCAAAACATCACGCAGCATCGCCATTAACACCGGGTGCAGGACGTTAACCGGCAGACTGGTGCGTAACGCCAGTTGCTTAAGAAAATGGCCATATTTCATGCCCGCCATAAATTCGCTGGCGGCTAATTCGCCTTCCCGCTGCGCCACTTCAAAACGGCCATTATCTTCATTCGATACCAGCCGTTGTTGAACCTGGCTTGGCTTCTGGCGTATATACAGCGCCGGATCGCGCAGCACCTCGGCGGCAATCTGTTCCAGAGACGCGCCGCTACGCTCGAATTGCAGCATATAACGGCGGGAAAACTGCTCCCAGATACTGCTAAGTTGTTCCCAATTCTCTTTGCGTAACCTGACTCGCAGTCGGGAGGCGGGCTTATTGTCACGAATGCGATCCGCTCGCACCCGCGCCTGCGTCAGCTCAGGGTAGAACTCCAGTAGCCACGCAAAGCCACTTTTGGTTTCCCCGTTAAGCGTGACGCTGGGTTTAAACTCATTACTCCGGTTGATCAGTTTTTTATCATCCAGATCTTCCAGCAAACGAAGCTCCGTAAACGCAGGATCGACTTTTTGCCGCTCGGTGACGATGAGTGTGATCATCGCCTCATCCAGTTTCTGCTCGTTAAGCTGAACTTTGCTGTCGCGATTAATCTCATCAACCAGCATACTGGCAAACGCTTTTTCATCATAACCAATCAGAAACGACAGTCGGGACGGCCACTCTTCCTGATGAACGCGATGGCCGTTTTCATCTACCGGTAGCCGCAGGCCGCGCCCCACTTCCTGAATTTTGCTCGACTCGCTACCGGAAGAACGTAATTTAGCAATGACAAAAACATTCGGGTTATCCCAGCCTTCGCGAAGCGTCCATTTTGAAAACAGAAAGCGGCGCGTTTCCCAGTTGCCGTGATGGTCTGAAAAACTGAGCAACTTCTCTTTATTTTTCAGAATATCATCTACCTCAGCCTGGATCGCCTCATCGCCGCTTCCGCGGTCTTCGCCAAAGTAACCAGCGTGGACGTTTTGGTTATCCGAGTGCAGGCTGGCGAGCGTGGCCTGCAGAAAAGACAGATACTCCACTTCTCGCGGCAGGGTCTTGCGCTGATAATCGTCAATCAGTTGCGTCAGTTTCTTTTTCAGCAAACGCTCAAAAGTGACTTTCAACCAGCCTTCGTCATCACGATAGCTTTTAATACTGTCAATAAAGAAAAGGCTTAAGGTCTTAATACGCGGGGCATTATTTTCTGGCTCATTGCTGCGTAAGAAATTTGCCTGCTCTGTATCAAAATGCTTATCAATGGCTTCCTGAATAATCAGTTCCTGGTAGCTCGCGCCAAAGGTTCCTGGCACCAGCGCCATCCCTGCCTCCAGCTCCAGATCGTTCGACAACATTTTACTGCCGGCATATTCGATACTGCCTTCAAATCCTGCATCGACATCGGCGAGATTTTCGCCCACGCCAACCTCGGCAATTTTGCTCCCCCGTCGGAGGATTAATTTCTTTGCCGTGACGCTGTCAACGATATAACGATTGTTGGCCTGTTCTTCGGGGAGATTCGGGTAATAAATATCAATACCTTTCACCAAACCATCGTTAAAACTGTCCACCGCGTTGAGATCAAACTGCGGTTGCCGGCGATAGTAATCTTTACGTACACATTTATTTTTACCCTTACCTTCGACAATATCCGGGAAGGTAGCGCCAAAGCGGACGATCATTTGCGGCTGAATAGCCTGAATCGCTCGATAAAATTTGTTATCTCGCGCAAAACGATGCGGTTCATCAATAATGACCACCGGTCGCGTCATTTGCAGCCCTTTAACAGGCGACGTCAGCCCGCCCAGGAGCGTTTGATCGTAATCGTCTCGCGTCATACTGGCGGAATTGAGCATTTGCGCATTGATCAGCAAAACCTGAATCGTATGGCTATCACGACGGCTGGCATCAGTAAAACTTAATAGCTGGGCCGGAAAATTTTTACGCCCCGACTTTACTTTAAAATCACCGGCGTTAATGGTGCAAAGTTCCATCCGCGTATTTTCGTAGAACTGTGAAAAATGCTGTCTGGCGTAATCGCTGGTGATAAAGTTCCGCGCGCCTTCTTTAATGGCTGGCGTCGGCACCACCAGCACAAATTTGAAGAGCCCGTAGTTCTGATGCAGTTCATACATCAACCGGGTATAGACATAGGTTTTGCCCGTCCCGGTCTCCATTTTAACGTCAATATTGGCCTTATCGTCGTAACGTTCCTTAATCAGCGGATTAGCATAGTGATTATGATCGGCCTGCGCGTGATCGATACCGGTGAAACTCGCCAGAATCGCCGCTAACGCCTGTTCCTGATGGGGAAGTTCTTCCAGTAAAATATTCATCATCATCCCCTCTTAATAACGCTTCACCAGGTTCACTTTTTGATCAAGCTGTTTTAAGCCGATTTCCAGTTCACGAATGGATTCAAGGTCGAAAGAGTAGCCGTAAATGACAATGGTCTGAACCGGAAGCTGGTGCGTACCAATGTGGTTGAGAAGATCGCGGGTCTGCTCGGTTCCCCATCGTTCATCAATCAGATACAGGCGCGTATTATCAACATACCTGGCGCAATAGCCGGAAAAATCAACGCTCTGTACGTCAATATCCATTTTATAACCATCGGCGACCAGCCATGTCGTTAATAAGGTCTCTTCGCCGCTTGCGCCGCCCGGCACGCCCAATCCTCTGGCGGAAAAAGGATTGATCATGTCGGTAAATCCTGACTCGGTAAAAGCGGCCAGTTGACCGCTGGTATTGATAAAATGGCCGGTAGCAATATCGAAGCTATCCAGATCGTCCAGCGTCTGCTGTGTCGGAGTGGCAAAACGATAATGTTTAAAACCGAGGTCGCTATTGGTCGCGGGATTGTTGGCGCGGATCTTCGCCGCAACGCGTGTAATTCGCTCGCGGCTGATTTCATCAATAGTGTTATAACCTGCTTTTTTCGCGATAGTGTTATTGCTTAATGCCTGATCGATAGTACACAGAATAAACGTGCGCTGCCCCCCATCTTCTTCATTCAGCGCCATTACCGCATGGGCCGTGGTGCCGGAACCGGCAAAAAAGTCCAGAACGACGCCGTCTTTATCGATAGCGAGCTTGATGATTTTCTTCAATAATGCGGTCGGTTTCGGCGTATCAAAAACGTTGTCGCCGAAGAGATCCAGAATCTCCTTTTTCCCCTCTTTATTCGACGCTACGTTATCCCAGTAATTGGTCGTTGGCTGCCCTTTACTGTGATGCGCGTACATGACTCGCTGGGGAATACCGCCGTTATCTTTGCCAAAATAGACCAGATTATCGGCCACCAGTTTTTGGTAACTGGCTTCAGGATAAGCCCATAGTCTTTCGTGTACCGTACCGTTCGGCGTGGTAATTTTATAGGTATAGCCGCCGCCGCTCAGCCCTTTTGACACCGTTAACGGCACCGGTCGCCATTTCCCTTCTGGAAACTGTTCGGTCGGTTCTTTATAGGATTTCTGAATATACTCTTTAGAAAGCGGTTCTAAACGTAAAGCGCCCTGACCGGTTTTGGCATAAACAAGAATGTATTCCCCCTGGATGGAAACGTTATCAGAGTCGTTAGAAATCTCTTTTTTGCGCTTCCACATCACATTGGTGACAAATCCACCTTCGCCAAAAATCTCATCCATCATTAATTTAAGATTGGCGTACTCATTATCGTCGATAGAGATAAAAATAAATCCGGTATCTTTCAGGAGTTTCCTGGCCAGGAAAAGACGCGGATACATAAAAGATAACCACGCGGAGTGCGTCGATTTACCCTGAATGGATTTTAAACGTGCCAGTTCAGTATCATTAAGACCAAACATATCCTGCAACGCCCGATCGCTATATTCAAAATGATCGGGATAGACAAACCCGTCCGATCCGGTGTTATAAGGGGGATCGATATAGATCATATCGACGGTATCGGCGTAATTATTTTGCAGATGGCGTAAAACATCCAGATTATCCCCGGTCAGAAAAAGATTATGGCTGTTTTTGTTTTCTGCCAGAGTATTGTGTTCCACGTCAGGAACGATAACGGTAACGGATTTTTCACCCGCCTGTTTTTTTGCGTAATCTTTGCCAATAAAATCAATCTGATAACCGCTAGTCAGCTCATCAATATTACGCGCTTTCAGCGCGCGCTCAAATCTGGCGAGATCAAATCCGCCTTTCGCGATCAGTTCGCCCTGCTCGTTATAGCGATCGGCGGTAAAAAATTCCGGTAATGCACGTTGTAACTCAGACAGAAAGGCGCTATTCGGGGCAACAGACTCGTTGTGTTTTTGGTTATCTTTCAACATGATATCTTCGCTCCGTTGATAATTTTAAGGTGCAGCAATCAATTTCTTATAAAGAAAAAAGTAAGCGATGATTGTAATGGTCACGAACGGCAGATGCCATCATTAACCTTTGTTGTTCGTTGAAAGGGCGTGAAAACGACGGGAGGAAGGCGTGCTCCCGGCGACAGTATGCGCCAGGAGCGTAGTGTTTACGTGCGATGACTGATGGCCGACTCCGGGAGGGCGTCGCTATCTGTACCGGAGATGACGACTCCCCGGGTCTCGCGACCAAATGCCACAAATACACAGATTAAAATAGCCACCGCGCCAGCCACGATCGCCATTGCCAACCCGTAATTTCCGCCATGCGTTTCCGCGATGCGGGCCTGTAACGTCGCATTAACCGACGCCAGTAAATTACCGAGTTGGTAAACAAACCCTGGCAGCACGGCGCGCGCGTTCGCCGGAACCAGCTCGTTCAGCCAGGTCGGCACGACTCCCCAGGCGCCCTGCACCATAAACTGCATCAGGAACGCGCCCAGGCCAATCGTGAATGATCCGCTGGAAAATGCCCATAGCGGGAGTACCGGAAGCGCAAGAAAGGCGGCGATCATGATCGCTTTTTTACGCCCAATACGTTCCGATAGCGTACCGTAGAAAATACCGCCGAGCATGGCGGCAATGTTATAAAAAATCGCAATGATACTGATCAGATGCGGATCAAAACCATGCTGCATCTTCAGGAAGGTAGGATAGAGATCCTGCGTGCCGTGACTGAAAAAGTTAAAGAACGCCATGACCAGCACCAGATACAGACACAACTTCCACTGCTTGCGCAGAACAGGAAGCAGCGCGGTATTCTCTTTACGCGCTCTGGCCGCCAGCCAGACGGGGGATTCCGGCACTTTAAACCAGATATAAGGCAGCAAGACAACAGGCAGGGCGCCAATCAGGAACATGCCGCGCCAGCCTACCATACTGTAGAAGAGGCCAAAAATAACCGAGGCGAACAGATAGCCGCAGGGATAGCCCGCCTGAAAAATGCCCGACATCAGGCCACGCGAACGATCGGGAATGGTTTCCATCGCCAGTGATGACGCAACGCCCCATATCCCGCCCATCGCCACGCCGTACATGACCCGAAAAATCAGAAATGCCATGAAGGTGGGCGACCAGGCGGAAAGCAGTTCAAACACCGTAAAGAACAGAATATTGAGCATCAGTATCGGTCGACGTCCGTACTTTTCCGCCATTCGACCAAATAGCAGCGCGCCAATGGGACGTACCGCCAGGGTCAGCATAATCGCAATGGAAACGTCCGATACGGAAGCGTGAAACCATTCGGCGAGATCGCTAAGTACAAAGACAAGGATAAAGAAATCAAACGCATCCAGCATCCAACTGGTAAAGCTGGCAAACGCCACATGTCGTTGTGTCGTCGTCCAGTTCAGGGGGGTGTACATAGGTAGTGTCCTGCATCAAAAAATAACATCAAGCTTTGAAGCGGCGAAACGCTGGAGCGCTCCCGTCGTCAAAGCGACGTAACAAGGTAGCGTTGCGCTACTTATTTGTTATCTTTTTGTATATAGCAGGTAAAATGTTAGCAAAAATAGACAAATCATTACATATTATTAACAAAGCTTACTGGCACATGATTTGTCACAGTTTTTATGGGGATTATCTCATGCAAAGGAAAGCGAAGCGTGGCTAGCGTATCGCGACCGGCCTGTCGCCAGACCGATCGCCATTGACGATTACCTTTCGCGCGGCGGGAAACCGGCCTTTTGCAGGGCGGCGGCAATCTGCTCCGCGGATAGCGACGTTTCAACGTCAACCAGACGCGTCGCCGGGTCAGTTCTCACCGTCGCATTAGCATCGAGAGTCAGAATCGTCTTTTTTACCGTACTGGCGCAGCCGCCGCAGGTCATGTCATCAATATGGAACTGCATGGTGAACTCCTTTTGTGTGGGAACTGTTGCCAGTCTGGGCCTTGCCAGTGTTGGAAGGTCAAGCGTAATCTCAGGACTTACAGACGCTTTGCCAGTCCGTGGCGACGAGGACGGCGCAATACCGCTCCGGTACGCGCCTCCGGCTCGCTATCGTCAGGTTGTCCAAGCGTATGCAGAATGGGGCAATCTGGCAGCGCGTCGCCGGCGCAGCAGTGAATCAGCGCTTTGAGGGTTTGCGCCATGTGCTGCATGTTCTGGATACGTCTGTCCAGTTCATCAATGTGCGTCTGCGCCAGGCGTTTGACGTCAGCGCTTTGCCGCGACTGGTTATTCCAAAGATTCAGTAAGTCGCTGATTTCAGCAACTGAAAAGCCGAGATCGCGCGCGCGGCGTATAAAATGCAATTGATTAACATCAGCCTGGGTATAGGCCCGATAGCCGGAATCCGTCCGACTTGCCGCGGGAATCAGACCAATCTGTTCATAGTAGCGAATCATTTTGGCCGAAACTTTCGATGCTTTAGCTGCTTTACCGATGTTCATGACGCTCCTCCTCATGTCGTGGATGTGTCGGATGGGGTTGCCATCGGCGCCCGGAAACGGCGCAGCCGCAAAGCGTTACCCAGCACGAACACGCTCGACATCGCCATCGCCCCTGCGGCGAATACCGGTGACAATAATATGCCCCAGACCGGAAATAGCGCGCCTGCCGCGACAGGAATCAGCGCCGTATTGTAAGCAAAGGCCCAGAACAGATTCTGGTGGATATTGCGGATGGTCGCTTTAGACAGCGCGATAGCATTCGGCACGCCTTGCAGGTTGCCGGACATTAGTACGACGTCGGCGGATTCCACCGCCACATCGGTGCCGGTGCCAATCGCCAGCCCCACGTCGGACTCCGCCAGCGCTGGCGCATCGTTGATGCCATCGCCGACAAACGCCACCTGCCCATACGCCGCTTTCAGGCGCCGTATCGCCTCGACTTTCCCTTCCGGCAATACCTCGGCAACCACGTCATCAATCCCTAACTGTCTGGCGATAGCCTGTGCCGTGCGGGCATTATCGCCAGTGATCATGGCGACCTTAATGCCGAACTGATGTAAAGCGTTAATTGCGGCGGGCGTACTGGGTTTGATCGGATCGGCCACGGCGATAATCGCCGCCAGTTGACCGTCAATAGCCGCATAGAGCGGCGATTTCCCTTCCTGCCCTAACCGTTCGGCGGTGGTGGCGAAGCCGCTAATATCCACGCCAATTTCGCGCATATAGCGATCAGCCCCCACGTCAACACGCGTACCGTCAACGGTAGCGTATACGCCCATCCCGGTCACCGATTCGAAGCCGTTCATGCCTGGTAGCGCGATCCCTTCCTCTTCTGCCGACACGACAATCGCACGGGCAATCGGATGCTCTGAACGCGATTCTACCGCCGCGACTTTCGCCAGCACCTCACGGCGCTCAAAGCCGCTGGCCACGTCGAGATCGGTCAGTACCGGGCGGCCTTCGGTAAGCGTCCCGGTTTTGTCTACGGCCACCACCTTAGCGTCTTTGAGTAGCTGTAACGCCTCCCCCTTACGGAACAGCACGCCCATTTCCGCCCCACGACCGGTTCCCACCATAATAGAGGTCGGCGTCGCCAGGCCCATCGCGCAAGGACAGGCGATAATCAGAACCGCAACGCCATTGATCAGAGCGAAAGTCAGCGCTGGCGACGGCCCAAACGCCAGCCATACCACAAAGGTCAGCGCAGCAATAAGCATCACCATCGGGACAAACCACAGCGTCACTTTATCCACGACGGCCTGAATCGGCAGTTTTGAACCCTGCGCCTGTTCCACCAGACGAATGATTTGCGCCAGCATGGTCTGTCCGCCGACGGCGGTCGCCCGCAGCGTGAGCGCGCCTTTTTGGTTTACGGTACCGCCCACCACCGCGCTTCCTGCGGATTTCTCTACCGGTATCGGTTCGCCGGTAATCATCGACTCGTCAACGAAGCTGCGGCCTTCGGTCACTTCGCCGTCAACCGGGATCCGCTCGCCTGGCCGAACCTCCACACAGTCGCCCAGCACAACCTCGTCGACAGGGATATCCACGATGCGGCCCTCGCGTAACACATGCGCGACCCGCGCCTGTAGCCCCACCAGACGTTTAATCGCTTCGGAAGTCCGCCCCTTCGCCCTTGCCTCCAGAAAGCGCCCCAGCAGAATAAGCGCGACAATCACTGCGGCGGCCTCGTAATAGACGTTTACCGTCCCTTCAGGCAACAGGTCGGGCGTAAAGGTCGCCACCAGCGAGTAGCCGAATGCCGCTGCGGTTCCCACGGCGACCAGCGAGTTCATGTCCGGCGCCAGACGCGCCAGCGCCGGGAACCCTTTAAGGTAAAAACGGCGACCGGGGATCGTCAGCACCAACAGGGTCAGTGCAAATTGCCAGTACCAGCTTTGTTGCAGGCCAATCGTTTTTATCACCCACTCGTGCATACCAGGAATAAGGTGCGAGCCCATTTCAAGCACAAAAACGGGGAGCGCCAGCACGCTGGCGAGAATCAGATCGCGCTTCAGCCTGACGCGCTCGGCCTCTTTTTTCTCTTCAGAGTCGTCTTCGCCCTGCCCCGCCGTCTCTACCGGTCGCGCCTCATACCCCGTTTTTTCAATCGCCGCGATCACCGCCTCCGCCGACGCCGTCCCGCGGACGGCGGCGCGCTCCGTCGCCAGATTCACCGTAGCGTCCGTTACGCCAGGCACAGCCTTAATACCTTTTTCAACGCGAGCGACGCACGACGCGCAGGTCATACCTTCAATAAGCAAGCTTATCGTGTCGTGACGATTTTCTGACTGACTCATGACGACTTCCCCATCCTGACTATTCGGTATCAGAAAGCCTAAAGCTTGCCATTGTGGGAAGGTCAAGCGTATTCAGGCTGCACGGTTCGGCGAGAATGTGAGATGGCTCATAAAAGAGGATGATGCGAGACATTTACGCCACGATGCCGACCCACGCCCCGTAAAAACCCGTCAGGAACGCTTGACCTTTCCTTCGTTGTAACGCCTAGCCTTTGCCAAAAATTCTGCGGCAGCGTTGCGGAATGGCCGACACGCTGCGGTAAAGAGGGAAACGACATGCGTAGAACATTCAAAATTATGTTGATAGCCGGCGTCATCGCCGCCATCGGGGGCGTGATTTACATGGCCGGCGAAGCACTATGGGATAAAGACAACGCCGTCGGCCCCCCGGCCAGCGCGCCGCCTCCACCGTCGGTACCGGTTGCTAAAGCCCTTAGCCGTACACTCGCGCCTACGGCGGAATTCACCGGTTTTCTGGCCGCGCCGGAGACCGTGGAGCTGCGTTCGCGCGTGGGAGGAACCCTTGACGCCGTCAGCGTTCCGGAAGGACGTCTGGTAAGCCGCGGACAACTGCTGTTCCAGATCGATCCGCGCCCGTTCGAGGTCGCCCTCGACACCGCCGTCGCGCAATTACGTCAGGCTGAAGTACTGGCCCGCCAGGCGCAGGCGGATTTCGATCGCATTCAACGACTGGTCGCCAGCGGCGCCGTATCACGTAAAAACGCTGACGATGTCACCGCCACGCGTAATGCGCGACAGGCGCAGATGCAATCGGCCAAAGCCGCCGTCGCCGCAGCGCGCCTTGAACTCTCCTGGACCCGTATTACCGCGCCCATTGCCGGACGCGTTGACCGCATACTGGTGACCCGGGGCAACCTGGTCAGCGGCGGCGTAGCGGGTAACGCCACGCTTTTGACGACTATCGTGTCTCACAATCCCATGTATGTGTATTTCGATATTGACGAAGCCACCTGGCTGAAGGCGTTACGGCATACCCGCTCCGACAAAAATCCACCGGTAGTCAACATGGGGTTAACCACCGATAACGGGCTGCCTTATCAGGGCGTACTCGACTTTATGGGCAATCAGATGAACCGCAGCACCGGCACTATCCGGGCGCGCGCCGTGATTCCTGACCCCGACGGAATGCTTTCTCCCGGCCTGTTTGCCCGAATCAGTTTGCCCATCGGCGAGCCGCGGGAAACCGTGCTGATTGACGATCTGGCGGTGAGCGCCGATCAGGGCAAAAACTATGTGCTGATCGTCGGCAAGGAGAATCAGGTGGAGTATCGTCCGGTTGAGCTGGGACAAATGGTCGATGGACTCCGCGTCGTTACACAGGGAGTACAGCCGGGAGAAAAAATCATCCTCAAGGGGCTGGTGCGTCCTGGCATGACCGTTGCGCCGCGTCTGGTGCCGATGCGGCAGAATATGCCCGAGAAACAGACCGCGACATTGACTAAAGCGGACGGCGACAGCGCGTCGAAGGCGGTGCGCCAATGAAATTCACCCACTTTTTCATCGCACGGCCCATCTTCGCCATCGTCCTGTCGCTGTTAATGCTGCTGGCTGGCGCTATCGCCTTTTTAAAACTGCCGCTGAGTGAATATCCGGCCGTTACGCCGCCCACGGTACAGGTTAGCGCCAGCTACCCCGGCGCTAACCCGCAAGTGATTGCCGATACGGTAGCCGCGCCGCTGGAACAGGTGATCAACGGCGTTGACGGCATGTTGTATATGAATACCCAGATGGCCATTGATGGTCGCATGGTTATCTCTATCGCCTTCGAACAGGGAACCGATCCTGATATGGCGCAAATTCAGGTGCAAAACCGGGTATCCCGCGCGCTGCCTCGCCTGCCCGAAGAAGTCCAACGAATTGGCGTTGTAACGGAGAAAACGTCCCCCGATATGTTGATGGTGGTCCATCTTGTCTCGCCGCAAAAACGCTATGACTCACTTTACCTGTCTAACTTCGCCATCCGGCAGGTTCGCGACGAACTGGCCCGTTTACCCGGCGTCGGTGATGTTCTCGTCTGGGGCGCGGGCGAGTACGCCATGCGCGTCTGGCTGGACCCGGCGAAAATCGCCAACCGCGGTCTTACCGCCAGTGATATCGTTACGGCGTTGCGGGAACAAAACGTACAGGTCGCCGCCGGTTCCGTCGGGCAACAGCCGGAGGCCTCCGCCGCTTTTCAGATGACGGTAAACACGCTGGGCCGCCTGACCAGCGAAGAACAGTTCGGCGAGATTGTGGTAAAAATCGGCGCTGACGGCGAGGTGACGCGTCTGCGTGATATCGCCCGCGTCACGCTGGGCGCAGATGCCTATACGCTGCGCAGTTTACTGAATGGCGAAGCGGCGCCAGCGTTACAGATTATTCAAAGTCCGGGCGCCAATGCAATTGACGTATCTAACGCGATTCGCGGCAAAATGGATGAGTTGCAGCAAAACTTCCCGCAGGATATCGAATACCGGATTGCCTATGATCCTACGGTCTTCGTGCGCGCATCGCTGCAATCGGTGGCGATTACGTTGCTGGAAGCCCTCGTGCTGGTCGTCCTTGTCGTGGTGCTGTTCCTGCAAACCTGGCGGGCATCCATTATTCCTCTGGTGGCGGTTCCCGTTTCGCTGGTCGGCACCTTTGCCTTGATGCACCTGTTTGGCTTTTCGCTGAATACGCTTTCGCTGTTTGGTTTGGTCCTGTCGATAGGTATCGTTGTTGATGACGCCATCGTTATGGTCGAAAACGTGGAACGGCATATCTCGCAGGGCAAAAGCCCCGGAGAGGCGGCAAAGAAGGCGATGGATGAAGTCACTGGTCCCATTCTTTCTATTACCTCGGTGCTAACGGCGGTCTTTATCCCTTCCGCATTCCTGGCGGGCCTGCAGGGTGAGTTTTATCGTCAGTTCGCGTTGACCATCGCTATTTCGACCATCCTTTCGGCCATTAACTCGCTGACGCTCTCCCCTGCGCTGGCTGCCATTTTGCTAAGACCGCACCACGATACTGCGAAGGCTGACTGGCTAACGCGGTTGATGGGCACGGTCACTGGCGGTTTTTTCCATCGCTTTAACCGTTTCTTCGACAGCGCGTCGAACCGCTATGTTAGCGCCGTCCGTCGGGCCGTGCGCGGCAGCGTCATTGTGATGGTGCTCTATGCTGGCTTTGTGGGGCTGACCGGGCTTGGCTTCCATCAGGTGCCGAACGGGTTTGTGCCTGCGCAGGATAAATACTATCTCGTCGGCATCGCCCAGCTCCCAAGCGGCGCATCGTTGGATCGCACAGAGGCGGTCGTGAAACAGATGTCCGCTATCGCGCTGGCGGAACCCGGCGTTGAAAGCGTCGTCGTCTTCCCCGGTCTGTCGGTTAACGGCCCGGTAAATGTGCCAAATTCGGCGCTGATGTTCGCCATGCTGAAACCCTTTGACGAGCGTGAAGATCCTTCACTTTCCGCTAACGCTATCGCCGGAAAGCTAATGCACAAATTTAGCCACATTCCCGACGGGTTTATTGGCATCTTCCCGCCGCCGCCGGTTCCAGGGCTTGGCGCGACGGGCGGCTTTAAATTGCAGATTGAAGATCGTGCGGAACTGGGATTTGAAGCGATGACAAAGGTGCAAAGCGAGATTATGTCTAAGGCGATGCAGACGCCCGAACTGGCCAATATGCTGGCCAGTTTCCAGACGAACGCCCCGCAATTACAGGTGGATATCGACCGGGTAAAGGCGAAATCAATGGGGGTATCGCTCACCGACATCTTTGAAACGTTGCAAATTAACCTCGGCTCGCTTTACGTCAACGATTTCAACCGATTTGGCCGTACCTGGCGGGTGATGGCGCAGGCCGATGCGCCATTCCGTATGCAACAAGAGGATATCGGCCTGCTTAAAGTCCGCAATGCGAAGGGCGAGATGATCCCGCTTAGCGCTTTCGTCACGATTATGCGCCAGTCGGGGCCAGACAGAATCATCCATTACAACGGCTTCCCCTCGGTAGATATTAGCGGTGGACCGGCTCCGGGTTTCTCCTCCGGACAGGCGACGGACGCGATTGAAAAGATCGTGCGTGAAACGTTGCCGGAAGGGATGGTCTTCGAATGGACCGATCTGGTTTATCAGGAAAAACAGGCCGGCAACTCTGCGCTTGCTATCTTTGCGCTGGCGGTGCTGCTGGCCTTCCTGATCCTGGCGGCGCAGTACAACAGTTGGTCGCTGCCCTTCGCCGTCCTGCTTATTGCGCCTATGTCATTACTCTCAGCCATTGTCGGCGTGTGGGTATCTGGCGGAGATAACAATATCTTTACGCAGATTGGTTTCGTGGTGCTGGTCGGCCTGGCGGCCAAGAACGCCATTTTGATTGTCGAGTTTGCCCGCGCCAAAGAACACGACGGCGCAGACTCGCTGACCGCCGTACTGGAAGCGTCCCGCCTGCGTCTGCGTCCTATCCTGATGACCTCATTCGCCTTTATCGCAGGCGTAGTACCGCTGGTACTCGCGACGGGTGCCGGCGCGGAAATGCGACATGCGATGGGCATCGCCGTGTTTGCCGGAATGTTGGGCGTCACGCTCTTCGGCCTGTTATTGACGCCTGTATTTTACGTGGTGGTTCGCAGGATGGCATTAAAGCGTGAGAACCGCGTTGATTCACATGATCAGCAAGCATAATGATGGGAATGGCATAATGAAGATCACTTTTACAGGCTATCGGCAGACCGCCACGCTGGCGACGCTTGCTTTCGTCACCACGCTTGCTGGCTGTACGATGGCGCCGAAGCACGAACGCCCCGCATCGCCGACTGCGATGGTCTATCCCTACGCAACGTCAACCGTTTCTGGCGCGCCGGATGCCGCTGACATTGGCTGGCGTGATTTCTTCCACGATCCGCTTCTACAGGAACTGATCGCGATCGCGTTACGCAATAATCGGGATTTACGCAAGGCAGGGCTCAATGTTGAAGCCGCCCGGGCGTTATACCGTATTCAGCGCGCGGAGATGCTGCCGACGCTCGGCATCGCCACCGCCATGGACGCCGGTCGCACTCCCGCCGATCTCAGCGTCACGGACGAGCCTGAGATTAACCGACGCTACGAGATGGCTGGGGCGACGACGGCCTGGGAATTGGATCTCTGGGGGCGAGTGCGAAGCCTTAGCGACCAGGCATTAGCCGCCTATATGGCGCTTGATGAGACGTACATTGCGGCGCGAATGAGCCTGGTTTCCGAAGTCGCCAGCGCCTGGCTGACGCTACGGGCTGACCGGGAGCTGCTGCGCTTAACCGAGGATACGCTGGCCGCGCAAAAAAGTTCATACACATTGACAACCCAGCTTGCCCGGACAGGCAACGCCACACAGCTCGATCTGCGTATGGCGGAGATCGCGCTGCGTTCTGCCGAAATCAATCGCGCGGCGTATACGCGACAGTTGGCGCGGGATCGTAACGCGCTGGAATTGCTGTTGGGCCAGCCGCTCACGCCTGAACTGTCGCGTCGACTAAACGAAGCGGTCACGCTTACGGAAGGCGCGATCCCGACCACACTGCCAGGCGGATTACCGTCAGATCTGCTGGTACGCCGCCCGGATATTCGCGCCGCCGAGTACAGGCTGCGTGGCGCAAACGCCCGAATAGGCGCAGCGCGCGCCGCCTTCTTCCCGACCATCAGCCTGACAGGCACGGCGGGAACGGCCAGCGCGTCTCTTAGCGGACTCTTTGAACCGGGATCGGGAAGCTGGCGTTTTCTACCGCAAATCACCTTGCCTCTCTTTCACGGCGGCGCATTACGCGCTGACCTGGATAGGGCGCATGTCCAAAAACAGATTGAAATCGCCAGGTATGAAAACGTTATTCAGCAAGCCTTTCGCGACGTGGCGGATGGTCTGGCGGGACAGCGTACGCTGAATGACCAGGTGCAATCAGAACAACGCGCGGTTGAAGCCAGTCAAATCGCCTATGAGCTGGCCGGACTCCGTTTTCAGGAAGGCGTCGATGACTACCTTACGCTGCTTGATACCCATCGTATGCTTTATGGCGCGCAGCAGCGTCTGGTGCGCACACGGCTCATGCAACAGCTGAATATCATTAATCTGTATAAAGCATTAGGCGGCGGTTGGCGGGAATACAGCGAGAAAAAGCAAGGTTAGCCCAAATAGCGCCCGCGTCGCCAGTGCGGCGCGCGCGCTAAACAGGCATATATTGCCTGCAAAATAAGGTTAACGAGGGCAACGATAAACGTTCCCGCTTAACGTGACATTCGTTTGTTTGCTTGAGCCAGAACCGTGCCATGAACTTCCTGTCTGGCCTGCACGCTGGGTTAACAGGACTACCGTATTTCCGCCCATTTTATAAGCTTTGTTTTTCAGATCGTTACGGGCACCCGTTTCCAGGTTACTGTTGGAAGTCCAGCCACCGGTAAAGAAATTCCCCTGGCTGCCCGTGATATCCCCTAAGTAACTGCACTCCTTACCTGGCTCGCTGGTCATCACCCGTACCTGTTCAGCGCCATAATTCAGCGAATTAGCACTACATGCGGTTAAAGCCAAGCCGACGAAACATACTAAGATCTTTTTCATACTAATACCTGGTCTATTAATCATTAAATAATAACGCGTTCTTGCTTCTGAACGCCGTCAAGGAACTATATTTAAGATGTAACGAATGTCTTTCATTTGCTGAAGAAAAGTCTCTGTCATGATGCTATCATGTATGCTTGAGGTTATTTCTTGTTCAGTTTTTTCAATATGCTCTCTGAGCCTTATTTTTGTTTTTTCGTCAAGCGCCGAGATAAGTATCTTAATGGCAAGCAGCAAAGTAGGATTGATGCTTTCACACTCTCTCATCGTTAACTTTTTCATCTTGTTTACTTCAAGCCTGATCGGCGTTTTTGTCTACACGGCAAATTTTAGATGCGAAGATATGGCGACTTCTTTGGTAAATAAATAGCAAATGGAAAAAGCGCTTGAAGCCATATTTACGACAGATACGCAATCTATGAATGTACAAAGTCTTACGACTCATGCCATAGCTACTGGCGATCTGACTCATCGACTTTTTATATAAAAAGTGCCATAACAACTCCTCCTCCTTTTTTGTCAACGGCGCAATTTCACCGACCGCTACATCGTTTGCACAAGCGTATTTAATGAAATGCTCAATAAAAACAGGCTTTGCCAAATCGGGATCGATATCAGGATCTCTATCGCAGCCATGTGGATAAAGTTTTCCAATATCTCTGCGCGTGAGCCAGATTCGACGAGCATGTGGATAATGCTGCATGAGCGCCTTAAAACCTTTCCAGACCCCCTGAATCAAAACTCGTCCATCAATAATAATTATGATATCTTCGCTAGCTGATATCTGACACGAATTATATTCTCCATTGAGTGGGAACATAAAGCACTTCCCATCCTCAAAGAGTGAAGCGATGCCTAAATAAGTATAATAATCATCCGTTAAAACTATACCTATCGTTTTTAACGGAAGTTGTTCCGATAGTGAATTTATCATAATTTCATCAATAGAATAACGCTACGGTGAGTGTTTTATCTTCCTCTTAAGATTACCTGAGCGCTCATAACCATCCCTATTCTGTAGCAGCGCCATATTATTTTTAATTCCTTGCCATAAACGTAACGCTTATACTTTTAATGTCAGAAGCGATAACCTACGCTGACACCAAATGTATTGGTATCCACAGCGAAGAAACGACTGGCTTCCCATGATGCATCGATAGATATACTCTTAACTGGATTAAATATTACGCCAGCGCCGTAGGCAAAGGACTCTTCTTTTGAGTGTTTATTAAATTTCATCGTCGCTATACCCGCATTGCCGTACAGGCTCACATAGTCATTAAAACGATATGTTGGTCCAAACATCAAAGAACCATAGTCCACAGAATCGGAACCATTTTTATGCAATTTCCCCTCTTTCCAGGTGTAATTCTCCATTTCATTGCGCGTCGCGGTGAATGAGCCTAACATCCCCCAGGTCTCATTAAACTCGTAACGATATTTAAAATTAAAGCCTCGCAGATCTTTGCTATCGCTATTTTTCAATGAACTGAGATGAGTTTGTGCATAACCAAACGATACGGTGTGCTGATCGTTAGCCAAAGCTAAAGGTGACGCTAATAATAAACCTAAAAAAACAAGGAACGAAGACCGTCTTTTCATTAAAACCACTCCATTTTTGATATATAATTAAGGCGGTACCGGAACTTATGGCACACAAATAGCATTTAGATTAAGAGCACCTAATGCGCTTATTACCAGTCATGCCAACTGCGGAGGTAATATAACCTGATATATTCGATAATGGATATGAAATCAGTCTTACAGAGTTCTTACTTTTTATTAATGGCGGATTCATAGTTGCTTCAGACCCGATCCTGGCATCGCATCCGTCAGGCGGACAGCGAGAGGTTATCAGCGAGTATCAGTCACCTCCTTGAAGAGTCAAAACTCATAAACAATTGTTTTTCATGTATTTTATTGATTATTGAGTTAACCTTTACCCTTGCGGAGGGCAATTTCGCAACTCGCTTTCTGACGCATTCAGACAACATTCAGATCTACTGCGCGGTACAAACGTTATAAAGCTGCCGATTAAGAGAATAAAAAAAGGTTTTCTCACCCACTTTAGATATTCGAATCTCATTAGCCGCTTCCGGATGCAGAACCCGTAAATATGATAACAGATCGCCAGCCGTGTCCGTGGCAAAGACTTTTACCTGGGATACTTCGAACGTATAAACACCAGGCGCTGTTCGATGTAAATTTTTCATATATACGTCCCGGTATAATATTTTTACACCGTTATCTTTTGTTTTTATTTCATATTGAAGCGTAATTCTCTTCATCTTAAAATCAAGAACAAGACTGCCATCGGCATGGATATCTTTAGGTTGTATCGTCGTTACCGTTCTTGTCGTACATAAAAATTCATTAGTATTAATAGAACTATGGCTACTGTTTCGTACCCAAACTACCATCAGTACGACTGAAACAGCCAACATACCAAGCGTCGCCACGCTTAATAACGTTCTTTTATGGAAATGCATTTCGGCTCCGCTATATCAAGTTGGTTAAGACACTGGACAAAAATATTTGTATTAGGAACGCGAATGTAATAAATGATTTTTCCGTTTTGTTTATGTATTTCATTACTCATCTCAGAGTACGCTTCAACGATATCCGTCAGATGGGTTTTATCATGCCCGACACTATAAAAAGTGTATCCATCATACGAACCCTGGAGGGTAAAGTAATCAATATTTTCACCCTTAACTTTATACATCATAAAAAACATCAGAAGCGCGGCCAGGCAAAAGTAGAGCCAATCTTTTTTATTCACAGCGCCCGGTATTGGGGTAATAATAGTGTCATCGTGCCGCACTTCAACCGTCGATACTTCTGTTTCAGCAACAGCAGGCAACGGCGTATTTTGCGCCTCATCACTCAACGGTTCAATGGAAACTGAGAGTAAAACACCCACGCGAGGGCGAGTCACAACAGACGCCCCCTTAAGACCAATTTTATCAAATGACCCTCGTAGCTGGTTAATCAATTTATAATAACTGGCATCAGAGACCACGACACCTTTGCGCCCCCAGACATAGTTAATTAAATCATCTTTTTTAAAAAGGCCTTCATGAAAAGCGATAAGCAAACTGCGTTCCGATTCAGATATCGTTATCGACTCTCCGGCGCAGGAAAGCGTCATTCGTTCACAATCAAGAATAACTCTTTTGTCAATCAGATAATTGTTCTGACTCATAAAAATATCCGCCCCAGTGCTATCACGTTTCTTCACGGCATAAACATATTACCAGGATATATCGCGCTATTGAATTTTTTTCCGTAGCGAGCTCCTGTATTATTCAGCCACCAGGCCACTCGCAGATTCGTTTTCCCCCTTGAGCAAACCATTTTGCCTCTGGGCCGACTTGCCAAGCCAGCTCATAAAGTCATTAGCCCCCATCGGCCTGGCATAAAGAAATCCCTGAACGAATCCTACCCCGTGGCTTAAGATGTAACGCAATTGGTGCTGGGTACTGACCCCTTCGGCAACCACATTGAGCCCCAGTCGCTGACTCAGCGTAATGATAGTATCCAGGACAGGAACATCATCGCTGCTGGTATCAATGGTATCGATAAACGTTCTGTCTATTTTAAGAGAGTCTACAGGTAATTGCTGGAGATAGGAGAGTGAGCAATAGCCGGTCCCAAAATCATCAATCGCTATTAACACGCCTTTTTCACGGAGCGTTGAAAGTTTTTCTGCGACCTGTGAAGGTTCTACAATCAGGCTACGTTCGGTGAGCTCCAACATAAGCGTTATCGTTCCCAAACGAGTCCTGAGCGCCTCTATATCTTGTATAAAACCGTCATCCATAAGATGCGCAGGCGATATATTTACGCTGATATAGAAATCATCCGGTACAGTCCAGTTTATTACGTCATGAGCAATCAGTTCGAACAGATGACGAGAGAGTGGAATAATCATGCCTTCATTTTCTGCGGCGGTAATAAAAATATCCGGGGTTATAAAACGGCCATCCGGTTGCGGCCAGCGCATTAGCGCCTCCACGCCGCCGCAACTACCGTGTTTAACATTAAAAACAGGCTGATAATGTACCGTAAACTCATTGTGCGTTATTCCCCTGGCAATCTCCCGGGCCAGAGATAAACGTTTTAAATACCAGCGCCTGTAGAACAACATCATCCCTACAGAAAGACACAATGACAGCGGAACAAAAATAAAAAGGTTTTGTAACCAGTATGCCGATAACGTTGAGAAAGGGGTTCGCACCATCAGCTGGAGAGTGTGATCGGTTGAGGTGAACCGCTGCGTTAAAAACGCCTTACCGCGCAACGTCGCAGCGCTGGTAATCGCCTCTCCTGCGCCGAATGTCAGGCTAAAGGCTGATGCTCTCTCTGCAGCCAATATCTCCATGAGCTCCTGGACATACTGCGAATCCACAATGACGAAAGCCGCTTTATCCGCTGCTACTTTTTTCACATACACCACAACAAGGCGATCGGGTCCTTCGGCCATACTACCGATAGATCGCAACCACCGTTCCGGATAAGAAGCAGGTAAAGAAAGCCCTGCCAGCCGGGAAAAATGATAGCGTTCGGTTCCTGTGACAAAGGAGCAAGTGATATCGCCATTTTCCAGAAACCCAATGTCACGGACATAAGGAGTGAAGGCCCGCGTTCTGGACAGTTCTTTCAGCGTGTCAGTGCAAGAACTCTCAGCCAGTCTGGCGGCTTTTCCGGCGACTTGCCAGGAGGCGGCGGATATATCCGCGCTAAACCGCAGCAGCGTATTGGCGCTGACGGCGATATCTCGTTTTAGCTGGAAGATACCCGCGAGTAACCCCACCAATATCATTACGATCAGTGGAACGGCAATAAACAACATCAGAAATAGCTGTCTTACTTTCAAATCATTGCCCTCTTACCGGCCTTCCTTTTGCCACTGTACGCTTTTATAGGTTAACTAAAGTAACATTAATATAGAAAAGCAATATTGAGAGATAGATTATACGTTCTTAATGATAGCAAGATGGCACTCCCTGTGCCGAAAATAGACAAGAAAATATCAATACCCAACAGGTGCAGGATACTATCGTTAGAATAAGCGATAGCAGATATCTAAATTCAATATGTTAGCCAGATGCCAGGTTCGCTGCCTGATGAGGCATAAATCACGGAACGAATTCCCATCAATACAGGGATTATTGGCTACAACTCAACGTTACTACTGGTGGTACACACATTATACAAATGTCGATTAAGCGAAAACATGTAGGTATTTTTCCCAATTTTGACCATCTTTAACTCATTAATCGTACCAGGCTGTAACAGTCTCAACCAGGAAAACAAATCGCCAGCAGTATCAGACTCAAAAGTCTTAACTGAATTGACTTTAAAAGTAAATGTTTTCATACCCGTTCTGCGCAGTTTGCTGATGCAGATATCACGAAAAAAAAGCCGTTTCTCTTTCGTATCGGTAGTAACATCGTAGTGTAGGGTAATCCTGCCGGATTTAAGATCCAGCACAAGTCCACCATCCATGTACAATTTTCGTGGCGCAATATACGCTTCTGATTTTGTCGTGCATATAAGATTATTGGTTCTATAAGAGTCACGATTTACCCACTCAAGCGCTATTATCGATCCGATTGCGACAATGGCGATAAATATTACAAATATAATCAGTAACGTTCTTTTACTGTAATACATTTTGGCACCGCCATTTCAACAGGATTTAAGCATTGCAGAAAAATATTCATATTAGGCTCCCTGATATAATAAAGATGGCGTCCATTTTGCCGGTAAATTTTAATTTTTAGAGAGTTAAAAGAAAAAACTACTTCACTTAATGTGACCTTATCCTCTTTTGTTTTATAGATTGCATAATCGTTATATTCGCCAAGATATGTAAAAAAACTATCAGGGCTGTTACGAACAGGCGCTTTATATATAGTAAATACACCATAGAGCAATGCCAGAAGAATGGCTCCTGTTAATACCACAAATACGCTGTGACGTTTAATTTTGTAAAATATGTTCTCCCGAGTCGTGGTGCCTTTAACGTTTTCATCACTCACCTTTAGGGAGGTGATTTTTTTTATAGGTTCAATGGTAACAGACAGCGATACCCCCACCCGAGGGCGAGTTACGATGTCAGATGACTGTAGACCAATGCTACTAAAATCATTTCTCATTTGATTAATGAGTTTATAGTAACTTGATTCTGAGACGCAGCCTCCACGATTTTCCCAAACAAAATGAATAATATCTTCTTTTTTGTAAAGACCATGCCAAAAAGCAAGAAGCAGATGGGTCTCAGCTTCTGATACTCTGATTATCTCATTACCATGCGATAAGGTCATCTTCGTACTATCAAATACAACACGCTTATCAAGTAAAAATATGCTTTCATTCATGACAATCCTAAAGGTAACTGCATCCATCATTCAGACGACATATTATCATGCTCAAAAAAGAATTCAGCCCCCTAATTAACCTGAGTTTAACTTATAAGTCTCACTTATAGTAAACAATAATTGACACAAGTATTACCTGCACATTACAAATCAAACAGTTATAGGTAAATCTGAACACTTTTCTTTACCTTAACGCAAACTCAGGAAACTTCTGAAAGGCCAAAAGTAAGAAAAAAGTAAGACTAATTATACTGTTTCAGAAGCACATTTCAGAAAATTTACCTTAATCTCACCATCGTATTATCCATCGGGAGGTTTAACTGATGCGGATTTTACATAGCAAAAATGTGCAGGTTTGTATTGCAACATAGTCTATCTATTCAGACGCGGAGAGAATTGTTATCGGATTACACTCACTCAAATGATAACACTATCAGTTGTACTAATGAGATGTATGGACGAAAGCGCTTATCGCTCTATTTCATGATAAGAGAAATAAGTCTGTTTGTTTTATATCGCATTATCAATAGTCAGGAGGGTATAGCTCACATCCAAAAATAGAGTTAATGATCGTTATTTTTACCACTCCTCCATAAGCACGAAACATTCGGGCGAATTGCACTCGTCCTGAAAAAGTAAAGATTAATACAGGAACATTATCATATGTCTATGAAAAAGTATTTAGCAATGATCACAGGCTCGCTTCTTGTCTCCAGCAGCGCGATGGCTGTTTCTGATAACACCATCACCTTTCAAGGGGAAGTCTCTGATGAAACATGCTCTGTCGTGATTAATGGTAATCAGGCTAAACCCGTCGTGTTATTACCAACAGTAAGTACTAAAGATTTATCAGAACAAGGGAAAACCGCGGGGCCAATAACGTTTGATATTGGGCTGTCCGGGTGTACCGGCTCTCAGGACAAAACAACAAAAATTTCCACTGTCTTTGTCGGTAATCAGGTCACCAGTAACGGTAACCTGGGTAATACTGGCAGCGCGAAAAATGTTGAAGTCCAATTACTCGACACTTCAGGGGAGCCAATCAATCTGACCGGCGGCTTTACTGGCGACGGCGACCTACAACTGGAACCAAATGCTTCTGAAGCGAGCGCGACTTATACCGCGCGGTATTACTCTACCGGGAAAGCAGAGGCTGGGACAGTCGCTGCCACCCTTCAATACGCCGTTTCGTATAAATAATTGTCGCTACGGTCTGGCGTTGAAACGCCAGACCATTTTCAATCGCCAGGGAGTTGTTGAGATGAAAATGGATACCCGACATTCCGCATTATATTACTTAATAGTTTTTCTATTGCTGGCCCTACCCGCCACAGCATCGTGGGCGAGCGTTACTATTTTGGGTAGCCGAATAATTTACCCATCAACAGCCTCCTCCGTAGATGTGCAGTTAAAAAATAATGATGCAATACCTTATATCGTACAAACCTGGTTTGATGATGGCGATATGAATACCAGCCCGGAAAATAGCAGCGCGATGCCTTTTATTGCCACGCCGCCGGTATTTCGTATTCAACCCAAAGCAGGCCAGGTGGTACGTGTAATTTATAACAACACGAAAAAATTGCCGCAGGATCGTGAGTCAGTATTCTGGTTTAACGTATTACAGGTACCACCAACGAATATTGGCAGCGACAGTGGGCAAAATAAAATGTTGGTGATGCTGCGCTCAAGAATAAAACTTTTCTATCGTCCTGACGGGCTAGGTAAACCTGATAGTCTGGCGAAAAAATTACAGATTAAAACGGTAAATAAGGGTTCCGGAAAAAGCGGTATTGTTATTGTTAATCCGCAGCCCTGGTTTGCCTCTTTAAGTAACCTGAATGTAAAAGTGAACGGCGCTTCGTATAACCTGGATGCTGACATGATTGCCCCTTTCTCCAGTCAAACCTGGTGGCTGCCGGGCAAACGGTCACTCAAATCCTTCTCCGGTACAGTCACCGTTACTTTGGTTAACGACCTGGGCGCAAGGATAAGCGAGAGCTACGATGTCCCCCACCATTAATTTGAACCGCAAAAGCCTTGCGCTATTGATCGCCATAGTTTGCTCAGGCTCCGCGCAAGGTGAAGAGTATTATTTTGATCCTGCGCTACTTCAGGGGGCCACTTACGGACAAAATATTGCCCGTTTTAATGAACAGCAAACGCCTTCCGGAGACTATCTTGCCGACGTTTACGTTAATGGCACGCTGGTAACAGCGAGCACTAATATTCGATTTAACGCTGCAAAAGAGGGTCAACAGACTGAACCCTGCCTGCCCTTATCGGTGATGAAAGCGGCACAGATAAAATCACTCCCCGCGACCGACGCTGCGACCGAGTGCCGCCCGCTCAGGGAGTGGGTACCTCATGCCGGCTGGCAATTTGATAGCGCCACGCTTCGCCTGTTGCTGACGATTCCAATGACCGAACTTACGCACAAACCGCGCGGTTATATCTCCCCTTCAGAGTGGGATAGCGGCGCGCTGGCGCTGTTTTTACGCCATAACACAAACTGGACCCACACCGAAAATACCGACAGCCATTATCGCTACCAATACTTATGGAGCGGTTTAAACATGGGCGTTAACCTCGGACTTTGGCAGGTCCGTCATCAAAGTAATCTGCGCTATGCCAATAGCAACCAGAGCGGAAGCGCCTGGCGCTATAATAGCGTTCGAACCTGGGTGCAAAGACCTGTCGCGTCTATTAACAGTATTCTGTCGCTGGGCGATAGCTATACGGACTCCAGCTTATTCGGCAGTCTGTCTTTTAACGGAGCTAAACTAGTCACCGACGAGCGGATGCGCCCGCAGGGCAAACGCGGTTATGCGCCGGAAGTTCGGGGCGTAGCGGCCAGTAGCGCGCACGTGGTAGTAAAACAACTGGGGAAAGTGATTTATGAAACCAACGTTCCGCCGGGCCCATTTTATATTGACGATCTGTACAATACCCGTTATCAAGGCGATCTGGAGGTAGAGGTTATCGAGGCCAGCGGTAAAACCTCACGTTTCACCGTGCCTTATTCTTCCGTGCCGGATTCGGTTCGCCCCGGTAACTGGCACTATTCGCTGGCCTTCGGCAGGGTTCGTCAGTACTACGATATTGAAAATCGTTTCTTTGAGGGAACGTTCCAGCACGGCGTTAATAACACCATTACCCTCAACCTCGGTTCACGAATTGCGCAGCGTTACCAGGCATGGCTGGCGGGCGGCGTCTGGGCCACCGGTATGGGCGCGTTCGGCCTTAACGCCACCTGGTCGAACGCGCGCGCAGAGCATAACGATCGCCAGCAAGGCTGGCGCGCGGAACTCAGTTACAGCAAAACGTTTACCACCGGCACTAACCTGGTACTGGCGGCTTATCGTTATTCAACCAACGGCTTTCGCGATCTTCAGGACGTGCTCGGCGTACGCCGGGAAGCAAAAACGGGGATTGATTACTACTCCGACACGCTGCATCAGCGCAATCGCCTGTCCGCGACGGTAAGCCAGCCGTTAGGACGGCTTGGCACGCTTAACCTCAGCGCCAGCACCGCAGACTACTACAATAACCAATCGCGTATAACACAGCTACAAATGGGGTATAGCAACCAGTGGCGGAATATAAGCTACGGGGTGAATATCGCACGACAGCGCACCACCTGGCATTACGATCGCTTTTATCACGGCGTCAACGAACCACTGGACGTGAGTAGCCGACAAAAATATACCGAAACCACAATGTCGTTTAATGTCTCTATACCGCTGGATTGGGGCGAAAACAGAACGTCTGTCGCCATGAATTATAACCAGTCCAGTCAAAGCCGTTCCTCAACCGTATCCATGACCGGCAGTAGCGGTGAAAACAGCGACCTGTCATGGTCGGTTTATGGCGGCTACGAGCGTTATCGCAATAGTAATAGCGATAGCAGCGCGCCAACGACGTTTGGCGGTAATCTACAACAAAACACCCGGTTTGGCGCACTTCGCGCCAACTATGACCAGGGTGATAACTATCGTCAGGAAGGGCTGGGCGCGTCCGGCACCCTGGTACTTCACCCTGGCGGTCTGACGGCTGGCCCCTATACCAGCGATACCTTTGCGCTTATTCATGCCGATGGCGCGCAGGGCGCGATCGTACAAAATGGCCAGGGCGCTGTGGTTGATCGCTTTGGTTACGCCATTCTGCCTTCGTTATCTCCTTACCGCGTCAATAACGTTACGCTCGATACCCGTAAGATGCGCAGCGATGCCGAACTGACGGGAGGAAGTCAGCAGATTGTGCCCTATGCCGGCGCCATCGCGCGTGTCAATTTCGCCACTATCAGCGGCAAAGCAGTGCTGATCTCCGTGAAGATGCCGGATGGCGGCATACCGCCAATGGGCGCTGATGTTTTCAACGGTGAAGGCACAAACATCGGCATGGTCGGCCAGAGTGGGCAGATTTATGCCCGTATCGCCCATCCGTCGGGTTCTCTACTGGTGCGCTGGGGAACAGGGGCAAACCAGCGTTGCCGGGTTGCCTACCAACTCGATCTTCACACCAAAGAACCGTTTCTCTATCTGAACAAAATCTGCGAGAAGGAATAGCACAATGCTTTTTAGTTTCCGAACGCTATTGTTTATCACCAGCCTGTTCGTCAGCGCCGGAACATGGTCGTCATGTATCAAAGTCACCGATAAGAGCGCGCTCTCTGACGCGGCGATAAAAGCGGGCTACACGGCGCAAAACTGGATCGGCGCAACTGACACGAATACCGGTAATATCGGTTTGCCAACGGTGATTAGCATCAGTAATAGTGAAACATTTCAACCCTCCGGCACACTATTGGCCAGTGGGATCGGTAACTTCCTGACGGCCGCCACCGAAACGCCCTATTCCAGTAAACAGGTACTTTACCGCTGCGATACCGCCGATGCCGGGAAGCTCTATGAGATGTATTCGACAAATGGCGATAGCGCTTTTGCGGGGGCATTTTTTACTCCCGAAGTAGAAGGCGCTTATTATGATGTGGAGCGTAATGTTGCTGTCCGTATGACAAACCTCAGTACCGGCGAATATTACAGCCGCTTCTGGAAAGAACGCCAACTTACCGCAGACAGTTGGTTTCAGGATGACAAATATATTTATATTCCTGCCAGCGCGTTTAGCAACGTGTTATATGAGATGTTTAAAATTGACTCAAGAAAATATTTTGCCTACCAGAATCCAATGGACCGAGATACCTGGACGCAGCCTCGGGGTTATATCGCGTTTAAAGGCCTAGGCTTGATTACCGAGCGGATCAAAGCGGGACTGGATCATGCCAGCGATTATTATGGCTGGCCCAGCTATTGGCCCGGGGCATGGAGTACATATAATAGCGTCACCTATGTTCGCGGCGCGTTATGTAAAATCAAAGATTATCCTGCGATCGTGAAAATTCCCCCTGTCGCCGTTGGCATATTAGCCGCCGGAGGCAATAGCCAGGCGCCTTTCCACGTCAGCCTGGAATGTGAGTCCGGCGCAGTGTCCAGTGCCCTCCCGTCCACCAGCGCCGCTAATGTCGCAATGGGGTTTGTCGTTAATCAACCCACCGCCGTGGCGGCGGCGCGTCGCCTGGGGCTAACCACATCCGCAGGCGGTCTGTCGTGGCTACTGGACACCCATTATGGCGAACCTGGCGTAGCTTCCGGAGTGGGTATCCGCATCTATAACGATGCCGGTACGCCAATTAACCTGTTACCCGATCGGATTAAGACAGGCACTGGCAACGCCCGAGGCTGGTATGGCTATAAAGATTTAACCACACGGGTATCATCCGGTTCAGTAGAAACCTACAGCGGTGATTTTACTGCCTCGCTTGAGGCGATCGGCGGACAAACAGTAACGGCAGGAAGCGTGAATGCGCAATTACAGGCAGTGGTTAGTTTTCAGTAAAGTCATATTAACGCTACTTGGGTTGACGGGATGGTATGGCCCGGCACAAGCCGCCGTTAATATTGACAGAACCCGAATTATTTTTGCTTCAGATGAGGTCGCTCAATCGTTGACATTATCCAACGATAATACAACGCCGATGCTGTTACAGGTATGGACCGACGCCGGAAACATTGACGCCTCTCCGGATAATAGCAAAACGCCGCTGGTGGCGCTGCCGCCGGTATTTAAAATGCAGCCAGGAGAACTGAGAACGCTTCGCCTGCTCCTGAGTTCCCGCCAGCAGCTGGCAACGGACCGGGAGAGTCTCTTCTGGCTAAACATTTATCAGATACCGCCAGTCACCCAGGACATTAAAAACCACCCGCGAAAACTGGTATTACCGCTTCGTTTGCGGCTAAAAATTTTAATTCGCCCGACCGGATTAAAAGCGCCAACGGAAGCGGAGGAGAAAAAATTACGCTTTATTGCTAAAGAGAATACTATACGGATAGTTAACCCCACCTCGTGGTATATGAGTTTAACACTAACGACGGATGACAAGAAAAGTATCGGCGATATCATGGTTGCGCCGAAAACAGCACGTGATGTGCCGCTAACACGCTCGCCAACGCCGGGAGCATCGATAAATTATGCAGTAATCAATGACTCCGGGAACTGGCGACAATATACCGCCATACTGGAAAAATATATTAGTGAGAGTGATTTTACTCCTGAGTTTTGATGGGAAATATTCAGGGATGCGATCGTATCCCTGAGACAAGTCAGACTCAGCATGTACCATTGTCAAAAATAGTATTAAGCTGATATTTTACTTTTTGCACGGCATCTTTGTTCTGTTGAGTTCCCTTCTCCTCAACAGACATATCCCATACGTTTTCATTATCTGACTCAATTAATGTGTAGAACGTATTATTATTACGCATCATATAACCACGAAAATTATTTTCGATGCCCGTTGTCACAGGCTTAGCAACCCCTGAAATAACAGATTCCGTCTCTTTATTGAAAAGCTGATATTGAATATTTGCGCAGTTTAAATCACAGGGAGAACATTTAAGATTTAAAACAAGCAGTATCGTGTTATTTTCAAAAACAAGGGCATAATGATTGCTGGCAGATGAACATAACGGGAATAGCGCGAGAAGGAGGATTACTATCAATTTCATATACTTATATAGACTCCATCAAAGAAAACTTTCATTTCACGCCCCTGAGAATAGCGAAAGGCATACCATGCAGAACGAATGCTTTCCGAGCTGACGTCCTCATAGACATTTATACCATGCTCAGCAAGTATGCGAGAAAGAAAATGAGAAGATTGTTATGACAGAAAAGGTTGTAACGATAACAGGAACAATACCTATTTCATATTCATTTAATTAATAATATTAATTTTCTATTTCATCTTTGGTAATACCCCCAATGGATTTTCCGCCTATAATGCTGCACAGGTAGCTACTTCTCTTTTGCTGTGAGAAAACATTACATTGGTATAACTAATGAGAATGAGCAGAGGCATTAAGTCACGTAATATTGCGTTTCCTCTGTTAAGGCTTTTGTGTGAAAAGAGCATTACTTTTAGTCAGTTAGGTAGCATTACATAAGCATAACTAAATTTGAGAAAACCTCGAAAAATCAGCATATTGAATTGATGGATGGTATTGTTTTTTAAAAGGATTTTAATTGCCAACCTGCGATAATACGCTTAAGATGAACACATATCTATTGAGCTAAAGTAGTCGCTCAATCAATCTGATTGTTATGGAGTGAGTGTGTGATACTTACAATGCCATCCAGCCGATACCAATAGAATTCTCAACCTCCGATAATCGTCACCCAAAAATCAGGAGATAAAATATGACGTTAAAACCAGGTGAGAAATCCGGTAATAATGGAGGTATCTATGTGGAGGTTGGGCCGCGTGGTGGGATAAAAGATAACTTCGCCACGATAGCGGAAACAAAACCGCGCCACCAACGCAACGCCCTAAAAGCTACTGGGTGCTGGCAAAAAGAACACCTAACAGTAAACGTAAGTCAGAGCATCTGGCGCCACGACAGTTGGCACCGACTGATCACAGTACGCCCGGTGCTTTACCGCCTGGCAAGCATTGTGCAAGATGCTCCGTGAGGAAATCGATGCAGATTTTGATACGATCAGAACTTGATGAACGCCGGGTATATACAGCCCAGATATTCGCTTCCTGATACCACTGAGGCAACACGCGAACCAGCTCACCTCGTTCAATATACTGCGCAACATCCCATTCCGACCGCAATGTAATGCCATGGCCTTTCAGGGCCCAAATAAGCACCACACTGCCGCTGTTGGAAGAATGAAAACCGTTTAGTCGGCAATGTGTCTGCTGCTTACCGTCCGTTAATATCCAATTGCCAAATGCCGAGTTTTTTTCCTGAATCATTAGGCAATCGTGCTGCACAAGCGCACTAACAGACTCTGGCTTGCCGTGGCGTTCGAGGTATTCAGGGGAAGCACACAGGATCCGTCGATTAGTGGCTAACTGCCGTGCGATATACAATTCGTTGATATCATCCCCAACGCGAATTTCAATATCGATCCCCTCTTCCACCAGATCCACTTCACGATCTGTTAGCGTGAGTTTTACCGTAATATCAGGATAGGTGATCATAAATGACGACAGCGCCTCTGCGACATATTTATGCCCAAAACCAAATGAGCAGTTGATGGTGATATTACCAGCCAACACACCACGTTGATTATCCAAACGACTTACAAAACCATCCATTTCACTGACGACCTGCATAGCCCCACCCAGCGCATTTTCGCCTTCCGGTGTGAGACGCATCACTCTGTTATTTCGAAAAAAAAGCCGGGCGTTGAGACATTTTTCAAGGATAGCGATACGTTTGCTGATATAGGAGGGAGATAACCCCAGCTCCAGCGCTGCCCGGGCAAATCCACCGTTGCGAGCAACGGTGACAAAAACGAAAAGATCTTCAACGGAAGGCCAGCCCTCAAGGGGCTGGCGATGTTTTTTTCCTACAGGTGTCGTTTTCATAGCATCAGTGCGAAGTTGCAAAGGATGACCGAGTTATAACACTGAATGTAAAAAGGACTGAAGTTTCTGGATAAAGTACTCAGGACACTCTTCCTGCGGGGAGTGTCCGCAAGGCAATGCTTCCCCCTGAACGTTTAGCGCCTTTTCTTTCCAGGTACCAACCACATTATATAGTTGCCCTACCGTTCCCAGCCCTCCCCACAGCAACTGTAACGGACACCGGATACGCGCCGACGTATCTGCGGCATCATCGTCCAAATCAATCGTCGCAGCAGCCCGGTAGTCCTCACAGATCGCGTGGATCATCTCAGGGTTCTGGTAACAGCGCAGGTATTCATTGAATGCTTCCTGCGAGGTCGCGCCCTCTATTTTTAGCTGGCCAGAAATATGCTTACGCAGAAAAAATGCCGGATCGTGCGCAATCATCGTTTCGGGTAACGGGAAAGGTTGAATCAGGAAAAACCACCAAAAGTAACGCGTAGCAAAGGATTTATCGGTCAAGGCGTACATCGTCGCGGTTGGAGCAATGTCGATAAAAGTACAACAGGTCACACGATCCGGATAATCCAGCGCGAGCCTGTGTCCTACGCGTCCGCCACGATCATGCCCTACGAAGGCAAAACGGGAAAAGCCGAGCGCGTCCATTAACATGACGATATCCTGCGCCATGGTGCGCTTTGAATAGGTACGGTGCGCCGGATCGCTCGTTGGTTTATCGCTGTCGCCATAGCCACGCAAATCCGGCAAAATGACTGTATGATTTTGCGCCAATGTCGGTGCGACTTTCCGCCATGTTGTATGATTCTGCGGATGCCCATGTAGCAGTACCAAAGGTGAACCGCTGCCTCCGATAGCCACTCTTACCGTCAGACCATTTTCCAGACGAACATCCTTGAGCGCAAACCCCGGAATAAACGGAGAGGCACCGCATTCAATCAGTGTACTCATCACTTTCTCCCGTCATGCCAGCTAACAGATGATGTTAAATAACGGCTATCCCGGACGACATTGCGCAGGGTTCCAATATGTTCAATCTCAACTTCAATAACATCACCATCGTGTAAAAACAGCGGTGGAACGCGTTTTTTGCCCACTCCACCAGGCGACCCTGTGAGGATCGTGTCGCCAGGGGAAAGCAGAGTAAAGGTGCTTATATAAGCAATGAGTGAAGCGATAGGATGGATCATATTTGCCGTAGATTCGTTCTGCACCTCCCGCCCGTTTAGTCGTGTCAGTAAACGTAGCATCTGGGGATCGGGAATGTCGTCTGTGGTCACCAGACACGGACCGAATGATCCTGTCGAAGGCCAGTTTTTTCCAGCCGTAAACCAGCTATGCTGCCAGTCCCTCACTGAACCATCCATATAGCAGCTGTATCCGGCGACATAATCTAAAGCATCCTCAGCGCTGACCCGGGAGCATGGCCGCCCAATCACTACGGCTAATTCACCTTCGTAGTCGAACTCATTGGTATTTTCAGGCTTCAGCAGCAGGCCATTATGCCCGGTCTGAGAATCCGCAAAGCGGACAAAAAGGGTTGGGGCCGGGTTGGTTTCATTAAACTCAATACGCTTATCGGCGTAATTCATTCCGACACAGATGATCTTCTGCGGATCGTCAATCACCGGCAGAAAAGTGACTTCCTGGTAGTAATAATCCGCCGGCTCATCACACCATAACGCCGCATCCGTCAGCGCATTAGCGCACAGTAGAGATTTCAAAGTGGGATATTTGTCGCCAAGCCGCTGCGAGAGATCAATTATTCCGGTTTCCTGCATAATGCCGTAGCGTTTGCCACCGTTCACAAGATATTGAACCAGTTTCATTGCAGTCTTCTTCCTTAACCGAGCGGGGATGCAGGGCGTTTTAACCACGGCCGCCGTGAATAATGCGCAACCTCAAAATTTTCAATCTCCGGCAAGTATTGCAATGTCCAGGCTATCGCATCTTCGCCTGCGGCCAGCATCGCCCGTTTGAGTTCACTGATCACAAAGGAGATCGTTTCCTCTGCCGTCGTAATTTCGCAGCGATCGAGTGAAACAGTGATAGAATTGGTATCAGCACTCGCGGCAAGCTGCGCCAGGCGCGCCAAAGCAGGTTCATCTAATGAGACCGTGAGGATCCCGTTGCGTTGGCAGTTATCATCGAAAATGCCTGCAAATGTGCTACCTATCAGCCCCCGTACTCCCAGTTGTTTTAATCCCCATACGGCGTGTTCACGACTCGATCCACAGCCAAAATTGGGGCCAACCAGCAGGAATGTCGCGCTCTGCCAGCCCGGCATGTTCAGAATAAAATCAGGATTTGGTTGGCCGCCAGCCATAAAGCGACGATCGAAAAACCCCCCTTTATCCAGCCCCTGGCGATCGATCCCTTTCAGGAACTGTTTTGGCATAATCACATCAGTGTCGATATTCGGTTCCAGCATCGGCGCAATTCGCCCGCTGATTTGCTTAAACGTATCCATCTTATTCCCCTGCCTGAAGTAATGACCGAACATCGACCAGATGCCCCGCTACCGCCGCCGCCGCAACCATCGCCGGGCTCATCAAATGCGTTCTTGCTCCAGCGCCCTGTCGTCCAGGGAAGTTACGGTTCGTACCTGATGCACAGCGATCGCCGGGCGACAATACATCTTCATTCATCGCAAGGCACATTGAGCAACCCGACTGCCGCCATTCAAAACCGGCAGCAATAAAGATTTTCGCCAGTCCTTCTTCTTCCGCCTGGCGTCTTACCATTGTTGAACCAGGCACAATGATCCCGCGAACATGGCTGGCGATTTTGCGCCCTTCAAGCACCTTCGCAACGGCACGCAAATCCTCAATGCGACCATTTGTGCATGAACCAATAAAAGCGTGAGAGATACGAATATCTTTCAGCAACATGCCAGCCGTTAATCCCATGTAATGAAGGGCCTTCTCAAGCGCCAGGCGCTTAAGCGGATTGGTTTCCTGTTCCGGGAAAGGGACACGTCCGGTGATGGAACCTGTTTGATCCGGACTGATTCCCCAGGTGACTTTAGGCTCAAGATCATGGCAGTTGATCGCCACCGTCTTATCAAATACCGCATCAGCATCGCTGCTCAACTG
Organism: Salmonella sp. SAL4457; assembly: GCF_046548235.1. Classification (NCBI taxonomy): domain Bacteria; kingdom Pseudomonadati; phylum Pseudomonadota; class Gammaproteobacteria; order Enterobacterales; family Enterobacteriaceae; genus Salmonella; species Salmonella sp. SAL4457. The sequence goes on from NZ_JBGDZO010000003.1 coordinate 437,060, forward strand.
TGACCATTCCAGCAATGCCTGCTGCCAGAGTTCACCTACAGGCATTTGCGGTTTACCGTAGATATAGTCAAAAACCTTTTTATCCGGCGCAATAATGGCACCACGCGCCCCCGCTTCTACCGCCATGTTGCAGAGCGTCATTCGTCCTTCAACGCTCAACGCGCTGATGGCCTCACCCACAAATTCAATGGCATATCCCGTCGCGCCATCAGCGCCAATACGTTCAAGCAATTCAAGAACAATATCTTTTGCGGAACAGGCGAAAGGTAGCTCTCCCTGAACACTTACGCGCATGGTTTTGAGCTTGCGGTAAACCAGCGTCTGCGTGGCCAGCAGATGTTCAATTTCCGACGTCCCGATACCAAAGCCCAGCGCGCCAAATGCACCGTAGGTTGTCGTGTGACTATCCCCGGCGGCGATCACCATGCCAGGCATCACTAGCCCTTGTTCATGAGCAACCACGTGTTCAATCCCCTGACGCGGATCCAGCACATCAAATAATGTGATGCCAAAGTCAGCGGCATTTTCCCGAAAGTAATCAACCTGTAGCTGTCCTCCCGGATCGGTCATTAAGTCATCCCGTTGCGACCGCGTAGGATTAACATGGTCAATATTCAATAAAAACGTGTCGGGGTGCCGAACGGTGCGGCCGCGTTCTCTTAACCCGCTAAATGCCTGCGGGCTGGTATATTCATTCAGTATTGAACGATCAATATAAAGTAAAACATGTCCTTCGTTATCAAGTTCACGAATGGTATGTGACTCAACTAATTTTTCATACAGCGTTTTAGCAGACATATATATTCCTGGAGCAACGAATATCCGGGTAGCCAAATATTCACAATTTAGGCTTTTAGCTATAGTGACACATTAATGAAAAAATGATGATTCCATTATGGAAAGTATAAAAACACACTTCGTGTCTATAATCAGAAACTCTCCTGAACTGACTGTTTTTTGATTTGCGGTTGTTTCTCATATTTTGCGAAAATAAACCGGCAGATAAATAATCCTATCCCCAGCATCATCAGACATGATGCCGCAATAGCATTCCATCCCTGCCAGGAGAAAAGATACCCGTTGAAATACCCCATTACTGCACCGCCAGCGTAGTAGCAAAGCAGATAAAACGATGTCGCCTGTCCTTTTGCGTTTGGACTCCGTGAACTGACCCAGGCTAATACGGTGGAATGAGCAGAGAAAAATGCGACTGACAGTAAAACGATACCTGAAATGAAAACCCACAGAGAAGGGGCGATTAGCGTGAGAAATGCACCGACCATCATACAGATGATCAGCATACTGAGCGCATTCATCGACCCAATATTCAACGCGACACGGGCAGCATATGGCGCAAGAAAAAAAGTTAATGAGAAGCTAACTGGAATCAAACCTATCCAGGTGTAGCTCAGCTCATAAGGCGGTCGATGCAGGTAAAACGCCAGAAAATTAAAGATGGACGTAAAAGAGCCGAAAAGAATAAATCCAATGACAAAACATAATGATACGCGGATATTCTTAAAATGTTCCAACCCGCCTTTCAACACTGCACCAAGCTGTAGTGAAGGTGTAGGAACAAACTGTCGGGATGTTGGGAGAAACAACTTCACCGCGAGTGCCATAGCAATCAGAACACCACCGAAGATAAAGAAAATCATATCTATAGATACATGCTCCATCATCAAAGTTGCAAACACACGACCAGACATACTCCCTAGCGAATTGCCAAAAATAAAATATCCAGTAACAATCCCTGCCAAAGCAGGAGAGACTTCTTCACTGATATAGACTGTAACGGCCGCCGTAATACCACTTACTGCAATGCCGAGCAAAGCGCGGTATACCACCAGCATCGGCCATGATGATGCAGTTGCGCACAATAGAGTTAAAATACCTCCTGCCAGCAACGAATAAAAAATGATTGGCTTTCGCCCAAAACGGTCAGATAACGTGCCGCTAAATAACATGGCTAATGCCAGAAACCCCACCTCAGCAGACAAAATCATCCCTACCTGATTCAATGGGATATTATAAACCTCACTTAACTTTGGTAATAAAGCCTGGATTGAATATAAAGAAGCTAACTCTGCCAAACCCGCCAGAGGTAATATCATTAAAATAGGCAAGTACTTACCTATTGTCTCTTCAATATTATTTTTCATACACAATGTTCCGTAAAAGATCCTGATTGCCATCTGCCTGTTTGCCAACAAACATCCGTGTATACAATATTTATCTTTTACGTTTGCAGAATTGACAGCGTTCACATTTTATTTTTCTTAATAGAGACAAAATGGAATCAAGTGTTTTATGAAATGTAGATCATCTAAGAATGACGCGGTAATGGCAACGTAGTAAGTTATGAACTATATATTTATTCAATAAATATATAGACATTAATTTGACGAAAAGAAATGAATCGGCAGTCCAAAATTGTCACTGGCAACCCCTTCTGGACGCCGCCATCCTTAGATGGAAACGTCCGTTAGCGTTTTATTCGATAGTCAGCTCACACGAGTTCTTTGAGCTGCTCCTGCATATAGGTCGAAAAATACTCTGGGTTTTTGATAAGGATGCGGTTACCGGAGGCGACTTTTTCTGCCCATCCGGCCACTTTTTTCGTGAACTCAGGATTCCATCCCTCCTGCTCACCCCGTGCCATCACAACTTCCGGACTCGCTGGCACACCTAAGTCATGCAAATACTTTAGAATTCCCTTAGCGGTGCTTTCATCCATTGAATGGGGCACTGACGCCGAAGTGTTCATACCACCAATAAAATCCAAGGCTTTTTCAATTGCTGTTGGCATGCTCTTATCCTTAAAATTAACCACGTGAGAGACACCTTGATACTATGTACCCAACTCCGCCGGGATATCAAAGAGAACATCGCCTTTCTTTGACTTACCCCGCAGCTAAACGCTTGCGCGGCTGTTTTCTGCACTATTTTTTGGCTTCTCCGGCTAAAACCAGCCCGGTCGCTACCGCATTGCGCGGGCCTTCAGTACCACAGATATTACCCTGCCCGGCGACAACGCCGTACTACGCCATCGTTATTGATAATGGCGGCATCGGTGGATCCTGCGCCTAAATCGAGGATCGCCAGCGGCGCGGCGCATCCAGGCGTCGTTAACGCGCCAGCCACAGCCATGTTGGCTTCCACACCACCGACTTCAACTGGGGTATTTAACCGGGCGCTTAGCTCGCTGGCGATAGCCTGCATCTGTAAGCGATCGGATTTCACCATTGCCGCAATGCCAACGGCGTTTTCCATTGAACATTCCCCGGCAATGCCACCCTGCACCGCGCGGGGAATAAACGTATCCACCGCCAGAAGATCCTGGATATGCACGGCGTTCATGTCATGACCGGTCAGCGAGGCCATTGATCTTACCCAGCAATAGTGGACACGCGACTAAGTGAGTAAACTCACAAGTAAGAGGTGACTCACATGACAAAACCAGCATCAACCACCAAAAAGCCACGCAAGCAGCACACGCCTGACGGATGAGCTTCGTGCTCAGGGTTACCAGTTCAACGTGAAAACCGTGGCGGCCAGCCTGCGTCGGCAGGGGCTGCGGGCGAAAGCCTCGCGCCGGTTCCGTCCGGTCAGTTACCGCAAACATGGTCTGCCAGTCTCAGAGAATCTGCTGAAGCAGGACTTTTACGCCAGCGGCCCGAATCAGAAGTGGGTGGGTGACATCACGTATCTTCGCACTGGTGAAGGCTGGCTTTATCTGGCCGTGGTTATCGATCTGTGGTCGCGGTCAGTCATTGGCTGGTCGATGTCCTCGCGGATGACAGCACAGCTTGCCTGCGATGCGTTACAGATGGCGCTGTGGCGGCGTAAATGTCCGGAAAATGTCATCGTGCATACAGACAGAGGCGGTCAGTACTGTTCAACGGATTACCAGAGCTTACTGAAACGCCATAATCTGCGGGGAAGTATGAGCGCCAGAGGTTGTTGTTACGACAATGCCTGTGCGGAAAGCTTCTTCCATACGCTGAGGGTGGAATGTATCCACGGAGAGGACTTTGTCAGCCGGGAAATAATGCGGACAGCAGTGTTTAATTATAGTGAGTGTGATTACAATCGGTGGCGTCGTCACAGTGCCTGTGGCGGTCTCAGTCCGGAACAATTTGAAAACCAGAACCTCGCTTAGGGTTGTGCCCATATTACGCGGGTAGGATCACAGCTCTTTCCTTCTGCCACAAGTTTTCGGGCATCATCACGACGAGAACTGACATCTGCAAGTGTGATCGTCGGATACACACCCGGCGAGATCATTTTTGGCTTACCGGCAAAACGATAACGGAACCGCCAGCTCTTGCTTCCATTAGGTTCAATTAGCAATGACAACCCTTGCCCATCTCCGAGTGTATAGGCTTTAGTTTCAGGCTTAGCGCGGCGAATCTGCATATCGTTTAAAGGCATGTGGATAGGAATCCAAGACCGAACAGGAACATATACACAATCCTATACACATTCAGTGTCGGATTCTACTGGATGGTTACGGACGGTGATGGACAAAAAAGCAATAAAGTCGTTATAAATCAGTGTATTTATGGATGAATACGGACGTTTGAGGAACTTGAGATGGTGCCGATAATAGGAGTCGAACCTACGACCTTCGCATTACGAATGCGCTGCTCTACCAACTGAGCTATATCGGCCCTGAGAAGGATGTGTTCACGCGGGTGAATCACGGGGTAGAAGGTTAAAACTAACCGGGCGGTGCGTCAATAGCCTTGCTACTCAACCGGCTATTTTTGCACCGCTCGTCATTAATTACGCACGAATCGTACCATCGCCAAAGCCGATCCACTTATAGGTGGTAAGCGCTTCAAGCCCCATCGGACCGCGGGCATGTAATTTCTGCGTGCTGACCGCCACTTCTGCGCCAAGCCCAAACTGCCCGCCGTCGGTAAAACGGGTAGAGGCGTTGACATAAACCGCAGCGGAATCCACTTCGTTCACAAAACGCGCAGCATTATGCATATCACACGTCAAAATCGCATCGGAGTGCTGAGTACCATGTTCGCGAATGTGGGCGATAGCGCCATCCATATTTTCGACCACCACAACGTTCAGATCCAGAGACAGAAACTCGTTATCCAGCTCTTCCGGTTTCAGCGGCACCAGTTTGGCAGGGCCATGCAGTACCTGCATGACGGTTTCATCCCCATGCAACGTTACGCCGCTCTCCGCCATCTGCTTGTTCAGCGCAGGCAAAAAGCGTTCTGCGATGTCCTGATGCACCAGCAAGGTTTCCACCGTGTTACAGGTGCTCGGGCGCTGGGTTTTGGCGTTGACAATAATCTTCAGCGCCGGGGCGATGTCTGCGCTGCTATCAACAAAAATATGGCACACGCCAATCCCGCCGGTAATCACCGGAATGGTGGATTGCTCGCGGCACAGTTTATGCAAGCCTGCGCCGCCGCGCGGGATCAGCATATCGATGTACTTATCCATACGCAGCATTTCATTGACCAGCGAACGATCCGGATTATCAATCGCCTGAACCGCTGCCTCCGGTAAACCGCAAGCTTTCAGCGCCTTCTGAATGACACGAACGGTTGCGGCATTCGTGCGATGCGTCTCTTTCCCACCGCGTAGAATCACCGCATTACCGGTTTTCAGACACAAAGAAGCCACATCAACGGTAACATTCGGACGCGCCTCATAGATAACGCCAACCACGCCCAACGGCACGCGGCGGCGCTCCAGACGTAGCCCGCTGTCCAGCAGACCGCCGTCGATCACCTGCCCGACCGGGTCGGCGAGATTACAGACCTGGCGCACATCGTCAGCAATCGCTTTCAGACGCGCAGGGGTCAGCGCCAGGCGGTCCAGCATCGCTTCGCTCAGGCCATTGGCTCGCGCCTGCTCAACATCTTGTACGTTCGCGCTGAGGATACTTTCCATTTGCGCTTCCAGTTCATCGGCTATTTTTTCCAGCACGCGATTTTTTTCGCCGCTGGAGAGCAGCGCCAGCTTATACGACGCCGCTTTAGCAGCAATGCCCATTTGTTCCAGCATATGCCTGTTCCTTATCGAGTAATCATGTCATCACGATGAACAGCGACCGGGCCATATTCATAGCCCAGAATCGCATCGATTTGTTGAGAGTGGTGACCGGCTATCCGCCGCAGAGCATCACTGTTATAACGGCTGACGCCATGAGCAATATCACGCCCTTGCAGGTTACAAATTCTGATGACCTCCCCCCGCGAGAAATTGCCCGTCACGCTTTTGATGCCTTTTGGCAGAAGTGAACTGCCACGTTCCAGCATTGCCGCGGTCGCGCCTTCATCAACCGTAATTTCACCTGCCGGCGGCGCGCCGAAGATCCAACGTTTGCGGTTTTCCAGCGGCGAGGCTTGCGCATGAAAACGGGTGCCGACGGAAATCCCCTCCATCACATCGCCGATCACGCCCGGTTTACTGCCTGAGGCAATAATCGTATCAATACCCGCGCGACAGGCCACGTCTGCCGCCTGAAGCTTAGTGCTCATACCACCGGTTCCCAGCCCGGAAACGCTGTCTCCCGCGATAGAGCGCAGCGCATCGTCAACGCCATACACATCTTTGATAAGCTCCGCCTGCGGATTGCTACGCGGATCGGCGGTAAATAATCCTTGCTGATCGGTCAGCAGCAGCAGTTTATCCGCGCCTGCCAGGATCGCCGCCAGCGCGGAGAGGTTATCGTTGTCGCCCACTTTAATTTCCGCTGTCGCAACGGCATCATTTTCATTGATAACCGGCACAATATGGTTATCCAGTAATGCACGTAGCGTATCGCGGGCGTTCAGAAAGCGCTCTCTGTCTTCCATATCCGCACGCGTCAACAGCATCTGCCCGATATGGATACCGTAAATTGAAAACAACTGCTCCCACAGTTGAATCAAGCGGCTTTGCCCTACCGCCGCCAGAAGCTGTTTAGAGGCAATTGTTGCCGGCAGTTCCGGGTAGCCGAGATGTTCACGTCCGGCGGCAATCGCGCCAGAGGTAACAATAACAATACGATGTCCCGCGGCGTGTAACTGCGCGCACTGGCGGACAAGTTCTACGATATGGGCACGGTTCAGGCGGCGCGATCCGCCTGTTAGCACGCTGGTGCCGAGTTTTACGACCAGCGTCTGGCTGTCACTCATGATTCTCTGCCGTTCAAAATAAGAAATAAAGACCAAATGAACGTTTTAGCAGGACTGGCTCCGGTTGCCAACAACCTGTACGCGTAGCGTGAAATTTTGTTGCGCAGGATCAGCAAGCGTAGCGGCGGAATTTGACCATTTTATTACCGCAACAATTAAACATATTTTTTTAAAAAAATTCTCACTTTGTCATAAATCTTTCATTACCGAACGTTAAAAACCTTCCTGTTTTTTACCGGGTTTCCCGACAAATCATAGCGCGTAATTAAAACAGGAATGGAAATGAATAAAAGCACTCTGGCAATAGTGGTGAGTATCATCGCATCAGCATCTGTTCACGCCGCCGAGGTTTACAATAAAAACGGTAATAAGCTTGATGTGTATGGAAAAGTTAAAGCCATGCACTATATGAGCGATTATGACAGCAAAGATGGCGATCAAAGCTACGTTCGTTTTGGTTTTAAAGGCGAAACGCAAATTAACGATCAATTGACCGGCTACGGGCGCTGGGAAGCTGAGTTTGCCGGTAATAAAGCCGAAAGTGATTCGTCCCAGCAAAAAACCCGCCTGGCCTTTGCTGGCCTGAAATTAAAAGATATCGGTTCTTTTGACTATGGACGTAACCTGGGCGCGCTGTACGATGTTGAGGCCTGGACGGATATGTTTCCCGAATTCGGCGGCGACTCTTCCGCCCAGACCGATAATTTTATGACTAAACGCGCCAGCGGGCTGGCGACTTACCGCAATACCGATTTCTTCGGCATCGTTGATGGACTGGATCTTACCTTACAGTATCAGGGGAAAAACGAAGATCGCGATGTGAAAAAGCAAAACGGCGACGGCTTCGGCACTTCCGTGAGCTATGATTTCGGCGGCAGTGATTTTGCCGTCAGCGGCGCTTATACTCTCTCCGATCGCACCAGGGAGCAAAATCTGCAGCGCCGCGGTACGGGCGATAAAGCCGAAGCCTGGGCTACGGGTGTTAAGTATGACGCGAATGATATTTATATTGCGACTTTCTATTCAGAAACCCGCAACATGACGCCAGTTTCCGGCGGATTTGCCAATAAAACTCAAAACTTCGAAGCGGTTATCCAGTATCAGTTTGACTTTGGTCTGCGTCCGTCATTAGGCTATGTGCTGTCAAAAGGCAAAGATATTGAGGGCGTCGGCAGTGAGGATTTGGTGAATTACATTGACGTTGGCGCAACCTATTATTTCAACAAAAATATGTCCGCGTTTGTAGATTACAAAATCAATCAGCTTGATAGCGATAACACGTTAGGCATTAATGACGATGATATTGTGGCAATAGGGTTGACCTACCAGTTCTGATAAGTCGCATTGTGCCTGATGGCGCTACGCCATCAGGCATGGCAGCAGGGTTATGCCGACAGTTTTACCGGCTCGTCGTTGAAATCGTCAGACGGCTCCAGCGCCAGCTCCATAGAAATCAGCAGGTCGCGTAGTTTTTCATGAAACTCGCGTAGCGTGTATTCCAGTCGCTCCACCACTTCGGTTTCGTTAATCGGCACTACGGTCCAGTTGCCCTCTTTATCAAACAAACCAAACTGATAACGATAAGTGAAGCGTTTCTCTTGTGCTTCCAGCTCCATCCACCAGCCCCAAAATTCACGCTTCTCTGGCGCGGGCTTCACGTTGACGCAAACTGCCAGGCAATCGAAAAAAAAACGATTGTCTTCGCACTGCCCTTCCCGGATATAAGGGCCAAGCGCGGTAAATTTCTTGATCAATCTACTTTTCGGGTGTCCACTCGGTAACGTCATTGCGATCTCCTTTAATGAAGCAACTGTTTTACCAAATCAATAGAATTTATCAATCTATTAACACAATCTATGATTAATCCAGTCGGTAATTTCTTGCAGCGCGTGGTCAAAATTACGGTACACCGGGTTAAAAGGGATCTCTATCAGCTTACCGTCTGAAGATGATGTTGTAATTAAGCGAGACTCTTCTTCCGGGCTGAAAGGATCGTTTTTCCAGAAGCCGGAAAGCATTGGCGTAGGACAACGTCTGCCCAGTAGCCCCTGTACTTTCAACGAATAGCGATTGAGCTCCACACGCAGCGCCTCATCCGAAGCATCATGCATACCCAGACGGCTGGCCAGCACATCCAGATACATCTCCGGCACCGTGCTCTGTCGTTGCGGATCGCTAAGTAGCGCATGGACCACCGGCCCCAGGCAAGCCACCGCCTTCAAACGCGGCGCTTCCAGATAGGCCAGACGCACCGCAACATTGGCGCCAAAACGGAAACCAAACGCCGCAACACGGGTATGATCCACCCAGGGGACATTAGGAAGCGCTTTTAACACATGCTGATGGAGCAAGCTGGAATCCTGGGTTAATTTCCACTTTGATGAAAATCCAACCGAAGGCATATCAAGCGTTAACATCGCGATACCGCGCGGCGCGAAATAGCGTTCATACAGGGTGTAATAGTCGGTTTGCATGGCGTCCAGGCCGCCGCACATGAGCACCGTCGGAAACGGGCCATCCCCTTTCGGCATATGTAAAAACGCGGTGACAGGCGAACCGCCAGGAACGGCAAATTCCATTTCACGTAACGAGCCTGGCAACCGCTGCGCGGCCTCTTCATAGGCGCGATTCGCCAGCGCCTGCGCCTGCTCCGCCAGCTCATCGCCCTTCAAATGCGGGTAGGCGGCAATGTTATAGAGCGTTGAGGCATGAAGCCAGTAGCGTCCGCTGCGCATGGCGTCCTGTTCCTGACAGGCTTTCTGCTGCCAGTCCATCGCCTGCTTTGCCCACTCATAAATCCAGTTGCCGCCGCGGTAACCGATGACCGTATCGTATAAATCATCATCCGTTCGCTCTGCGTCGCTCATCACAATGCGCGCCTGCACATCAAGGATTTCTCGTGGGTCAACGCCGCGCCAAATCCACATCAGGCGGTTTATCATGCGATACCAGTGCGGGACGTTCTTACCGTCCAGCGCGGATTGCATGGGCGGCTGCGACCCACGATTGAACCGACGGACAAGGGTAGACGTTTCAGTATGTTTAAAGCGGGGTTTGAACAGGGTTTCGCTGAGGTTAGCCTGTGTCATTCGTGCAGCCTCCTTGGATACTCATAGAGGCTTATTGTAACCAATAAAACAGCGCCCGGCATTGCCGGGCGCTCTGAAAAGCTGCTGATTAACGACCTGAAATCGGCGGTACAAATACCACACCCATATCCCAGGGCTGTTCAATCCAGGTGTTCTGAGGAATATCAATAACATAATCATCAACCAGCGGACGGCCCGCCGGTTTAGCGAAAATCGTGACGAAATGCGCTTTAGGGTACATTTCGCGAATCGCGACGGCGGTACCGCCGGTATCGACCAGATCGTCGATGACGATAAAGCCTTCGCCGTCGCCTTCTGCACGTTTCAGCACTTTCAGTTCGCGCTGGTTATCGTGATCGTAGCTGGAGATGCATACGGTATCGACATGACGAATGCCCAATTCACGCGCCAGTAGTGCGCCCGGTACAAGGCCGCCACGACTTACGGCAATAATGCCTTTCCATTGTTCTGAAGGCATGAGGCGGCTCGCCAGTTTGCGTGCGTGAATCTGCAACATGTCCCAGGTGACGACGTATTTTTCGCTCATGTGAAGTGTCCCAGCCTGTTTATCTACGGCTTAAAAAGTGTTCGAGGGGGAAATAGTTGCGCGAGATTATAGAGACCTGACGCGCTAAAAACCAGTGTTTAGCGGAATCCACGCCTCTTTTTGTATGCTTTATACTACCCGCAGGCGGAGAAAGTGGTATTCTCAGTCGCATCTCGTAAGAGTTATCAATTCCGCTAACCCTGTGGCCTGTAAGAACGTTTTTCAGACCACCGCCAAGGAGACTTATCGTGTCTGAACTGTCTCAGTTATCACCACAACCTTTGTGGGATATTTTTGCCAAAATCTGTTCTATTCCTCACCCGTCCTATCACGAAGAGCAACTCGCGGAACATATTGTGAGTTGGGCCAAAGAGAAAGGCCTTTACGTGGATCGCGACCAGGTCGGTAATATTCTGATCCGTAAGCCCGCCACTGCAGGTATGGAAAATCGCAAGCCGGTCGTTTTACAGGCGCATCTGGATATGGTGCCGCAAAAAAATAGCGACACCGTTCACGACTTCACTACAGATCCTATCCAGCCTTATATTGATGGCGAATGGGTTAAAGCGCGCGGTACTACGCTCGGCGCCGACAATGGTATTGGAATGGCTTCTGCGTTAGCGGTACTGGCTGACGATAATGTCGTCCACGGCCCGCTGGAAGTGCTGCTGACCATGACCGAAGAAGCGGGCATGGATGGCGCGTTCGGCCTCCAGTCCGGCTGGTTGCAGGCCGACATCCTGATCAACACCGACTCTGAAGAAGAAGGTGAGATCTATATGGGCTGCGCAGGCGGTATTGATTTTACCTCTAATCTGCCGTTGACCCGTGAAGCTGTACCCGCAGGATTTGCGTGCTTTAAGCTAACCCTGAAAGGCCTGAAAGGCGGCCACTCCGGTGGTGAAATTCACCTCGGTCTTGGCAATGCCAACAAATTGCTGGCGCGTTTTCTGGCCGGGCACGCAGAAGAACTGGATCTGCGTCTGATCGATTTCAACGGCGGCACGCTGCGTAACGCGATTCCGCGCGAAGCGTTCGCTACCCTCGCCGTTGCCACAGACAACGTAGGCGCTCTGAAAACATTAGTGAACGCTTACCAGGATATTCTGAAAAACGAACTGGCGGAAAAAGAGAAAAACCTGACGCTGCAACTCAATGAGGTTGCCAGTGATAAAGCCGCATTGACCGCGCCGTCACGCGATACCTTTGTGCGCCTGCTGAACGCAACGCCGAACGGCGTGATCCGCAATTCAGACGTGGCGAAAGGCGTAGTGGAAACATCGCTGAACGTTGGCGTGGTCACAATGTCTGATGCGAATGTCGAAATTCACTGCCTGATTCGCTCTCTAATCGACAGCGGTAAAGATTATGTGGTGAGTATGCTGGATTCGCTGGGCAAGCTGGCTGGCGCGAAAACCGAAGCAAAAGGCAGCTATCCTGGCTGGCAGCCCGATGCGAACTCGCCGGTCATGCACCTGGTGCGGGAAACCTATCAGCGTCTGTTCAACAAGACACCGAACATCCAGATTATCCACGCCGGCCTGGAATGCGGTCTGTTTAAGAAACCCTATCCGGATATGGACATGGTTTCTATTGGGCCTACCATTACCGGACCTCACTCTCCGGATGAGCAGGTACATATCGAAAGCGTCGGCCACTACTGGACTCTGCTGACCGAATTGCTGAAAGCGATTCCTGCGAAGTAAGAAAGCGCTAAAATGCCCGTCCCATTTCTGGAACGGGCTATCAATATGGAATATCGGGTATCTATTGCCAGATAAACTCTCCTGGATGCGCTGAATAGCGCTGCGGCTACACGCGAATAGCCGGACAGCCCTATAACAGCGCCGGTAACACCGAATTATTGTGGCGTAAACGCCATTCCTTTAAATATCCGCAGCGGATTGCCGCGCTCAATCTGATGATGGAACAGACGCCTTTCAGACTTCAACGCCGCACACTCATTTTGCCGTTGCTGTTCCAGCCGCCAGGCAATCAGCAGCCGGGCCAGACGCTTATTCGCATGTTGACTGCGCTCCGACTGAACCTTCACGCTAATCCCGCTCGCCAGGTGCGTGGCCCGCACTGCCGAGTCGGTTTTATTAACGTGCTGCCCACCCGGGCCGGAAGAGCGCAGAGTCTCGAAACGAATCTCATCAGACTGTATGTGCTCGTCGGCGGAAAAGCGCCCAATGCCGACGTACCAGTTTTTTCGCCCATGGTGCGGGCGATACGGGCTGGTACAAATCCACAGTAACGTGCCGCACCAACGTTCACTGAAAGCCATGGCTTTTTCGCCGTCCAGCGAGACCAGCGCAGAACGCAGCGTGTCTGGTAATCGTCCCGGCTCTGTTTCAAGCCGTGTCAGCGATACCTTTTCTCTGGCGGCTTCTTTCGTCAGACAATCCAGCGCTTTTTTTACCGCCAGACAACACTCGTCCGGTCCCTGCGCAGAAGAAAGTTGCAGTAAGATCATGCGCTTTTCTCCCCTGAGGTTTTCAGCGTCAGCACCGGACGCAGGCAGGCAACCGGCGTAATCAGTCCGGCGTCTGCCAGACAATCCACAACGCTATCGATGGATTTATACGCCTGCGGCGCTTCTTCATAAATGAGCTGGCGATCGCGGCAAATCACCCGGCTACCCATCCCGGTACGGCAGAGCTGTCGCGGGGTAAATTTTGCCGATAACCGGTCTTTACACTCGGTACGCATCCATTTGCGCCCCGCACCGTGCGCCAGGGAGAAGAGGCTCTCCTCGCTGACGACGGGTTTCACCAGCCAGCTATAATCGCCGCGCGAGCCGGGGATAATCACCAGTCCCTGCCCATCTGGCGTAGCGCCTTTACGGTGCAGCCACCCCGCCTCACCCGCGACAGTACAGGGTTCAACGAAGTTATGCGCCACATCCAGCCGCGGTTCGCCCTCAGCCTTGAGTTGTTGCAGTATCCGGCGGGCAATCAGCGCGCGATTACTGCGGGCAAATGCCAGCGCATCGTCATGTTCTGCAAGGTAGCGGCGCGCATCGTCGCTATCTTCCGGCAAACCGTTATGCGAAAACGCCTCCACATGACGACGCAGGATAGCTTGCCCCAGACCGCGTGAACCACTGTGTACCAACAGTAATAACTGCGCTTTTTGCAACCCCGACAAAGCGAACGAATCAGCATCGACGATGCGATCGACCTGTTGCAGCTCGGCAAAATGATTGCCGCCGCCAATAGAACCCAGCGCAGAGCGCCACGAATGATGCTGCATTGCGGCGGGGACATTCTCCTCCAGCCACTGCGCGTCCGCCACGTCAGGCAGCGACGCCAGCCGCTTCTCCAGTTTATCGGCGTTATATTTACGCCCTAAAATATCCGTTTGCCATAACGCCATGCCGCAGCCGATATCGTTGCCGACCAGCGCCGGATAAAAGCGTCCACGCGAGAAAAAGGCTGCGCCAATAGGGTAGCCGCGCCCCGGATGCAGATCTGGCATCCCGATAACGCGTTTCATACCGGTTAACTTAGCCGTCGTATATAATTGTTGGATCGCGGAATCTTCGATCCACAGGTTATCTGATGCGATAGAAAATACCACATCTGATAAAGGACGAATATAATTGCCCATATACCATTCCATATATGAATTAAAAAATCAGGAAATGGCAGACTAATCCAGGGCAATAAAAGAAAATTAATCCTGGAAAGGTCTGCAAAGTGCGTTCAGAGAATAAAGTGTCATGATGAACCTCCTTTGCAGTTATTGAGAATGAGAAAACGCGGGTATAGTAATACTGAAATTTAGATGGCGCAATCGTAATAGTGATAAAATCTTAATAGCCTGACTTATAACCCTAACACCAACTGTCGTTCCAACTGAGGGTCGAGCAGCGTTACATGTAGCCCCACCAGCCGTACGCCGCGCTCGCCGCGACGCTCGTCCCAGGTTTTACGGGCGGTGGTAATTAAGTCTTCTTTATTTAATTGCGGCCAGACATGTTCCTGAGTGGTTTGCTGAAAATCATTAAATTTTAATTTAACGCCCTGTCGGGCAATCAGTAAATCGGGCTTTACTATAGCCAGACGACGCTCCAGTTCCGGATATAAATGTTCAATAATGGCCTCGCAGTCCGACCATTCATGAATATCCTCCGCCAGAGTACGCTCAACACCTACCGATTTACGCAGCCTTTCGCTGTTAACATCACGCTCGTCAATACCCTGACTACGCTCCCATAATACCCGGCCAAATTTACCAAAGCGTTTGAGAAGCATCGCCAGATCGCACTGTTGAATATCCCCGCAGGTTCTTAACCCCATATTTTCCAGTTTAGCGGCGGAAACTTTCCCCACGCCTGGAATTTTGGCTAACGGCAACGTTTTAAGAAAGCCGGGTACATCGGCTGGCGTAATAACATATTGTCCGTTCGGTTTATTGAGATCGGAGGCGATCTTCGCCAGAAATTTCACTGGCGCAACGCCGGCGGAGGCGGTGAGTTGCAGTTCATTGAAAATAGTCTGACGAATCTCCCTGGCGATCAGAGTTGCCGAACCATAACAGTGCGGGCTGTCAGTCACATCCAGCCAGGCTTCATCCAGCGAGAGCGGTTCAATCAGTGAAGTGTAGCGGGAAAAGATGTCACGTACATGCCGCGAAGCCTCTTTATAGGCGTCAAAGCGGCCAGGCAGTAAGGTGAGATGGGGGCACAGCTTTAGCGCCATGGCGGTCGGCATCGCGCTACGTACGCCAAACTGGCGCGCAGGATAGTTGGCGGTACTGATAACGCCTCTTCGCTCACGACTCCCGCCAATGGCAATGGGGATATCGCGTAACGCCGGATTATCACGCATCTCTACCGCGGCAAAAAAACAGTCCATATCAACATGTATGATTTTGCGCATCGCTCGCCCCCACAATACTGTTTAAGTGTACAGTATGTTTTATTGCGCGCAAAGAGACATTCGCGTTAAAAATGCGACATATTCGAAGGTATGACGACGAAAGCGGCGGGAAAATTGTAAACGTACACACGGGGACTTGCGAAAAACTGCCGTGGTGCTAATGTGAGCGCTCCAAATCCAGATTACTCCGATTTGGGGACTCTTTTGCCGTTCTGGCGTGTGTAACCGTTTTATCAAGGAACAAGCAGTATGCGTAAAATCGCATTTTTTCTTGCGATGCTTCTGATGCCGTGCGTCTCGTTTGCCGGTTTGCTGAGCAGCAGCAGCCCCGTCACGCCGGTCAGTAAAGAGTATAAGCAGCAGTTAATGGGCTCACCGGTCTATATTCAGATTTTTAAAGAAGAGCGCACTCTTGATCTCTACGTCAAAATGGGTGAGCAATACCAGTTGCTTGATAGCTACAAAATTTGCAACTATTCCGGTGGGTTAGGCCCGAAACGCCGTCAGGGCGATTTTAAAAGTCCGGAAGGGTTTTACAGCGTTCAGCGCAATCAACTCAAGCCAGACAGCCGTTTTTATAAGGCCATCAACATTGGTTTTCCCAATGCCTACGATCGCGCGCATGGCTATGATGGTAAATATCTGATGATTCACGGCGCCTGTGTTTCCGTCGGCTGCTATGCCATGACCGATAGCGGCATTGATGAGATTTTCCAGTTTGTCACCGCCGCGCTGGTCTTTGGTCAGCCGAGCGTGCAGGTGAGTATTTATCCGTTCCGGATGACCGACGCCAATATGCAGCGTCATAAATATTCATATTACAAAGATTTCTGGGCGCAGCTAAAACCCGGCTACGATTATTTTGAACAGACGCATAAGCCGCCAACTGTTTCTATCGTTGATGGACGTTACGTCGTGAGCAAACCGTTGAGTCACGAAGTCGTTCAGCCACAGCTGGCCTCAAATTATACGCTCTCCGAGGCAAAATAACGCCCATTCGCCTGGCATAATCTTTTGCCAGGTTTCATTCCCCGTTAGCGGCTGGGTAGCAATCACGGTAACCACGTCATTTGGCGTGGTCTGTGAGCTGAAATCAATTTCCATATCCTGATCCACCAGCGTGGCTACGCCAAACGGCGCCCGGCGAGTGATCCAGTGCAAATGGGTTGAGCAAAACGCCATCACATATCGCCCATCTGACAGCAGCATGTTAAAAACGCCTTTTTCACGTAATACCGTCGCCAGTGTCGCAATATATTTAAATACCGCTGTCATGTTGCCCGGCGTGCGGGGATAACGCTGCGTTAATTTATGCAATAGCCAGCAAAACGCTTTTTCGCTGTCGGTTTCCCCCACCGGACGAAAATTACCGGTTTCCAGCGACTTATAACCGTTGAGCTGACCGTTATGAGCATAAGTCCAGTTGCGTCCCCATAATTCCCGGGTAAAAGGGTGTGTATTTTCCAGCGCCACTTCACCGCGATTAGCCTGACGGATATGGGCGATAACCGAGCAGGACTTGATCGGGTAATTCTGTACCAGTTTCGCAATCGGCGAATGGTAGCTCGGTTGCGGATCTTTAAACGTGCGACAGCCCTTTCCTTCGTAAAAGGTAATTCCCCAGCCGTCTTTATGCGGCCCGGTTCCGCCGCCACGCTGCACCAGTCCGGTGAAGCTAAAGCAGATATCCGTCGGCACATTGGCGCTCATCCCAAGCAGTTCGCACATACATCACCTCCACAAACGCCTTAAGCGGGAAGGCGTAATTTTTACAGCCAATCAAATCTCAAAATATCAAAGAAAACAATATGCTATACCCTAAATAATTCGAGTTGCAGGAAGGCGGTAAGGGAGGAAATCCCCAGGAACATAGATAACTATGTGACTGGGGTTTCTGAGCGCAACCAACGCACCTGCAGCTTGAAGTATGACGGGTATAGTTATTTAACCATCTCTTTTTCGATCAGTTGAATCAGGATATGAATTACTTTGATATGAATTTCCTGAATACGATCGGCATAACCGAAGTGCGGTACGCGAATTTCAATATCCGCCGTTCCCGCCATTTTGCCGCCGTCTTTGCCGGTCAACGTAATCACTTTCATGCCTTTTTCACGGGCCGCGGCAATCGCTTTAATCACGTTACCAGAGTTACCCGACGTCGAGATCCCTAACAGGACATCGCCTTCGCGCCCTACCGCCTCAACGTAACGAGAGAAAATATAGTCATAGCCAAAATCATTACTGACGCAGGATATATGGCTAACATCAGAAATCGCAATTGCCGGGTAGCCCGGACGATTTTCACGATAACGACCTGTCAGCTCTTCAGCAAAGTGCATCGCATCGCAATGGGAGCCGCCGTTACCGCAGGAAAGTACCTTACCACCCGCTTTAAAACTGTCAGCCAACAGGACCGCCGCGCGCTGAATGGCGTGAATATTGGCGTCATCTTTTAAAAAATTAGCCAGCGTTTCCGCCGCTTCGTTCAGTTCGTTACGAATAAGATCCTGGTACATGAGGATATCCTTCAGCATGAATGTAAATGACAGTATGCAGTGTACCGGATAGCAGTACAGGCGAGAAGCATAAGCCGAATTAACGCCTCACGCTTTTGATTTTTCGTGCCCCCAAAAACGGCAACAATGTGAGCTTTGTTGTAATTATTTTGTAAACACATTGCTAAAAAATTTTACATCCACTACAACCTAATCATCACAAGTGGTCAGACCTCCTACAAGCAAGGGAGCTTTTCGTTATGATGATTTTGAGTATTATCGCTACGGTTGTTCTGCTCGGCGCATTGTTCTATCACCGCGTGAGTTTATTTCTCAGCAGCCTGATTCTGCTCGCCTGGACCGCCGCACTTGGCGTCGCTGGCCTGTGGTCCATCTGGCTGTTGGTTCCTCTGGCCATTATCCTCGTGCCGTTTAACCTCACACCGATGCGAAAATCAATGATTTCCGCACCGGTGTTCCGCGGCTTCCGTAAGGTCATGCCGCCGATGTCGCGCACTGAGAAAGAAGCGATTGATGCCGGTACAACCTGGTGGGAAGGCGATCTGTTCCAGGGCAAGCCAGACTGGAAAAAACTGCACAACTATCCGCAACCGCAACTCACTGCCGAAGAGCAAGCGTTTCTCGACGGTCCGGTAGAAGAAGCGTGCCGGATGGCGAACGATTTCCAGATTACCCATGAACTGGCGGATCTGCCGCCGGAACTGTGGGCTTATCTGAAAGAGCATCGTTTTTTTGCGATGATCATTAAAAAAGAGTACGGCGGGCTGGAGTTCTCCGCTTATGCGCAGTCCCGTGTACTGCAAAAACTGTCCGGCGTCTCCGGAATTCTGGCTATCACCGTCGGCGTTCCAAACTCACTCGGCCCTGGCGAGTTGTTGCAGCACTATGGTACGGAAGAGCAGAAGAATCACTATCTGCCGCGACTGGCGCGCGGCCAGGAGATCCCCTGCTTTGCGCTGACCAGCCCGGAAGCAGGTTCTGATGCAGGCGCCATTCCGGATACCGGCGTGGTTTGCATGGGCGAATGGCAGGGCCAGCAGGTGCTGGGTATGCGTCTGACCTGGAACAAGCGTTACATTACGCTGGCGCCGATAGCTACCGTGTTGGGCCTGGCGTTTAAGCTTTCCGATCCGGATAGATTGTTAGGCGGAGAAGAAGAGCTGGGTATTACCTGCGCCCTGATCCCCACCTCAACGCCGGGTGTGGAAATTGGTCGTCGTCACTTCCCGCTTAACGTTCCGTTCCAGAATGGCCCAACCCGCGGTAACGATATTTTCGTGCCTATTGATTATATTATCGGCGGCCCCAAAATGGCCGGACAGGGCTGGCGTATGCTGGTGGAATGTTTGTCGGTAGGACGCGGTATTACCCTGCCGTCCAACTCCACTGGCGGGGTGAAATCCGTCGCGCTGGCAACCGGCGCCTATGCTCACATTCGTCGTCAGTTCAAAATTTCTATCGGCAAGATGGAAGGTATTGAAGAACCGCTGGCGCGTATTGCAGGTAACGCTTATGTGATGGATGCCGCCGCATCGTTAATCACCTACGGCATTATGCTGGGCGAAAAACCGGCGGTACTGTCGGCTATCGTGAAGTACCACTGCACCCACCGCGGCCAGCAGTCCATTATCGACGCGATGGATATCACTGGGGGTAAAGGCATTATGCTGGGCGAGAGCAACTTCCTGGCGCGTGCTTACCAGGGCGCGCCTATCGCGATCACCGTGGAAGGCGCGAATATCCTGACCCGTAGCATGATGATCTTTGGTCAGGGCGCCATTCGCTGCCATCCTTATGTACTGGAAGAGATGGCCGCAGCGCAGAATAATGATGTGAATGCCTTTGATAAACTGTTGTTTAAACATATTGGTCATGTCGGCAGCAATACCGTCCGCAGTTTCTGGCTTGGCCTGACCCGCGGATTAACGAGCCATACGCCAACCGGCGACGCCACGAAGCGTTATTACCAGCATCTGAACCGACTGAGCGCAAACCTGGCCCTGCTGTCCGACGTGTCAATGGCGGTACTGGGCGGCAGCCTGAAACGCCGCGAGCGTATCTCCGCGCGTCTGGGCGATGTGTTGAGTCAGCTTTATCTGGCCTCAGCCGTACTGAAGCGTTACGACGACGAAGGTCGCCACGAAGCCGACCTGCCGCTGGTACACTGGGGCGTACAGGATGCGCTGTATCGTGCTGAACAAGCGATGGACGATCTGCTGCAGAACTTCCCGAACCGCGTCGTGGCCGGATTGCTCACCGCGATGATCTTCCCGACTGGCCGTCATTATCTGGCGCCGTCTGATAAGCTGGATCACGCCGTGGCGAAGATCCTACAGGTGCCGAACGCCACACGTTCACGCATTGGGCGCGGTCAGTATCTGACGCCCGCCGAACATAATCCGGTCGGTTTACTGGAAGAAGCGCTGCGTGATGTCATCGCTGCCGACCCTATCCACCAGCGCATCTGCAAAGAACTGGGTAAAAATCTGCCGTTTACTCGTCTGGATGAACTGGCGCGCAATGCGCTGGCGAAAGGGCTTATAGATAAAGATGAAGCCGCCATTCTGGCGAAAGCGGAAGAGAGCCGCCTGCGCAGTATCAACGTTGATGATTTTGAACCTGAAGCGCTGGCGACCAAACCGGTAAAGCTGCCGGAGAAAGTGCGTAAAGTCGAAGCCGCATAATCAGTCTCGCGTCTTTCCTGCCCCGCTTTCGCGGGGCTTTTTCTTGCCGCTTTTTTATTATTGCTCATGCTACAGTGTAAAGACGCTGTTCAATGAGGAGCTCCGATCGTGTCTGGTTTGAAAATTACTCTGTTGCAACAACCTTTAGTCTGGATGGACGGCCCGGCAAACCTGCGTCATTTTGACAGACAGCTAGAGCTCGTATCTGGCCGGGATGTGATTGTTCTGCCTGAAATGTTTACCACCGGCTTCGCGATGGAGGCCGCTAATAACTCACTTTCGCAAGATAGCGTGATTACGTGGATGCAGGCCAAAGCCCGACAAACTGACGCTCTGATTGCCGGCAGCGCGGCGCTACAAACTGAGCGCGGCGCCGTAAATCGCTTCTTACTGGTTGAACCGGAAGGCAAGGTTCATCTCTATGATAAGCGCCATCTCTTTCGTATGGCGGATGAACATCAACATTATGCCGCAGGCGATAAACGCATCATCGTGCAGTGGCGCGGTTGGCGCATTCTGCCGCTGATCTGTTACGATCTGCGCTTTCCGATATGGTCACGCAACCGCAATGATTACGATCTGGCGCTGTATGTAGCGAACTGGCCCGCGCCGCGCTCGCTACACTGGCAAACATTACTGACGGCGCGCGCTATTGAAAATCAGGCTTATGTCGCAGGCTGCAACCGGGTTGGCACCGATGGTAACGGGCTACATTATCGCGGCGATAGCCGGATCATTAATCCCCAGGGCGACATTATCGCCACCGCCGAACCACACCAGGCGACACGTATCGATGCCGATCTTTCTCTCGTCGCCTTGCAGGACTATCGCGAAAAATTTCCAGCCTGGCGCGATGCCGATCCATTCACCTTGTAAGCAACCTGCCGCTCACCGCGGCGGGATTGTTTCACTCCGTAACTCTCCGTAAAACAAATTCGCGTGGCGTAATGTGGCAGGCAACGTATTCTGACTAAGAGCCTATCCCACCAGGCGTTATTGGCGCAGCCAGTTTGGACACGGACAGCGCGCAAAAACCGGAGCGTACACGTAGTACGTGAGGTTTGACTCGCTACGCTCGCCCTTCGGGCCGCCGCTAGCGGCGTTCAAAACGCTAACGCGTTTTGGCGAGCACTGCCCAGGTCCAAAATGGCAAGTAAAATAGCCCTAATGGGATAGGCTCTAAGATAATTGCTCGCCATTCGTGGGTAATAAAAACGGTTAATCACTCCCTTATCAGGATATCTTCATGAAAAACTTTGTACGCACAACTTTACTGGCAGCGACTCTGGCGGGCGTTTCTTTTGGCGCTTTCGCCACCGCTGTCCCCAATCCTCCCCTGCCCGCCCAGGATCCTATTGTCCAGCATCTGAAGCTGACAAACGATCAGATTACCCGGATCAAAAAACTTCACCAACAACTGGAAACCGACGTCAGTCAGATTTCTATGAAGGGAATTAAAGACGGTGCGCTGATAGAGGTGATTAAATCCGGTAAATGGGATGACGCCGCCGTAAAACAGCAGCTTGCAGCCTTCAGTAACATAGAACAACAGGCTCGCTATTATCGGGTTAAATATTATTTTGATTTAAGCAAAGTCTTAACACCAGAACAGCGTCAACAGGTACAACAAGATCTCGCCCAGGCTCTTGAGTAAATATTTTTGCCCGTTATTCCTGGATAACGGGCTTTATCCAGGTCGGGTACAAATTCATCTTCATCTTTTTCTTACAGCATCGCTCTATCTCACACTACCCGTTACATAACGTAGAAGTGAAACCGTACGTGGGGCTGGCATACGTTGGGCAATTTGGCGAGGAGATGGATTTCCATACCGACGATTATCGTATTGTTATTTAATATTTTCATCTCATTTTTTACCCGCTTACAGAAAACCCAGCGTTACAATAGACCGTTTTTTGGCTTCGTTTATGTAATCGTTATATCACACCCTATACCGTGAAACTTGTCTTTTAGCCCAATATTAAGGCAGGTTCTGAAATGAAAAACTTTTTCGCAGTCTGCATCATTCCCCTTGTGGTAGCCTGGTCCGCTACTGCATCAGCACAAGAAGGGATCTATATCACCGGGAAAGCGGGGACATCCGTAGTCAATGTCTATGGAATCAACTCAACCTTCAGCCAGGATGAGATAGTTAATGGTCATGCAACGTTACCTGACCGTACCAAAGGCGTTTTTGGCGGCGGGGTTGCTATCGGTTATGACTTTTATGATCCATTCCAGCTTCCAGTACGTTTAGAACTGGATACCACTTTCAGAGGTGAGACGGATGCTAAAGGCGGGCAGGATATTATTGCATTTGGTGATCCAGTACACATAAATGTAAAAAATCAGGTCCGAATGACCACTTACATGGTTAATGGCTATTATGATTTTCACAATAGTACGGCATTTACTCCCTATATCAGCGCAGGCGTTGGCCTCGCTCATGTGAAGCTAAGTAATAACACCATTCCTGTTGGTTTTGGTATTAATGAAACTCTGTCTGCTTCAAAAAATAACTTTGCCTGGGGCGCAGGTATCGGTGCAAAATATGCTGTAACAGATAATATTATGATTGACGCCAGTTATAAATACATTAATGCTGGCAAAGTAAGCATTTCAAAAAATCACTATGCTGGTGATGAACATACCGCTTATGATGCAGACACAAAGGCTGCCTCCAATGACTTCATGCTCGGCATTACTTACGCCTTTTAAACACTATCGGTAAAATAGCTGGTCCTGTGGGTTCCCGAAGGCGCAATGGAGGATATCAGTAATGAATACTCCTGCGCCTTCAGAAAATCTTTGAACAGGTGCAACCTGGCGCCATTTTTCAGTACACTGCAACGTTTCTGGTATGGGCTTAACTTCCGGCTGCCCAAAAACAGTCCCGTCCTGTTGTATGATCTCTAAATGTGAATGGCACGATTATGCGAGATACTTACAAGTGTCTGGTATGAAGATATACTGCGAACGCCGATGTAAACGGCGCGCGTAACATTTTAGAGCGGGACACGCCGTGCTTGCCTGTGGAAGGAGCGTGCAGTCAGGCAGCCCGTTGGAGCAGGAACCCACGCCCTTCAGGACGTGGAGGATGTCAATGCACAAGAATTGGGGAATCTTTAGCAGAATTTATTATCTCTACAGTAGCATCTCTCTTGTTCCCGTCATAAATAACCCAATGCCTCCAGAGCTGAAACCGCCTTCAGCATGAGCACTGGCTGCAAATAACACCAAATAAAATAATAATATAACAACTACCGAGACAAAAAACACCTCTCTAAAGTATTTAGAATTCATACAGTCAGCTCATTTAAATTTAACGTCACATGCAACCATGCATGCGTAAAACAAGAACCACACTCATATTAATAATGATTAGTAATGTGAGTGTGCGTATAACGAGATACAGATGTATATTCCTTAATGTAACGGAACATCATCAATGCAAATAGCAACCATCGATATATTAAACTAAAATAATACATCTAGTGCATATATAAACCATTCGTATGGTGGCTGTAATAAAATTGTTGATAAACGGTCATCCCCTAAACTTCCAGCCTCCCCACCGCACGAACAATGATGTTCTTTATATTTAATCGTAATAAAAAACAAAACAATAATTAAACAAAAAATAAATAAGATATTTTTGATTCAAATTTTCACTCCTTCTGTTATATACACCAAGTTTCATTTTTTTTATGATCCCGAAAGAAAAAACCGTCATATGACGATGGCCATTGCATTCCATACATGTAATCAACTTCGTTCTGGTACACGGCCCTCTGTTCTACATCATTTATATCCCCGACAAGAATCTTTTGGAACTTATGATAATGATAAACACTACTAATAAAATTAGGATCACGAGGCACTACGCAAGCCTGAAAAAAGAACCCAAGGTTTTTAATTTCACTGGAATAAGAATGTTTACCACAAAAATCAAACCAAACTTCCATACCATAATCTCTGCGACTCCTGATGTACTCGCTCAGAAATTTGTGGTTGTTATTAAAGTCAACAGAAACAGCAAATAACCCGACGCTATTTAATTTACTGATCCTTTCCATATGTATGAGCACAAATTCCCAGGGGATCCTGAGTATATATTTATTTAACCCATATTTATGGTTGAATAAATTAAATGACTTTTGTAACTCTTCAAAAAACATCAATGACTCAATTATGTGGTTTTCGCCTTCTTTCCAGAAGGGTTCAACGAAATAAATATCAGTAACATCATCTGTTTTAATGCGGTTTTTTGTTACATGCACGGGGTGATATTTAACCATGTGATATTCCGCTGTGTTATTCTGTGCCGCTTAATTTCACCACTGCTGATTAAAATCCTTGTTCAACAGCCGCAATCTGCCGTTGTTGTTCCGTAAGAAGGATAATAATGTATTAAATCAGTAAGTACACATCACACTTTCACACTGGCAGTTCGTTTGTTTCCTTTATTTGCTCAAGAACAAAGCTCGATGCAGATCCACTAATTGAAGAATTAGTTAATATTATTTTCTCATAAAAACTATAGTAATCGTTCATATCTGTAAATACTGTATGCATTAAATAATTAAATGATCCAGAAATTCGATAAAAGGCAATAACCTCAGGCATTGACTTTATTTTCTCAGAAATACTAGCGTATTGCTCCTCAGATATGTTAATCATAATAAAGACATTAAGTGAAAGACCTAGTTTTTCTTTATCCAATAAAGCGAACTGACCAATGATAACCCCCCTGTCTTTAAGTTTTTTTAAACGTTTGAAACATGGTGTGGGCGTAAGTCCCACTTTATATGCAAGTTGCCATAAAGTTTGTGCACAATCTTTTTGGATTTCTTTCAATAATTCTTTATCTTTATCATCTAAATACACAGTCATAGGAAAGCAGAACCTCACGCATTGATTTTCATAAGTAAATAGATTCTCTTTATTAAATAAAACAAGTATATAAAGAGAACTCTGATTTAAAAAACCATATAAGAAAGATATCAATAAAATAAATAATTACTGTCAGGGGGTTTGTGTTCCCATCAGCATTGTCACTGTCAGCGTTCCCTGATACTCACCAGAACGCTTCTCTCTGATGTTAAAGGGTTGTGTTGTCAGGGTAAGGGGCACTGGCACACAACGTACCGCCTGCCGTTGCCCGGGAAGTACCACCGGACGCGTTGCTGCTTTATCCACGTTATCCAGACTGAACTCCACGCCACGGGTGACAGGAATATTTCGTCCCCCATAATTCATACTGACCGCATAATCAATCGTATCAGCAGAATCGCTCTTCATAACCTGAAATCCCGTACCTGACTTATTGCTTCCTTCTATCTTCATCTGTAATGAACGGGCTTTCACACCTCCGTCATACAGACACATATCCAGATTAGCCCTGCCCGACATTTGTGAGGCATTCATCCGGTGAAGATTCAGGTCCACCCGGGGCGTTGCTGTACCAAATTGCGGAAAGTAAATAGCCGCATTTTCAGCAAAGTGGTCTGTTACATTCAGCGTGATATCCGACACTAAACTACCGATTGGAATATTCCACCATCGCAAAGATCGCATCTGCAGATGCGCAGTCCAGATGCCGGTAGTCGGGATTTTTTTCAACTCCTCACGCAGAATCCATGTTTTTATAATGACGTGATCCTCCATTGCTCTGTAGGTAACCGATCCTGCAAATCCCTCATCATGATTAGCAAACCTACCTGCCACGGTCAGGGTAATCGTCTCACCACTACCCTGCCGCGTAAACCGTAATGGCACGTTTTGGAAAGGTTGAACATACACACCGTCTGGAACCCTTGTCCGGCATTTTCCGAAAACATCATCGTTTTCAGACAGGCACATTAATGAAAAGTACCCTAGACCGAAATCCCTTTGGACTACCTTAATAGACCATATATCCTGTTGTTCAGGGAGTGCATTCAGGTCTATATTCCCAGAGACTGGCAGGTTCCATGAATAGTCGCTCTCCCTTTCAGCCTGAGCTGAAACAGGTAACCACAGTACCAGAAGATGAATTGCAACCATCCTTGCAGAGCGAACGTATTTTCGGATGAAATTAATAATTGCTGACCAATGGGCTGTCATACTCGTCCACTTCATTTTATTACTCATAGTTAACGCCTTTATCTCTACGTCAGGCTTCCTGAACGGAATGGCGCAGCAAACCTGCCACGTTCAGCAAACGGATGACCCGCGGCGATATTTGCAACGCCTGTGGCAGGGCATCCACGTCACTTAATTCACACCGCACATCACCCACTACCTGCATAACATCCCGACGTTTATGTACTGACATCGGACAACGCAGGATCCTGTTTTTTGACAGCAGCCACAGGCTGGATTCTTTATGCTCGCTCTGCAGGCTAAATCGCCCGGAAGGTCCCAACGACAAAAATGGATGGTTCAGTGGCTGTGCGTCCAGCAGCGGTCTGCCATCCTTGTCCAGTACGCGGCCAACGTACAGTCGGCTCATACTGGCGCTGATGTTGTGAACCAGCAGATGCCCGGGTGTCAGGAAGTAACACCTTCTTCCCCCTCCCGCTTTTACGCCTGCCATACCCTGTGAACTAACCCCTGCATCCTCAATGGTCACCTCCGTGGCGTTATAGCCTTCCATCAGCAACAGCGACTGCTGACCAAAACCGAGACTGAACGGCTGGCTGCTGCCACGAACGCTGACTACTTTCCCGCTACTGCCCTCGTCCCCCTCTGACTCCACGTTCACCGCCATGCCAGAGGCCGGTTCACCGTCCTGACCACCTCCCCAGAACAGTCCATTACGGGATAACGCCAGAGACGAGCTGTAGCCAGCGGTGAGTGAACTGGCGCTGCCCGCATTACGTTGATGGGAGTTACTGATAGTGGCGCTCAGTTCACCCATACGGCCGCTCATGCGTCCGCCGAGACTCCCGCTCCAGCTGTCGTCGTTATAACCGGAGAAACCCACCGACAGTTCACGATACAGATCCTGCTGCCAGGATCTCACATGGTTCACATTCCAGGACGTCTGTGTTTTTTGATTCCGGCTACTGTGAATATCGGTCCCGGCTGAGGTATACCCATTACTGCCAGTCATTGTCGGTGGTTGAGAGGCATATGACACACTGACACTCATAAACAAGCCATCATCATTCACTCCGTCATTTCGGGTTCGCCATACTCCCCCATGGGTATTAATATTCATGCCAGCCATATTAAGGCTGTACGTTGCACTAGCCTGAGCAGATTCGCGGTGAGAGGCAGGGATGTATGCCTGTCGCCAGAACACATTTTCTTTGTCACTGTTATCATCATATCCCCGGTAAACCGGCCGACCTTCTGTCCTGCTGGTACTGTATCCCAGTAGGGCATACCAGTTCCCCACCGGAACCGACAGGGAGGCGTTCATCGAAGTCTGGCAGGTCATACTGGCATGCACTGACTGTGGATGACGACCACTACAGGCATCACTTTCCGTATGGTTACGCCACAGACTCGCGGAAAATCCGTCGTTGTATGTCACCTGCTCAGTGTTACCGCTCGTGCTGTCTGTCCCATGCAGTATCCCGGCAGAAAGGTCCAGCGTGCCATCCAGCACTGCATGCTGTGAATTCAGTCGGGTTTCACTGTACCAGGCCTCATGTGCCAGAGAGATACCTTCGGTCAGACTGATATTTTTCCGCAGCCCAGTTTGGAATCCGGCAGCCATGACAGTCTCACCGTCATAATGGCTGGCTTTATCCCCGGTATCTTCCAGCCCGCCCTGAATAAACCACTGGGTCTGTGCACTGAAGCTATTGCCCCCCTTACTGAAGGGCTGGGTCTCCGTTCGCCGCAGAATCCCATCCTCATACACCCGCAACGCCAGAGGATAGCTTCCCGGTGGAAGAGAGTGAGTATCCAGGGTATGCATTCCCGGGGTCAGGAACTGACTCCCCAGCAACTCGCTGCCACGATAAATATCAATACGGGCATTTCGGGTAACCTGAACCATAACCGGAGTGGCATTCTGGTCCACCTCATGGTTAACATAAGCTTGGGTGGTCCCGGTTCGTAATCCATCAAACCGGCTCAGGGGAAGCAGACTGAACCCAAAATCCCCCCCCGTGGCGCTGGACAGATTCCGCTGATCCATCTGACCAGCCTGGAGATAATACTGATTGCCGAGATCCTGACGGACAAACAGATTGTCAAACCAGGTCTGACTGTTATTGTAATGTTCTGACTGATTCCAGATAGCCGCCCAGTTGCCTCCCAGATAACGACCGTTACCAAGCCCCAGGGCACCGCTACCATTCAGTGTCATATTACGACTGTGGAGATCATCACTCAGATACAGCGTCTGGCGGTGAATAAATGCGCTGACACCCTCCGGGGTCGGAGTCAGCCAGCGTTTATCACGTCGTTCTTCATCCGGCAACCAGTCCCGGTTAAGAAACAAAGATAACTGACCGTTGTTCTCATCAAAAATAACCGCAACATCCTCTTTATCTGTTGCCACGTAACCACACTCGCTGCTGTCTTTTGCTTCTGAGACACCACAGACCAGATTGCTGTTACGTAGCAACGGACGGCTGAGTGCAGCCAGCGCTTTTTGCCGTTCTGCGGCCGGCAACGCGGCAAGCCCACTGCTTTCAAGTACCATCAATGGGGACATGAACTGCACGGTGTCCGGTTTAACCACCACCGGAAATAATCCCAGTGAATGCCCTGGTAGCAACACTTCAATTTGCTCAGTCTGTCCTTCCAGCAGAGATTCAAATCCAGGAGGGGGAATAAGAGTTGCCTGGCTGGTAAAACTGCACAATCCCAGTAAATAATACATCCAGAAATAACGACTCACGTAAAGAGACCTGAATTGCAATGAATAATAAGATCAATACCGGATCCGGTTCAGGTACGAACGGTGACACCCCAAAACCGGATCAGATGAAGAGCTAATAACCGGTTATTAGCCGGCAGTGACAGCCTGTGAAATCACCAGACTGACCAATCCGCTGTATTCACCGGCAGGCAGGTTTTGTAAGGCTGCTCCAGCCTTCTGACCAATATCCAGGTTCAGCAGAGCTGAAGCATCGCCAGTTTTTCCGTCCGGGAACAGGGTTTTAGCTTCCAGTACAGAATTGGTGGTGGTCAGTGACCGTCCTCCCAGAGTCACTTCCATATCAATGGTTTTGGTGGGATCCAGGACGTTGATAAGTTGTGGAGCATTCAACAGTTTTACATTAACCGACTTGGTCTGATCGTTGCTGTAAAGGCGGGTCTGGAGTGATTTATGGACCAGGCCCTTACCCGGCATGAAATCCAGCTTCATAGTCGACGGGAGGGATGAACCATCGGCCTGCAGCAGTTCAAGTGTACTGTCAATATTGGCAGTGACGGTAATATCCTTCTGAACCGCAGAAACAGAAAAAGAATAAACGGTGGCCAATGCCACAGCTGCGGCAATAAAAGATGTTTTCATGTTCATAAAAAATAACCTTGCTTTGTTGTTTATTACAGTGATATATGTACACTCGGTATACATCCGCTCCCCCTGAGAATAAATGTAGGGTATAGCGTACGCTCCGTGTGTTTTTACTTTCCGGCTGCTGTTAAATCAGCAGAGATTACCGGTGAATTTGCACCCGTACGATATTCCACACGAAATGCATTACTTTTTATTCCGGCCGGAATATCAGCACTCCCGCCGGGATAAATACTTTTGCCTATATTCTGCCAGTGGCATGTGGTGTCGCAGTTGCCAGCCCGAATAAGAGAAAGCCGTGTGTTTCCCGTATTCAGCAGGTGGTGACCGTCCGTTACCAGCGCAGGCCTGGGGTCTGACGGAGAAACACGCAGCAACACCCCCCAGACAAGATTCACACTTACGGATGAATTTTGCTTTCCGCCTGCCTGTGGATCATCTTCCAGTTCAGGAACAGCCTCGAAGTATACCCGCCAGGCTTCCTCTCTTTCCGGTGCCTGAGTACTGATAACACGTATTGTTTTTTTTGTTCCCGGGGAAAGAGCAAATTTCTCCGGGGAGACAACAAGTCCTGTCTCTATATCATTCCCTGCTGGTACCTCCTTCTCCTGTGGCATACCAGGGTGTTCAATACGCATGATTCTTGTTCGAATATATTGCACATGATCTGATTTAGAATAGACGAACAGCGAGGTGGCCTCTTCGCGGCTACTATTAATTTCTGCCGCCATGGGATAAACGAGCATATTCGCCCTGGCATGACCACATGCAAACATAGCGACACAGAGAAACACCCCGGGAAGAGTATCTTTAAAATTCATACCAGATTTTACCGTATAAAAGTCATCTAAATTTTAGTATTAGCATAGACAGAAAGTTATCAGCATAAAGAAGCAAATTACGATTCAGTGTTAATACATTTTGTGTGGAGGGCATCATACGGAATAAAATTTTTCGCTCAATACCTCTGTTTTTTTCAGGAAAGAAAAAATTAGTAAATAAAAGTCCACGGATTTCATTCACCAAAAGCGAACGACAGATCTGTAAGAATCGCTGAACAATTAATAACGCAGCAGTAAAAATTTTGGAAATTCTTCATAAGAAAGTTGTTACTGTGTACCTGACTTACTCAGATAAATGGAACTGTATCCCCCCCCTTCAAAGCAACAAATACGTAACATAACAACGTAGGAGACAGAGAATCTAAAGAAAGCCCTCCAGGAGGGAGATACAATTCAGACTACAAAACCAAATAAACCTTAAACAAAGCCACAAATAGACTGATCATCATGAGGTTTTACAAAACCAGGTAAAAAAAAAGTAAGCAAAGTAATTAATTTAGAAAACTAAAGTTACAGTTAGATCAGATTTACTTGCTCAATATCTGTTAAAAATATGATATCAGCAAACAAAAACTTATATACATCATATGGTTACGCTTGATGTTTACACCTCTCCAGCAAAGTGTAATCAATATAATACACTATTTTTATATGAAATATTGGTTAAATATTCCATAAATAACAATATAAAACAGAACAATTCACCATGAAAATACAATTTACCTTTTAAAACATAATGTTATAAAAAAACACCATTCAAATTGATGCCAGTCCCTTACCTGTCAATGTTGTTTACGGTTCCTTTCCCCCTTTTGTGCGAGTAAGCAACATGAATATACAAGTCTTAACGACCAATGCCTCTGTCAGCCCAAAATAAGTCGACATTCCTGTGCATGGCGCTGCAGCAGGAATAGAACGGCAGACATCAGCGCGGAATGGAATCCCGGCTGAAACAGGCTCGTCTGCCATGAGTCAAAACGCTGGAGCAGTTCGACTTCAGCTTCCAGCCAGGCATCGATCGTAAGGTCGTCCGGGAGTTGGCCGGTCTGGCGTTCGTGGAGCGCTGCGAGAATGTGATCCTGCTGGGGCCCCCGGAGTGGAGAAAACCCACCTGGCCGCTGCCCCCGGTGTGAAAGCGGCAGATGTGGGCCATCGGGTGTTGTTCATGCCGCAGGACAGGTTGGTAGACGCTGATGAAAGCGAAGCTGGAAAACCGCCTGGAGCGCCAGCTACAACAACTGAGCTATGTGCGGGGGCTGATCCTGGACGAAATAGGTTACCTGCCAATGACCAGTGAGGAAGCCAGTCTGTTCTTCCGACTGCTGAACCGACGGTATGAAAAAGCGAGCATTATCCTGACGTCAAACAAAGGCTTCGCAGACTGGGGAGAGATGTTCGGTGATAACGTGCTGGCAACAGCGATCCTGGATCGGCTACTGCATCACTCAACCACACTGAATATCAAAGGAGAAAGTTACCAACTGAAGGAAAAACGCAAAGTCGGGGCGCTGACCAAAAGCGCAACGCCAATCAGTGAAGATGAAATGGCGGAAAGCGGACAGCAGAAGTGATCAAACAGCGGATATTAAAAATAGCGAAAAACGACCATAAATCCTGGCGTTGACATCCTCAAGATTTAATATCAGAAGCTTCCATGCCGCCGCATCCAGACTTCCAGTTGTCCCTGGTGGCTTCCGAAATACCGGCCTCCCGGTAGACATCTTTAACAGTCCGTCCGGATTCGACTGATCTAATCACAGCGATGATCTGGTGCGCAGTAATACGGGCTTTACGCACAGCGATCTCCTGCGTCGGCAGATTGATTATGTCGGATGATCTCTAAATGCGAATGGCTCGATTATGCGGGATACTTACAGTGCAACCTGGCGCCATTTTTCAGTACACTGCAACGTTTCTGGTATGGGCTTAACTTCCGGCTGCCCAAAAACAGCCCCGTCCTGTTTCCGGGTATTATCATTTCCGTCAGTCGGCATCATGTTTTGTATTGGGCATCGTCAAAAGACGACTGGCTGACCAGTCGCATATCTCGATGCCTCAATTCAGTCATCATCATGTGGGTTTAAGTCAGGAACGTGTCAAAACCATTCCAAACGGGTTAATCATCATTCAGAAAATCAATTTGTGGGCGATTATTCCATTTATCTTCAATAAAAGACAGAAAGCGTTGAAATAAAGGAGAATAATACTGACGATGACGCCATACAAGATAAATGGGGAGATCTGGAACCCTCCATTCAGGAAGTATAATTTCAAGTTCATTATTTTTTAAGTATTTGGTGGCAAGCCAGGCCGGAGTCATGAGGTTGATACCCTTTCCTTCTAAAACCAAATTAAGAACACTCAAAAGATTATTGGAAGATAAATGAACATTAACAGCGCCACTAATAGTGTATGATTCATCTTGACGGAAAAGAGTAAGAGGTCCGGAAAGACCATGATTGTGAAGACCCACAATAATGTGATTTTCCAAATCGCCAGGGTGTGAGATCCTGCCATATTTTCTGATATATTTCGGACTCGCACAAAGAACCAACTTTAAAGGGCTTATCTTTCGATACACGAGATCCTCACTTTCGATTATGCCACTTTTAAAAACCAGCTCATCAAACTCCAGGGATTTACTAAAAAAATCGCTACGCTCTCGTGAATCCAGGTAGATTTTTGTATCCGGATAGCTAGCTGTAAATTCCCATATCCACTTATTGGCAAGAAACTCACAGACAATAGCCGGAGCCGAAAATTTTATACTCCCTCTGATAATTTTATCCGGATTTCGCAATTCATCCAGCAAGGACTGAAAGGAAGATGTTATCCTTTTCATGCTTGCATAGGCTGTCTGACCAGCTCCAGTCAGTTCTAAGTGATGTGAATCGCGCCGAAGTAAAGTAACCTCAATAGAATTCTCAAGGCGACTAAGCGATTTACTGACAGCAGAAATGCTAATATCTAATTCCCGTGCAGCCCGGGAAAGATTCCCTACTTCCGCCACTTTAATAAATATCATCCAGTCTCGCATACCACGATTATTGATCAGTTCCATCATTATCTTCCGTTGATAAAAGAAATTCTTATATCAAATGAGCTATCAACGACTTACTGATACGTCATTGTGTGCCTCAATGTCCTTGATATCATCTTAATAAAAAATCTATTGGCTGCAAAATAGCATCTGAATCGATCATGATTTTGCATCCATCTCCGGTTACTAATTGAACCTGTTTACCACTCAGTGTAAATACCCTATCTCAGAAGCGATCGTCAAGGTTGTCGCCGAACCAGATCTCAATAATAAAGTGGTTCATTGTCATGCACCCGTTCTGCAAAGGCATTCTCCTTTTCTGTGACGCAGTCTGGAGCACATTAATTGCATCGTTCACCTA
This sequence comes from Salmonella sp. SAL4457, assembly GCF_046548235.1. Classification (NCBI taxonomy): domain Bacteria; kingdom Pseudomonadati; phylum Pseudomonadota; class Gammaproteobacteria; order Enterobacterales; family Enterobacteriaceae; genus Salmonella; species Salmonella sp. SAL4457. Next base: position 471,648 of record NZ_JBGDZO010000003.1, read on the forward strand.
ACAAAGTATCCCGTGGAAACAAGCAAAACATCGCCAGATTATTCTTACTTGCGTACCCCCCACCCGGCTCGATATTATTTGTGAAAGCGGAGGAAACAGAACAGACGGTTTAAATAAGACACTTACTCAAAACACAAACCTATGTGCAGGCTCCTCTCATTTCGTCACGTCGCTGATATCCAGCTTTACTGGCGCCAGGGGAAGATATCTGCGCAAGGCAATAATTCCGGCGCAACAACAACCACTCCCGCTGGGCCTCTGTACATTCAAAATCGCCCATGACCAAAAGCCAGCGGGTAGAAGCCCTGCGCCAGTGACCTGCTGCCTCCAGATTCTGCGCAACCGGGTCTATCACGGCCTCCGGTGTTATCTTATTTCTGCTCAAAATCAGCACCATCATTTGGGATATAGCCTACAACCCCTGCCCGCCGATGATGGGGGAGGATTCGGTATGCAGCACTTTCATCCTGGTCTCCGGCTCAGTCAGCTATCCGACGTGGCCCCTTATGCCGGGCCAGCAGCGAAGAAAATCCGGGCGTGGTGTGATAAAACAGACGACGTTTCAGCCAGCCCACATTCTTTCGCTCCTTTGTGTTGATACGACCAATACGCTGTGAACCGATGACTGGATTGTTCATACGCCTTTCTGTGGTATACAGGTATGTGAACCCCAGCTCTTCAGCCACATGAATATAGTCAGAACAATACCAGCCCTCAGGCCAGCACAGATGCTGACTGCAGTAACCCAGCATCTCCCTCATCCGCTTACGACTAAGAAGAATATCGACACGAAGCAAATCCGACGGATTACGGGACACAGGTTTCTGGTCCCAGCGTCGGTGGGTGTGCGTGTGCGAGTGAAACTCAACAAGGCCACTGAGGTGCATCTCCCGGACCTCTGACCAGCGCAGCATGACCTCATCAGCCCGGCCTTGTTTAACCAGCATCTGACACTCATCATGAGAGTACACCGGTTCGCCTGCAGGAATACGGACCGGTCCGTCACTGATCAAACTGGTCACAAGAAAGAGATGCGCATGCAGATTAAACTCCTGCAGCACCGGAAAAACCTGCAACCAGTTATCCAGCCAGCCGCCATCAAAGGTCAGCATGACGCTTTTACGAGGCAATCTTGCACCATGATAAAAAGCTTCCACCTCTGCAGCGGTAACGGTTTTCCAGCCAGATTCAGCCAGCCATTTCATCTGCGCCCGGAACGTACAGGGAGATAAGGTTATCTGTCCGGGTTTATCACTGACATGGTGATACATTAATACCGGTAAATGTCGTGCATAAGACATATGCTTTATTCCTTTATGTAAAAAATAAATTATTTTTACGCCTGAGGGGACAAGAAAAAGCCCCCTAAACATAAAATCTTAAATATCACATATGAATACCTGACAGATAAACAAACCTTATACCAGGGGCTTATAAAGCCCCGCTCACAAAAGAGTGAATCAAACAAACCCATAAAACAGAAAATAATAAAGGCATCAGTGTCCGTTAAATTATTTTACGAAACATAATATTCCTCTCCCTACAAAAAAAGATGAATTTCAGATTTTAAAATCAATCAGCAATTGATTTTTCTGCAATGAAGATTGCTAACCATATTTGCCTTGAGTAAATTTTCAATACATCCTCGAGCCTGATATACAGTATTCGCCTTATTCACTGATACAGGAAGTATGAGTGGAACGGATGTCTACGCCTCCTCGTGTGTCAATGCACAGGCCTTAAAATCCAGCGTCCAGGTATCCGCAGGCACTTCCTGATTGCCATCAACGACCACACTGAAACTGGCGTTATCTGCAGCGGTTCTTAAAATGGCGCCACGACCACTCACCGTATCTGGTTGCCACCCCTCACCCTCCAGGCGAACCTGAATGTGATGGCGAGGATCCTGTTGCCCGCTCAGCAGCAATACGGTAGGCGTGTTACCCGCCTTTTGCTCATCGCTCCATACCCGAAACCCGCTGTGACTGCCGTGATAAGTCACCCAGCCTTGCGCAAGCACCATCCCATCTGGCACGTGCCCAGCCCGAAAGTAAGTCCCTACACGTAGCGTTGTCTGAAGTTTTTCTGCGGCGTTCGCTATCGGCATCAAGCTACTGGCAGCGACCAGTAAGGTTACGCTATAGATAACCGTTTTCACTCGCTGTATTTTCATCCACATTATTCTCTCCTTCAGAATCGGCTATCTGCAGAGACCGCTCATTTGATACAAGCCCGCGATTCCCTTGTGGGCAGGTAGCTGGTAGTTAACCCGACATTGCTGTGCTCCCCATTTCACCGTCAGTTCGCCCTTATCCGCCAGACCAGTGAGATAAACCTGGCTATCAGTATCCACCAGAGCAGCACTGCCATCCTGCCCATTGACTGTAACCTGCGCCCCGAAAGGAATGGCGCTACCATCTTCCCGTTTCAGCGTCATCAGTGCCCTGGCCCCGATGCGAGTGTGAAACTTCGCTTCCACCACCGCCCCTTCGGTTGGCACCACGCGCACATCGGTTTGTGTGACCTCTGCGTCATCCGGTAGTCGCGACGGATCGAGGCTGACTGTATTCTCCTGATAGACGTTCAGGTTGCCCACTGTGGTGTCGCCACGAAAATCCGTCTTAACGCCAGGCCAGCCGCCAACTGGCACCCCCGAGGCCCCTGGCGCTTCAACCAGCGCCACTGAGCCTTGCAAAGGTTGCCCCAGCGTCACACCATGATGGTGGATAACTATACCTCCCGCGATATTGACTCCCATCTGGCGCATCGCCCGGCTGTAGCTATAGTCACCACCTAACAGGCCGTAATCCCCATTCCATGCCAAGTGCAATGCGCTGTTATTACCACCACCTGGCGGGGCATCGGCACGGTAACTCTGACGCACCTCCCAATCCAGTTGCTGACTGAATGCCTCTCCGTTGACCCCCACTTGTTGCGTCTGACCACCGTGTGATGGTGAAGTCATCTGCCAACTAGCACTTACATTATTCCCCGTCCAGCGGCTTAATGGCATACTGAACCACAGGCTGGTTATGTTCTCTTTACGGTGCGCGCCATTGCGCCACAGCGTTCTGTTTTGATTCCAGTTCAATGACAGCGAGCCCCCTCCGATAGAGGTTCCCCAACTCAGTCCGTAGCTGTCATCATGACCGGGGCGATTACGCCAGTCGGTACGGGAACCGGTTAAACTCAGATTGCCCAAATGCCTCCCCCATGACTGACTCAACATCAGGGTAGTACGCGAGCTCGGCTGCAAATTTTCCCGCCACGACCATAGACGGTTGCCATCATGTCGATAACTGTCGAGCACATCGGATAGGGTGTTATAGCCCTGCGAGGCATACTGCCATCTCGTCAGAAAAAAATTTGTCCCCGTCGCAGTCAGCTGGTTGCTGTAACGCAGTCGCCAGGAGGCTCCTTGCTGTACCGCCTCCCCCTGACGCTGACTGTGTGTGTCGCTTCCATCGACAGATAAACTCCCCCACCGCCCGAGAGATCCCCCCAAACCAAGCAATGCAGCTTGATAGTGCGTTGCACTCTGTATACCGCCGTATGCAGTGAGATTCCACGGCAGACCATACATCAACGTAGCCTGCGCGATCTGCGCCTTATCCGTTGCAGAGTCTGACGATCGGTATCGGCCCGCCAACAGGCTGTACTTCAAATATCCCTGGTGCAGTGCTATCGCCGGGGTCTGATACGGCACCACAAACATTTGTGTACTGCCATCGGCCTCCCACACGGTGACATGCAGATCACCACTACTGTCTGTTACCGACAGATCCCGCAGTGCAAACGGTCCGGGCGCCACGGTGGTGTTGTAAATGGTGTAACCATTCTGTTTGACCTCCACCCGAGCCTGCGTGCGGGCAATCCCACGCACTACCGGAGCAAACTGCCGCTCACTGTAGGGCACCATGTTGTCATCCGATGCCAACATCACACCGGTAAATGGCACACTATCAAATATCTCCCCCTGCGAAGTCTTTTGCCCCAGAGTCAGACGACTTTTTAGTGAGTACAGTCCACGCTCAGCATAGGTATATGCTGCCTGCCACTTCCCCGACAGTTGACCACTCCGCTGCCAGCTGGTCGCATTGCGGACACGCCACGCACCTATATTGATTCCCGGTTGCAGTTGTACCCAGGAAGAGTTGTCACGCCTCTCCATATCCATTTTGTAATCCGTCTGCGTTGTCCTCGCACTGTAGTTCATCAGAAACGCCGGAATACCATCATCCCAGAGATCTTCAGGAGCGATCCCCTTAAATTCCGGACGCAACGCCACCTGAGGAATACTCAGTTGCAGTTGCTGATTATTGATATCCAGTACCGCTTTAGCCTGTGGAATGGCGGTCAGATCCGCACACTCATCTGGGGTCTTTGCTGCTTTCCACAACTGAGGGTAATCTTCCGTTTTTACGCCGTAGCGTGAAAGCTGACTGACCGTCAAACAAGGAGCCAGAAAAGGCGTTCCTTGCCCATCCTTTTCCAATTTGAACACCACATCACGGGTGTCGACACGTTTACCATTCACCATCACGTCCACTCGATAAGTCCCTGGCTGTTGTACCCCCTGGTTAAAGAGCGACATATCAACCCCTTTCGCTGCATCGCCCAACATTGATGCATCGAATGTGTAAGCGTGCGCATTTGCGCAATGAACCACTCCCGCGATGAACAGTAGCAAGGCAGGTTGTTTGAACTTCATTTTCTGCCGCTAAATCCTTGAATTTATTTAAAAACGTAGTGGAACGGATGACTTTCACCACCTAAGTCTGTAATAATTTTCCATTCGACATCACCACGAGTGCCCCCTGGCATATTTAGTGTTTTGTCAGCAAAGGGGGGGACATACTCAAGCCCTGTAATGGGCTTTCCCCCTACTGTGACAGAGGCTAAATTCATGTAAAACGGGGTGGGGTTCTCTACCTTAAGTTTGTTGCCCGTCTCCACCCATCTTAAATTTCCTGCAACATCTTCCGGCGTCCCCTTCACGGCATCCGGGCGGAAAATCAGCTTGTCACAGGTGCTGATGGACAAATTGAGGTCAAGGGTCGCGCCCTTAGCCTGTGTATCCGACGGTTCATTTTCTGGTGGTACCGCCTTTATACAGACCCACTGTAAAGTCTCACGATCCGTTGGCATGTCACCACCAGTACGGATAATACGCAGTTGACTCTGCTGGTTCGCTTCTAAACGAAATAGAGGCGGCATCACCATAAAGGGGGCTGGCGAATTTTTGTCTTCTGCTTTGACTGAAGACTGAACCAAAATAGGGTAATCCTGCGGGTTGCTCACCGAGAGCGTCGCGCCGGGTGTACCAGCGTGATAAATCACACGTGTAGCTCCCAGCTTCACGCTGAATGATTTAGTGGCTGAATTTAATTGCTGCCTGGCGGCATATACTGAAACCATAGAATTAGAGGCGAACAAAGCTACCGCCATTAAAACAAAATTAATTGTTTTCATATCAAAAATTGTAAAAGAAAAATGAAAAATTTGATGTGTATTACGCCTTAAACAAGGCGCAATACACTAATAGTTATTTACTATTAAGGCTGATATCCCACTACGTCTACAGTCAGTGGGTACGTATCAGGTGAGATATCCTGACCCGCTATTACAACAATATCAACTGGGACATTGGTATCAAAGGTGGTCCATTCTCTCCCATTCCACATTAGCGGGACATGAGATTTGGCTACATCATTACTTGAAAAGCCCACAACGATTGGGTTGCCACCATTTTTACCAGTTATTTTCCATGTACTGCCAGCATTGTTCATTAGCGAGCCAGAAATCCCCCTGACCCCGAATTCTTTAATAGAAGTAGAATCAACTGTAAGCTTCGCAATATCCATATCATTATCATTCTTCCCAGCCATTAAGCCTGGCATCTGGTCAAGCGATATGGTTAAATGTTCGGGAGCGGCAAAGCTAACATTCACTGATTTCTGTTGCTCTGTGTTCGGCACAACTGAAGCATAACAACTAGCAGCCATCATGCTCAACGCACTTGCGATAATCAATTTTTTCATGCTTTTCATTTGAATAACCACCTTTTTTAAACCAAATTAAAATAATCCAGCACATCCAGAATACATAACGCCATACCAAATCTTACCGTATGGAAAAATCCGTGGCTGGTAATAACAGCTTGTACTTATTGGTATTTGTTACCAATTCAAATAAGTAATGTTATAAAAATCTATATATCAGAGCACCTCTTAATCTGAAAAAAATTGCGTTATTGCCAATATAAACAGTGTTGATGTTAACATCGTGTTGTCAGGGTGGAATAGAATACTAGTCAAAAAGCAATTATACCTTCCATTTACATTCAAGTGATAACATTACAATGACACCCACCACACTGGGTGTGGGAAACTTATCTTCGAAGAGAGGATAATTATCAGGCATCGTTGCAACATTGTTTATATTTAAACATACGTCTCCTAACTCGACGGTAAGATTATTAGTTAACTTTTCCTCGCAGGGAAGATCTTTAATGGAAAATCTTGTTTTCCGAAACGGAAAAGCAATTATAGCGCTCCAATGAGAGTCTCAACACTAAGAGCTGACTGACACAGGCCAGACTGATTATACAGGCATGAAAAAGCTCTCCCCTTCCTTTCAGTTCTTGCTGGATTATGCAAACGTCGCACCACCTCCCCGTGAACATGGCACATTAATTTGAAGCAGCTCTCATCCGGTATCGCTTTTCAGTGCAGCGAAATTCATCGCAGGTGCCCCCGTAAATAGACCCGTTTTAGTTCCATGCATTTTTAAGATTCCGGCCAGATAACGTTATTGGCGGTATTCCTTGGGTATCATATTGTTCCGCGATTCATGTGGACGTTCGCAGTTATATTCTGATAACCCTTTATCCGTAATTTCCCGCACCTCATTCAGCGTTCTGAACAGATAAGAATTGAGTATTTCTGTACGGTATGTCCGGTTAAAACGCTCGATGAAAACGTTTTTCTTCGGCTTACCCGGCTGGATAAACGCCAGCTTTACTGCATGTTTCTTTGCTCATTCAGCCAGTGCCAGCGAGATAAATTCCGGTCCCTTATCCATACGCAGCATGGCCGGATAACCGCGGTTGCTGTAATCCTGTCGAGTACACGGACCACTCGCAGAGCTGGCAGATTCAGATCGATTTCAATCGACAACGCTTCACGATTACAGTCATCAACAACATTGAACGTGCGAAAACGACGCCCACAGACCAGCTCTGGTTCAGCGCTTCCGGCGTGACCAGTGGCGAGGGATTGCGTACCGGCAGCCGTTGTTTACCCTTACGGCGAAAATTCAGCTTGAGCAGACAGTAAATACGGTGGAGCCTTTTGTGATTCCACGCGTATCCCTGCCGCCGTATCCAGACTTCCAGTTGTCCCTGGTGGCTTCAGAAATACCGGCCTCCCGGTAGACATCTTTAACAGTCCGTCCGGATTCGACTGATCTAATCACAGCGATGATCTGGTGCGCAGTAAAACGGGCTTTACGCACAGCGATCTCCTGCGTTGGCAGATTGATTATGTCGGATGATCTCTAAATGTGAATGGCTCGATTATGCGGGATACTTACATATTCACGCGTTGAGAGACTTTCAGTTCGTTTGTACGGTGAATGGATGCCGCAGGCGGGGTTTATTAACGGGATGCCCGTCAAGGTGCGGGTAATGAGGGATTGCATCGTGATTACGCCGCAGCATACCCACGGACTCTTTGGCTGTATTGAAGGGATGGGCGTGACTTTTATTAATCAAAAGAAGGTGAAAGCGTGGCTAAAAACCTTTCCGGAGGCGCTGAACGATACCGGGGATATTCCGGTGATTAAACGTAAAAGAACGGAACAGGAGTTAATGAGTAATTGATAATAAAAAGCCGGAAAAAGATAACCCCTCCGGCTTTTACACATTATTCCTCCGGCTCCAGATGTTTTATTTCAATCCTTTTGGTTTTATTTCGGGATGTTTTTCATATAATGGATTCATTATTTTAATAAGCATTTCACCCATGATCAAACCAACCGCTTCTCGATATACCTTAAATTCATCCTCATCACAACGGGACTGAACAACAGCAACAGATTCATCAAGTTCCTTACCGAATCTCAACATTAAATCACTAATTAATATAGCTGTATCCTTATCGTTAACCATACTTATTCCTGTAGTAAAAACATCAACAGCATTGATTTTATTTGCATTCGTTAACACAATTCCAGCAAGCAAATCCGTTACTTTTTGTAGGTAAAGGCATAAATGAGCATTCACTAATGCAATTATTTTAAACCATTTTTCATCTTAATAACTTGCCAGAATCACCTCTATCAGTACCACAAGTAATAAGACCAAGAAGATCAATAGGATTCAGCGGATAATAATATCGGTTCCATCCCCCTTTCAGCCCTATTGGATCTACGTAATATACCTTCCCAGTCCCGGATTATAGAACGGTGCTAGTTATAATACAGCCCCAATTCTTCATCGCATTGGGATAGGTTCTAACTGGAGTTATCACACGTTAATGTAATTTAATTACCTCCCCATGTTTCCCCGCATCATCCGTAAACATTGCTTGCAAGCATATTTTTTGTCCATCATTTTTAATATAATTAAATTCTTCAATTAAAGAATAGTTAATATAGTCCACTCTATAATATAACTCCACGGATTTTGAATTAATGACATTACTATATTGAAGTTTTCGCCCTTTAATTTCACCGAGTATTTTCATTTTAGTTTCCATAACTGTTAAAAAATCTTTTCTCGCAGTGGCATTTTTGAAAGAGTCACATGACAAATCATATATCTCAGCATACTCCCCTTTATTATAAAGAGAAAAAAGCTTATCAACTCCTTCTTTCGCAACGTCTCGAATAGCGCTATCATTTTTAATATTCTCTCTACCTAACCATGTAAAAAATAGAATAACGAACAACACAATCAACACCATAAATAGTAACGATAGAAAAAATCTATTTCTTTTCACTTGAATTCACCTGATAACCAATCATATTCCTTATCCATCAGATCGAAAATCTCCGATAGACACCTCGAATGCCGGGAGCATGTGAGTTCCCCCCAGTCTCCAAATCCGGGTCCCATACTCACACCTTTTGTATATTTATAACTATCATTTTTATTACGAGCATCTGTATAAGCCATTCCCGCAAGAAGTGCCCCATAAGAATCCCCTCCAGACTCTGATATTCCTGGTGATAAATCAGCATCAGGGGCTGATATTGTGAATAACAAACCAGCAGAAGTACCTATACCGCTATGATCACACAATGAATAATACACACAAACCTCTCTTTCCTTTGGGGTGTGTACTCCGGCTCCAGTTGCCCCGCCATCTGCTCTGGCGTCAGCCTCCCGTAACGGTCATACCGGTACAGTTACTGCATATCTTCCGTGATGCGGTTATCCGCCCATAATGATTTCCCGGCTTTTATTCAACGAAGGATTAATAATTTCATGTACAGTCTCTGATATTCTTTACTCAGAGTTATCAGCCTATCCCCCAAAATAAATCACATATTATCTTGATTATTTTTTTAAGATTATCTCTAAACATCCCTCTTTTCGATAAAGTGGCATATAATATCCATATTATCGCGATTATACTTCCAATAATAAAGATCAACATGGATATTTTATTAATCATATTCATCAAACATCAATGTCCCTATCTCTTTGATTAAATTCATTGGAGAATCCATCATGTTATGGAATTTCTCTTTATACATATCGCTAATTGATGGCTCATCTGGATCGTCAAACTGTTCACTATAAGGCAATACACCTAATAAATTTTTGCAGCACCTATCCTTGTCGGTTTCATTAAGTGATTCTGATAATCATAAATTTGCCCTGTTATATGAAGCAGTTGCTAATGTGATATTCCCCCCTGCCAGAGAAACATTGCCCACTGGAGACAATGTAATAAATCCATCAGCAGCAATACCTATCCCGAGTTTGGCTACCCCACTTGTGTGCAATCTTGCAGAATTAGCTATATTTAAACCAGCCGTTAACATTTTTGCCGGATTAAATGGAAGACTATCCAGACTATTATTAGTCTCATCTATCATGCGACTACATATTTCACATGTAAACAATCCCAGCGAATCTATATCTATGACGGGATTCAACGGATAGTGGTAAGGATTTAATCCCCCTTTCAGCCCTGTCGGGCCTGACTGACGAACCTGCCACACTCCGGTGCATAATATCTGAACAGATTTTAATGCAGGCCCGTTTCATCGTCAAAATACGGCCCCGGTAGCCGGTTGCTCATCACTGGCCGGGGAGAGGGGGGGCCGGTGCCAAGATGTCGCGCCCATACTCACTCACCCTGAGCTCCACAATCAGCCAGCATCCGGCGGAGAATTAAGAATTTATTTAGTCAGCAAATATGAATACCTCCGGCGCCAGCGTACGCCACATCAACAGCGAAACCTGCATGACCACCTGTTACTCACAAATCCCCAGCGGCGACTGCCAGGAAGAAGCGGGATTTGAGACCGGGGAGCGGCGTGACGGTGAAGATTTCGGACGGGTGTATTGTGCTAATGGCGGACGGTAACGAGGTGCAGGAGCTGCGCGAACAGCTTTATCAGGCTAAACGGGTGGTTAAGGGGGGTGAAGGATGTGCTGGTTTAGTGGACTGAACGGGGGTTAATAAAAAAACCGGGAAGAGTTAATTTCTTTCCCGGCTTTATATTACTACTAATCTCTCACAAAATTAACTATCTATTTTTCGTAATGATAATCTTCATATTCCCATGAAAAATAGCGTTGTAATACAAGACAAGATTCTTCCCAATTTTCTCTTGTACATTTTTTTAGAATATTTTCGATTACTTTCCTAAGTATATAATAATCAATTACAATAACTCTGTTATCAGATATGAGAAAATTCTTTGATCGCTTTCTCAAGGCTTCTGGAGTGGCAACTTTCACATAGAAATAGTTGCTTCCTTTTTCACCATCATTCATCCCAAGACATAAATCAACAGCCACATATGTATCTTCAAGAGAAGCAGGCTCCCACTCACTAAGTGGATCGAACATTGTTGAAGACATATCGTATAAAATAAGTTGTGGTTTATTTTTTTCATGGCCGAAAATTCTCCACGTCTAAATGAACATTGGCAATAACATCACCATCCCCATTTTTGGTTTCAAAATTCACTTGCTTTCCAGTCTTCGACCATGGACGACCGTTAACACGATCAAATCCCCTTTTATCAGCAGGGAATCTGAATGTTCTCAAACCATCTTCTGGCACAAGTCCCTTACCACTGGACATAACCTATAATTAGGACCTACAAATGCTTCCCCTAATCTGAAAGCATCATTCTGTGATACAACGCCAGTAATTCCCCGATTACCACCTGCGGCGGTCTGATTTCTAATTCATTTAAGCTTATTCTTAAACTACTGGTTTGTTAACTTGCAGGTTAAACCAAGAGGATCGATCCAGCTTAATGGATTCGGTGCATAACTGTAGAGATTTAGCCCCCCGCCAGCCCTATCGGCTCAAGTTACACAAAGCGTCCAGTTTATGGATCGTACTGCCTAATTTAGGTCGTAATGAGTCAAAGGTTTTACATCGTAATTCATGCACTACCACCATAACGTGATAATTTTCATCTGCACAAAAGTACTATAAATCAAAGGGTAATTTAAATATAGTCCAATTGATATACAGGTACATCCCTCATATCGGCGCGAACTGGGTACGGGACACAGTAAGCTATATCGGTCAAGAGACTGACTGACTCAGTGCAGCTTAACCGGGGGAGATCTTTCGGGTTTTAATCAGCTATTTGATACTATATCAAAAATATTTATTTTCGCATCGCAGAATTTAGCATTTCCAACATTTCCTCTTCTGTTTTATCATATGGCGGTTTCCATAAAGGAAAATTTTTCTCTATCCACTCATCATATTCTTCAGGAGTTAATCTGGCTTCTAACTCTTGATATAAGTATTTTCTTGTTCTGGATAGTTTATCTAATACACTGCATTGATTAAAGAATAGCAACAACGCTAATGCCATTTTGCCACTTTTATCAAACCCAGAGCCAATCTTATCTATTACAGTAACAATCTCTTCTAAAGATATCAAAACATCTTTTAGATTGTCTGTATTTTCTGAGTTATATTCTCTCATAGCTTTAGCATCTCTTATTAAATTCAGTTGTTTTCTCATCTAGTTCAATGTCACCTTTTATCTTATATTCCTCAACACCTAAGTCATTTTTCCTAAACTCCACTCGATTGGTATCCATATCAAAGTCAATATAATTTCTGGCGTGATTTTGTTTTATTTTAAATTTATCTGCCGCATCAGCCATACTTAATGGTTTCCCTTTTGCTCTAACAGCAAATACAGCATTTTGGTCACCTGCAAGTATCTTCATACTTTCTTTTATTGCCGCAAAACCTTGATTACTTGTGTAATGCCGTAAACGAATAACGTCAAGGCCAAGTGGATCGATCCAGGTCAGTGAATTAGGCGCATACTGATAAAGGTTTAACCCGCCCCTCAGCCCAATCGGATCCTGACTGACGAACCTGCCACACTCCGGTGCATAATATCTGAACAGATTGTAATGCAGCCCTGTCTCGTCGTCAAAATACTGCCCCGGCAGCCGCAGCGGCTGGTGAAAGTACGCTCCGCTGTTGCTGATGTCCGCCGCATTTTCTCCAAACCCCCTGATATACCCCGCCCATACCAGCGTTCCGTCCGCCGCCGTCACCTCCTGCGGCGTGCCCGTCACATCCGTGTGGTAATACCACACCTGCCTGCTTTCTCCCTTTCCCGTCACGCTCGCCACCGGCGTGTACGGCTGTTCCGCATCGTACAGATATGTCCGCCAGCCCTGCTGCTGCACGTTCTCCTGCAACAGCCTGAACCCCTCCCACACAAAGTCCGTCCGGCTCCGCGCCGTATGCCCCGTGTGCCGCCCGTACGTCGCCTTGCGGGTTCGCCTCCCCAGCGCATCGTAGCCGTGGTGCGTCTCCGTGTTGCCGCTGATGACCCGCGTCAGCTGCCCCTGCGCGTTCCACTCCAGTTGCTGGTCGCGCCGCGTGGTCAGCTCGCCCCACTCGTTATAACCGTAACGGTCACGACCACAGCCCGGCACCGGTTTGCGTGGATCGCCCAGTCCCGCCCTGGCGGTCTGAATACGTTCACCAATCTGCGCCAGCGCGCCGTCTTGCCCGGTAACGCGTTGCGCCAGTCGGGCAGGCAGTTCCAGCACCTGGCTGGCCTCATCTTTCACCATGCGCCCGGCAGGAATACCGGTCCAGTCGGCGACAATCGCCGCGACAACCGCCGCGCTGACTTCCGGGAACACCACCGGCGCGTCACCCTGCCACTCCCTTAGCGCCGTTTCGGCCTGTTGCAGCGTGGTTTTGTCATCAGCATCAGACTCTGCGAGACGCAGTTCCTGCAACGTATGTACCAGTTCCAGCTCCCGCTGCCAGCGGGATTCGGATGCAGTCAGTTCATTGTTGAGCGAGAAAATTCGTGCCGTCAGCGCATCGCGCCGCTCATCTGACTGAATCCCCATTTTTTCCTGCTTCTGCAACAGCGACCGTTCCATTTCCGCCGCTTTTAGCTGCTGGCGCAGGAACTGTACGCTGGCAGGCGGCGTGTGCAGCGTCAGCGCCACGCGGGCCGCGGCGGTATCCAGCAGGCTGATGGCCTTACCCGGCAATTGCCGGGCGGGAATGTAGCGGTGAGAAAGCTGTACCGCCGCACGTACCGCCTCATCCAGAATCAGTACGTTATGGTGTTTTTCCAGCGTATCCACCAGACCACGCACCATTTCCATTGCGGGGATCTCTTCCGGTTCGGCAATCTGCAACACCTGAAAACGACGGGTCAGCGCCGGATCTTTCTCAATATGGCGCTTGTATTCGCTCCAGGTGGTGGCGCCGATAGTCCGCAGGGTGCCGCGCGCCAGCGCCGGTTTCAGCAGGTTAGCGGCATCGCCCGTGCCGGATGCGCCGCCCGCGCCCACCAGAGTGTGAACTTCATCGACAAACAGAATAACCGGCTGCGGCGAGCGCCCGGCCTCTTCCAGTAACCCTTTCAGACGCGATTCAAACTCGCCTTTCATGCTGGCTCCGGCCAACAGAGCGCCAACGTCCAGCGCCAGCAGCCGTACTTCCCGCAGCGCGGGCGGCACTTCCCCCTGCGCAATCGCGAGGGCAAAACCTTCGACGACCGCCGTCTTTCCGACGCCCGCCTCACCAGTCAGTAGTGGATTATTCTGGCGACGGCGCAGCAGAATATCCGTCATGGTGCGGATTTCATGCTCACGCCCCGTCACCGGGTCGATTTTGCCGTCGCGCGCCTGTGCCGTCATGTCCTGACAGTATTTTGCCAGCGCGGATTTACCGTCCTGCACGCCGTTGGGAATCGCCTGGCTGCTTTCACCGGGAATGGCTGATGCCAGACCGGAGCCGTCGTAAGGGCGCTCCTGCGCTTCCGGCGATGTTTCGATCAACGAGGGCAGTATTTCCGTCAGTTCATCAACCGGAAGCGTGGCCAGCGGCGCGCAGATACTGCTCAGTACCCGACGCAGTTCTGGCGTGGTCAACAAGGCCAGCAGCAACCAGCCGCTGCGAATTTTGTTATCGCCGTAACGGACGCTCGCCAGCATCCATGCCTTTTCAACGCTGAGATCGATATGGTGAGAAAAATCACTAATGGCGCTGGCCCCGGCGGGCAGCATATCCAGTTGCCGGAGTAACGCTTTCTCCACATCAGAAAGAGGGATCTGGTAATGCCGAAGAACGTGGAGAATATCGTTATCGGGCTGCTGTGTTAACTGGTGCAGCCAGTGAGTCAGCTCAACCCAGGGATTAGAGCGTAGTTTGCAAAATGCCGTTGCCGATTCCAGCGACCGGAATAGTGGGCCGGCCAGTTTTCCATACAACGCACTGCGTGAAACAGGAGTTTCCATGTGTTATGCCTTGTGACATAAAAATTCATAAAAATAATGCATCAATGCACATAAATATATAAACAATTCTTTATTGATAGCCTCGAAAAAATATCGAAACAAAACAATGATACAGATCAGGGACTAATTAGCAACCAAGCCGTTAATATTAAATAATCAATGAACAGCAAGATAAAAATCGCAATTGCAGAATTAAAAGAAATAATATTTCAAAAAAGACATCTATGCATACAACAATGCATTCACGACGAAAATAATAAAAAGGGTGTCATCAATAATGACTCCCTATGAATTTAGTTAAAATTATTTATGAATTAAAACTCCCTAAACGTTTCCTCCAGAAAAATAAATACATTTAAGGGACATAATGAAACAAGACATGTGGGAATTACGGAAAATACAGTCGCAGGGTATAACGGATAACGCACAGTATCCCGCAGGGACATACATCGTATTTACTGCCGCCGCCCCCTACGTTCCGCTTTTTGAGCAACATGGGAAAGACGATATCGCGCTCAGTCTTGTTCGCCACGAAGAGGCGTGGTGGATTGTTAATCACTCGGATGAACTGTGCTGTGCCGTCAATGAGCAGGTGATGGAACCTCATCACCGTATGCGGCTGAATGATGGAGATACGATTGAATGGGGTCTGTCATCCTGGTGCCTTGCCCGCACCAATGATGAGTCCCGTCCCGATGTTTCGTTTCCTCAGTTGGTTCAGTCATCTGAATCTGTTGCTGAGTACCTGGATCTGGACTGGTTTAAACAACAACAGCTCAATCCGCAGAACCCGTTCGATATTATTCCCGTCCGGGAAACCGCATCCTCTTACACTGGCCATGAAGCGGATAGCACGCTACACCAGCTTTACCAGGAATATCAGCAGGCATTGCGGCCCTCCGGGCAGGAAAAGCCCCTCCGTGCTAAACCGTTTCCCCGAAATGAAGACGCTGTCACCCAGGATTTGACGTCGTTATACGATAAAAAGGGCGACACCGACACGTTACAGGATATGGTGGCAGGCGCGCCCGGTATTGATGCCATTCTGGATACGCTGGACACGACCGGTGAAGGTGAAATGCACTGGCTGGCGATGGAATCAATGCCCGATACCCGTAGCAGAAAGTCATAATAATCAGCACTTAACGTTAACGCATCATCCCGAGTGAACCACGCGCTGTGATTCTTCGGAAAATGCGGGAGATAAGCATATTCAGGATAATCAAGACCAATGGCGCTGCACCAGGCTTTCTGTATCCGGGTCCCCATATTATCAGCGTCAGGCTTTGTATAATCTCCCAGATAGGCATAGGCCTCTCTGTCAAACAGCAGAACCAGATGGTAGTGAGGATGTTCCCCGGTAACCCGTTCCCTGGCCCAGATATAGCCGAGTGGCACAGGCTCACCAGGCCTGCCAGAACGCTTGTGTTCTTCCCTTAACTGGCTTTTAAGGGATTCCATAGCCCGAGTAATGGCTTTCTCATCATCCTTCTGAAAGCATATCGGCAAGTCCGGCTCTCCTGGCACATGGGACTGAGCAAACCTCAGGTCAGCGCGCAGAGCGAATATCCGGTTATAGTTTTCCAGATAATTAGATATTACAGCAAGCGATCGACGAAGCATATGGCGTGATATTCTCGAATCATATTTATCTTCAGCTTCCTGCAGCAGAAATTTAAACTCTCTCTCAGCTAAATCATAAGGTGACTTCATAATAATCTCTTTTATCGAAATTCATTAGATAATGGGTAGCAAGCAGCTACCCATGCAATTAGGCATACAGGTTCCCCTGCAGGAATGTGTTACCTCTGCAGACATACAGATTTTATTATTACGTTAGCGCATACATACCGATACTTATCGTATTAGTGTAAGAGTACCTACCCACGATAAATATAGTACCTACCCACGATAAATATAGTACATATACCGACTAATCAATACGGATAATAATTCCACTCACAACAGCGAAACCCGCTACACGCCAGGGAATGCGTGGAATATAACCATCTGATATTGAATGAAAATCACGCTGAAGTTATCCTTTCAGCGGGACGCTACTGATAGCACTACCTCCCCCATGATATTCTGGTATACCTTTCAAAGCCTTGTGTTCTGTATCCAGTTCTGAAGGTGCCATTTCGGAAGCCAGGTATTTGATGTAATGCGTCCCACTTTCGTCCTCCCACAACTGGATTTTACCCTCCTCAGCAAGCTGTTCCAGAACAGGCTCAAGATCAGCTTTTTTTCTGAGTGAACGATGTATCTCTTGCATCATTTCACGCCTTAAAAAATCATAAGACCCATTTTTAACAAGATGGTTTTCAAGCCAACTGAGTACTCTTTCAGAATGGGAAGGTCCCCTGACCACATCCATTTTTACAATAAAATGATTAAGGTGCCATTCCGATATTAACAACGCAGCTTCCAGTGTTTCCAGCGTAATAACGGTTGAGTCAGGGGTGATAAACAACTGCATCACAGCAGCACTCCTAGCGGTATGTTCGCAGTACCGCGCAGCCCAGTCGTTATAATGGTACAGCTTTCCCCCCTGCTGCATCAGACGCTTTACGTCCCTGCCAACATAACGCAACCGCTTCTTTGCGTCAGGAGCAAAAGTCATACAGATTCGGGGTTGATTTTTTTTTCTGCGTTCAATCCCGGCAAGTAAATGTTTTTTCTGAATGGCATAAAACTTTTCCAGATCGGACTCATCGCCAGAAACCAGCTCATCAATATCAATCTGTCTGGTGAGTAACGTAAGATCCATGGTTAACGTACGCGCATAAATTCCCGTAGCTCGTATTGCGTTACCCAGTGATTTCAGTGTGCAGTCATGTGGCTCCGGCTGTGTCATCAACAGCATACCAAGCCGGGGATCTTTAATATCTGTGATACCCGTTGACGCACGACTGATCCGATAATCATCACCACACCATAGCGTATTATGAATTGCGATCTTACGGCGCATGATGCTTTCATACAGAGCACTTCCCTCGTCAGAGGTGATACCCAGACTGGAGTATTGCCCCAGCTCTTTCAGAAGGGCTTCCGGCGTGGGATCCGTTACCGTCAGATGCACCCTTACAGGCTTAACCGGTTCATTTCTGAGACATTCATCCAGTTCATTTCTGGCTGTCTCCACTCCCTCTTTCTGGCGTACAGCTTTCTGAAACGATTTCTTAAGGCTCTTACATTCTTCATCCCATAGCACGTGTTGCCGTTCATACTCCTTCAGTCTGACTGAAAACACCTCTGCCAGCTCACGTTCAGTCTGATGAATTTGCGCCATAATGAGCCTGTATACTGTCGTTTTTTTGCTTCCGGACCTTGCCAGTATTATGTGAAAATGCGATACAGGAACGATAATATCATCATCAATTTCAACATCATACATATCCTGGCAGGCCAGAGCCATGCTCCCCTGGAGGGTTGCAAAGATAAGCTCAACCGCCGCGCTGGTTTTGCCATATATGAAAGATATGATTTGTTGAAAAAACGTCAAAATTGCTCTGGTGTTCAGATTAACATGATGATTTTGAGTTTTTTTATGGGTAAGCTTCATTGCATAGTCTCTTTTGAGAAAAAATTAAACGCTTCTGGAGGCGATCCACTCATCAACGGAAGTGGAACGCCATCCAACGGAAGCAGCACCAAGTCTCACGGTTTTTGGAAACGTTTCGTCGTAATACCTGGATTCGGGATTTAGCTTTTCATAGATAGTTGACCGGGACAGACCGACTATCTTCGTCAGTTCTCTCATGCGCAGAATGCGCTGTTGTGGCTCTGATTGTCTGGTGTAAACAGATGACATTTTCGATTCTCCTGTTGGATGTCTCTGGCTGTGGTCGCAATTTTCCACAGGAGCTGAAATACTGTCCCCGTAAAAAAAACAAAACCAACCGCAGGGAGTGACAATGCACACTTTTGCCAGTCTGATGTACGATGTTTATCGGTCTTTTGGCTTATTCAGTAAAGGGAACAGGCGGGCTGCTATACGGGGGGCTGCGACCTTTTCCAGCCATCAGCGCTTTTTCGGTAATCGTGAGGATGAAAGACATCAGGAACAGAAACACTATGATGAAATCATCGGGGTTCTTGATGCAGAACAGGTGTTCAGCACAACTCAACGAAGGGAGATTTTTTACAAATACGAGCAACTTTATAATGCCCTGATGGCTCGCCCCGTCTTTACTGAACTGAGCCGGGAACAAATAAAAAAGCGATATGCTCTGCATATAATCCCCAGATTAATCGCACTTGACATATATAAAACGTACAAAGACGAAAACAAAAACTGTTTTTATCACCATATACACCAGTTCTTGCTGAAAGATTATTGCCCATGCTGGCAGGATAAAAAGAAAGGGGGTTTATCTGCTGTCCAGAAGTATCTGAAAAGTTTAGCAAGAAAACAAAAGTTCTCTCATACAGATTCAGAAAACCTGGCGCCTCTTTTCAAAGTAATTGAAAATATCCGCCCAGGTAATACACAGAAAAAAAGCACGCTGGAAGCATCAATTATAGACTGCATTAAGGCGTATTCTGGTATTGTTGACGATGATACGCTTAACAGCGTCAGAGTCAGTCTTGATAATATAAAAAAAGCCCATTACTCCCTGACCGTACTCCTTAATGTCGAACGAAAACTCCCTGTCATTAACATCATATCACGGTACTACAGAAACTATGTAGACAATGGAATAAAACCCGGGAATATATCAGCAATGTTATGCAGACTACTGTATGAGCCAGAACCCCATGATTTTATCCATCATGATACCATGATTAACTCAATTGCGGATTATTATCATGAGAGAGTAATAAAACCGTTCTCCCTGAATATAAACGAGGAATGTTTACAGAGTATCAGCGCATTAAAAAACATCATTTTCAACTTCAATGATAAAACCATTATCTCCGAAGTACAGTTAACTGACATCGCTGTAAAATTAAAAAAAGAACCCCATAAACAGTTTATTCAACCGTATATTGAACTCTGGAAGGTTATAGATTTAATCAGTAAAGGCGAAACAGAGGAAGCATTTGAGAAAGTCAAAACTATTTCTCTGGACGATTTACCTGCAGGATATCTGGCATCCGCTTTTTTAGTTATCCATATTGCATTACGTATAAAATTTGAGAGGAAAAACGTTAAAAATGGTGTTTTCTCATTATCTGTAACATCCATCCTGGAAAATCAGGGGATTTACACTGACTATATCCCCGTCAGTCAGGCTTATACAGAAACCCACAGTGACGACTCTGTTATAAAAAGTACTCTCCTTTCTGAATCCATTTTATCAGATGCCAACAATCTGACCATCATCCGTTCGGTAAGGATGTATAATAACATGGTCAGGAGAATAAGTGACTGGAATGACCTTGAGCTGGAAGGCATTTATCCTGAGTCTGTTTACGGGCTTCTGGATAAAGTTGACACTATCCTGGGTAAGATACTCAACATTATCTTTTCTGAAAAAATTACTTCCAGTCAAGATTTATCCTGCATCCTGAAAAATAATAAAATTCTGACCCGAGGTGAACTGAATGATAGCCTTATAGGCATACTGGTTAACTGTCCTCTTTTGGCGTGCGTACGGGACATCGAGAGTCTGATAAAATATCTTCGCTGCCCTGGGGAGGAAATAAGGAATATGATTCTTTCAGTTGATAAAAAATTGTGGGATTTGATATATGGAGCCCTGACGATTCTGGAGGAAGAAAGAAAAATACAGACTGGGAAAACACAGGGGGGTGGAAAATAATTGCATATTTTTACATATCCCCCCGGCTACAGTGGCTACGTGTAGCCACTGTAGCCGGGGGCTTACATTGAAAGTAACATTTTACTGATCAGAAAAAGCAGGTGAATCAAGGCTTATGGGTGATCGAGGTGCTCAATAATCGCACTAACTGGTAATAGGTAACGTCTAGCAGAGACGATACTTGGCCTGGATGTATGTCTTTTTATTAAAAAGGGCTTATCCATTAAGAATAGGCCCTGTAAACTCAGACATCAATCTCTAATAAGAACCAAATATAACTAATATGAATCCAAATAATTGCTAACCCAATAATACAGTTATTCCGTAGATATTATGCCAAGCAAATTTTGTAATCCTTGATAGGCAACAGGAACGTTTTCACTATCATACATAGATGTAAATATTTGTTTTGATCTCGTTGATTCAGATATCAATGAACTTGCTATTTTCAAATGTTCCACCTCAGACGAGATAAACCCTATTGGGATGCTAACCGGCTGATGTTCCAAATGGAAATGAAAAAGAACACATACAATTAAACCAGGTATAAGTAACAACTCTAATTTCCCATCCATAAGACATATATCTAGATTAAATAAATATTGAAACTGATCTCTATATTTAAATGCACGATCTTTAGCTGCATTATTCCGACCAGAGATCATTACATAAGTACCAACAGGATTGCTCTTTTTTTTATTCCTAGAATCCAACAGACGGTCAATCTTCTGAACAAACTCTCTTGCCCCGCGAGTTCTAGCCCAAAGGGATAGTTGGGGGGCAAGCCACAACCCGCTTTGAACGATAGTTTTTTCTGAAACAGGGAGGGTATCTATTTTTTCACCATCCTCACCAGATTTTAAACTAACCTCCTTATTAACTAACATTTCCTCCTGTTTTAGTATCTCATCTCCAAGCCTAGTGATAATTAAATCGGCGTTATGTTGTAGATAAAATGCTCCAAGTAATGGGGTGACACGTCTATTATCATAACAAACAATACGTGTTAAATGAACATCTTGAACATATCGACGCAAATCAAAAGCATCATTCGAAACATAACGTTCAAATAACGAATAATCAAAATAATGAATAAAATCCATAAAACTATTGTTTTGCGGACGTTCTTGTTTTGAAAGTGCATCAGTAATAGCCTCTGATATTTCAAGTCTATTATTAAAAGCTTCATTATCTATATCACGTCGAATATTAACTTGGCCATCCAAATCCAGATAAAACATACACGGCAGTGGAATGCTAAAATGCTCGCCAGCATCTACCGCACTAATCTTATAGATCTCTGCTTTATTCTTCTTACAAATACTATGAAAGTGCTCTTGAAAGGCTTGCTCTGCATATTGAATTGTTTTAGATTGCCTCTCAATATTTCGTGCTGCTAACTCCACTAATGAATTTACACGTTTCAATCTGTTGGGGCGTCCTGCTGGACTAAAACTTATTAGATCAAAAATAACTTCAGAACTCCATTCTTGGATTTTAAAGAACCGAGGTAGATGATCTGAGCTATCTTGAAAACGAGTTAATGCATAAGAAGTTAGCTCTAACAGCTCATCTTCATTCCATTTAATGAGGCGTTCGTTAAGTAATGTCTGAATTATTGCATCAGTTTCTTTTTTTGTGAATCCAAAAAAATCCTGAATTTGTACAGGACTCAATGTACCACAAACATAAGCGATGCGAAGCGCGAACTCAGTAACAACGGGCAATGCCTCCTCAGCACTTATTGAGCATTCGATAGCGAAACTTTGTGCAGGAATTGCAAAAGTAATTTCATCAACAGCTAATATTTCTCTTAGTTTTTTTCTTCCAATGTAATCATTTCTGTCCCTCCTCAATGGCTAATGCCTGAACCAAATTGAAGTTATTCCCATCACGATGTGTTTCAATGTGGTTTAATACACGGCCTAACGCTGAAGTTTGATGCCTCTCACGCCACATACGAGCAGCCCCAATGATTACTAATCTATCCATTGCACGCGAAATCGCCACATTTATTCGCTCCGAGCTGCTAAGGAACCCTTGAATACACTGATTATTATTGCGCGTCGTTGCAACGATAATGATCCGATTTTCCTTACCTTGATAACTATCAACTGTATCAATTTTAATAAGATGTCTATAACCAGTAGCCCAATCTTGTTCGCTAAGTAAACGTTGCAATAGGCGTTCTTGATTTGCATACATGCAAATTACACCAATTGGTTTTTCCTCATCTGAAGTTTCATCAATTAAATATTTGATGAATGATTCTGCTGTACATATTGAACGCAGCGTATCAATAATTTCTCTAGCTTCATAAGGATTGTCAAATCCAGGATGTTTTGCTCTTTCATAAGATTCTCCCCCAGCATCGGAAGTATCAACCCAAGTAATAATAGAACTTAATCTTTTAGGTAATTGATTAAACCAAGGTTCTGGATTTCCACGTCCAGGTTCTAACGGTTTGGGATAAAAACAAGCTGAAACCATTTCACCTATTGGTGGGCCATTCTATATTGAGTACGTAATGTTGCTCCGACTTGTTTACCATAATCTGATTCGAAAGCACGTTCAAAATCACTACGTGTTAGTACCGCGCGATCAGAGTAATTTAGTTCTATCGATATTTTTCGCACCACTGGTTCAGGATACAAAGGTGGCAATTGACGATGATCGCCGACCAGTAACACCCTGCGACCCGACTGAATTGCTATAGCCAATTCGCCAGGTGTCGCACGAGCAGCTTCGTCGACTATCACCCAATCATAGCGATTTTTTGCTACACCAAATTGTGAGCGTCCTAGACCCACACAAGTCCCACATACAAGTGATCGGGTCTTCGCAAGAAATTCTTCAAATATTGATTTTTTTGTCGGAATCAGAACGCTGAAAAATTGGCGGTAATATTAACACTAATCAACGACTTCAGCGATCCTAAAACAGGAAAGTACAGGTTATTACCAGCATGTTTGCAGCTCGATTCCCTCGATCAGTATCATCAGACAATCCCAAATAATTTCAGATAGATATCATCAAAGTGAATCCCCCGCCTCTTTAACCGGAGTGCGGGGATTTTTATTTTTTCACGCTGAGAACCCTGTATGACTAAACCTCACGGCCTTCAGGCCCTGGAACAACCGCTGTCGGCGCTTCCCGATACGCTTCGTCAGCTTATTCTTGAACGTATTCAGAACCTCACCCACTACGAGCCGGTGATTGGCATCATGGGCAAGAGCGGTGCGGGTAAGTCTTCGCTCTGTAATGAACTCTTCCGGGGTGAGGTCTCCCCCATCAGTGATGTGAACGCCTGTACCCGTGACGTGCTGCGCTTCCGGTTGCGCAGCGGTCGTCACAGTCTGATGATTGTTGATTTACCGGGTGTGGGAGAAAACGGGCTGCGGGACCAGGAATACCGTGCCCTGTACCGGCGTATGCTGCCGGAGCTGGACCTGGTGCTGTGGGTCATTAAAGCCGACGACCGGGCGCTGTCAGTAGACGAGCAGTTCTGGCATGGGGTGATGCAACCTTACCAGCAGCAGGTGCTGTTTGTGCTGAACCAGGCTGACAAAATCGAACCCTGCCACGAATGGGATATCCGCACCAGTACCCCCTCGCCACAGCAGCAGACTAACCTGAAGGCGAAACAGGCCGCCATTACCACGATATTCACTCCCCGTCATCCGGTCTGCATGGTGTCAGCGTTGACCGGTTGGGGCGTGGAAGCGATGGTGGCAACCATGATGCGCTGTCTGCCGGACCATGCCACCAGCCCGGTGGCGACACAACTGCACGGGAGGCTCTGCACCGGGCCGGTCAGGTCACAGGCCCGTGATAGCTTCGGTGAGGCCGTGGGGCGGGTGTTCGATACGGCAGAATCATCGTCGTTTCTGCCTGCGCCGCTGAAGACTGTGATACGTACCGTGCGTGATGCGGTGGTGTCCGTGGCCCGCGCGGTATGGGACTGGATTTTCTTCTGAATGAGTAAAAGGTCATCAGGACTGTAGTGAATGACTCTGTTTATTCACCGCCTGGTAGATGATTATTTCCAGGCAGACATAACCTGTCCTGACCAGCAAAAGATACCACCAGTCGTAAGCGCGTCACCACTGCCGACGTTGCATCCACACAGTCTTCTTGCACCAGGCGTTTCGCTACGTATGACGGACACAACCCGTCAGTCCCATCCTTTACAGTAATACCATCTTAATTAACCAGTTATTAAACACGGAGATAATGCATGTCTCAGGCTGAGCGTCGTTATGACCGCTTGTCTGTCCGGCTATCGCTGATTATCAGCCGTCTGCTCGCGGGTGAAACGCTGAATATGCGCAAACTGGCCGCTGAGTTTGGCGTGTCGGTTCGCACCCTGCATCGTGATTTCCGCGAGCGTCTGATTTACCTCGACATCGAGTATCAGGATGGCTGCTGCCGTCTGCTGACCGGGGGCCGTCAGGAGATTCGGGAGGAGGCAGCAATGCAGTTCGCCCGTCAGTCAGGCACTGGCACATTGTTTCCTGATATGGACCACCATCTGGTCAGTTCGTTGCTGAGTAGCCAGGATTCCTCGCCATGCCTTATCTGGCATCAGGGGGCAACCATACCACTTTCCCGACCGGGCATCTTCACACGACTGGTCAGGGCGGTATCAGAACACCAGAAGGTAACCCTGCTTACTGACGGGAGTCGTTGTGACAGCCTTGCCCCATATCGGCTGATTTTCAGCACCGGTGAGTGGTTTCTGGCGGGAGAACATCTCGGCCGGATAACCGTTTTTGCGCTGCACACCGTTCACTCCGTGACGTTTCACCCGGAAACCTTCACACCAGACGGACATTTCACCCGCATTCTGTCCCGCCCGGACTTTTTACAGGCGTTACCTCATTTTCATATTTTACATTCACTGCTCGCTGACGACAGTTACGGGCAACTTACCCATAAGGAACAGGTATGAAATTATTCACCACGGCGGCGCTGGCCGCCAGCCTCTGCATTACCTCTGTGCCTCCGGTCCTCGCAGATGACATCATGGGCTCCGTCAGGTCCTGGCAGTACATGCAGGCCGACGGCTGGAAATCGGCCGACGGTACGGATAACAACACACTGCATAACGCCCTTTATCAGGCTGATGTAATAGGCAATTATCCCTGGACGAAACAGTTTCTGCTGCGTATTCGTGGCGGCGGTGCCTATTACCTTGCCGACAAGAAAACGCACACGGTACGCAGGCTAAATCTGAAACCGGCCAGCGGCTACACCTCTGACCTGACTTCGGTGTACCAGGGCGAAGACCAGGGGAAAGGCTGTTATTTCACCATTATCGATACGCAATATCAACTGGAGCTGGCCGAAGAACCTCACAGCAATCAGGTGCTGGCCGCCTTCCCGGAAAATTGCGTCAACAAAAAACAACAGGCGGCCCTGGCGGCCAGAAGCTCTGAAGCCGACAGGAAACTGCAGCAATGGGTGGCGCAGCAGAGCCTGGCAGAATTATGTCGTCGTACAGGCAACTGCTGAACCCGCTGAAAAACAACCATAACAGGGAGTTTTACCATGAATATATTCAATACGCGTCTGACGACCTTTCTGGTGGTTATCGGCACTCTGCTGGCATCCGGCTGCGACAGCAAGGAAGATGCTGGCGTGAAGGCGATTGCCCGGTTTAAGGACCTGACTCCGCCGCCGTTCAGCGACGTGGTGTCTCACAAATCCGATGTCGTGCAGGAATGGGTAAAAAAGGATGCCTTCGGCACACCGCTATACACGGTAATGAAAACCCGCCAGTCGCCGGAAGGCTGTGAGTCCGGTAATTATTACTACATTGCTGATATGCAGCAGAAAACGGTGCAGCCGCTGATAGCCGCCCTGTGTCTCGCGGGCAATATTACTCTGAGCTTCCGGATCGAGACTGACAGCTATACGGGTGAAAAATCGGTGGTGTATTCGCACGATGGCAAGGAAATGGGGAAACTCTATCTGCCGGATAACCAGGAGAACCATCCATGAAGAAGCTGAAAGGTGTTATCTCTGCTGCAGTCCTGAGTCTGTATTTGCTGACACCGGCCCATGCTGATGGCGGTTTTCAGGGTGCCATCAAAGGCGGCATTCCAGCCTACACCCGCGATATGCAGCATAACAAACCCTTCTGGTGTAACCAGTACAAACTGGAGAGAAAGATGTGTGAAGTGGTTTCGCAATCGGAAAACGGGCGCGTTGCCATTGTCAGAATGGTCCCCACCGACTGGAAATGCCCCAACGGTATCTGGGGGGTGGTTGACCGTTCTAATGGTGACGCCATGGAGTTGATTCCGACGGCGAAAATGTCCCTGGAGCAGTACTGCAGCAAGGCATTCAGTGCAGGTTTTGTCAACCCACAGAACAGGAAATCACTGGCCGACGTCGTGATGTACTACAACGGCAAGCCAGTCGGTTCTTTCGAATACATTGAAGAGTGAACTCCCTGCCTCAGGGAGAAGCCTCCCATATTCATTTAACACATTAAAAATAAAGGAAAAGAATGAACAGGCATTATGAGAAAAATGGCGTGCGTCACGACAATGTGACCGAAGCCGACATAACCGAACGTATTCAGCGCGGGGAGCTGAATGCCTCAACGCTGGTATGGCAACAGGGCATGACGGAATGGCAGCCGCTGTCAGCCACGCCGCTGGCAGATGTCCTGAAACAATGTGCGGTTCCCCCCGCGCTGCCCGGCAATCGTATCCCCGGAAGCGTGGTCTGGACGCTGGCCTTTGCGCCCCTGATTGGGTATGCCCTGGAGATGTGGACGGCCGGGCTGAGCGGAATGGAATTTGAAGAGGCGTATGCCGCCGTGACGGAGGGGCAATACTGGTTTATCACACTGATACTGAATATTGCGCTGGGGTATCTGGATGAACGACGGCTCCGTAAATCCGGCGTTGATACCGCTGCCTTTGGCTGGCTGGCCTGGCTGGTTCCGTTTTATCTGTGGCGCAGGGCTAAAGCCCTCGGTCAGAAACCGGCTTATTTCTGGGTCTGGTTGGTTATGTTAATACTGGTGTTATTAACTGCCTGATATTCTTTATCACAGAGTTTACTAAATAATCAGGTCATTAGTGTAATTAACAAGTAAATGATGTAAATCGCCTTGGAGCAGCTGTGTCTTATTTGATTCAGAGGACAGTCAAAGTCACAATATAAAATATTCCCCCGTTGAAGTGCATACTTCGGGCATGTGTTTAATAAACAGGCCGGACTTTAATTTCGGCCTCTCGGGGGGGAGTTATAAGTGTTGCGGAAACAGGGGGCTTATATTTTTATTTAACATCAGAAACACTGGAGTATTTATCATGAAAAATATTATCACCATTTTAATGGTTGCAGTTATCAGTTTCTTTACCGGTAATGTATCTGCAAACACGGCTGTACCTTTACCGCACAACCTTACTGACGTCACTGACGGTACGGAGTTCTGGTGTCAGGGGACCGATACCACTGATGGAAGATGTAAATACCTGGGTACATCCAAAGACATGCAATACGGTCTGGTACACGCTATGGGCGGTACGGCGTGTTGGGATGGTTTCTACGGCGTGATTAACTTTTACACCGGCAAAGCTCAGACCATCAAATACAACGACAATCAAAGTTGTGAAGGCGATATCAAAGCCAGTTTCGTTACGCTGAAAAACGGTAAACTGGGCGTTAAACTTTACGACAACACAATTCACGAAGTTGTCGGACTTGACCAAATTAAAATCTAAGGAATAAATCATGCGCCTGATCTGTGTGTTATTAATTTATTAATATTAGTAATTAATACAGCGCCTGCCATGATGACAGGCGCTTTTTACTATAAAGTAACAGATATGCCAGACTGTACATCACTTTTATTGCCTGAAGGCGAAGGCCCTTTCTCACGCACGCAGGCGATTGCCGTCACAACAGCTTACCGCAATGTGTTTATTGAAGATGACCAGGGCACACATTTCCGGCTGGTCATACGCGACAGTTATAATCAGTTGCTCTGGTGGGCATGGAATTTTGAAGCCCGTGCCTGGTACTGGCTGAACCGCTATCTGCTCAGCCACGGAATACCCCGACACTGACTCACCGCTGCTCACCCCACCAGCAACCACGCCAACAGGCCATGTTCCCACAGGAGCATGGCTTTTTGTTTATGCAGTTAAATCAACCCACGAAGGAAATTAACAATGCGCTTAGCCAGCCGCTTTGGACGGATTAACCAGATACGCCGCGACCGTCCCTTAACCCGTGAAGAATTAATACAGGTGGTCCCCAGCGTTTTTGGTGAGGACAAACATGCGTCCCGCAGTGAACGCTACACCTGCATACCGACCATCACCATCCTGGAAAACCTTCAACGGGAAGGGTTCCAGCCGTTCTTCGCTTGTCAGTCACGGGTTCGTGACCCTGCTCGTCGGGAATATACGAAGCACATGCTCCGCCTGCGTCGCACCGGTCAGATACACGGTCAGCAGGTGCCGGAAATCATCATCCTGAATTCGCACAGTGGTGAGTCCAGTTTTCAGTTATTGCCGGGAATTTTCCGCAGCGTATGCACGAATTCGCTCGTCTGCGGGCAGTCCTTTGGCGAAATCAGAGTTCCGCACCGGGGCGATGTCGTTAACAAGGTCATTGAGGGAGCCTACGACGTACTCAGCGTCTTTGACCGGATGGAAGAGAAGCGCGACGCCATGCAGTCACTTTTATTACCGCCACTGGCACAGCATGCACTGGCGAATGCTGCCCTGACGTACCGTTTTGGTGAAGAGCATCAGCCGGTGACGGCAACGCAGATACTGACACCCCGACGTTATGAAGACCGCAGTGATGACCTGTGGACAACGTACCAGCGTATCCAGGAGAACCTGCTGAAAGGCGGGCTTCCGGGACGTACTGCGAAGGGCAAACGCAGCCATACCCGAGCCGTTAACGGCATTGACGGGGACATCAGGCTAAACCGTGCCCTGTGGGTGATGGCGGAACAGATGCAGCAGGCGCTGAGTTGATGCGCCATGTTCCTGCTGATGCCCGTCAGGCCAGAATATATCCGGTATCCCTGGCGAACCAGCCAGGCTGCCGTTCCATATCCGACGACGACCTCTGTGCCTGGTGTTCTCACCTCTGTTACCGGCCCGGTGAGCTCAGCCTGTGTCGGCTGTTCATTACTGATGGTACCTGGCCCGCACGGTCTGGCGCTGACGGCTATGCACAGTCCTGCCCGGCATTCCACCTGAACCAGAATACTCACCCCGGCAAATAAGACGAAAAGCTTGTTCTCCTGCCCCCCGATATTGCCAGTAACAACATCCGAAAGTCACCCCACTCCGCTTATTCACCGACAGACACCCCGGGCCATGCTCTTCCCGTGCATGGCCTTTTCATTTATCTCAGCGTAATCAGGAGGTTCCCCATGGGACTCGATTTATATTTCATTAAACGTCCGGCCGAAACCACGGCAGACACCACCCGCCGGGAGCAGGACGAGGCCGTCGGGTATTACCGCAAGTTCAACGCTCTGCTCAACTGGATTGATGCCAACGCCGGGGAGGTGGAGAACTGTACTGATGTCCCCCTGACCCGCCAGGACCTGGAAAAACTCCGGGCCACTCTTGACCGCCTCACGCCGGAAAACTGCCACGACCTGTTCCCGACCACCGAAGGGTTCTTCTTCGGCTCGCAGGAGTACGACGACAGTTACTGGTCTGACGTGGAAAACCTGAAACAGTTTGTACAGCAACAGCTGGCGTCGTTTGATTTCAGCACCCACCGCCTGTGTTTCCACGCCTGGTGGTGACGTCCCCGTAGATCCCCTTCAGTTCAGCCGGTTCCGGATATCCCCGAACCGGTTATATTTCAGTCTGTTAAGGAAACCATAATGACCACAGCAATTAACCCTGAACTTATCCCTGCGCCTGATGAAACCCTCATCACCGCCACGCCCGTACCGGATGAGGACCGCCCTGACTTCTGGCCCCGCCACTTCCGGGGCGTTCCGCAGTGGATATTACTGGAGCCCCGTATCTTCGCCTGGACGGACCGCCTGTGCGCGGACTACAGCGGCGGTATCTGGCAGTTTTACACGCTGAGCAACGGTGGCGCATTTATGGCCCCGGAGGCGGATGACGGGGACGACACCTGGTCACTGTTCAACGCCATGAACGGCAACAGCGCGGACATGAGCCCTGAGGCGGTCGGGATCACCGCCTGCCTGCTGGAGTACAGCCACCATGCCTGCCGTACCGGCAGCGACCTGATGACCGCGCATTACCTCCACCTGCGGGATCATACCCTTAACCATCCTGAATGCAGCGCCATCATGCATATCACCGACTGAGGATACCGACATGAGACAACAGTTACCGCTGTTTGCCGCCACATTACCGGCATCCGCACAACAAATCATCCGGGAAGCCTTAACCCTGCTGGAGAGCCAGTTACGCGAACCCGGGGCGGCATTTACCTCCAGCCATGCTGTCCGGGACTGGCTACGCCTGCAACTCTCCGCGCCAGAGCGGGAAGAATTTGTTGCGCTCTTCCTCGATAACCAGCATCGCCTTATTGCTCACGAAACGCTCTTCAGCGGCACTATCAACCATACTCAGGTCCATCCCCGCGAAGTGGTGAAATCCGGTCTGAAACATAACGCCGCCGCTGTCATTGTGGCGCATTGTCATCCGTCGGGGCTTGCCGATCCCAGCCTGGCGGACCGTCAGATAACAGAGCGGCTCAGACAGGCCCTGGACCTGGTGGATATCCGTCTGCTGGATCACCTGGTGGTTGGCGGCATGGAGATTGTCTCGTTCGCTGAACGCGGCTGGCTTTAAAAAGGTAATGACACCATGAGAAACGATGAAACGCAGGTTATACCCGCTGATATTTTCAGTGGCGTGACCGTTC
Source organism: Salmonella sp. SAL4457 (assembly GCF_046548235.1). Classification (NCBI taxonomy): domain Bacteria; kingdom Pseudomonadati; phylum Pseudomonadota; class Gammaproteobacteria; order Enterobacterales; family Enterobacteriaceae; genus Salmonella; species Salmonella sp. SAL4457. The sequence goes on from NZ_JBGDZO010000003.1 coordinate 503,319, forward strand.
TTCGTCTGGAGAACGGGGATGAAGCGGTTTATGTACACGGTCTCTTCCTGGAGTGTGCTGATATCGCGCAGGGCGACAAACCTCTCACGGATATTGCAGCACGCCTCGCCGGGCTCCTGAAGATACCGTTCAGACAGATAACGCTACCTGTCCCGGAGGATGAGGAGTGGTGCTGGAATGATATTGTTGATGCCCTGCTGAAAAACACCAGCTCAGGCGGGACTGCCGTATGAAAATTATCAGCAAACGCCGGGCAATGGCGATATACCGCCGGCACCCGCAGTCCCGTCTGTTTCGCTTCTGTACCGGGAAATATCCGTGGTCCGGCAGCGTCTGTCACTGGTACGACCGGGACGTACAGGATATCAGTGGCGTACTGGCCGTGTACGCTGAACGACGCCGGGACCGCCACGGCCCGTACACCCGCCTGATGTGCGTCACCCTGAATTAACCCACGGAGGAAAACCGATGTCAGATAACCCCGACCGCAAACAACCGGATAATCATTCAGTCCCCTGCATCCGGGGCCGTCTGCTGCAGGACGGCTGTCTGTTCCGTTTACAGACCAGCAGGGACGATATCAGGGCGGCATTCACGGAGGAGGAGGCCCGCTGGCTGGAGCAGGCCTTCCCGCTGATATTACAGCAGATGGTCACGATGGCGTCCCCCGGCTCACCGGAGGCACAGACGCCGCATGTCTTTCACCACAACGGGCTGACCTGTGAATCAGAACCCGGTCCACAGGGCGCTGTCAGCCTGATGATTTACCCGAAATCTGATGAATCCCCCTTGTCAGAGGAACCCTTAAATGACGAAGACCACAACCACCGTACATGACCTCACGTCTCCCTGGTGGGGACTCCGCCGCAATGTGTCACCATGTTTTGGCGCACGGCTGGTTCAGGAGGGCAACCGCCTGCATTACCTGGCTGACCGCGCCGGCATTACCGGACAGTTCAGCGACGCGGATTTACGTCACCTGGACCAGGCCTTTCCGGTACTGCTGAAACAACTGGAGCTGATGTTACTTTCCGGTGAGCTTAATCCCCGCCATCAGCACTGCGTCACCCTGTACGCAAAGGGACTGGTATGCGAGGCCGACTCACTCGGGTCGTGCGGCTACATTTATCTCGCCATTTACCCCGGAGAACCGCCTGAAACCGGAGGTATGGCACGATGAGCCGGGTCATTTCCACCACGGTGTATCTGTCTGATGAACTCTCAGAGTCAGCCCGCAAGAAGGCCCGCGCCTGGTACTGCGAAGGGGGGCTGGAGTATGAGTGGTACGACGCTGTTTATGAGGATTTCACCCTGATTTGCAACATCCTGGGCGTGAGACTCAAAACACGTATCTTCACCACCACCGGCGGCAGATCCTACGAAAAAGCCTGTATCTGGTTTTCCGGTTTCTGCTGTCAGGGGGACGGAGCCTGCTTTGAGGGGCTGTACCACTATCAGCCCGGTGCCGCACAACACATCAGAAAGCATGCGCCTCAGGACGAAGCGCTTCACCGTATTGCTGATGAGCTGCAGGCAATCCAGCAGCGTAACCTCTGGCAGCTTCAGGCTGATATTCAGCATCAGGGGCGCTATTACCATGAATACAGTATGCACATTACTGTTGAGCGGGACTCCCCCACCGGTCAGGAAGCCACCGATGACGCAGACGGTGTCCTGGGTGACGCGTTACGCGATCTGGCCCGCTGGTTATATCAGCAACTTGAAACGCAATACGACTGGCTGACCTCACCGGAGGCCGTGGATGAGGCGCTTATCGCCGGCGGTTACACCTTCACCGAAACCGGCCAGCGCTTCGGTTAAACTTTTTCGTCACTCCCTTCCGGTTCATTTCTTACCTTCCACCAACAGAGAACACATTATGCAGATTTTACCCTCACTCCCGCCCGGGGCGACTTCGTCACACCCCACGCCTGTCGGCATCTGGCAGACCCTGCTGTCGCATCTGCTGCAACAACACTACGGTCTGATGCTGAACGACACCCCGTTTGCTAACGACGGCGTCATTGAGCAGCATATCAACGCCGGCATCTCCCTGTGCGATGCGCTGAACGGTATTGTTGAAAAATATGACCTGGTCCGGACCGACTGCCCGGGATTCAGTATTGCAGTGCAGTCTCCGTTCATTACCCGTATCGATATTCTCCGCGCCAGAAAAGCCTGTGGCCTGATGAAACGTCGTGGCTACCGGGCCGTTACCGACATCACCACCGGCAGATACAGCGGGGTGGCACGATGAAGCTGTCCATGACCGTGGAAGCCGATACAATCAACGTCCGGGCCCTTAATGGGGGCCGGATCGTCGTGGATATCGACGGTATTGAACTCGCCAGCCTGATCGATGTGGTCTGTGATAACGGATATTCACTTCGCGTTGCTGACGAGCCCGGAAAGCTGATTGTTGAAGATCCGCTTCCGCCCGTCGCCCGCGTTAACGGCATTCAGTGCAGCACCGCACATATCACGGAGAAAGACAATGCTCTGCTGTTTACCCTTTCACACCAGTATGAAGACTTTGGCGAGTCGGAGTGGATTTTGTATACCGGCTCCGGCTCCTTACTCCACCTGGAGGCATGGTCATTTCCGGTTCTGCGGCTTAAACGGCTGGGGCTGTCGAAAGCCTGTCGACGGTTAGTGGTGACGCTGATACGCCGTTACGCCGCTGGTATTCTCCACCTGGATGCTTTCGGCGAACTCCTGCCAGGCTTTGCCACCTTCGACTGGTAACCCACTTCCCCACTGAGGTAAACACATGCCATTAACCACTGAAGAAGGGCTGCAGATCCTGATCTGCTGGCTGCAGGACAATATCGACTGTGGTACAGAGATCATCTTCGATAACGACGATACTCTCACCGGTTCAGCAGCACTCCTGCCCTCTGTTGAACAGGCCCTGAACGAGGTCCGGATGATACACTACCTCCGGCTTTTACTTTCTCCGCAGTAACACCACCTTACTGACACTCGCATAAGCGCCGGTCCTCACAGACCGGCGTTTTGTGCTTATATAAAGGAAAGAAAATAATGTCAGAACACACTAATGCCGACCCCGAAGTCTTAACTGACCATACCGATATGATTTGCTCCACCAGCATTGAACGTATCGTCACCGGACGCAACGCTGCACTTGAACAGATCAGAACCGTGACTGAGCGGATTGCAGAAATATCGGCGCTGACCAGAAGCATCGGCGGTAAAGCCGCCCTGGACTGGGGCATGAAGCAGGATTTTCGCTGCGGCTGCTGGCTGATGGAGAAACCAGAAGCGGCAATGAAAGCTATTACCCGTAATCTCGATCGCAGCATATGGCGGGACCTGATGAAGAAGTCCGGAATGCTGAGTCTGATGGACGCTCAGGCCCGTGACCAGTGGTACAGAAACCTTGAAGGTGATGATATTCCAGCCATCAGTGAAGCGAATATACTCAGTACCTTTGAGCAACTGCACCAGAGCAAAGACGAGGTGTTTGAACGCGGTGTGATTAATGTGTTCAAAAGCCTTAGCTGGGATTTTAAGTCAAATTCGCCGTGTAAATTCGGGAAAAAAATTATCGTGAACGGTCTGGTAAAATGCGACAGATGGGGATTTGGACTGAACTGGGGCTGGCAGCGTGATCGGCTCGCTGACCTGGAACGTATGCTTATGCTGCTGGATGGGAAACCCGCTCCTGATAACCGTGCTGATGTGACCCGACGCCTAGGCGATCACATTCACGATAACAGAGGGAGTAACAGTTACGAGGACGAGATGTTTAAAATCAAATATTTTCAGAAGGGAACTGCCCATATTACTTTCAAACGACCGGAACTGGTGGATAAACTGAACGACATCATCGCCAGACACTACCCGGGGAGAGTGGCGGCAGGATGAGGCTCAATCGACACGCTGATGTCCGGTACAGGCTGATTTACACCGATGCAAGCCGGACGCTGATGGCATACTGAATGGCACACCAGAAAAAACAGGAAAAGAAAAAGGCCATGCTAATCAATAGCATGGCCTCGAATAGTGGCGGAACGGACGGGACTCGAACCCGCGACCCCCTGCGTGACAGGCAGGTATTCTAACCAACTGAACTACCGCTCCGTGATGTTCCCGCTGGGAACGAGGCGAATATTACGGTTTGCGGTGTCGCCCGTCAACGCTTTTTCTCACCTTTTGAATCAGTTGCTGCAAAAATCGCCCGAAGGATGATTTTTATAGCCTAAAAAGGAATAAATTACGCCCGCCAAAGGCAACTTCCGCCCTTTTTCTGCACCAGATCAAGCCGCGATTCATGCGCAGCCAGCTCTTCCTCAGAGGCAAAAACGACCCGTAACCGGCTGGCCTGGCGAACGATTCGCTGAATGGTCGCTTCACCTTGCTGCCGTTGCGTCTCTCCTTCCATCGCAAACGTCATGGACGTTTGTCCGCCCGTCATCGCCAGATACACTTCAGCAAGGATCTGGGCATCGAGCAATGCGCCGTGCAAAGTACGTTTGCTATTATCTATCTCATAACGCGAACACAGTGCATCAAGGCTGTTACGCTTGCCGGGGAACATTTTCCGCGCCAACGCCAGGCTGTCGGTAACTTTGCAGAAAGTATTGGTTTTAGGAATATCGCGTTTAAGCAGACCAAACTCATAATCCATAAAGCCGATATCGAACGATGCGTTATGGATGACCAGCTCCGCGCCGCGGATATAATCAAGAAACTCATCGACCACATCAGCAAAAACCGGCTTATCCAGCAGAAACTCATCGGCAATACCGTGTACGCCAAAAGCCTCTGGATCGACAAGGCGATCGGGCTTCAGGTAAACATGAAAATTGTTGCCGGTCAGACGACGGTTTATCACCTCAACCGCACCGATCTCAATAATCTTGTGACCTTCATAGTGCGCGCCTATCTGGTTCATACCGGTGGTTTCGGTATCGAGGACAATCTGTCGTGTAATTGCAGTGCTCATATCGGTCATTTATGTCAGACTTGCGTTTTGTTATCGATTTCAATTACAGGAAGTCTACCAGAGATGCTTAAACAGGTAGAAATTTTCACCGATGGCTCTTGCCTGGGGAATCCAGGGCCTGGTGGTTATGGCGCTATCTTACGCTATCGTGGTCATGAAAAAACGTTTAGTGAAGGTTACACGCTGACCACCAATAACCGTATGGAACTGATGGCGGCGATCGTCGCGCTTGAAGCGTTAAAAGAACATTGCGAAGTGACATTGAGCACCGACAGCCAATATGTGCGGCAAGGAATTACCCAATGGATTCATAACTGGAAGAAACGCGGCTGGAAAACTGCGGAAAAGAAACCCGTAAAAAATGTCGATCTCTGGAAACGTCTCGATGCTGCGTTAGGTCAGCATCAGATCAAATGGGTATGGGTCAAAGGCCATGCAGGCCATCCCGAAAACGAGCGTTGTGATGAACTGGCGCGCGCCGCGGCAATGAACCCCACGCAGGAAGATAGTGGCTACCAGGCGGAGGCTTAGCCATCCGGTTTGCGATATTGCCGGGTGGCGCCAACGGTCTGGCGGATAGGGGTTTTACTTTTATTATGTCGCAGCGGATTAAGCGTAAGCGGGATGGTCCGCTTACGGGCCACAATAAGCTGTAAACAGCCCAGCGCCGGGATATGCGTATTTAAAAGCCGCCCCCCCTGCTTTTTCCAGGGTAAGACATGAAAACGGCTATAATGTAGCACTTCAAAATTGAGTAAAGACAGCCAGTCCAGTTGCCGCATAAGGGTAAACATCCGACTATTATAGGGCGGTGTTTTACGTAAAACGGGTACCAGTTTACGTAACCCCATCAAACTCAGCGGGTTAAATCCACTGATGACCAGCCAACCGTCATCAATCAATACGCGGTCGGCTTCCCGCAATAAACGGTGCGGGTCGGTACACCACGGCAAAGTATGCGCCAGCAGACAAACATCGACGGATTTATCTGCAAAAGGAAGGTGTAGCGGATCGGCCAGAACCTGCATCGGCGACCCCTGCGACGAAACATTCACCTGATGGGAGACCGCGCACGCTTCGGAATTGATTTCTGCGCTTAAATTACCGATTTTAAGCAAATGGAAACCATACATTTTTGCAAACCACGGATTTAGCTGCTGTTCCAGCGCCTCACGGTAGTAATTGCCCCAGGGCAACTCACCCCAACATCCGGGCGCAACGACAGTTTGAGAGAGCCTTGCCGGTTTCATCGCAACCTTCCGCTAATTATTTGAGAGGTAATATATGAATCTTAACAGTATTCCCGCGTTTCAGGACAATTACATCTGGGTGCTGACCAATGATGAAGGCCGCTGTGTGATTGTTGATCCCGGCGAAGCGGCACCCGTCTTAAAGGCCATTGCTGAACATAAGTGGATGCCGGAGGCGATTTTTCTGACGCATCACCATCACGACCATGTTGGCGGAGTCAAAGAGCTGTTGCAACACTTCCCGCAAATGACGGTTTATGGACCGGCGGAAACGCAAGACAAGGGAGCAACCCATCTTGTTGGCGATGGCGATACTATTCGCGTTTTAGGCGAGAAATTTACTCTTTTTGCCACGCCGGGTCACACGTTAGGACACGTCTGTTACTTTAGCCACCCTTACTTATTCTGCGGCGACACGCTGTTTTCTGGCGGCTGTGGTCGACTGTTTGAAGGCACGCCATCACAGATGTATCAGTCACTTATGAAAATTAATTCTCTGCCTGACGACACGCTCATTTGCTGCGCTCACGAATACACTTTAGCTAACATTAAGTTCGCATTGAGCATACTTCCGCACGATTCGTTCATAAATGAATATTATCGTAAAGTTAAAGAGTTACGTGTAAAAAAACAAATGACATTACCCGTTATTCTTAAAAATGAACGTAAGATTAATCTTTTTTTAAGAACTGAAGATATTGATTTAATTAACGAAATAAACAAAGAAACAATATTGCAACAACCAGAAGCGCGTTTTGCATGGTTAAGGTCAAAGAAAGACACGTTCTGATAATTCTTACTTGTCATTCGCTAACTTCGCCGTTATGATCGGTCGTCTTTTAAGCAACTATTGACACACACATGAAGGCAAAAGCGATATTACTCGCCTCTGTCCTGCTTGTGGGGTGCCAGACGTCTCAGAACACTGGCAACGTCCAACAGCACGCACAGAGCCTTTCTGCAGCTGGTCAAGGGGAAGCAGGAAAGTTTACGAGTCAGGCACGATGGATGGACGACGGAACGTCTATCGCGCCAGATCAGGACTTGTGGGCTTTCATTGGCGACGAGCTAAAGATGGGAATTCCGGAAAACAGCCGGATTCGCGAACAGAAACAGAAGTATTTACGCAATAAGAGCTATCTCCACGATGTAACTTTACGGGCAGAGCCGTATATGTACTGGATAGCGGGGCAGGTTAAGAAACGTAACATGCCTATGGAGCTGGTACTACTACCCATAGTGGAGAGCGCTTTTGATCCTCACGCAACGTCTGGCGCCAATGCCGCAGGCATCTGGCAGATCATACCGAGCACAGGGCGCAATTATGGTTTAAAGCAGACCCGTAATTATGACGCGCGTCGCGATGTTGTAGCCTCTACGACCGCCGCGTTAGACATGATGCAGCGTCTGAACAAAATGTTTGACGGCGACTGGCTGTTAACCGTTGCAGCGTATAACAGCGGCGAAGGCCGTGTTATGCGGGCAATTAAAGCAAACAAAGCGCGTGGAAAACCGACGGATTTCTGGTCGCTTTCTTTGCCCAGAGAAACAAAACTCTACGTACCTAAGATGCTGGCATTGAGTGAAATTCTCAAAAACAGCAAACGCTACGGCGTACGTCTGCCAACAACAGATGAAAGCCGAGCGCTGGCACGAGTTCGTTTAAACAGTCCAGTTGAAATGGCCCAGGTTGCGGATATGGCGGGCATGTCTATCAGCAAGCTGAAGACGTTTAATGCCGGTGTAAAAGGGTCTACCTTAGGCGTAAGCGGTCCGCAATATGTTATGGTGCCCAAAAAGCATGCCGAGCAGTTGCGTGAGTCGCTGGCTTCCGGTGAGATTGACGCCGTTCAGTCCCAACTGATCGCCGACAATACGCCGTTGAATAGCCGTAGCTATAAGGTGCGCTCTGGCGATACGCTTTCCGGTATTGCTTCGCAGCTTGGCGTAAGCACGAAGGACTTGCAGCAGTGGAACAACCTGCGTGGTTCACGCCTGAAAATCGGGCAAAGCCTGACCGTGGGCGCTGGCAGCAGCGCGCAACGACTGGCAAACAATAGCGATAGCATTACCTATCGTGTCCGTAAAGGCGATTCGCTTTCCAGTATCGCCAGACGTCACGGGGTGAATATCAAAGATGTGATGCGCTGGAACCATGATACGGATAATCTACAACCGGGCGATCAGCTTACGTTGTTTGTGAAGGACAATAGCACGCCAGACTCCTGATATTGTCCGACGAAAAAGCCAAAAGGCGCCGCTTCCCCCGGCGCCTTTTAAATTGCTATACCGCTTTATGCGCTTCCAGCATGATAGTATCGCTGCTAAACGAACCGTCATCCTGCAACTCAAAATAACGCTTCACCTCTACCGGGGCACTCGCCTGATATAATCGAATCGCCTCAACCAACGGCGCTGGCGTACGCATCCGCGTTACCCATGAGCGAAACTCCAGCGATAAACGATCGGTTATCACGGTATTCGTTACCAGCATCGCATTATTGACCATCGCCAGCCATTCACCACTGGAATAATTACGGACATGCGACGTGTCGCGTAACGCCTCCACCGTTTGCAGCCAGATATCGCGTACAGGATGTCCAGGCGACATGACATCCATGATAATCAGCACGCCGCCGGGTTTTAATACACGATAAACCTCACGCAATGCCTGACCAACGTCGTGCCAGTGATGCGCGGAATAGCGGCTAATCACCACCTCAAACGATGCATCTTCAAAGGGCAGTTTTTCGGCATAGCCTTGCCGGAGAGTAATATTACTTAAATGTCTTTCTTCCGCCGCTCCAGCGACAACCTCAAGCATGCTGGCGGATAAATCGTATGCCACGACCGAGTAGGCATGTTGCGCAGCGACAAAACTCGCGTGTCCAGCTCCACATCCCATATCCAGTACGTTCGCGTGGGAAAAATCAGACAGCCTTTGCGCCAGCCGCGCTAAGTCACGACCCGATGCGTGAACGGCGCTATGTAAATAGGCGTTCGCCTGTGAACCAAACTGCTTTTCAACATTGTCATGGTGGGAATGCGTTGTCATGGTAGTGCCCTTCTGTTATGAGAAAAGTAAAGGGCAGCACCCGAAGAGGCCTGCCCCACGGCAGACCTGACGCACCTTTATTGCTCAGGTTTGCCGGGACTGAATTCAACGAGTAGCGGATTGTGATCGGAAGCGCGCGTCACCAGTACGGAGGCTTCATTCACGTTTAAACCACGATAAAAAACAAAATCCAGCGGTCGTCCAAACGCACGACGGCGCTGATCGTCAGTGAAACGCACCTGGCGCAGCGACATCTCACGTGCAAAGCGGTACAACGCATTCATACGTGGGCGGCTCCAGGCATTAAAATCACCCGCCATAATGACAGGGCCGCTATGGTGCGCAATCTGGTCGCCGATCGGAAGTAACTGCTTACTGTATACGTCCACGCCCAGACTAAAATTTACCGCATGAACATTTACTACCATTAATAAACGGGTATCCGGCAAGGGATATACCGTCACCAGGGCTGATTTCGCCAAACGTAAAATTGGTTCTCTTTCCCGTAAAGGGCAGCAGTAAACAGGATGGGCGGCAGAAAGCGTCATGACGCCAGACGGATGCTGAGGTAATACAAAAGCGGGAACCTGGTCGGCGGCAAGATAGTTAGCGGTGGCAAACTGTACCAGTTCAGGCGTCGTCTGTGCCTCCTGCAACAGGACCAGATGCGCATCTTTGCCGTAGTTCTTCAGCACCGATAACCATTCGGCTCGCTGCTGCTTGAATATATTCCACACGAGGATACGGATCCGCTCTTCACTGCTTAGCGGTTCCCCGGCGGGCAATGCCTGGCCAATGCTCGCAAACGACCCTGGCGGCAAAATCCGCTCGGCGGGCTGTCCGGCAACATAGCGCATCGCATAGGTGTTTTTTCGCACTTTTGACTTTCAAACCTCTGTAACGTCAACCAGTCCTCAACCGGACTGGTTCTTCTGTTATAGGGATTTTAGCACTCACTTTCAACGAACAATTGCAGTTTGTTTTGTAAGTAGGCGCTTACATCAATAATTTACTCCAGAGCAATGCGTACAGGTTTATCAAGACGTCCGCTGACGCCCACCAGCAGGAAAGCCACCAGAACAATGAGGGCGCCAATCCACGGCGTCTGCGCCAAACCGTAATGCGCCACCGTTTGTCCGCCAATCACGGAACCCAGCGCAATACCAATGTTAAACGCCGCAATGTTCAGACCTGACGCCACATCTACTGCATTAGGCGTGAATTGTTCCGCTTTCTGTACCACGTAGACCTGCAACCCCGGTACGTTACCGAAGGCAAAGACCCCCATCACCAGAATGGTAGCCAGCGCGGCATACTGCGTGGAGGCCGTCACCTGGAAGACCATCAGCAGAACAAACAGCACGGCGAAAATGAATTTCAACGCCGGCACGGCACCATGCTTATCTGCCAGTTTACCGCCCCAGATATTGCCGATAGCCACTGATACGCCATACCCCAGTAAGATCCAGCTTACCGCTGCCGGGGAGAATCCCGCCAGATCCTGCATCATTGGCGCCAGGAAGGTGAATGCCGTGAATACCCCGCCGTAGCCCAGCGCCGTAACGGCGTAAATCAGCAACAGACGAGGATGAGTCAGTACTTTCACCTGGTCACGAATGCTGGCGGCCGCCCGACCGGGAATATTGGCAGGGATCAGCAGTTGACTGCTCATCAGCGCAATCACGCCTAACAGTGATACCGCAAGGAAGGTCTCACGCCAGCCAAAATGCTGACCGATAAATGTGCCCAGCGGAACGCCCGTGACCAGCGCTACCGTTAAACCACCAAACATAATAGCGATCGCAGAAGCCGCTTTCTCTTTTGGCACCAGACTTGTCGCGATGGTAGATCCAATCGAGAAGAACACGCCGTGCGCCAGGCCCGTCAGCAGACGGGCGACGATTAATGTCATATAGCCCGGTGCCTGCCATGCCAGCAAATTCCCCGCCGTAAACAAGACCATCAGCGCGACCAGTAACTGTTTACGCGGCAGGCGTCCGGTCAGCGCGGTTAGCACCGGCGCGCCAATAGCCACACCCAGCGCATAGATTGAAACCAGCATTCCGGCGGAAGGTAACGAGATAGCCAGTTGTTGAGCAATGGTCGGCACCAGGCCGACAATCACAAACTCAGTCGTACCGATAGCGAAGGCACTTATTGTCAGTGCAAATAAAGCGAGAGGCATAAATAACTCCATAACAGCAGTAATCAGATGACACGCAGTATGCCTGGATGTTTTAATGACAAAAATAGCCAAAATATCAATTTAATTTTGCTTCAGGAGCAAAAATGAAAGCCACCTCCGAAGAACTCGCAATTTTTGTCGCTGTCGTGGAAAGCGGCAGCTTCAGCCGGGCGGCAGAGCAGCTTGGACAGGCCAATTCCGCTGTCAGCCGGGCAGTTAAAAAGCTGGAGATGAAGCTCGGCGTCAGTCTGCTTAATCGTACGACCCGACAGCTGAGCCTGACTGAAGAAGGAGAGCGATACTTCAGGCGCGTGCAGCAGATACTGCAAGAAATGGCCGCCGCAGAAACGGAAATCATGGAGTCGCGTAATACCCCGCGCGGCTTACTGCGTATCGATGCGGCAACGCCGGTAATGCTGCATTTCCTGATGCCGCTGATTAAACCTTTTCGTGAACGGTATCCGGAAATGACGTTGTCTCTTGTCTCCTCAGAAACGTTCATCAATCTTATTGAACGAAAAGTGGATGTTGCGATACGCGCAGGCACGTTGACAGATTCAAGTCTGCGCGCGCGCCCGTTATTTACCAGCTATCGCAAGATTATCGCTTCACCTGACTATATTGCCCGCTTTGGCAAGCCTGAGAGCGTTGAAGAGTTAAAACGGCATCTGTGCCTGGGGTTCTCTGAACCCATCTCGCTCAATACCTGGCCAATAGCCTGTAGCGATGGGCAGCTCCATGAGATCGAATGTGGGATTTCTTCCAACAGCGGGGAAACGTTAAAACAACTTTGCCTGAACGGTAACGGCATTGCATGTCTTTCAGATTATATGATTGATAAAGAGATCGCGCGGGGAGAACTGGTGGAACTGCTGGCCGATAAACGTCTGCCGGTAGAAATGCCTTTCAGCGCCGTTTACTACAGCGATCGCGCCGTCAGCACACGTATTCGGGCATTTATCGACTTTTTGAGCGAATATATAAGAACAGCTCCCGCAGGAGCTGTGAAAGAGGGGTAAAGGTACAAAGGATCGGGTAATTAATCCCAGGCAGGAGCCAGTCCTTCCGGGCTAACCAGACGATCGTTGCAGTCCAGTGCCGCGATCGCATTTTTATCTTCGACATCCAGATGCAGGTCCAGTGCCAGCAGGTTGCTTGCCAGGTTTTCACGCCTGGTGGATGAAGGGATCACCGAGTAACCTTCACCCATTGCCCATGCCAGAATAACCTGCGCCGGGGTCGCATTATGTTTAGCCGCAATGCGTGCAATCACTTCATCTTTCAGCGCTTTACCGTATGCCAGCGTCATATAAGAGGTGATATGGATACCGTGCGCTTTCGCCCAGTCAACCACCTTACGATTCTGCAGATACGGAGATAGCTCAATCTGGTTGGTGGCGATATTGTGTGCGCCCACCGCGGCAATAGCCTTTTCCATCAACGGAATGGTGAAGTTTGAAATGCCAATTTCGCGAGTCAGCCCTTGTTTTTTAGCTTCAAGCAATGCCTGCATAAATTCTTCGACAGACACGGCATCACCCGGAGATGGCCAGTGGATCAGCGTCAGATCGACATAATCGGTACGCAATTTTTTCAGGCTCTCTTTCAGGCTTGGGATTAGCTTGTCTTTGCTAAGGTTTTCAATCCAGATCTTGGTGGTGATGTACAGCTCGCTACGCGGTACGCCGCTCTCAGCAATCGCCTGTCCAACAGCCGCTTCATTATCATAGATTTGCGCAGTGTCGACAGCACGGTAGCCCAGTTCAAGCGCCGTTTTAACAGAAGCGATAACCACGTCGTCTTTCAGGCGAAAAGTACCTAAACCGAATGCAGGGATAGTCATAGAATTCCTCTTTTTAATCACTATGTTCGTTAACTGAGGGAATTATGACCTTCAGCGCTTTGCAGAAAAAGAGCGAGAAATGCAGAGGATTTTTGCGAATTGAGCAATAATTAAATGACAGGAAAAGAAAAAGCCCTGAGCTAATGCTCAGGGCTCTTAACAAGTGGCGGAACGGACGGGACTCGAACCCGCGACCCCCTGCGTGACAGGCAGGTATTCTAACCAACTGAACTACCGCTCCACCGAATTTCTTTGTCACAACCCGGATTTTCATCCCGGTTTACTGCAATTTGATGCCTGGCAGTTTATGAATCACTTCGTGATTCACCCTTCGGGCCGTTGCTTCGCAACGTTCAAAAGCTTTCGCTTTTGTCCTACTCTCTGTCGAGTAGTGAACTGCCCCGAAAGTTAATGCCATACTTCTAATTTGATGCCTGGCAGTTCCCTACTCTCGCATGGGGAGACCCCACACTACCATCGGCGCTACGGCGTTTCACTTCTGAGTTCGGCATGGGGTCAGGTGGGACCACCGCGCTAGTGCCGCCAGGCAAATTCTTTGTGCTCTGTACGCAATTCTTTATCGCATCAGCGGCGTTGCCTGCGCTCGTAAACTCAGTCACATACTTCTGTATGCTCCTTCCTTTCCTTCGCTTGCCGCCTTGCTGCTGCGCAAATTATTGCGTACTCAACTCTGAATCACTGCTGAAAATCGTCTCTCATCCGCCAAAACATCTTCGGCGTTGTAAGGTTAAGCCTCACGGTTCATTAGTACCGGTTAGCTCAACGCATCGCTGCGC